>CAVZAM010000034.1:0-60810 GCA_963773285.1 uncultured delta proteobacterium
CAACATGCAAATCTGCTTACGGCATTTTGGGCCCAGCCGTTTCTGCTCCAGGAGGTGAGCTCCGGCGGGCGAAAAGCGGCTCGGCAGCGTGAGCCCCAGCCTTCTGCAAAACAAGCCCCACCGCGTTCCATTATACGAAAGTAGTCCCGGCCCTGCAAACGTCAATTATCACCCCGGGTCCTTTCCCTTTGGACTTCCTGTGATTATATTTAATCTATAATATCTACCTACCAGGGGGCTTGGCGCCGGGGGGATAATCCTGCCTTCCTCCTCCGTTCCCCCTGGGCGAAAGGAAGCACCATGACCAGCATGAAGTCAGGACCGGGCGCTGGCCGGCATTCCACCCGCACCGGCCGGTGCCCGTCTTCACGAAAACTCACTGCCCTGCTGCTGGGCGGGCTTGTGGCCCTAGCCGCGATCACCGCCTCCCTGGCAGCGGCGGCCGCCCCGGGTTCGGTCCCGGAGAAAGGAACTGATCTTATGGAGCACGCGATAGCAGCCGCGGTGAAAAGCCCTCCCCCTCTTGACCGGCCACAGCCCGCCCGGCTGGAAACCTTTGCCTTCGGCCTGGGGTGATTCTGGGGAGCAGAGGCCCGGTTCGGGGCCTTGAAAGGGGTGGTGCATACCCGGGTAGGTTACGAGGGCGGCACCAAGCCACACCCCACCTATAGAAACCTCGGCGACCACACCGAAACCGTGGAGGTGGATTACGATCCGACGCAGATTTCTTACCAGGACCTGCTGGAGGTCTTCTGGGCCAGCCACAACCCCGCGGCCTCAGTGTGGTCCCGCCAGTATATGAACGTGATCTTTTATCACAACGACGACCAGAAACGCCTGGCCGAGGAGAGCCAGGCCCGGGTGGCGGCCAAGACGGCAGGGCCGGTCCAGACCGCCATCCTCCCCGCCACCGGTTTCACCCTGGCCGAGGACTATCACCAGAAATACTACCTGCAACAAACCCCCCGGCTCCTCCAGGAATTGAGCCAATACTATCCCGATGCCAGGGACCTGGTGGGCTCCACCGCGGCAGCCCGGCTGAACGGCTATGCGGCGGGCTTCGGCTCGGTGACTCAACTCAAAGAGGAACTGCCGGGGTTGGGCCTCTCACCCGCTACCGGCCAGCAACTTCTGACCGCCCTGGCCTCCAGGCCGGGGCCACCCGAAGGCTGCCCGGTCCCCAAATAAGGCTGAAAAGAAAATTGAGGGGAGGACCGGGGGATCGGTGGATCCCCCGCCCTCCCCTCAAACACCCCTCCCACCCCCCTTTGAGTTGTGGCCGGAGGCCATAATTTTCCCAAACCTCAAGGGATTGGGGGTGGGGGCGTGGGGGAGGGGGTAAGGGTCCTCCGACCCTTAGCCCCCTCCCCCACATTCCTTCACTTCGCCAGCACGAATTTGCCGTCTTTGACCTGGACGATGACCATGGAGTCCTCGCCCAGGCCGTTGTGGTCCTCCGGCGTCAGGTTGTAGACCCCCGAGACCCCTACGTATCCCTTGGTCTGCTCGATGGCGTCCCTGAGTTTGGCAGGGTCGGTGCCGGCCTTTTTCATGGCGCCGGCCACGATCATGATGGCGTCCCAGGCGTAGCCCGAGTGGGTGTTGATGGGGAATTGCTGGTCGTAGTGATACACGTCTTTATACAGATGGATAAATTGCTTGATCACCGGCTTCTGGGCGTCGGTGTCCGGCAGTTCGTTCACGGCCATGAGCTTGGTGGCCGGCATCTGGTCCCCCTCCGCGGCCTTGCCGGCCAGTTCGATGTACTTGGGGTCGGGCAGGCCGTGGCACTGGAACAACGGGATATCGGTAATCCCCAGTTGGGCCTTGTTCTTGGACACGATGGCGCCGGCCGGGCCGATGGTCCAGCAGATGATGGCCTGGGGTTTGGCGTTCTTGATCTTGGTAAGCTGGGCGGTAACATCGGTATCCTGGGGGCCGAAGGACTCTTTGGCGACGATCTCGAGGCCGTAGTCGGGCGCCAGTTTCTCCAGCCACTGCAGCCCGTCTTTGCCGAAGCCGTCGGTGGCGTTTAACAGGGCAACCTTCTTGATGTTTTTGCTCTTGAGGTAGGAGTACAGCCTTTTCACCGCCACGGAGGAGCGCTGGGGGGATTTGAAGACGTATTTGTAGGACCCGAATTTCTCCCCGCCCATGATCACCGGGTCGCCGCCCACCGTCATGAAGGTGGGCATGCCCGCCTCCTCCACGACCTTTTTGACCGCCATGCCGCTGTCAGTGCGGGTCGGGCCGATGATGGCCGCCACCTTGTCCTGGTAGATGAATTTCTTGGCGATGGTCACTGCCTTGGCGGCGTCGCTTTCCGTGTCGCCGATGACCAGTTCCAGGGGACGGCCGTTGATGCCCCCATCCTGGTTGATCTTGGCCACCGCCATTTCGGCCACCAGCTTGGTGGGGGTGCCGATATTGGCCGCCGGGCCGGACAGGGCGAACATGGCGCCGATCTTGATGGGTTCGCTTGTCCTTAGCAGGTTCACCGTTCAGTGGCGGCCTGGGCCCCGCCCGCCCCCAATACCAGGACAGTGGCTACGAGAAAGGCCGCGAGTTTTTTGAGCATATTGGCTTCTCCTTTACTTTGCGTCGTTTCATGGTATGTCGGCCAGGCTGGAGCCCGGCACGGATGCAGTCGGCTCATCTAAGCATAACTATCCGCATGGGTAGGAAAAACGGCTAGGGCATACTGCCGGTCACCAGCGTGATCCGCCGACGGGGCAACCAGGAGAACAGACAGGGTCAGTACCCCACCAGGAGTCGTTGTAAAAAGGTCGCGGGTCCATGTGCTCAGGATAGACGCTGGGCTTGGCACAACCAGCCGCCAATACCCCCACTAAAAGCAGCAACCCCACCACGCTTGTGAACCTGGTCTTCATGGTCCCTCCGTTGGGCTGTCGCCCTGGCGCAAGTCTTTGACCGCCCCGACCAGAACCCGGCATCGGCCGACCAGGGATGGTTCGGGAAGAGATGGGAAAATGACGGGGAAAACCTCCGCAAACCTAAAAATACCACGCATTTCAGGCAAAATCATCAAGAATCAGTTGGGCTAGCCGTCGAACCGGCGCATCCTTATTTGACGAAGATCGGGGAGAGGGGAGGGGGCAAAGATCCATCGCCCTCTGACCCCTGGCCGCCTTTTCAGAAAATGCTAACCTTCGCCCACCCCCTCCACCACGGCGTCGGTGATGCGGTTGTCGAAGATCCGCTGGCTCTTGCGCTCGGAGCGGGGCAGCTCCCTGTAGCCGACGATCTCCACTTCCGGGGTGACCATGAGCCGGTGCCGGATGACGTGGCGCACCTCCCGCCCCAGTTCGTCCCCCCGGCCGGCCTCCACCCCGGCGCCCCGCTCGATCTTGAGCTGCATGTGGTCCCGGCCCCGGTCGTCCCGGCTCAGGTGCACCTGGTACTCCGAGCCCAGGCCCGGCACCTCGGAGAGCAGCCGGTCGATGCTGGAGGGGTAGATGTTGACGCCCCGGAACTTGAACATGTCGTCGGTGCGCCCCCGGAGGCGGGAGTGGCGGGGGAGGATGGTGCCGCAGGTGCAGGGCCCGGGGATGATGCGGGTGATGTCCCGGGTGCGGTAGCGGATCAGCGGCGCCGCCTTCCTTGGCCAGGGTGGTGACCACCATCTCGCCCCACTCCCCGTCCGGCACGGGGGTCAGGGTCTCCGGGTCGACGATCTCCAGGATGTAGTAATCCCCCCAGTAATGGATGCAGTCGTGGTGGGGGCACTCTATCCCCGCGCCCGGGCCGTAGAGCTCGGTGAGGCCGGTGATGTCGAACAGCTCCGCCCCCCCGAACAGCTCGGAGATTCTTTGGCGCATGGACACGCTGGAGCGCTCGGAGCCGTAAATGATCTTGCGCACGTTGATCTTGTCGGCGAGCCCCCGCTTGTGGATCTCCTCGGCCAAAAGGAGCCCCATGCTGGCGGTGCAGCAAAACACGGTGGACTGCAGGTCCACCAGGAACTCCAGATGCAGGTCGAGGTTTCCCGGCCCCAGGGGCACGGCCATGGCCCCCAGCCGCTCCACCCCCGCCTGAAAGCCCACCCCCGCGGTCCACAGGCCGTAACCCACGGCGATCTGCACCCGGTCCAGGTGGGTGACCCCGGCCATCTCGTAGCAGCGGGCAAAGAAGTGGGCCCAGTCATCCACGTCTTTCTGGGTGTAGCACAGGATTTTGCGCTTGCCGGTGGTGCCGCTGGAGGAATGGATGCGCACGATCTGCTCGAAGGGCACGGCCCGCAGGGGGAAGGGGTACTGGTCCCGGAGGTCGTCGCTGGTGGTGAAGGGGAGGCTCGCCAGGTCCGCCAGGGCGCGGATGCCGTCGGGTCTCACGCCGGCCGCGTCCAGCCTCTCCCGGTAGAAAGCTCGAGCCTTCGTAGGCGTGGCGCACTGTCCACTTGAGGCCCTCGAGCTGGCGTTCCGCCAGGGCCTCGGCGTTTTTGAAAGGGGGCATAAAGGTAAGTCTGGTCATGTCGGGTTTTTCCAATCTGATATTAGTGAATCCGGCCGCACCCAGGCGGCTGCCGGCCGGGTTGTGGGACGTGGCCGCGCCCAGAAAGGCCCGGCGCAAGTCCGCATCCACCAGGAGTCGGTCGCTTTTGCCCGAGGTCACCATCCGGCCGTTGGCCAGGAGATAGGCCGATCGGGAGGAGGTCAGGGCCCGGGCGGCGTTTTGCTCCACCAGGAGGATGGTAACCCCGACCCTGGCCAGCTGGTGGATGATGTCGAAGATTTCGTCGGCCATTTTGGGGGCGAGCCCCAGGCTGGGTTCGTCCAGGAGCAGCAGGCGCGGCCCGGCCATAAGGGCCCGGCCGATGGCCACCATCTGCTGCTCGCCGCCGGAGAGGGTGGCGGTGGGCTGGCCGCTCTTCTCCCGGAGCCGGGGAAACCGTTCCAGGACCCCCTCCAGGCGCCGTTCCCGCTCGCCGCGGCTGATCTTTAACGCCAGGGCCCCCAGGTCCAGGTTTTCCCGCACCGTCAGGTCCCCGAACATCTCCCGGCCCTCAGGGCACAGGGCCACCCCCCGGGCCGCCATGGCCGCCGGCGTCGAGCCCGTCACTTCTTGGCCATCCAGGTAAATGGCGCCGCCCGTCACCGGCACCAGCCCCATGACCGCTTTCAGGAGGCTGGTTTTGCCGGCGCCGTTAGCCCCCACCAGGGCCACGGTCTCGCCCTTGGCCACCGACAGGTCGAGGCCGAACAGGGCCTGGGCCGCGCCGTAGCGGACCTGCAGGTCCTTTATATGCAAAAGGGAATCGCTCAAATTCATTATGCGAAAAATTACTGGAATTCTCGTCCTTCTGCAATGCCCCCGGCAAAGGCCGCCAAGGGTGCTGGTGCCGGCGTTTCAGTGGGTGGGCTGAGTGATCTTGCCGGGCATCCGCCTTGAAATCCTTAAAAAAAGTGTAGTTGCTATTTTTATAAAAATGATTACAATTACTATATAAGAGCTGATACTGATCTGGTCCTGGGTGAGTCAAAAAAAATTTTTACCTGGCCGGGAGAATTTTTGGTGATTGTTCCCGAACGAGAAATTGATACAATATAAAGTGAACCTGATCAACGGGTTTAGGAATAAAGGGGATTGTTATGCTGACTGAACAAGGTCAAGATATCAGTGGCGCCGAAACCGGCTACGGCAGGGTGGTAGTGGCGGTTTTAGCTCATCCTTTTCACGGCCGCCTCACCGAGCGGGTCATCTTGTGGGTCCGCCCTTACCTCAACCTCAAGGGTGAAAGGTACAAGCTTACCTGGTGGAGCGACGGGGTAGCCTATTACGAGCCGGCCTCGGCTTAAGGCACATCATCTTCCACTCCGGACGAACTCAGGGCCGGGGAGAACGCAGCACCAGCTGCCGGACCCCCGGCCTTTTTTATTGGGCGCGGCGCCTCGGGCGGGTCAAAAAGTAAACACCTTCGACTCCGCCGCCAGCTCGATGAGCGTCACCCCCGTGCCGATCGTAAGGCCCGGCGGCAGCTCGTCTTCGGAAATGAGTGCGGGTCGCGGCGCAGGGCTTGCAGACCAGCATCGCAGCTCCCTTGTCCACCAGGAACTTCCAATAGGTCATCAAATCATCGCCGGTGGGGGCCTTGATCCTCTCGCTCAAGGACAGGTTGGTGAAATAGACCGCATCATCCACCAAAAACACCGTGACTTCGTGGCCCTTGTCGGCGGCGATCTTGGCGAACTGGAAGCAGCGCACCGCCCGGGTAGGGTCCTCGGGCCCCGGGTCAGAACAAAAAGAAATTTGGCCATGTGCTTCTCCTGAGGTCGGGATTAGTGGGGGAGGGCAGGGAGCCACCCTCCCTGGCCACTAAACCCCACATTAAGCTTCATTCAGGCGATGGCGCTCAGGCGGCCGAGGTAGGCCTCCAGGACCAGGGGGTTGACCATGATCTCCGCCGGGGTCCCCGAGGCGATCAATCTGCCGCCGTCCAGGACCACCACCCGGTCCGCCACCCCCATAACCAGTTCCATGTCGTGCTCGATTAACAGCATGGACTTGCCCTGCTGTTTCAAAAGCTGCAGCAGCCCGGCGATCTCCCCGGTTTCCTCGGGGTTGAGGCCCGCCACCGGTTCGTCCAGCAGGGCCAGGATAGGGCGGGAGACGAAGGCCCGGGCGAGCTCCACCCGCTTCTTGTCGCCGTAGGCCAGCACCCCGGCGGGCAGGTCTGCTTTGCCGGCCAGGCCGAACCGGTCCAGGGCCTCCAGGGCCGTGAGCTTGAGGCGCCTTTCGGCGTGGCGCAGGGACGGTGGTCTCAAGAGCGCCTGCCAGAAGGAATCCGGCGCCTGCACGGTGAGGCCGGTTAGCACGTTGTCCAGGACGCTTAACCGGGGAAAGAGGCGCAGGTTCTGAAAGGTCCGGGCCATGCCCAGGCGCGCCACCCGGTGGGCGGGCAGACCCGCCAGGTTGTCACCGTTGAACCAGATGGCGCCCCGGTCCGGCGCCAGCACCCCCGACAGGCAATTCACCAGGGTGGTCTTGCCCGCACCGTTGGGGCCGATGAGCGCGGTCACCTGCCCGGCCGCGGCCCTGAAACTCACCGAGGCCAGGGCCGGTACGCCCCCGAAATGCTTGCCCAGCCCCTGGATCTGGAGCAGCGGAATTTCCTTCCGGGCGGTACCTTCCTGCTCTTGGGGACGTCTGTCAGGGGCAACTGAGATTTGCTCATTGTTTTATCCAATGGTATAAGGGGGGTGGGTTTGGGAGAGGGGGCAGGGGCCCGGTGGCACAGGCTTTCCAGCCTGTGGAATCACCTGGCTCCCTCTCCCAGGCCTCAGGCTCTGAGCTCCCTCCCGGGCCAGGCGGCGGCGGGCCAGATAAAGACGCGCCTGATCCCGGAGGCCCGACACCAATCCCTGGGGCAGAAGCATCAAAATCAGCACCAGGATGAGGCCGTGAATAAGGTCGAAGTATTGCTCCAGGGGTTCCAGCACATAGGGCAAAATCACCACGAAACTCACCCCGAACAGCGTCCCCCAGACCGAGCCCATGCCCCCCACCACCACCATGATGACCAGATCCAGTGACTTGAAAATGCTGAAGGCGTCCGGGTTGACGTTGCCAAAATAATGGGCGTAGAGGCTCCCCGCCACCGAGGCCAGCACCGCGGAGAGCACAAAAACCCGCACCTTGTTGCGGCGCACGTCCACCCCCAGAGAGGCCGCGGCCTCCTCATCCTGGGACAGGGCAGCCAAGCCCCGGCCCACGGGGGTGCGCACCAGGTTGAGGCACAGGGTCAGGGCAGTCAGGGCAAAAGCCCAGGCCAGGTAATAGAATTTCAGGTCGGTATTGAAGCTGATGCCCCCCACCGACAAGGGCGGAATCCCCGACAGGCCGCTTGGGCCCCCGGTCACCGCGTCCCATTGCACAAAGACCGTGTGCACCACGTAGTTAAAGCCCAGGGTGGCCATGGCCAGGTAGTGCCCATGCAGCCTGAGGGTGGGCACACCGACGATCAGGGCCATCAGGGCCACCGCCCCGGCGGCGATGAGCATGGCGGGCCATGGGGGCAGGGCATAGGTGGCGGTGAGGATGGCGGAGCCGTAAGCCCCCAGCCCGAAAAAAGCGGCGTGGCCCAGGGAAATCTGGCCGGCATAGCCGGTGAACAGGTTCAGCCCCAGGACTACTATGACCAGGAGGCCTATCTGAATAAAAATACTGAGAATGTACGGATTGGAGAAACGCAGGGGAACGGCCAGGAGCACCAGCGCCAGACCGGTGATCGCGAGGCCGGTGTGATGCCGTAGAATAAATGCCGGGAGGCGCTGTACAGCAGGTTTAAGCAAGGGAAACCTATGCCTGGGTTTTTTGCGCCGCGGCCTGGCAGCCGGCCCCGAAGGCCTGGAGGTTGCCCTCCTGGAAACGGGCGGGGGACTTTTCCCGGATAATCGCCTCCAGGAGATCGACCCGGCAGAAGAGCAGGCCCTGCCCCGCGGCAAAACCCAGAACAATGAGATTGGCCGTCACCGGGGGAAGTTTGAGGCCCGCCGCCAATCCCAGGGCATCCACCGACAGGTAATCCCCCGGCACCGCGCTGTTCACCACCGCGGCCCCTCCCGGCCTGACATAATGCCGGTGCACCGCCAGATTCCTGGCATGGAGGAACAGCCCCAGATCCGCAGCCCCGGAGGGTACCAAAGGCCCCCGGAAACTCCCCGCCTTGACCATGGAAATGACCGTGCCGCCCCGCTGCGCCATGCCGTGGGTCTCGGAAGTGAGCACCGGCAACCCCAACGCCAGAGCCGCCTCCGCCAAAAGCCGGGTCAGGGTCACCGCCCCCTGCCCACCCAAACCGCTTACGATTATTTGTTGTTTCATATTTATTTAAGGGTTCGTTGCAGGCGGGGTATCCCCGCCTGCAACGAGAACATGTTTTAGTTGGGGGGAGGGCCAGGGAGCGGCGGCTCCCTGCCCTCCCCCCAAGCCCCCCTCCCAACCCTTTGAGGGTTTGGCATAGCCGGGACAAGATCCGGCCATTGCCAAAATTTTCACCCCCTCAAGGGATTGGGGGAGGGGGCGTGGGGGAGGGGGTAAGGGTCTCCGACCCTTAGCCCCCTCCCCCACAATCTCACTTCGGCTTCGCCACGATGGCGCCTTCGGGGCAGACGTGGGCGCAGACGCCGCAGCCCACGCAGCGGATGGCGTCGATGTCGACCCGGCCGCCCGCCTCGTCGAAGACCAGGGCCGGGCACTCGAAGTTATCCAGGCAGTGGCGGCAGGCGATGCAGTCCTCGGTCACCGCCATGTCGTAGAGTTGTCTGGGATTTCCTGGCCTCCCGGTCGAGCAGGCAGGGGTGTTGGGCGATGATCACCGCCACGCTGCCCTCGGGGCTGCGGCAAAAGCGGTCCGCGTCCTTCAGGAGCGCCATCATGGCCGGGATGTCATAGGGGTTGCATTCCTTGAGGAACTGCACCCCGCAGGCCCGGACCAGGTCACCCAGATAAACCGCCTGGCCCTTCTCGCCCATGGCAGTGATCCCCAGTTGCGGGGTGGGCTGGTGCCCGGTCATGGCCGTGGTGGCGTTGTCCAGGATCACCAGGATGAACCGGGCCCGGTGGAAGACCGCGTTCAGGAGGGCCGGGAGGCCGGCATGAAAAAAAGTGGAGTCCCCGATGGTGGCCACCACGGTGGGGAACTCGCCCCCCGATGCGGCGTAAGCCCGGTAGAAGCCGGCGGCCTGGCTGATCCCGGCCCCCATGCAGTGGCAGGTGTCCACCGCGCCCAGGTTCATCCCCAGGGTGTAGCAGCCGATGTCGCTGGGGAAAATGCCCCCGGGAAAGGCCTCCCGGATGGCATAGAACGCAGCCCGGTGGCCGCAGCCGGCGCACAGGGTGGGGCGGGTGCCGCCTCCCGCCGGCGGCGCGGCCGGGGAGTCCGCTCGGCAGCTCCAGAAATTTTGCCAGAATGGGGCGCATGACCTCGGGGGTGAGCTCCCCTTCCCGGGGCACGGTCTTGGTCTCCCGGCCCTGGACAGCGGCACCGCTTAACTGCAGCTCCACCACCGGGTAGGTCTCCTCCAGCACCAGGACCCGGTCGTAGTGCGAACGCATCTTTTCCCTGAAATCCAGGTGCAGGGGGTAGGGCATGATGACCTGGTAGAAGTCAATTTTGCCCAGAACGCCCAGGTCCTCCAGGAGGTCCCAGGCATGCGCCGCCGCCACCCCTGAAGCCACCACCGCGGTCCGGGGATAAGAGCCGTCCCCGGGGGTGAAAAGGGGCGCCAGGTCAGGCTCCCGGGAGATCGCCTCGATTTTATCGTTGAGCTGCCGGTGCAGGCCCCGCAAAAACTGGGGCGTGGCGCACCAGCGGCCGGGGTTCTTCTCGAAGCGGGCGGGACTCTCCAGGGCCAGCGGCGGTGCCACCGTCACGTTCTGCCGGGCGTGGCAGACCCGGGTGGTGGGCCGCAGCATCACCGGGATTTCATACTTCTCCGAGAGCTCGAAGGCCCGGGCCACCAGGTCCTTGGCCTCCTGGGGGGAGGCGGGGTCCAGCACCGGCACCCTGGCGAACATGGCGAAAAAGCGGCTGTCCTGCTCGGTCTGGGAGCTGTGCGGCCCGGGGTCGTCTGCCGCGATGAGCACCAGGCCCCCGATGACGCCCAGGTACGCCGAGCGCATGAAGGGATCGGAGGCGACGTTTAAGCCCACCTGCTTCATGGCCACCGCCGAGCGCCGACCCGACATGGCGTTGGCCAGCGCGGTCTCGTAGGCCACCTTTTCGTTCACCGACCACTCGGCGTGGAGGTGGACCCCTTCTTCTTTGGCAAAGGCCACCACCGCGGTCAGAATCTCCGAGGCCGGCGTCCCGGGGTAGGAGGCCGCCAGGCTCACCCCGGCCTCGATGAGCCCCCGGCCCATGGCCTCGTTCCCCATGAGGAGGCGGTGGGTTTTGGTATTCGATAAGGTTGCAGTTTTCATAGAAATTAGTTAGGGTCAGGATAATTGGTGATAAGACAAAGACAATTATCTCAACTGAATTCCTTATAAATTTCCCCCCTTTTCTAAAGGGGGGTCAGGGGGGATTATTTAAGGCCTCTGTTGATAATTTCCAAGCACCCCTTCAAGGTTTTCCATGACCTCCCACGCTGAAAATCTCAGAATTTTAAAGTCCCAGTTCGGTACATACGTTGGTCTCTCAGTTTGTCCTTTGCCTTTCCCATTTCAGAATAATGCTGACTTCCATCAATTTCGATGACTCAATTTTCCCTCAGGGCAATAAAATTCCACGATATAGTTGGCGATGATTCTCTGTCGATAGAACCGGCAGTTGTTGAGCTGCCGCTTTCTCAGCTTCCCCCACAGAACGGTTTCTGCCTCCGTCATGTTGCTCCGGAGTTCTCTGGCAAATTCCTTGAGGCCGCTGTTGTAGGGCAGCACGCTAAAATAATCCCCCCTTTAGAAAAGGGGGGAGACTAACAACCCCATCTTTAAACTATCCGTCCTATTAATTGCATAGAATCGCCCGAGGCTCTCTAGTGTAAGGATATTTGATAGTTAATGCGACCCACCCAGCAACCCCCGGGGCCTCACAAACAACACCAGCAGCAGCACCACAAAGGCCACCACGTCTTTATAGGCGCTGCTCAGGTAGCCGGCGGTGAGGCTTTCCAAGAGGCCCAGGGTGATCCCTCCGACAATGGCCCCCGGAAACGAGCCGAAGCCCCCCAGGATGGCGGCGGCGAAGCCCTTGAGGCCCAGGAGCACCCCGACGTCGTAGGCCAGGGTGGTGATGGGGGTGACCAGGCACCCGGCCAGGCCCCCCAAAGCGCCGGCCAGGGCAAAGCTCAGGGCCTTCACCCGGCCGACGTTCAAGCCCACCACCCGGGCCGCCTGCTCGTTGGCCGCCACCGCCCGCATGGCCAGCCCCAGGGAGGTCTTCCGGAAAAACAGCACCAGGAGCACGATGGCCACGCCGGTGAGCGCCAGGATCCACAAGGTCTGGGGGAGAATGGTGGCCCCCAGCACCCGCACCGGCGCCTCGCCGGCCAGGGGCGGCACCGCCAGGCGGTTTTTCCCCCAGACGAGCTTCATCACCCCCCGGAGGAAGATGGACAGGCCGATGGTGAGAAAGATGAGGACCAGGTGATTGTCGGTCCTGGCCGGGCGGATCCCCAGGACCTCCACCACCAGGCCCACCGCGGTTACCCCCGCCACCGCCAGGGCCAGGGCCAGGGGCATGGGGAGGCCCATGGCAAACAGGGCGCTATACAGGAGCATGCCCCCCAGGGAGACGAAGTCCACCTGGGTGAAGTTGACGATGCCCATGGTGTTGTGCACTACCCCGAAACCCAGGGCCACCAGGGCGTAAATGGCCCCGCCGGTGAGGCCGGCAAAAATGAACTGGAGGAAGTCCTGCACTATAAAGTCCGGAAAAATTTTCGAATGCTAAAAATTACCCCAGGGGCGCAGGGCTGGCAAGGAAAAAGGCGGCAAGCTGCGGTCTCCCTTACCCCAACAGTGGCTCCGATTCCAGAAAACCCGCCGTTGGCTCGTGGTACAATAGGCCAAAGAATTGGGAAAAAATCCAGCGGTTCAGGAGGATACCATGTCATTCAAACATATTGTGCTGGCCAAATCCGAGGGCATCGCCACCCTGACCTTCAACCGGCCCGACAAGCTGAACGCCATGAACCAGGAGATGACCGGCGAGTTGCGGCAGGCCCTGGATGAAGTCTCCCGGGACCGGGCGGTGCGGGTACTCATCTTTCAGGGCGAAGGCCGGGCCTTCATGGCCGGGGCGGACGTGCACACCTTCCTCGGGGCCACCCCCCTGTCGATCCGCCGTTTCATCGAGCGGGCCCACGATTTTCTCTTCCGCCTGGAAGCCCTCGAGATCCCGGTCATCGCCGCAGTCCACGGCTTTGCCCTGGGCGCGGGCTTCGAGATCGCCCTGGCCTGTGACTTCATTTATGCCGCGGAAACCGCCAAACTGGGGCTCCCTGAAACCTCCCTGGGGATCATCCCGGGCGCGGGTGGCTCCCAGCGCCTGACCCGGCTGGTGGGGCGGGGCCTCGCCAAGGAGATCATCATGACCGGCCGCATGGTGGACGCCGCCGAAGCCCGGACCGCGGGCATCGTGGCCCGGGTGTTTCCGGAAGAAAAGCTCCGGGAGGAGACCCTGAAGGTGGCCCAGGCCCTGGCCAAAAAAGGCCGGGTGGCTTTAAGGGCCGCCAAACAGGCGGTGGACCGGGGCGCCGACGTGGACCTGCGCACCGGCTGCGCCCTGGAAATCGACCTGTTCGCCCTGTGCTTCGCCAGCCCCGACCCCCAGGAGGGCGCGACCGCCTTCCTGGAAAAACGCCCGCCGGTGTTCAAAGGCGAGCTGGAGTAAGGCATATTTGAGGGGAGGGCCGGGGACCGGTGGGTCCCCCGCCCTCCCCTCAAACTCCCCACCCAACCCCCTTTGAGTGTGTTGGCGAAGGCCGGGGCTTATGCACCGGCCTTTGCCAAATTTGTCACCCACTCAAGGGATTGGGGGAGGGGGTGTGGGGGAGGGGGTAAGGGCTCTCCGACCCTTAGCCTCCTCCCCCACAACATCACTTCCTGCCGATCAAGACGCTGGTCTGGGGGCTGGTGGGTTTGTGCTGGATGGCTTTCAGGCCGGCCTTTTCCATCATGGCGGTCACTTCCCGGTGGGTATAGGCGCGGCCGCCGGGGGTGACGGCCAGCATGTGCACGGAAAACAGGGCGGCCTCCAGGGGGGTGGATCTGGTCGTCATCCAGGAAAAAATCCTGGATAACCACCTGGCCCCCGGGATTTACGGTCTTGGCAGCCTTGTCGATAATGAGGCGGCACTGCTCCTCGGTGTGGCTGTGGAGGATCTGGGAAATCCAGATGAAATCGTAGCCCGACCCGATGTCGTCCTCGAGGAAATTGCCGGCCTTGGTGTCGATGCGGTCGGTGAGATTATGGCGGCGGATGTTTTCCCGGGCGATGGCAATGGGTTTGGGAAGGTCGAAGACGGTGGCTCTAAGAGTTGGGCTCGCCTGGGCAAAGGCGATGGCATAGGTGGCGGGGCCGCCGCCCAGGTCCAGGAGGTGCTTCACCCCGGTCAGGTCCATCAGGGCTGCCACCTGGGGGGCCTGGTCCCGGGCCACGGCGTGCATCCCCCAAATAAAGTCCTGCACCCACTTTTCTTCGGACTCCGGCACCCGGTCCAGCCAGCGCTCGGCCTTGTCTTTGTCGGGGTGGCCCTGCCGCACCGTGCCCTCGAGTTCGGACCAGCTCCACCAGGCGTGGTGCATATGGTGGACGATGGCCCCCCGGTAGTCCTCCTTACCCTGCACCAGGTATCGGGAGGTGAGCTCACCGTTCTGGAAACGCTCCCCATTTTTGGTGATGAGCCCCAGCGCGGCCAGGGCGTCGAGGAGAATGCCTGTGGCCCGGGGGTTGGCCTGCACCAGCCCGGCGATTTCCGCGGCGGTGCGGGGCTCCTCCAGGTGGTTGAACATCTCGAGGTCGGTGGCCACCATGAGAATCTTGGCGGGCCTGAACCCCCGGATTACGTTCATGAGTTCCTGAAAATCAGCAACCGGCGATTTGTCCATGCGCGTCACCTCATTTAGAGTTCTGAATCTTCCGCTGGCGATGGTACGTCTCCAGGCGCCTGATCCAGTCATACAGGGTGTCCCGGAAAACATAGGCCAGGCCCGCAATCAGCAGGCACACCCCCACCAGAATGAGGGTGCTCCAGTAATCCCCCTTGTAAACCTGGGCCCCCTGGAGGGTCAGCAGCAGGGTGCCGGGGATTCTGCCGATGGTGCAGACCACCAGGAAAACCCGGAAGTTCATGGGGCTCAGGCCCAGGATGAAGCACAGGTAATCCTTGGGGAAACCGGGGATGAGAAACAGGATGAAGGCCACCAGGGCCCCCTGGTGTTCCATGAGGAAGTCGAAGCGCTTCATGGTCTCCCGGGAGACGATGCGGGCGACGAAGTGCTGCTCCAGCCAATGGCCCAGGAGAAATGCCACCACGGACCCGAGGGTCAGGCCGATGGTGGAGTAGGTGAGGCCCAGGGGCACGCCGAAGAGGTAGCCGCCTATGAAACCGGTGGCTTCCCCGGGGATGGGCGCGAAAACTACCTGGAGGGCCTGGATGGCGATGAACAGGACGGGGGCCATGGGTCCCGCGGCGTGGAGGGCTGCCTTGAGCTTGTGCTTGTCGGTGGCCCAGTCATACCAGGAGATCGTCCAGGCCCACAGCGGCCCCCAGTAGTGCACCACCAGAAAGACGGCCAGCGCGGTGGCCGCCAGGGCCGCCAGGAGCCACCACTTAAGGTGGTTATTTTTTATTTTGGATTGAGCGGTGTCCATGCCGTTCCTTCAGGCGGGGTATCAGAAGGTACATCCTTATATTTATTAACATATTTTGCCAGCCCGTGGCAGGACGGGGTCTTTATTGACTGGGGGAGATCTTTTTATCGTAATCGTTTTCTGGCTGAAAAGTGGCCCCACTCCCGCCTTTCCGAACCATTCAGCGGGTGGGGAGGGGGGTCTGGGGGGAGGGAAGGGACCTCAGGCCCCTGGCCCTCCTCCCAGGGAAAATTCCCTCTGCCCCTGCCAGGCGCTCCCCTGGCGGCTGCCCCGGCGGGCCAGTTCCTCCTTGATGCCGGTCAGCACCCGGGATTTGTCCCGGCACCACTCCGGGGCCACCAGTTCCTCCGGGTGAGGGTCCCCGGTGAGGCGGTGGATGACCAGGCGCGGGGGCAGGAGTTCCAGGAAGTCAGCCACGAGGCGGACATATTCCCCTTCCTCCAGGGGACGGTAGCCTCCTGGCCGGTAGAGATCCTCCAGGGCCGAGCCCCGCACCACATACAGAAGGTGAATCTTCACCCCCTGCAGGGGCAGACTGCTCAAGTACCGGGCCGTGGCCGCCATGTCCTCCGGGCCCTCCCCGGGAAGACCCAGGATGACGTGGGCCACCACCTCCAGCTTCCGGTCCGCCGCGGCCCTCACCGCCCGGGCGAAGCAGGCCGCGTCGTGGCCCCGGTTGATGAGACTCAGGGTGTCGTCGTGCGCGGACTGCAGCCCTATCTCCAGCCACAGGAGCCGCTCCCGGGCCAGGTCGGACAAAAGGTCCAATATTTCCGGCGACAGGCAGTCCGGCCGGGTGCCGATGCTCAGCCCCACCACCCGGGGGTGGGACAAGGCTTCATGATATAATTCCCGGAGAACCTCGACAGGGGCATAGGTGTTGGAAAAACTTTGAAAATAGGCGATGAAGCGGCTGGCCCCGTAACGCCGGGCGAGGCGTTCCATGCCCTCTAGAAGCTGCTGCCGGATACTGACCCCCCGGCTAAAAGCCCCGGTGCCCGATCCCCGGGCGTTGCAATAAAGGCAGCCCCCTACCCCCACCCGGCCGTCCCGGTTGGGGCAGGTAAGCCCCGCGTCCAGGGTCACTTTCTGCACCCGGGCGCCGAAGCGCTCCTTGAGATAAGAGTTCAGGTCCCGGTACGGCAGCGCCTCCTTCATCCCAAGTCCCCCCAGGCATACTGCAGGATGGCCAGGGCGGCCAGGGCCGCGGTCTTTACCCGCAGCCGGCGGGGCCCCAGGCTCACCACCTGGAAGCCCGCCTCTTTGGCCTCGCCTACTTCTTCAGGCGTAAAGCCCCCCTCGGGGCCGATGAGGAGGCGCACCCCCGCCGGATGCGGCCGGTTGAGCCTGGAAAGCAAACCGCCGCCCCGCTCCCCCTCGTAACAAAGTAATTTTATTTCCTCCAGCCCCGTCAATACCGCCGAAAAATCCTGTACCGGCGAGATCTCCGGGAGATACAGGCGCTGGCAGGATTTCAAACTCTCCTGGGCCTGACGCTGCCAGCGGGCGAGGCGCCGGGCGGCCCGCTCCGGGGCACATTTCTCCGAGTAGGTGGACACAAAGGGTACGAGGCGCTGCACCCCCATCTCGGTGGCCTGGCGCACCACCTGGTCCATGGCCTCCCCCTTGGCCAGAGCCAGCCCCAGGGTCACCTGCAGAGGGGATTCCGCCTGGCCGGAAACCTCCTCCTCCAGGCTCAGGAGCGCCTCTGCCGCGGCCAGGGAGCCAACCACCGCCACCGCCGCCCGCCCCCGCCCGTCACACACCACTACCCGGGCTCCCACCGCCAGACGCAATACCCGGCTCAGGTGGTGGGTCTCCTCCCGGTCCAACACCACCGTACCCTCCGCCCACCGCTCCGGCGGCGCCAAAAAACGCCTGAGGCTTTGCATAGTTGGTTTCTTTGGGGGAGGGGGCTAAGGGTCAGTGGACCCTTACCCCCTCCCCCAAACCCCCACCCCCAATCCCTTAGTGGGTGTTAAAATTTTGTCCAGAGCCGAGGCAGGGCCTCGCCTGGACCATATACTCAAAGGGTTGGGAGGGGGGCTTGGGGGGAGGGCAGGGAGCCACTGCTCCCTGGCCCTCCCCCCAAAACACACTTACGCCCTCCGTAAAATCAAAGCGCTCCATTCTTCCTGGGTGAGGTGGCCGGCTTCGGTGAGGCCGTAATGGGCAAAGCGGGCTGCCACGGTGGGCAGGTCTTCGGTGAGAAAGCCGGAGATGATCAACAGCCCCCCTGCCAGGGTCCGGCCCGCCAGGGCTTCGGCCCAGTGGCTGAGATCAGCGGCGGTGAGGTTGGCGAGGATCAGGGCGAATTGCTGGCGCAGGGTGTTAAGGGGCGTGCTTTCCACCCAGATCAGGTCTTCCAGGGCGTTTAAGCGCACGTTTTCCAGGGCCGCGGCCACGGCCTCGGGGTCAACGTCGATGGCCAGCACCTTGGCTCCCCGCCGGGCGGCGGCCAGGGCCAGGATGCCGGTGCCGGTGCCCACGTCCAGGACCTGCCAGGCTCCCGGCGAACCCGGGGGGGCCAGATCCTCCCATACCTGCTCCAGGGCCTGCAGGCACAGGAGTGTGGTGGGGTGGCGGCCGGTCCCGAAGGCCATACCCGGATAGATGACGACCACTGTTTCTCCCGGGTCCGGCTCGTAGTCCTCCCAGGGCGGCCGGATGACCAGGGGCGCCGTCACCTTCAGGGGCTTGAAGTGCACCTTCCAGGCTTCGGCCCAGTCTTCCTCGGCGGCCTGGCGCACTTCCAGTCCCAGGGGATACAGCTCGTGCTCCCTTAAGCGAGATAAATAGCTTTGCAGCTCATTTTGCTGCCAGGCGCCGAATTCCTCAGACCGGAAAAAGGCGCGCAAGACCACGCCGTCACCGCCCGGGTCATCCTCAAAAATCACTCCCCGGCCGCTGAATTCGGTGAGAAAAAGGCCGGCCTCCTCCTGCATACGGGCCGGCACCAACAGGCGTACCTCAATCCAGGTTGTTTGCGTCATTGGCAAAATTATAAAAAGGCCTGATTAAAAATGCAATTGTTGTCAGGCGGTTCGGCAATTCAGATGCGGGACCCCAGATTTGAGCCATCCCCAAGCCAGGGGTTTCTCTTGACGGATACTGTGGGGAATGCTATGAAACTAGAAAACTCTGCCAGGCATCCCGGAACCCGGTGCAAATCCGGGGCGGACCCGCCGCTGTGATCGGTGCTGGTAAGGGAGTGGGCGCCAAAGCCCGGCCACTGTCAGGGCTCACCCTGATGGGAAGGCTTCCCGAACCGAACGAGCCGAAAGCCAGAAGACCTGTCCGGCAGACAGCCAAGCGACTCCTGATGGCAAAGGGAGTTCCATCTACACGGTGGGACTCCTTTTTTATTGGGCCCCACCACCTATAGGCCTGTTGTTCAGGCCTCATCACGTGTATGAGAAGGAGCCCACGGCAATGGACAACAAAAATCTCGCGCTTAAGCAACCGGCAGCCTCCCCCGCCCCCATCAGCATCCGTTACACCTGTAACATGAACGGCGAGCAGGTGGGACTGTCCCACTACCTCATGACCGAAGGGCGGAAAGCCCGGTAACATGGCCATGAATCCTTTGGTTGCAGGGGCCCCGACCACGGTTGCCGTGAACGCCGGGGTCGGGCCCCACTTCGACGTTTTGGAGGTGGGCCACCCCGATTACGTGGCCCTCATTGAGGCCGACGCCGCCTTTTGGGCCCTGGTGCCCAGGGCCGAGGCCCTGGATTATCTCTTAGGCACCGCCCTCCCCCAGGCCTACCTGGAAAAAGAGGCGGAGCTCAAAGCCGATCTTGACAACGTGCGGTTTAAGCTGCTGCCCACGGCGGTATATTTCAACCCCACGGAGCGCTGCAACCTGAACTGCTCTTATTGTTACCTGCCGTCCTCCCAGCGCCAGCACGGGGAGGACATGACCCCGGACCGGGTGCTGGAGGCCCTGGCGCGCCTGGCCGACTATTTCCAGGGAATCCTGCCCAGTGATGTCCGCCCCCAGATCGTGTTTCACGGCAGCGAACCCCTTCTGGCCAAAGAGGCCCTGTTCCAGGGCATCGAGGCCTTCGGGGACAAGTTCCGCTTCGGTGTGCAGACCAACGCCACCCTTCTCGATGAGGAGGCCGAGGCATTCCTGGTCAGCCGGGGGGTCAGCATCGGCCTGTCCCTGGACGGCGCCACCGCCCAGGTGGCGGACCGCACCCGGCACACCTGGGCCGGCAGCGGCGTCTTTGATCAGGTGGTCCGGGTTTTGGAGAGATTGGCGGACTATTCGGGGCTCAACTTCATCACCACCCTTACCCGGGAAAACCTGAAGAATCTGCCCGCCATCGTGGACTTCTTCCAGGCACGCCGGGTGAAAAACGCCCTCCTCAACCCGGTCAGGGGCACCCAGCCCGGCGGCCGGGCCCTGATGCCGGAGGGTTAGGCCCTGGCCACCCACTTCTTTGCGGCCCTGGAGCGCACCGCTAAACGCTATGAGCAAACCGGCCACAAGATGGTCGTCGGGTAACTTCGCCAACCTGCTCATGGGGCTCGTGGCCCTTGGAGCCCGCCTGAGGTGCGACATTCGCCCTGCGGCGGGGGGCGGTGCTTTTTTGCCGTGGCCGCCACCGGCCAGGTGGTCCCGTGCAGTGAATTCATCGGCTTCCCGGAATTCTCCGGCGGCAACCTCTTCAACGACCCTATGCCCGCGATCCTGGACAGCGATCTCTTCCGGCGGATGAAGACCCGTGTGGTGGAAGACATCGACCACTGCAAGCGCTGCGCCGTGCGCCATTACTGCGGCGCGCCCTGCCCGGCGGAGGTCTACTCCCTCACCGGCACCTTCAAAGAGCGGCCGCCCTACTGCGATTTCTACGCGCTCCAGGCCCGCTACGCCTTTAAGGTCATCGCCGACGGGCGCTTGGATACCTTCCTCTGGGACGGCTGGCAGGAAGGGCTGAAGGAAATTAGAGTTCTTTAGAAAATAGTCTTTGGAAGAGGGAGCCAGGGGTCGGCAGACCCCTGCCCCCTCTCCCAAACCCTCTCCCCCAACCCCTTAAGATATCTTTATATAAACCGATCTCTGGCAGTCTATTTCCCGTAGCTTATTAGGCAATGTGTTCAGTTTGCCTCTGTAAACAATGCCAAAATTCTCTCCGGCAAACCATCTCTATTGGCAGGGGTGACCGTGATAAGGCGGGCTCCAGGCTTGCTTTTGATACGTAGCCATATAACCCCCGCCCTTTTCCGCCACCGTAACCAGAAGCGCTACTGGCGCCGACCACAGCCGTTCCATGGCGGCCACAAAGGGCGGCGACAGGCATTCCAGCTTGCCCACTTCGTCCACCACGACGAGGTCCACGCCAGGGACGGGTTCCATGGCCGCCAGTCCCACCCGGTGCAACCCATCCAGATCAACCCCGTATTTTCCCACCCGGAGCGGACCTGGAAAGTCCACGTGGCTGAGCCAGGCCACCTCGCCCTCAAGGGTGACGATCTCAAAACCCACCCTGCTGCCACCCTCCCGAACCTCTCTCGTATAAAACCCCGCGGCCTTCCCTGGAAAACGCTCCGCCACCCGGCGCACCACCGTAGTCTTGCCACACTGCGGCGGCCCGGTGAGGAGGAGGCGGAGGGGATAGGCATCATTGTTCAAGGAGGGCCAGGGACCTGAGATCCATGCCCTCCCGGGACAACGGCCTCAAGTTAGCTGTGAGGGGCTAAAGAAGTGAGAGGCTAAGAAGGCAGATCTTCTAGGATGACGGCTGTTTAAAAAAATGCAATGGCTTGCGCCAGTGATGCGGGTTATGGGAGAGGGGGCGAGGGGTCCGCGAACCCTGGCCCCCTCTCCCCAGCGCTTTTCTTTCCTCCCCTCATCACCGCCCCTCGATGCGGCGGGCTACGGGGAGGATCCAGGGGAGCAGCGCGAAGGCAGGCAGGGCTACCAGGAAGGTGACGAAAAAGAAGTTGGCGAAGCCCAGGTATTTGACCCCGTAGCCGCCCAAAAATCCCATAATGCGGCCGCTCAGGACAAAGAGAAAGACAAAGAAGGCGTACTGGGTGGCGCTGTAGCGCTTGTCGCACAGGCTCATCATGAAGGCCATGAACGGGGCGTATCCCAGGCCCACCGCAAAGCTTTCCCCCGCGGAGGCCAGGTAAATGGGATATACCCGGGCGCCTAAATCCAAAAAGGGCAGGGGCAGGTGGAAAAGCACCAGGCGGCCCATACCCGGGAGGGCTGCCAGCCAGTAACCCAGGTGGAACAGGGCCTGGGTCAGCCCCAAAATCCATAGCGAAGTGGCGATGCCGACGCGGCTGGTGTACCAGCCCCCCAGGAGACCCCCCAGGGTGGTGGCCGCCGAGCCCAGCATCCCCGACACCAGGCCGATTTCCGTACCCGTGAAGGCCAGGCTTTTCCAGAAGGGAATGACCATGATGCCCATCATGGCGTCCCCGGCCTTGTAGAGCAGGGTGAACAGGATGATGGCCCAGAAGGAGGGGTGGCGACTGAGGCCCTTCAGGGCCGTGGCGAAGGTGCCCATAGGGCTGTCGGGGGGAGTACCGGCTTCCCCGCTGATCCGGGGCAGGTGAAAAGGCCGAAACGCCAGAATGGTGACGATCAAAGCCACGAACAGCACGGTCACGCCCACAAAGGCCGGGCGCCAGCCCACCCAGTCGCTCAATATCAGCAGGCCCGAGCCCGCGGCCAGGGCGCCGAACCGGTAGGAGCCGCTCCGGATGCCGTTGGCCATCCCCAGTTCCTGGGTCTCCAGGAAGTCTATGGTGTAGGCGTCGATGGCCAGGTCCTGGGTGGCCGAACCCAGACAGAGAATCCCCAGGAGGACCCAAAAACCCAGGGTAACGGGCCCTCCCACCAGAGACGCCAGCCCCAGGAGGCACAGGATCATGACCGCCTGGGCCGCCACGATCCAGGTGGCCCGGGTGCCGTAGCGGTCCACCAGGGGGCTCCAGAAGAATTTCAGGCTCCAGGGGAGGCTGAGCAGGCTCAGAATGCCGATCTGCTCCGGGGGGACCCCCCGGCCGCTGAGATAGGCGTTGACGGAAGTGATGATGAAGCCGAAGGGGATGCCCTCGGCAAAATAGAGGACCCCCACCACCACCAACTTCATGGTCAAGGTCAGGCGGGGGGACGAGGTTGGCTCTGCCATGCAGGTCGTCGGGAGGGTCGGGGAATGGCGCGGTTCCTGGCCCCCCCAGGCATTAATCGCTTAACTGCTCGCCGATCTTGCTGGCCTCGGTCATCATCTCGGGACTCAATTCGTACGGCGGTCTCCCGGCCAGGTCGGCCTCGATTACCTTGTCGTCAAAGGGGAGAAACCCCAAAATGGGCAGGTCATGGATGTTTTTCTTGAGGAAGTCCTCGTCCGCGGGCCCCCGGATCTTGTTCCCCACCACCGCCACCTTGGTTAGCCCTATGTCCTTGGCCAGCTCCCGCACGTGCTGGGCCGTTTCCACGCTGCGGCGGCCCGGCTCCACCACCACAAGCAAACGGTCCACCCCCCGGGTAGTGGCCCGGCCCAGGTGCTCGATGCCCGCCTCCATGTCCATGACCACCACTTCGTCCCGGAACAGCACCAGGTGCGTCATCAGGGCCTTGAGCATGACACTCTCCGGGCAGATGCAGCCAGACGCCGCCCTTCTTCACGGTGCCCATGACGATGAGCTTGATGCCGTCCAGGTTCCGGGAGAAATTGTCGGGGATGTCGTCCACCTTGGGGTTCATCTTGAAAAAACCCCCCATCTTGCCGGGCTCGGACTCGGTGCGCTCCGCCACCAGCTGCTTCATCTCACTGATGGGGGTGATACTCTCCGGGTCCGGTACCCCCAGCGCCAGGGCCAGGTTGGCGTCCGGGTCGGCATCCACCGCCAGCACCTTCTTCCCCTGATCCCGAAAATACTTGATCAACAGCGCCGCCAGGGTGGTCTTGCCTACGCCTCCCTTGCCGCTGATGGCTATCTTCATGACCTGCCTCCTTGGATTCCACGTAGTTTTTGGGGGGAGGGCCAGGGAGCAGTGGCCCGCCGGCCCTTAGCCCCCTCCCCCACAATACATTTCACGCCGCCTGGGGTGGGGGAGGCAGGTGGATATAGGTGCACATGCCCTTGGCCACCAGGCGGGAGTCCTGAGTCACTTCCACTTCGCCCAGGGAGAGGGTGCGGCCCCGTTTGCGGATGTGGGCGTGGGCCTCGATGGTGCCGTGCTGGGCGGGGGCCAGGAAGTTGATTTTCATTTCCACCGTGCTGATCATCTCCCCTTCGGGCACCAGGGAGAACAGGGCATAGGCCACGGCCTCGTCGGCCAGGGCGGCGATGACCCCACCCTGCAGAAAGCCCTGGGAATTGTGGAAATCCGGGCGTATTGCCAGGGTGAAGCGGGCAAAGCCCTCCCCCAGTTCCGGGACCTCCACCCCCATGAACCGGACAAAGGGGTTATTGGCCAGCCGCTCCCTGAGATATGCTTCTTTATCTGGAGTCAAGCTCTTGATTTCGTGGATCATGCCCGCCTGCCCCTGGTGGCTCGGGGTGAAAAAATTGGTGGGTTCAGGAACCGACCCTGCATTGTTCCTTATACTATGTTTTATGGAAAAGAGCTTACGAGAAACGCCCCCGCCGCCGAGAAAAGTATTGCTCAGAACTCGTAGAAGCCCAGGCGGTTGAGGATCTCCGCCCCGCCTTCCCGGATGAGGGCCATGTCCTCCAGGCGCACGCCGCCCCAGCCGGAAAGGTAAATCCCCGGCTCCACGGTGACGATGCTGCCGGCCTTCAAAATGGTGCGCCGTTCCTTGACCGGGCTCAGGCTCGGGGCCTCGTGCACGGCCAGACCCACACCGTGGCCCAGGGAATGTCCGAAGGCCTCGCCAAAGCCCGCCAGCACGATGATCTCCCGGGCCAGGGCGTCTCCGGCCAGGGTGTCCATGCCGGCCTTGAGCCCCGCCTCGGCTTGGACCTGGGCCCGGCGCACAATGCCGTAGATTTCCCGAAAGCGCGCCGTGGGCTCCCCCAGGATGACGGTGCGGGTGAGGTCGGCGCAGTAGCCCGCCACCCTCGCCCCCATGTCGATGATGATGGGCTCCTGTGCCTTGAGCTGGTATTCCCCGGGGTGGTGGTGGGGCCGGGCGCCGTTGGCCCCGGCCGCCACGATGGGGGGGAAGGCCAGCCCTTCGGCGCCCTCCTCCCGCAAGCGCCGCTCGATCTCCCAGGCCACCTGCCGCTCGCTCATGCCCGGCATCAACAGGTCCGCCACCTCGGCCAACACCCGTTCGGTGACGGCCAGGGCCAGGCGCATCGCGTCGCATTTCCTCCGGGGTTTTGACTTCCCTCTGGCCGTCCACCAGGCCCTCGGTGGGCACCCACTCCACCGTCAGACCGGCCTCCTCGGCCGCCTTGGTCAGGCGCTGGTACTGGCCGAAGGTGAGGTAAGAGGTTTCAAAACCCACCCGGCCGATGCGGTTCACCCCCAGCTGTTCGGCCAGCACGGTCCCCAGCCCGGCCTGGTACACCAGGACCTCGAAGTCCTTGCGCCTCGGCCCGGGCCCACTCCAGGTAACGGAAGTCGGTGAAGAGGAGCGCCCGGTCCCGGGTGATCAGCAAAGTCCCGGAGGACTCGTTGGGGAGGTCGTCCCGGGCGGTGAAGCCGCTCAGATAGTAGCGGTTGTCGGGATTCGTGACCAGAAGGGCCTCCAGCCCCTGAGACGCCAGCACTTCCCGCAGCGCCGCGAGCCGGTTTTGCATGACCGGGGTAACCATACGGATGATTGTGGAAAAATCCCTCGCCAAAAGCAAGCTGTCTTAAGACTTTTTCCTTTAAAGAAAAATCCCCCATGGTTCGAAAAGGGAATAGAGGCAATGAGGAGAAAGGTATTTCTGGGGAGAGGCTTGACCCATGGACAAAATCATTGATGTTCGCATGAAGGTCCTGGTGGTGGACGATTTTGCCACCATGCGCAAGATTGTCAGAAACATCCTGAAACAGATCGGTTTCGAGGACATTACCGAGGCCGAGGACGGCAGCGTCGCCCTGCGTCTGATCAAGAGCGAGCCGGTGGGGCTGGTGGTCACCGACTGGAACATGCCCAACATGAGCGGCCTGGATCTGCTGCGGGAGATCCGCCAGAACCCCCAGACCGCCAACCTGCCGGTCCTGATGGTCACCGCCGAGGGACTCAAGGAAAATGTCATGGACGCGGTCAAGGCCGGGGTGAACAACTACGTGGTGAAGCCCTTCACCGCTGAAGTGCTCCAGGAAAAAATCGAGACCATCTTCAAGAAACAGGCCAGCGCTTGAGGCCATCGGGCGGAGGGTTACCTTGGCAGAAATGACGCCGGCTTCCACAGCACCTCATGACGCTCCTCGAACAGCTGGCCCTCAAGGTGGTGATGCTGGAGGAGGACGATGTCCAGGGGCTGGGGAGTTTCTTGAGCCAGCTCGAGGAGTTGCAGGGCCAGGTGTCCCAGTTTCAGGAACTGGCCCCCTTGTTTGACAACTTGAATGAGGTGGGGCAGCGCCTGGTGCTGCGGGAGGTGGCAACGATGGCCCAGGGCCTGGAGGTCCTGAACCAGGGCATCACCCTCCTCCAGAAATGGCACCGCGACCAACAGTGGCCCCCGGCCGGCGAGGCCTGGGACCATTACCGGCACCTGCTCCGGGAAATCGGCCTCGACCAGGCGGGGGCGGACGCCGAGACCCCGGCGGCATCGTCAGGGACACCCCTACCCCAGGTCTGGGATGACCCGGAGATGGTGGCTAACTTTTTGCCTGAGGCTCAGGAACACCTGGAGGGTATCGAAACCCACCTGGTCTTTTTAGAGCAGCATCCGGACGACCTGGAGGCGATCAACGCCATTTTCCGGCCCTTTCATAGCTTAAAAGGGGTGGCCGGCTTTCTCAATCTGACCCAGATTCAGGAGTTGAGCCACGAGGTGGAGTGGCTCCTGGACCGGGTGCGGGCCGGCCAGGTCGTGGTGTCGGTGGAGCTGGTGAACCTGGTCCTGGAGGCGGTGGACCTCCTCAAGGCGATGCTGGCCGACCTCCAGGAGTCGTTGGCCACCGGTCGGGCCCTGGCCGTCTTCGATCTCGCCCCCATCAAGGCCAAAATCGCCCAGGTGGACGCCACCTCCTCAGCGCCGGCCAACCGGCTGGGGGAAATCCTGGTGGCCCAGCAGGACCTGTCCCCGGAGGACTTGAGCCTGGCCCTGGAACAGCAGAAGACCATGGAGGCCGCCCCCACCCCTGGGGGAAATCCTCGTCCAGGAAGGCAAGGTCCCCCCCGGAAAGGTGGCCGAAGCCCTGGTCAAGCAGATGACCACGAGCAAAGCCCCCACCGACAGCTCGGTGCCGGACACGGTGAAGGTGGACATCTCCAAGGTGGACAACCTGGTGGACCTCATGGGGGAGCTGGTCATCGTCCAGAGCCAGGTGCGCCAGAACGGCAAAATCGGGGCGCTGGCGGACCAGAAGCTGGAGCGGGACCTGGGGCAGATGGCCCGCATCACCTCGGAATTACAGAAAATCTCCATGTCCATGCGCATGGTGCCCATCGGCGCCACCTTCCGCAAGATGATGCGCCTGGTGCGGGATTTGTCCCACAAGGTGGGCAAGGACGTCGACCTCCGGCTGGAGGGGGAGGACACCGAGATCGACCGCAGCATGGTGGAGGCCATCTACGACCCCCTGGTGCACCTGGTGCGCAACTCTGTGGACCACGGCCTCGAGACCCCCGCCGACCGGCAGGCGGCCGGCAAGCCCCCCGGGGGCGTCCTGGGCCTGCGGTCTTTCCACCAGGGCGGGGACATCATCATCGAAATCGAGGACGACGGCCGGGGGCTCAACCGGGAGGCCATCCTGGCCAAGGCCGTGGAGCGGGGCCTGGTGCCGCCGGGACAGACCATCAGCCCCGAAAGAATCGATCACCTCATTTTCGAACCCGGCTTCAGCACGGCCGCCGCCGTCACCGAAATTTCCGGCCGGGGCGTGGGTTTGGACGTAGTGAAGCAGGCCATTAACCATCTTAGGGGCAAGATCGACATCTGCTCCAGGGTGGGGGAGGGCTGCCGCTTCCTCCTGCGCCTGCCCCTGACCCTGGCCATCATCGACGGCATGGTGGTCCAGGTGGGGACCGAACGCTACATCGTCCCCACCGTGGGGGTCCAGGAAACCCTGCGCCCCGCGCCCCAGGACTACTTCACCGTCCAGGGCGAAGGGGAGCTCATCCGGGTGCGGGAGCAGCTCATGCCGCTGGTGCGCCTGCACCGGCTCTTCGGCGTGGGCAACCAGGCCGTGCCCCCCTCCGAGGCCCTGGTCATGGTGGTGGAGCACGAAAACGACAAGCGGGCCCTCCTGGTGGACGACATCCTGGGCAAGCAGGAAATCGTCATCAAGTCCCTGGGGCACTTCTTTAAAAAACTGGAAGGCCTGGCCGGGGGCACCATCATGGGGGACGGCCGGGTGGGCCTGATCCTGGACTTGGCGGGGCTGTTCAGCATGGAGGACCTGCCCGAACGGCAGGGGATGCCTCAGGAGTGAAACATAAATTATTTCCTTATCAGGAGACGCGCAATGTTTAAACACATGAAACTAGGGGTCAAGCTTATCTGTTCTTTTGGTGTGGTGTCCTTGATTGTCTTGCTGCTGGGTCTGGTGGGCTACTATGGCGCTACCCAAAGCGTGTCAGTCGTCCACCTGCTCGGCAAGGAACAGCTTCCCGCCGTGCAAAATCTTCTTATCATCAAAGGATATGCTGAAAACATCCGGGGCACCATGCGCACCCTGGCCATCCCCGGACTGTCCCGGGAAGCGCGGGAAAAACAATACCGCAACCTGACTACGGCCCGAGAGGAGTATGGCAAAGCCTGGAAGGCCTATGAGGCCCTGCCCCAGAACCCTGAGGAAACCTCGATCTGGAAGCAGTTGGTGCCCGCCTGGAATGCCTGGCGGGAATCGAACAGCCAGGCGGTGGAGTTGGCCAAACAGGTGGACAGCTTGGCAATAGAATATAAAGAGGCCATTACCCGAACTTTTGAGCAGTTGCAGAAGCACCTCCTTGGTCCGGTCAGTGAAAAGGCCCAAGCGGCCACGGAGTTTCTGGACAAACTGGTGGAACTAAACAGCAGCGAGACAGTAAAGGAAGTCCAACAGGCAACCGGCCAGGCGGCCTTCCTGAAGGTCCTGTCCCTATGGCGCCATGCTCATGGGTGTGGCCCTGGCCCTGGGCCTGGGGGTGTTCATCAGCCGTAGCCTCACCCGGACCGTCAACCGCATCGCCGACTCCCTCGCCGAGGGGTCCGAACAGGTGGCCTCTGCGGCCACCCAGGTATCCTCCGCCAGCCAGTCCCTGGCCCAGGGGTCCAGCGAGCAGGCCGCCTCCCTGGAGGAGACCTCGGCCTCCCTGGAGGAAATGTCCTCCATGACCCGCACCAACGCCGACAACGCCCGCCAGGCCGACGCCCTCATGGGGGAGATGGCCAAGGTGGTGGGGAACGCCAACCAGTCCATGGACGGCCTCACCTTGTCCATGCGCCAGGTGTCGGAGGCCAGCCAGGAGACCGCCAAGATCATCAAGACCATCGACGAAATCGCCTTCCAGACCAATCTTCTGGCCCTCAATGCCGCGGTGGAGGCGGCCCGGGCCGGGGAGGCGGGGGCCGGTTTCGCGGTGGTGGCCGACGAGGTGCGGGCCCTGGCCATGCGCGCCGCCGAAGCCGCCAAGAACACCGCCTCCCTCATCGAGGGCACCGTGGACAAGGTCAAGGAGGGCTCCGAACTGGTGGGCCGGACTGCCGAGGCTTTTTCCCAGGTCACCGGCAGCACCGGCAAGGTGAAGGAGCTGGTGGCGGAGATTGCCGCGGCCAGCGGCGAGCAGGCCCAGGGCGTGGACCAGATCAACAAGGCGGTGACGGAAATGAGCAACGTCACCCAGCAGACCGCGGCCAATGCCGAGGAAAGCGCCAGCGCCTCGGAGGAGCTCAACGCCCAGTCCGAGACCATGAAAGGCGTGGTGGGTGAACTGGTGGCGCTGGTGGGGGCCCAAAACGGCCACAACGGGCATCTGTCCCGCATGGCCCACCCGGCGGCCGGCCACAAGACCCGTCTCGCCTCCCTGGGACAGGGCCTTGGCCGGGGCAAAGGCAAAACCGGGGCCAAACTCAACCCGGAGCAGATCATCCCTCTGGAGGACGATAACTTTAAAGATTTTTAGACGGCACTCCGATACATCAGACAAGGCCCGCAGCATGGGGAAGTGTGGGCTCTGAAAGCCTCCCCCCTTAAAAGCGGCAGAAAAGGAGAGATGACATGGGCCAGGCGGCGCGTGCGATAGACCAGGAAATCCAAGCCCTTCACGACCTGGAGGGCAAATACCTCACCTTCACGCTGGCCGAAGAAGACTTCGGCCTGGAAATCCTCAAGGTGCGGGAAATCATCGGCATGTTGGATATCACCGCCATCCCCCAGGCCCCTTCTTTCTTCAAGGGGGTCATCAATCTTAGGGGGCGGGTGATCCCGGTGGTGGACCTCCGCCTCAAATTCGGCCTGCCGCCCATGGAGTACGGGGAACGCACCTGCATCATCGTGGTGGAGGTGAAAACCGACCAGAGCCCGGTGCAGATGGGGGTGGTGGTGGACACGGTGTCCGAGGTGGTGAATGTCAATGGCGCCGACATCGAGCCCCCGCCGTCCTTCGGCTCCCGCCTGGACACCCGCTATATCCTGGGCCTGGCCAAGGCCCGGGGCACCATAAAAATCCTCCTGGATATCGACCAGGTGATGGGCTCCAGGGAACTGGCTCTGTTAGAAGAAATAGGCAACTAGGATGAGGGGGAGAAAGGCCGTGGTGCACTACCCGGGCAGTGCCGTGCCTCTGGCGGAAAAACCTGTGGCGGTCCAGGCCCTGGGGCTCAAGGGATCAGGTCCGGAGCTCTCCGACCGTGATTTCTTCTGCTTCTGCCAGCTGGTGCACCAGCACGCCGGCATCCACCTGACGGCCCAGAAGAAGGAACTGGTCCGGGCCCGGGTCATGAAGATTCTCCGGGAGCGGGACCTCAGAAATTTCCGGGAATATTATGACATGGTGGTGGCGGACAAAAGCGGCGACGAGCTTACCACCCTGCTTGACGCCATCTCCACCAACCTCACGGCCTTCTGGCGGGAACCCAAACATTTCGAATACCTGGCTGAAAACGTGTTGCCGGCTTGGCCCATGGAACGCCGGCACCCTCTGCGGGGCAGATTCTGGAGCGCCGGCTGCTCCAGCGGTGAGGAGCCTTATACCCTGGCCATCATGGTCATGGCCGCCTTCCCCTCGGAAGACCTACTCCCAGGTGAAGGTCTACGCCTCCGACCTCAATACCAAGGTCCTGACCCAGGCGGAGCGCGGCATTTACCCCCTCTCCCGGGTCAAGCCCCTGCCCCCGGAGTGGCAGCGGCGCTTTTTTCAACAGGGGGTCCGGGAGCGGCAGGGGTTTGTCAGGGTAAAACCCGAGGTGCGGCAACTGGTGAATTTCTTCCGTTTCAACCTCATGGACCCTCTGCCATTCCAGGAAGAAATGGACGTCATTTTCTGCCGCAACGTCATGATCTATTTCGAGAAGGAAACCCAGGCCGCTCTGGTGGACAGATTCCATCGCTGCCTCAGGCCCGGCGGGTATTTGTTCATCGGCCATTCGGAGAGTCTGTGCAACCACCGGCATCAATTCACCTACGTCAAGCCGACGATTTATCGGAAATAGGGGCCCGGAGGATGCAGGTCGTGGTGGGAGTAGCCGACATGAAGGTCAGTCGTCAGCCGGAAGAAGTGCTGGTGACCCACGCCCTGGGATCCTGCCTGGGGGTGGCGGTTTATGACCCCGTGGCCCGGGTGGGGGGCATCCTGCACTTCATGCTGCCGGATTCTACCCTGGACCCGGCCAAGGGCCAGTCCCACCCCCACATGTTTGCCGACACCGGCCTGCCCCAGCTCTTTAGGGAGTGCTACCGCCTGGGGGCGCAAAAATCCCGGCTTCGGGTGAAGGTGGCCGGGGGCAGCCAGGTCCTGGGCAACAAGGAATTTTTTCAGATCGGCCGGCGCAATTACGCCGCGCTGCGCAAAATCTTCCTCAAAAACAATGTCCTCATCGACAACGAAGACGTGGGCGGCAGCAAGGCCCGGACCTTGTTCCTGGAAATCGCCACGGGCAACGTCTGGATCAAGATTATGGGTCAGAACACCATAGAACTTTAAGCGGCGGTAACCATGTCCCTTGTACCTCAGGTATTGAAGTCCTTGAAGACCTTGCCCCCATTTCCCCTGGTGGCCCAACGGGCGCTGCTCCTCCTCAACAAGACGGAAGTGAGCATCCAGGAACTGGTGGACATTGTCAAGTTCGACCCGGCTATCACCGCCAATGTCCTGCGGATCAGCAACTCGGCCTTTTTCGGGTTGCGCCGGGAGATCCACTCCCTCCACCAGGCCCTGCTGCTCCTGGGCACCCAGGAACTCCTGAAAATCATCATCGCCAGCGGCGCTACCCGGCTTTTCTGCCGTTCCACCCCGGGCTACTTCACCGACCGCCTGGGCCTCTGGCGCCACTCGGTGAGCTGCGCCCTCATGGCCGACCTCCTGGCCCGGGAACTGGACCACCCGGAGCGGGCCACCAGTTTTACCGCCGGCCTCCTTCACGACATCGGCAAAGTGGTCTTAAGCATCTATGTGGATCAAAAATTCACGGAAATCATGGAAGTGGTGGATGGCCGGGGGGTATCCTTCCAGACGGCGGAGAAAGAGGTCCTGGGCATCGACCACGCCCAGCTGGGGGGGGAGATGGCCCGGTTGTGGGATTTCCCGGACCGCCTGCGCATGGTCATCAACCTGCACCACCTGGACAAGCCCGAGGCCTTCGCCGATGACATGGTGCTCCTGGTCTACCTGGCCGACCTTCTGGTGCTGATGTTCGGCCAGGACCTGGGCGCCGACGGCCTGGCCTACGAAGGCTATCCCGAGGTGCTGCGCCATTTTCACATGCGGGAGCGCGACCTGGAGAAGATCCTCCTCAATTTTGGCAGCGCCTGGCAGGAAGCCCAGGTCATATTCGGTCTCATGGGGAATGCTGATGGCCTACAATGTTCTCATAGTGGATGATTCGGCCACCATGCGGGCCCTGGTGCGGAAAGTACTGAAGATCTCAGGACTCGATCTGGGGGAGTGCTTCGAGGGGGCCAACGGCAGGGAAGCATTGGAAATTTTAGAGAAAAATTGGGTTGACCTGGTCCTTTCAGACCTCCACATGCCGGAAATGGACGGGGCCGCCCTGGTGAAAGCCCTGCGCCAGAATAATCTCTGGCAAACCATCCCCGTGGTCCTCATTACCACGGAAGGCCGACAGGAAGTCCTGGCGCCCTTTTTCGAAAACGGCATCCAGGGCTACATCAGGAAACCCTTCCGGCCCGAAGATATTAAGGAAAAACTCCAAACCATTCTCGGAGAGGCTTGGGTACCCCATGCTGGAGACCTTGAAGGCTGCGACTTTTGAAGTCCTGGAAACCATGTTTTTCATCTTCCCGGAAAATCTGGAAGAAGCCAACAGCCTTTTCCACGGCCCGGGCTTGCGGGCCTGGGTGCCCGTGGAAGGCCCCAAGAATTTCCGGGTGGGCCTGACCCTCCCTGAAACGCTGGCCCGGGAAATGGCCGCCAATTTCCTGGGCTTGGAAAAGGATGACGTATCTGCCGACCGCATGGAGGACGTGGTGAAAGAGACGGCCAATATGGTGGCCGGCAGCTTCCTCAGTAAAGAGCACGTACCGGAGGCTTACAACCTGAAGCCGCCCCAGGCCCTGCGCCTGGATCTTGATGCCCAGGACTGGCAGGAAAATCCCCACCACCTCCTTCTGGCCATCGAAGACGCCGGTCTGGAGGTCTTCCTGGAAAAGACTAAATAAAGACTAAATAGGGTGTTGATGAGTTTCTCCTTTCCGAACGGGAAAAAAGGCGGGAAGACGCGGATCTCCCCAGGTGCCGGTGGTGCCCTCCCACCCGGCGGGGCCCCGCGCCTCTCGCCTGATTTCCCCATCTCTTACGATCATCTCACCGTGAGCTATGAGCAAACTTAAAGTCCTCATCGTGGACGATTCCGCCATTGTGCGGAAAATTTTTACCGAGGTCCTGTCCCGGGAGCCCGACCTGGAAGTGGTGGGGACGGCGCCTGATCCCTACGTGGCCCGGGACAAAATCCTGGAAACCTCCCCTGACGTCATCACCCTCGACCTGGAAATGCCCCGCATGGACGGGCTCACCTTTCTGAAAAAAATCATGCATTACCACCCCCTGCCGGTGATCATCGTCAGCTCCCTCACCCCCCGGGGCGGGACCATGGCCCTCCAGGCCCTGGAGCTGGGCGCGGTGGAGGTTTTAGCTAAACCGGGCAGCGCTTTTTCTGTGGGGGATTTAGGGGTGGAACTGGCGGAAAAAATCAGGGCCGCCGCCCGGGTGCGGTTTGACACGCAGAAAAATCCAGAATACTGCCGTTTCTCCTCAAGCCCCGGTCAGACTCGCCCCCCTGGCCCAGACCACCGACAAGATCATCGCCATCGGGGCTTCCACCGGGGGCACTGAGGCCATCAGAGAAGTCCTGATGCCCCTCCCCCAAAATACCCCGGGGATCGTCATCGTCCAGCATATGCCCCCCAAGTTCACCACCGCCTTCGCCGAGCGCCTCAACCAACAGTGCGCCATGGAGGTGAGGGAGGCCCAGGACGGGGATTCCGTGGTCACCGGTCGGGCCCTGATCGCCCCAGGAAATTATCACATGCTCCTGAGAAGAAGCGGCGCCCGCTATTTCGTGCAGGTGAAGACCGGCCCCCCCGTGCACCACCAGCGCCCCAGCGTCGATGTGTTGTTTAATTCCGCGGCCCAAAGTGCCGGGGCCAATGTCGTGGGGATTATATTGACGGGCATGGGCGCCGACGGGGCCGAGGGGCTTCTGGCCATGAAAGAGCGGGGCGCCTACACCATCGCCCAGGACGAGGCCTCCTGCGTGGTTTTTGGCATGCCCCGGGAGGCCATCAGAAGGGGAGCCACCCAGAAGGTCCTGCCCCTGGCCCGCATCCCCGAAGAAATCAGGAGGTTCCTGAACGGCGGCCCCTCATGAGCCTCTGGCTCCGGCCCGGCTAAGATGCCTCTGGCGGGGGATCACCAGGGCCCAAAACCAGGCCCCACCGGCATCCCAGGCCTTTCCCGCCTTCCCCCCGAGATTGACAACACCCCGGATAATCAGTAAATTAAAAGAGTTCCCCAAAGGAAGTCCCTGACTTTTCCTTAATTGAATTGGTTGGAGATTGGTGTGCTAAAATTGGTGGGGTTTGACTGCGACGGGGTGTTGTTCGATTCCCGGGACGCTAATATTGCCTTTTACAATGATATCCTGGAGCGCTTCGGCTTCCCTCCCATGGCCCCGGACTCGGTGGATTATCGTGCACTCACACACGTATCTCGAATCCCTGGAGTATCTATTCAGGGAAACCCCGGTGCTGGAAGAGGTCCTGGATTTCTGCCGCACCATAGATTATCAGCGTTTTATCCCCATGATGGTGGAGGCCCCCCACCTCCGGGAATTCCTGGGTTTTCTGCGGCCGCGCTTTTTCACCGCCCTGGCCACCAACCGCACCACCACCACCCAGGCGGTGCTGCACTACCACTCCCTGGCCGACCAGTTCGACATGGTGGTGTCGGCCCAGGACGTCACCCGGCCCAAGCCCCACCCCGAGGCATTCTGGCGCATCCTGGAACACTTCAAGCTGACGCCGGGCGAGGTCGTTTATATCGGGGACTCCCGGGTGGACGAGGATTTTGCCCGCAATACCGGCGTACCCTTCATTGCTTACCGCAACCCGGACCTCAACGCCGACTTCCACCTGAACTCTTTCGAGGATGGCAGCCGTCTCATCCGGAACCTGGTTTGATTATTGAGGGAGGAGGCCAGGGGTCAGCGGACCCCTGCCCCTTCCCTCAAGCTCCCTCCCACCCAGAAAAAACTTAGGTAATATTTCCTGAGTGGAGCTCATGCCTATTGCAGAAACTTTTATCAGACCTCGGCCATGAGCTTGTCAAAATCCGCCACGGCCAGGGCCGGGTACGTGGTAAAGGCAATGCCGGTGAGTTTGGCTAAGCTCACGGAGAATTGCATGGCCTTGTCCGTCCCGGGAAATTCGGCGATGAGCAGCAGGTCAAACTCCCCCAGGGTGGCAAACATGTTGGTGATGCTGCCCTGGAATTTCTTCGCCAGCTTGACGGTTTTGTCGGTGCGTTCGGCACTGATCTTCTTGACGGCCTCGGGTCCATATTTCCCCAACATCAAAAAAGTAGCCATGGTTTCTCTCCTTGGGCGAGGGTTCATAAACCGCCTGCTCCTGGCATGGACCATAGCAAAATCAGCCCGGGCAGTCAATAAAATATATCGAAAATCTAATAAGTTAACTGTGGGGGCCCGGCCCATCCCGCCCGCAATTTTCCCCCTTGTGAAAGAGAAATTGATTGACTCCCGGCAAATCAACGAAATAATATAATAGATTAAATTTTCTTTGAGCATCCCATCCCGGGAACTGAATTCACCTCTGATCCCGTCGGCTTGGAAAATCTCAGGAGGAACCCATGAAAAAATATCAATGCCAGGTCTGTGGCTATGTGTACGATCCGGCCGAGGGCGATCCCGACAACAACGTTCCCGCCAACACCCCCTTTGATAAATTGCCCCCCGATTGGGTCTGCCCCATTTGCGGCGCCACCAAGGATCAGTTTGCTCCGGCAGAATAGAGCCGTCCCGCTGATCAATCCAAGCGTTTTTCAGGTTTACTATGGCCAATGACAGACAGGTGTCGGCAGAGAACCCGGCACCGGGTATCGTGCGTCCCAAGCCTCGCTGGCAGGAGTTTGGCGAGTCCATTATCATCGCCCTGGTCCTGGCCCTGGTTATCCGGGCCTTCCTGGTCCAGGCTTTTTCCATCCCCTCGGGCTCCATGGAACCCACCCTGCTGGTGGGGGATTATCTCCTGGTGAACAAGTTCGTCTACGGCATCCGCAACCCCTTCACCAACAGTGTGCTTATCTCCACCGGCACCCCCCATCGGGGTGACGTCGTGGTCTTCATCTACCCCCAGAGCCCGGACAAGGACTACATCAAGCGGGTCATCGGCCTGCCGGGGGACCGGATCCAGGTCATCGACAAAAAACTGTATATAAATGGCGACCTTACCGTAATCCCACCGCCTTCCGACAACCCCGACGCCCCCCGGGCGGTTTATGCGGACCCGGAGATAACCCAGACGGAAAGGGATAATTTCGGCCCGGTGGTGGTCCCGCCGGATTCGTATTTCGTCATGGGTGATAACCGGGACAAGAGCTACGACAGCCGCTTCTGGGGTTTCGTCCCCATGCAGAACCTCAAGGGCCGCGCCTTTATCATTTACTTCTCATGGGGTGGTGACGGGCAGCCCCAGTCCACCCTGGTCCCTTCCCTGGCCCGGGCCCTGCAGGGGCTGATCTACAACCATGCCTGGGACAACCAGGCCTTTCACGTCCGTTGGCAGCGCATCGGCCGCATCATTCATTGAGGGAGCCGGGGCGCGGGACTGGACTCTTGAGCTACCCGCGCCAGGTTTATTTATGCCGCTTCCTGCCCTTGTGAGCCTGCGCCGGTTTGCCCGGTTGATCAGGCGCGGCCTGGTCTGGTTATGTCTGGCCGGGATGCTGGTGGCGGGTGGCTGCGGTTCCCATCACGACGCCTCCCCGGTGGCCGTCTTCGCTTCCCCCGACTCGCCCCGGCTGCGGCAAGTGCTGGCCGGCCTCGCCGCCGGCTTGGCCCCCCATCGCCTCCAGGTGGCCATCGTTCCGGAGTTCGGCCAGGCCGCTGACCAGGCCCTTAAACGGATCCGGGCCCAGGACCCGCCCCTCCTCGTGGTGCTGGGAAGCTCCGCCCTGATCAGGGTGGCCCCGGTGGAGAAGCGCATCCCCATGGTTTTTGCCATGGTGGCCAGCCCCTATGTCACCGGTGCCGCCGATGACCCCCGGCAACCGGACCTCCACCAGAAAAACATCACCGGGATCGCCTCGCCCCCGCCGGTGGCGCTGGCCCTGGAACATGGGGCGCGCCTTCTGGGCCCTATCCCCTGGGGCATGCTGTATGACCCCGGCGAAGGCCAGGAGGTGGAGGTGGCCGGGGTTTTTACCCGGCTGGCGCCCAAGTATGGCCTTACCCCCCTGACCGAACCCTCCGCCAGCGCGGCCGCCGATCTACCGGCCCTCCAGAAACTTGTGGCCCGGGGGGCCCAGGTCCTTTATATTCCCCCTGCCGCCAGCGCCGCCCGCTATGCCTCTACCCTCCTGGCCTGGGGCCGGGAGCGCAAAATCAAAGTGGTGAGCAGCCTGGCCGACCCGGATCATAAAGGGGCCATTTTGTGGGTGGCCCTTGATTACCGCGCCCTGGGCAAGGAAGCGGCCGCCCTGGCCAAGCGCATGTTGGCCGGGGAGAACCCGGAAAACATCCCCATCGCTGAGAGCCAGCCCCTGCAGGTGGAGGCCGATGAGGGCCTGATCCGGTACTGGAGCGGTTACCCCGGCGTCTCCCGGATTCCCGAAGAGACGCCAGCAAAATGAACTTGTTGGGCCAGGAACCTGAGGTCCCTGCCCTCCCTCGATCTGACTTCTCCAAATATCCCGGCATGACATTGCCGGCAAAAAATGGTATCCCTTCCCCATTGCATTAAAAACACATGGTCTTTTGAAAAACGAGGAGGACCGGGTATGACCCTTGCCGGCGAGTTGGATTATTCAACCTGGAATCCCGCCATCACCATAGTTACTTACCGCCTGGACAACGGCCTCACCCTTTTTGTGCTCCCTGACCAGTCGGTGCCGGTGGTCTCGGTGCAGCTCCATTACCAGGTTGGCTCCCGCCATGAGCTCCCGGGCATCACCGGCATCAGCCACCTCTTCGAGCACCTCATGTTCCGGGGCACGGAGGACCTGGGCCCCGAGGAATTCTCCCGCCTGCTCCAGTCCAAGGGGGGCGAAATCAATGCCTTCACCACCAAGGACCACACTTCCTATTTCGAAAACCTGCCCGCCGAGCACCTGGACCTGGCCCTGAGCCTGGAGGCCGACCGCCTGAGCCGCCTCAAGCTGGACGAGGAAAATTTCCAGACCGAGCGGGAGGTGGTGATCAGCGAAAGGAAACTCCGGAGTGTGGACAATCCCTTCGGGCTCATCGAGGAGCAGCTCTACGCCACCGCCTATACCCAGCATCCTTACGCCTGGCCGGTCGTCGGCTGGGACCAGGATCTCCATCGCATGACCCTGGACAACTGCCGGGCCTATTACCGGACTTACTACCACCCGGGCAATATGGCCGTGGTCATCGCCGGCGATGTGGACCCCGAGGCCGCCAGGGACTTGGTGGAACGGCATTTCGGCTCCCTCCCGAGCCCCGGCCGCCCGGCCTTTCCCCGGGTCACCGAGCCTCCCCAACGGGGAGAACGCCGCGTCACCTTCAAGAAAGTCTCCCAGGTGGAGGCCTTTCTGGCCGGTTTTCACGTGGTGGGCCTGGACCACCCTGACATCTACCCCCTGGTGCTCCTGGCGGTGGTCCTGTCGGTGGGCAAGGCCAGCCGCCTGTACCAGGAATTCGTGCGCTCGGGAAGGGTGGCCGACCTGGAGGCTTACATGGCCCCGCCGCCGTGGTCCGACCAGGACCCGGATCTTTTCCTCTTTCGGGCCGTGGCTGCTCCCGGCACCGACCTCGCCCGGCTGGAAGAGGATCTGTGGGCGTCCCTGGAACACCTCAAAACCGACGGCGTGGGGGAGGCCGAATTGGGGCGGGCCAAGAAGATCATCAAGGCCCAGACGGTACAGGGGTTGGCCAAAAACTTCTTCCGGGGCCTGCTGGTGGGCCTCTTTCACCTGAAAACCGGTGATGCCCACCGCGTCAACGAGGTCCTGGGCTACTACAACGCCGTGACCCGGGAGGACGTCACCCGGGTGGCCCGGCAGTACCTCCGGGAAGACAATCGCACCGTGGTCACCTTAAAGCCCGTTTCTCCGGAAGAAAGCGAAGCATTAGGGCCTCTATCATAAACTAGCAGTTTAGCGGGGGGCTAAGGACCGGTGGGCCCTTACCCCCTCCCCCCAAGTTAATTCAATCCAAAGGAATACTATGACCGGACAAGCGCCCTCCATTTATCAAGCGAGTCTCCCCAACGGTCTTGGGCTGTTGGGGGTGGAATACCAGCGGGTCCCCTGGGTGAGTCTCACCTGCCTGGTAAAAAGGGGGGCCGAGACCGATCCCCCGGGCAAGGCAGGGGCGGCCGACTGGGCCGCCGAGTTCCTCACCCTGGGCACTGCCCGGCGCAGCCAACGGCAGCTGGCCGAGGACGTCGAGTCCATGGGGGCGCAGCTGACCGCCCGGGCCGAATATGACGCCACCATTATCTCGCTCGACGGCCTGGCCGAGGATTTCCCCGTCCTCATGGAGATCATGGCGGAGGTGGTGCAGACCCCCAGCTTCCCGGGGGAGGAATTTGCCCTCCTCAAGGAGCGCCGCCGGGCCGAGCTGGCCCAGATGCTGGACGACCCCCGGGAGTTGGCCACCTTCAGTTACCGGCGCCTGTTCTTCCAGGGTTCCCCCTATGGCCACGCCGTGCGGGGGGAGCCGGAGAGCCTGACAAACCTGACCTTTGAAGACCTTACCGGCCACTACCGCCGGGAGTTCGCCCCCGGCAACACCAGTCTCCTGGTGGTGGGCATGGTGCCCCGGGGCCGGGTGGAGGAAGAGATGCGCCGCCATTGGCAGGGCTGGCCGGGGGGCGGCCCGGTGAGCCCCGCCTACACTGCGCCCCCGCCCCGGACGGCGGCTCCCGGCGTTTACCTTTTGGACCGGCCGGAACTCACCCAGAGCGAAATCCGCATGGGGCACCTGGGGCTGCCTCGCCATCACCCCGATTTTTTCCCGCTGCGCCTGGTGAACTACATCCTGGGGGAGGGCGGCTTTTCGTCCCGCCTCATGGCCCGCATCCGCGCCGACCTGGGCTATACCTACGGCATCCGCAGCCGCTTCCATTTCCGCCGCGCCCCGGGCCCCTTCAACATCGCCACCTTCACCCCGGCGGAACACACTGCCGCGGTGGTTAAGGAAATCACCGGGGTGGTGCGGGACGTCCGGGACCACGGGGTCACGGCCCAGGAGCTGGCTGATGCCCAGAGTTACTATGTCGGGCATTTTCCCCAAAACCTGGAAACCGCCCGGACCATTGCCCAGCAGGTGCTCTATATGGACCTCTACGACCTGGGCCTGCAGTACCTGTCGCGCTATTGTGAAGAAATTGAGGGCGTCACGTTGGAAGCCGCCCACCAGGCCGCCCGGGCCCACCTGCATCCCGACGCCCTCACCGCCCTGGTGGTGGGGCCGGCGAGGAAGTGCCTAAGCGCCCTGGAGGACCTGGGAGAGGTCACCGTCATCGAAGGGATCTAGGATTATTTTTTTTATTGACAAAATTCTTGGGATGGTATGAGATAACACAGATATTTGTGAAAAAAAGGATAAGCCCCTTGGGGACCATCTAATTAGGAGGAGAATTTAATGCACAAAACCCCACTATTGGATCAATTGGTATCCGGTCCATTCCCCAGCTTCGTCAAGGATTTGAAGCGGATGGCCGAAAAAAAGCCCCAGGTCAATGACCTGTTGGGCCAGCTGGAAAGGTCGTACAAAGAGAAAATCACCCACTGGAAGCACGGCGGTATCGTGGGCGTCCTGGGATACGGCTCCGGCATCATCGGCCGTTATTCCGACCTCCCGGATGAGTTCCCCGGTCTGGAACATTTCCACACCATGCGGGTCAACCAGCCCTCCGGCTGGTATTACACCGCTTCCGCCCTCCGCGAACTGTGCGACATCTGGGACCAGCACGGCAGCGGCGTTCTGAACATGCACGGCGCCACCGGCGACCTCATCTTCCTGGGCACCCGCACCGAGGAACTGGAACCCTGCTTTGAGAAACTGACCGCCAAGGGTTGGGATATCGGCGGCTCCGGTTCCGCCATGCGCACCCCCTCCTGCTGCTTAGGTCAGTCCCGCTGCGAATGGGCCTGCTACGACACCATGGAAGTCTGCTATCAGCTCACCCAGGAGTTCCAGTTCGACCTGCACCGGCCCTCCTTCCCTTATAAGTACAAGATGAAATTCTCCGGCTGCCCCAATGACTGCGTGGCCGCGATAGCCCGGTCCGACATGTCCATGATCGGCGTCTGGAAAGACGACATCCGCATCGACCAGGCCGCGGTGGCAGCCTATGCCGGCGGCGAATTGAAAGCCCGGGGCGGCGGTGCCAACGTGGCCAAGCTGGACATCAAGGCCGACGTCACCGATCTGTGCCCCACCTATTGCATGAGCTATGACGGCAAGAAGCTCAGCATCGACAACAAGAACTGCAACCACTGCATGCACTGCATCAACCTGATGCCCCAGGCCCTGCGCCCCGGCACCGATACGGGCTGCACCATCCTCATCGGCTCCCACGCCCCCATCCTGGAAGGCGCCCAGATGAGCTGGGTTATCGTGCCCTTCATGCGAATGGAAGAGCCCTTCGACGAACTGAAGGAACTCGTCTCCAGCATCACCGAGTGGTGGTCAGAGCACGGCAAAAACCGGGAACGCATCGGCGAGCTCATCATGCGCATGGGCATGCGGTCCTTCCTGGAGGCCACGAATCTGCCGCCGGTTCCGCAAACCGTGCGGACGCCTCGGGCCAACCCCTTCTTCTTCTGGCACCAGGCCGACTTCGACGCTGAAGCCGCCGGCAAGAAATATTACACCACCAAGTAGGAAAAATTCTGCGAAACAGGCCTGCAGCCTGGATAATAGAGGAGGAATTACCAACATGGCTGAACGGATTACCGATATTGGCCCCCCCCATTTCAGCAAATTCTTGCCGCCGGTTATCAAAGACAACTACGGCAAATGGAAATATCATCAGATCATGGAGCCCGGTGTCTTGGTGCACGTCTCCGAAACCGGCGCCGAGATCTACTCCGTGCGCATCGCCTCCCCCCGGCTCATCACCACGATGTTCGCCCGGGAATTGTGCGACCTCGCCGATAAACACTGCGGCGGCCACCTGCGCTTCACCAGCCGTCACAACTGTGAGTTCCTGGTATCCGACAAGTCCAAGCTGGAGGGCTTGAAGGCCGATCTGGTGAAAGCGGGCCTCCCCAAGGGCGGTACCGGCCACTCCGTCACCAACATCGTCCACACCCAGGGCTGGATCCACTGCCACACCCCGGCCATCGACGCCTCCGGGGTGGTCAAAGCGGTGATGGACGACCTGTTCGAATACTTCGGCAGCCACAAACTGCCGGCCCAGGTCCGCATCTCCCTGGCCTGCTGCCTGAACATGTGCGGCGCCGTGCACTGCTCCGACATCGCCATCTGCGGCGTGCACCGCACTCCGCCCAAGGTTCAGCACGAGAAGTTGCATAACCTCTGCGAAATTCCCACCACCATCGCTTCTTGTCCCACCGGCGCCATCCGGCCTCATCCGGACAAGAACCTGAAGAGCGTCACGGTGAATACGGAGCGCTGCATGTACTGCGGCAACTGCTACACCATGTGCCCGGCCCTGCCCGTGCTTTGACTCGGAAAGGGGCGGCGTGGCTCTGCTGGTGGGTGGCAAGGTCTCCAATGCCAAGCATGCCCCCATGTTCTCCCGTCTGGCGGTGCCCTACATCCCCAACAATCCGCCCCGTTGGCCGGAAGCCGTGCAAACCATCCGCAAGATTCTCATCAAGTACGCCGAAGGCGCCAACCAGTGGGAACGCGTGGGCGAATGGGTCGAGCGCATCGGTTGGGAGAAGTTCTTCGAGACCTGCGAGATTCCCTTCACCTATCAGCATATTGACGACTATAAGTTCCAGGCGTATGATACTTATAGGACGTCCATGCACTTCAAATTCTAAGTGGGTGGTTGAAAAATGGCATTACCAAAGGCAGAACTTGTAGAATACCTCTACAAGATGGTGGCAGCGGCTGCGGGCAAAAAACAGCTTAAGGCCATGGACCTGCAGAAGGCCGTGCTCAAAGAGCATCCGGATCAGAGTAAGAACGATGTTAAGATGGCCATCAAGGAGTTGATCGATGGCGGCCGCTGTGTCTATACTTACTTCGGCGGCAGCTTCATCGAATGCCCCCGGGTGGAAGGCGCCGCCAAACACTGATGTCCCGGTCCTGTCCCCGTTTGCTCCTGACAGCTCTGCGGGGCGGGGCCGGTAAGACCACCTTGACGCTGGGGCTCCTGGCCGCGTGGCAGGCCCAGGGGAAAAAAGTCGTGCCCTTCAAAAAGGGGCCCGATTACATCGACCCTGCCTGGCATTCCCTGGCCGCGGGCAGCCCCAGCCATAATCTGGATCCCTTCCTCATGGAGGGGGAACAGATCGTTGCACTGGTATCACGTCACGCCGAGGCCGCGGATGCCCTGTTGATCGAGGGCAATCGCGGCCTTTTTGATGGCCTCGACGACCGGGGCACCTACAGCACCGCCGAGTTGGCCAAGCTTCTGGCCGTACCCGTAGTGCTGGTGGTGGACTGCACCATGACCACCCGGACCGCCGCGGCCCTGGTGCTGGGCTGCCAGCACTTCGACCCCCAGGTGAACCTGGCCGGCGTGATCTTAAACCAGGTGGCCCGCCCCCGTCACGAGGACATCCTCAGGAAGAGCATCGAGCATTACTGCAAGGTCCCGGTGCTGGGAGCCGTGCCGCGCCTCAAGTGCGCGGTGTTTCCCGAGCGCCACATGGGGCTCATACCACCCCCGGAACACCGGGCCGCGGTGCGGGCCGTGGCCGCGGCCCAGGACATCGCCGAGCGCTACCTGGATCTTGACCGGCCTCTGGCAGGCGGCCATCCAGGCCCCGCCCTCTCCCTCGGGCCAGCCGGGCGCTTTACCCGGCTGCCGACCCTCAACCCCAGGTGCACATCGGTATCGTCCGGGACGCCGCCTTCCAGTTCTATTACCCCGAGAACCTGGAGGCCCTGGAGCAGGCCGGGGCCCGGCTGGTGTTCATCAACGCCCTGGCCGACCCGGAACTCCCCCCGGACGTGGACGCCCTGTATCTCGGGGGCGGCTTCCCGGAAACCAGCGCGGCCGCCCTGGCCAGCAACGACGACCTTCCGGGCTTCGGTGCTCGCGGCCGCCCACCAGGGGTTTGCCCATCTACGCCGAATGCGGCGGCCTCATGTACCTGGGGCAGGCCATTCAGACCCATCCAGGGTGAGTCCCATCCCATGGTAGGTCTTCTGCCGTATAATTTCGTCATGGGCAAAAGCCCCCAGGGCCACGGCTACACCGCCCTGGAGGTGGACCGGGAGAACCCCTACTTCAAGCCTGGCACCCGGCTCAAGGGGCACGAGTTTCACTACTCCCGCCTGGAACCGGAACCCGGCCCCGACGCCAACCTGGTCTTTCACATGACCCGGGGCGCCGGTGTCTGCGGGCACCGGGACGGCTTTGTTTACCAGAACGTCCTGGCCACCTACACCCATCTGCACGCCCTGGGGTCCCCGGACTGGGCCCCGGCCCTGGTGCGCCAGGCCCGGGAGCATCAACGCCGCCGTCTGGCCGCCGCCAACCTCTCCCTCATCCCTGCCCCTGAACCGGCTGCGGGCCCCCGGCATACGCCCCGCCGGAAGATGACGGGGTGATTTTTCCTTGACAAGGTAGGAGGGTTTTAATATACGAAAAGGGGACGCCACCCCATGTGAAAAAAAGCATAACACCTGCCCCAGGGCAGGCTCCCATGCTCTCCTGGGGTTCCAGGAATTTTTTACGGGGACATCACGAATCAGTCAATTTCCAAAGGAGGTAAAGGTCTATGTCTTGGCGCGTAGAAGTGGATGAAGACAAATGCACCGGCGACGAGGAGTGTGTCAACGTGTGCCCGGTGGGCGTCTTTGAAATGAAGGGCGACAAAGCCAATCCGGTGAACGAGGACGAATGTCTGGGTTGTGAGAGCTGCATCGAGGTGTGTCCCTCCGGGGCCATCACGATTACCGAAGTGTAAAGACTTTTTTTCTCGAAAACAAAAATCCCGGCCTGCTCCAGACCGGGATTTTTTTTGCGGGTGCATAGGGGAGGGCCATCCCCGGCTGTCCACTGAGGCAGCCCTGGCGGCTCTCCCTATTCCGTGCCTTCCCGGCAGGAATGGCAGCTCTTGAGGACGGCCAGCTCCTCCGGGGCGGTGTCCTGCACCTCCACCACCCTGACCTCATAGTAGAGGTCCTGGTCGGTGAGGGGGTGGTTCAGGTCCAGGACCACGCTTTCTTCCTGGACTTCCTTGATGGTCAGCGGGTATTCCGGCGGGAAGGGCAGGAAGCTCGGCAGGACCTTTTGCCCCACCTCGAGACCGACGTCGGCCGGAAAGCGCTTCTTGCTCCATACCTGGACATTGTCGGGGTTATAGGGGCCAAAGGCCTCCTGACAGGGCACCACAAACTCCACCGTCTCCTCCTCGGGGGACAGGCCCCAGAGCCGCCGCTCCAGGCCGGGCAGGACCTCCCCGCACCCCGCCACAAAAACCAGGTACTCCGGTTGGTCGGCTGAGCCGCGGATAAACTCGCCATTGGCAAGTTTGAGACGATATTCCAGGCGGACGAATTTGTCCTGTGAGATGACTGACATAATTTCTCCTTGGTTTTCCTTCGGGACTCCGGTGCCATGCAGTCCCTGGCCCAGGCGGTAAATTCACCCGTGCCGGCTCTTCTACATGATTTTCCCGAAGTTCTCATGATATAATACCATGTGAAAGCGTGTATCTTCAAGGTGCTATGATTCGCAAAGCCAGGCTTCAGGAAGTCCCGGAAATATACCGCCTGCTGGCGGAGTGCTCCGGCCGGTGGAACGTCCTGCCCCGCCCCCTGGCGGAACTGTACAGTTACGTGCGGGATTACTTCGTGTGCCCGGGGGACGGCGGGGGTGACATCCAGGGCGTCGCCGCCCTCCACGTGTTCTGGGAGGACCTGGGGGAAATCCGCTCCGTCATGGTGGCGCCGCACCGCCAGGGCCGGGGCATCGGCCGGCGCCTGGTGGAAAATTGCCTTGACGAGGCCCGCACCCTGGGGCTTAGGCAGATCTTCGTGCTCACCGATTGCCTGGACTTTTTTCGCCGCTTTGGATTTAAGGAGTTTCCCCGGGAGAAGCTGCATCCCAGGATTTGGGCCGATTGCGTCACCTGCGTGAAATATCCCAATTGCGACGAAATCCCCATGGTCCTGGAACTGCCGGAGACGCCTTGACAGCTTTTAAAGGGGGGGAGGGCCAGAAACCTGAGGTCCCTGCTCTCCCGCCAATTTCCCCCGCCAACCTGCTTGGTAACGGTAGCCCGGGCATCTTGCCCGGGTCGGCATGGGCTGGAGCTTGTGCTGCCGCTCTTGCGGGGTTGGGGGAGGGAGCTTCTGGGAGGATGGTAGGGTTCTCGCGACCCTTGCCTCTCCTCTAAGAAAACCTGACCAAATTTTCATCATAACGGAAACTTACAAGGATATATCCAAAGTTATATGTTGAACTTTATTCTGCAAAAAACCTTTGGCAGCAAAAATGACCGGGAACTGCGGCGCCTGGCCCCCCTCGTGGACCAGATAACCTCTCTCGAACCGGAGATGCGCAAGCTTACCGATGCGGACCTCGCCGCCAAAACCCCCCACTTCCGGGAGCGCCTGGACCGGGGGGAACCCCTGGACGACCTTCTTCCCGAGGCCTTTGCCGTAGCCCGTGAGGGTTCCCTCAGGGCCCTGGGGATGAGACCCTTCGACGTCCAGCTCATCGGCGGCATCGTTCTCCATCAGGGCAAAATCGCCGAAATGAAAACCGGTGAAGGTAAAACCCTGGTAGCGGTCCTGCCCGCCTATCTGAACGCCCTCACCGGCAAAGGGGTGCACGTCGTCACGGTCAACGATTACCTGGCCCGCCGGGACACCCGCTGGATGGGGGGCGTCTTTGATTTCCTGGGTCTGCAGGTCGGCACCATCATCCACGGCTTAAACGACGAAGAGCGCCGCCAGGCGTACAACGCCGACGTCACCTATGGCACCAACAACGAATTCGGCTTCGATTACCTGCGGGACAACATGAAGTTTGCCCTGTCGGATTACGTCCAGCGGGACTTCAATTTTGCCATCGTCGACGAAGTGGACTCCATCCTCATCGACGAAGCCCGCACGCCGCTGATCATCTCCGGGCCGGCCGAGGAATCCACCAACCTTTACTACATCCTGAACCGGGTGGCCCAGCAACTGCGCCAGGAGCAGGATTTCACGGTGGATGAAAAAGCGAGAAGCGTCCTCATCACCGAAGGCGGCATCGCCCACGCCGAAAAGCTCCTGAACATCGAAAACCTCTATGACCCCAGGAACATCGAGGTCCTGCACCACCTGAACCAGGCCCTGAAAGCCCACCAGCTCTTCCAGCGGGATGACGCATACATCGTCAAGGAAGGCCAGGTCATCATCGTGGACGAGTTCACCGGCCGCCTCATGCCGGGCCGGCGCTATTCCGACGGCCTCCACCAGGCCCTGGAGGCCAAGGAGGGGGTGCGCATCGAGAATGAAAACCAGACCCTGGCCACCATCACCTTCCAGAATTATTTCCGCATGTACGACAAGCTGGCGGGCATGACCGGTACCGCCGACACCGAGGCGGAGGAGTTTAAAAAGATCTACAAGCTGGATGTGGCCATCATCCCCACCCACAAGAAAATGATCCGCGTCGATAATCCCGACCTCATCTACCGGACCGGGGCGGAGAAATTCCTGGCCGCGGTGGAGGAGATCAAGGACTGCCATGATCGCGGCCAGCCGGTGCTGGTGGGCACCACCTCCATCGAGAAATCCGAACACCTGAGCAAGCTCCTCAAAAGGGAAGGCATCAAGCACGAGGTGCTGAACGCCAAGCACCACGAAAAGGAAGCGGAGATCGTGGCCCAGGCCGGGCAGTTCGGCCATGTCACCATTGCCACCAACATGGCCGGCCGCGGCACCGACATCGTCCTGGGCGAGGGGGTGGTGGAACAGGGCGGCCTGCACATCCTGGCCACCGAGCGCCACGAGGCCCGGCGCATCGACAACCAGCTGCGGGGGCGTTCCGGCCGCCAGGGGGACCCGGGGTCATCCCGGTTTTACCTGTCCCTCGAGGACGATCTGCTGCGCATCTTCGGCTCCGACCGCATCAAGGGCCTCATGGGGCGCCTCGGCATGGACGACGGCGAGCCCATCGAGCACCGCATGGTGAGCAACGCCATCGCCAAGGCCCAGATGCGGGTGGAATCCCACAACTTTGACATCCGCAAACACCTCCTGGAGTACGACGACGTCATGAACCAGCAGCGGGAGGTGATTTACTCCCAGCGCCGCCAGATCCTGGGGGGGGAGAATCTCAAGGAAGACTTTCTGGACATGGCCGGGGAGCTCGTCGACGACCTGGTGGCGGAATATGTCCCGGACAACACCGTGGAAGAAATGGATGTCACCGCCTTCGAAATTTCTTTCCGGCGGCAGTTCGGCTTTATGCCCCCCCTGGACCGGCCGGGCAACGGCGACTGGGCAGAATACCTGGTTGACAAGGTGCGGGAGCGCTACGAGGCCAAGTCCGGGGAGGTGGGCCCGGAAATGTTCGCGCACCTCCAGCAGATGGTCATGCTCCAGATCGTCGACAACCACTGGAAAGACCACCTGCTCTCCATGGACCACCTGCGGGACGGCATCGGCTTGCGGGGCTATGCCCAGAAGGACCCCCTGCGGGAGTACCAGAAGGAAGGCTACGAGTCCTTCATGGACCTGGTGCATCGCATCAAGGCAGACACCGTGGGCACCGTTTTTCACCTCCAGGTGCGGCCCTATCAGGAGGTACCCGAGGAGGCCCGCCCGGCCCAGCAGCAGATGGTGTTAAGCCATGGCGACAGCGGCGGCAGTTCCCAGCCCGTGCAGCGTAAAAATGGCAAGACGGGCAGAAACGACCCCTGCCCCTGCGGCAGCGGCAAGAAATACAAGAAGTGCTGCGGGAAGTAAACGGGAAGTAAATATGAGGGGAGGACCGGGGGACCGGTGGGTCCGCTGACCCCTGGCCCCCTCCCCCAAAAATCCAGGCCATCACTCTGGGGGGTCCAACGATGATAGTGAAAGGATTCCAGGCGGCGGGCATTGCCGCGGGGATTAAGAAGCACGGCGGCCTGGACTTGGCCCTCATCGTGGCCGACGGCCCGGCGGCCGCGGCGGGGGTCTTCACCAGAAACCGGGTAAAGGCCGCGCCGGTGCTCCTCTGCCAGCGGCGGGTGCGGTCCGGCGAGGCCCGGGCCGTCCTGGTGAACAGCGGCAACGCCAATGCCTGCACCGGCCCCGGGGGCAAACAGGCTACCCGGGTGCTCACCCGCAAGGCCGCCCGGCTCCTGTCGATCCCCGAGGTTGCGGTCCTCCCCGCCTCCACCGGGGTCATCGGTCAGCCCCTGCCGGTGGACCGCATCGAGGCGGCCCTGCCGGACTTGGTAACGCGCCTGCGCCCGGATGGCCTTCCCGAGGTGGCCGAGGCCATCATGACCACCGACACCCGCCCCAAGACGGCCTTCATTCGGGAAAAGCTCTGGGGCCGTGAGATTGCCCTGGCGGGACTGGCCAAGGGAGCCGGCATGATCCACCCGGACATGGCCACCTTGCTGGCCTTTGTGTTCACGGATGCCGCGCTCAGCGCCCCGGTTTTAAAACAGCTCCTGAGGCAGGCGGTGGACCGGAGTTTCAACCGCGTCACCATCGACGGCGATACCTCCACCAACGACACGGTGCTCATATTGGCCAGCGGCCGGGCCGGCCACCCGCCGGTGACCGAGGTGTCCAAGGCCGCGCCTATGGGTGAGCTTCTTGACCGGCTGCTCGAGGACCTGGCCCAACAGATTGTGGCGGACGGCGAAGGGGCCACCCGGTTTTTCCGGGTGGTGGTAAAAGGCGCGGCCTCACCCCGCCAAGCCCGTCAGGCGGCGGCCACCGTGGCCACCTCGCCTCTGGTGAAGACCGCCATGGCAGGCGCCGACGTCAATTGGGGGAGAATCATGGCGGCCCTGGGCCGTGCCGGGGCCAACTTTGACCCTGAGCGCGTCGGCATTTCTTTCGGGGCGCACCAGGTGATGGCCAAGGGGCAGGGTAGGGGGGACGAGGTCGAAGCCGCGGCCCGGGAACTCATCCTGGCCGGTCCCTTTACCGTGACCATCGATCTCGCGGCCGGGGAATTTGAGGATTTTTACGACACCTGCGACCTCACCGAGGAATACATCCGCATCAACGCCAGCTATCGCAGTTAATCCAATTAAAAAAATTTTGTGGGAAGGGTCGGAGGCGCCGGTCCTCCTGCCGCGCTAAAATTCAACCCGCCCCCCGGCCGGGGAAGCGGTCAGGTGCCTTGCCTGACCCCCTCCTGAAGCTGGGGACCCCGATTGCCCCTGCTGGTCGCTTCCCTGCACCAGGGAGGTCACCTCGCCCACGATGTCGCGCAGGCGTTCGGCCTGGGCCTGCAGCTGGGTGGCGGCGCTGGCGCTTTCCTCGGCGTTGGCGGCATTTTGCTGCACCACCCGGTCGATTTCCATCATGGCCTGATTCAGGTGCTCGATGCCCAGGGCCTGCTCCTGGCTGGCGCTGGTGATCTCGCCCACGAAGCTGTTCACCTTCTTGGCCGAATCCCCCATTTCGTAGAACTTGGTGAGGGTCTCCTGGATCTGCGCCGAGCCCAGATCAATCTGGTGGGCGGTCTCCCCGATCAAACTGTTCGTGGTCTTGGCCGCCTCCCCCGCCCGCATGGCCAGGGCCCGCACTTCTTCCGCCACCACGGCAAAACCGGCCCCCGCCTGGCCCGCCCGGGCCGCCTCCACCGCGGCATTGAGCGCCAGCAGGTTGGTCTGAAAGGCGATCTCATCAATATTTTTGATGATTTTCTTTACCCTTTCCCCGGAACCGGAAATGGTTTCCATGAAATCCCGGGTGGCGCGGATGGATTTATGCACCTCTTTGGTTTTCCCGTGGGTCTGAAGCACCAGCTGATTGCACTCCTCGGCGTGTATGGAATTTTGTTTCACCGATGCCGCCAGCTCCTCCAGGGAGGAGGTCGTTTCCTCGAGGGAGGCGGCCTGGTGGGAAGCCCCCGCGGCCAGGGACTGGCTGGCGCTGGACACCTGGAGGGAGGCCGCGGCCACTTGCTCTGAGCCGTTTTCCAGACTCGAGATGATCCGGTTCAAAACCCCGATGAGATTGCTCACCAGATATACCGAGACTATCAGCCCGGCGATCAGCGCCAGGAGGGCTCCCCCGACGATGAGGGTGGTGGCTCGAGCCGCCCTGGCGTGCATATTTTCCTTCTGCACACTCAAACACCGGTCAACCTCCAGGAGGAGGGCCCGGGCGGCGCTCACCATGTCCTTGTCGGCCTGGTCCAGAACGCTGCTGCTGTTCAGGGGAGTTCTTTTTGTCCGTTTGCCGGGAAGCGTTGACGTAGCGTCTAAAAGCCGCCTCGTAAGACCCGGTGGATTCAAGGATCTTCCCCAAGCTCTCCCGGATGGTCTGGTCGGTTATAGCCTGACCCCCTGCTGCCACCTGGTCTTTGATGGCCTGCACCAGACGGCTTACCGCGTCCAGATATTCCTGGCCTCCCCGGAGGACGTAATTTTTCTCCTGGCGCCGGGCCTCCAGGGCATTTTTCTGGATCAGGTTCAAGGTGTCCCGGTGTTCCACTTCGGTAACGAGAACCCTGAGGTTGTGCCAACCCAGGAAGGCCATGGAAGTGGTTAATAAGAGAAGAAAAACGAAACCGCCGAAGATTTTGGTCCGCAACTTCACCTGAGGCATCCTGTCTGCTCCCTCGTGATGCAGGCCCGCGTCCCCGCCGGCCCGGAGTTCAAGGTGATATATTCGGTTTATCGGCAGAACTCGCCCAAAGCAAAAGGCCGCCAGCCGATTTTCCCTAAAAAATAAAGAAGAAAGATCAACGCCGGGTAAGACGGGGAGGGGAGGGACATCGCGGTTCCCATGAAAAAAGCCCCGAAGGCTGGCCCCCGGGGCTTGGGCAGAGCAGTTGCTTTCAGTAAATCAGCCGCCGACGAGGGGCGGGGTAACGCCGTGGAAGAAAATCCACGAAATGCCCAGGCCCACCCAGATGATGAACCCGAACAGGCAGAGAATGTAAACTGCGGCCAATCGCCCGATGCCTTCCTCCCAGAGTTTCTTAAAGTTGGACACCACCCCGATGGTGAAGAAGGTCAGGACAAAGAACATCACCCGGAACGTATCCATCTGGGCGGTAGCTGCCTTGGCCGTCTTGATGATCCCCGGATTGGCCAGGCACAGGAGCAGCATAATCACAAACGTGAGGACATAGCCGATGACGAACTTGGGAAACCGCTCCCAAATTTGCCCGGCCCGAATCTTTTCTCCCGGCTTGCACTCGATGACCCCGCACCAGATGATGGCCAGGATAAAGGCCCACACGCCGATAAAGATGTCAATGAACATCTTGACGGTGGTGGAGGTCATGAGCATCCAGCCTTCTTTGTAATTAATCCCCGCCTCGGCCAGGGCCTTGGAGCGTATGAGGGAATCCACGATGGCCCCGCTGGCCACCGCTGCCCCGTCGGTCTTGACGGCCAGGCCCATCCAGGCGCCCGCCACCATGGGCTCATGCCAAAGGAAGCCCTGGGCTATGAAAGGCAGGATGATGAGCTCCACCACCGCGAAAATCACCACCAGGGAAGAGACCATGATGGGCACCACCGGTCGGGCCCTGATGGCGCCGCCGGTAGCAATGGCCGCCGATACTCCGCAAATGGAGATGCCGGAGGCGAGCGGTGCGGCCCACTCCCGGCTGAACTTGAAGTATTTGCGGGAGATGAAATACACCACCGCCCAGTAAATGAGATAGGCCTCGACGATGGCGCACAGGCCCCGGAAGAGCACGGCCGAGGCCAAGCCGATGGCTTCCGCCGACTTGACCCCCAGGCCAGCGCCCAGTATGACGATGGCCGTTTTAATATAGAGTTCGGGGCGGATGGCTTCCTTGAGAGTGTCGGAGAAACCGGGGAAAAAGTTTCCGACAATCAGGCCGGCGATCAGGGCCACGATAAAGCCGGCTTCTCCGGTCAACCTGAGAGACCAGCCGATGCCAAATTTCGCCAGGGCCTCCGGGGTGGCCGCAATGTAGGCAAAATGTCCCAATAACCAGCAACCGTAACCGATCCAGAAGACGATAGAAAAGCCCAGGATAAATTTCCCGACCCTGACGTTCAGCATCGTCGCGCCGATCTCCGTCAGGACCAGCATAAAAAGATAAGTCAAAAACAGCGAGGTCAGTCCCGGCATACCCTTGAAGGTATCCGAGACCGGTGATAAGGCCTTGGTAATATCCATCCAGACGCTGGTCTTAATGCCCCAGCCCAACAGGTCCAGTCCGAAGAAGACCCCCAAGCCCAGGACAAAGACCACCATCCCGAGCCAAAAAGACAGCCAGTCTTCACCGATGCCTTGTTTTTTCGCTTCCATTTTCTGCCCTCCTCAGATTCTCAGTGGCCCACGGGGAAAAAGGTATAGCTCACCCACACCAGGATCCCCAGGCCCACCACCCCCAGGGCGATACTCCAGGAGATCAGCTTTTTCTCCACCGGCAGGAGAGGTTCATATTCCATTCTGCTCAGTTCAGAAACCAGGGTAGTCTTCTCAGGAGCAGGGACTTCTGGTTTCTCCTCGGGGGGCAGGGGCTTTGGCGCCTCCCGGGCCGTAAGCTCGGCGATGCGCGCCTCGATTTCCCGGGTGCCTGCCTCGGGAGGGAGCCCCAGCATTTGCTTGATGCGATCCACCTCAAACGACTCCATCTGCGCTTCTCCTTTTTGCCACGAAAATGGGTCCGGACCGTTGGGATTATTGCTTCCTAAAGAGGCCGCTCTTCATGATGGCCAAAAAAATGTTTGGTGAAACCCAAACCCTTGCTAACGGTCCTTTCTATACCAAATAAATGCAAGGGTTATATATAATACTAACATTCACTAGGTGCTTGCTTTTTTCAATCATTTATTCATAGGTGGGGCTATTTTTTTCCCGCTGCCCCACTTTTCGGCATCAGGGCGATTAAACAAAAACGGCATGCAGAGGAATGGCCCCTCCCGGCGGACACGATATACGGATACCCCGTAAATCCATTTTTTGAGGCTTGCATAGCCGCGCCAAGACATTACAATGAAAATCACCCTACCCTGATGAAAGGACGGAGCCATTCATGGATTACCCGGAAGCCGCCCGCGAACTCAAAGCCGCCCTGCGTTTGCGCACCGAACCTATCGGAGCCGCCTTCCTGGGGGAGGCCGGAAAACTCCCGGAGAAAGCCCGGCGCCCCTCCCAGGTCCTCGGCAAACGGGTCACCATCTGCCAGGGGGTTACCATGGCCCGGGTGTATGGCTGGCCCGTGGGCCTCACTCCGGAAGACCTCATCTGCGTCCCCGCCATGCTGGCCTTCGGCCTGGCCCCGGAGCCCCACCCCGGCCAGGAAATCGCCAGGATTTTCTGCGACGTGGGCTTCCACCAGGAGTTGGAGGCAGCCCAGCGCGAGGTGGAGAACCTGCCCCGCCTCAACCCCCAGGAAATCGAGGCCCTGTACCTGGCCCCCCTGGAGCGCCTGGCCCTGGATCCCGACGTCGTGGTGGTGTACGGCAACCCAGCCCAGCTCATGCGCCTCATCCAAGGCGCCGCCTTCAGCCTGGGGGAGCGCATTCAGGGCGACTTCGGGGGCAAGATCGAATGCAGCTCCTACCTCATCGGCCCCCACAAAACCGGCCAGGTGCGCGTCGTCATCCCCGGCATGGGGGACCGCATCTTCTCCATGACCCAGGACGACGAAATGGTGGTGAGCTTCCCCGCCCGCCTCCTCCCCGACATCCTCAAAGGCATGTCGGAGGCCGGCAAAAAAATCGGCGCCCGCTATCCCGTCACCTTCTACCAGAATTTCCAGCCAGAATTCCCCAAGCCCTACCAGGACCGCGCCAAGAAATGGGGAATTTTGTAGAATAGCAGCGGAGGAGGGGGCTAAGGGCCGAGAGTCAGTGTGGAGCAGCAGATCAGGATGCAGGCGGCTTTTCAGGCCCACGTGGAAAACGCCGTGTCCAAGACCATCAACCTGGCCCCCGAGGCCACCCCGGGGGACGTTGCCCAAGCCTTTTTCCTGGCTCACCGCCTGGGCTTGAGGGGATCACGGTGTACCGCTACGGCCCAAGTGCTGAGTCTGCCCTCGGAGCCGCTGACCCGGTCCCACGAATTTGGCGAGGAATGCCGCCTGTGTTCGGTGTGATGGAATTGGCGACAACAAAATTCAAATAGTATAAAATAAAAAGAAAATCCGAAGCTTCTGAGAAGAATTTAGGCCGGTCGGCCCCGCCCCTGGGGACCATGCTTCCCGGGGGCGAATCTTGTCCAGGGCCGGCAATCTAAGCCTTTCCGTATCCAGAAATTTTCATGAAAACCTTGCTTTTTGCCCCAGCATCCTACAATTTTGCCGAAACCTCCCGCATGGTGGACGTTGCCGTGGCCTGCCGGGACCGGTTCAACGTCATTTTCGCATCCTACGGCGGCGACTTTGAGTGGCTGATCACCAACGAGGGCTTCCCCCTGATCCCCATGCAGCCCCGCCTCACCCCCGAAAAGATCGAGCGCCTCTACCGGATCATGCGGTGGGAGTCGGTCAACCACCCCTTCGGCATGGATCACCTCACCGACCGGATCAGAGGCGAGCTTGATTGGCTGCGGGCTTTAAAGCCGGTGGCGGTGGTGACCGGGCTTTGCCTGAGCTGGCCCGTGTCCTGCCGGGTGGCGGGCTTGCCCCTGGTGTGGGTGGCCCAAACCACCTCCATGGCCCCCTTCTGGCGCTCGCCCCTGGCCTTCTGGCCGGACATCGTGGATTACCGGCCCTTCCGGCTGGTGCCCGAGCGCATCCTGAATTATTTCGGCCGTTATCTGATGAGCTTCAACCGCCTCATCATGGTGCGCTTCAATGCCGCCTGCAACCTGTTCGGCGCCCCGCCTTTCAGGGACACCGAGTTCTGGGAAGGCAACTACACCCTCCTGGCCGAGCCGCCGGAGTTCGCCGGCCTTGACCACCTGCCGTCCCGTTTCCGGTTTATCGGTCCCCTGATCGCCCGCATCAACCGGGATATCCCCCCCGAGGTGGAACATATGCCCCGGGACCTGCCCATCGTCTATTTTGCCATGGGCAGCTCCGGCGAGCGGGGGATCATTGCGGCCATCTTGAAGGCCTTCGCCGGCAAACCCTACCGGGTGGTGGCGCCGGTGAAGAAGCTCCTAAACGGCACGCCTGTGGATATCCCCGACAACGTCCTGGTGACCGACTGGCTCCCGGCCCACAAGGTGAACCCCATGGCCGACTTGTCGGTGATCCACGGCGGCCTGGGGACGGTCATGACCGCCTGCCTTGCCGGGACGCCCATCGTCGGGGTGGGGATGCACTTCGAGCAGGAAGCCAACCTGGAGTGCGTCGTGCGCAAGGGCTTTGGCGTCCGCCTGCGCAAACGCCGCTTTAACCCGGCCGACGTCATGGCCGCGGTGGACCGCCTCATGAACGACGCCGGGGCCCGCCGCAAGGCCCGGGAATTCAAAGAAGTCATCGAGAAATACGACGCCCCCGCCAACGCCGCCCGTTTCCTCACTCAGACCTTTGCTGATTAAACAATAAGTGGCATCCCCCGGGCGAGTCATGGCTCCCGGGCCCGGCCCCCTTGACTCGCCCCCAGGAAGCTTTATGTTTCAAACAGGCGGCTCCCTTGCCGTCACGTCAATCTGCGAGAGGGTATACCTATGTGGCGATATCTCTTGTTCGGCACCCTGGGCCTGGCCCTGGGGCTGGGTCTGGCGTTCTGGCTGAACAGCACCCGGGCCAATTCCCAGGTGGTGACGCCCACCTTGAAAGGAAACCCCATGATCGAAAAAATCGTCAAAACCAACGATGAGTGGCGCCAAATACTGCCGCCGGACGTGTACCACATCATAAGGGAAAAAGGCACCGAGCCGGCCTTCTCGAACTCCCTGCACAACAACCACGCCAAGGGGACCTATGGCTGCGCCGCCTGCGATCTCGATCTGTTCAGCTCGGACGCCAAGTTTGACTCCGGCACCGGCTGGCCGAGCTTCTGGGAGCCCATCGACCAGCATGTCATCACCAGGCCCGACAACAGCTTCTTCATGAAGCGCACCGAGGTCATCTGCGCCCGCTGCGAGGGCCACCTGGGACACGTCTTCAACGACGGCCCCCCGCCCACCGGCCTGCGCTACTGCATGAACGGCCTGGCCCTGAAATTCAAACCCGCCGGGCAGAACAAGGGAAGTAAAGTCTGATTATTGGGAGAGGGGGCCAGGGGTCGGGGACCCCTGCCCCCTCTCCCAAACCCACTCCCCCAACCCCCTGAGATATTATTTAAAATAGGGGTCTCGGACCTCGGTTTTCATACAAACTCAAGGGGGTGGGGAGGGAGAGTTTGAGGGGAGGGTGGGGGGCCTGCTGGTCCCCCGGCCCTCCTCTCAATGCTTAATTTCTAACCGCGCCTTCGCCAGCGGCGTAAGCTCGCGGCTGATAACCTCTGCGGCCAGTTTGGAGGCTTTCTCGGTCAGGTGGACGGGGTCGTAGACGTAGTCAGGCTCGGCAGGGATTTCCCGGGCCAGGTCCACCACCAGGACCTGGTTGGCGGCCCCCACCTCCCGGATGGCCTGGTTGAAAAGGCCGTGCAGCTCCTCGAACTGCGCGAATTTTATCCCCTGGGCCTCCATGACCTTCACTTCCTTCCAGGTCCCGGGGTCGAGGTTCCCTGCGAGGCGGTTGGGCTGGGTCATGAGCACCGGGGTGATCTGCCGGTCCCGGCACATGTCCACGAACATCTGCAGGTTGCTGCGGAACTCCCGGAGCAAATAGTCCCGGTCGATGACGACTTGCCGGCCCCGGACGTTCTTGAATTCGTCCACTTCCGGCTCTTTCCCCCCCTTAAGCCGCTGGGAAAGCTCCGTGATGGCCCGGTAGAGATGGGGGACGGTGTCCTCCCGCAGGACCTGGAAAAAACCCCGCACCTGCCCGGTGAGCGTCGGCTTCATCACGACAATCACCCGCCGGCTGGCATTGTTGTTCCAGTAAGTCTGCTCATACAGCAGGGTCACCAGGTCGTTGATGTTCTGCATCATCACCACGATGTCGGGCTTTAGGGGCATCAATTTGTGGAGCAGGATGTTGATGGAGTGCAGCGAGTTGTTGCCGGAGCGGGCGGCGTTGTAGGAGTTGACCTTGACCATGAGGGCCTCTTCCAGGCGGCGCCCCACGAGATATGGAAACCGGCTGTCCTCCGGCACCACCCGGCACTCGGTGGTGGAGCCTCCCAGAAAGGCCAGGGTAAGGTCGGGGTGGGCGTGGACCCGGGAGGGCATGAGAAAGCCCTGGTCATCCACCCTGATATAGACCGGCCGGGGTTTCGAGCCGGCCTCGGTGTCGAAGATCCTGGCGGGGGGGTGGAGCACCTCGAAGCTCAGGGGGGCCAGCTCCCGCAGCCTGACGTAGCGCTCCACGGGGGGACCCTGGGCGGTTGTCTTATAGCCGAGAATCCGGTCAGTCACGAAGGCCAGCGCCAGGATGGCCAGGACTACCAGGACCGCCAGGGTTTTCTTGGCATGCCGCTCGAAGAGATGTTTTCCGGGGGGAGGGCCAGGATTCACAGGTCTTTCACCTCCCCCCGGTCCTCCCTCCCAACCCGCAGATTGGGCTGGCTGGTCGTGGGCTTTCTGCCCCGGCCAGCCAGCTACTGTCTCTTGCCCTTAAGGGGTTGGGGGAGGGAGTTTGAGGGAGGGGGCAGGGGTCCGCGACCCCTGGCCCCCTCCCTCAATGAACCCAGCCGGCCCGGTGGTTCAGATGACCTTGTACAGCGGGTATTCCACAATGCCTTGGGCTCCGGCCGCCACCAGGCGGGGCACCAGGCTCCGCACCTCTTCCTGGTTCACCACCACCTCCACCGAGTACCAGTCGGTCTCGTACAGCGAGCTGATGGTGGGCGCCAGCAAACTGGGCAGGAGCGCAATGATGCTCTTCAGGCTCTTCTCCTGGATGTTCATCTTCAGGCCCACCATGTTTTCGGCCCGAAGCGCCCCCATGAGCAGCACCCGGAGATTTTCGATCTTCTCCCGTTTGAAGTCGTTGTTCTCCCAGACCTCGGGGTTGACGATGAGCTGGGTGTTGGACTGGAAAAACTCGTGAATGATTTTCAGGCCGTGGGCCCTGATGGTGCTGCCGGTCTCGGTGACCTCCACCACCGCGTCCGCCAGCCCCTGGGCCACCTTGGCTTCGGTGGCGCCCCAGGAAAACTCCACGGTCACCGGGATCTTCTTGGACTGAAAATAGCGGTGGGTGTAGTTCACCAGCTCGGTGGCGATTTTTTTGCCGGCCATGTCGGCGATGCTCCTGATCTCGGAGTCCCCGGGCACGGCCAGCACCCAGCGCACCGGCCGGGAGGAGGCCTTGGAGTACATCAGGTCCGCCACCACCACCACCCGGGAGTCGTTCTCGATGATCCAGTCCTTGCCGGTGAGACCGCAGTCCAGGGTGCCGTTTTCCACGTAGCGGCTCATCTCCTGGGCCCGGCACATAGTGCAGGCGATCTCCGGGTCGTCGATGTCGGGGAAGTAGCTGCGGCCGTTGCCCTTGATGTTCCAGCCGGCCCGCCGGAAAAGATCGATGGTGGCCTTCTCGAGACTGCCCTTGGGAATCCCCAGCCGCAGTTTATCCACGCTTGTATACCTCCCGGGGATCAAAAACCGGCGTCCCCACCGTCTCCCAGCCGTCCCCCGGCGTCTCCGGAAAAAACAGCTGGCATAGCCCTCGTGGCAGGCCGCCCCGCCCACCTGCTCAACCTTTAAGAGCACCGTGTCGGCGTCACAGTCCAACAGGATTTCCTTGACCCGCTGCACGTGCCCGCTGGTGTCGCCTTTATGCCACAGGGTCTGGCGGCTGCGGCTGAAATAGTGGGCTTCCCGGGTTTCAAGGGTCATATTCCAGGCCTCTTCGTTCATGTAGGCGAGCATCAGCACCTGGCCGCTCATGTGATCCTGGACGATGGCGGGGACCAGGCCCCCCTGTTTAGCGAATTTCGGGGTTATCTTTTCTTCCATAACAAATAAAATTATCCTTTTTTATTCCAAACGACAAGGTGGGATGATACAAATTAAGCAATTTCCTGCCATTAAGGGATCTTGTGCCGATGAGCAAAATCATTCCCTTCCAGCAGTTGGCCCGGGCCCAGCACCTGCATTTCCTGGAACACCAGCGCCGGGAATACCAGGAGCGGGAGGATTACCTGACCCGTCTCCGGCGCCTGCTCTTTCAGATCGAGGGGCAGATGCGCCAGACGGAAGTC
>CAVZAM010000035.1:0-124532 GCA_963773285.1 uncultured delta proteobacterium
AACCCTGGATACTGGCCCCGATAACTTTTTCCAGGGGGGGTGTTGAGGAGTTCCGCCATCTTGCGGTTGGCAAAGACGATCTTGCCGTCCCTGGTGAGAGTGGCCGCACCTTCGTTGATGGTTTCCACCAGGGTGCGGTAGGCGTGGTCGGCCCCCCTCAGGGTAAAGATTTTCTCGCCTTCGGGCCCGGAAACCACCAGGGCGTCAATCTCGCCCCGGCGTATGGCGTTTAAGGTGTCCTCCGCCTCCTCCAGGCGCAGGCGGAGTTCCGCCAGTTCGTCCTCGAGTTTTTTTTGGTTGGCTACCCATGGCGGGACCTTTAATGTTTGGCTGGCTTTTCGGGTCTTATCTCCAGGCCTAGCAGGATCTTCTCGGTCTGGGACATGTCGCCGATGAATTTGCGCAGCGGCAGCGGCAGCTCTTTGACGAGAGTAGGCGCGGCGATGATCTGCTCGGCCTTGGCAAACTCGGGTTGCTGAAAGATATCGACGACTTCGAGATCATAGCGGCCCTGCAGGTGCTCTTCGCAGATGGCCTTGAGGTTGTCGATGGCGCGCGGGACCTGGGGGTGAGGCCGGAAACATACAACCTCAGAACATAACAGGCGTTGTCCCGCTCCCGGATGACCGCTTCCACTTCCTTGGTATCGGTGTTTTTGGGGTCGTCCATCTGGTAAATTTTCACCTTTAAGGTTGTGGGCGGTTTGGGACTGCTGGGCCTTTCTCCCGTCTAAGCTGTGCGGGACCTGATGTCCAGGCCCACCAACACTCTTTCCTCGTTGGAGAGATCGCCGATGATCTTGCGTACCGGCTCGGGAAGCCTTCGCACCAGGGTGGGAATGGCCAGGATCTGGTCACCCTGGGCCAACCTGGGGTTTTCCAGGAGATCAATGATTTCGATATGATACCGGCCTTTAAGATGCTCCTCGCAGATGCGCTTCAGGTTTTGAAAGGCGGCCAGGCACTTGGGGGTCATGCCGGCCACATAGAGCCGCAGCTCCCATTCGGACTTTGCTGATCCGTCATGTGGCTTAAGGCTCCTCTTCCGGGCCGTGGGGATCGGCCTTGCGCAGCACCGCCAGTTCCTCCGCTCCTGGGCCGCCAGCCGCAGCTTTCCCGCCTCCTGGGCCAGGAGGGCGCCCAGTTCCTCTTCTTCGGCATCAACTGCCGCTTTCAGGGCGGCCACCTGGGCCTCCATCGCCTGGCGCTTGCGCTCGAGAGCGCCCCGGCGGCGCTCCAAATCAGCCTCCATCACCCGGGCCGCCGCCTTCTCCCGGGTTTCCTGCTGCAGCCGGGCCGCGCCGGTGAGCACTCCCCCCGGCCCGACATAGGCGTCAATCAGGTCGATGCCCTTATCCGTGATGATAAATTCCCGCATCTGGTTGGAATGGGCCATGCCCCGGGATTTGAGGATTTGGAAGCTCCGGTTGCGCTCGCCGTCGCTCTCCTGGCTCAGGACCAGCAGCCAGGTGTCCATCAGGGAGGAGATGCCGACGGTGGTTTCCTCCATGGCGTTGGGGTGGGTCAGGTTGGTGAACAACGTGGTGATCTGCCGGTTCTTGAAAAAATCCGCCAGGCGCATGAGCACCGATTTCACTTCCTCGCTGGCGGCCACGATGGTGAGGTTGGTAACGGGGTCGATAACCACGGCCGTGGGCTGAAAATCGTTCACCAGCTTGTGGGTCACGGCCAGGTGCATCTCCAGGCCGTAGAGGGTGGGCCGGGCCGCATGGAACCGCAGGAGGCCCTGGTCCACCCAGGGCGCCAGATCCAGGCCGATGGAACGCATGTTGCGGATGATCTGGGCCTGGGACTCCTCGAAGGCCAGGTACAGGCAGCGCTCCCCCCGGCGGCAGGTGGCGTCGGCGAAAAAGGCCGCCAGGCTCGACTTGCCGGTGCCCGCGGTGCCGGAGACCAGGATGCTGCTCCCCCGGAAATAGCCGCCGGTGAGCATGTGGTCCAGGCGGGGGATGCCGGTATGCACCCGCTCGCTAGTGACCTCGTAGTCCAGCCCCAGCGCGGTGATGGGCAGGATGGAAAAGCCGGTCTCGTCGATGAGAAAGGGGTATTCGTCGGCGCCGTGCAGGGAGCCGCGGTACTTGATGAAGCGCAGGCGGCGGGTGGCGGTCCGGTTGATCACCCGGTGGTCCAGGACGATCACCGCGTCGGAGACGTATTCCTCGATGCCGTGGCGGGTCAGGGTGTTCTCCTGGCCGCGCTCACCGGTAATGATGGCGGTGACGCCCCGGTCTTTCAGCCAACGGAACAGGCGCCGCAACTCGGCGCGCAGGATCAACTCGTTGGGGAGACCCGCAAACAGGGCCTCCACCGTGTCCAGCACCACCCTCTTGGCGCTGACGGCATCGATGGCGTAGCCCAGGCGGATGAACAGCCCTTCCAGGTCGTAGTCGCCGGTGTCCTCGATCTGGCTGCGCTCGATGAAGACGTGGTCGATGGCGAGCTTTTTCCTGCTCTCCAGGTCCGCCAGGTCAAAACCCAGGGACGCGACGTTTCTGGTCAGCTCCTCGGCGGTTTCCTCAAAGGACATGAAGACGCCGGGCTCATCGAAGTCCATCGCCCCCCGCACCAGGAACTCCATGCCCAAAAGGGTCTTGCCGCAGCCGGCGCCGCCGCACACCAGGGTGCAGCGCCCCCGGGGCAAACCGCCGTGGGTGATCTCGTCAAGGCCCTTGATGCCCGTGGGACATTTGGCCAGGGGCTCGGGACCCCCGGGGCTTCGCCCGGTCAATTCCGCCATGCCGCTCTCCAGGGAAAAAGTCAATGCATATGTGTCTGATATAAAAAGGCATCTTTGGAACTGCAGCATTAAACTACACTACTTGGCAAAGTATGACCATAAAAAAAGGCGAAGCCAGGGCTCCGCCTTTTTTTCTTTGGCTGAACCTGTACTTACGGGTTCAGCGTCAATGAGGACTGCCGGTTATTGATAATAGGGCCGGTAGGGTTGATTCCAGCCCCGGCGCGCCTGCTGCTGGTGCCAGTTGACCCGCTGCCAGTCGTGGTGCCGGTTCTCATGACCCCATCTGGGCGCCTGTTGATAGCCGCAACCGTTGTACTGGCCCTGGCTGCACTGCCCGTGCTGCCGGTGATGCTCGTAGCCCCGCCCGTACCAGTCTTGTGCCTGCACCGGCGCCACCAGGAAAAGGACTATTGCCAACACGCCTAACGCCAACATCTTTTTCATGAGTTTATCCCTCCAAGTCTTTTTATTTTCGTATCGTTTCGTGCTCGCCGTCCGCCGGCGGCCATGCCCTCACGCCGGCCCTCGGTCTGGCCTGCCCTGCTTAGTAGGCGGGGTACGGCGCCTGGTTGTAGCCTGGGTTAGGCGCATAGCCGTAACCGGGCTGCGGCCCGCCCTGGTAGTAGCCCTGCTGGGGCTGAGGGGGGTTGGCCCGGCCGTACATCTCCCCGCCGATGTAACCGGCGGAGCCCCCCAGCAAAGCCCCGATGGCCGCCCCCTTCCAGGGGTTCTTGGCATTGGTGGCGGCCCCTATGGCCGTGCCCACCGCGGCCCCCAAACCGGTTCCCGGCAGGGTATAGGGGTTCTGGGAGGTGGCGCACCCGCTCACCAGCATCACCCCGGCCAACACCAGCACTGCTGCCATGCTCATCACCGACTTGACTTTCATGTTGATCCCCTCCCCTGATGATCGATCGCGCTGTCTTGTGAACCAAGGTTAATGCATGGAGTACGCCAAACCCGGCCCCGGCGAAGTTCGGCTGTACTTTAAGTAACTTAACCATAATGACCCGCAAGACCGCGCCGGCCCTCATTCTCCCCTCCCCGGCGGATTTGAGAAAAAAGGCATAAATCCCCCCCGGCCCTTATCAATCTGACAAAGAGGGCGGGCGCGCCGGCTGACCGGATTGTTGAAATGAAAATTCCAGAGGGGGATGGTTAAGCTGGTCAGCAAGGGAGGATGGACGGCGCCCCCAGCCGGGGCCCCTGGCCGTTCTACGCAAAAAAAAAGCGGAGCCTAAGCCCCGCCTTTTCTCAATGATCCGGGTGAGCCCTTAAATCTCGGCCCCGACCTCCTGCATGGTCTGGAAGTAGATCAGCCGGATGCGGTTCACCCGCTGCTTGAAGCACAGGCCCAAGTCGATGCAGGCATGGTAGAAGGAGTCCTGGCTGAACTCCAGGGGGAGGAGCTTGGTCCAGCCTTCGCCGGAGAACTCCTCGGCCAGGTCCCGGACCTTCTGGCGGGCCGACTCCAGGTTGTCCCAGAGGGGGAGAAGCACCAGGTCGGCCTTCCCCTGGAGGCGGGCGATCTCGGCCTTCACCGCCGCCACCGGGCCCTGCTCCGGGGACTCGGGCTCGGCTTCCTGCACCACCTCGACCCCCAGCTTCTGCAGGAAGCGCAGGAGGAACTCCCGGGGGGCGTTCTCCCAGGGGCCCAGCTTCCAGGCGTCGGCCGGGATGCCCACCCTGGTCACGGGGGCGCTCCCGGGGAGCCAGCCGCGCAGCCGCCGCACCCTGGAGGCGAACTGCTCTTTTAATTCCTGGATGTAATTGTTCTTGGACCAGCGGGACTGCCAGATAAGCAGGCGGCCGTAAGTCCTGAGCATGACGTAGAACCAGTCCCTGGCCAGGATGCGCTTCAACACCGACGGCCAGGAATAGAATTTTTTCATCGCCCGGATGGTCTCGGTCTGGAGTTCGTAGGGCGTGAACTGGCGCGGCTGAAACACCGCGTGGTGGCCGTCGTACTGGCTCCAGTCCCGGCAGATGATGCGGTTCTGCTTCTCCAGCTCGGCGTACACCGGGGTCCCCGGTACCGGGGTGAGGATCAGGTACTGGAGGGAGTCCAGATCGATGCCCCGGGAGAATTTCACCGTGTCCCGGATAACCTGGTAGTGGTCCTGCTCGGAACCGAAGACAAACATGCCGTGGACCTTGATGCCGAATTTGTGGAAATTGATGACGCATTCCTTGATGGCGTTCAGGTCCTGGGACTTGTTGTAGGCCTTGAGGGTGGCGGGGTTGATGGATTCCAGGCCCACAAAGACCACGTAACAGCCGGCCCGGGCCATGAGGTCCAGGAGTTCCGCGTCCCGGGCCGCCTCCACCCGCACCTGGGCGCTCCACTCGATCTTGATGTTTTCCCGGAGGAGGCGCTCGCACAGTTCCTTGATGCGCTGGCGGTTGGCGGTGAAATTGTCGTCGCAGAAGAAGATGTGCTTGGCCCGGGAGGCATTGACCCTGATCTCCTCCATGATCCGGTCCACGCTGCAACTGCGGTATTTGCGGCCGAACATCATGATCACCGAGCAGAAGCTGCAGTTGAAGGGGCAGCCCCGGGAGGTGGCGATGGAGACATTGCTTGCATTGGGCCGCCACTGGTGGATCAGCTGGTAGTTCGGGATGGGCAGGCTGTCCAGGTCATCCAGAAAGGGGCGCCAGGGGTTTTTATGGACCTGGCCGTCTTCCCGGTAGCAGACATTGGCCACCTGGCTGAGATCTCCGTCGCCTTCGATGGCCTGGACCAATTCCGGCAGGGCCTGGTCCCCCTCGCCGCAGACCACGTAATCGGCATGCTGGAGGCCTTCCTCCGGCAGGAAGCTCGGGTGCGCCCCCCCCAGGACCACGGGAATGCCCTGCTCCCGGTATGCATCGGCCAGGGCGTAGGCCCGGGGGGCCGTGGAGGAGATGGATGAGATCCCCACCAGATCGGGTTTGAAGTCCAGGTTGCGGTAGTCGGGCTGGGCCACCTCTTCCACCACCACCTTGACGTCGATCCCCTGGTTCTGCAGAATGGTTCCCAGCAGCACCGAACCCAGGCGGGGGATTACCACCCGGCTGAAAATGTGGGGCCGGGGAGACCGGGGCTCGATGAACAACACTTTTTTAATGGGCCTGCCCATGACTACGCTCCTCACAGCCTCCCGCCCCGGCAGGGCGTAAGCGCTGTGTCGCGAAATATTTTATCAAAGGTAAGAAGGAAACCAGCAGTCTTCATAGACGGAAAACTTCGGCAGGGCCGGCACATCACCCGGAAAAAACCAGCCGGCCCCCAGGGGGAACCTCACCTGACCGCTATACAATAGCACAAACTCACCCCGATTTCCAATAAAAAGGCAGATTCCCATCCCTGAGTATGAAAATCTGCCTCCGAAAAGATGACCGGGGTGCTAAGAAATGCCTGGAAGTCTTAGACGCAGCCGGTGGGCTTGGGCAAGCCCGCCATTTTACAGGCACCTTTGCCAGGTCCTGAGGGGAACAACTCGTAGATATACTTCAGTTTGAAGCCGGTCACCTTGGAAAGGATGCGCACCATGGGGGCAATACCGTTTTTCTTGTAGTAATCCTGGAGCATATTGATCACCTTCCAGTGATCGTCGTTGAGCTCTTTGATGCCCTCGAGCTCTTTCACATAGTCAACCCACTCGGGGCCCCATTCATCCAGGACGGCCAGGAAACCATCTTCGTCAATCTCAAATTTTTTCCCCTGATGTTCCACTACAGACATGTTTATAAATCCTCCTTAGATATTTATAGGCCATTTTTTTTAGAAAAGCTATGCCATTGTGAAAAATTTGTCAAGCTTAAATATCGCCTGTTCACGAACCTTTGTTCCGTTTCCCTTGCTTTTCCGGCTGTTGCGCCGGTTCCGGGTTCGGGCCAGGCAAGAAGCACCGCTAAACTGACATCTCGTTATAGAATCCCGCGAATTTTTCCCCCTCCCCCAATCCTTTGACGTTTTTAACGGAAGGTCGGGCCGCCGGCCCGCCTTTCCGGTCCCTTCTGCGGGTTGGGAGGGGGTCTGGAGGGCAGGGACCTCAGGTCCCTGGCCCTCCTCCCAGAAAGAATTATTCATGTACTTTGCAGAGCAAAGGGCCCAAGCGGTAGCACGGGCTTCCAGCCGTGGGAACACCCCTCCCCCGCATAGTTTCGATTTTTTCTTTTGCAGAGCTAAAGGCGTAATCGTTAAGCTTATTTTCCCGGGGGGAAGATCTTCCCGGGGTTCATGATGCCGTTGGGGTCAAAGGCCCGTTTCAGGCGCCGCTGCAGGGCCATGGAGGCCTCCGAGAGCTCGAGGCCCAGGTAGGGGGCCTTGGTGAGGCCGATGCCGTGCTCGCCGGAGAGGGTGCCTGCCAGCCTCCCCACCAGGGCAAACAGGTCTTCCACGGCATGGTGCGCCGCCTCCCGCTCCCGGGGCCGCTGCTGGTCGAACATGATGTTGACGTGGATATTGCCGTCCCCGGCGTGGCCATAGCTGATGGTCCTAAGACCCCGCGCCCGGCCGATCTCCTCCACCCCGGCCACGAGCGCAGGTATTGCCCCCAGGGGCACGGCCACGTCCTCGCTCACCTTGTTGGGCCGGATCTTGAAGGTGGCGGGCGATATGACCCGCCGGGCCGCCCACAGCCTATCCGCTTCCGTGGCGTCCCCGGCCTCGAGGACCGTGGTGGCGCCGCCCGTGCGGCAAATCTCCCCCAGCCGCCTGACCCGCCCGGCCACGTCCTGGGGGTGGCCGTCCACCATGAAAAGCAGGAGTGCGGTCACCTCCGGCGCTAGGCTAAAGGGCAGCAGGTGCCGCACACAGGTCAGGGTGGAGCGGTCCATAAACTCGATGGCCGTGGGCGTAAGCCCCGAGCGCAAGACCTCGCCCACCGCGGTCAGGGCCGCGCTCAGGTCCGGGAAGCCCGCGGCCACGGTGAGGCGGCTGGCGGGTTGGGGCACCAGGCGCAGGACGATCTTGGTGATGACCCCGAGAGTGCCCTCGGAGCCCAGGAAGAGCCGGGTGAGGTCGTAGCCCACCACACTTTTCATGGTGCGGGCCCCGGCCTCGATGATCTCCCCGGTGGGGAGCACCACGGTGAGACCCAGGACATAGTCCCGGGTGACGCCGTATTGCACTGCCATGGCCCCGCCGGCCCCGGTGGCGACATTGCCCCCGATGGTGCAGAAATCGGCGCTGCTGGGGTCAGGGGGGTAATAGAGGCCCTGGGCTGCGACGGCCCGTTTCAGCGCCCCGGTAACCACCCCCGGCTCTACGACAGCCACCAGGTCCTGGGTGTCGATCTCCAGGATGCGGTTGAGGCGCGTCATGACCAGGACGACGCCCCCCTGGATGGGCACCGAGCCCCCGGCCCGCCCGGTCCCCGCGCCCCTCGGCACCACCGGGAAGCCGTGCTCATTAGCTAATCTCACCATCCCGGCAATCTCCGCCGCATTCCCCGGAAACACCACCAAGTCCGGCAGCGCCGCCAGGTCCGTGGAGTCATAGGCATAGGTCCAGCGGTCTTCGGGAGTGGTGAGTATATGCTCCGGGCCGACTATAGATTTAATTTCAGAAAAAATTTCCCTGAGAATCATTATTAAAAGGGATATGCATTCTCAAACTGTTCAAGAATTGCTAAGATATTAGCGTTAGGGAAGTAGCTCATTTTAAATTAAACTTCGATGGAATTAGCCTTATCTCTCATCTTATTGCTCTTTTCTTCATGTGATTTAATTAATATCTGCTTTTCATCGGAAGAATATTCAGGCACCATTATCCGATAAGATAGATTTTCATCAGGTCCCCATATTAAGGAAAATTTCCCATCAGTAATCATAAACATTGGATTAATTTCTTTTCTAATTATATCGGCAAGCCAGTTTGCTACCTTAGTTATTTCAATTATAAGCTCATCTAAATATTCCCCCCAGCATCTGTTTTTTTCCGATAATTCATCAAATATCTCTTGTGGCCACCAGCGTTTTTTATAAGATCTATCTTCTATGTAATATTCTCCCTTACTATCGGCATTCTTCATATAAAATCCAAGCATTATATTCATCATTTCTGAAAAATATTTCAATGCAGATTCTAGCTCTACCTTTGTTCCAGGCCACACAGCCTTATACATTTTAAAAGTATATTGAATGATCTTGTCATAAGTATTTATTTCCAATTGATGTGATGTACTATATAATGCACTTATCCAGTTTTCCCAAGCGCTAAATAAACAATCCTCGACAGACATATCAATCAAATGGGTATATGCAATTTCATCTGCGCTCAATTTCCTCTCATTTGATTCAGAAAGAGTTGTGTCCACCCAAACCTCATGTTGCGATTTTATCATATGTATTTTTTCTACTGGATAATCCTCTACATTTTTATCGATAACTGTATGATGAGTTGGGCACAATAAAATAAGATTATGGTACGAATCTCTATCCTCCATAGATAATATACTTTTACTTCTTGCACTGCCTTCTTCTTTCCCAACGATATGCGCTTGTTCACCTATTGGGAATGATTCCGTTGCGGTTTTTTTGTCATGACTTAATTTTATTCTACAATTCGGAATTGAACATCTATTACCCGCTCGTCCCCAAAGTAATTTAATATCTTTTTCTTTAATGCCCATTATATTCCAATAATACTACAACATCTCATGCTCCGCCAGGCTGAAATACCCGTGGCGGCTGATGATTAGGTGGTCGTGGACGGTGAGGTTCAGGGCCTGGCTGGCCTTGACCACGGTCTGGGTCAGTTCCTTGTCCGAGCCCGAGGGGGTGAGGTTGCCGCTGGGGTGGTTGTGCACCAGGATGAGGCCGGTGGCCTTGTGTTTCAGGGCCAGCTCGAGGATCTTGCGGGGATAGACCACCGTCTGGTTGACGGTGCCTTCCTGGATGATCTCCTCGGCGATGATTTCATTCTGGCTGTTGAGATATAGCACCCGGAACTGCTCGTCTTTGAGGCCCCCCATGGCGGTGCGGCAGTAGTCCACCAGCACCTCGAGCGATGGGATGCTCTGGCGCTTCAGGGCCGCTTCCTTGAGGTAGGTCTCCACCGTGGCCTTGACCACGAGGAGGAGGGTGGCGGATAGCTCGGTGAGGCGCTGGGTGCGGCCCTTGGTGTCCTGGGTGCGGACCTCGAGGAGCGCTTCCAGGGAGGCGTCCAGTACCTGGCTGAAGGAGCCGAAGCGGGTGATGAGGGCCTTGGCCAGGGGTTTGACGTCGGAGTAGGGGATAGCGAAGGTGAGGAAGAGCTCCAGGAGCTCATAGTCCTGGAGGGCCTCGGCGCCGCCTTCCAGAAAACGGCCCCTGAGGCGGCCGCGGTGGCCGTGGTAATGGGGCTTGTCAGCCGGGGGCTTGGTCTGGGTGCTCATATGCTATTAACCATTTTAGGCCCCTGATTTTTTTTGTCAATTTGCCCATGAGCAACCTGACACAAAAAAGGGCAGGGAAAAATTTCTCCCTGCCCTTCCGGTGGTTCTTTTCTGCCCCGCTGCCGACAGTTAGTCTTGCCGCGTCATCCTAACCCATTTTGAGGCACAGGCTCCAGCCTGTGCTCCCGCCTACTGATGGGATTGGGGGTGGGGGTAAGGGGTAAGGGTCCACTGACCCTTAGCCTCCTCCCCCAAAAACCCTCACACCTTCTTAATGCTCGGCGGCGTGGGCGGCCTCTTCCATCTGGCGGCGCATATCCATGTCGTAGAGCACGCGTTCCCGGGCCTTGTCGATCCCTAAGGCTTTGCGCTTCTTGTCGATGTGGGCGATCATGCGCTTGGCCATGTCCTCGGGGTCGGCCGCAAAATCCCACTTGCCGCCGTAAATCTCTTCCAGCCCCTGGAAGAGGTAGTCGGTGAGGATCTCGCTGCCCGAGGTGGGCCAGTTGACCCCGAACAGGGTGTAAACCCCGGAGGCCACGAAGTACTGGCCGATGGCGATGGCCTTCTCACTCATCCACTCGGGCGCCGCGCCCGCCGCGGGCAGATCGCTGATGTCGTTCCCCAGGCCCCCGGCCTTGACACAGGCCGTGGCCGCCATGAGGATGCGGGAGTTATCCACGCAGGCCCCCATGTGCAGGACCGGCGGGATGCCCACGGTCTCACAGACCTCCGCTAACCCGGGGCCGCAGTACTTGCTGGCCGCCTCAGGAGTGAGGAGCCCGTATTTCCCCGCCGCCATGGCGGCGCAGCCCGTGGTCAGCACGATGACGTCATTTTTCAGTAGTTCCTTCATCAGAATCAGGTGGGAACTGTCCTGGGTGGTGCGGCAGTTGTTGCAGCCCACTACACCGGCGATACCCCGGATGCGGCCGTTGATGATGTTGTCGTTCAGGGTGTAATAAGAGCCCCGAATGGAGCCGCCCAAAAGGTACCGGATGGTTTCGTAGCTGAAACCCACCACGGTGGGGGTGGACGCCTTGGGGATCATTACCGGGGCCTTGCGGTTGGGATAGTTGTCGATGGCCAAGCGGATGATCTTCTTGGCCACATCCAGGGCATGGTGCTCATCAAACTCAATGTGCTCCACGCTCTCCCCCTCCATTTTGGCCCGGGAGTCAGTGGTGATAATCTTGGTGTGGTAGCAGGCCGCCACGCTGGCAAGGGCTTGCATCTCGCACTGCACGTCCACCACCAGGGCGTCTACGGCGCCGGTGATGACGGCTAGTTCCTGGTGCAGGTAGTTCCCGGCCACCGGCACACCGTGGCGCATCATGACCTCGTTGGCGCTGCAGCACATGCCGGCCAGCTGGATGCCCTTGGCCCCTTTGTTTTGGGCGTACTGGATGAGGTCCGGCTCCTGCGCGGCCACAAAAAGCATCTCAGGCAAAAGCGGCTCATGCCCGTGCATGATGACGTTGACGTGGTCTTCCTTCAGGACCCCCAGGTTGATCTCCCCGGCAATGGGCACCGGACAGCCGAACATGATGTCCTGCAGGTCCGTGCTGATCATGGAGCCGCCCCAGCCGTCCGCCAGGGCGCAGCGGGTGCACTGCTTGATGATGTTGTGGTACTCCTGGTCCACGCCCATGTGGGTGCGGTGCATCAGTTCCACCACCTCGATGTCCACGCCCCGGGGCACGACATCCTCTTTCCGCCAGATCTCCTGGCGTTTCTTGGGGGCCCGCTGAACGTTGACGATCTCGCCCTCCTGCTGCCCGAACTGGGACAGGGCCTTCTGGCCCACTTCGAGAGCGATCTCTGCCACCGGCCGGGGCTTGGCGTCCTCGCCCTCACCCACCATGGTGGCGATGTCCCAATCCCTGGCTACAGCCTTGAGCTTGGTGACGTCCTTTATCTGGTAGCCCTGGGCCTTGCCCTTGGCCACCTCGATGAACATTTTGGCCACGCCCCGGGCATGGTCGCTGTGGGCGCTGGTACCCGCCGCCACCATGCGCGCAAAGTTCCGGGCCACGATGGTCTCGGCCGTGGCGCCGCACAGGCCCATGCGTTTCTTCTTCTCCTCGGGCTGCTCCTCCCCGGGTTTCTTCTTGGGCGCCGGCACCCGGCAGGGGCCCTGGGCGCATATCCGGCAGCAGGCTCCCTCCACCCCGATGGGACATGGTTTCATCTTCTCGGCCCGGTCAAAAATCGTCTCGACGCCCTCCGCCTGGGCCTTCTTGAGCATCTCCTGCGCCGCTACGTCTACCGATAATTTTTCCACGTCAGCCATACTCTACTCCTCTTAACAGGCAAGTTTATTAATAATATCCTAACTAACCCCTAATTCATCTATACATGATCGTGTTTATACAATCAAGAAGTTTTTTTCGGGGGTATTCTCAGGGAATTTCGCGCCAGACCCGAAAACCGATGAAACCGTCAGCGGTGTCAGGCGGGGAGAACTTGCGGGCGGCGCAGCGCAGGTCTCGGGCCCGGGAACGCCAGGAGCCGCCCTTGCGAACCCGGTAGCTGGCGGCGGCGAAGGGGGTTTGGGCGACCGGAGGGCTGCAGTGGTCGGCACACCACTCGGAGACATTGCCGGCCATGTCAAAGAGGCCGTAGCCATTGGGGGGGAAGGAGGCCACGGCCGCGGTGAGGGCAAAGCCGTCGTCGGCGAAATCGCTGGGGTCGTAATTGGCCCGGTAACGCCCCCCGGCATCGGGGAGGTCCTGGCCCCAGGGATAAGGCTGGCCCGCCAGGCCCCCCCGGGCGGCGGCCTCCCACTCCGCTTCGGTGGGCAGGCGGTGCACCACCCCGGTCTCCCGGGTGAGCCACCGGCAGTAAGCCTGGGCGTCGTGCCAGCTCACCCCCACCACCGGCTGGTTGGGGGCGTTCAGGTTCCGGTCCTGCCAGTACAGGGGGGCGGGGTGGCCGGTGGCCTTGAGAAAGCAGGCGTACTGGTCATTGGTGGTCTCGGTGGCGGCCAGGTAAAACGGTTTCAGGGTCACCCGGTGCGGCGCGGCTTCGTTGGCGTAGCGGCCGCCTTCGTCGGGGGGGCTCCCCACCAGGTAGGTGCCGCCGGGGATGCGGCAAAAACGGAGGCCCTGGGCCTCGAGGCAGTCCTGGGCCTGGGCAGGCCGGCACATGGGCAGCAGCAGCCAGCACAGGAGAAAGAACCAGGTTTTCCAGCCTCGGCTTGAAATTTTCCGTGGCCGAGTCCTGTACAGCTTTTCGGAATATTCCATGAGGGGGGAGATAGGTCGAATTCGGGGCTTTATATATTTCTATGTATATCAGATAGCTGAAATTTTTAGCTCATAAATTTAAGTTTCGGAATAGAGCGTAACTGACCACAAAGGGGGCGAGGAAAGCAGGTTCCTCAACCCCCCTTGACTCGCTCAACGACTACTTGGCTCGTTTCCACACGACATAAGCCACCCCGCCGATTGTCGGGGTGGGGTTGATGACCCTCAGTTCGTCTCCTTTGACGGTCATGACGCGTTTCTGATCTTGGCCATCCACATTGGGGAAGGTGCCCCCCTCGATGTGTAGATTCACGGTTTTCTCTTTCTCGCTCGCCACCGCATAGGTACCATAGAAGGCATGAGACCCCTGGACAACGGTCTGATTCTCCTCGGCGGTACCCATCATGCGGTTGTTGGCAGCAAACTTCGGGAGGCTTGCCCGCAAGAAGAACATCGAGAAGTGGCCGTCGGGAGTCAGGATCATGGAACCCCTCGGCTTGTCACCGAACGGCTCGATTCTTTTGCCGTCCTGCTCGTTGTAGATTGAGACCAGAATCCAGCTTCCCTGGATCTGCTTTGCCAAAGTGGTGCCCTTCTCCTTGGCCCAGACAGCCGAAGCTCCGAACAGCGTCCCTCCAAAAAGAACGGCAACCACCAGCAAAACCCCTACCATTTCTTTAATAGACCGGATCATGGGTTCCTCCTTTCCATTTCAGCACGTTCTTTGATTTGAGATTATCTTGCCACCTTGGCAACTGCGATCAAAAAAATGCTTTTCAGGTATCTATGCCCCAAGTCCCGGGCGACTAAAGCTGTCAAATACTTTGGGGGGGGGATAGTTAACGATGGTTCCTCTTTAATAAGAGGTAAGCTGCTCTTGCTTCTTTTAACTTTAAGACTCGCCACCTACTTTTTCAATTTTGCACATAATTTTATCCATCGAGCATTCTCCCGAAAATCATCTCCCCATGGGAAGATGGCTAATACCTTGCCAGAATGGTTACTTATGGCCGAAGTGGCAAAAAATCCAGCTATGATCTGGGTAACAAACCGGCAATGTTTTCAAAAATATCATTGACAGGGAGAGAGGTGTAAAGGTACAAAATAATTTCCCTAATATTCCATACAGCCCCAGGAAGGAAGGTTGCCCATGGCCAGCGAAGTGGTGAAATTAACGGCGCAGATCGTCATGTCCCATGCCTCCATGACGGAACTCACTCCCACAGAATTGATTGAAGAAGTTAAAGGGATTTATAATGTCTTGGTTTCTCTGGAAAGCGAGATTGTAGCTCCAGAATCAAGGCCCAAGGTGATCCGCCCGCGGATCCCTCGGAAAACCAGAACGAAAAAGTCCCCTGAGGCCAAGGCGGTTCACAATGAGGAAGGACCGGCTGTTGGAGATACGGACTATATGGATTTCATGGAGCACCGAGAAGGGTGACACCAGTTAGAAAGACTCTATGTACCAGAACTGCAAGGAAACCCAGGTTTGAACATCGCTGGGAACCATTGCTGCCACACGCTTTATTTATTTGGCGGTTTTCAAGTTTAATGGGATTTCCCTGGGTTTGGCCGCAGTCTCAAGGCTGCTCGGCATTTTAAGCTGCCGGATATTTGCGGGCAGGGCCTGGATCAGGTGATGCTCAGGTAGAATAGTATGCATGAACATGCCCAGCAGTATGCCCCCGAAGATAAAAAACCTGGCCACCGAAAACGATAAGTCAATCAGGATCCTTACGATTATTCTCCGTCTTTCGCTCATTTTTCTCTGGTTGTTGCCATGGATAGGCCACCCGGGTATGAAACGAGGCCTCCAGCGTGTGAACTAATACGGTGACGACCTTGGCTATTTCCCGAGTCGAGAGGTTGCATTCATCGAACTGCCCATCAGTAATGCGGTCCACGACAATGTGACGAATCATGGCTTCGATCTTCTCCCGCGTCGGCTCCTCTAACGTCCGCGAGGTGGCCTCCGCGGCATCGACGATCATGAGAAGCGCGGCTTCCACGCTCTGGGGCTTGGGCCCGGCATAGCGAAAATCTTTTTGATTAACTTTCCCCTCCGGATTTTCTTTCAGGGCCTTATCATAGAAGCACTCTATCAGCCGTGTCCCATGGTGCTGGGGGATGAAATCAGCCGCCACTTCGGGCAACCCTGCCTCCAGCGCGATTTTTTTGCCGATCTTGACATGCTCCATGATAATCCTGGCGCTCTCTTTGGCGGGTAGGACATCATGGGGGCTTTTCCTCCCGAAGAGATTTTCCACATAGTAATCGGGGTTCGCCGTCTTGCCGATGTCATGGTAATAGGCCGCCACTCTCAGGAGAAGACTATCAGCGCCGATGGCCTCCCCCAGGGCATAGGCCAGGTGGGCTGCCGACATGGAGTGCTGGTAAGTCCCCGGGGCCTTGGTCAGGAGCTCTACCAGGAGGGGATGCTGCAGGTCGCAGAATTTGTTGAGTTTGAAGGGGGAAGCGTTGTGCCAGCTCAGCTCCAGTAACGGCAGGATAACCAGCGTTAGGGGCGCGGCCACCAGGCCCCCCACCAAGCCCCAACCCATGTATGCCAGTAAAGGTCTGAAGCGGGCCAGCCAGGTGGCCGGTTCGGTGTGGGAGACGGCAAACAGGAGCATAACCAGCGCGGCATTGGTGATGCCCACCAGCAGAGACGGGATGAGGATGTGGGAGCGGTGCCGTATGCCGAAAGACGTCAGGATGGCCACCAGCCCACCGAAAGAGAGAAAAAGAAAGATCCCCAGATTGCGGCCGGTAAAGAGGCTAATCAGGATGGCCCCCAATATGGTGACAAAGGTTATGGAGACCCTTTCACGGTGCAACAAAATCAGCAGCAAAGGGAGCGTGGCGAAGGGCACGATATAAACCGGATAAACCGTAAACAGGAGGCTGGCCTTGCATAAAAGAATGGTCAGGATCAGCACCGTGATGAAAAGCCGGTAAGGAGGCTCCGTCCACCAGCAGGGTGAAAATATCCTGACGAGCAGCACATTATAAAGCAGTACGGAGAAGCAGATAATAAAAAGATTCAGCGAGACCTGGCTGTACAGATCCTTTTTTTCCGCCTCCTGGCCGGCCTTCAGCAGGAGCACATCCAGGTTGTCCATAACCTTGAGGAAAGGTACCAGTACCTCTCCAGGTCTGAAAGGCAAGATTTTTGAGGGGAACTCTTGAGATATGCTCTCGATTCCTCTGGTATTATCCTTCTGATCGTAACTGAGATTGGTTTGCAGGAGACCCAGCGATATCTGGAGAACCGGGTTCAGGATGCGCGGGTCGACTTGCCAGAATAATTGGCGCAACCTTTCCCGCAGACTTTCCCGCGCTTTTTCCAGGGTGGTGATTTCCTCGGTCGGAAAAGTGTTGGCGCCAACCGGCTCAGGGTAGAGAACCTGCGCGGTCATTTTCCCTTTGAGAGGGTCCGAATCTTCGACGATCTTCCTCTGCGAGATCGATTCCAGAATGGTCTGGAGGCCCGAAAGGAGATTTTTTAAATCAGGGTATTTGAGCAGGCGGGTGGCGTCATCCCAACTGATCCTCACCCCATATGCGTCCCGCAGATAGCTCACGAGGGCAGCCCGGCCGGCTACCCCCCGGGACCGGTCTTTGAGCACCTCATCTGCGACGGCCGCCATTTTGCTCTTGGTCGCGGCCACCCGGTCCTGGTCATACACAAAAATGGGGACGTGCCGGGCGACGGCGGCAGCTCGCAGGCTGCTAAAAATCTTTTGTTGATCGAAATCAAAGGGCGTTTGGGATCTGAAGGTAAGGAACGCGGTTTGCCCGGGTTGGGGCGGCCGGTAAAATAAATAGATATCCTCAACATAGCAGGCCAAAAAAGCAACGGCGATCAAGAGCAGGTTGAGAAACAGCTTTACCTTGTTCACCCTGTCAAAGTAGGTTCCTGGAGGGTTTGATTCCCGATCCGGCATTGTGAGCCCAAGAGGCTTCATGATTTCTCTCTCTAGATCAGTTTGATGATTTTATTCCCTCAAGAGGAGACCGGATAATCAGCACCATTCCCTCTAAATTTAAGCCCCCGCTGGCCAAAATCAAGCACTCTGATCCACAAACAAGTTCTCTCTAAGCAGCCAGCGGCTCTCTGAGCTGGAACCGGAATCGAGACCAGGGACTGGGAGTCAAGGCTTACCGGCCCTCTTTTTTGCCACGACTTTCTTCTCGCCTATGGGGACTTTGGTCATATAACGCATGATAAATTCGAAACCGGGAAACCGGCGCGGCAGACGCATGATGTTGATATACCTTACCGTGATGGAGAGACGGTCCAGCCAGGAGGACAAGGGCCAGCCGATATTCACTACGACATGGCGGTGGGAAAATTCAGCCTCCAGCAGTTCCAGGAGGGCGACCATTTCCTGGTAAAGGCTCAGTTGTGAAAGCGGCAGACGGAAATGATTGGGGGCACCCTTGGCGGGAGCACCGGCCCGGGGGGAATAGAATGAGATATAGACACTGTTCTCCTCAGTCAAGCCGCGCTGCAGCCTTTCCCGGCCCGGGGCCTTTTCTTCCATGTCATGCTTCGGCTCCCGGCCCCGGCGGAAGAAGATGTGTAAGGTGCGCGACCGGGATAGCCTTAGGTAATCTATCAATTCTTGAGTGGTATCCCCCTTGGCAATCTCTCTCCTTTCAGGAGAATACCTCCTGGACAGCATTAAACCGACAACCATTACCACCATGGAGACCGTGGCCCAAAGAATGGTGCCGCGCAGCTTGGCGGCCGCCAGGAAGCCAAAACAGCTCACCAGGATAATCCACAGGATGAGGGTACCGAAACGACTGGTGTGATACTCAATCTCGGTGGTGCCCATATAATAGCGGTAGAGAAGCAGACAACCGGTGTTGATACAAAAGCTGGCCACCAGGCCCACCGCGAACATCTCCGCCAGGATGTCCTGCTGCCCGCCGGCGATGAGGACGATAACCGAGAAACAGACGGCGTTGAGGATATGGATCCGGTAGAGGGACTGGCGCCGGTTGGTGGCGATGAGCCACTTGAGCCGGTAACGTTGGGCTACCCGCTCCAGGAGTTCGCTCGAGGCTACAAAGGCGGTGTTGACGGCCATGCTCAGGGTGAAAAAGGCCATGGTAGCCACCAGGATGCCGAAATGCCTGCCGTTCAACAGGGTGGCATAGTGGGTGATCAGGTCCAACTCATGCTGGTGCACATCGATGGGGGCCGTCAGGGCCAAGGCGCAGATGAGAGGCGTTACCAGGCCTACCGTCAGCGCCAGGAACCAGTAAGCCTTGCGGATATCATGCCAATTCCGGACGAGACCCGCGGTCTGGATCACCGATTCGATCCCGGAATAGGCCAGGATGCAAAAAGAGATATGGGTGACAAAATTGCCGTAATGGGCCAGCCACGAGCCCTGACTCAGGTCGCCCCCGGCCTTGGCAAAGGCGGCGTGCAGGCGGTCCCAGGAGCCCAAGTTGCCAAACTCCACCAGGCCGGAGGCAATCAGGTTCAACATGATGAACGCGGCCAGGATGAAGATCGCGTAGGTAAACCGGGCGTTAGCCTTGAGGCCGATGATGTTCAAGCCGGCGATAAGCCAGATGATCCCCAGGGCCATGGGTAACTGGAGATAGGCGGACTGGGCATAGGGCGTGAAGGGGAGGGCGTTGCCGATGGCGCTCACCGAAGAGATGCAGGCGGTGAGGATGTAGTCCACCAGGATGGAGGCCACCGCGATAAAGGAGACCGTGGGGCCCAGGACGTAATAGGAAAAGGAATAGACGCCGCCGCCGATGATCTTATGCCGCTCCAGGATTTCGGCGATTTCGGTGTAACGGGTGGACATGAAGCGCATCAGGAGACTGGTGAGGGCAATGAACACCAGGGTGCTGGCGCCGATGAAGCGGTAAGACTCGGCCGGGGCGAAAAAGACGTCGGTGAATTCATCCATCAGGGTGATGATGGCCACCGACAGCCAGGTAAGCCACAATTGCCGGTCCTGGTGGTAGGTGAGCAGCCGCCGCCGGGTGAACAGGAACAGAAAGAGGCTCACCAGGACCAGGTTGAGTAAAATGAGGACGAGAGCTTTCACCTGGATTTCTCCTGCGAGTTCAATCCCTTGCCGTTGCGCCCGGTTGGTCGCCTGGCGGAGAGAGCCTCAACGTTGCCCCCTGGAGTTGGAGTTGTTCTCTCAAGCTGTGCACCCCTGGCATCCTGAAATCCAGAACTGTAGACCGCCTTTTCCTAACCTGAATTTACTTCCATGTCAGGACCTTAACTTTTCCAAAAAAAGTAATCATCAGGACTCGCCGAGTAAACCTCTAAAGTTCCTTTTTAATTTCTGCCAGCCGGCAATAGTGTCACCTGAAGTTCCGGTTCAACCGGCCGGTAAAATGATGGGGGCTGACGTGCCACCATGTCGCTCCAGGTCCATCTAACCTGGCGTTCCACCTGCTGAAATAATCTCGAAAACTTTTCTTCGGGATTATTGTTTTTGAATTTTCCGACCTAATAATAAGAAAATGAACGCAATGTCTAAGGTGAGGGCATGGTAGGGGAAAACCAGAAGAAAAAAAGCCCGGGAGATCTCGAGGCCGGCCGGCCGGCCGATGGCGCTACCGCCATCCTGAGACTTGATCTGCTCAGAACCTACCGGTTGTCCTGGTTGCCGGGGGATTTGCTGGCCGGCGTGGTTATCTTTGCCGTCACCATTCCCGCGGCGCTGGCCTATGGTCAATTGGCCGGTCTCCAACCCGTCAACGGACTTTACGCTTCCCTGTTGGGCTTGGCTATCTATGCCTGCTTCGGCACTTCTCGCCAGCTCATCATCAATCCGGAAGCCGCGGTGGCCATTCTGGTGGCTTCCTCCGTTGCCGCGGTGGCCGGGGGCGGCGATCCGGCCCGAATTACGACTCTGGCGATCCTGGAAGCCCTCATGGTCGGGGGCTTTCTGGTCGTAGGGGGGTTATTCAGGCTCGGGTTTATCGCCGACTTCATTCCCAAGTCCGTGGTTCTCGGCTTCATCAACGGCATGGCCCTGATCGTCATCGTGGCGCAAATCGGCAAGATTACCGGGGTTGAACTCACCCAGCACGACTTTTTCCCCCGGCTATGGGAGTTTTACACCAAGATCCACCAGACCCAGCCGCTCACCCTGGCCATCGGGGGAGGCTGTCTCCTGGGGTTGGTGATATTTTCCCTGGTGCCCCTGGTGCCTGAGGCTGTCGTGGTCGTGGTGCTGGCCACCATGGCGGTGCAGTGGTGGTTTCCGGGAGGAAGTGGCGTCAGCCTGGTTGGCCTTATCCCGGCGGGACTGCCAAGGCTGGAACTGCCGCCGGTCGGTTTCGCCGATATTATGGCTCTGTTGCCCGTCGCCATTGGGGTGACCCTGGTCTCTTACATGGACACCACCATTACGGGCCGTTTCTTTGCCATGCGAGGCGGTTACCGGGTGGATTATAATCAGGAGATGATCGCCTTAGGCCTGACCAACCTGGGGACCGGTCTCTTCCAGGGGTTCACGGTGGCTGCCAGTCACTCCCGCACCGCCGTCAATGATTTGTACGGTGGTCGCAGCCAACTGGCCGGGTTAATCGCCGCCGGTCTCCTGGCGCTGTTTTTACTCCGCTACACCCAGTTCTTGCAAAATATCCCGGAGGTGGCCCTGGCAGCCATCATTATGATGGCGGGCATCCGACTTTTCGACCTCAAAGAATTGATCAGGACCTGGCGCACACGGCCGGCTTCCGCCTTATACAGTGTGGCTACCACCGCCGCGGTGCTCATCGCCGGTCTCATGATCGGCATTTTGGTAGCGGTGGTTTTCGCCATTATCCTGGTGCTGCATCGCCTGGCCCGGCCTCATGAAATTGTCACCCGGCCGCCAGCGGTACCGGGTTTATTGATCTATCGCTTTGCCGGGCCGCTCTTCTTTTTCAATGCGCCTTATTTTGCCAGCCGGGTACGTGAGTTGGTCGACTCGGCCAGGCCTCAGGTTACCTTTTTCCTCATTAATGCCGAGGCTATTGTGGATATGGATATTAACGCCGCCGAAATGCTGGAGGAGCTGTATAACGACCTCCGGAGTCGAGGCATTGTCCTCGGTGTCTGCGGAGCCAGGGGACATTTTCGGAGGGTGCTCGATAACACCGGTCTCAGCAGCCAAGAGGGTTTCAACCTTTATTGCACCCTGGCGGAGGCCATGCGGGAATTGCGCCAAGCAAGAGAATTGAGTCAACAACAACCGAAAGAAGAAGTTATCGCACCTCCCCAGACAACTTCCAGACTCGAAGTCTAGTCCCGGGATTTGGGCAAGTTTAACAATCTCAGGACGCTTTAGCGGATCTTCGTTAAGATTATGCTCTCCAGCAGGATGAAAAGAAGGAAGCCTGGGCTGTAACGGTCCACAATTAATTGGACACCATGAAGTCTTAATCAGGCGGCCAAGGACAGTGCCTGGAATTGTTCCAGGCGGACCTGAGCCGGTGTTTATAGCCGTGGCGTTGGATGATCCAGTTATTTACCCAGCCCATTTTGTGGGCCTTGCTTTACCCACCGCCACCCGATAACCGTCAACCCTTGCTATTCAATTAGCGTGCCGGACAGCAGTGATAAGTAATATTAGTATAATCAAGCAGAAATGAATGTTACAATCCTTCGATATAGATCCCTCACTTCCTGTGGTCTAACTCCCCAAAATTGAGCAATATCTAATTTGAATAAATAAGCTGTAGCACTGACCATAAATAGAATCTGCGCTATCCCAGCCAACACTGCAGCATAAGCCATTCCTATAAGCCCCAAGTGGGGAACCATAACCCAGGCAGTCAGACTTAAAATCCCTGCCCCGACGATCTGAGAGAATATCGCCGGATAAGTATTCCCCATACCTTGCAAACCTTCAATTAAGATTATATTCAGCGATTCCAGGGTAATTGCTAAAGATAAAAAGACCGCAGGCTTTATCGAGGGAGCAAAAGCTTCGCCAAATAAAGGCACTATGACCAGAGGAGCCAATAGTGCCACCGCGGCTCCGGCGGCGAGATAAAGTAGGGTCGCCTGTCGGAACATCATACTCAAATACTTCCCCTGCCGGACAGGATCTGGCTCAGTGGCCAACGCGGCAAAAGAGGTAATGCCCAGGGCGCCGCCTAAGGCGCCATGCACAGAAGCAAATGAAGAGGCCACGGCATAGTAGCCGATCGCCGTGGTAGAAAGAAGGAATACCGCCAGGGCCCTATCAATCTGCATCGATATAACCGTACTGATATTGAAAAGGAAAAATGGCATGCCGTGCCGGATTAGACGGACCATGCGATGCACTTGGAGGATTCCCCGGGTTAGATTTCGCCAATGAAACGAGAGCCCCAAAAACACGGAGACGAGATGGCTGGCTAAAAATGCGGTGATATACCAGCCCACGGTGTCAAGTCCCAGTATCCAAAGAACCAGGATAAATAGGATTAAAGGGGGGATCATTGACGTGCGGAGCAAATTAAAGCGTCGCCAGCGTAGGCGGCCGTAATCGAGAGCTATAAAATTGGCTCGGAAAAAGCTGAGGGGAATGTAGACGAGAAAAATTTTTGTCAGGTTGGCAAGATATAGTTTGTCCTCTGGTAAGAGAAAGGGGATCAGCACATACCCGATGACGATAGTTAACAATGATAAGAAAAGCAACATTAAGACCGAGTTATAGGCCAACTCGCTTTCATCATCCGGATGTGCTGCAACCTCACGAGTGAGGGCGGTATTCGTGCCTAGTTGCCCTAAGGATTCTAAAATACAAGGCCATAGCATGATGATCGCGAGTTCTCCTCGCCCAGATGCACTCAACAGGCGAGCAGTGAGAATCCCGGTTATGACATTACCAATAGTGATGGCCAGATTGATAAAAAATGTCTGGCTTATGACTTTTATGCCAATATTACTCATTTATCAGCTGCTTGCCTTAACTTCTTGAGATAATATATGATTCATGTTCGCAAGATATCCCAATCTCCTGGCGTATCTCTGGTATTAACGAACTTCGGAGCATCAGCCGCGAGATTGGGATTGGTTTTTAGCGGTAGGGTGATAGTGTTAAGCAAAGTTGTTACATATCTAACGTCATTTCAGACATAGCACACTTCTTCAATAAGTAAGTTTTGATTATATCGCCCCCTCTTTAAGATCATTTGGATCCCCGTCTTCCTGATCTGGTGGTGGACTCGCGTCACTATGACTGGATGTTTCAACGTAGCCTATGGTTTTGAGGCCAGATTTGAGTGGGACCGCGAGGCCCAGGATCTCGGTGACATGGTAGACTAATCTGGATAGCGGCGCCACATCCCAGCACTAAGAGAACCTCGCAGTTCTTAATCTGTTCCACTAAAGGCTCGAGGACCGCCTTGGTCAACGAGAGCTGGCAGGGACGTTCTGGTGTAGCCAGAAAAATGATTTGTTTGCCCTGTTCTCTAAGTTGTTCAGCCATACAAGCCACTTCATCAGTGCCACCCGTATGGCAGACCTTGGCGCAGCTGTCGCACCCCACGATACCGATTCGGTCAAAACCATCCAGGGCTTGTAAAACTTCTTGAAACGGTTTTTTTGCGGTTTCGATCATTACATATGGTCCATGTACTCCGGTAATGCCGACCCTTGATTCATCAGGCTACATTTTTAGAAACCCCGGCTGCCTCGAAAGTGAGCACTTCCCGGAAAACTCGGGCCGCCCCCTCGATAATTCCCATGGCCAGGGCTGCTCCCGTTCCCTCGCCGAGACGCAGGCCGAGATCGAGGATGGGTTCAAGTCCCAGGTGTGCCAGCATCTTTCGGTGTCCGGCCTCTTCCGAGCAATGGCCGGCAAAGAGGTAATCAACCACCCTGGGACACAGAGCCTGGGCCACCAGCGCCCCCGCGGTGGAGATGAACCCGTCGATCACGACGGGACGCCGGTAATAGGCGCCGGCGAGAATACAGCCAGCGATGCCGCCGATTTCGAAGCCTCCCACCTTCGCCAGCACCTCCAGGCCGTCTCCCGGATCGGGTTGGTTAACGGCGAGAGCCTGTTGCACGATCTGCCGTTTTTTCGCCAGGGCCTCGTCGCCGATGCCGGTTCCCCGGCCCACCATCTGGTCCACCGACACCCCGGTCAGGGCGACGCCGATGGCGGCGGAGGGCGTGGTGTTGCCGATGCCCATGTCACCTGTCCCCAGAAGCCGGGTACCGGCGGCAAACAGTTCCGCGGCCAGGTGAAATCCCTGCAGGACTGCCTGCTCGGCTTGCTGCCGGCTCATGGCGGGTCCATGGGCAATATTAGCCGTCCCCCGGTCCACCTTACAGCTCCGGAATTGATGAGCCGCCGCATCGCCAGACAGGTCCACATCAGCGATGATGCCCATATCCACCACTATAACTTCAGCGCCCACCGAGCGTGCTAACGCATTGATGGCGGCCCCGCTGCGGAGAAAATTTTTTACCATCTCGCCGGTCACTTCCTGGGGGAAGGCGCTTACCCCATCGGCCACCACCCCGTGATCCCCAGCCATCACCAGGAAAGTCTTGGGGGAGACCATGGGTTCCAGGGTCCTGAAAATGCCGCAGAGGCGTTCCGCCATATCGTGCAACCGTCCCAGGGCCCGGGGCGGAATGGCCAGTTGCGCCGAATATTGACGGGCCTTCTCCACCCAGGCCGGATCGATGGGATGAATCTGAGCGATGATCTCTTCAAGATTCATGTGCTCTAAGCTCCTTTAACTATTTCCGCTATTCTCTCCAGGGAGGGGATGAGATCCTCCAGGGAAAAGACCTCCAGAGAAACAACCCCGCGGTACTCTGTCAATCCCCGGCAAATGGTGTCCCAGGTGGGGGAGGGGATATGATTTACCCCCCGGTGATCTTGCCCATCGTGGACCCCATGAAGGTGGACCATGGCGCTTTTGGGGAGAAATGCTTGTAGGTGTTGCCCCACATCATGCCGGTAAAAGAGCAGATGACCGATATCGAGGCAAAACCCCAGGTCAAATGCTGCCGCCAGAGAACTGAGCCGTTCCAGGGGATATTCCAGATTTTCGACCACCAGCCGGGTAAGGTCAATCCCGTGGAGTCGCATGGCCTCCAGTGATTCGCTCACCCGGCCCTGCCAACTCCCTTGGTCTTCTTCTATCGTGCCGTCGGCCCTCCGGCTGTCCAAGTGCAAAATGTACGAGGTGGGATCAAGAGGGAGGGTGCGCTCATAAAAGCGGACGGCTGTGGCGCAGAATTCCCGGCGCAAAGTTGGGTCGGGGTCGCCAAAAAAAAGATCCCCAGGCAGGTGGACGTTGTAAGTAAGGTCAAAGTCCGCAGCAAGTCGAGCCATCTCCCGCACCTCCTGCGGGGTGGGAAGATTGCTTTGGTTGCCGCTCTCGAAAAGCACCAGTTCCACTTCGTCGACATACCGGCCCAAAAATTGAATGTTCGGGAGCAGCGCCGAGGGCAGGATGTAGGAAGTTGTCGCCAGTTGGAAAGCAAACTTGTCCTTCAGACAGGGCAGGGATTTCCCGGCAGCCCCTGAAGCGAGGGCATCCTCAGCAGGGCCTTTTGGCGTCGCCATATTCTTTTCGCCCCTGTTTTGGCCCTCGGGAAATCGTGCCTTGCAATTCGTCCACGGTTTTTTCCAGGAGCCTCTCCGTCCAGGCCGCTTCGGGCTGATAGGTGAGGGTCTCCGCCGTGCGGAGGAGCCTAATAAAGATCTCTACCAGCTGATCGTTCACGGTCTGATAGGGTTCTGCTCCCGCCGCCTCCAGCTTCCAAAAAATGGGAGACAGGGGGTCGCCCATCTCCCTCAGCAGGAACTGGCAGAGGGACTTCATGAGTCCGGCGAGCCATCCTACCCGGTCATCCTCATAGAGCAGCCGCCCTTCGAAGCCGAACAGGCCCTGGGACGCCAACCGCCCCTGGGCCAAAGACTTCTCATAGCCGGCGGTGCCTTTAAAGGCGATGTGATCATGATAAAGCAGGTTGGCAGTACGGCCCAATTGATCGAGAAGCCCATTGCGTCTGAGAAATTCCAGGTTCTGGGCCAGGTCGTCCAGGGTGCTGGCGGCATCAAACATGATAAAGCCGATTTCCGGCTCAAGTCCCGCTTCCCGGACGATGGCGATGGCCTCTTCATTCTGAGTGATACTGGTATGCTTACCCAGCCGCTGCAAGATCTGTGGGCTGCCGCTTTCCAGGCCGATAAGCAAGGAGGTGAGGCCGGCGTCCACCAGGGCCTCCACCATGACGCGGGTGAGATCGTTGGCCCGGGTCTCCATGCCGAAGGTGATGCCAAGCCCCTTCAGGGTGTTCCCCAACTGCACCGCCCTTTCTCTACCTGCTTTGCCCGGCCCGATAAAATTCGGATCGACAAAGTAAAAGTCCTTCTTACCCCGCGCCATGAGCTGGGAGATCTCAAGGGCGATGTTCTCCGGGGTGCGTCCCCGCCAGGCACTCCGGCCTCCGTCCAAAGTGGGAATGAGGCAGAACGAGCATTGGTTGTAACACCCTCGGCTCGCCAGGATACAGATGGTTTCTTCAGCTGCCAGGGCAGGTCTCAAGGGAAAGGGAAGCTGATCCAGCGGGTCGATGCTAGGCCGGGTGCCGGACAAGGTGGCTTTTCCCTGCTCTCTTACGGCCAGACCAGCCACCTGGACCCCGCTCCCGGTCTTAAGGGTTCGGGTCAGGCACACCGCGGTATCTTCGGGTTCGCCAACGATCACGTAGTCCACTGCCGGAACCTGGTCAAGAATATCGCGCCACATCAGGGTGGGAAAGAAACCATAGAGGCAAATGGGCGTCCGGTAACGGCGTTGGCGCAAATCAGCCAGCATCTGGAACAGCTTGTCGGTCTTTTCCCAGAAATAAACCCCGTGAATCGCCAGTAAATCCCCGGGATGATCAAGGAGATATTGCACCGTATCAGAAAAAGTCCAGGATGGCGGCATCGACGAGGTCTACCTCAAAGCCCGCCTGGAGCAAGGCCGACCCGGCGTATCCGGTCATGAGGCACGCCCACAGGGGCGTATTGGCGATGTCGTTGAAGTGAACCGGGGATGGTTCACGGGGATGCTCAAGCAAGATGACGCGCATGGGTGTTCCTGTCTTCGGCGCACGGCCTCGTTTTCTCAAGGTAACTCGCCACGCCCCGGCTCAGGCAAAATGCCGTCAGCTCATGGCGCAGATTATCCCAGGGTGGCGGATTGAAATAAGTGGGATAAAGGAGATCCTGCTCGGGATCGATGAGCTGATTCTTGAGGATCTCTGTGGTCAGGGGTGTGCCGGGATAAAGCCTTAGATTACTGATGACCACGGCTCCCAGGTTCCCTTTGGCAGTATGCAGGTCAAACAGACGGTCCAGGAGAGCCCGGGTCTGATCGACGGAATCCCGGGTCTCCCCCGGCAGGTTGACCAGGAAATGATAGACGGTAAGAATGCCGCTGGCCGCAGCGAGTTGCGCCGCCTGCAAAATCTGGTCCCGGGTCAAATCCTTGCCCAGGAGTTCCAGGGAGTAGTCCGAAGCCCCATCGCCGGAGAAGTACCAGGTAAGCAGCCCTGACTTCTGGTAGAGGGCCACGTCCTGTTCCGTGAGGGCATCTTCGCGAAAAAATCCCGTCCAGCCAATCTCCAAGCGGCGCCGCAAAATTTCCTGGCAGATGGCCCTGAGATGCCCGGCCGGTTGATTTACCACCGCATCGGTAAAATGGAAGGCGCGTATGCCGTAGTTCCGGTGCAGCATCTCCAATTCATCCACGACCCGGGCTGGATTCCGCAGACGCACACCGTGCCCCTGGAGCACCGGATAAAGGCAGTAGCGGCAGCTGTTGGGGCAGCCGCGCTTGGTTTCCACTCCCATGGAGGCCACGTAGCGGTTTTGCTCCTGATAAAGCCGGGGATCAAATATTTCCCAGTCCGGAAAAGGCAAGGAATCCAGGTCCAGGCAATGGGCGATTCCCGGGGTGCCGGCCACCGTATCTTCCCCCGTCCTCCACAAAACTCCGGGAACCGTCCAGGGCGTGGCCAGGTTGTCCAGGAGCACAGGAAAAATCTCTTCGGCCTCACCGGCCAGACCCACATCAATCTCAGGCACTTCCTCCAGCAAACGCCTGGCAAAAAGGGTAAAGGCCGAGCCACCCAGCACCGTGGTGGCGGCAGGAGCGTATCTCTTGACCAGGCCTGCCAGGGTCTTAAGTTGGGGCACGAAGGAGAGGAGATTCCCGGCCAAGGGGTCCAGGTTGCGAAAAGAGATGCCCACCACCTGAGGCTGGAAAGTCTCCAGGAGACAGACCAGGCGGGGCCAGGGGAAAGGATCGAGATTCAGGTCCATACCCCGGACCTCGTGCCGGCCACGGATGACCGCCGCCAGGCGGGCCAGGCCCAGGGGGAATACCGTCTCCCCCCCATCAGGGGTTGAAACGGCCTGAATCAGCAGAATCCGCATGGGTTCCTTCCTTATCAAACAAGACCAGCCCCACATACTTGACATAGCCCTGAGGATGGGTGACCGGATCGAGGGCGAGGCCGGCGCGGCGAGCCGTCTCATAAACGTCCACGCCGCAGGCCTCCAGGGATGGCCTGCGCCTTTTCCGGGAAACGGCAGCGGCCGTCCGCCGGGCAGGAGGGGCAAACCGGACAGGGACCGGCCCCAAAGGCCAGGGCTTCAGAGTATCCCGCCAGAAAGAAAGACCGCTCCAGGGCCAGCAGCTGCTCGTGAAAATGAGTCGACGGCGGGGTGCCCTGTACCAGCAGCGCCAGTTTGTAGCGGGAGAGGATAGCCCGCATCTTATCTTCGTCTGGGGAGAAGGGGGGGCAGCCTAGGGATTGGTCGTAGAGAGAACAGCCGAACCGGCACTTGAGGCGCACCCAGGGCTCCACCACCACCTCTGAAGTCTCGATAATCCGGGCGACAGGAAACCCCAACTCCCTGGCCCGCGCCGCCAAAATCTCGGCCTGGGTAATGACCCCGGACCCCATGGATTCTTCGGGCCCAGCCAACAGAATGGAAGTGTCGCTGGCCAGATGAAAGAATCGCAGATTTTTTAGCCCCGCGGCCGTCAAGCATCGCCTCCAGTTCCCCCAGGTGATAAATCCGGCCATTGTAAGTGTTGACCAGCATGTGGAGGTCATAGAGGCTTCCCTTGGCCGGATTGGAGCCCTGAAGATCGGCCAGGTAATCATGAATCAAGACCACCCCGCCCGGTTCCAGACAATCGACGCACTGGGCCAGAATCTCTCTCGCCTCGGCCTCTCCGTAAGCATGGAGGACGTTGGACAAGAGGATCAGGTCAAAGGCTTTCCCCCGGAAACACGAGGTCAAGCCACTTCCTGCCAACACCTCGATGCCTTCCCAGTCAGAGGGGTCGGGATAGAGTCGCCGCGCCGCGGCCAGAGTCTCAGGGAGGTCCAAGAGCACCGTTTGCACCTGGGGCCATTGCCGGCGAAAGGCGCGGCACCAGGCCCCCGCGCCGCCCCCCAGGTCGAGGATCCGTCTGGGCCTGGGCAGACACTTGCCCAAATATTCCAAGGCCTCGGCAGCCTTGAGCCGGGCCTGCAGGTCCATGGTCCTGACGTAGGCCAGGGTCCGTTCCCGGTAGGCCTCCGGAGGTTCGGCCGTGGGCCGATCATTGGCACTGACGCCCTGGCGGATTCTGACGGTCAGCCTGGGCCAGTGGGAGGCCAGGTAGCGCCGATAGAGGAGAAAATCCCCCCAATAGTCGCTCTTGCCCGGTATCAGGTAACGGGCCGCCAGGGGACCGTTGGCAAACCTGCCCTGGTGCTCAGTGATGAGGCCCAAGGCCATGAGCGCGGCCAGAAACCGGCTTAAGGCGTCGGCCTCGTAGCCAGATTGCTCCACGAGTTCAGCCACCGAGACCGGGCAATCTCCCAGGAGGCCGAAGATGTTCAGGTCCAGAGCGGCAAACAGAACCTCGGCATACCAGGAGGACGTGGCCAGGTCTTCCAGACGCTGGAAGCCTTCCGAAGCAATATCTGCCTGCTGGTGTGGTAGTTTCATGTCCATTCAGATGCCGGCAACTGGCGGCGCCCGGTACCCGGAGGCAACGTCCGCTGGCCCGCCGGCTCATGCTGGTTTCCCGGATGTCCCTGCAAAATTATTGGCATGGTGAATAGGGGGCGGACTCAGGCGTCCGCCCCGGTTTCAGGGCGCACACACAGGTGCACCCCTGCAATAATTTTGACAGCTAGATCTGAGACGCAATACTAGTTGGCGATGGCTACAATTTCTTGGTCCCTTGCAGGAGATGCCCAAACAGGTCGTAAGAACCTTTATTGGCGCAAAATTCCCCGCACATGGTACAGACATTTGGGTCTGCCGGGGAACGGCTGGAACGGATGGCCTTGGCGGTTTCAGGAAAGAAGCCGTGAGCCAGCTGGCCCTCCCAATCGTTGGCCCGACGAGCCTTACTCATGGCCAAATCCCGGAGCCGCTTGCGCTCGGGATATTTGGCCATATCACCGATATAGGCCGCCATGCGTGCCACCCGCACGCCTTCGATGACATCTTGTTCATTAGGCAAAGCCAGATGCTCGGCGGGGGTGATATAGCAAATCAGATCGGCGCCGTGGCGGGCGCTGTAGGTCGCGCCGATGGCCGCGGCAATGTGGTCGTAGCCGGCCATGATATCCGTGGGGATGGGCCCCAACATATAATAAGGGGCATTATTGCTCATACGTTTCTGCAGAACAATATTGGCTTCAATCTCATCAATGGGGACGTGCCCCGGACCTTCCACCATCATCTGGCAGCCCATTTTACGGCCGATCTCAGCCAGTTCGCAGTTGATGACCAGCTCCTGCACCATGGCCCGGTCGAAGGAATCCCAGATGGCTCCTGATCTCAGCCCATTGCCCAAGGAGAGCACGACGTCGTATTTTTTAAGAATCTCCACCACCCGGTCAAACTTCTCATAAAGGGGGTTTTCCCGGTTATTGGTCTTCATCCAGCCCACCAGGGAGGTGCCCCCTTTGCTCACCAGCCCGCCATAGCGGTACCCCTGGCGTTCCAGGCGCTCGATGGTATAGAGGTTGATGCCGCAATGAATGGCCATAAAAGACATCCCGTCGGCGCATTGTTGCTCAATCAGATCGAAAAGCATCTCTTCGTCAAGCTTATTGGGATTACCATAACGTCGGCTGGCTTCACAAAAAGCCTGGTAAAGGGGCACATTTCCTACCGGCAGTTTTACCGCCGCCAGGACCTCCCGGCGAATGAGGTCCAGGTCGCCGCCTACCGAGAGCTCCATGAGGGTGTCGGCGCCGGCCTTTTCCGCGGCCTGAGCTTTGCGCACTTCGGCGTCAATATCCACGATGTCCGTGGAGGTGCCGATGCTGGCATTGATTTTGGTACGGAGTCCCATGCCCATGCCCACAATCCGGGCGGGCCGGTTGGCATTGAGGGGGGCGACAATCTGGCCTTCAGCGACGCGCTGGCGTATCAGTTCCGGTTCCAGCCCCTCCTGGGCCGCGATCTCTTGCATCACCTCGGTCAAAATCCCTTGGGTTGCCAATTCCACCTGAGTAGCCATGGTTTTTACCTCCAGATTTTTCTGAGTATCTAACGTCACAATACTCAGGATTATAGGAATCGGGCCCGGGCAAAAAAAAATCCCCAGGCCACATACGCCTGCGGATTTACCATCTCCCCAGTACTCTCCGGCTGCTAGGTCTTCTGACTCTCGGATCGTCCTACCCACCGCGCCTTCCCATCCGCTTGCTAACGGAAAGTGGCTTCTTGCGGTGTTCGTCCCCGATCACAGCGGCGGGTCCGTACCGGAATTTCACCGGTTTCCCTTTTATAGCCCATAGGGCCAGCAGCCGGATACCCTACCAACCATTTATAAACATAAATTATCTAAAAAGCGCCTCATTGTCAAGCCTTTTAGGAAGGAATAAATTGTTGCCCGCAACTAAACCCTTGCTTGAGTCAGCCTGACATCGGCAGATGATCGAGTTTTAAGAGCCTGCTAATATTCGAGCGCACCTTCCATATCAGTTCTGGCGACTTCAACAATCCCAAGTTCTATGGCGAACTGAATTAGTTGAGACAGATTGCCCAGTTGCAATTTATCCATTATATGGGACCGATGGGTCTTTACGGTACTTATGCTCACAAAAAGGATTTGTGAAATCTCTTTCGTCGATCTGCCTTCAGCGATCATTTGAAACACTTCACGCTCGCGATTGGAGAGTTTGGAATAGAGCTCCTCTCTGGTAGATTTAACCTTCTTTAAAGAAACATAGTTTTCAATAACCATGCGCGATATAGTTGGACTTAAATAGGTATCTCCTTTCATTGCCGCATTGATAGCCATGATAATATCGGCTCCAGTTGAATCTTTGACCAGGTACCCCGAAGCGCCGAGAGTTAGAAGCTCACCGACAAATCGATCGTGGGAGTGCATGGACAGAATAATGACTCTGGTTTGCTGCCGGATTTTTTTGATTTGTCGCGTCGCCTCAATACCATTTAATAGCGGCATGGAAATGTCCATCAACACTACATCGGGCCTAAGTTGCTCTACTTTGCTCACCGCATCTCGACCGTCCCTGGCTTCCCCTATAACTTTAAGATTTTTCTCTCCTTCCAAAAGCTTAACCATCCCCTGCCTCACCACTGTATGGTCATCTGCTAAAAGAATAGTAATGCAATTATCACTCATCTGGAAGCTCCTTAACCGGTATCTCAATGCGGATCCTAGTTCCTTCGCCTTTCTTGGAGCGTATCGAGAAACTCCCCCCCACTGAGGCGACCCGCTCTCTCATAGAAAGCAAACCAAGGGCCTGCCGGCGTTTGTCAAGCTTGCCCGGATCGAATCCGATACCATCATCCTCAGCCAAGAGGATAATATGCGGGTAACTTTTGATAATAAAGAGCTTGAAAATCTCAGCCCCCGAGTGCTTAATGGCGTTAGTGACTGCCTCTTGGGCGATGCGGTAAAGAATGGTCTCGATCTCGGGATCCAATCTCTTTTCGAACCCCGCCATTTTAAAGTCTATATCGAGTTGACTATATTTTGAGGAGTCCGCTAAATAAGACTCTAAAGCGGGTTCCAAGCCTAGATCGGTTAATAAGGCGGGATGCAACCGGTGCGAAATTCTCCGGATTTCCTGATAGGTTCGATTCATCTGTTTCTTGACGTCAAGGATCTGCTCGCTCAGGTTATCTTGGTCCGGGGTCAGAGTTTTGAATATGGTCTCAAGGGTAAAATTGATTCCCGCTAAGGCTTGTCCGGCTTCATCATGCAACTCCCGCGCGATCCGCTTCCTTTCCTCTTCCTGGGAATAAAATAGCCTGGCGGTAAGACTCTTGAGTTCGCCGCGATGCTGCCGTAAGGCTTGGAGCAGGCGAGAGTTTTCGATAGCACTCCCTAAGAAATTGCCCAAGGAACCAATGAGGCGGTGATCTTCATCAGCGATATGCTTGCCCTGTGGGACTTCCAGAGCAATGAACCCTGAAGCCTTTTCTTTTCTCGTTATCAAATAACAGGTAAGGTTCAAATAGTTAGGACTTTTGGGGCTTTTCAGAGTAACTTTGAAGGGAGGAAAGGTTCCTTGCGGTTCAAGAGGAAAGTGCCCCTTAAGTAAAGACCTCCTGAGAGCAAAATCATGAAATACGGGATGGCAAGTATCGCTCTCCAAACTGGTCAGGAGGCCTTTCTCCGCCTCCAGCAAGAAGCAGGGTTCTCCGTAGTCGATTAAGAAGATGCCCCCTGAGCTAAGTCCCAGTGCCTCCAGTAATTTGTGCAGGGCGACCGAAAGAATATTACGGAGGTTTTGGGTAGCATTCATGGTTACGGCGATGGAATGCAATAAAGATAATTTACGATGCTGCTGCCTTAAGCGCTGCAAACCTGACATTCTCGCAGTGACGTCTTTAGCAATGGCCTCGTAACCGGCGATTTCACCACTAACTCCTCTTACGGCATTACCGCTCATGAGGCAGTGGATGACGGTGCCATCCTTTTTCCTGAAGCAGGCCTCAAAGTCCTTGATAAAGCCGTGGCGTTCAATCTGATCCCGAAACACCCTCCAATGCATGCCATTGTTAAATATTGCCTCCACAGCCTCCAAAGACAACAATTCTTCCTTTTCGTCATACCCCAATAAATCCAGACAAGCCTTGTTGGCATCGGTGATTGAACCAGCTTTGCAAGTGACAAAGATCATATCTCTAGATCCCTCAAAGATAGACCGATATCTGTTTTCAAAGAATTTAATGTCACCTTCGAGGCGCTTGCGGTCGGCAATATCCTTAAAAACGTACATCCTTTTCGACTCCCCAATTTTTGACGATATTGGGGAAATTGTGCAGATAATAGGAAATACTTTTCCGTCTGATCTTTTTATATCAAATTCCCGAATAGTGATATCATCTTGTGCAGCGCACATCTTCTTATGCATGCAGTCTTTTTCACATATCTCACTTTTGAAAATATCCTTACAATATTTTCCAATTGCCTCGGATATGGTGGTGCCTGTGATTAGCCCCGCGGCTGCATTGAAATAAGTAATCTTGCCTTCCTCATCTGTGGTGAAAAGTCCATATGGCAAACTGTCAAGAATGTTCAGAAGACTTTCTTCATTAAATGGTGATTGGGTAATGTCTTTGACCAAACAGACCATGTCTTCTGAAATAAGGGGGGCAAATATCGATAGAAGCTCATTGCTTTCCTTAGTTTTTATTATCAAACAAGTCATTGTTCAGTCCGCCATTTTGATCAACGTTTAGTAAATCTGCAGGTTATGAGGGGAAACGTTTCTAAAACTACAGCTTTTATATTATAAACCGAAAGTTTCAAGCCTGGGCCGAATCTCGATCTCAAGGTGAGTCTTGACAGCAAGGGGTTGGCCTGGATTCGCCAAGACTGATGATTTAAGGGCGACAATATCTACTTCAGATTGATTTGATTTCTTAACATATTCGAATATTTCATTAAAGCCGACATTAAGGCCTCGGGGGGATAAGCTAGTGTAATCTACGCCCATTACCCCAAGCTATTGTACCAAAGTTGGGGTATTTCTTCAAACGGGAAATTTAACAACCCAAGGGTTTGAAAAAAGGCGTATTCTCCCCCGAAAAGGGCAGCCGGCAGATGATGCTTGGCCTGCAGCGCTGGTCCGGAAAGTCGTGGAGGATAAAGCGATTAACTAGTGGGGAATCTTGCCCAAGCTTGCTAGTGGGATGTAAGACTGTGGCTCTCGCCTGCCAAGTCAATCCGGCTGTGCCATGGTGAAAACGCTAGCAGAAAACCTCATAAAGCAGCGTTCAAGTGTGCTTTACCGGGCCATTCATTTGAAAAAGAAGCAAGTTACCATTCAATGCCTCGCCGAGCCTTTACCCCAGCCTGGTAATAGTGCTTGATAAGACGCACCTCGGTAACCTGATCGGCTATGGCCACCAATTCCGGAGGAGCCTGACGGCCGGTAAGGACTACTCCCACCCGGGGCGGCCGTTGGCTCAAAACTTCCAGGACTTCGTTAAGAGGCAGAAAACCATGTGCTAAGACCCGATTAATTTCATCCAGGATGACGATATCGTGTTCCCCGGCCTCGATTACCTGGCGAGCCAGGTTCCACCCCTCTCGGACTAAGGCCAAGTCTTCGGCGGTAGGAGTGGGGAGCCTCACAAAGCCAATCCGCCCAAAAAAACGCAACGTCAAATCCGGGGATAACCGGACCGCGGCCCGACTTTCCCCGGTTTCTCTTCCCTTCAAAAATTGCACCATATAAACTTTTAGGCCTTTGCCGACGGCCAACAGGGCCAGACCCAGGGCACTGGTGGTCTTGCCTTTGCCTTCCCCGGTATAAATCTGGAGAATTCCAGGGGCTAAACCCTCCTGTTCCATTAAAGTCCCTTTCGATGCTAGCCTGGCCCAAAAATTATGGCCCGACTATGCACCATTATTTTTTTGTCCCCCAGTGCGATCCAGCTGGGAGGAAAACTTAATAAGATAATAACCATACGTAGATAGAATGCAAGCCAGGGCAGATTTTCTGAGTTGTAGCTGATGCAGGCCCGGTAATTTCGGAGAAGAAGACTGGTCCAGCTTTCCCGTCGGAGCAGCAGGGTCACAGCGCCGCGCCCTCAGGCTTCATGCGGATGAGCTCAATGGCTCGACAATCCCAAAACTTTAGGTGAGGAGGATAATGGCATAGAAGGTGAAGGTCTCACTTACTTCAGTGGCGACATAGGGAGTAATCCCTAAACGTTGGAGAGTTCCCACCATGTCGATGGAAAAAGACTCCACTGAAGGTCTCTTCTCCTGGGGGAATCGGCAATCTTTGGGGTAAACGCATTTTTTGCACAAACTACAGCTTTCGCCCACTAAGCTGAAAGCCTTGTGATAACCTTCCAAGAACAATAGGCGTTCCAGGCTCACAGTGCCCTTCCAGCACCGCACCAGTTCTGCCCGTTTTCGGTTATTATCCCGATGAAATTCGGGGAGATGTTGGGACCCCTCAAGCAAAAGGGCCTGAGAATACTCAGAAAGGATCTGACGGACCTTGTCGGGGTCGGGCGTGGCCGGCGGGCAGCACCAGCTGTGATTGTATTTGCTGCAGCCATACCGGCATTTTAAATTGACCCAATCTGCGACAATGATATCCTCGCTGGGGAAGGGCTTGATGCTGTCCAGTCCATAACCCTTGCCTGCCTCTCTGAGGCGTTGTAGTAAAGGAAAAGGCACCAGGGCATTACCATTGAAAGGCACAACTTTATTTTTCTTGTGTCCCATATGTCATACCTCCCAATTATCTGTCCTTTAAGCCTGGTTCTTGTTCAAAGAAATATTTTGGCTACGATGCCTGGCAACTACACAGTGGTTTTATTATTCTTAATTTATTTCCTCCTGATAACCTCTCACAAGGGCGAAGAAAACCATCTGTAGAAGGGGTTAAAACCCATAAGATTAGTGTCGCAATTTGATGGTCCTTCGCCGTTGTAAGGGGTTTCAGTACTCCAACACGCCTAGTTATTGGTCGGGGCGCACTGGCCCCGACCTCAATTTAAATCAGTTTCAGGATCTCAAGCGCTCAGCGCTGACTGTTTTGGCGCCCGCACCTTGATGCAGGATATCGTCCCGGACAATACCCTCAAGATGGGGGAAGGGATCGGTCATGTGCGGCAGCTGCATGGCTTCCATGAATTGTTGCTGGAAGTCCTTTTCCACCGTCAGTTCGATATATTCCACGTTGCGGGAACACCAGTTGGCCTCAATGCGTTTCCGACGGTTGAGTAAGGCAGCCCGGCAGCCATCGCCGGCGGCATTGCCCACCCCCTGAATTTTGTCGATTTCGCAGTCAGGGAACAGGCCCATGATCAGCGCCTTGGTACGATCCACGTGGGTGCCAAAGGCCCCGGCAATCTTCACAACGTCAACTTTTTCAAGGCCCATGCGCCGCATCATCAGTTTGCAGCCGGCATAGAGGGCCCCTTTGGCCAGCTGGATCTGCCGGATATCCTTCTGGGTGATCACCACGTCCTTATCAATGCTGGTTTCCTCGGCCCAGGCCAAGACGAATTCCGGCTGCTTGGTATCGGCGTTTTTGCGGAAGCGGTTGGTCTTGAGTTCTTTGCTAAACACCCCGCTTTTAGTGATGACCCCGGAGGCGTACAGTTCGGCCAGCACATCCAGGATGCCCGAGCCGCAGATACCTTTGGCCTTCATCTCCTTGGGTTCAGAGAACTTCCGCCAGGCATCCCGGCCGATCACCTTATAGTCCACTTCATGGGTATCGGGATCGATTTTAATGCGCTCGATGGCACCGGGTGCAGCACGCATGCCATAAGACAACTGGGCCCCTTCCAGGGCCGGGCCGGTGGCACACGAAGAGGAGATCAATTTGTGCATATTGCCCAGCACCAGTTCGCCATTGGTGCCGATATCGATGATGAGCTGGTTTTCGTAATGTTTGTAAGGTTCTTCGGCGATGAGCACCCCGACATTATCAGCGCCCACGAAACCCGCTTCATTGGGCAGAATGAAAATGTAGGAAGACGGATTGATGTGGATGCCCAGGTCCCGGGTCCTGATGTCCATGCTATGATGAATGGCGGGGGGAAACGGCGCTAAGCCCACATATTCGGGGTTCAGCTGCAAGAGGATATGGTGCATGGCGGTGTTGCCGCCCAGGGTGATATCCTCGATATCTTCCCGGCTGAGACGCAGGTAGGTTTTCCCTTCTTCCGGCACCTCTTCATATTCAACGGGACCTTCGTATCCCTTGGGTTGTTTCACCTTTTTCTTCGGGGGATAGGTGTTTTGAATGGCCTGATCGATGAGCCAGTTAAGCCCCTCGATAATATCATCGCTCATGCGCGTAAGGCCATTTTCCGTAGTCATATGGAAGGTGATCCGGGCCATCACGTCTTCGCCATATTTGCATTGCGGGTTCATGAGGGACACGGTGTCCAAAACTTCCATGGTGGACAGGTTGCAAAAGTAGCCGGCCACGGTGGTGGTGCCCACATCGATGGCCAAACCGTAATGATTTTCCTTCTTGCCGGGCAAAACCCGGATGATCTCTTTATCCATCCAGACACTGACGGTGACGGTCCAGTTACCCTCGCGCAGGGCATCCGGAAGTCTCCGCAAGGTAAAGATGTCGATGGTCAGATCCTTGATCCCGTATTCCCTCTCGAGTCCCTTGCAGATCCGCTCGAAATCGCCGAGGGGGTCCTCAAAGGTGGGCTTGTCTACTTCCACAAAGTAGGTTTTTACTGCCGGGTCATGTTCGATATGAATGTCCCGGGCGGCCTTACTGACCACCTGTTTGCCGGCTCTGGACTCTTCCGGCACGAACACCAGCACGTCCCCTTCCACCTTAGTCACACAACCCAGGCGAAAGCCCTTCGCCTGACGTTCGGCATTAATGAACTGCCGTTCTTCATCTTCCTGCCACGGGGAGACATGGGACATGCTCGATTGGACGTTGTATTTTTCGAAGTGGCCTTCCTCGATGCGCACCACACATTTACCGCACACTTTTTTCTCACCGCACAGGGCTTCGATGTCCACCCCCAGCAATCTGGAGGCTTCGATCAAGGTGACCCCTTTGGGAACTTCACCCCGCCGCCCGGATGGTTGAAAAATCACCATAACTTTTTCATCTGACATGCTGTATCTCCTTAAATAAACTCTTGATAATCTGAAAGTCGAACCGCTTTAATTCCTGCGGCCGAGGCGAGGACGCACCTCTCTCTCGCAGTCCCTGCTTAGCTGGCGCCAAGTGCTTCCGAATAAGGACTTTAGGCCTTCAGGACTGAAAATGCCGCTACGTTCAGACGCCTACAGGGGGGTGCCACGGGGTGTCAACAGGAACTTGCCAAAGCCAATGTTCATTATACTACGAAAAATTCGGCTGTGCTTTACCCTGTCCCTAAGACGTCTGAAGGGGAAGGGGAGGAGACCAGGGAGCGTTCGCCCGGGGCCGGTGTCTCAAGCAAGCCCCGCCGAAGACAACGGTTCCCTGAGAAACGCTCCCTTTCCCCCCTGCCGATCTGCCGAGCCGCGTTAGCTCTTGGCCTTCTTGGCTGCTTCGAATTCTCTGAGCCGCCCAATCATTTTGATACCTTCCGCCACCGCATTTCCGGCGGACTCGGCGTAACCATCGGCGCCAAAGAGCTTGGCCACGTCTTTGGTCACCGGCGCCCCGCCCAACATGATCATGACGTTGGGGTTTTTTTCCTTGATCATCTGGATGACTTTTTTCATGCCCAGCATGGTGGTGGTCATCATGGCCGACATGGCGACCACTTCGGAGTCGGTGCGCAACTGTTCCTTGACGAAATTCTCCAAGGGTACGTCGCGGCCCAGATCGTAAACCTCCCAGCCGGCCACATCGAACATCATCTTCACCAGGTTTTTGCCGATGTCGTGCACGTCGCCCTGGATGCTGCCGATAACTACCTGTGACTTGGCCGTGTCTGCCGATTTGGGCACCAACGGTCTCAGAACGGCCAGACCGGCGTACAGAGCATCAGCGCACATGAGCACTTCCGGGACAAAGTATTCATTTTTCTCGTAGAGTTCGCCTACTACCTGCATCCCGGCAGCAAGTCCGTCCATAATGCCTTCCAGAGGAGGATAGCCGGCGTCCGCATATTCTTGCGAAAGATTTTTGGCGCCATCTTCATCATAGCTGATTACTGCTTCCTTGAGTTCCTCTTTCAATGCTTCTTTGCTCTTCATTTGCCTCTCCTTTTATTAACTCACTCTTCCCAATGCAGGACTGGGTTTTTTGCCATATTCGCGAACAGTTTTTTCCATCGCAATAAAATTCTCTTCTTTGATGTCCGGCCACAAATCGCAACCCGGCCACACTGCGTCCACTAGCCCGTCGATGTTGGTCTTCATGCCCTGAATGGCATCCTCCACCGTAGTTTCCTCTTTGCAGGGCAGTTTAAAGACGTCGTAATTGCCAAAGATGAGGACATCATTCCCCATCTCTTTCCGGGATTCCAGCAGATTGTTCTTGATATCCACGCTGAGGGCGTCCCCGCCGCACTCATGCATCATCCTGAGGATGGGATTCGAGGCCCCGCAAATGTGCAAAACCTTAGGGGACTTCCAGGCCGCCAGGATGCGGGTCAAGCGCGGCTGGATCATCTCTTTAAAGGTGCGCGGGCTCAACAGATCCGCCCCCGCCCCCATTTCCCGCAGGGTGATGAAGTCAGCCCCGGCTGCCTGGAGGGCCTTGCCGATCTCGATGATCATGTCGGTAAACTTATCCAGGATCTCGCCGACCTTTTGCTTGTGCTTGAAGACGCCCTTCAACACCTTGTCCAACTCGATGGTCTGGCCGCACATGGTGAACGGACCAAGCTGCCAGGCGCCCACAGCCTTGTCAGGGGCCAGTTCCTTAACCCGCTTGATGGCCTGGGGTATCAGGGGCATGCGGCCCTTGGTCATAATCGTTTCAATGTCTTCTTTGGTGATGTTCACCTGGTCAAGGTCTTCCCAGTTCTTGGTGGGAATGGTGGGATACAGGATGTCCTCCGAGTCCTCGTAGAGGCTGATCTTGTTCCCCAGGGCCTCGGATTCCCAGGTCATGTCATAGGGCACCACCACCGAATCCAGGTTGTACATCTTGGCGGACAGGACGCCCGACTGGGCGATCTTTTCTGCATCGCTGTGTATCTGGGGAAACTTGTATCCCAGTTTCTTGATGGCGGGAAGGAGTACCATACCCATGCCGGTAAAAAAGGGCATCGTATCCACGGGCTCCCGTTTGAAGGTGCGCATCACTCGTTCAAGGCCAGTCATTGCCATAGAAAAGCTCCTTTATTTAATATAATCAGCTCCCGCTCAAGTTAAAGTGACTGTAATTGTTCCACAAACTCCGGGAACAACTTGAACAGGGGATGATTGGGATCTTTGGGCAGTTTCTTGCTTTCCGCGAAGACGGTGGTGGCTAGGAAGGCTTCGGACATGGCCACCGCCGGCATGATGCGGGTCGCCCCCGCCATGGGCCCCGAGAAGATCATATCATGATAAAAGAAGGCAGCCAGGGCTTCCAGGGCGGCATCGGCCGCGGACCAGCCTTTGAACCCCCAGAGTTCCCGGGCCTTCGCCCACATATAAGAACCATTGCTGGGAGCACTGCTCGCCGCGAACCCCCATTTTTCCTTAATCATGCGGTTGGCGATGCCGCAAAAAGCCGTGGCCGGCCCATTCATCACCGAGGTATCCACAATGATCGTCTCAAATTTGGCCCCCACCTTGTCGATCAGGTCCAGAATTCCCTGGGTCGCCGCAATCCGACCGCCGGGCATTTGATCATTCTGGTCGAAAGCCACCAGGAGCACATGTTTCACGCCGATTTGGGCAATTTCCCGGATCTCGGTCTCCAGATCCTTCTCCCAAACCGTCAGGCTGTTATAAAACATGCGGTCCAGCAAACCCTTTTCCGCGCAATAAGCCGCACCTTCCAATTTCGGCTTCATCACCCAGGCGTCCACGCAAAAGGGCATACAGCTGACGCTGGTAACAAAATCTATGTAGGACTTGAATTCCTCGCCCGTGTTCGCCACAATATCGGCCATTCCCGGAATGCCCGTTTCAACCCAAAGTTTATCCTGAGTTTTGAGCAGCTCCTCCGCCCGCTTCTCATTAAAGCCTTCCTTGCGCTTGCCCTCGAAGACTTTATCCCCTTTTTGGAAAATGGAATTGACGCAGACGCAGGGGTAATCCCCGGGTTGACCACCAATTTTCACGCCGCCTATGTCATAGACCTTCGGCTCTGTCTTAAATTTGAATGTGTGCATACCTTTTCTCCCTTCCCTTTATCTTGGGGCTTAGTGAAGAACTGTCTGGACCATCATGATAGTAGTCTTGATATCATAGTATGTGAAATTTAGTGTGAACATCGTCCCAAAGACGATTTTTTCCAAGGAATAAGTCGAGGCTCCAGCTTGTGCCTGGCCCCCCCCACCTGCCACCCACCTGAATAGGACCGCCCTTTTCCTCTGTCCGGGAAGAGGGCTGCAGCAGCTCTCCAGCCAGAGACCGGAAAAATTTTCTGACCCCCCTGGCCTCGGCTTGACACCGGGCCGGTGCATACATACAGTACTATATAATGAATAGTGTCACAAGTGCAGCAAATATGCCGGACGCCCGCGGTCAGGTGGTTCTGGTTGCCGGTTTTCTGGGTGCCGGCAAGACCACTTTTTTACGCCATATCCTCGCCTGGCAAAAAGACTTGACCGGTACGGTAATTCTCGTCAATGAGTTCGGACAGATCGGCATCGACGGCCAGCTTCTGCAGGGATTTGACACCCAGGTGGTGGAGATGGCGAATGGCTGCATTTGCTGCTCCCTGCTGACTGACCTGGTAAAGACTCTGGCAGATATTTGGGAGCGGTTTCACCCCCGGCGGTTGTTCATCGAAGCCACCGGAGTAGCCGATCCAACTGATATCCTGAAGGTTTTAAGCCTTCCCGAGGTGCGGGAGCACTTGGCGGAGCCCAAGGTGGTTACCGTGGTGGATGCTGATTTCTGGCAGGAAAAAGAACACCTGGGAGCCCTCTTTTATAATCAGGTCAGAGCAGCCGATCTGGTATTGCTCAACAAGGTTGATCTCCAGGAGGCTCAGGATGTGCCGCGTTACCTTAGGGAGATCAGAGAGATCAATCCCAGGGGCGCGGTTTTGCCCACCCAGCATTGCCGGGTCGATCCGGAGGTGCTGTGGGGGCTCGGCCAGCCGTTAGAGCCGGATACCCCCTTATCACTCCCAGACGACTTCATGCTTAAAAAAACGTTCACTCACTTTCATGAACCATCGCAGCAACTGCCTCCCAAGTTTGTGACCTTTGCTTTTGAATCCCCGACGCCCTTCCGGGAGGAATGTTTCCGCCATTTTCTGGCTTCCATGCCGGTGCAGCTTTACCGCCTCAAAGGCTATGTCCTCCTGGGAGACCGACGGTTTTTCGTAAATCACGTGGGTGGGAAGAGCGAGTGGGCCGATGCCAGGGAAACCGGGACGACCAGGTTGGCCTTTGTGGGCTGGCAAGTGGACCACCAGGAGATCCTGGCTCAGCTGAAAGCCTGCCTTCACATAAAGGCTCCCGAGCACGCAGGACAAACGGCTTGATAGCGCGAGCTGTGTCCGGCTGGTGGGGATCAGGCCGAATCTATGCTAGTAGTGGGACGGGAAGCCTCAATGTTTGACGCGTTAATCGACAAAGCTCTTGAACTTGGCGCCTCGGAGGCCAAGCTGATCGACACCGAGCAGATTGTCTTTGATCCTCGATCCTTTTTCAAATGCCGCTTCGGCTGCAATCGTTGGGGGAAGTTCTGGACCTGCCCGCCGCACCTGGCCCTCTCCCAGGATGAGTTTATGAAAGCCTTTGCCCGATATGGCCAGGCGCTCGTCATCAAGTCCAAGGACCCTAAGACCGGTCAGCAGGTGTCCTTGGCCGTAGAGAAAGAAGCCATGCTGTCCCATGGGGCCCAGTTTGCTTTCGCCCTGATTCTTTGCGTCCTCTGTGATGACTGCGCCTACCCGGAACCCTGCCGCTTCCCTCACTTGGCCCGCCCCGCCATGGACGCATATGGCATAGATATCCCTAAGACCCTGGAACCACTCGGCTTTAAAGTTGATTTCGATCCCGAGGGTAAGCTCCTCCCGGCCTGGTACGGCATGGTTTTATTGGATTGAGAGGTCCTTTGGCTTCCCCCGGACTGCATCCCACCGCCGTACATCTATCTGGCCCCGGCCATCGCCAGGAGATTCTGGAGGGGCACTGAGCTCGGCTGGGAAACCGTTTTTAAGCTCCGAGACTCCAGTTCAAAAAATGTCTCCGGGGCCTGTCGAAAAATTTACGTCTTTCTTTGCATTACGGGACCTTGAAGAAAGATAACCTAGGGGCTTTGTATCGGCTCAGTAATGAACATTTGCTTAAAGAAAGATAACCTGTGGGATTAGGATCGGCTCATTAATGAACATTTACTTTATTTGAGGTAAGATCTTTCCCTCTTTAAAATCATCCTTTGGACGATAGAATTTGCTTTCGACATTCTTGTATAATTTAAGGGTAGGTAAGGGATAAGAAAGGCGTTAGCGAAGAAAAGTAGTCTTTTGAAATTTTCATAGTTAATGCCCTATTAAATGGTTCTGTTGAGCTGACTTGGAGTCAGCCCCCGTATCTCAGAAACTTTGTATTCTAACCAAAACCTAAGAATAAGACCATATTGAATAACCATACTGTGGTTATTTCAGTAGGGAAGATGGTGAAAATCCATCGCTGCCCCGCAACTGTGAGCGGTTGATTGGGTAAATCTGCCTGCCTTAAGGATTGGGTGAGCGGTCATAGCCAAGTCAACCGCAAGTCAGAGACCTACCGAACTTGGGTGCTTTACTTCGTGGGCGAGGATAGCATCCTATCAATAAGTTTCAGCGTAATCCGAATGTATTATTGGAATCCACTTGACCAGTAACGTCAGGCAGAGGTCAGCATGACTGGTGAGGTCTGCTGCTCCGGCCGGTTTGGCTCGAAAGTAATTAAGGAGCAAGAGGCAACGATTGCATTCCCCCTTAGCGAGGCATTCTTGTCATCATGGGGGAGGTACCGGGAGCAAATTCCGCCAAGCAAGACTCGATTGGTTTAGGGCCGAGGCCTAGCCCGAGTTGAGCCATATAAAAGGAGGTAATGAATGAATTCTAAAGAACGTGTGATGAGTGTCCTCAATCAAAGCAAACCGGATCGGATGCCCTGTTTTGCCGCCAATTCCACCGTGACTTATCAACAGATGGAGAAGGTGCAGGCCTTTTGGCCCGAGGGACACGAAAAAGGTGAGGCGATGGCCAAGCAAGCCCTGGCGGCCTACACCATGCTGGGGTTTGATGGAGTCAGAGTGCCCTTTTGCCAGACCTTCGAGGCCGAGGCTCTCGGCTGCAAGGTCAAGTCCGGTGGAACCGAGGGCATACCGGGAATAGAACACCCGCCGATCTATAAAATAGACGATACTCCTGTTTTTCCCAGCGACTTTCTGTCCCGGGGACGGATTCCAGAACTGATCAAGGCCGTCAAGATTCTGAAGAAGGAAATGGGAAAGGATGCAGTCATCGTGGGCGGCATTATTGGACCTTTCACGATCGCCGGCTCGCTTCTCGATGCGGTTCCGCTGCTGCGGGCCACTTTTAAAGCCGCTGATAAAATCCGGCCCTTCCTCGAAGTAGGGGAAAAAGCCAGTCTGGCTTTGGGAAAAGCCTTGATCGATGCCGGCGTCGACCTGATTTCCATCGAAGACATGACGGCGTCGCCGGACCTGATTGCCCCCAAGACTTACCGGGATCTGGAATTAGAGTACCAAGCCCGGGTGATTGAGGGCCTTTCAGTACCCTCGATTCTCCATATCTGCGGTAATGTGGACCCCATTGTGGAATGGATGGGGCAGACTGGCGCAGCTATTTTGAGCCTGGAGCCCAAGGCAGATGCGGGCTTGGCTCGCAGAAAATGCGGCCCCAAAATGGTTCTTATGGGTGGGGTGGACACGGCTACGACCCTGTTCATGAAGGATGTGGAGACCGTTAAGGCTGGAGCCGAGGAATCCATCGCCTCGGGGATTCAAATTCTGGCCCCTGGTTGTGCGGTGGCCCCCGGGACGCCCCTGGAAAATTTGTTGGCCATGGTGGAGGTAGCAAAGCAGCACTAGAATTTAAACTGGCGTTAGCGGTAACATGGAAACTGCTCAACAATTTAGCCGTATGGCTAATATCACAACAACAGTGAGGAGGGTACCATGAAGACCTTGAACAGTTACGCCAACATTTTCAAACGGTATGACCTGGACGGAGAGAAGGCAGGTGCAGCCCAGGCGGTATCCACCGACCCGGCTATTCAGAAGATCGCCCAGTTTGTCGTCGATGGGGATGCGGACGGAATTCTCGGGCCGGTGAAGGAAATCCTGAAAAGCAAGCCGCCCGTGGATGTCATCAATAGTGCGCTCATCGCCGGCATGGCCGAGGTGAGCCGACTGTGGGATGAAGGGGTATATTTTCTCCCCCAAGTCATCCTGTCCTCTGACGCCATGAACGTGGGGATTGCCGAATGTGAAGCCAAAATGGGCAAATCCATGGAAAGGAAAGGCAAGGTGGTAACCCACACGGCCGAAGGCGATATCCATGACATCGGCCAGGTCATTGTCAACGCTTTGCTCAACGCTAATGGTTTTGAAGTGATTAACCTGGGCGCCGACGTCCCCGTGGATAAAGTGGTCGCTGCGGTGAAAGAAAATAAGCCCGTCATGGTCACGGGTACGGCTTTAATGACCACCACCATGACGGCTTTTCCGAAAATTGCCCATCAGCTCAAAACGGCCGGCATCACCGTTCCTTTCATCTGCGGTGGGGGCGCGGTGAGCGAAGAGTACGTGACCGGTTTTGAAATGGGCGTCTGGGGCAAAGAAGCCAGCCAGGCCCCGGGCATGGCAGAAGATGCCCTGGCCGGCGAGACTTGGGAAGGCATGCGCGGGAAGTGGAACGGCTAAAAATGGATGGCAGGGATGATCGTTGACGTTATCTACGGATTCCTGGGTTCTGGTAAAACGACGTTTATTAGCAGAATCCTTAAGGAGTGGGGTGGTAAAGAGAAGATCGTCGTTCTGGTTAATGAGTTCGGCGACGTCGGCATTGATGGGACCTTGCTGCAGGGACAGAACAGCAAGATTATCGAAATGCCCAGCGGCTGCATCTGTTGCACTCTGCAGTCTGATTTCAAAACCCAGATGCTGGACATTTTGGCAACGATCCATCCCGAAAGGCTGATTATCGAACCAACCGGCGTGGCCACCATTGGTCAAATCCGGGCGATTATCGAGCTGCAAATTTTCGAAGATGTGATCGATACTATCAATAACATTCTCATTGCCGATGCCACCGGATTTATGGCTCTTTACCAAGCTAACCGCTACTTCGTGGAATCCCAGATAGTGAATGCGCGTCTGGTCCTCCTGAATAAATGCGACAAAGTGGAGCAGAGGAGGGCGTTGCTGATCAGAGACGCCATCACCGCGATCAATCCGGACGCCACTGTACTGTTGACCGAGTACGGGGGGGTTGATTGGGCCCAGTATCAACTGGCCATGTCCACCCCCCCGTCCTCTCCCTCCCGGCAGCTTCTTCCTGCCGGCCAGATTCCTTTGGAAGAGGGAAAACCCGCCGCAGGGCAAATCCGTCTCCAAATAGACCAGGATGCTCTGGGCTATGAATCTTTTGGCCTCACTTACGACGATCTCCTTTTCAACCAGCCTAAGCTGGAACACCTGTTTAGCCAACTCCAGGGCTCTGAAATGGGGGCGATTGTCAGGGCGAAAGGGATATTCCAGGTTGGCCGCAAGTGGATTCTCATGGAGTTAGCTTCCGGAGAAATTTCCACTCAGCCAGTAAGGCAATCTGAACAGAGCAAAGTCTCCATTATTGGCAAGGGGTTGAACCGGAAGGCCATCGGCACGGCTTTCGAAAAATGTGTTTCTGGAGAGCCAGGGTAATAAAGGAGGTCCTGCGAGCGTTGTCCCTGGCATCTAGCCATTTTATTAGGGTTATGCCAGATCGCGAGTCCTTAAAAATTGCCATATCGAGTGTAAGGGACAGAATCCAACGTCAGATTCAGCCAGAGTTGACCTGGCAATAGCTTAACCCCCCCCGACGGTGGCTTGAGGCTATCTGATCAAACCGTCAGAAACAGGATATGAAATAAGGAAATTCATCCTGCCACAACAGGGGTACAAATGAGCGGCACCTCCAACCATAAAAAGCCCACTGTGCTGCTGGTGGATGATCAGTACCGAAGCTTTCGTTCCCTGTCCAACTTCATCTCTCCGAAAGAATTCTCCTCCCTCTGGGTCCCCGATGAACGACAAGGGTTTACCCTCTTAAAAAAACAGCCGGACAAAGACTGGATTATCATCGTCGATCTGAAATCAGCCGGCATGGGCGGGGGAGGCTTTCTGCAGCGCGCCCGGCAGATAGCCCCCAAGGCAGCCGTCCTGGTCACCAGTCCCCTCGGTCCTTTCCTGTACCAGGGTGGTTCCTTTTACCAATACTGCGGGCCAACCCTGAAACAAGAAATCAATGCTATTTTGCGGGGAGTCGCCCAAAATCTGCACGGAGCACCTCCTGGCAAGGTCGCTCCGGGAACCCAGGCTAAGTCCGGTGACCGGGAGGTTCAATTTGACGCCATTATAGGCAGCAGTACCTCTATAAAGAACATCCTGGAAATGATCCGGGGTTTGCAAGATTCCTCTATTACAGTTTTGCTCCAGGGGGAAACCGGCACGGGCAAGGAGTTGATTGCCCAGGCCATCCATCAGACCAGCCGTCCGACTGGGCCTTTTGTCGCCATAAATTGTGGCGCTATTCCCACTTATTTGATGGAAAGCGAACTGTTCGGACATGAACGGGGCGCCTTCACCGGGGCGACTTATCAAAAGAAGGGCAAATTCGAGGTCGCTCAGAACGGCACCCTGCTCCTCGATGAAATTGGGGAGTTGGACAAAGACCTTCAGGTAAAGCTGCTCCGGGTGCTCCAGGAAAAGGAATTCCAGCGGGTAGGCGGGAATAAAACTTACCATACTGATGCCCGCATTATCGCTGCCACCAGCCAGGAATTGAAGATCGCGGTGAAAAGAGGCACCTTCCGGGAAGATCTCTATTACCGGCTTAACGTGCTGCCAATCCATATCCCGCCGCTCAGGGAGAGGCAGGAAGATATTCCTTTACTGCTGGAGCATTTTTTCCAGAAGGGACCCAGGTCCACAAATGGAAGTTTGCCTACTTTCTCCCCAGCCGCCTGGGAGGCCTTGCTGAATTACAGTTATCCCGGCAATGTCAGGGAGTTGGCCAACATTGTGGAAAGGCTGACCGTGACCTGCCGTTTTGGACAAATCAACTCGTCGGATCTCCCTGGGGAAGTGCGGGATAGGCTAGGGCCGGAGACTGAATCTTCGTCATCGGGACACTTAAAAGAGCTGCCTATGCATGGGGTCCCGCTCGCCGAGGTGGAACGGGAATTAATCCTCAAGACGCTGCGCAAGGCCTCCGGGAACAAACTGGCGGCTGCCAAAATGTTGGGTATTACCCGCCGATTACTGTATCTTCGCCTGGCCCAGTATGACCTGTGAAAATTTTAAAAAAAATACCACTGTAACTTAATGTGACATGCCAAGTAACCAATGGACACACTTTATGGCAAGGTAGTCTGGAATCTTTTCAGAGAGCTTTTATTTATTAATGATAACAGATAGTTATACTAACCATCCAGACCATGGAAATGGCATTAAATTTGCTTAAATATAAGTAGAGAACTTTCTTGTGAAAGACGGTAAAGAGAAATTCAAAATCAACTTCTAATTCCTAAGGAGGAAGTCATGGCAAGGCAACCTGTTACCAAGATGGCTTATGCAAGTGGGGAAGAAATGATTTTCGGCACGGCCAAGAAACCGGTGACCACCAAACGTGGTATCGTAATTGGCGGCGGGTTTGTCCATCCCGAGGTGGTTCCCCATCCCAGGCCCGGCAGCGAAAAAACCATGAAGACCCTGTTGCGGGAGTACGAAAGAGCTAACGGGGATGCCCTGGAAAGGATGGTCATTGTGGGCCACCCGACCCTCCAGATCGAAAATGAACATATCTTCCAGATGACCCATAATCCTGAGTGGGGCGGGGAAATTGCGGCCCAGACTGCCCGCCAGATGGACGACTACCTGTCGAAATACGGGCTCAAAGCCTCTTATCGGTCCACCATCGCTGATCTTCGCAAACCCGATATGGTCAACATGCGGGAAAGCCAGTACACCAAGGAAGTTATCGAGTCCTTTAATGAGTGCGCCAAATATGCCGACATCATCTCGATTGAGTCCATGGGCGGCAAAGAGATCTTCGACCATTGCATCATTCGTAATGATATCGGCGGCATCCTCTTCGGCATCGGCGTTTTGGGCGCCCGTGACATGGAATGGATGTGGGATCAAATCGTCGCTATCGCCAAGAAACACAAATGTATCCCCGGTGGCGACACCAACTGTTCTGAGGCCAACACGGCCATGTTTATGGCCGGCGGTATGACCTCCAAAGATGTGCCCCACGTGATTGCTGCCCTCTCCCGGGCCATTGCCGCGTCCAGGACCCTGGTAGCCTATGAGTGCGGCGCCACCGGGCCCACCAAGGATTGCGCCTACGAGGATCCCATCATTAAGGCCATGACCGGTGTCCCCATCTCTACCGAGGGTAAGACCAGCGCCTGTGCCCATTCCGATCTGGCCGGCAACCTGATCGTCGCGGTTTGCGATCTGTGGAGCAATGAGGCGGTGGAATATCACGATATGTTCGGCGCCAGCACCACTTCCGTCTTCGCCGAAATTCTCGGTTACGACTGCGCCATGTTCAACAGCGCCATCGAGCTGGGCTACCAGAAGCAGATGAAGGAAATTCTGGTCAACTCGGATATGTATCGTGATTCGCACAGCCTGATCCTGGCCCCGGACAATGCCTGGAAGGTCGGCAATGCCATCACCAGCAATCGTGCCGAAGGTTTCTATGCCAGCGCCAGGGCGGGAGCCATCGAAGCCGGCAATATCATCTTGAAAGACTCCAAGATGAAATTGACCGCCCACGAGAATGGAGCCTTGACCAAGGCCATGAAAGACATGGACGCCCTGCCTGCCAAGGAAGGGGATTTCATCGACATGTGTTTGAAAAAATACAAAGATGTCAAGGGCTTCAATCCCAAGGCCTATGGGCTCTAAACGGCAATAATCTCCTCCATTCTTGAATGGGGAGCCCTAGGGATGCGCATTTTTCATCAGCACAACAGATGAACTGAAGTATGGGGCATGGCTAAGTGAAAACTTATTGCGGTCATGCCCCTTTATTTTTGCCCATACCCCAGGGTGGCAGATGGCGGGACCATTGGCGTCGCCAGAGCCACTTCTCAGCGGACGATTTTGGTCCGCGGCATCACCCTTTGCGGCAGGCAAACCCTAGGATATAATAACTGGCAGCATTCTTACGCAAGGAGGGTTCGAAAAATTGCTCGCCTGCACAAAATGCGGTTACTGGCACACAACCGCAGAAGCTACTATGGGGAAACCGATGTCATGCACTGAGGTCAAACAATTCTGGGGTAGGATCAAAGCCGAGCACCGAGAACTTTATGGGCACCCGGCACAAATCAATATAGAGGGGGGAAGGCCTATATGCCTGCAGTGCAAACGAGACATCCCCTTCGAGAACGCTTCGGCGGACCAAGATTAGATTGAGGGGGCATGCAGCATGGCTAAATTCGGTATTGCTCTGGACCTGGGCACCAGCGGTTTTCGAGCTCAAGCGCTTAACCTGGAGCAAGACGGCCACATCCATTCCACCGCCGTGACCACCCGTCATCCTTTGCCAGGGGCCAACGTTATCGACCACCTGCATTTTGCCCTGGAGCTGGGTGTTCCCAAGACCCACGAAGTTATTGTGCACGCCATCAACAGGGTAATCAAGCAGCTAAGAATTGACACCGCTGAGGTGACCCGGCTGGCGGTTTGCGGCAATCCTATTCAGTTATCCCTTTTCCAGGGAATTGAAATCAGGGACCTGGCCTTTGCCGGCAAACGCAAACTGGAATCCCTGGGGGTGGTGCCTCCAAAGAGAAATGCCCAGATGGTCAAGGCCGTGGAAATTCCGGGACTGGACCTGCCGGCTGCGGCCGATGTGTTGATCCCGCCGGCGGTTCAGCATGAAATTGGCGCTGATGCCCTGGCCATGATGATCCAAACCGGCATGCTGGATAAGGATGAAATAGCCATCGTCACCGATTACGGCACCAATGCCGAGATGGCCCTGATCTCCAAAGGGATCGTGTATACCGGTTCCACTGCGGCGGGACCCGCCCTCGAAGGGCAGCAGATTGAAAACGGCATCCTTGCTCTTCCCGGAGCCATCTGCGATGTCTCCTTTGCCGCAGAAGAGGCGCACCCGGGAGGTTTCAAAGGATCTGGCGCCGAATGTCCCGAAAAGCCGGTCCGGGGCGGGCTGGAAACTTTCGTGCTCAATCAGGAAATGATTGCCCTCCACGGGGATACGGTAGAGCCTGAAACCGGCAAGGTGCTGGCTAAAGGCGAGTTGGAGGCGGTCGGGATTACCGGGACCGGGGTCATTGCCCTTCTTAGTCAGGGCTTCAAAGCAGGGCTCATCTGCTTACCACGCATTACCACCCTGGACATGGAGATTCACCTGCCCAACAATTTGAAATTTACCGAAGAAGATCTGCTTGAAGCCGGCAAGGCCATCGGCGCGGTCAGGGCAGGCCACATCACCCTGTGTCAGGAGGCCGGGATTCGGCTGGAAGATATTGAAACCGCATACATGTCAGGGGCTTCCGGCACCTATGTAGATGCCCTGAAGGCTCAGGAAATTGGCATGATCCCGGCAAAGGTGAAAAAAATTTATCAGGTCGGGAATACTTCCCTGGCCATGGCTCGGGATATGGTGCGGGATGCGGATAACCTTTGGCAGATGCAGGAGATCGCCGACAATCTGCGCCAGACCCATTGTATGTTCGCCGAATCGAAAGTCTTCGAGAAGGTCTACATCCTGGAACTCTCCTTCTGGACGGAAGGGATGCCTCGGGATCAATACCAAAAATTCTTGCAAAAGTATGAGCTCCCGACTCTGGCAGATGTGACGGAAATTCCTGAAGTTATCAAGACTGTGGCCAGAGACATACCTGACCTGGGCACCTTGGGCCTGGAAATCATCCCAGACATTGGCGAGAAGAAAACCATCAGCTTCGCCGGGTGCTTGGGCGATGCCGAATGCGTCGTGCAGTGCCCTGAAAATGCCTTACAAATGAAACGACATGGGGATTCCTTTTCCATCACCATCGATATGGCCCGATGCGATGGGATGGCCTGTCGGCGATGCGAGCGGGTCTGTAAAGAGAAGGTCTTTGATCTGGGAGCCTTGCTCACTTGTGAGTCAAAGGGGGAGGCAGCATAATTTTCCCAACTTTTCAGACTCGAGCTGGCAAGGAAATCGGGCTGGCCACATTTGATCTTTTTGGATTGAGGGCGGCCCTCAATTATTTCGGAAGAACCACATGGTAACCAGGGAACAGCAAAAAGAACTCATCCTCACGACGCTTTTGCCAGTCAAGGGCTTTGTCGAGGTTATGCCTCTGGAGGATGATGATCGCCAGGAATTGCGGGCCATTGAGCAGGAGGTCGAGACCAGATCCTTACTGGGTTTGGGAAAAGTAATCAACATGGGCGTACAAGGAGTACTGGAGTGTGATTTGGTCTTTGTTGCCCTGGTTAATATGGACTTCGATTGGTCTTGCCGTCCTAATTTGGTGATGAAGAAGGGTGATGAGGTGGTTGGCGAGGAGGTTACTGATCAGCCAACTATCGACCGCCTGACCGGCTGTGAAAATGTCTGGTTTTTGCATAAGAACTTCGTCATTTATAAAGACCGGGTTGCTTTTCCCCAGGACGTAATGAAGAAAATTTGCTATTTCGAGATCCCCTGCCACCCTGCCGATTGGCCGGTAGGAATCCAATGTCACTCGGTAGTTTATGGTTCTCCTTCAACCCCTACTGATATTTTCCTGAAGAACAAGTATTTTCAGGAAAGAGATGAGAAAGGCACCGGGACGGTACTCATCGGCATTAAACTTTAATTCACGGTAAGGGAGCTGGAGTGAGCCGGTCTTTAGTATTTGCCTGCCTTACGCAACGGGCCTTCCCTGCCGCATAAAGCTGAGTTCAAGAGGAAAGGAGAGCTGCTCATGAGTAAGACCCACGAAAATTTGGAATGTGCCTTTGCCGGTGAATCCCAGGCTGCCATACGCTATTTGGCCTTTGCAGAAAAAGCCGACCAGGATGGACTACCAGGGATAGCCAGACTTTTCCGGGCCGTGGCCAAGGCGGAGGTTTTTCATGCCTTATCCCACTTGCGGGCCGCGGGCGTGATCGGCGAGACCATGGAGAATCTTAAGACTGCGCTTGACGAAGAAACCAATGAGTTTAAGAAAGTGTATCCTCCCATGATCCAGGATGCGGTGGCCGATAAAGAGCTGGAAGCCAGGCACAGCTTCGAATATGCCATGTCCATTGAAATGATTCTTGCCAAGTTTCTGAAGGGTGCCCTGGATAATCCTCACGCCCACGATGAAACCGTCTTTTATGTCTGTCCGGTGTGCGGCAACACGGTAAAAGACCAAGCACCCTCCAAATGCCCGTATTGCGGCGTCGATGCCAAGGATTTCGTTGAAGTCACCTGAAAGGCGCTAACTTCCTATGCCGGTTTTGGGTATCATTACGTGTGAAATCCTGGAGTTGGAGTTTGCCGATCTTCTGGCGAGGGACCCGGATATCGCCGGGGTGACCGTGGTGGCCGACAGCAGCGCCGCCGGCTTCGTTAAGGCCTTGGAGGCCATGGGCTTCCCGGCGCTGCGGCAAATTCCCCTCCTGAGAGGGTTTACCCCGAGTTTCGGAGAACGCCTGGAGATTCTGGTGCGCGTGCTGGAATTGGGTCTCCACTCCAGAAAGCGACTCCTGCAGGAAGGATTGAGCAAAGCCGCCGCGGAAATGGCCCGTTACGTTGATGGGATAATTTTGGGATATGGCTTATGTGGCAATGCCTTGCAAAACCCGGAGGAATTGCTGGCTGAGGTGGACGTTCCCATATTCATGCCCATGGACGAAGATCACCTGGTGGATGACTGCGTTGGGCTGATTATCGGCGGTCGCGAGGCGTACTATGAAGAACAATGCCGGGAGGCCGGCACTTTTTTTATGATTCCGGGATGGACCAGGCATTGGCAGCGGATCTTTGGGCAGGAGTACGGCAAGTGGGACCCCGCGATGGCCAAACGCATTTTCAGCGGCTATACCAGATCCCTGCTCATACCTACCCCGGTCTTATCAGAAGAAGAGATGCACCAGAACATCGAGGAATTCAACACGTTCTTCAATTTTCGCACCGAAGTCCGCAAAGGGACCTTAACCATCTTGCAGAAGTCGTGGGAAAGTGCCAAGCAAGAACTGATAACTAATGGCCGTAATTGAGCAGGGCCAGGGCAGGCCTGGCCCCAGGTCGATCACACAATCTGTTTGCCTGCTTCTGGACCCACGGATTGATCGTAGACTGCCTCCACCGTAATTTTCACCACATACGTGGCCGGCGGCAGCTTCATCGGAGCCTTTTTCAGCTCCTCCGCCATCTGCTCGAACAATTTGCCGGCGGTGAGTAATTCGGCCGAGCCTTTGATCTGATAACCCCGGTGACTCTTTTCATCAATGACGGTAACCGCCACCTTGGGGTTTTTCAAAAGATTTTCACGGGTCTTCCGGGAAAAAAGATCGGCGAAGACGAGATGCTCGTCGTCTATTAACCGGACAGACCCCTTCGGGGTAGCATTCGGCACGCCGTCGGGTGACGCCGTAGCTACCCAGCCCATCTTGCCTTTCATGAACTCCTGCACTTCCTGCGGTACCTTGGCCATCGTCTTTTTCTCCATTATCTATTATAAATTTATAAATTAGCGGCTATGCGCTCCCCTAGTTGCACGCAACTTTTCAGGTCCTCCTCTTTGGGGACGTAAATCACCCCCAGACCGGGTTCGAGCATGGCTATGCCCATGGCCTTCATTTCGCTCTCCAGCGCCTTGATAGCCTCTCCCCCCCAGCCGTAGGAACCGAAGGCCACTCCCTTCTTTTTCAAGGGATGCAGACCCTTGAGATACGACAAGAGTTGGGCCACCGAAGGGAAAATCCCTTCGTTGAGCGTGGGAGAGCCTATGACGAGAACCTTGGCGGTCAGAATCTCTTTCACGATATCGCTGTAATGATTCTTGCGGACGTGCAGCAGCTTGTTTTCTAACCCTGCCTGGCTCATGCCCTGCGAAATGGCTTTGGCCATACTCTCCGTGCTGCCCCACATCGAATCGTAAATGATCAGGGCCCGGTCTTCAGCCGCCCCGGTACTCCAACCGCTGTAAGCTTGGATAATCTTATCGAGATGTGAGCGCCAAATGATGCCATGGCTGGGCGCAATCATATCGATCTGCAGGCCCATTTTTTCCACCTTTTTCAGCAAAGGCGGAATGAGCGGCCCCAGGGGCATCAAAATGTTGGCAAAATACTTGGTAGCTTCCTCCATGACGTTTTCCAGGTTGGGGAGTTCGTCATCGAAGCGCTGATAGCTGGCAAAATGCTGGCCAAAACCATCATTGGGCAAAAGCAGCCGATCTTCTTTCACATAGGTGAACATGCTGTCGGGCCAGTGCAGCATGTACGCCTCAAGAAATTGGAGGGTTTTCGTTCCGAGAGAGAGTTCTTCCCCGGATTTCACCTTGATAAGCGGCCAGTCGCCCTCATAATGGCGGGCTAATCCTTTAATGCCGTTATCCGTGGCGACGATTTGGGCTTTTGGAGCCGCCTCCATAAACCGTGGCAACCCCCCCGAATGGTCCATCTCCAGGTGGTTAACGACCAGATAATCAATGTCGGCCGGATTTACTAAGGACTGGATTTTGGCAAGCATTTCGGGGTAAAATTCTGGTTTGACCGTATCCACCAACGCGGTTTTCTCCCCTTTGATGAGGTAGGCGTTGTAAGTCGTACCCCGGTAGGTGGAGTAACCATGAAATTCCCTGATATTCCAATCAACCGCCCCAACCCAGTATACGCCTTCCTTTATCTCAACCGGTCCCAGCATAGGTGAACTCCTTACAGTCTCTATCCAACTGTGTGGGAAGTTATTCTTCTCTTGATCTAAGAAACAGGTATCACGTTCTTTTTGGGTTATAATGGCTGGCCACAGCACTTCATCAGGCGCCTGGTTAACCAGCCTCAGCCCCCTTTCTGTTGACCAGTCGCTTGCTTTGCTGAATTTTTATCACGCGTCCGCAGGTTACGCAGGACCCAAATTTGCTTCAATTTTGGGTCAACGCCGCCTGTCACAGGTCTTACCTCTTAAAATTTATGATAATCATGAGTACTGACCACGTCAACGGCCATGCCCAATTTGGTTTACGGGTTGCTCTGGTTGGCACCTCTTTGGGTGGGGCGGAAAAGTATTGGGCCAAGATTGGCCTTATCGAGATGCAAATCGATCTCTTCGTAATACATTTTGCCTGTCTCCTTTAACTAGAGAATTTTCTACTATCCCCTTTTATTCAAACAGGGACTCGTAGGGGTCGGGTTGTTTTCGTGATTAGTTTCACAAGACTGCTTCTCCCAGGTGTTGGGTTGCTATTATACTCCATGCGGAGTTTTCCCCTTGACAGTTCGCAAGAAGTTATTATTATATTGAATATAATATCCGGGTGCCCAGATAGGGCATAATAGGGAAGCCGGTGAAAAACCGGCGTGGTCCCGCCGCTGTGACCGGGGACGAAACCTGCATAAGACCACTGTCTCACTGGAGTGAGATGGGAAGGCACAGGGAGTAGGGCGATCCGGAAGCCAGAAGACCTGCCCGGATTAGGCTTAAGCCCCACGAGGTATAGAGGGCGTTAAGCCGCATTGAGGATCAAGAAGCTGGGTGCAATCCTTAAGTCACTACTGACTTGAGGATTTTTTTTTGCCAGGCCCAAGGCGGGAAGATGGCCTGAGCAGGCGGAGCAGGTTCGGGTAGGTATCTCTGGCATTTATCCTCTCGGCCGTAAATATTTTCCATGAAATGGAGAAGACCAATGCATATCACCGAGGGAATTATTACCGGGGTGCCGGCGGTTGCGTATACGGCTGTCGGGGTGGCTCTCATGGGTTGGGGAGCGCGGGCCATGAAAAAGTTTGCCGCCAAATTCCCGGATAAGAAGGCCTTGATAGGCATGGGAGGGGCCCTCATCTTCTTTGTCTCTCTGATCCCTCTACCGGCTTTTACCGGCACCTGCTCCCATCCCTGCGGGACGCCGCTGATCGCCATCCTGCTGGGGCCATCCATTGCCATTGCCCTGGCGGGCATTGCCCTTCTGCTGCAGGCGGCCTTTTTTGCCCACGGCGGCTTCAGTACCTGGGGGGCCAACGTTTTGGCTCTTGGCTTGATGGGCTCTCTGGGGGGATGGCTTACCTTTCGGGGGGCAAGGAAGCTGGGCTTGCCCTTGTGGCTCTCCGGGGGGGCCGCGGGCCTGATCGGTGATATCCTCACGTATGTGGCCGCAGGCTTAATCCTCTCTGTCACCCTGGCGCACGCGCCCACTCCGCAATATAGCTTTAGTGGCTATTTAACGGCCATCTACGCGGCCTACATCCCTACACAATTGCCCATTGCCATAGGGGAAATGGTGTTAACCGGGCTGGCGCTCCAATATGCTTTTAAGCAACGGCCCGAAGTGCTCGAAGAACTCGGAGTAGTGCGCCGCAGGATGATGAGGCCAAGTTTAGGCATGACCGCGTTGTTATCGATTTTCTTAACCGTGGCCCTGCTCGCCGTCAGCATCCCCGCCCTGGCCGGCTCCAAGAGCCCGGAGGTTGCTAATCCCCCTGCTGCTGCTGAATCAGCCGCGGAACCCAAAGCGGAAACCAAATCGGGATTTACGGGCATGGATGAAGCGGTCAATGAAAAGATGTCCGAAGATGCCGGCCTCAAGGTCCATGAGCCCTATATCAATCTGGAAAGCCAGGGGGATGTGTGGAATGCCGTCCTTCTGATCGGCGGCGGCATCGCTGGCTTTATTTTGGGAAGACGGTGGCATCTGCTGTTTGGTGGCAAGAAACCATCTGCATGCGTCAACCAGAGGCCAGAGACTACGTAATGAGCCACCCTACCTTTTCTAGCAAAACTCTCGGCCAGGACCACATTTGGGGCCTTAGTGCTGCAGGGAAAGGCTCCCTGACCGGGTTGTACGCCTGGGACCCGCGTCTCAAGCTGGCTCTCCTGGTCCTGGCCGTGGGGGCCAATGTCGTCGTGGCCCGCTTGGGCCTGTCGGTTTCGTTGTTCGTGGCGAGTCTGGGACTGGCCATCTGGTCCAGAATTCCCGCCAAGCTCTTTGCCTGGTTTTTTGTGGCGCCGGCTTGGGCGACCCTCATCGTCTTTCTGGGTTTTTCGGTAGGATTTGGCACCACCCCGCTCTTCTCGGTGGGCCCCTTGACCTTCACCCGGGAAGGCATGATCCTTGGCATGTCGGCCGCGGCCCGGGTCGCTTGCGACATGGGTTGGATGGCCGCCGTCTTTCTCACCACCCCTTTCAACCGGGTGCTGGACGCCCTGAAATGGTTCCGGGTGCCGGCCATTCTCCTTGACACCACTGCCATGACCTATCGGTATGGCTCTCTGATCATGGATGAATTTCACCGCATGCGGGTTGCGGCCCGGTCCAGGGGAGGCTTTCGGGGTTACCGGAATGCGCAGCACAGCACTGCCATGATCCTGGCCCAGGTGATCCTGCGCGCTTACGACCGGGCCGGGCGCATCCAGCAGGCCATGGTGGCGCAGGGGCGCCAATGCTTCCCAAGCTCCCGGCCGCCAGCGGTCAGCGGGACCCGATACCTGTCCCAACCGCTGCGACATCACCCCGGTGCTAAACGACTCCGCCGCGCCGATTCTTTCCTGTGCCAAGCTTGCCTTTGGCTATGCCGACACCCCGGTGGTGGCGGATCTTACCTTTGCGGTCGGCAAAGGTGAAGTGGTGGTGCTCTGCGGTCCCAACGGCGCCGGCAAGAGCACGCTGCTGAAATTGTTGGCGGGGATTTTGACCCCCACCCAGGGGAAGATTTTGCTGAACGGCAGGCCCCTGGACAAGAAAAGCCGGGCTGACGCCTTCCGGTACGTGGGCATTCTCGCTCAAGACCCCAACGACCAACTGTTTTGCACCCACGTATCCGAAGACATCGCTTACGGCCCCAAGAACCTGGGGTTGGACGAGGCCGAGGTCGCCCGCCTGGTTAAAACCAGCATGGAACTGATGGAAGTGGAGCATCTGGCCCATCGGCCCATCCACTGCCTGAGCTACGGCGAAATGAAGCGGGTCGGGCTGGCCGGCCTCATTGCGCTGCAGCCGCCCCTGATCCTCCTGGATGAGCCCACGGCCAGTCTCGACCCGGCTTCGGGGCAGCACCTGGTGCGCCTCATCAACCATTTGAACCAGCATCACGGCTACACCTTTGTCATTGTTACCCACGACATCAACCTGGCGTCGGTGATCGCCTCCAGGATCATTGTCTTAAATGAGGGGCGTCTGGTGGCGGATGGCCCGGCCCGGCAGATCCTTACGGATGAAAGCCTGCTGATGGGCGCCAGGCTCGAACCCCCCATTTTGACCAGGCTTTTCCAGCGGCTGGGGGGAGAAGCAAATTCCTCGAACGGTATACCCATCACCATTGATGAAGCGGCCGACCTCCTCAAAACGAAACTGGGGAGCGCCTGGGAAATAAAGTCCAAGACCGAGCCGGCTCAGGCAGCCGATGAGAAGGCTTGAACTCCAGGGAAGCCATGCCATGCAGATACCCATTGTCTTGACTGCGTTCGGCACCACCACCAGGGCCCGCGAGACCTATGATTTTATGGATACCATCATCCAGACGGCCTTCCCCGGCCATGACATCCTCTGGGCTTTTTCATCACGGATGGTGCGGGACCGCCTGCTGCACAAAAAGAAATTCCAGGCCCGGCACCCCCACGAGGTCCTCCGGGCCCTGGCCGACCAGGGGCACGAGTGGGCCGTGGTCCAGTCTGTGCACCTGCTCGGCGGCCACGAGTTTTACCGGATGATCGACGAAGTCCAGACCCAGCCTATCCGCACCAGCATCGGCCTCCCCCTGTTGAGTTCCTGGGAGGATTACCGGCGCCTGGCCCAAGCCATCGATTTTGCCAGGGATTTCCCTCAAGACGAGGCCCTGGTCCTGGTGGGGCACGGCACGGACCATCCCTCCTGGTCAACGTACCTGGCGCTGGAGAATATTCTGCGGGAGATTTATGGGCCGCGGATTTTTATGGGAGTGGTGGAAGGTTATCCCTCCCGGGAGCAGGTGGTCAAGGCGGTGACCAGGGCCGGGGCTCGTAAAGTTAGGCTCATTCCCTTGATGCTGGTGGCCGGGGTGCATTTCATCGAGGATCTCTGTGAAAACGAGAACTCCTGGAAAGCTGCCTTTACCAAGGCGGGGCTCGAGGTAGCCGTGGAATCCCGGGGCATCGGCGCGCGGGCGGAGGTCATAGGGATTTTTGTCGACCATATCCGGGAGGCCCTGGATATCATCCCGGGGTCGGACCACCACGCTACTAAAATTTTAGGTGAAAGCCATCTAGAAATACCGCAGCCCCTCGGTGTGGAGGTAGGGTAGAAGCTGATGCCTGGCCCTGGGTTTCACATAAATGCCATCACGAGCGCCGCCTCGGCCGATTCGGTCCGCGCGGCCATTTCCCTGGTGGCACAGGCTTTCCAGCCAGTGCGGGTCCCAGGCGCCCTCCCCGTGCGGGTGGGGTCCAGTCTGGCAGTTCTGCTGCGGAAAAGGGGCTTGCTCTCATGAAGGGCTTGGTTATAGCAGGAACCCACAGCGGCGCCGGCAAAACCACCCTCACCCTGGGTTTGCTGGCCGCCTTACGCCGCCGGGGCCTTGCCGTGCAGCCCTTCAAGGTGGGCCCCGACTTCATCGACCCCGGCCACCACTCCCGGGCCGCCGGCCGCCCCTCCTACAACCTGGACGGCTGGATGCTCCCCCGGGAGGAAAATCTCCGCATCTTTCGCCGCCACGCCGACGACGCCGACCTGGCCGTGGTGGAAGGGGTCATGGGGCTCTTCGACGGCTACGACGGCGCCACCGAGGCCGGCTCCACCGCCCAGATGGCCAAGTGGCTGGGTCTCCCGGTCATTCTCCTGGTGGACGCCCGCTCCATGGCCCGGAGCGCCGCGGCCCTGGTGCACGGTTTCGCCACCTTCGATCCGGACCTCACCTTGGCCGGCGTGGTTTTTAACCGGGTGGGGAGTGCGACTCACCTGGACTACCTCCGCCAGGCCCTGGAGTCGGTGCCGGGTGGGGTCCGGTGTTTCGGGGGCCTGCCCCGGGAGACTGAGCTGGCTATACCAGAGCGCCACCTGGGGCTCGTCACCACGGAAGATCACCCCCTGGAGGGCGCCTATCTCGAGGGCCTGGCCGACCTGGTGGAAAGACATCTCGACCTGGACGGCCTCCTCGCGGCCCTGGCCCCGGCGCCCCTGGAACCGATCCCGGCGCCGTCCGCCAGCCCTGCATCGGTGGTGCGCCTGGGCGTGGCCCGGGACCAGGCCTTCTGCTTTTATTACCCGGATAATCTGGAATGGCTGGAAAATTTTGGCGCCGAAATCGTCCCCTTCTCACCCTTGGCGGATGAGGACCTCCCCCCGGACCTGCACGGCCTGTACCTGGGGGGCGGCTACCCCGAGCTTGGCGCGCCGCAGTTGAGCGCCAACCAGGCCATGCGCCGGATTATCCGGGAGCGGGCCGCGGCGGGCCTCCCCATCTACGCCGAGTGCGGCGGCCTGATGTATCTCGGTCAGGAAATTTCAGACCTGGAAGGTAAGCGCTACCCCATGGCCGGCGTTTTGCCCATGAGTGTCAGGATGCTCCCCCGGCTGAAATCCCTGGGCTACCGGGAAGTCACCTTGACGGGCGACGGCCTTTTGGGCCCCGCCGGCACCCGCATCCGGGGCCATGAATTTCACTACTCGGAAATCGTCGAACCGCCGCCAGCCAGTCTTTCCCGGCTCTACCGGCTCACCCCCCGCCGCGGCGGCGACCCTGTGCCGGAAGGCTACAGCACCAACCAGGTGCTGGCCAGTTACGTCCACCTGCACTTCGGCAGCAACCCCGAAGCGGCCCGGCATTTTGTGTCTTGTTGTATAAAATATAAGGATAATTAATGACTTGGCAAATCATTCATCCCCATGACATCGAGCAGGAGAGCTTCCGCCGCATCGAGGCCCAGGTGCGCCCCCACCACCTGCTCCCGGCAGAATGGACGGTGGCGCGGCGCATGATCCACACCACCGGCGACTTCGAGTACCTGGACAATGTCCGCTTCCACCCCCGGGCCGTGGCCGCGGGCCTCGAGGCGCTGGGCCGGGGCTGCCCCGTCGTCACCGACACCCGCATGCTGGCAAGTGGCATCGGCACCGGCCGGCTCACGCGCCTGGGCGTTACGGTCATCTGCCTCATGGACGACCCCGAGGTGGCCAGGCTCGCCAAGGAGCGGAGCACCACCCGGGCGCAGGTGGCCATGGAGCGGACGCTGCCCCGGGCCGCCGGGGGCATCGTGGCCATCGGCAACGCCCCCACCGCGCTTCTCGCCCTCATTGATCTTCTGGCCGCCGGCGCCCCGCCCCCGGCCCTCATCGTCGGCGTGCCGGTGGGTTTTGTCAACGCCGCCGAGTCCAAGGAAGCCCTGACTCATCTGGATTGCCCATTTATCACCAGCCTCGGCCCGAAAGGCGGGTCGGCGGTGGCTGCCAGCATTATCAACGCCTTGGCCATCATGGCCCTTGCGGAGAAGCCGATATGACCCCAATAACTGGAACTCTGTATGGCATCGGCGTGGGACCCGGGGATCCCGAGTTGATCACGTTAAAAGCCCTCAATGTCCTGAAGCGGACGCCCCACATCTTCGCCGCCGCTTCCAGCAAAAACAGCTACAGCCTGGCCCTGGAAATCATCCACGCCCACTTGAACGGAGCCCAGGTCGAGCAGCTCCCCTTTCCCATGACCCAGGAACAGGACACCCTGGAGAAATTCTGGGAGCAGAACGCCCGGCGGGTTCTGGAAGTCCTGGCCGCGGGATCGGATGCCGCCTTCATCACCTTGGGGGACCCCCTGACCTTCTCCACCTTCGGGTATCTCCTGCAAACCATCAAGCGCCTGGACCCGAAGGTCAAGGTCGTCACCATCCCCGGCATCACCTCCTACAACGCCGCCGCCGCTCTCATCCAAACGCCCATCAGCGAAGGGGGCGAATCCTTCCTCGTCATGTCGGGGGCCATGGGCGCCGACAAGCTCAGAGAAATTGTCGATATTACTGATAATATCGTCATGCTCAAGACCTACCGCCGCAAGGATTCTATCCTGGATACCCTGGAGGAGCTGGGGCTCACGGACCGGGCTACCTGCATCAGCCGCTGCGGCCTGGAGGGCGAAACCGTGGTGCAGGATTTGCGCACCCTCAAAGGGCAGCCTTTGCCTTATCTCTCCATGATCATCATCAAGAAAAAGGGGAAAAGCCGCTGATGACCCCGGCGGCAAAGGCAGGCGGCCCGCACCCTGGCGGCGCCGCCGTAAATCTCACGAAGGTTGACCCCCTGATGGCGGGAAACCTGCCTGATTCTCGGGCCCTGGGAAAAGACCCTGGCCCCCCCGAGGAAGACGCCCCCCTCCGCCTCCCCCGGCCCCGCCGCGCCCTGAAACAGGGCTTCTCCACCGGCACCGCGGCCACCGCCGCGGCCCGGGCGGCCCTGATAGAACTCCTGGGACTGCCTTGTCCCGACGCCATGCCGGTGCGTCTCCCCCGGAACGGCAGTCTGGACGTGCCTTTGCTCAGCCACGGCCGCCAAGGCTCCCGGGGCGAGGCCCTGGTCATCAAAGACGCCGGTGACGACCCTGACGCCACTCACGGGGCTGAAATCGGCGCCCGCTGCTGGTTCGCCGAGGCCGGCTCCCCGGACGCGGTGATTTTCCGGGGCGGCGAGGGGGTGGGCCGGGTTACCAGGCCCGGGCTCGCCGTGGCCGTGGGTGAGCCCGCCATCAACCCCGTGCCCCGGCGTATGCTCATCAATAACCTCGCCGCCGTCTGGCAGGACTCCGGCGCCGGCCCCGCCCGCCCCCTGGTGGTGGAAATTTTTGTGCCCCGGGGTGAGGAGATCGCCCGCCACACCTTGAACCCCCGCCTGGGCATCCTGGGAGGCATCTCGATTTTGGGCACCACCGGCCTGGTCCGGCCCTTCTCCCACCAGGCCTTCCGGGCCACCATCGCCGCCGCCCTCAAGGTGGCCCGAGCCGCGGGGGTGACGCATGTCATCCTCACCACCGGGGGCAAAAGCGAGGAGCACCTCCAGGGCCTTCTCCCCCATCTCCCGGCAGAGGCCTTCGTGCAGATGGGGGACTACCTCCGCTTTGCCCTCAAGGCCGCGGCCGGTCTCGGTTTTACCCACCTTACCGTGGGCGCCTTCTTCGGGAAGGCCGTCAAAATCGCCCAGGGCTTCGGCCACACCCACGCCTCCCGGGGCCTGGCCAACCTCAGGGACCTGGGCCGGTTGACCCTGGAAGTCACCGGCGACCCCACCCTGTCACAGGCCGTGGCCCGGGCCAACACCGCCCGAGAGATTCTGGAAATCCTGCCCCCGGACCATGCCCGGGTTGTGGTAGCGGCGGTGGGCCGCCTCATGCTCGAGGCCATACGGCAGCACGCCGGCCCCCGCCCGCAGCTGGCCGCGGTGGTCCTGGATTTTGCGGGCCATCCCCTTTACTGGGAACCGTCGGGGGCGGCGGTATGATTCCCGTTCAGGTGGTGGGCCTGGGGCTTTCCCCGCAGGACCTCACCCCCCGGGCCCTGGGTATAATCAGCGAAGCCCAGGTGCTGGCGGGAGGCAGGCGCCTCCTCGACTATTTCCCGGACCACCCCGCCCAAAAGATCGTCCTGGGGAAGGACCCGGCCAGCACCCTCCGGCAACTGGCAGACCTGGCCATGGACCGGCGCGTGGTCATCCTGGCTTCGGGGGACCCCAATTTTTACGGCATCGGTCCCCTGGCAGTGCGGCTCCTGGGGCCTGAAAGCGTGGTGCTGCACCCCAATCTTACCACGGTCCAAGCCGCCGCGGCCCGCCTCAAGGTGGGCTGGCACGAGGCCCGGGTCATCAGCCTCCACGGCCGGGGCTGGGAAGCCCTGGACGCCGCCGTGACCACGCCGGGTCTCATATTCATCTATACCGATCCCCTGCACACCCCGGAGGCCATCGCCCGCCGCCTCCTGGCATCGGGCCGCACCGGCCCGCGCCTCTGTGTCCTGGAAGACCTGGGGCAGACCACCGAACAGTGTTGCCTGGCTGAGCCTTGAGGAGGCCGCCGGCCGCACTTTCTCGCCTTTGAACATGGTGGTTCTGGATCGGGCCGGACCTAGCGCTGCAGATAGTGGCCAACCACCACTCCCCGGCCCCACCAGCCTGCACCTGGGCATGCCGGAGGAGGCCTACGCCCCGGAGCGCGGCCTCATCACCAAGGCCGAGGTGCGGGCCGCAATTTTGGCCAGCCTCAGGCTCCACCCCGGTCAGGTGCTGTGGGATATCGGCGCCGGCAGCGGTTCCGTGGGGCTGGAGGCGAGTCTTCTCCTTTCGGGCGGCCGCATCGTGGCCGTGGAAAAAAATCCGGACCGCGCCGCCCAGATCAGCGCCAACCGGGATAAAGTTCGGCGTTACCAACCTGGAGGTCGTCGGCGGCGAGGCTCCCGGGTGTCTGGCCGGCCTGCCTGCCCCGCACCGGGTGTTTATCGGCGGCGGCGGCGACAGGCTCGGGGACATCCTCCGGGAAGCCCTGGGCCGGCTCCTGCCGGGGGGCGTGGTGGTGGTCAGCGCCACTCTCCTTGACACCCTGGAAGAGACCCGGCGGGTCCTCAGCCAGGCAAACTGGCTGGCCGACGTCGTCCAAATCCAGGTGAGCCGCGGCCAAACCCTGTCCGGCAGCAGTTATCTCAAGGCCTTAAACCCGGTGTGGCTCATCACCGGCACGCTTGGAAATTTTGGGGCCGGGGGCATCTCCTCGGCCCGGCCATAAACTTAAAGGGTTGGGAGGGGGGCGTGGGGGGAGGGCAGGGAGCCACTGCTCCCTGGCCCTCCCCCCACTAAAACATTTGCGGAGCAAAGGGAAAAATCGGTAATTATTATGACTGACCTACACCCCATCATCTTCCTCGGCGCCGGCCCCGGCGACCCGGAACTCATCACGGTCAAAGGCATGAAGGCCCTCTCCCGGGCGGACGTGGTCCTCTATGCCGGGTCCCTGGTATCCCCCGCGGTCCTGACCTGGGCCCCCCCGGCCGCCGACATGGTAGACACCGCCCCCTTGGCCCTGGAGGACATCGTCGCCCGCCTCATCAGCGCCCACCGGGCCGGCCAACGGGTGGTGCGGGTGCATTCCGGCGACCCCAGCCTGTTCGGCGCCATACAGGAACAGATGGAACTCCTGGAACGAGAGGACATCCCCTGCCAGGTGATCCCCGGGGTTACTGCTGCAATGGCAGCTGCCGCGGCCCTGGGCCAGGAGCTGACCCTCCCGGAGGTGACCCAGACGGTCATTCTCACCCGGGCGGCCGGGCGCACCCCCGTGCCCGAGCGGGAGAATCTCCGGTCCCTGGCCGCGCACGGCAGCACCCTGGCCATTTACTTGAGCGTCAGCATGATTGAGCAGGTGGCCCTGGAACTGGCCGAATCGTATGGTCCCGGGGCCCCGGTGGTGGTGGCCTACCGGGTGAGCTGGCCGGATCAACGGCTTATCCGGGGGACGCTGGCGGATATTGCCGCTAAGGTCCGGGAGGCGGGCATCGGCCGCCAGGCCCTGATTATCGTCAGCCCGGCCCTGGCCGCGGGAGAAAGCTCCCTTACGGCCCGCTCCCGCCTCTACGACCGCACCTTCACCCACGGCTGGCGGGATGCCGCCGATTAGGGTGGTGGCCCTGACCCCCGCCGGGGTCCTGCTGGCCCGGCGCCTCTCCCGGGCCCTCCCTGGCGCGGTCACCTGGCTTCCCGCCTCCCGGGCGGCCGCCGGCGACGAGAGCTTTGACAGCCTGGCTTTGGTTTTCGCCCAGGCCTTCTCCCGGGGCGACAGCCTGGTGTGCATCATGGCCGCGGGCATCGTGGTGCGCCATCTTGCACCCCTCCTGCAGGGGAAGGACCGCGACCCCGCCGTGGTGGTGGTGGACGAGGCGGGCCGTTTCGCCATCAGCCTCCTGTCCGGGCATCTGGGGGGCGCCAACATTCTCGCCCGCCGGGTGGCTGAGGTTTTGGGCGGCACCCCGGTCATCACCACCGCCACCGACGTGCAGGGGCTCCCCGCCCTGGATACACTGGCCGCCGACCACGGTCTGGTCATTGATAACCTGGCCGCGGTGAAAGAGGTGTCCATGGCCCTCCTCGCCGGGCAGCCCGTAGATCTGGTGGACCCCGGGGGCTGGCTCGCTTCGGCCTTGGGGGAGCATCGCCATCTCTTCCACGAGATCGCCGACCTGGACGCGGCTCTGGCCGGTGCCCCCCAGCCTACGGTGTATGTGGGTGATCAGGAGCGGCCCTGGCCGGGGGGGTGGCTCCGCCTCCGCCCCAGAAACCTCGTTGCCGGGATGGGCTGCCATAGGGGCACGCCCGCTCAGGAATTACTGGATTTTTTAACCGACACTTTCCGGCAGGCCGGGCTCTCCCTCCTTTCTTTGCGGGCCCTGGCCACCATCGCCGTCAAAAAAGACGAGCCGGGGCTGCAGGAGGCCGCCCGCCGGCTGAAAGTGGACTTGCTATGGTTTACCGCAGAGGAACTGGAAAAGGTACCGGTGCCGCACCCGTCGGCGCAGGCAGCCCGTCACGTGGGGGCGAGGAGTGTCAGCGAAGCCGCGGCCCTCATGGCCTCCCGGGGGGAACTCCTGGTGCCCAAGCAGAAAAGCGCCAACGCCACGGTGGCGGTGGCCCGGGCCGCCTCGCCGTCGTCAGCTTAGGTCCCGGAGCCCCGGACTACCTGGCCCCCCGGGCCAAAGCGGCATTAGCGGCCGCCCGGGTGGTGGTGGGCTACCAGACCTACGTGGACCTGATCGCCCCCCTGCTCACCCACCAGGAAGTGGTGGCCACCGGCATGAAGGCCGAAGTGAAGCGCTGCCAGGCCGCCCTGGACTTATGTCTGGCCGGTGACACCGTAGCCCTGGTGAGTAGCGGCGACGCCGGTATTTACGGCATGGCGGGCCTCATCCTCGAGATGTGCGCCGCCCGGGAACTCAAGGTCGGCCCCCCCGGCGTCCCGTATGAGGTAGACCTGTACCTGGAGGTAATCCCCGGCATCCCGGCCCTGGCCGCGGGCGCGGCCCTCTTGGGCGCCCCCTTGATGCACGACTTTGCCGCTATTTCCTTAAGCGATCTTCTGACCCCCTGGGAGGTCATCGAGCGCCGGGTCGCCGCCGTTGCCGCGGGCGATTTCGTGGTCGTCCTCTACAATCCCAAGAGTAAAAAACGGGACTGGCAGCTTAAGGCCGTGGTGGATATCCTCCTTCGCCACCGGGACCCCGACACCCCCGTAGGCGTGGTGGGCCGGGCCATGCGCCCGGGGCAGGAAGTGGCGCTGACCACCCTCCAGGACCTCCCGGGCCAGCCCGTGGACATGCAGACCATCGTCATCGTGGGCAATTCCCAGACCTTCCGGTACGGTGATTATCTCATCACCCCGCGGGGTTATTTGGCCAAATATCAGGTGGCCGGCCCCGACGCGCCCGCTGTTGCCGCCGCCGGCCCTGCCCCTGGGGATTAACGGAGACTCCTCTGGCTATGCAATACCGTCCTCTCATGATCCTGGGTTCCGGCTCCGACGTGGGGAAAAGCCTGGTGGTGGCGGGCCTCTGCCGCATCTTCCGCCAGGAGGGTATCCGGGTGGCCCCCTTCAAGGCCCAGAACATGGCCCTAAACAGCTTCATCACCCCGGAGGGCGGCGAGATGGGCCGGGCCCAGGTGGTCCAGGCCATGGCCGCGGGGCTCGCCCCCCACGTGGACATGAACCCCATCCTGCTCAAACCCACCACCCAGGTGGGCTCCCAGGTAATCGTCCAGGGCAAAGTTTACGGCAACTTCCCGGCCCAGGACTATTACCGGCAGAAGCCCCGCCTGGTCAAAAAAGTCATGGAGAGCTTCCGCCGCCTGCACGCGGCCCATGAGCTCATCGTCCTGGAAGGCGCCGGCAGCGCCGTCGAGTTAAATCTCAAAAAAAATGACCTGGTGAACTTTGCCATGGCCAAGCGGGCCGGGGCCGTGGTACTCCTGGTGGCGGACATCGACCGGGGCGGGGTCTTCGCCGCCACCATCGGTTCTTACCACCTGCTCACCCCCGCCGAGCGCCGCCTTCTGGCCGGTTTCATCATCAACAAGTTCCGGGGCGACCCCGAGCTCTTCCGGGAGGGGATCGACCTCATCGCCAAACGCACCCGGCGCCCCGTCCTGGGAGTCCTGCCTTTCATGGCGGACCTGGCCCTCCCCGAAGAGGACAGCGTCGCCCTGGGGCGCAAGCCCGCCCCCGGCCCGCATCCGGCACCAGATTCCCTGAAGATCGGCGTCCTCCGGCTGCCCCACATCTCTAACTACACCGACTTCGACCCCCTGGAGCACGAGCCCGGCGTCACCCTCCGCTACCTCGATCACCGAGACACCCTCACCGGCTTTGATGTGCTCATCCTGCCGGGCACCAAGAACACCATCAACGACCTGAGATACGTGAAGGAGACCGGGCTTGCCGATGAGCTCAAGGCCCATGTCACGAACGGCGGGCGCCTCCTGGGGATTTGCGGCGGCTACCAGATCCTGGGGCAGGAAGTGCGAGACCCCCTGGGGAGCGAAGGGCCGCCCCGCACCGAAGCCGGCCTGGGACTCCTCCCCATCGTCACCACCATGGCCGGGGACAAGACCACCACCCAGGTGAAAGCTATGGCCCTGGAGGCCTTGGGGCCGGAAGGACCAGACCCCCTCGAGGCCTACGAGATCCACATGGGCGAAACCGTCGCCCAGGGGCCGGGGAGCCCCGCCTTCGCCATTGTCGAGCGCCACGGCGAGAAGGCCCGGGTGGCGGACGGCTGGGTCAGCCCCGACGGCAAGGTCGTCGGCACCTATCTCCACGGTGTCTTTGAAAACGACGCCTTTCGCCGGCGCTTCCTGCAAACCCTGTCCCCCGGCGCCCCCCTCCCGGCTTCCGGGGGCCTGTCTTTCCGGGACTTCCTCGAGACCCAACTCGACCGGCTGGCCGCAGCCATGCGACAACACCTGGATATTTCACTGCTCAAGGACCTGATCCGCCCATGACCATACACCAATCCTCACCTGACGCCACCCCGCCCCACGGCGGCGATGTCTATCTCCTGGCCCGGGCCCTGGGGGTCCGCTTGGCCGACCTCCTGGATTTTTCCGCCAACATCAACCCCCTGGGTTACCCCGCCGGCCTCCCCGGGGCCATTGCCGGGGCCCTCCCCAATCTCGTGCACTATCCGGACCGCCGCTGCCTGGACCTCCGTCAGGACCTGGCCCGCTGCCACGATCTTGCCCCCGAAGAAATCCTGGTGGGCAACGGCTCCGCCGAACTCATTTTCCTGGTGGCCCGGGCCTTAAACACCAGCCGGGCCCTCATCGTCGCCCCGGCCTTCAGCGAGTATCAGGAGGCCCTGGAGGCGTCCCGGGTTCCCTTTGACTTTCATCTCACCTCCGAGACGGACCGCTTCACCCTGGCCGAGTTCCCCCAGGCCCCCGGCGCCGGCCTGGTCTTCCTGGCCAACCCCGCCAGCCCCAGCGGCGCCCTGATCAAGCCGGAGCAGTTGCTCCCCTGGCTGGAAAAATGGCACGCGGCCGGCGTCTACGTGGCCCTGGACGAGGCCTTCATCGACTTCATGGAGGAGGCCTCCGCCAAGGTTTTCCTGCCGCGCTTCCCCCGCCTCATCATTTTGCGCTCCTTCACCAAGTTTTTCGCCATCCCCGGCCTGCGCCTGGGGTACCTCCTGGCCGCCCCTGACCTCATCGAAAGATTAGCGGTCATGCAGGAACCCTGGTCGGTGAACACCCTGGCCCAGGCCGCGGGGCGGGCCTGCCTCGCCGACCGGGACTACATGGACCAAACCCGCGCTTTCGTGGCCGCCGCGAGACAAAGCTTGTTGGCGGGATTAGAAGCCCTGCCCGGTTTGACGCCCTTCCCCGGCGAGGCCAATTACCTCTTAGTAAGGATTGACCTCCCCGGCTGGACGGCCCGGCGCCTCCGGGAAGCCCTGTTGCCCCGGGGCATCATCATCCGGGACGCCAGCAATTTTAAGGGCCTGGATCAGCGTTATATCCGTCTGGCCGTGCGCCGCCCCGAAGACAACCAGCGCCTCCTCACCGCCCTGGCCGCCTGCCTCCACCCGGAGCAGCCGTGAAGCTGGCCCTCCCCTTCCTGGCCGGCTATCTCCTGGACCTGTGCCTGGGCGACCCCCCCGGCTGGCCCCACCCGGTCAGGGCCCTGGGCCGCGCCATCACTTTTCTGGAGGCGCGCCTCTATCGACCAACGCTCCTCGCCGGCCTGGTTTTCTGGCTGGCGGTGGCAGGGATTTCAGTGGGTGCGGTACTGGCGGCGCTGGCTTTGGCCGCGGCTTTAGGCCCCCTGGCCTTTGGGGCCGCGGCGGCGTACCTGGTCTATGCCGGCTTGGCCACCCGCAGTCTGCACCTGGAAAGCCGCCGCGTCGAGGCGGCCCTGGAACGGGGTGATCTGGAGGGGGCCAGGAAATCGCTGGCCATGATCGTCGGCAGGGAGACGGCCCATCTTCATCCCCCGGAGATCAGGCGGGCGGTGCTGGAAACCGTGGCCGAAAACCTCAGCGACGGGGTCGTCGCTCCCTTGTTCTATGTCCTGCTGGCCGGGGTCCCGGGCCTGGCCCTGTACAAGGCCGCCAACACCATGGACAGCATGGTGGGCTACAAAAATGAACGCTACCTTAAGTTTGGCAGGGTCGCCGCCCGGGTGGACGACATCCTCAATTTCCTCCCCGCCCGCCTCACTGCCTGGCTCATCTGCCTCATAGCCGGCCCCGCGGGCCTGGACCGGCAGCAGGCCTGGCGTATCTTAAGACGCGACGGCGCCAAGGCCGCCAGCCCCAACGCCGGCCGCCCCGAAGCCGCCCTGGCCGGGGCCCTGGGAGTGCGCCTGGGCGGGCCCTCCACCTACTTTGGCCGCATCGTGGACAAGCCCCACATCGGCGACCCCGGCCCCGACCTCACCCCCCGCCACTACCGCCAGGCCCTGCTGCTCCTCTACGGCGTTTCCGCGCTCATGGCCGCCTGCACCTTCCTGGCCCTCCTGGCCACCGGCGCCGGTCTCTGGGGCCTTGCTGGCCTGTAGGGGCGCACCCGCGTGTGCGCCCTCCAAAACAAATATTTTATGTGAGGGGAGGGGGGAAGAGCCCTCTGGCCCTTGGCCTCCTCCCCCACAAGCTTCACCACTCGATGCCTTCCCATGCCCGCACCCCCGCCTGAAAATAGTGCTGCACCGGCCGCATCTCCGTGGCCAGTTCGGCCAGTTCCACCAGTTCCGGCGGCGCCTTACACTCGGTGAGGAAAGCCGCACCCTTGAATTGTTCCAGGCGTGGTCTTATGTTTAAACAAGTGGACGAGGGCCATGGTGGGTCACAGGAGGTTCAACCAATGTCTTCTTTTGATGCCCCCTGTGAGGGGGAAGATGGCCTGATAAAAAGGCCTGTATCATGACTCGCAATTAAATCTGGGGGAAAAATCATGAAAATCTGGTTGTGGTTACTCTTGGGCCTCCTGACGCTCATGCTCGGTTGTGCATCTACTTATTATGCGAAAAAGCCGGTGTACCATGAAGAGATTTCCGATTATTGGAAGAGCATACTTTATCACCGAACTTCAGAGTAGGAAAAGAGCTAGCAAGAAGAGAGGCAACGCCTCGAGCCTCTTTTTGGAGCCATGGCACAGGAGATCGGCTTAATGGCAGAGAATTTGGATTAGCTTTCTTCTGCAAGCCTCCTGCACATGTTCTTGCCTAACCCGCCTGCTTTGGTAGAACCCACCTTGCACTATCAACTCTAGAGCCGCGATTCCACCATCAGAGGTCCCCCCGCGGATTTTGCCCGCGTGGGGAGAGCTCTTGGCAGGAGCGGGAGCGGCTCAACCCGTGAATCAGCCTGGCCAATCCCCCCCACATGGCACATGCCTAGATTGCTTAGAATCATTAAATCGATACAAAAAATCATTACCGCGCAATCCTGAGGAAAAAGTACTCCCCTGGGGAGGGTTTTTCTTAGGCGCATAGTTAGAGCAATGGCCAATTTTTGTTGGATTTATTCATGGAATAGCAAATGTTTTTGTGCTATATAATTTTCACAATATTCAAAAACATTCCAAGGAAAGGAGATGGTTGAAATGCAAAGGAAATTGATTGGGGTACTGGTTTTGGCTCTGGTAACTTCCCTCTGTTTCGTCTCCGTAGCTTTGGCGGCGAAACTGCTCTGCGTCAGTAATGAGAAGGAGCGCGGCCAGCAGTCCGTGTCCGCCTGCATGGCCCAGGGAGGGGAGTTCGCCATCGTGGATCAGTTCGGCGCCGTGCGTATTCTGTCCAAGCGTGAGGTGGAGTTGACGAAGTCTTTCAACCCCCAATTCTTCGACACGCCGGCATGGAGCTTCAAATTTGGGAAAGAGGCCCCAGAACTGAAAGCTTTCGGGTCAGTGGTGATACCGCAAAAATAAGCACTGCGGCTGGCCGCTTAGACACCTCCGCGTGGAGGGACTTTGTTGGGGAAGGCGGAAAGCTGCTGATCAAGTCCAAAGCAGTCACCTTCTGGGACATGTTCAGTCAGCCAGCAGGTTAACTAACCACAGGCTCCAAACCAGGGGAAATTCTTCTCCAGGATGAGGAAGTTGACATATAATAGTCTGGGGCAGAAGCAGGAGCCATTCTAAGACCGAAAGGAGGTTGGTGTAAGAAGGAGAGACGCTTGTGTGGTTAGAGCTATTGGGGGGAAAGAAGCAGGTAGTATAGCTTCTCCATACAGATGGCCACTGCAGCCTTGCGGGGCCTATCTTTTGCAGAAAGGAGATAATGTCATGAGACGTCTTATTGCCATTTTACTGTTGTGCCTGGTGGTGGGCCTGCCCATTACCGCCTCAGCGGCAGTGTTTAACAATGCCCGGGATTATATCCCGGCGCCTCCCGAAACCCTGGTCGTAATGTCATACTTCCAACACGTCAGCGCGCAGTATGCATTTGTCAACGGCCACCAAAGTAACGAACGACGTTGGGCTCACCGAAAATATCGGCCTCTTCCGGCCGATTTACTTCGCGCAGCTCGGTCCCTTCATCATCGACCCCAACGTCATCATTGCTTTTGGCAGCGCCTCAGTTAACTCGGGTTCGGGTGCTGGTTCTTTCAACACTACCAGCTCCGGGCTGGGAGATCCTCTGTGGATCTGTACCTTCTGGTTATGGCACAAAGACCCAACCAAAACCTATGCGGGTGTCACCCCCATTTTGATCACCCCTCTCGGCACCTACAATTCCAACAAGGCGGTGAACTTGGGAGCCAACCGGTGGTCCTTTAATATGCAGGGGTTCTTCGTCAAGGGGTGGGAGGTTGTCCCCGGGCACAGTCTTTATGTCGAAACCGAGGTTATGGGTCAGTTCTACAGCAATAACGACAGTGCCTTAAACCCGGGTATTCTTACTAAGCGCCGCCATGGCCACCTGAGTCAAGATCCGGAAGTTGATTTTGAAGGCCACCTGAGCTATGACCTCACCAAGTCGGTGTTTTGCGCGGTGGATTATTACGGGGTCTTCATGGGCAGGCAGAGCTTTGATGGTGTCTCTCTGCGGAACTCCCAGGCCACCAGCACCATCGGTGGTACCCTGGCTTACAGTTTTGCCCCGGGCTTCCAGTTAATGCTTCAGTATAAGGGCGATGTCGCCGTCAACAGCGGAACGCAAAACAACACCATCCTGGCCCGGTTCCTCTGGGCCACTGATCTCAAGAGCTTGAGAAGAACCGCTCTTCAGTAATTTCCAAATTTGCACCGGGGAGAGCCGTCGCGCTCTCCCCGGCAGGCCGGTTCAGCTGCCCCAAGGGCCGGCCGGTGACCTCGGCATCCCATGCCCCGAGGTGTCGTCACTCTCACGGCGTCGCCCGTCAATGATCTCCCCACCGCCCTGGCTTATGTGGAAGCGCGGTTGCTCCCGGCCAGATCCGCAACCTGGGTCTCCACAGGATTATCCTAACCTATAAGAACAGTTCAACCCGGGCGTAGCCCAGCCAATCAATATTAAAGGGCGGCGATCTTGGCTTGGATGGCTGGTCTAAGATGGCAATGGTCTCGGGAGCGCTCTCGCGCCGGGTACTTTGGCGGCAGAGTATCCGTCTTTTCAGAAAAGCCTACAAGGGCGCGGCCGAATTCAACTTTGGCCTGGAAGTAACCGAGGGTTCCCTTACCGCCCTGAAAGTGGCCTGCCATCTGGCCCCGGAAGCGTCGCTCTCAGACGGTTAGCCTTTTGTAGAGGTTCGGCAGCATGAGGGGCAAAAGCTCGGCCTTGGGCAAAATAATGCATTGCGTCTGGGGAGACATTTGCCGCAGATAAGCCGCCCCTTTCTTGTCGGAAGTGATGATGAAAGGATGGATCCTTTGCCGGCGGGCCTCCTGCAAGGCTTTCCGGGTATCTGCCAGGGCGTAGTCCAAGGAGCCGTATTCCAGATCGTATGGCCGCCCGTCCGTCAAGACCACCATGAGCTTTACGGCCGCGGCCACACCGGCCAGCCGGTAAATGCTGTGGCGAATGACCGCGCCCAGGCGAGTGAACTCCTTGGGTTCCAGGTTTCCTAAACGGTACTGAGCCCGCTCTCCGTACTCCTCGCCAAAGTCCTTGACCGAAAAAAAATCAACCCTGAACCTTCCTTCTGAACTAAATCCGTAAATAGCAAAGGCATCTCCCAGAGAATCAAGGGCCTCGGCCATGAGGGCCATGGCCTCCTTCTGGATGTCGATGACCCGCCGTCCCTCGACCATCTCCTCAGTGGAGCCGCTCATATCCACCAGGAACAGCACGGCTACATCCCGAAGCCGTTTGTCCCGGCGTATATAAACGTTCTCCGACAGAAAGGACTGGGATCGCATATCCACGAAGGCCTGCACCAAGGCATCGATGTCCAATTCGTCACCCGTGGGTTGGGCCCGATATTTCTTAAACCTCTCCGGCCTGAGCCTGGTGAACTGCCGGCGAATCAGCGTGATGAGCCCATGGAGCCTGGTTCGGATATCCTCGGCGAACGTATTGGCATCATCCTTGGCATACCGCTGCCGCACCAGCGACCAGTCCAGCTTATAATCTGACAGGTCATCATCCCATTCTTTGTAAAAAAAGGTCTTGACGCTTTCTTCCAATTCTTCGGCGTCGGGAGATGCAAACTCCATGTTGCCCAGCATTTCCATGAGCTGGTTCCACAATCCCTGGGGATCCCGTTCTCCGGCGGCCATCATGGAGGAAAGCAGGGCCTCCAGGACTTCCGGGGGAAGATCGCAACCCTGATCGGCGGCCTTCTCATTGACCAGCCGGATGGTTTCACTGGTGTCACTCACCAACTGGGGCAGAATATCCCCCCACCAGGGCAGATGCGTGGGCAGGTCTTCCCGCCGGCCCGACGGATAAGCGGCACCGTGGTCCCCCACCACATAACGGCGCATCTCTTGAAAGAGACTGGGAAGTCTTTGCAGGAGGGCCCTATCCGTTTCCAAGTGGATTCGGGCCGGGTTGGCCACCACCTTCTCCGCAATGTACTTCCAGCCTTCATTTTCCAACAACATGGCCTGATGCAGGGCCATCAACTTCAAGAGGCCAAAATCAGGGGCGACCTCGGGGAGGTAAATGGTGAGCCCGTCGGTAGCCGCGCCGCCGGAGAACCCTTTGACCCCCAGCAAAGACCTATTGGCACGGATCTTCACGGTTCGCCCCAGCAAAGCCTCACAGATAAGGGACAGGATATTGCTGCGATCTTTGAGGGCCACGCCGGAAGCAATCCCGTCCCGTTTTTCCAAGGCTTTTAAGGAAGTCCCATCGAAAAAGCCGATCAGTTCCTTTTCTGACTGGCAGCTGGCCAGCCCCTCTTGCACCCACAGTTCGGTCTCCTCGTTGGTAAGGAGCAAACAAACCCGGGCGCCCAGCCGGATGAACGCCTCGGCCGCGGTCGGGGACACCTCGGCAATGACTCCCGCCTGATTCAGGAAGAATCGCCAGCGTGGGGGGGGAATGGCGCAGCGATTGGCTGTCGATTCCTCCAGGTAGGCTTTCGCCGCCCGGCTGACTTTTCCTCCCACCGCCTCAGCCGCGAGAGATCGTTCCCCCCAGGCTAAGAGCTTCTCCTTGCCGAAGGCCTCGATGGCGTTGGGAGTTTCGGCCAGGAAAGTGATGGCCACATCGATATCCCACTCTGCCAGTTTGAGGGTCAGATAGGTCCAGGGGGCCAGCAAATCCTGGTCGTCCACCGCGGCCACGCTGCGGAAATAGGGGGAGACCAGGGCATAGTTATAGGCGCTGAGCACCAGGGCGTAACCCATGATCTCACCGCCAAACGGGTGTCCTGCCAAGGCCTCCAAATCTTTAAAGGTTTGAATGAAGAACTCTCGGGACTTGCGGGAGCGCAGGTGGGAGATGGAGCCACAGATGCGGACGAAGGCGTCTTGACTGGCCCGGGGGAGCTTTCCTAAAAGCTGGGGGTAATCTCTGAAGAAATCCCTTAGGGTCTTGAGCCGGCTTCGGGATAGCCTTTTACAGAGAGACAGCATGTCCATCGACATACTTAGAAAATCCCCGACACAATTTCAACTATCGCCTCTTGCATTTCCGGATCATCGGTCATGGACTGGATCACGGCGTGGTCGCAGGCGTCCCGGGGGGAAACCCCTATCCTCATGAGTTTTCCCGCATAGACCAGTAACCTGGTGCTGATGCCCTCTTCCAGGCCGTGCTGCCGCAAGTTACGAACCATGCCCCCTAAGCGCACCAGGCGTGCCGCGGTGTCGTCGTCCACCCCCGATTCCGCCATGATGATTTTCTGTTCCCGGTCCGCCGGGGGATAGGAAAAATCCAGGGCCACAAACCGCTGGCGTGTGGAATGCTTAAGGTCCTTGATGACGCTCTGGTAGCCGGGATTGTAAGAAATCACCAGCAGGAAATCGGGGTGCGCTTCCAGGAGCAGGCTGCGCTTCTCCTGGGGGAGCATCCGCCGGTCATCGGTCAGGGGATGGATCACCACCATGGTGTCTTTGCGAGCCTCCACCACTTCGTCCAGGTAGCAGATCGCCCCGTGTCTGATCGCCAGGCTCAGGGGGCCGTCCGTCCAGACCGTCTCCTGTCCTTTCAGGAGGTACCGGCCCACCAGATCGGAGGCGGTCAGGTCTTCATGGCAGGCAATGGTTACCAGGGGACGAGCCAGCTTCCAGGCCATATATTCCAGAAATCTGGTTTTCCCGCAGCCGGTGGGGCCTTTAAGCATCACCGGCAGCTTTAAGGCGTAAGCCGCCTCAAACATTTGGATTTCGTTGCCCACCGGAAGATAAAACGGTTCCGTGGTAATATGGTAATCCTCGATGGCGATGGCCCGCTGGCTCTCTGCGGGTTCAAGGGCACGGCTTTCTTTTAGTGGCAAAGATATTCCTCCGGCCTGCTTCGGCCCGATAGAGTCAAAGGCAGAAGGGAAGCGATCTTGGGGTTGGTCTATAAGTCTCGCCGCCGGTCAGGAGATGGCGTGAACCCCACTGGTGTGTGACGACGGGACCAGCTGCAAAAGGACCATGGGCCCCAGCAAATTTTACCAGTCCCGTCGTCATTTCGAACAATTGTGTTTATGCAGTCGGCGTTGCGGCTCGGCCTAGTACCTGCCGTAAAGCTCGGCGGCTTCCATCATGGCGATGGCGTTGAGGAGCGAGCCATTGGGCGGAAATTCGCAGCCCGTGGCCAGGATAAAACCGCCACCCTTGCCAAGGGCGTCGATCTGGCGTTTGCATTCCTGCTTGACTTGCTCCGGGGTGCCCAGGAACATAAAGCTGGCCGGGTCCACGTGCCCAATCAGGCAGGTTTTGTCACCCCATTTGGCCTTCAGCTCCGCTTCGTCCTTGCAGTCGTCGGGCATATAGGCATAGGAAATGGCTACCGGGGCCATTTCCTCTATCTGGACGTCGAAGTAAATCCCGTTGCCGCAATTGTGGACCATTACCATGGCCCCATTCTCACGGATGGCGTCGGCCAGGCGCTTGGTAAAGGGACCTTCGATTTTCTTCCACAACTCTTTCCCCATGATGCACTGGGAGGCAAACAGGGTGTCAAGCACGATGCCATGGACGCCCGTCTTGGCCATTGCCTTGATATAATCCACCAGGACATCGGTGATCACTTCCTCGGCCTTGATGACCATTTCAGGGGTCTTCATGCAATCACGGAAGAGCTGCTCAGCCGACCGCATCATGGAAAGGATTCCCAGGGGACCGTACACAAACCCCATGACCGGCACTGTGGAGCCCCGTTCATTCATCAGGATTTCGCAATACTTCAACATTTCCTTCATTCTGGGGCTCTTGGTGGGATCGAAGCGTTCGATCTTCAGAAAATCGTCCGGCGTCTTTATCCAGGGATTGTTGTAGTTGGGGTGAGGGGTGTCCTCAATGGGGAAGACCATCTCCTGCCCGAAATCGGCGGCTTCCACCGACAGATCTACCAAGGTGAGCATACCGTCAAAGCCGATCAACTCCTGGGCCTGCAACATGCATTTGGCCGCCAGTTCGCCATCCTGGGCCCATTCGGCATAGGTTACTCCATAAACCCTCCTGGAAGCGCCGCAGACGAGAGGCGCTGCCGGAACCCGGTCTGCTTCTTTGTGCTGTAAGGCTGCTGCTACCCGCTCCAGTGATGTCATGGTATTATCCTTTCCAATGGTGAGTTTTTATAAGGTAATCTCCCAACTGCTCGAAACCGCTGCTACGAAGACCCTTCCATCGCTTTGACCAACTCTCCCAGGCCCGAGCCTGAATGTACACTAAGCCGGAGTATGCCGCGGCAATACCCCTTTAAAGTGTCCATGATTGCTGCCATCCCTACTGCGCTTATCAGGTCAGACTTACTCACTGCTACAAGATCCGCACCGGCTAGTTGGCCCAGCAGCAAGGGCTGCCTTTCCTGCCACAAAGCCGGAAAGTTAGGGCCGTCAACCAGGGTAATAAAAGGGCCGCTGGTATAATTGACATCCCTTGAGGCCATGCGGGTCGCGGCCCGCATCTCTTCAGTGACCACTAACTCGGACGGTTCAATGAACAGGAAATCCGGATTCAAGCCCCGGCGAATTTTTTTTATGGCAGAAACCAAACTGGTTGCCAGGGAGCACCCCACTCAGCCACCCCAGAGAGGAAAGAGCTCGACCCCGTGAGCCTCAAGAAACTCCTGGGCGTAAGTCTCTTCACCCGACTCATTGAGGATGACCGCGGACCGCCTGCCATTCTCCCTGAACCGCACGATCAGTTCACGGATCAGGGTGGTTTTGCCACTTCCCCGAATCCCGGCAACCGTGACGATCCTCATCCGTCGGCTCCGCCATCCTTTACGGGAGAGGCCGTCTCCAATTGATCCTCCAGCTTCTGAAGATAATCCTTTTTGGAAGTAACAAAGTCGAATTCGTCAAAGTAGGTATGTTCTTTTTCTTTCACCACGGCAAGTCCGCGCTCCTGGGCCACTTCATGGATGCCTTCCAGGGTCGCGGCCTTCACCGCCTCTTCCTTGATCCCCTGCACGATGCTGTTGACCGCCATATAGAGTTCTTTAACCGGGTGCTCCAGATGCCCGGTGGAATAAGCCCCATGGGAAACGCCGATGGTATCGGCTTTCAACGTTCCGGCTGCCGTTTTGATATGCGACTTGATATGGCCGATGCAGCGCGCCCCCAGTTCCACGCACCTCCGGGCAATGGCCAGCATCATCTTCTCGGCCATGTCCCTGACAAAATTATCCTCCATAGGCTCAGGATGGCTCAACTTTACGGCCACTCCATAGCCGCTGACCCCATGCTGCGTATAGCAACCCTTTTCCCCGCCAGCGCTGTCGGGCATAGTTACTCCTTCCAGTTAACCACCAGCTCTAAAAGTTGGTCTATCCCCTCACCGGTGAAGGAAGAAAGACGGAGAATTTTCGCCCGTTCATTTAGTGCTCTAATCTTCTGCGCCGTTTCTTCTAAAGCCGCCTCGTCCACTGCGTCAACTTTGCTGATGGCCACTATGTCCGCATCCTTGATCTGCGTGACCACCAGTTGCCCCAGCATATCCATGTCCAGGAGCTCCGCCGGCCGCGTGGCGTCAAACAGCACGATGGCTGGACCGATGGAAATTTTGGCATCGCGGCTACCCATTTTGGCCGCGAGCTTAACCTGGTGCGGCACGGCAACCCCGGTGGGTTCCACCAAAACATAATCAGGGTGAAACTCTCTATAGAGGGAGTACAGGGTCTTGGCGAAAGACGCCGCCACCTCGCAGCAGATGCAGCCACCGCCAATATCCTTCACCCGCATGCCGCTCTCTTCCATGACCTTGCCATCCACCGGAATTTCCCCGATTTCATTGACCACTAAGGCCACTTTTCGGGTCCCCTGCCCCGCTAACTCCTGGGACAGTCGCAACAGCAGGGTGGTTTTCCCGCACCCCAGAAATCCGGCTATTTGAGTAACTTCCAAGCTGTCTCCTTCCGCGCCCTCACCCCGGTGCTTGACGCCTGAAGCGATGGGTGTAAAAGTTCGCCATCAATTTCTCGGGTGCGGCGGCTGGACTAACCGAAGTAGGGTAAAACAGAACAAAATCACGAAATAGTTGCAGCGTGCCCCTATTTGGGCCCCAAGATTTATCAGGAAGATAAACCGCGCCAAGTTTCGGACTACCCACCAAACTCTCCAAGGGGCGGAGAGCATGCGGCGACGCTTTTAGCGTTATGATCATGGTCAACCTAACTTATATACAAAATTATCAGGTTGTGCACATCGTCCCGAAGATGATTTTGAAGGATAGAATCCATTACCCACTTGGCAGATTTGCTGCGCATCACCTGAAGCAGCCCTGCACACCAATGAGACTAATGAAGTTGCTGAGCGACTCTGAGCAGAATGGCCATCGAAACCCGAGGAAAATTGCGTGGTGAGGATCTGTTGAGACTGGTTAAGGCTGCCGCTTGTTGGCATTTTCACGTATGAATTCAGAGGCATACGTGGCGGCCCGGGCGCCGTCGGCGCAGGCCGTGACAATCTGGCGTACATCGGTGTCCCGGACATCACCGGCAGCAAAGAGGCCGGGCACGGAGGTCATCAGCTTGTCGTCGGTCTTGAGAAAGCCTTCTAACGTCGTTTCCACCGGCAGATTGATCACCCCCAGGTCCGCGCCCCATCCTATGGCCACAAAAACGCCATTTACCGGGATGTCGACGTTCCCTTGACCAGGCAAGGTCACGGTAATGCTGTCAATCTGTTCATGGGCGCCAAAGGCAAGCACCTGCGCGTTCAGGAGAACTTCGATATTGTTTGTTGCGTCAATGGCTTTGGTAAGGGCGGCCTCGGTTCTGAGGCTACCGCCCCGGTGAATCATAATGATCCGTTTGCCGAAATGAGCCAGCGACAAAGCCTCGTGAGCCGCCATGTTCCCGCCGCCGATAACTGCCAGGGTGGCATCCTTATTTCTAAATAATGGCCCGTCGCAGAGTGAACAATAATAGATGCCCTTTTTATCGGCGTTGGGGACATGCAGACGATTGGGCACAACTCCAGAGGCTACAATGGCAGCCGGGGCCTGAAATTTCTCACCCGCCTCGGTAATTCCCACGAAATTACCGTCCTCATAGGTGAGCTTACCAAGACGTGCCATGGTGAGCAGGGCTCCCTCACTCTGAACCTGGGCAAACATCGTCGCGCCAAGTTGGGCACCAGGCACTCCACCAACAAAGCCGGGAAAGTTGGGAACCAGTTCGATCTTTACCAGATTTCCCCCGGGAGTATCTCCAAAAACCACGGTTTCCAGCCCCAGGCGCCGGCCGTAAAGGGCCGCGGTTAATCCGGCGGGCCCGGTCCCCACTATCATTAACTCGAACTCGTTCTGAGCCATGGGAGCCTTCCTGAATCTACCAGCATCCGGCCAGGCTAGGCGTAGTTAGGCCGCTCCGGTGAAAGGTTGATAGGTGCTTAATTTCGACCAGTTTTCAGTGCCGGTAATCCCGTCGAGCATCGCAATGGCTTCGGGGGGTCCGATGAAAACCAGGATGTTCTTATGCTGAATGCGCTCCGGAATGACGTCGCTTTTCTTCAGGCTCCAGTCCCCCATGACGTAGCTGAACAGGTAATAGCTCGCCTTGATTGAACAAAAACCCTTTCGCCCGGATGATAGACGGCGGCAAGCGTTGAGCCATTGCCTCAATCTGCCCGAGATCTTCTCCGCTCCATAGATAGGCGGCGGACATCAGGCGGTCCGGCGGCGTCATCTCAGCCGTAATGGTGGCTAATATCTCCTCCAGGTACTGGTCCAGCTCCTTCGGGCTCAACGGCTGACCCTGCTCACGTTCTTTAGGTTCGGCAGTTAGCGGCTGAGCAAAGAAGAACCTCTCCAAAGGGATTTCCGCATAGGTAGTTTCATAAAAATCCGGATCGGGATGAATGCTGCGAATCACCTCTTTGACCTGTTCGATGAGTTCAGGCGAGGCTTGATCGACCTTATTGATGACAAAAATAGTGGAAGAAGCGATTTGCTTTTCCAGGGATACATAAACACCGTAGGCGTCCATGAAGTTTCGGGCATCTATGAGGCAAAATTGTTCCGTGAGCTGGAAGCGGTTCTTAAAGAGTGGCAGCTTAAGATCCCGTTTCAAATCCGAGGGGTTAGCTACCCCCGTTGATTCAATGATCAAAACATCGGGGGTTATGGTATTGGCAATTTCATAAAGACCCTTAATAAAGTCGGTCTTGACGCAGACGCAAAATATTGAACCCTTACTTATTTCCAATATATTCAGTTCATCAGTTTCAACACAGGCCCCGTCAATACCGATTTCCCCGAATTCGTTCATCAGGATCATTAGTTTTTGGTCTCTGGGAAAATGCTGGATGATGCGGTTAAGAAAGGTGGTCTTACCGCTGCCCAGAAACCCAGTAATGAGATAAACTCGAGTGATATCCGACATGACCCTATATATTCTCCTTAATGTTCTGGACAATCTCCTCCACACTAAGCAATTTTCCAGTCGACACTACTTTGCCGTCAATTACGAGCCCGGGCGTTACAAAAACTCCCTTCTGCACAAAATAATTCACATCCGCGACCTTGGTCACCTCAATGTCAATGGTAGGGGCCATTTGCGAGGCCGCTAGGCGGGCATTCTCATACAAGTCGTCACAGCGGCGACAACCCGTTCCCAGGACTTCAATCTTCATAGCTAAATTTCTCCTTAACTAAATCGGCTAAAAATCTTCCTACCCATGAGTGGTTAGCCAACCCCAACTAAGCCTGCCATCTTCATGTTCTGGTGGGCTTCAGTCCAGCAGCGGTTCCGCCAAGCCTTTATCCAGATCCAGCTTGAGAGCGTTAAAACAAAATTTGCACATTCCCAGCGTTGCATCTTCCTTAACGAGGCTCCTCCGTAAGACTTTATATTGTTCCATGTCGGCTTTTAGCAACGCCCCATGCAGTTCTTCCGGAGTTTCAAGCTGCCTGATTCGATCCGATTTACCACAATACGGGCATTTAATGCCGAACAGGGCCACGTCACTCCGGGGCAGGTCATGTTCCATCACGAATTGCTTGATTTGCCCCAAAGCTTCTATTATTATCCATGACTTACTTCCTTTGCCTAAGCACTTAGCAACATTTATAAAGTCTGAGTAGCCTCTTATCCATAATAAAATAAAATTTCATAAATGACGATCCATCCCGGCGAACTCGAACCCCGTGTAACGTATTGGCCAACTGAATGGTACTGCGCAAGTGGGTAATCATAATCAGTTGCTTTCTCGTGGCTAATTCTTTCAAAAAATCTTGCATGCGTTTGTGATTGACGTAATCCAGGGAGGGTTCCACTTCGTCCAAAAAATAGGCCGGGCTTTGCAGTTGGTCGAATAACGCCAGTTTGGCGGCTAGCGAGGTAACCGTCCGCTCACCACCGGATAAGAGCTTGGATTTCTTTAGGCCCTTGTCCGGGAAACGGATCTCGATCTCCAATCCTTTGGCGCCATTGGAGTTATCCAGATAGAGGCGGCAATCCCCTTCGGGCAGCAGCATCGTAAAGTAATGTTTAAAAGCCTTATCCCAGTCACGGACGAAGTCATCTACCCGGGAGGGTTCGAACCCATCTCCCACAAAGGCCAGAACATTCCGCAGCCGGTCCGCAGCATCAAGCCGGAGCCAGTCGTTTAACTGCTCCTGGCGCACGAGGGTTTTCAGAGTATCCACCAGTCCCAAGGCCTCAAGGCGCTGGCGGTATTCGGCCCGGCTCACCGGCTTCTGGTCTGCCAGGTAATTATCTTCACCCGCTCTGGACAGGCGCCTTTCCAGGTGCACCCGCACATCGTCTTTAGCGGGCCCATGGCTCAGGGTAAGCGCGACCCTGGCAACTTGGGCGGCCTGACTATCCTTGCTGCCGCTGAAAAAGAGATCCTTGGTGTCATAACACCGCAGTCGCTCCAGATCATTTTCTCCCAATCCCCAGGCGATGGCATCCAGGATGTTGGACTTGCCCACGCCATTGTTGCCCATTACCACTCCTATCCCCGGATTGAAATTCATTTCCGTTTCCAGGGAGTAGGATTTGAAGCCCTCCACCCATAACTGTTCAAGATACATACGAATTGCTCCGAGATCTCTAAGCTTTCAAACCATCGGGCGACTCAATCAGCCAGTCAGATCAGACCCACCTTCCGAGGGTTCGAAGCTTCCATAACGATGTTCAATGGCCTGGATCAGCTCTTCCTGGGGCGGAATAAGCGCTACAAAGACCAGTTCGCCGTTTAGGGCAATACTGGGCAGAGATTTGGCCCGCAGTTCTTTAAACCGCTGCACCCCTTCCCGGGTGCGCAGGTCCCATTCGTGCACTTCAATAATCGCTTGGATCTCTTCCGGTAACGCCTGTACCGATTGTGCCATATAGACACAGGCGGCTCACTGGTGGAAGTCGGTAACTAGTAGGTCAACTATTACCTTTTTCATTTTTCACTCCTGAGGGTCATGGGGCCAGAGGGAGGCTGCGGAATTGCACCTCGAGACCACCGTTTTGCCACTCCAAAATGGCGAAGCCCAGCTGTCCGTTGGCAGCCAAAGCGCCAACATTGACGAAGTCGACTTTCCCCAGGCGAACGTGTTTCCACTGTCCGGTATGGCCGAACAGCACCAGATCGGCCGTGAAATGCTCCGTCATGGTCGTTAAGGCCGGGAAAACGGCTTCATCCCTAAGGTAGTCGCTTAAGTTACACGTCATAATTATTTCAGTAGCATACGGGCTGAAGTCCGAAAAGCCGGTGAGATCCTGGATGAAGCCGCCATGGAAAGCAACTGCCTGCCGCTCCCCCAGGTGGAAAGTCAGAATCAACGGATCCAGCCGCAAACGATCCCGGTTCTGGGGGCGGAGATGATCAGGGCGCTGCGCTCTCGGCGACTTCCCGGTCGTTGGGCCCCTGGACGTTCCTGATGTCCTTTTGGGAAGCCAGTTCAATGACTGGGTTCAGGTCGCCCCCGGGCCCGACGAGATTGCCGAGACTGTAAATCAGCCTCAATCCCTTCGGTTTTTATAGCTGCCAAGGCGGCTTTGAGGACTGCCAAATTTCCCTTTATTTCGGATATGACCGCTATTTTTTGGAGATCCCGGCGCTCATCCTCCCTGGTCGTAATCGGGTCGGCCATCTGGAGCTGGCCACTTTTCACCAGCAGGAGCGCCTGCGAGAGTTGGGCCGGACAGGACGTCCCGTTACGGCACTGGATGTCCTGCAGAAAGGGGAGAACCTCATCAATGGCGCGACCTTGCAACAGCCGCTCGACTAGTTGGGAATTCCCCGGGCAGCCCCCACCTACCAGGCGTATTTGTTCTATGGCTGTCCCGTTCAAGCTCAGGTGAATTTCCTTGGGACAAACCCCTTTGGTTTTGAATACATACATAAACGCGTTTCTAACCGGTTAAGCCGGGGCTAAGATTAACGGCTTAGCATTGCCGGTCTTAGTGCCCATCGTCTCTGGCAGGGGCAAAAATGCCTGGCCGTGCAGATCATCGCTTTGGTCGATGGCGGCATCCCGATTAATTCTTGGCATAAATTGGCGCATTTTGATGGCAGACGGTGGTTATTGAAGATTAACGACCTTTTGAGTCTGGCGTTATTTCAGAATTTTTTCCAAATATTCTTCCAGTTCTTCCACCGGCGGGATCATCTCGAAGACCAGTTTCTCATTGATAAATAATGAAGGAATAGGGGCCACGCCGGCGTTCTTCACGGATAGCTCGGCATAACGCATCGCACCAGTTCTTCTCTTTAATTGTATCTTTTCCCAGCGGACGCGGACCCCGAATTTCTTAACAGCTTCCTCTACTACTTCCGCCATATAAACACAAGGTATGCAGTGATCTCCTTCATAGATCACTTCAATATAGGCAATTTTCCCCGGGGACTCGGCGCTGTTCATACCTCTATTTTCTGCCCCACCAAAGAAGTTTCAATGGCGATCTCCAATTCATCCCGCCTGGGTATGACTTCAAAAATCAATTTGCCGTTGATGAATAGCGAAGGAATGGGAGCAAGTTTGCAGCCGTGGCGCACGGCGCTTTCCCCGAAAAGGGCGACGGAGAGTTCCAGGAAGCGTTGCGAGTGAGCCTGGCTTTTTTTATATTCCACCTTGGTATAGCGGACCTGGTCGCCATATAAAGGCAGAACTTCCTCGACCGCCTTGTCCATGTAATGGCTGGCAGGGCAATGGGAGCCTTGGTAGATGATCTCCAGGTGGATGCACGGCATAAAACCTTCTTCGGCGGCTTCGCGTAGTATTGCAGTCATATGGTGCGCGCCATTTAAAAGGACAGGGGGACATGGATTAGCATGTCCCCCCAAGCTCAGAAGCCTGAGTTAAAGCTTAATCCACTCTGGTCTTGAGACCGGCTCCCGCTTTTTTAAGGTTTTCTTCAATCTTATCGAACTCAAACCCCTTATCGCGCAGTGCCTTGATACGCTCGGCCATGGCCGGGCTGGGGGCCCGTTTGGCCATTTCGTCGATCAGTTCCTCGTATTGAGGAATGATGCTCTCAAATACCAAGTCATTTTCAATGCAGATGGTGGGCAAGACCTTCCCTTTTAATTCCAGAAACTTGCCGATCCCGGCCTTTTGCTTAATCGACCATTCCGTGTATTCGATCATCTTCTGGACATCAGAGGGAAGGGCGGCGATCGATTCCATCATGTACCCACAGGCAGCGCATTGCACGCTGTCCAGGGTGAGTACGTCAATGTGGATCTTTTCTTCGGCCATATTATTCTCCCCTCCTACCAGGAATCCGGGTACTTGGCATAGTATTCTTCGAACCAGGCCTTGGCTTCGTACGCTTGATCCATATGTTCCACCGGAACATCGTAGGGCATGTCTCAGCCAGGTGCGAAGGTGTACCCGATAGTGCCCCCCGCCGATAAGCTGACGATAGCATCTTCCCGGGGAGAAAGCAGTCCCAGGGACAGTGCCAGGGTCAGTTTTAGATTGCCACCGAAGCCGACTTTGTGCTTTCTGGCAATATCCCGCACAAAGTTCAGATTAAGCTGTTCGTCAATGGCAAAACCATGGGTGCCGACCGTAGCCACCGACTCCATGACCTTGGTGGCATCACCGCAAATAAAGAACGACGAAGTTATCCCCGCGTCATGGATAACCTTGATGGCTTCCTGACAATAAGGTTTAACGAATTCCTGGAAAGTGACATCCTTAATTTGCGAGGCCACCGGATCAACGATGGCAATGATGTCGCAGCCCATCTCCGCATAGAATTGGGCTGCTCTGGCGCCCACTTCTCCGGCAAACCGGAGGATATCATGAGCCTTTTCTTTGTTTTTGTAAACGTCGGTGAAAATCCGGACTCCAGAAAGATGGGAGGCCAGAGTGAGCGGTCCGCAAAAGAGGCCCATTAAGGCGCAGTCCATCTCGTCCAGTTGGGGTTTGGCGATTTTGGCCGCCTCATACAAAATCGGCCAGCGACCGTCGTCTTTATTGGGTAGTTTCAACCCGGCTTCGGCTACGCTCTTGCCGGAGCAGGGATGGGTTTGCACCGAGGGAACATTGTCTTCCCACCATTTCAGATCGCATCCCACTGAATGAGCTTCGACCGAGAGGTCAAAAACCAGGGGAATCCCGTCGGCATGGTACCTCTTGGCGGCTTCGACGACACCTTTAGCAAGCAATTTTGGGTCCTTAAGCATCTTGTCCGCCGGCTCCCCGATGAGAAACGCGCAGTGGACTCCGGCATAGGGGACCCATGGTGCAGAAGGTGTCTTCTTACCACGGTAGGCATCAATGAGCATCTGCTTCGCCATCTACTTCCTCCTCACTGTTGTTAAAAGTTAACTGCCTAAAGACCTCGATCCTGAAGTACCACCGGATCGACATCTCCACCGCATCAAGGCCCACCCCAACTGGGGACCTCGACGATGGACTAGTGCTATGCAGGTAGCCGCTTAATTAAGCCCTCAGGGCCACCGAACATTTCAACCGCGTGCAGGTGTTGGTCTCACTCTTCAAAGGCAATACTGACAGATTTCTTTACTGCCATACCTAATTCTGCCTCCACCGCCTTTATTAAACTGCAAGGGATTGGACAACTGGGGTGCAGACCGCACTTGGCTGCGGCTTGGGAAATTGGATTTTCTCCGTAACGTCCTTTAGCGATTGCCATGAAATCGACGGAGCCAAAATCCTGGGCCAGCCGCTTTATCTGTTTACATTGGCTTTCCAAGGTAACAGTTGCCTCATATCGCCCTGTTCCTTTTACCTCTATCCTGCAAATAAAGCCACAGGCCCCCGGGTCAACTGCAATCATGGTCATTTAAGAGCATCCGAAATATTTGTACCACACCATGGTGGGAAGATTCATCTTTAAGGGCAACTCCATGGGCTCACGCCACTTCAAGGATCGGGTATTTTCGACCTTCTACGCCCGAGTGGTCGCCCGGTACCTTCGACCGGCAGGTGGGCCGTCTCCTGTCCCCTCGGCAATTTTTTTAAAAAACCGGTTCTCTCTACTGTAAGCCCCGGCCACCGCGCTAATCCCGAAAAACAGTATGATAGATGCCCAGCGCTTCTCCGACCAAATTTCATATATTCTCAGGGCATAAACTGTCCTTCTCCTTATCACAGATAACAGAGCAGACTGTCGCTTGACTTCACTCTATTTCCTACTATTACAATATTAATCGATTTCTTCAAAGAAATATTTTTTCCAAGGATTTCATCAATGGCAAGATCTTTCCACTTGCTGCGGGCAACTCCTTGGCGTTGTGGTCTCCTTATCTCGCCTGACTCTTCAAGTGTTCCCATTGGTTACTTGGCATGTCACCTTAGGTTACATTTGATTTTCATAACCATACTGGCGGGCGGCCAATGGTAACCACTGCTTCCCGTAAAATTGACAAGTTAAAACGGCTCGTTAGTCGGAACTCATAGCCTTGGCGGTATTCCAGGGAGCGTAAATTGATTGGCATAAATCTTGCTTTTTTCACCATATAGTGGGCTGATGCTAATTCCCAACCAGGAAAGGGGGAAAATAAAAATTCATAGGCCTTATTCATTTCATTATGGCAGTGCTTATGTATGTCAAAGCAACACCCAATTTTACTAGGAGGAAATTATGGCTGCACCAGAAGAAAGAGTTAGCATAATGGAAATCAGGCATCACGAGGCCGATCCTTCGACGGTTGGGTTAGCCAGTTTCGGCATCGGTCTATTTGTCTTGAGCTTCATCAATGCCGGCATCCTCGGTCAGGATGCGATGAGCATTATGGCTCCACTCGCTTTGATGGTCGGCATCATACATTTTTTTGCCACCTTGACCGGCTTCAGGAAAAACGAGCTCTTCACGGCTCTGGCCTTTGGGATTTACGGCATGTTTTGGTTTACTTTCGGCTTGATCCAAATTTTCCTGGCGCTCAAATGGTTTGTCCTGGATCCTAATACATTGCTGGTTTTCCTTATCGCCTACACCATCTTTTCGGGATATCTTCTGATTGCCACTTTTGTTACTAACGTCATGGTAATCATAACTATCGCTCTCTTATTCCTGGTCTTCCTGTTGCTGGATTTCGGTCAAGGCGTGTGGGCCGGTTATGTCGGCATCATAGATTCACTTTGCGCCCTGTATATCTCGGCCGCCGGCATCATTAATACCATGTACGGGAAGACTGTGCTCCCGGTCGGTCCGGTCAGCTAATTAGCCGTTGCTTTTGTTCTGACCCGGACCTGTCCGGCTTTGTAAATCAAATCTTGAGTTCTCTGGTAGGATCAACAGGTCTTCAGCGACAATGAGGGGTGGTCAGAGGAATCTGGCCACCCTGTTCTTCCTGAAATCAGCGCGTGAGGCCACCGCTTCTCCTAAGATTGAACATCCCCCATCCTCTGCCTTCCAACCGTAGTTGGTATCTCCAGGGAATCCACAGAGCAAAGCCCCGCCTATGCGGAAAAAATCCCGAGTTCCTGCCATAGTTTTCAGGCGCCATGAGAGGTTCTGGAAAAAAAACTGACCGGGACAGGGGAATCCCGGTCAGCCATGATAGAGGAGAAACGGCATGAACAGTAAATTAAGGGGGAACTTAATTTAGTTCATATCCTTATAAAGTGCATTAATCATGCCACCATTGATTTCATGGCCATTGGCATCTCCTAGTCAATCAGCAATTGCTGTCGTCCTGCTTGAGGTCTCGGATTTGCCGAGGGGTTGGTCGACTTCAAATATTGGTCGTGCGACCCCTGCGGGGTAGTACGCGGGGGTTCCTTTGGGGTGCTGTGGTCTACCAGTCATCTCTGCGCCACACTGAACCTTTGCTCCAACTCTTTGCGAGCAGACTCCGGACTCTTCTCGCAAGCGGCAAGGAGCAGTATCGATAAACTGAACAACACAGCTCCTCGTAAAAGACGCTTCCCCAGCCTTATTCGCTCTTGAGGCTTAAGCTCAAGGAAGAGGAAGGAAAAACCTACTGTCAAGAACCCAATCTTCTCGTGGAAGCCTTCATAGTACAATTTTGCAGAGAAAAGTAATTTTTTCGAATTTTGGGAACTTTCAAGAATCGCTTGGTTCGATTGGATGTGCATCAGCGAGAAATCATCTTCATCCAGTTCCTGTGGCGTTGGAGTTTAGAATCCGTTTTTTCAGGACCACATGCTGGCGTTATTGGTGGAGGCGGCGGGAGTCGAACCTGAGGGCGGGATTGCAGGTGAAAAACAAAAGTGGAGGGTGTGTAACGTGATTTGTCTGCAATAAGGGGGTTGGAATCAAGAGGTGTTAATTCTTACTTAACTTTTCCCTCTTCATTTTCCTCAGAGATTTAAACGAAATCCTGGCCAACCTGAGGAAGACGGGCTCAAAATTCTTAGTCCAGTCCTCCTCCTGTTGCAAGCGATTGCAAAATTACTGACAGATTACTGACAGCTTTCTGGGGAAGGTTAAAGGCAAAAAAACGTGTAAGTATAGTTAGATAAATGGTAGTCCCAACGGGAATCGAACCCGTGTCTTTGCCGTGAGAGGGCAATATCCTAGGCCGCTAGACGATGGGACCGTATCCAAAAATTTATCCGAGGGGCCTCACCCTGTCAATGGGGTATTTTGCCAACCGGGCATTTAAACCACCGCTTTGACAGCCCCGGTGTCTAAGCCCCCCCTTGCCGCAGCACTGCCATACTCTCAAACCGGGCCAGGTCATCGGGCCGGTTGAGATTCTCGAAGCTCGCCCCCTCAGGGTCAAACGCGGTCCAGACCTCGGGCCCCCAAACCTGCGGCCGCAGGGGATCGACAAAGGCCATGAAGGTCCTCCGGTCCTGCAAAAAATCCTGGAGCCGACTCAGGAGCCTTGCCGCGTATAACCCCGGGAAGGGTTCCGGACCCCGGGGGGTGCGGCAGATAAGGGCCGGCCGGGACGTTTGGGCCGCGGCGCCGGCCAGGGCCGCGGCCAGGCGGGGGGAAAGCAAGGGCGCATCCACCGAGGTGAGGAGCACCCAGGGGGTGCGGGCGTAAAACAGGGCCGTGGCCAGGCCTCCCAACGGCCCCTGGAACGGCGTCAAGTCGGTGACCAGGGGGAGGTTCAGGGGCAGGTGCCGGTGGGGGTGGTTGGTGACGAGCCAGAGTTCGTCCACGGCGGGGGCGAGGGCCCGGGCGACCCAGCGGGCCAGGGGCAAACCGGCCAGCCGGAGGGTCGCCTTGTCCCTGCCCAGACGGCGGCTTTCCCCGCCGGCCAGGATGGCCCCGGTAACGCCGGTAGCCCGGGTGGCGGCCTCAGCCCCTGGTGAGGTAGTCATAGAGCCAGTTACCCAATTCCTCCACCTGGCCCGGGGTAAATACCGGCAGCGTGGTGTTGACCCGCCCGTCGCTCACCAGGGCGATGAGATTCGGGTAGGAAGGCGCGTCAGTGCCGGCCCCGGGGCCCAGGACCGCCACCTTGGGGAGGGGGCCGCTCTTGTAGCCTTCCACCAGGATGAGGTCGGCGTCCCCGGCGAGGGAACCCAGCACCTGCTCCAGGGGTGGATCCCCCGGGAAAGAGCGGGTAATCTGCAGCAACCCCGGGGCGGCCAGGGCCACGGCATCGGCTCCGGCCCGGCGGTAGCGCCAGGTGTCCTTGCCCCGGTCGGCCTGGTCCAGGTCAGGGTGGTGGGTGTGCTTGAGCACGGCCACTTGCAAGCCCCGGCCGATAAGCCCGGGGAGCAGACGGCAGATGAGTTCGGTCTTGCCGGAGTTGGCAAAACCCACAAAGGCAATGGCCCGGGGGGGCGCAGCAGAAGAATGTTCGGGGTCGGCGGTGCGGCAAGCAGGCGGGAAGGTCATTCCGGGACGGGGACTCTTTCCAGGATCTTTTCCTTCTTCACGGCCCGGTTGAGGTACACGGCGCATTGCTCGCAGGGGCCGTTGCACAGGGTGTCCTTGTACTCCCGCACCTCGTAGCAGGGCCGCCAGGGCAGCTGGAAGGCCGGGCAACTTTCTTTGTCCTGGCAGTCGAAGATGTTCCAGCAGGGGGCCAGGACCATGAGATTCCGGAGGCAGGCCAGGGTGAAGCCCCGCTCGTGGATTAGAAGGTTGATCTGCTGGATCTGCTTGACGTCGAAGTGGGAATAGAGGCGGTTGTTGGTGTTTTTTTCCCGGACGGGCTTGATGAAGCCCTCTTTTTCGTACTCCCGTATGCGCTTCTGGGAGAGGTTCACCAAGCGGGAGACGTCGTTGATGAGGTAGAGGTCCCCGCAGCGGACCTGTTTATTTTTTCCTCGGGGCATTGGGCATTCTAAAAGAAAATATTTCTAGGCACAAAGTAATCCAAAAAACCAAAAAATTCAAGCAAAAAGACAATCTGGGGCGGGCGGCGGCGCTTACCTGCCCGGGAAGGGGGGATTTTGTAGAAAAATTGAGGTGACCCCCCCGGTTTTCCCCGATCCGTACCGGGTGGGGCAAGGGAACCGGAATTGCGGCCGGATGCTGCCGTTGGCGTAACTTTGGCTACCGTCGGGTATAATAGCATGGAGTGAAGCCTGGGGTATTTTAACATTAGCGAACGAGCAGACGATGGGTAGGTGAGCCGGGACGACTTGAAATGCGCGAGCCTATGCTTATTTTTGAGATCGAACCCGTGTCTTTGCCGTGAGAGGGCAATATCCTAGGCCGCTAGACGATGGGACCGTATCCAAAAATTTATCCGAGGGGCCTCACCCTGTCAATGGGGTATTTTGCCAAGCGGGCATTTAAACCACCGCTTTGACAGCCCCGGTGTCTAAGCCCCCCCTTGCCGCAGCACTGCCATACTCTCAAACCGGGCCAGGTCATCGGGCCGGTTGAGATTCTCGAAGCTCGCCCCCTCAGGGTCAAACGCGGTCCAGACCTCGGGCCCCCAAACCTGCGGCCGCAGGGGATCGACAAAGGCCATGAAGGTCCTCCGGTCCTGCAAAAAATCCTGGAGCCGACTCAGGAGCCTTGCCGCGTATAACCCCGGGAAGGGTTCCGGACCCCGGGGGGTGCGGCAGATAAGGGCCGGCCGGGATGTTTGGGCCGCGGCGCCGGCCAGGGCCGCGGCCAGGCGGGGGGAAAGCAAGGGCGCATCCACCGAGGTGAGGAGCACCCAGGGAGTGCGGGCGTAAAACAGGGCCGTGGCCAGGCCTCCCAACGGCCCCTGGAACGGCGTCAAGTCGGTGACCAGGGGGAGGTTCAGGGGCAGGTGCCGGTGGGGGTGGTTGGTGACGAGCCAGAGTTCGTCCACGGCGGGGGCGAGGGCCCGGGCGACCCAGCGGGCCAGGGGCAAACCGGCCAGCCGGAGGGTCGCCTTGTCCCTGCCCAGACGGCGGCTTTCCCCGCCGGCCAGGATGGCCCCGGTAACGCCGGTAGCCCGGGTGGCGGCCTCAGCCCCTGGTGAGGAAGTCATAGAGCCAGTTACCCAATTCCTCCACCTGGCCTGGGGTAAATACCGGCAGCGTGGTGTTGACCCGCCCGTCGCTCACCAGGGCGATGAGATTGGGGTAGGAAGGCGCGTCAGTCCCGGCCCCGGGGCCCAGGACCGCCACCTTGGGGAGGGGGCCGCTCTTGTAGCCTTCCACCAGGATGAGGTCGGCGTCCCCGGCGAGGGAACCCAGCACCTGCTCCAGGGGTGGATCCCCCGGGAAAGAACGGGTAATCTGGAGCAACCCCGGGGCGGCCAGGGCCACGGCATCGGCTCCGGCCCGGCGGTAGCGCCAGGTGTCCTTGCCCCGGTCGGCCTGGTCCAGGTCCGGGTGGTGGGTGTGCTTGAGCACGGCCACTTGCAAGCCCCGGCCGATAAGCCCGGGGAGCAGACGGCAGATGAGTTCGGTCTTGCCGGAGTTGGCAAAACCCACAAAGGCAATGGCCCGGGGGGGTGCAGCAGAAGAATGTTCGGGGTCGGCGGTGCGGCAAGCAGGCGGGAAGGTCATTCCGGGACGGGGACTCTTTCCAGGATCTTTTCTTTCTTCACGGCCCGGTTGAGGTACACGGCGCATTGCTCGCAGGGGCCGTTGCACAGGGTGTCCTTGTACTCCCGCACCTCGTAGCAGGGCCGCCAGGGCAGCTGGAAGGCCGGGCAACTTTCTTTGTCCTGGCAGTCGAAGATGTTCCAGCAGGGGGCCAGGACCATGAGATTCCGGAGGCAGGCCAGGGTGAAGCCCCGCTCGTGGATTAGAAGGTTGATCTGCTGGATCTGCTTGACGTCGAAGTGGGAATAGAGGCGGTTGTTGGTGTTTTTTTCCCGGACGGGCTTGATGAAGCCCTCTTTTTCGTACTCCCGTATGCGCTTCTGGGAGAGGTTCACCAAGCGGGAGACGTCATTGATGAGGTAGAGGTCTCCGCAGCGGATTTGTTTATTTTTTCCTCGGGGCATTGGGCATTCTAAAAGGAAATATTTCTAGGAACAAAGTAATCCAAAAAACCAAAAAATTCAAGCAAAAAGACAATCTGGGGCGGGGCGGCGCGCTTACCCGCCCGGGAAGAGGAAATTTTGCACAAAAATTGAGGAGACCCCCCCTGTTTTTTCCCTTGATCCGTACCGGGTGGGGCAAGGGAACCGGAATTGCGGCCGGATGCTGCCGTTGGCGTAACTTTGGCTACCGTCGGTTACAATAGCATGGTGGTGACAGCCTGGGGTATTTTAACATTAGCGAACGAGCAGACGATGGGTAGGTGAGCCGGGACGACTTGAAATGCGCGAGCCTATGCTTATTTTTGAGATAGTGCTCGGCATATCGGCACCCGCCACTGCACTTTAGCAATCCTGTTGGGGAGGGAAAGGAATGGCATTCATGAGTGATTACTTCAGACCTGAGAACTCGGCCTTGCTGCTCATCGATCATCAGTTGGGAACCATGCAGTTGATCAAGAATATCCCGGTGGAGGTCGTGAAAAGAAATACCCTGGCCCTGGCCAAGACCGCGAAGATTTTTGGGATGCCGGTGGTTCTCACCAGCAGCCAGGAGGAGCGCCTCCAAGGTCCACTTATTCCTGAACTGGCGGAAATCTTACCGCAGGCCTTTGAAACGCGGGTAAAGCGCGCCGGCATCGTGAATGCCTGGAATGATCCACACTTCAAGAAAGCCGTCGAGACAACTAAACGCCAGAACCTGATCATGGCAGGAGTTACGACTGACGTGTGCCTCGTCTTTCCTGCCATCAGCGCCTGTCGGGAAGGTTATCTGGTGCAGGCCGTGGTGGATGCCTCCGGGTCGCCTTTTGATATTTCTGAGGAGATGGCCAGACGCCGCATGGCGAAAGAAGGAGTCGTCTTGACGGCCACAAATACCCTCATGGCTGAACTTGCCCAAGACTGGAGCCGACCCGAGGGAGGCCAGTTACTGCAAATTCTATTCGGCGAGGTACTCCCGAAGATTGGTTAACTATGGCTTACCTCAAACTTGCCTATGCCTCTAACCGCGCATCAGAACCGAGGGGCGAGCGGCGCGGCCCCCCGGTCATCTCGCTGAAGGTGGAGCCTGACCGCTTCGCCAGGTAAAGGAGAATACCGCATGCTGCCTCAGGATGTGCATATCAAGGGCCGGAACCTGGAGATCCTGCCGGAGTGGCGGGAAAAGATCGAGGAGGAGCTGGCGCGGCTGCAAAAGCACAGCCGGGAGCCCATCCTCCATGCCCGGGTGGAGATCATCGGCACCGCCCACCACCGCCACGGCGCCTTCGAAGTGCACCTGGCGGCCAACGTCACCGGGAACACCCTCACCGTGAGCCGCCAGGGGGAGAATGTCCTGCCCCTCATCGTGGAGGCCTGCAACGCCCTGGACCGGCGCCTCCGGGAAAACTCGGCCCAGAAGCAGCAGCAGGTGAAGGTCCACGAGGAGCACGTCCACCACGGGAAAATTGCCCGGATCTTCCCGGAGGAGGAATACGGCTTCATCGCCGCGGCGGACGGCAGTGAAATTTACTTTCACGCCAACGCGCTGCGGCGGGGCATTTTAGAGAAGCTCCGGGAAGGGGAGGCCGTGGAGTACGGCCGGGAAGAGGGGGACCGGGGCCCCCAGGCCACCTGGGTGGCGGTGGCGGAGGGTTGAGGTAATAGATCTAGTGGTGGAGGGCAGGGACTTCCAGTCCCTGGCCCTCCCCCCACGTCTCTCTGAAGGCAGGGTTTAAGATGTCTGGGGCTCCTCCGGCCGGCCGGCGGTCAGCTGCCACCTGTCCTGCACCCTGCCCAGGAGCTCCTGCCGTTCTTCGCCCTGCCAGCAGCTCTTCACCAGGCCCGTGAGCCAGTCCCGCACTTCCTCCTGCTCGGGGAGGGGGAGGTCGGCCAGGGAGGTTTCCTGCCGCCGGGGCCGGGACAGTTTTTTCAGCAAATCTACTTTTTCCTGATCCTCGAGACCCCTGGCCCTGAGGACGGACTTCATGAGACTAAGGACCACCGCGGCCGGGAGCGACCCGTCGGCGTCCAGGGCCAGGTTGACCATCTCCTGGAGCCCCACCAGGTAGCGCCTGAACAGGCGCAGGTTGGGGGACCGGCGGCTATAGAGGCGCATGGACTCCTCCCCCACCACGGTGACCACCTTGGCCAGGAAAACCCGGGACAGAAATTCCCGGGTGCCCTTGTAGGCCGCCCTTCTCCCCCAGTAATACGGGTTGACGACGTTGAAGGCCCCCCAGGCCCAGCGGGCGGCGCGGTAGAGGTGGTGCCGCTGCAGGAACTGGTGGATGGGGTGGTCCTTGACCTTCTGGTAGGTGTCGTGGAGGAGCATGAACGTGGCCAGCTCCATGTCTTTGAGGGGGCGGAAGGGGGCAGCCTCCAGCCAGGCGGCCAGGCGCACCCCCACCCGGCGGTACAGGGCCACCATGTCGGCGAGGGAAGCCTTCAGTTCCGGGCGCTCTTCCTCGGGGTAATAGATGCGGGCGATGTCGGCGACCAGGGTGAGGGCGAGATCGTTGATGTCCCGGAAGCTGAAGCGGGTGTCCGGCCACAGCTTCAGAAGATAGCGGCGCCGTTGCTCCTTGAGGAGGGCCAGGGCCGCCAGGTCCTGGGGGTGGGGCTCGGCCAGGGGCATTTCCAGGTCGTCAAAACTGGCCTCCTCCAGGTTCAGGGCCTCCCGGTAGCGCTTGAGGGTCCACCACCGCATGACAAAAAGGGAGGCTCCCCAGAAGAGAGCCACGGCTAAAAGGAGCAAGCTGAAACGATCCAGGAATCGGAGGACTGACGTGTTCATGTGATGTTTAGGTGGTTATCGGGGAGAGATTTTTTTCCTGCCCTCTAAGCAAATCATCCCGCCGGATATTCATTAATATACAGCCCACCGTATTACCGGCGGTCTTCCTGTCTCAGGCAGCAGGGATAGAAGAATTTCGAGCCTATGGCCGAAATAACAATGGGTGGTCATGCCTTTCTCCCCGGGCAGGAAAAGACGGATGCCGGGAGGATAGCGGAGGCCCGGTCAGAACGCACGACTTATTATAATTTCTGTCTTCAAGAGCTTGCCATGCAAGGCCTGTTAACCAAAACCTCCACCCTGTGCAAGGCCATCGTCACGGTGGAGGGCGACGAGGCCCGGGGATTTGGCCGGATAAATCTGAAGAGTATCAAGGTCGGGCAAATAACCCCCTTCGACCTGTACTTAAAATACCTGTCGGATTGCCACGCCCAGGCGAATTATCTCCTGGGCTGCTCCCGCAATCACACCTTTCATGAGGCCTGGGCCCAGAAACTGGAGAACATGGGCATTCAATGGGTCTATTTTGCGTCCCAGGACCAAAACCTGGTGCTGCGCTACCTGGCCTCAAATTTCCGGGACACGCTGCTGCAAGACGGCCTGGAGCCGATGGACAGGATGGTGCTGATTCATGACACCCTGTACATCTGGATGCACATTTTTTTTGCGACGGAAGGGAAACGCACCGGGCCTCTTATCAAGCTGGCCTTGACCCTGGTTGACGACCTGGTCGGGCTGGTGGACGAAGACGAAAATTTTATCGAGGTTTTTGTGAATATCTCCCGCCACGGCGACCTGTTGTATTCCCACAGCCTGAATGTGGCCCTCATGAACCTGGCCTTCTGCCGCTATCTCGCCTGGCCCCGGGAGGACGCCATCTCCTTTGGGCTGGGCGGCTTACTGCATGACATCGGCATGACCCACATCCCCCGGGAGATCATCGAAAAGCCCACCGCCCTGACGCCGGAAGAAGAAACCCTGGTTCACCGGCACCCCCAGGACGGCTACAATTTTCTGATGCATTTGCCCCACATCCGCAAGGAAATCATGCTCATGACCCTGCAGCACCACGAAAACGGCGATGGCTCCGGCTACCCCTGGGGCTTGCGCATGAAGGAAATCCACCAGTGGGGGCGGATGCTCCGGATCATCGACTGCTACGAAAGCGTCACCGCCGGGCGGCCCTGGCGCGCTGCCGTGAGCCCTTCCAATGCCCTGTGGCAAATGAAAAGCGAATGGCAGCTGACCCACGCCTATGACCTGGAAATACTCAAGCCTTTCATAAAATTCATGGCCGGTTTTCAGGAGCATGCCAGCGCCAGCCCCCCGGCGGCTTTTTCTTTTTGATCCCCGCACTTCTGTGGTTTTTTCCTTTGCTTAAGCCTTGATAACCGCCATGGAGCGGCCGGTGCCCACGGTGAGGCGGCGGGCGGCGTTCCCCTGGACGCTGGCAATTTCCAGATACCCGTGGCTGCCCACCAGCGCGGCAAACTCGCCGGGCGGGGTCTCCCCGTAGGTGCGGGCCAGGCCCTTGAGGGTCAGGCTGCCAAGGATGACCACGTGGGGCGCATCTCCCAGCCAGGTCAGGAGCTCGGCTCCCCGGATGTTGCTTACCAGGTTGCCGAACCCGTCCACATGGACGATTTCACCCCGGATGGCGTCCGGAGTGAATTCGGGCTTCGGCCAGGGGAGGACGATGGGGTCGGGGAGGGGGGGCCCGAAGGCCTCCAGGGGGGTGCCCAGGGACAGGTGCGCGGCCACGGGGGCGAAGACGTCCCGGCCATGAAAGGTGCTGGACACGGACTCCCGGAAATAATCGGCGTTTTCCAGGGAAACCGCTTCCGGAGCGGCGCCCTCTTGAAACACCAGGTAAAACAGGCCGTTGTCCGGACCCACCCAGAATTGATCCCGGGCCCGGGCCGCGAGGGCGCGCCGGGACGTGCCCACGCCGGGGTCCACCACCGCCAGGTGAATGGTGCCGGGCGGGAAGTAGGGCGCGGCCTCAGCCAGCAGGAAGGCGCCGGAGATGGTGTCCTGGGGCGGCACGCCGTGGGTCAGGTCCACCAGGACGGCATCGGGATTCAGGGACAACATGACCCCTTTCATGACCCCCACGTAGGAGTCCAGGTTGCCGAAGTCGGTGAGCAGGGTGATGATGGGTCTTTTGGTCATATTAAACAGTTAACTTATTCCCTTTGCTCAGCAAAGAGAATAAATATTTTTAAGTGGGGGGAGGGCCAGGGAGCGCGGTCCCTGCCCTCCCCCCACGCCCCCTCCCAACCCTTTGGGTTCGGCTGAAGTTGGGGGCCTATGGCCTCAACTTCAGCCGGATTAAATACCACGCAAGGGATTGGGGGAGGGGGTGTGGGCCCACCGGCCCTTAGCCCCCTCCCCCAACCTGCTTAAGGAGCCCCCTCCGCCAGCAGGCCCGCCACTTCCTCCCGGAGGCGGTCCACCGGCAGGGACCCGGCAAACCGCCCGCGGCCGTTGACATACACCAGGGGGGCAGGATAGGTGAGGGAACACAAGAGCTTGGTCTGGGGCAGAGATGGCCCCCGCGGGTCGTTGGTGACGTCGATATATTCCACCCGCACCCGGCCCGGGAATTCCTTCTCCAGGGTCAGGGCCAGGGCCTTAACCTGCATGGCCATGCTGATCTTGGCAAAGGAATCGTGGTGACCATGGCCATGGGCTTCTTCTGAACCGGAGCCGTGATGGTGATCGCAGCCACAGCCGCAGTCATCCTTATGGGCCGCCGGCACGTCGTAAACGATAATTTCCACCATACGGGCAGGGGGCATACCTTCTCCTCCAGGGCAAAGGGGAAACGAGTGGTGGGGGAGGGAGCCGCCGCTCCCCGGCCCTCCCCCTGCCTCAATTATAGCCATTGTCGCGCCAAAATAGCATATAATGGAAAACTTGTAAGGAGGGCCGCCATGGAGCTGAGCATTCTCCAAGCCATAGAACTGGCCATCTCCCATGAGATGGAGGCCAGGCGCAGCTACCTGTCGCTGGCGGAGGAAGCCGACGACCCTGAGCTCAAGCGCTTGTTGACGGAAATCGCTCAGGAGGAGGCCGGCCACGAAGCCAGCCTCAGGAGCCGTATGCGCCTTTATGAACAGCGGGTCCTGTTACGGGATACCCTGAGCCGCTATGTCAGCCCGACCATGACCGAGGAGATCCTGAAAAACCCGGAGAGCCTGCAGTTGGGGGGGCAGCGGCGCCACCTGACGGTGCTTTTTGCAGACATCAAGTCCTTCACCTCGCTGGCGGAAAAGATGGACCCGGCGGAGGTGGTGGAGATGCTCAACTACTTCTTCACCCGCATGGTGGACCTGGTCTTCGAGCACCAGGGCACCCTGGACAAGTTCCTGGGGGACGGCCTCATGGCCTTTTTCGGGGCCCCCGTGGCCATGCCCCAGGCGGCCTCCAAAGCGGTGGCCTGCGCCATCGCCATGCAGCAGCGCCTGCGGGTCATGCAGGACAAGGGGAACACCCCGATTAAGGGCATGCGGGTGGGAGTCAACACCGGTGAGGCCATCATCGGCAACATCGGCTCTACGAAGCGCATGGACTTCACCATCATCGGCGACGTGGTCAACGTGGCCTCCCGCCTCCTCGAAGTGGGCCGGGAGCACGAGGCCCCCATCATCATCGGGGAGGGGACTTTCCGGGAAGTGGAAGGCAATTTTTCCCTGCAGCCGGGGCCCGCGGTGGTCCTCCGGGGCCGCCGGGAGCCTACCGTGAGCTACCTGGTGGAGTTCCCTCTCACCCCGTAAGAATCTGTATATTTCGGCGTCAAGATTTTGTGAAAAATTTCTGTTGACATTGTTGCGCTTCTAGCATAATTTTATTCATTGTCGATATGTGAAAAGATTCACGTGTAATTTCTAATGGTTAAGCATTTCAGGGCTAACGCCCCAAGCCACCCAGGAGGAAGATAGATGGCTCTTGTAAACCCGCATGGTAAAGAGAAAAAACTGAAACCGCTGCTGCTTTCTGCGGCCGAGATCGCCGCAGAGAAGAAGCGGGCCAAAGACTTCACCGTTGTTCCGATGAGTTCCCGGGAAACGGCCGACCTCATCATGATGGGCATCGGCGGCTTCACCCCCCTGGAAGGCTTCATGGGCCACGACGACTGGAAAGGCTCCTGCAGCGACCAGATGACGATCAAAGATGGCGTCTTCTGGCCCATCCCCGTGACCTTGTCCGCCAAGCAGGCCCTGGCCGATTCCCTCAAGCCCGGCCAGGAAGTCCTCCTGGTGGATGAAGAGACCGGCGAACAGATGGGCACCATGAAGATCGCCGAGAAGTACAAGATCGACAAGAAATGGGAATGCAAGCAGGTTTTCACCACCGATGAGATGGAGCACCCGGGCGTACAGATGGTCATGGCCCAGGCTGACGTCAACCTGGCCGGCCCGGTCAAGGTGTGGAGCGAGGGTCCCTTCCCGAAGCAGTATCCCGGCCTTTACATGCGGCCCTGGGAAACCCGGAAGATGTTTGAAGAAAAGGGCTGGAACACCATCGCCGCCCTGCAGCTCAGAAACCCCATGCACCGCTCCCACGAGTACCTGGCCAAGATCGCCATCGAAGTCTGCGACGGCGTCCTGATCCACCAGCTCCTGGGCAAACTGAAACCCGGCGACATCCCCGCGGAAGTACGCACCGATGCCATCAATGTCCTGACCCAGCATTACTTCGTCAAGGACACCGTCATCCAGTCCGGTTACCCCCTGGACATGCGCTATGCCGGTCCCCGGGAAGCCCTGTTCCACGCGGTCTTCCGGCAGAACTTCGGCTGCTCCCACCTGATCGTCGGCCGTGACCATGCGGGCGTGGGCGAGTACTACGGCCCCTTCGACGCCCAGAAGATTTTCCTGACGATCCCCAAAGGCGCCCTGGAATTAAAACCCCTGAACATCGACTGGACCTTCTATTGCCACAAGTGCGACGGCATGGCCTCCATGCGCACCTGCTGCCACGGCAAGGAAGACCGCCTGATGCTTTCCGGCACCATGCTGCGGAAGATGCTGTCCGAAGACATGGAAGTGCCGGACCATTTCAGCCGCGCCGAAGTTTTGACAGTCCTCCGCAAATACTACCGCGGCCTCACCGATAAGGTGGAAGTCAAGGTGCACGGCTTCGCCACCGGGGATATCCCCGCCAAAAAGTAGCAGGAACCGCCGCTTGTGGGCGGCTGCCATATAAGCACCCGGGAGCGGCGCCTGGCGCCCTCCCGGCTCAAGACCAACAATTCAGCAACTCAAGTTTAGGAGGTTGGAAGATGCCGAGTTTTGTAATTGTGGAAAAATGTGACGGCTGCAAAGCCCTGGACAAAACCGCTTGCCAGTACATCTGCCCCAACGATCTGATGGTCCTCAATCCCGAGAGCAAAGAAGGCCATACAACCAGGAACCGGAGCAGTGCTGGGAGTGCTACAACTGCGTGAAGATCTGCCCCGAGCAGGCCATCGAAGTCCGCCACTATGCGGACATCATGCCCCTGGGTTCCAGCACCTTCCCGCATGCGTGGCACGGACTCCATCATGTGGACCATCAAGTTCCGGGACCAGAAGACCGTGAAACGGTTCAAGTTCCCCATCCGGACCACCGCTGAAGGCTCCATCGACGCCTTGAAGGGCAAAACCATGCCCAGCGACATGGCCGCCCTGAAGAAACCCGGTTTCTTCACCGGCCCGGCCCGCACCGAGTAGTTGTTAACCGCAGCGAAAATTCAAGGAGGACAGTGAGATATGGCTCTGGAAAGAGAATTTTGCAAATGGTCTTTTTGCGCGAAACCGGAAGTAGTCAATGTCGAGACCGACCTGCTGTTGGTGGGCGGCGGCATGGCTTGCTGCGGTGCTGCGGTTGAAGCTGTCTGCCTGGGCGAAAGCCGCGGGCCTGAAAGTGACCCTGGTTGACAAAGCGGCCCTGGATCGTTCCGGCGCCGTGGCCATGGGTCTGTCCGCCATCAACACCTACGTCGGCGCTGAAAATAAGATTGACGACTACGTGAAGATGGTCCGCACCGACCTCATGGGCATCATCCGTGAAGACCTGGTCCACAGCGTGGGCGCCCACGTCGACCAGAGCGTGCATGACTTCCAGGATTGGGGCCTGCCCATCTGGCAGAAAGACAACGAAGGCCACACCGTTGACGGCCAGGTAGCCAGAGACGAGGGCCTGCCCCTGTTGAAAGACGGCGGCAAGTGCTGCCGGTCCGGCCGTTGGCAGTGCATGATCAACGGTGAGTCCTACAAGGTGATCGTGGCCGAAGCGGCCAAGAACGCCCTGGGCATGGACAACATCTACGAGCGCGTTTTCATCGTGAAGCTCCTCACCGACAAGAAGAACTCCAACCGCGTATGCGGCGCCGTGGGTTTCTCCGTCCGTGAGCACAAGACCTACGTCTTCAAATGCAAGGCCATGATCGTGGCCTGCGGCGGTGTCGTGAACGTGTTCCGGCCCCGGTCCGTGGGTGAAGGTCAGGGTCGTGCCTGGTACCCCGTATGGAACGCCGGCTCCACCTATGCCATGCCCGCCGAAATCGGCGCCAAGATGGTGCTGATGGAAAACCGCTTCGTCCCGGCCCGGTTTAAGGACGGTTACGGCCCGGTCGGCGCCTGGTTCCTGTTCTTCAAAGCTCAGGCCACCAACGCCTACAACGAAGACTACATGGCCAAAAACTGGGAGCAGGTGAAGAAGGAATACCCCGGCTACGCCGATTCCCCGGGCACCTGCCTCCGGAACCATGCCGCCATGATGGAAATGCGGGCTGGCCGCGGCCCCATCATGATGCACACCGACAAGGCCATGGCAGGAACTGGCCAAGGTCCTCTCCAAGAAAGAGCTCAAGCATCTGGAAGCGGAAGCCTGGGAAGATTTCCTGGATATGTCCATCTCCGCCGCCTCCCTGTGGGCCTCCTTCAACATGGAGCCCGACAAGATGCCGTCCGAGATCATCCCCTCCGAGCCTTACCTGCTCGGCTCCCACGCCGGCTGCGCCGGTCTGTGGGTCTCCGGCCCCTCCAAAGGCTACATGGGCGCGCCCGACAACTGGTTCTGGGGCTATGACCGCATGACCACCGTCGAAGGCCTGTTCACCGCCGGTGACGGCGTCGGCGCCTCCGGGCACAAGTTCTCCTCCGGGGCTCACGCTGAGGGCCGCATGGCCGCCAAGGGCGCCCTGGCCTTCATCCTGGACCACAAGGACGACAAACTGGAAGCGGCGCAGAATATCGACGAAGTCATCGCACGAGATCTACCTGCCCTTCGAGATCTTCGAGAAATACAAGGGCTACACCACGGCGGTGGAAATCAACCCCAACTACCTGATGCCCAAGCAGGTGCAGACCCGCTTGCAGAAGCTGATGGACGAGTACGTGGCCGGCTGCTCCACCATGTACATGACCAACAAGCCCATGCTGTTAGAAGGCCTGAAGCGCCTTACCCTGCTGAAGGAAGACGCCACCCGGTTGGCGGCCAGAGACCTCCACGAGCTGATGCGGGCCTGGGAACAGTACCACCGCATCCTCTCCGGTGAGGCCCACCTGCGCCACATCCTCTTCCGGGAAGAGTCCCGCTACCCCGGTTACTACTACCGCTCCGACCACCTGTCCATCGACGACAACAAGTGGAGAGTCTTCACCATTTCCCAGTACGACATGAAGACCAACGAGTGGAAGTTCGAGACCGAGCCTTACAAGCAGCTGGTTAAGTAAAGGTCGATATCATCCCCGGGGCTTCACCCGAGGCCCCGGGCCTTTCTGTACCTGGCCGTGGTTTCAGGACCTCCCACGGCCATATTTTTATCCGGTAAGCTCCTAAAGGAGGACGAAGGTGAGCGCCGACAACAACAAGATTCTGGTTGTCGGGGGAGGCATGAGCGGTCTGACGGCGGCCATCGAGGCTGCGGAGGCCGGGGCCCAGGTCATCATTGCGGAAAAAGAGCCGTACTTGGGCGGCCGGGTCGCTCAGCTCCACCGATATTTCCCCAAGCTCTGCCCGCCCACATGCGGCCTGGAGATCCAGTTCCGCCGCATTCGGGAAAACCCCCGGATCACTTACTACACCATGGCGGAAGTGACCCAGGTAACCGGCAGCGCCGGCGAGTTTGAGGTGACCGTCCAGGTCAAACCCCGCTTTGTCAATGACCGCTGTGTGGCCTGCAATGCCTGCGCGGAAGCCTGTCCGGCCTGGCGGGTAAACGATTTCAATTACGGTCTGGACAAGACCAAGGCGGCCTACGTCCCCTTCGACATGGCCTTTCCCCTGAAGTACGTCATCGACATGAGCGCCTGCCCCGGGGACTGCGGCCAGAAATGCGCCGAGGCCTGCCAGTACGAGGCCATTGACCTGAACATGCAGCCCCAGACCCACACCTTCCAGGTGGGGTCCATCGTGCTCACGGCCGGCTGGGAACTCTACGACACCGCCAAGATCGAGACCCTGGGCAGCGGCCAGCTCAACAACGTCATCACCAACATGCAGATGGAGCGCCTGGCGGCGGCCAACGGCCCCACCGGCGGCAAGATCCTGCGGCCCAGCGACAACCAGCCCCCCAAGAAGGTGGCCTTCGTGCAGTGCGCCGGTTCCCGGGACGAAAATCACCTGCCCTACTGCTCCTACATCTGCTGCATGGCTTCCCTGAAACAGGTGACGTACCTGAGGGAGCTGGACCCCGAGACCGAGGCCACGGTGTTCTACATTGATCTCCGCACCCCCGGCCGCTACGAGCAGTTCATGTGGAAGGTGCGGGACGACGAGAAGGTCAGGCTCATCCGGGGCAAGGTGGCCAAGCTCGAGCAGCAGCCCGGCACCGACCGGGTGGTGGTTACCGTGGAAGACACCGTCAAGGGACAGAAGCTGAAGGAGACGTTTGACATGGTGGTGCTGGCCGCCGGCATGGTGCCCTCCACCAAGAACAACCCCTTCCCCCTGCCCCTGTCCTACACCCCCGAAGGCTTCGTCATCCCCGAACTGCTCCCGGACGGGGTCTATGCCGTGGCCTCCATGAAAAGCCCTCTGGACGTCATGAAGTCCAACGAAGACGCCACCGGGGCCGCGCTTAAAAGTCTCATCAGCCTGAGGAGGTAAGCCATGGCCATAGAAGAACGAAAATACGCGGCGTATTTGTGCAAGGGCTGTGGCATCGGCGAGGCCTTGAATATGGCGGACCTGGCCAAGTGTGCGACCCGGGAGGCCAAACTCGGGATGGTGAAGGAACACGACGTCATGTGCAGCCCCGAAGCCATCGAGATGATCAAGCAGGACATCGCCGAGGGCGTCAACTGCATTGCCATCGCGGCCTGCTCCCCCCGGGTGAAGTACGAGGAGTTCGATTTCCCCGGCTGCATCGTGGAGCGGGTGGGCTTAAGAGAACTGGTGGCCTGGACCCACGAGCCCGCGGAGAAAGACAAAGAGACCCAGAACCTGGCGGAAGACTATCTCCGCATGTACGGGGCTAAGATCAAGAAAACCAATCTCCCCGAGCCCTTTAAATTCGAGGAAGAACTGAGCAAGACCATCCTGGTCATCGGCGGCGGCGCCGCCGGTCTGGCCGCGGCCCTCTATGCCGCCCGGAACAACTACGAGGTGGTCCTGGTGGAAAAGGAAGCGGAGCTGGGCGGCTACGGCGCCAAGCTGCACCGCTCCACCCCCACCGGCTACCCCTTCACCCAGCTGGTGGAGTCCCCGGTGCTGGCCAAGATCAAGGAAGTGGAGGCCGAAAGCAACATCCGGATCATGACCAACACGGAAGTGCTGAAGGCCGAGGGCCAGCCGGGTCTCCTGGATGTCACCCTGAACACCCAGGGCAGCGAAGAGACCATGCGCATCGGCGCGGTGGTCATGGCCGCGGGCTGGAAGCCCTACGACCCCGGCAAGCTGGGCAAGTACGGCTACGGCGCCTCCCCTGATGTCATCACCGGCATCCAGATGGAGGAAATGGCCAAGAACGGCAGGATCGTGCGGCCCAGCGACGGCAAGGCCCCCGAGTCGGTGGCCTTTGTCCTGTGCGCCGGCCAGCGCGACCCGGATCACCTGCCCTACTGCTCGGACGTCTGCTGCGCCGCGTCGGTGAAGCAGGCCCTGTACGTACGGCAGGCGAACCCCAACGCCCACGCCATGATCCTCTACAAGGACATCCGCATCCCCGGCCAGATGGAGCTCTTCTACAAAGAGGCCCAGACCGACCCCGGGGTCATGCTCACCAAGGCGGAAGTCACCGGGGTGGAACCCGTCCCCGGCGGCAAACTCAGGGTCGCGGCCAAGGACACCCTCCTGGGCGAAGACGTCCTGTTCGAGGCCGACCTGGTGGTCCTGGCCACGGGCATGGTGCCGGTCACTACCGACGAACCGGTGCTGCAGCTGGGATACCGCCAGGGTCCCGGGCTGCCGGACCTGGAGCTGTTCCAGGGCTTCTCCGACTCGAACTTCATCTGCTTCCCCTACGAGACCCGCCGCACCGCCATCTACGCGGCCGGCGGCATCCGCCAGCCCATGGGCCTGACCATGGCCATGGACGACGGCGTGGGCGCGGCCCTCAAAGCCATCCAGGCCGTGGAGCACATCAACGCCAGCATGGCGGTGCACCCCCGGGCCTGGGACGAAAGCTTCCCGGACCCCCTCATGACTCGCTGCACTTCCTGTAAGCGCTGCACCGAGGAATGCCCCTTCGGCGCCATCGACGAGGACGAGAAGGGCACGCCCTTCTTCCGGATCAACCGCTGCCGGCGCTGCGGCACCTGCATGGGGGCCTGCCCGGAGCGCATCGTCAACTTCGCCGACTACAGCGTCGACATCTTGGGGTCCATGTTCAAGTCCCTGGATGTGCCCACTGAGGACGACCTGGAAGACGACGAGGAGGAAGTCCCCCTGCGCATTCTCGGCGTAGTGTGCGAAAACGATGCTTATCCGGCCTTGGACGCCGCGGCCCTGAACAAGCTGAAGTTCAGCCCGCTGGTGCGCTTCGTGCCGTTGCGCTGTATGGGGTCCTTCAACCTGGTATGGGTCTCCGACGCCTTCTCCCGGGGCGTGGACGGCATGATGCTCTTCGGCTGCAAATATGGCGACGATTACCAGTGTCACTTCGCCAAAGGCAGCGAGCTCTGCGCCTACCGGCTCACCAAGCTGTCGGAAACCCTGGACAAGCTGGGTCTGGAATCGGACCGGGTGACGATGACGCAAATAGCCATCTCTGAGTTCGACAAGCTCCCGCAAATCATCAACGATTTCGTGGACCGGGTCAAAGAGGTCGGCCCTAACCCCTTTAAAGGCATGTAGGAGGTGTGATCCATGGCTGGCGCAAAACTGATTAAGCCGGATCTGCAATTCGTCAAGCGGATCGTCGCCGCCGGGGGGGACACCGCCAAGAAGTGTTACCAGTGTGACACCTGCAACGTGGTGTGCAACCTGAGCCCGGACGAGCGGCCCTTTCCCCGGAAAGAAATGCTCCAGGCCCAGTGGGGGCTGAAAGACGTCCTCAAAAGCCCGGACATCTGGCTGTGCCACCAGTGCAGCGACTGCACGGTGTACTGCCCCCGGGGCGCCAAACCCGGTGAAGTGATGGGGGTCCTCAGGCAGATGTGCATCGAAAACTACGCCATCCCGCCCATCCTGGGCTGCCTGGTGGGGGACATCAAGTTCCTGCCCCTGCTCATCGCCTTCCCGGTGATGCTGTTCCTGGCGGTGCTCTACGGCCTGGGGATGCTCGGCGTCCCGGTGGGGCACGGCATGGTGCACCAGGGCATCGCCATCCCGCAAGGGAAGATCGTCTTCAGCTAAACTGTTCCCCACCCTCCTGGGGGTGGACCTGATCTTCGTGCCGGCGCTTGCTTTTGGCCGTGGGGGTCCTGGCGTTAGGGGTCATGAAGTTCTGGAAGGACCTCAACGAAGCCAACCCCTGGAAGGTGCGGCTCCAGGGCAATGTCATCGGCAACCTGGTGGAGGTCGTGAAGGACATCCTGCTGCACAACCGCTTCAAGAGCTGCGATGCCACCTTCGACCGGGCCCTGAACCACCTCCTGCTGGTCTTCGGCTTCATCTTCCTGGCTATCGTCACGGCCTGGGGGTTCTTAAGGGAATGGGTGATACACTTTGAATCGCCCTACACCCTGATATGGCCGCCCGATCCCATGAAGTGGCTGGCCATCCTGGGTTCCGGCCCTGCTGCTCACCGGGATCTACCGGATCTACACGACCCGGCAGGACAACGCCGAGAAGGCTGGGTACGGCACCTACTTCGACTGGCAGCTCATCTACCTCATCGCCGCGGTGGGTATCACCGGGGTCCTGTCCTGGGCCTTCCGGCTGCTGGGTTCGGCCACCCTGGCCTACCCCACCTACTTCGTGCACCTGGTGATGATCTTCTGCCTGTTCTTCTACGCGCCCTACACCAAGATCGCCCACCTGGTGTACCGCACCACCGCCATGCTCTACGCCCGCATGGCCAACCGGGGCTTCTAACCCCGATACAGACGCATCAACATAAAGCCGGCCCCCCACCAGGGGCCGGTTTTTTTATTCGCAAAGATTTTTGGAGGGGAGGACCGGGGGAGCGGCGGCTCCCCCGCCCTCCCCTCAAACTCCTCTCCCAGCCCCCTTTGAGTTTTAGATGAACTCAAGGGGTTGGGGGAGTGGGTTTGGGAGAGGGGCAGGGGTCCACTGACCCCCGGCCCCCTCTCCCAAAAACACCGGGGAAATTGCAAAAATTTTGATACAATAAGACAATGATCAGTTTTACAAGGAGTCACGAATGGTTGACCTGAATATGAAGGCCGTGCGGCCGGTGAGGCTCACCCCCCAGAGCCGCTTCTGCTTCCGCTGCCACCCCGGGGTGTCGTGCTTTACCGCCTGCTGCGGCAAGACCACCATCATCCTCACCCCCTATGACATTTTGCGGTTGAAGCAGCGCCTGGGGATCACCTCAACGGAATTCCTGGAGAAATACACCCGCCGGGACGTCCACGAGAAATCCGGCCTGCCCCTGGTGATCATGGACATGCCCCGCTACGGCGACGTCTGCCCCTTTGTCCGGCCCGTGGAGGGCTGCCAGGTCTACACCGACCGCCCCGCCACCTGCCGCTATTATCCCGTGGGCCAGGGTTCCCTGGTGACGGAGCAGGGCCTGGATGAATTTTACTTCCAGGTCAAGGAAGCGCATTGCAAGGGTTTCGAGAGCGACACCGAGTGGGACGTGGAGACCTGGAAAAAAGACCAGGGGGCCGACTACTACGACGACATAAACCGGGAGTGGAAGGCCATGATGCTGAGGCGGAGCTCGGTGGGGAAGCCCGACATGGACGACAAAACCGCCAACCTGTTTTACCTGGTGATGTACGACCTGGACGAGTTCCGGCGGTTCGTCTTCAGCTCCCGCTTCCTGAATGTCTTTAACGTTGACGAAGAGACCCAGCAGCGCATCCCGACGACGACCTGGAGCTCCTGAAGTTCGGGTACCAGTACCTGAAGATGGTGCTGAAAATCGAAGACACCATGAAGATGCAGGAAACCCCGGAGCCGCCCCAGGACAGCCAGCCGGCCTCCTGAGGGCGGGGATTGGTAAGGCAAGACCGAGGCGCCATGGACGACCAACGGCCGACCCCGGAGGAGATCAGGGCCATACTCCAGAACTACCGCGTCGTGGCGGTGGTGGGGCTCTCCCCCAAGCCGGAGCGCCCGAGCTTTAAGGTGGCCCGGTACCTGCAGGAGCACGGCTACCGCATCATCCCGGTAAACCCCGGCCAGAAGGTTATCCTGGGGGAGCAGTGCTACCCCCGCTTGTCGGATATCCCCTTCCCCGTGGAGGTGGTGGACATCTTCCGGAACGTGGCGGCCATCCCCGCCATTGTCGACGAGGCCATCGCCACCGGGGCCAGGGTCGTCTGGATGCAGCAGGGCCTGGTGGAACCCGCCGCCGCCCGCAAAGCCAGGGAAGCGGGCCTGGAAGTGGTCATGGACCGCTGCATAAAAATCGATCACGCCCAGTATTTGGCGTGAGGCCTGGGGGCGTTCGTCGCTTTCTGGTTGACAAAGAACTTAAAAAAGCTTCAATAATTTTGTGGGAGCGAGGCTGAAGCCCCCGGCGGGCTGAAGCCCGCCCCCCCAGGGTATACTGGACCTGCAAGTTCCCGTTCGGAGAAGAAAAATGAGCGTTCCTGTCGAAGTATTTCGCACGGTCGATGTCTATCAGAAGTCATCCGAGATAATCTATTTCTGGCCTTTCCGCGACGACACTCACTTTTGGAGCTACAACGTGGTGCCGAGCGGGGCCGATCACTATCTTGGGTTCCAACAGGTGGAGGTTGAGAGAACCACGTTTTCCTACGAGGCTGACGGAAGCCAAAAGGCCAATCTCTGGGTAAGGGTCGACCGGCCAGGGCTCATCTTCTTCGCCGCGATGAGGGCGCCGTTTTAATCGGAGGACACAGTGAAAATCTACGCAATTTTCAATCACGCTGGCGAGATTCTGGCGGCGGTGCCCATGGATCCGCCACACCCGAGTGACCGGTACATTCCGCCGCCGATTCCAGTAGCGCAGGCCGGGCAGAAAGCGGCGGAGCTGGAGGTGCCGAAGGAATTTGCGCATCTGAGCTTTCATGAGGTGTGCACGAAGATGCGGGTGGATACGAAGTCGCACCATCCGGCTCTGGTGCTGACGAGGGGATGGGCCGGGACTCATAAGATCCAGGTGACAGACACCGCGCCGTCTAGGCGGCGCCAAAAACGCGCCTTTGGGACGGTTGTGTCAGTCACCGCCAGCGCGAGATTCGCATGACGATCGAGCGGGAGAACTCTGACCGCGGCATGAAAATCGATCACGCCCAACTAGTAAAGTAAGGTAATTTTTGGGACAGGGGACCAGGGGCCAGTGGACCCCTGACCCCTCTCTCAAGCCCTCTCCCCCAACCCCCTAGCATATTTTTAGTGCCGGAAAGCCTGTACCTCCCTGCCTCTTCCCAAAATTGCCCTCAACTTCCCCAAAGGTTATGCCGAAAATAGGGAGGACTGCATGGTGAGGGGGAAAAATGGTGGAGATAATTTTATGCATGCTCAGCGGCCTGGGCGGCGCCCTGATGGGGGCCTTTTTCAGCGGCCGTATCATTGCCTACGCCCAGTCGCTCAACAGCCAGAAGCTGGTCCGGGACCAGGAGGCCCGCACGCTACTGAACATCTTCAAGGCGCTGCACACCGAGTTGACGGCGCTGTGGACGGGGTATATGGCCCTGGTGGGTGAAGAACTGGAGGCCCTGGACAAACCCGAGGAGCTGACCTTCGGGGGGATTATCTCCGCTTCCCACAGCTATTTCAGCGTTTACGACAACACCGCCCACCTCCTGGGGACCCTCGACCCCGACTCCGGCAAGCGGATTATCGAAACCTACGTGAACCTCAAGACCTATTTCGACGAACTCAATACCTATCAGCGCCTCACGGACAAACACCGGGACGTCCGGCTCAAGACCAACGTAAACCTCTACGAAGCCCGGGAAGTCCGGCAGGAGAATGAGAACTTTTTCAACTACCTGAAAAAACGGCACTTGCAGATCAAGGGCCTGGTGATGGGGTCACAGGAGATGCTCAAAGAATTTATTTCCCTGGGAGAGCAGGCCCGCACCAAGGTCACCCTGAAAATATGACCTTTGCGACTCCTCCCCTCCCGTGGTAAGTATAGGAAATCAATGTGCGGGGATATGGGGGAGCGCCCTGACAGGTTATTCCTCCCGCGGTCCCTCCCCTTGGCCTTATAAAAGCTGGGCCAAGGCAGGATTGTGGTCTAAAGCCCCCGCAACAAAATTAATCCTTGAGAGCCGAAAGTGAGGCAGGGGCAAGCCGTTCCCGGCCTCCTGGCCCAGAAGACCTTTCTATACCTTGATATGTTAGCCCGGGTAAAAAGCGGCGCCTTGAAGGGCGTGGACGCCTATATTGTGGAGGTGGAGGTTGACCTGGCTCCGGGGTTGCCGGCCTTCACCACCGTGGGGCTGCCCCAGACCGCGGTGAAGGAGGCCAAGGACCGGGTGCGGGCGGCGCTCAAGAATTCCGGCTACCAATTTCCGGGAAACCGCATCACTATAAAGTTAATCTAATAGAGCAGTACAAAGCAAACTTAGCTAAATACCACTTGTTATTGGAAAAACCCTCTCAAAGCCAGGCGGCTTAGGAGGGTTTTCTTTTTTGGGGATGATGACTCACGACATCAGCAGGAAGCCTACCGGGACCCTGCCAAAACAGAACGACAACAGCGTGGTAGGCCCTTTCAGAAGGGCGTAAGCGGCAACCCGAAAGGCCGTCCTGTGGGGAGCAGACACAAGGCGACACTCGCAGCTATGGCCCTTCTGGGGAACGATCTTGAGGCGATCACTCAGGCCCTCATCGAGAAGGCCAGGAGCGGCGAAGCCTGGGCGATCACGTTGGTAATGAACAAGTTGATACCGAATGCTAAGGACTCCCCGGTTACCTTCCGGCTCCCCAGGATGGAGGGGGCCGGAGACCTGCGACAAGCTCTGTCAGCCGTCCTCAAGGCCGTAAGCAAAGGGAGGCTGACGCCGGACGAGGGCCAGGCCATCGGCCAAGTGATGAACACGTTGTCCTTGGTCATGATGGTGGAGGACATCGAAAGGCAGCTCGCACAAATGCAAGGAGGGGGGAGATGAACGTAATCAGCATCAAGAGGAGAATCGAGAAGGCCATGAAGGCGGCGATGCCCAGGAAGGTGACGTGCATAACCTTACTGTTGCCGCCAGGATGCCGATGAATTGAGAAGAGGAGGCAAGATGGAGGCCCTGGCTGAGAAACTCCTACGACGGCGGTGGCATGTTGATGTTCGTGTGCCTGGAGCACAACGAGGAGGAATTTTAACAAACTAATTTCAGTTAAAGAAGGAGATTTCATACTTGAGAGGCGCGAGAGGAGGTCTTATGGAACTGAAGACATTCGCCGAGTTTCAAAAGCTGTTGGATCAGGTCCAGGCCCGCAAGGAATTACTGGACGAGATAGCCGAGCTAAACCGGGAATTGGCCGACAAGACGGTCGCATTCGACGAGGCGATCTTGGAAGGGGCACCCAGAAGAGTTGCAGGATGGGATAGACGCTCTGCAACGGAAAGTCTCCCTAAAGCAGCGTGAATTTGGCGCCCTGGACGACGCCCTCAGCGGTAAGACCAGGCAGGGGAAGATTAACATTGCCGCCCGCGCCTTTGGAATAAAGAGCATGGAAATCATCACTCAAAGACTTGAGAAAGGAATGGGACAGCAAGATCGCCAATTGGAAAAGGCGAAAGCCATGTTCTTGGCCGTTGTCTCTTCCCTTGGGGCAATCAAGCGCCTGGCGGACGCCGTCACCAGCAGATTGTCCTTCGGCCTTGAGCAATTCCTCCCGCCTGCCGGAGTGCCGAGCCTGAGCACAAACATCTACCCGGAAAAGCACATCGGCGTCATATTTCCGGATCACCACGAAATCGAAAGTGCATTTCTAAAAGGAGAGCAGCAATGAGCCTGAAGGAGCAGAAAGTCGAAGAACTGGCGGCCAGCCACGGGGAAATCCCCCACGACCTGCTGGCCAGGGCCGTGGATGAAAAACGGCACCGTGAACCAGGAAATGCTCGGGACCGTCCTGCACAGCTACAAAGCCGGGAAATCCGGCCGGGTCGCCCAGAACGAGGCACTGATAGACGGTCTTGTCGCCGCGCTCAAGGAGGCCCGTCAAAAGCGGGACACCGTAGCGGGCATCGCGCTTCGGGACAGCCTGACCAAACTCGGGGTATTCAACCCAATCTAACTGGAGGTTCCTCGACCCCGGCCTATATCCCCTTCGGAGGGCCGGGGTGGAGGGTGAAGAGGAGAGTGTCATGGAAAATCGTGAGATTGGCACGGTCCGATATTGGAAGGAGGAGAACGGCTATGGCTTCATCAAGGGGGATAACAATCGCCCTGGACGTCTTTGTGCACATCAACCACGTCCACGGCAAGATCCCCCTTACGCCAGGACAAAGGGTCAACTTCACGCTGGGGCAAAACAAGAAGGGGCTGGTAGCGCAACATGTGACGATTCTGGCACCCAACGAGGAAAATTCCGGGCCGACTTCATCAACGCAGACCAGGTCCCAGTGAAAGATCACGATTGATGGAGGGGCAGGTATGACCCCGGAAGAAGCGTTCGCCATCATCGACAAGGAGGACTGGATCCCGGAGAGGAGAACCCAGAAGAAGCTGAAGGAGATGAACCCCTGGCCTGGCCTGATGCAAGTATCTTGATCATCTTGCCCCCCGGCCCCAGCAGGGTGGGATATACCATCCACCAGAAGATGATGCGGCACTGATGCCGCCTAACGGCCGTTACGGGGCGGTCTTTCCCTTCCCCTGGCCTCATTTGACAATAACTCCCTCCTGTATGGCAATCTGGGCCAGTGCGAAAAGCCTGGACAGACGGGAGGACAGGACATGGCAAGGACCATCACCCTGGACAAAACAGAGTATGACAGCATGGGTGTACAGGCTGGCCGCCCTAGAAACCGAGCTCAAGGCAACCCAGAAGCTCCTCGAGGCCCCAAAGAAAAGGGGATTCTGGGGCTGGTTCCTGCAGAGGCCAGTGGCGATCCTGGTGGTCCTGATGATGGTGGGCGTCTTGGGGGCTGGGGCTCAGGGGGTACAAGGTTTTTACAATGGAAATACCTACTTGACCAAGCCAGATCTTTTAAGGTTGGCTATATTGCCGGGGTATCAGACGCATATCAAAATAATATTTTGGACCAATCAGACTTGCTTAAATTTCAAAGATGCACCAGAGGAATGACGGTCGGGCAACTCCAAGCTATAGCAGAAAAACACCTTCAAGATAAACCACAATTTCGCCATGACCAGATGGCTGGTCTTGTTTGGGTAGCTGTGATAACTTCTTGTCCTCAATAACCACCAGCCCCAACTTTTCAGGGGGGTAAGGAGGTTTTATGAAAGAAGACTTGTCCTATCTGTTAAAAAGAATTGAGATTTACGAAATCGACAAGGATGTTGATCGCGACTATAACGAGTACCTCTTGAAGCCAGTTATTGATAAGGAAGAGCTTGATTTTCTTGCCTCCAGTGTTGGCATTAAGAAAACGTTTAAAGGGGAAACATTTTATCATGTTAGTATGGATGTCATTTTAGGCAGAAGACCATTTTTTAATCTTATAGCGGCGATAATAATAAAATATACAAAATATATTTTAAATTCTTGGACAGCAATCGTAGAGATTGCATGTATTTAGGAAGGATATCAGGGAACATCTTCTGACTACATGGACCCCAAAAAATTTAAAAATCCTCAGATAACAGAAATAGAAAATGGACATTTATCAATATGGTTCTTTGATTGGGGCAATATTCTTATAGAGGAGATGGGCATACTTACGGAGACAGGAGATGCATGGAGTACTGCCATAAGTATCACATCAGAGGAATGGAGGTGGGCCAAGAAGCTCGGCTTTTTTGACAAATTATTTAATCGCTCATAGAACCATATTCTCCTAACGCCCCCCATCTCCTGTAATCCGGGCAGACCGCCCCGGAACCTTGAGTCCGTTCCCAGTGTTGATCCTTAACCACAAGTGGGCAGAATCTTAACATTCACTGAAAGTTAAAATATCTCTGAGATCAAACCAGTTGAGGGTCAAGGCCAGCCCCTAAATCCCACCTGAGGCTTTGTGTAACGGGATTTACGGGGGTAGAAGAGAGGACCCTTAAAATCCCCCCCTCCTATGAATGGTCAAGCTATCATTCATTAACTTTTAAAGTTAATGATAAAAATGTGTTGATATACAGAGCAGTAAACGCAACCAGGACAGCAATTATCTACCCTTAAAAAAGATTTCCCTTACCTCTTGGCAATCTTTTTATCTCCCAAAACCAGCATTTCCCTGATTGTAATAAGACGAAAATAGTGCCTAACATGGAATGCCAGATAAAGCCAAGTCCATCGTGAGGTGGGGACGAAGGAAAATCCATGGAAAAATATTTTTTGGTATTGATGCTCCTATGTTTAGCTGCCATGCCAGCCCAGGCTGCGCCGGTAGCTCCGCTGAGCTACGATATGCTTAATGGAGATGGGCAAGCCCATGGCGGCAGTTATAATTATTGGGATAAATTTTACACCGGAACAGGTAATACCACCACGGACCAAGCCCCGCTCTCGGGGGGGTTGGGGGATCTCACCGATGGTGTTATTGCCACCCAAAGCTGGAATTTTGTAGAAAATGTCGATGGCACCGGTCCCTATGTCGGTTGGGTGTATTTAGACCCCACAATTACCTTTCACTTCGATGGTACCGTGACCATTAACACGGTGCACCTGTCCGTGGACTACCCTTTCCAAGAATTTGGCCATGTTGCCCCACCGGCCAGCATCGATGTGGTCATGGGGACCAACAGCCAAACCTTTACCATTGTCATACCCACAGATTATGGTCCTTATACCATAGCGCTATCACTGTCAGGCTGGAGCGGCGACACGCTATCCATTACTCTCCATAGAAGCAACGATTTTGTCTTTTTAAGTGAGGTGCAATTTGATGGCAATCCGGTCCCCCTCCCTTCCACCATGCTCCTCCTCGGCCCTGGCCTCCTGGGCCTGGCGGGATGGAGGAGGTTTAGGAAGGGTTAACCTTACCTCACTCAGCTATTTCAGGCAGGGTCACCATGGCCCTGCCTTTTTTCGTTTTTAACTTTTATAAGGTGTTAAAAAGGAAAAGGCCATGACAGAAAGAAGCGCGCCGCTGGTTACGTCAGGGTCAGCACCACGGCCCAGGTCAAGGAAGGGGAGTCCCTGCAAACCCAACGTGATAGCATCGCTGCCTATTGTGAAGGCCACGGCCTTGAACTGGTCCAGGTCTTTGCGGATGAGGGGGTTTCCGGCAAGAAGCAGGATCGGCCCCAGCTCAAGGCCCTGCTGAGTGATGCAGTCCAAAAGAAGTTTGATTACGTCATCTGCGCCCGTCTCACGAGGTTTGGCCGGAGCACCAGGGACCTATTGAACAATCTCTCCATCCTGGAAGAGAACGACGTCAGGTTTGTGAGCCTCAAAGAGGCCTTTGACACCAGTACTCCTGCCGGGAGGTTGTTAAGGACCGTTCTGGCCGGGATAGCTGAGTTTGAGCATGAGGTGATCAAAGACCAGATGCTATCCAATAGGGGAATCAGGGCCAGGAGGGGTGACATCATTGTCGGCAAACCCCCTTATGGATACGCCTGGGACCGGGAAAAGAAGCGATTAAAGATCAATCCCAAAGAGGCCGCGGTCAATTAAGCGTATATTCAAGACTACCTGGCCGGGGTCCTCCTACAAGGACATCACCATCGCCCTGCAACGAGAGGGATCAAGGCCAAGCTCTGCACTATTCTCCCCTGACGGTCATCGGCCAGGTCCTAAAAAACCCCGGCCTACGCGACCGGAGTATTGCTCCGTCAATACCCCACAAATTTGAAGGCAGCAAGGAAGCCTCAAGGTGTTGAAACCTGCTGACCAACATTTTGAAGTTACCCACTCCCTCCACTGGTTGACAAACTTCACCTTCGACCGGGTGCAGGAGAGGATCGCCTTCCCAGAAGGTCAAGGCCAAGCGTGCTGCCAATCCTAACTTCTGGTTGCGGAACGTCATGGTCTGCGGGGAGTGCGAAGTAGGGTCAAACCCAAAAGCACAAAGGGGCCGGTTCGATTACTACCAATGCTATTGGAGTCAGGCCCTCACCAAGGGGAATTCTGGAATCGGGCCGGAAAGAAGAAAAGGTGAAGTCTGCCCAGCTATCCCAGCTCAGCAACTACAGGACGTTGGTCATGGGCCAGTTGCTTCAGCTTCCTGACCATGGGAGGGTTCTTCGTGGGTAAGGTAATACCATTCAGCCCCGTTGGAGGAGATGCTCGGTCCCCAGAGATATGATGAGCAAGATCAAGAGGCCTAGCGGGATCAACTTCTCAACTGAGGAAGCCCTGGGTGCAAGGAAGGACCGACAAAGGACAACCTATTCTCCATGCTGGAAGAAGAAGAAGGGGTGGACCGTAGCCTATTCATGGCAGCAGGTCCAAAAAGGCTGAAAAACGAGGTTGCTTACCCTTGAGGCCAAAATAAGAAGAAGCCGAGCGCACCCTTGCAGACCTGGAAAAGGGGAAGGCCAACCACCAGAACCTCATCGACTTTATCAGCGGGAACACCAAATGGTTTGAAGCTCCATCGCTACCAAGATCGCTAAACCTGGAACCCACAGGACAAGCAGAGATTGATTGAGTCCGTAATGGATGGTGGTAAGGTTGAAGTGGTGGGTGGCCCGGAACCAGGAGACGATAGCTATTTTGAGGGTGAGGACTATTCCAAGAGGTGGGCGGTGAACCCGCCATTATTCTCCTTTCTTAACTTGAAATATCTTAGAAAAAGTGTATTGAATTAGATAAGGTTAATCACCATCAATCTGGCGCCGGCGGACGCGGCGCGAAGGAAGGGCACGGGCTTTGACCTGCCGGTGGCCGTGGGTTTGCTCGCTGCCCAAGGGGCGGTGCCGCCGGAGGGACTGGACCGGTACCTGCTCTTCGGGGAGCTTTCATTGGACGGCCGCCTCAAGGCCACCCGGGGGGTAAGGTCCATGGTGCTTAGCCACCCGGGAGGCCGGGTTGAGGCTCATCCTCCCCCGGGAAAACGCCCGGGAAGCCGCGGTGGTCCAGGGCCTGGAGCTCTACGCAGTGGACACCCTGACCGAGGTGGTGGATTTCCTGGCCGGGCGCCTGGCCCTCACCCCCACCCCGCCCCTGGCGCCGGCGGAGGCCGGTTGGGAGCCTGCAGATGAGGTGGATTTCAAGGAGGTGCGGGGCCAGGAACCGGTGAAGCGGGCCCTGCTGGCCGGCCGCGGCCGGGGCGCACAACGTCCTCATGGTGGGGCCACCCAAGGCCGGCAAGACCATGTTGGCGCAGCGTCTCCCCAGCATCCTGCCGCCGCTGAGCTTCGAGGAGGCCATCGAAACCTCCCGGATTTACAGCATCATGGGGCTCCTGCCGCCGGGGTAGGGGCGCTGCTGCGCCAGCGGCCTTTCCGGTCCCCCCACCACACCATATCGGATGCCGGGCTCATCGGCGGCGGCACCAGCCCCAAGCCCGGCGAGGTGTCCCTGGCCCACCACGGGGTGCTGTTTTTGGACGAAGCTGCCGGAGTTCAAACGGGCCACCCTGGAGGTCCTGCGCCAGCCCCTGGAAGAAGGCCGGGTCACCATCTCCCTGGGCTTCAAAGCCTCCCCTTCACCTACCCGGCCCGCTTCATGCTGGTGGCGGTGATCAACCCCTGCCCCTGCGGCTTCTACGGCGACCCGAGGCGGCCCTGCACCTGCAACCCCCACCAGATCAACAGCTACCGCTCCCGGATTTCCGGGCCGTATCTCGACCGCATCGACCTCCAGGTGCAGGTGCCGGCGGTGCGCTTCGAGGAGCTGGCCGTGCCCACCGACCGGGAGGAGGGCTCGCGGGAGCTGCGGGCCCGGGTGCAAAAGGCCCGGGAAACCCAGGGGGCCCGCTTCACCCGGGGGAAGATCTTCGCCAACGCCTACATGACCCCG
>CAVZAM010000036.1:0-171925 GCA_963773285.1 uncultured delta proteobacterium
GAAGGTCGCAGGTTCAAATCCTGCCCCCGCTACCAAGAAAATCAAGGGGTCAGCTCACCAGGCTGGCCCTTTTTATTGCCAGGATCTCCTCCCCTTACCTTATTTTCCCACCCTCTTATAATCAGAAAAGTCGTGCCGGGATTTTGCCGGATCTGGAATCTTAAAAGGCAGAGCCGGCCATCTGTCTCCTGCCATGTTGTCGGGCGAGAAGTATCTCCCGGGGCCGCCCCGGTTTCCTCGCATCAGAGCATAAGGCCAACCCGTTTGCTCAACGCAGAAAAATTACCCAAGGAAATGACAGAATGGGAAAAAAGATGGTAATGGTCAGGCCGGGGACAGCAATTTACCCTGAAAGCTGATATTTGGCCACACAGTATCGACCCTATTTCGAGTGGTTTGTCCTGGGTGCTGATGTCGGCGGCCGCCGGGAAATAAGCGCCTGGCAAATTGGCATAAATTCCGGCGCATTCACGGGCCTACTGGAGGGGAGCCAACCGAAGCCAAGGGGGCAGACTTTGGCACCAGCCTGTCTTCTGGGGCGCAGTCATGCCTTCAACGGCTTGACGTACGCACCCTCGAGGAAGTGGGGGAGAGGGTCCGGGGATGGGGGCAGGGATTCCTGGAACTCTGGACAACTCTCCCGGATGCTTGAGCCGGTGCCCAGGCCGTTGTCAAAATAAACCAGGTCCTCCGCGAAGAGTTTCACATCTTCCGGGTCGTGAGTGACCATGATCATCGGCAGGTCAAAGCGGCTCAGGATATGGAGGAGTTCCTGGCGCACCCGGGTTCTTAAAGGGATATCAAGGGCCGCAAAGGGTTCGTCCAGGAGGAGCAGCCCGGGCCGCCGGGCCAGGGCCCGGGCCAGCGCCACCCGCTGCTTCTGGCCGCCGGAGAGTTCGTGGGGATAACTCCGGGCCAGGGGCGTGATCTCCAGGGCCTCCAGGATGGCTGCCACGCGCTGATCTTCGGCGCTGGCAAGCCGTCGCCGCCAGCCGCGTTTCAGCCCGAAGGCGACATTGTCCCGAACTGTCAGGTGGGGGAACAGGGCATAATCCTGGGGCACATACCCCATGGTGCGGTGACGGGCGGGGACGTTGATTTTCTGCTGCTTATCGAAGAGGACCCGATCTCCCACCACGATCTTCCCCGCATCCGGCGTGAGCAAGCCCGCCAGGAGTTGCAGGGTCAGAGACTTGCCGGACCCGGAGGGGCCGAAGAGCACCAGGCGTTCGCTTTTCGAGGTAAAATCCACTTCCAGGGAGAAGGTTCGCCCCGAAGCGCTCACCTGCTTTTTTACCTCAACCTGGATAAACACTTCGGTTCCCCGTTGAGTCCTGGCAAAGCTTCACCCGACGGCTCTTGCTCGTTTGCCCAGGGCCGCGCCAACCCCGGGTGCCGGGAAATTAACGAATATCCCTGGCCACCATGACGCTGGTGGCCTTGATAAGAACGGCCAGTTCATCGCCCACTTTGGCATTCAGGTCTTTCAGGGCATCATCGGTGATGATGGCGGTAATGACATTGCCGCCGCCGATGTCCACCCTCACCTTGGCCATGATCATGCCTTCCTTGACTTCCACCACCTTGCCTTTCAGGATGTTCCTGGTGCTCAGTTTCATGAGTCTTTCCCCTTGATTGTTTTATCGGCAAACTGCTACGGCTTGCCAAAACCATATTTCGTTAAGATAGCCATACCTTCCGGGGAAGCAAGGAGGTTCAGAAATTCTTGACCCAATCCCTGCTTCTGGCTGGCCGCCACCAGGGCTACGGGATAGACGATGGGCTGGTGCCCCTGGACCTCGGTCACCGTTTTCACCTTGCCTTTGGCAATGGCGGCGTCGGTGGCAAAGACAAAGCCCGCGTCCACCTCGCCCCGGCTGACGTAATCCAGGACCTGGCGCACCGATTCCCCCATGATGAGCTTGGGCTGCACCGCCTCCCACAGGCCCGCCTGGGTCAGGGCCTCCTGGGTGTAGCGGCCCACCGGCACGGTGGCGGGGTTCCCCAGGCCCACCCGCTTGACCTCAGGTTTGGCCAGGTCCTTGAGGCCGCTCACGGCGAGCTTGGAGTCCTGGGGCACAATGAGCACCAGGGTATTGCTCACAAAATTTTTGCGGCTGGCCGGGACGATGAGCCCCTTCTCCTGGGCCTGGTCCATGGTCTTTTGATCCGCCGAGGCAAACACGTCCACCGGCGCGCCCTGGGCGATCTGCTGGAGCAGGGGGCCGGACGCGGCAAAATTAAAAATGACTTTGGTGCCGGGATGCTGCTTCTCAAAAATCTGGCCGATCTCCGGAAAGGCATTGGTCAGACTGGCCGCGGCCGACACCGTCAGCTCCTCGGCCCCCAGGACCGGGCCTGCCTGCAGCAGGGCCACCGCCACCAGCATCACTGCCAGGATTGCACGCCATTTCATAATGATCATTCTCCTCCCCGTTTATTTGAAGCTGAACCTTAAAACCTTGCCGGAAGCCATCAGGATGAGGATACAGGCGCCGGAGGTGAGGACCACCAGGGACAGGGCCAGGGTATCATTGCCGGCCTGCACCGCGTCATAAATCGCCAGGGACAGGGTCTGGGTCTTGCCGGGGAGATTGCCGGCGATCATGAGGGTGGCGCCGAATTCGCCCATGGCCCGGGCAAAGGCCAGCATGGTCCCGGCCAGAATCCCCCGCCGCGCCAGGGGCAGGGACACCCGGCGGAACACCGCCCCCTCCGACAAGCCCAGGGTCCGGGCGACGTTCTCCTGGGTGTGGTCCACATCTTCGAACGCGGCCCGGGCCGCCTTGTAGACCAGGGGAAAGGAGACCAGGGCCGCGGCCAGGACCGCCCCCTGCCAGGTAAACATCAGGCTGATGCCCCAGACCTCCTGCAGCCAGTGCCCCAACCAGCCGTTGCGGCCCCAGACCACGATGAGGTAATACCCCAGGACCGTGGGAGGGAGCACCAGGGGCAGAGTGCAGCAGGCATCCAGGAACTCCCGGCCACGAAATTGCCGGCGGCTGACGAGATAGGCCAGGAGAGTCCCCGCCAGCGCAGCAATAAGCGTGGCCAGGCTGGCCACCTGCAGGGTCAATAAAAGAGGACCCGGGATCGAGGCAATATGCATAATCTAATCTTCGTTCAGCAGAGGCGCATTCATGAGGCGCTTTTCTCTGCCATACCGATATTCTCTATTGAGAATAGCCAAAAAAGGCTGGCGCTTGCAATGAAAAAGTTCACCAGAATCCGCACCGTGCCCATGGTTAACTTTTTTGTCGAATGCGACGACACCTTCGTATCTCCTCAGGCTGCCGGCTTAAGGGGGATGGGAGCAGGGGCCGACCGGCCCCCCGGTCCTTCCCTCCAAATCCTTCACACCTTCTTACCCCTCACAGCCGCGGCGGTTGCCGGTGCAGGCCGTGGCCAGGCCCAGGCGCCGGCCTTTCATAAGCTCCGCGGTTTCGCAGCGGTACACCGCCTGCAGGCCCATCTCAATAAACCCGGACATCTCATAGGGTTGGATGCCGCTTTCCTCCAGGATGGCCCGGGGGGTGTCGCCGATGGCGCTCACCAGGACGGCCCGGCAATCCTTGAGAATCTCGGCCATATCCCACCACCTCTGGGAGCCTCCCCCCGGCGGCGGCGCCGGGCGCTCTTCCACCAGGGCATACCCCTGGCCGTTCGGCCCCCAGATCTGGAAGGACGGGGCATCCCCCAGGTGCAGGTTCACCAGCATGCCCTCCGTGGTGGCCACCGCCACATAGGGTTTGTCGGGCAGATCCGGGACCTGTCGGGCACACGCGCTCAGGCAACCCCGCAGTTCATCGCTGCGGTCGGCCTCGAGCAAGCCCACCGCGTCGGCCCGGCACCGGGTGCAGTGGCGCATCTGGGGCAGAAATGCTGCCGCGTCCTTCTGGATGGCAGCCATCTTCTCGGGGCTGGGCTCGGGGACCTCGGCAAAGGGTGTTTCGGCATTGGGGTAAACCGCCATGCAGTTCAGGATGTCCACCCCCATGGAGGCCATCTTCCTGGCCACCTCCGGGACATGGTGGTCGTTGATGCCGGGGATGACGATGGTATTCACCTTGACGGTGACCCCACCCGCCTTCAGGGCGGCAATGCCGGCCAACTGCCGCTCCAGCATGAGCTCCGCGGCCGCCAGTCCCCGGTACAGCTTCTTGCCGTCCCGCACCCAGCTATAGATCTTTTTGCCGATTTCCGGGTCTATGGCATTCACGGTGACGGTCACATGGGAGACCTTGAGGTCCACCAACTCCTGGACATAGGGCGGCAGAGCCAACCCGTTGGTGGCCAGGCAGATGAGAAGACTCGGAAAGCGTTCCCGCATCAGGCGGATGGTCTCCATGGTCTCCTTGGGATTGGCAAAGGGGTCTCCCGGGCCGGCGATGCCCACCACGGTGATGCGGGGCTCCGCCGCCAGGACCTGCTCCAGGTAGGACAAGGCCTGCCGGGGGGTGAGCACCGCACTGGTGACGCCGGGGCGGCTCTCGTTGACGCAGTCGAATTTGCGGTTGCAGTAATTGCACAAAATATTGCACTTGGGCGCTACCGGCAGGTGCACCCGGCCGCATTCGCCCTTGACGCCGACATTGAAACACGGGTGACGATTGGTATCCAGTTGAGTATTCATGGCCTTCGCCCCATTTATTTTTCAGGAGGTCGTCTTTTTTTCCTGTCAGTTAACAGAACCAGCATAATCAACATAAAGCAGATGATATAAGCAGCCTGTGCAGCCAAAAAGTGTAAGAGATTCACTGCATTCCCCGTTAGAGATAGCCGTAGCCCACCGGCGAGTCCGCCTGCTTTTTCTCCAGCACGGCGTTCACCAGGCAGTCCAGCAAACTCTGGGCGCCGCGGTAACCCAGGTGGAGAATCCTTTGGCCGCCGAAGCGGTCGTGAATGGGAAAACCCACCCGGATGAGGGGGATCCCCCACTTCTTGGCCAGGTGATAGCCTTTGCTGTGGCCGATGAGGAGATCAGGGGCCAGGGCCTCCGCCTCTTCGGCAATTTCGTAGAAATCCATGCCTTCCCGGACGATGGGCGCCTCGGGGAGCAGATCTCCGGTAACCTGGGCGATGGCTTTTTCGAAACGGCCGCTGGTGCCGCCGGTGGCGCAGAGCACCGGCGCAATGCCGATCTCGGCCAGGAGGGAAACGAGCCCCACCACCAGGTCTTCTTCCCCATAGACCACGGCCTTTTTGCCAAAGATGTACTTGTGGCCGTCCACCATGGCGTCGATGAGGCGGCCCCGCTCCAGGTCATGCCTGGGCGGCGTGGGTCCTCCGGCCAATTCTTCCAGCACCTGGAAAAACCGGTCCGTTTCCCTGAGACCGATGGGCATCCCCAGATGGGACAGGGGCACCTTAAACCGGTCCTCCAGCGCCCGCCCGGCCGTGGCCTGCCCGAACAGCGTGCGGCCCAACTCCAGGGTGGCCCGGGAGCGGCCCATGGCCACGATGTCGGCAACCGGCGTGCCTCCCGACGGCAGCTTTTCATAATCGGTCTGGGCCGGCCCATCCAGGGTCTCGGAAATATCCGGCAGGATGATCCCCGGCAGGCCGAAATCCTGGAGAATTTCTTTCAGATAGCGGATATCCGCCGGCGACACGAAACCCGGCAGGAGATTGACCGCGTCCGTGGCCTCGCCGCCCTGGGCCAGCTGCTCCACCACCGCCTTGACGGCGGCGTGAAAGCCTTCCATATGAGTGCCCGAGTAGCTGGGGGTGGACACCGTCACTACCGGCGCCTGGCCGTTCCCGCCGTTCCCGTTCGCGAGATCGCTCTCCTTGCGGATATTCCCGCACCAAACCGGACACATCATCACCGATGGTCTCGGTGAGGCAGGTGGTGGCCACGCCGATGAGCCCGGCTTCATATTTGTCCATGACGTTTTTGAGGCCCTGCTTGAGGTTGGCCCCGCCGCCATAGACCGCCTGCTTTTCCCCCAGGGAGGAGGAGGCGATGTCCATGGGCTCCCGGAAATGGCTGATGATGTAGCGGCGCATATAGGTGGCGCAGCCCTGGGAACCGTGGAGAAACGGCACCGCACCCTCAATGCCCCGGAAGGCCAGACAGGCCCCCAACGGCTTGCATAATTTGCAGGCATTGGTGGTGGAGACGTAGGGCTCAGTTTGTTTTTTCATATGGCCTCCTTGAGGGGAGGGCCAGGGAGCAGAGGCTCCCTGCCCCTTAGTCCCCTCCCCCAAGTTCCTGATCCTTCACCGCCTCCGTCTCGGCACGAATTGCCAGACGGGGCTCATGACGGTGTTATAGACTTCCTGGGCGAAGTTGAGCATGCCCACGAAACCTTCCAGGGCTTCCTTGCGTTCGTGGTTGTGGTCGCAGAAGCCCACCCCCAGTTTGTAGGCGATGGGCCGCTCTTTGACGCCGCCCACGAAAATGTCCACGTCCTTTTCCTTGAGGAAGGTGGACAGTTCCAGGGGATTGGAGTCGTCCACGATGATGGTGCCGGGGTCGGTGATGTCGTGGAGTTCCTTATAGTCTTCGGGGGTGCCGGTTTGGGACCCCACCAGCACCACCTGCATGCCCAGGAGCCGGAAGGCCTTGACCAGGGAAAAGGCCTTAAACGCGCCGCCCACATAGATGGCGGCCTTCTTGCCGGTGAGGGCCTGGCGGTACTTCTGGAGTTCGGGATAAAGTTTTGCCAGCTCCTCCCGCACCAGCTCCTTGGTGCGCTCCAGCATCTCCGGGTCGTTGAATTGCCGGGCCACGGCGTAGAGGGACTCCGCCATGTCCTCCACGCCGAAGTAGGAGACGCGCAGGTGGGGGATGCCGTATTTTTCCTGCATCATGTTGGCGAGATCCATGGTGGCCCCGGAGCATTGCACCACGTTCAGGGCGGCGCCGTGGGCCCGGCGGAGGTCATCCACCCGGCCGTCACCGGTGATGGTGGCCACCACCTCGATCCCCATGCGCGCAAAATAATTCTTGATGATCCAGATCTCCCCGGCCAGGTTGAAGTCACCCAGGATGTTGAGGCTTTTTGGGCTGATGCCGGTAATGTCGCCGGTGCCCACCAGCCGGAACATGGCCTCGCAGGCGGCATGGTAGCCGGCCCTTTTGTTGCCTTTAAAGCCCTCGGACTGCACCGGGAGCACCGGGATGCCCTTGTCCTTTTCCACTTTCTTGCAGACCTTTTCCAGGTCGTCGCCGATGATGCCCACAATGCAGGTGGAGTAGACGAACGCGGCCTTGGGGTGATGCCGGTCGATGAGTTCGTTCAGGGCCCGCTCCAGCTTGGCTTCGCCGCCGAAAATGACGTCCATCTCCTGGAGGTCCGTGGAGAAGCTCAGGCGGTGCAGTTCCGGCCCGGAGGACAAGGCCCCCCTGATGTCCCAGGTGTAGGCGGCGCAGCCGATGGGGCCGTGCACCAGGTGCAGGGCGTCGGCGATGGGGTAGAGCACCACCCGGGAGCCGCAGAAGACACAGGCCCGTTGGCTCACCGCGCCGGCCAGGCTTTCCTTGTTGCACTCGATCTCAAAGGGCGCCTCACCCTTGCGGTGGATCTGGCCTTTTCTTTCAGTGAAAATGGGCGTTTCCATGGAAGTTTCCTTTGGGGGGAGGGCCAGGGAGCGCAGCTCCCTGCCCTCCCCCCAAGCCCCCCTCCCAACCCTTTAAGCTGAAGGTTTTAGCCTGGGCCACTGGCCCCGGTTAAACCCTCTAAGGGTTTGGGGGTGGGGGCATGGGGGAGGGGGTAAGGGGCCACTGCCCCTTAGCCCCCTCCCCATCTATTAATCCACTAAATACTCTTTAGCCGGGCTGCCGTTTTCCAGGCCATCCAGGATGGCGTCGATGGCCTCCTCGCCCGTAACCCCCTGGTACCAGTAGCCCTCGGGGTAGATCACCATGATCGGGCCTTTTTCGCACAGCTTCAGGCAGCCCGTGGTGGAGACCATGACGCTGTCCAGGCCCCGGTCGGCCAGTTCGGACTCGAGGTAGCCCAGAAGTTCCCCGGCATTTTTCTTGATGCACTTGCCCTTGGGCTCGAGGCCCCGAAAACTCATACACACGAAGATATGATGGTCTGGTTTTTCCATGGTTTTTTCCTTTTTGGTCAATTTAGCGCCGTTGCCCCGGAGTTGCCGCCGGGGACGGCGGTTTTACATCACCAACTCGAAGCTCTCTTCCGGCGCATCCCGGTCCTGGCGGTCAAGTAAGGCGTCCAGGATCTGTTCCAGGAGGCGCAGGCCACCCCGGTAACCCACCGTGGGGAAGTAGCTGTGGCCGACCCGGTCCAGGATGGGGAAGCCGAAGCGCACCAGGGGAATGTCTTCGTCCCGGGCGATGTACTTCATATAGGTGTTGCCCATGAGCAGGTCCACCGGCTCGTTTTTGATCCATTGGTGCAGGAGGAACATGTCGCCCGCGGCCTTGACGTTGACCTCGTGGGGCACCTCCTTGGTGATCTCCCGGATCTTCTTTTCGAACTTCTTCCCCGGGGTCCCGGTGACGATGTGGATGGGCCACATATCGATGGACACCAGGAACTCGGTGAGGGACACCAGTTGGTCCGGGTCCCCGGCCAGTGCTACTTTGCGGCCGTAGAAGTATTGCTGCATGTCGGTGATGACGTCCAGGAGCTTGCCCCGTTCGATATTGATGGAGTCGGGCACCGTCACCCCGGCGATCTGCCGCAGGGTGTCGATGAAGGTGTCGGTAGCCATCAAGCCGATGGGCAGCTCCAGGATCTCGCAGGGCACCTTGCACTTGGTGTCGAGCGCCCGGGCCGCCGGTCCGGAGGCCAGGGGTCCCAAAGCCACCGTGCCCACGCTGCTGCCGGCCGCGATCAACTCCGGAATCGTCACCCCCCCGGCAGGAAACATGTGGTACTTGCCGGTTTGGGGACCGTTCATGACGTTACTGGTGTCGGGGAACATGATGGTGGACACCCCGAGCTCCCCGGCCAGGCGCTTGATTTCCTCCATGTCGGAGGGCTCCACGTAGCCGGGAATGATGTTGATGCGGTTTTCCTTGTGGCCGTTGGTTTGGGCGAAGTAGTCCACCATGCCCTTGACCATGTTGGCGAACCCGGTGACGTGGGAGCCCACGTAGCTCGGGGTATTGGCGTGGATGACGTATTTCCCGGCCGGAATCTTGCCCTCGTCCCTGGCCTTGGCGACGATCTGGGGGATGTCGTCCCCGATGGTCTCCGACAGGCAGGTGGTATGCACCGCAATGACGTCCGGCTCATACACCGAGAAAATATTGTTGATGGCCTGGAGCAGGTTGGCCTGCCCGCCGAACACCGAGGCCCCTTCGGTGAAGGCCGACGTCGCCGCCATGGCCGGCTCCTTGAAGTGCCGGGTCAGGGTGCTGCGGTGGTAGGCGTAGCACCCTTGGGAGCCGTGGCTGTGGGGCAGGCAGCTGTGGATGCCCAGGGCCGCATACATGGCCCCGATGGGCTGGCAGGTCTTGGCCGGGTTGATGGTCAAGGCCGAGCGTTCCGTGATCTCTTCTTTTGTATGTCTCAGTAACATGGCGTTATCCTCAATCCTTCCTCAGAAGCGCGGATCACTCCCACACGTACTTGGCCGCCAGCTCCGGGTTTTTCTGCCAGGGGGCCTTCATGTATTTCCAGACCTTGCTGTTGACCATGCGGTCGATCTCCCGGTAGAAGTTGGCAGCACCTTTGAAGCCGGCGTAGGGGCCGCTGTAGTCGTAGCTGTGGAGCTGCTTCATGGGCACGCCGCTTTTTTGAATGACGTACTTTTCCTTGATGCCGGCGCCGATGATGTCCGGGTGGTAGAGTTCGATGAGCCGCTCGGTTTCGAACTGGCTGATATCGTCGATGACCAGGGCGCCGCTTTGCATCTCCGCCATCATGCCCTCGTACTCGCTGAGCTTGATGCCGGCCTCTTCCAGGCGGGCCTTGTCTGCTTCGCTCAACCGGGGTTGGTAGCGCTTCGGGTCCGGCTCCACGTGCAGTTCCTCGATGTTGCGGCTGTCGGCGTCCACCTTGAGGCCCGGCAGCACCCGCCGGCCTTCGTAGTCGTCCCGGTGGGCAAACTCGTAGCCCGCGGCGATGGTTTCCATGCCGATTTCCCGGAAAAGCTCCTGGTAGTGATGGGCCCTGGAGCCGCCCACAAAGAGCATGGCGGTCTTGCCCTGGGTCCGGGGTTTCACGTCTTCCCGCACGGCGTCCACGGCCGGCATTTCCCGGGCGATGACCTCTTCCACCCGTGCCGTCAATTCGGGGTCGTCAAAGAAGGTGGCGATCTTGCGGAGCGACTTGGCCGTGGCCTCGGCCCCGATGAAATTGACCTTGATCCACGGGATGCCGAACTTGGTTTCCATCATCTCGGCCACGTAGTTAATGGAGCGGTGGCACATGATGAGGTTTAAGTCCGCGGTGTGGGAGTTGGCAAAATTGTCATAGCACGAGTTGCCGCTGAAGGTGGAAATCAGGGTGATGCCGCAGTCCTCGATAAGACGCTCGAGCTCGAAGGCGTCGCCGCCGATGTTGTATTCCCCCAGCATGTTGATCTTGAATTTGCCTTCCCGCTCCGTGTCATCCAGGCCCACTATGTGGGTGAAAACGCCGTTGTTGGCGATGTGGTGGCCGGCGGATTGGCTCACCCCTTTGTAGCCTTCGCAGCTGAAGCCGAAGACGTTGCAATCACCGAACTTTTCCTTCATCTCCCGGGCCACCGCGTGCACGTCGTCACCGATGAGGCCCACCGGGCAGGTAGAGAAAATGCCGATAGCCTTGGGTTTGAAGAGGTCATAGGCCTCCTGCACCGCCTGCTTCAGCTTCTTCTCGCCCCCGAAGACAATCTGCTCTTCCTGCATGTCCGTGGAAAAGCAATACGTTATATAGTTCTCGTCCTGCGGAGTCGGCGGCTTGGTCTGATTCCGGCGGGTCAGCCAGGAATAGAAGCCGCAGCCGATGGGGCCGTGGGTGATGTTGACGATGTCCCGGGTGGGGCCCAGCACCACGCCCTTGCAGCCGGCGTAGGTGCAGCCCCGCTGGGAGATGATGCCGGGGATGGTCCGGACATTGGACTGAATCTCCGGCACGCAGGAGTCCCCTGCCACTTCATTGACGACGATCTGCTTGGCCCGTTTGCGGGCGACCTTGGTGGGATATTTGCTCAGCAGTTCCTGCTTCGCTTCTGCCACACTGGGTTCCAGGATCATCGGGTCTAATTCTTTTTTTGCGTGAGACATGTTGCTTTCTCCGTTATTTCAGGTTTCGAGTGTTGAGTTTTTGGTTTCAGGAGACAGGCTTGGAAGCCTTTGTCCTTTCTCAAAACTTGCAACTCGAAACTCAAAACCAGCTCTTAAACTTCATCCAGGACTTGATCGCCGGCTTCCCCGGTGCGCACCCGGACGGAGTCAGAAACGGGCATGACGAAGACCTTGCCGTCACCGGATTTGCCCGTGTGGTTCACGGTCATGATGGTCTTCACCGTTTTAGAGACCAGCCGGTCCGGCACCACCACGAAGAAGATGCGCTTGGGAATCAGGCGCTGGCTCGAGCCCAGCTGGGCCACCGCTTCTTCGTAGCCTTTTTCGGCGCCTTCGAGCAGAGTCAGGTCCACCAGGCCCTTCCCCCGGCCCAGGGCGTCCCGGGCGGTGACGGAGGAAATGCCCGCATCCGCCAGGGCCTGCTTGGTCTTGTTCATCATGTTAATGCGCACGATGGCCATGATCTCTTTCATACCGCCACCTCTTCCAGCTCCCCGTCTGTGGCCTCCTTGATGCCGGAGCTGATGGTGTAGACTTCCTCCACCGGGGAGACGAAGATCTTACCGTCTCCGAAGGCGCCCTTGTCGCCGGTGCGGGCCGCCTTGAGCACGGTCTTGATCACGAAGTCCTTGTCCTGGTCCCGCACCACCGTGAGGAGGAGTTCCTTGGGGATTTCGTCATAGGTGATTTCGCCGATCTTGATACCCCGCTGCTTGCCCCGGCCCACCACGCTCATCTTGGTGACCGCGGGGAACCCCGCTTCCATTAAGGCGGCCAGGACGGCGTCCACTTTTTCCGGCCGCACCACCGATCTGATCATAATCATGGTTATTCCCTCCAAGGAAGTTCAGCTAAGAAGCGTTCATTTCTGGCGGCCAGGTCGGCATGTTCCAGCAGGAACCGGGCCCACAGCAGCCGGATGGTTTCCATAATTAGCATCAAACTCATGGCCTTCTCCTCGGTTAGCCCGCCAGCCCGTAGTCGATGAGAAGTTTTTCCAGTTCATCGGTGCTCAAGGGCTTGGGGATCACGTGCATTTCGTTGCCTTCCATCTTCCGGGCCAGGGTCCGGTATTCATCCGCCTGGGAATGGGCCGGGTCGAATTCGATGACGGTCTTGCGGTGGATCTCGGCCTTCTGCACCATGTTGTCCCGGGGGATAAAGTGAAGCATCTGGGTGCCCATCTTGGCGGCCAGGGCCTCAATCATCTCCAGTTCGTTGTCCACCTTGCGGCTGTTGCAGATAAGGCCCCCCAGGCGCACGCCCCCGGCCTCGGCGAACTTGACGATACCCTTGCAGATGTTGTTGGCCGCATACATGGCCATCATTTCGCCGGAGACCACGATGTAGATCTCCTTGGCCTTGCCTTCCCGGATGGGCATGGCGAAACCGCCGCAGACCACGTCGCCCAGGACGTCATAGAAGGCGTAATCCAGTTTTTCGCTGTCGGCATAGGCCCCCAGCTGCTCGAGCAGGTTGATGGAAGTGATGATCCCCCGGCCGGCGCAGCCCACCCCGGGCTCGGGGCCGCCGGACTCCACGCATACCGTTCCGGAAAAACCGGTGCGGCGGATGTCCTCCAGTTCCACGTCTTCCCCTTCTTCCCTCAAGGTGTCCAAAACGCTCTTTTGGGCCAGCCCGCCCAGGAGCAGGCGGGTGGAGTCCGCCTTGGGATCGCAGCCCACCACCATGACCTTGCGGCCCATCTCGGCCAACCCGGCTACGGTGTTTTGCGTGGTCGTGGACTTGCCGATGCCACCCTTGCCATATATTGCTATTTTACGCATGTCATTCACCTACCCTGATTTTTTGCAATACAGAGAAGCACAAATAGTGCCAGACCAAGCGCAATTCAGTTAACTTGTTGATATAAAATATATATTTTGATATTAGCAAAAATATGATGCAGCGGGAATATTTCAAAAATAAACATTATTGTAATACTTATAAATCAGAAAACTACATTTTTGAAAACTTAGCTATAAGAGAAAATACATTAATGTGTATTCCGTTCGGATCACCAACGTCTTAACCTAACCCTTAAGTCACTGGTGAAATCTGTGGTGGTGGAGATGGCAGGAGGTGGGGGGTGGCCGGCGCCTGCTTTAAGGATGGGATGTGCTGATCCGGCCGGTACTTTTAGCGTCATCACCCTGAAGGACGGCTTTTCCCTTATCCATACGGAGGGCAAGTGGAGCTACCAGACCCTCAAGGGCAGATGGACGCCGGAGAACACCCGGGACGTCAATGGCATCGTTCAACTGAACGAGGTCGTGAACCGGCTGATCTACAACTTTTCCTGCCCCTTCAGCTACTCGAATATCGATTGGGGCTGGATTCACATCGGTCTGTCGTTGAATAAATTTTATGAGGACGTCCGGTCGCTTTATGTCCGGACCGGTGCCCTATCGCTGGCCTGCATGGCCATAGGCCTGTTTATTTCCATCTTTTCGCCCAGCAATTGAGCCGGCCCATCCGCCTCCTGAACCGGGTTACCCAGCAGGTGGCTGAAGGCCATTTGACGGTGCGGGCCGAAATCGACACCGGGGATGAGCCCCAGTATTGGGGGGAACTGTGACGGCCTGCATCGCCGTAAATTCGTTTCCCCCTACGCGGCCGCCGGCAGACTCCACTGGATCGCCCTTTTACCGTCAGAGGCAGCAGCACGTCAACCCGTTGACGCGCCGCGGCAGGCAGGCCCCCCGAGAGCAGTTGCAACTCTACGAAAGTGCGGTGGCGAGCCGGGTTGCCCAGGATTTTGGGTCCCGGGGCTCCTTGACAAACCCATTTCCAGTTCTTACTAAAGAAACATCCCCTCACGGTGTCAGCAACCGTTACCCTTCTGTTTCCCGAAGGATGTTCCATTCCGCTCAGCCAAGCACGGCTGAGGCAATCACTAAGACACCCAGTGGCGGCAACTTCTTCTGTGGTTTCTTCTGGCATGGTATCTCTTATTTTTTCACGATTTCCCTTTGATCTGTACCAGGACCACTAAAAGTCTAAAGCTTGGCGGAAGGCCCTCTTTAAGGGATATCACCACGCGGGGCTAGAGGAGGTTATTCTGTGGCTGCGGCACCCGGAGGTCAGGTAGTGGATACAACTCTGAACTTACAACGCGCTGCCACTCAAGTTGTTAAAAAGATAGATTCCTGGGTTCTGACCGCGGCTCAGATGCTGCCTAACCTCTTGGTGGCCATCATTGTCCTGGTCCTGTTCTGGCTGGCGGCGATGGTGGCGGGACGGTTGGTGAAGCGCATGGTTTTGCGCTTCTCTCCTTACAGCCACGTTGCCAAACTCATAGCCGATATTAGCCGCCTGGCCGTCATCGCCATCGGCATTATCCTGGCCTTGAGCGCCATGAGCCTGGACCGGGCGGTGGCATCCATGCTGGCCGGCGTCGGCATCGTCAGTTTGGCCATCGGGTTTGCCTCCAAGGATATCGCCAGTGACTACCTTGCCGGCCTCATGATCCACTTCACGCACCCTTACCGGGCCGGCGATCTTATTAAGACGGCGAATTTTTTCGGGTACGTCGATTTGCTGCAGTTGCGAGTCACCATATGCCGGACCCAGCAAGGCCAGAGAGTCATCATACCTAACAGCAAGATTCTCCGTGATGAGATCATCAATTTCACCACCCTGGGGATGCGCCGGGTGGATTTGTCCATCGCCATCGATTGGGCGGAGGACCTGGCCCGGGTGGAAAGCCTCGGCATCCAGGCGGTGGAATCGCTTCAGGAACCCTGGCGCAACCCCGAGCGCCAGGTGGAATTTTTCTATGAGAAGTTTGATGGGACCAACATGAATTTTTCTTTGCGGTTCTGGACCCGGCCCGAGCAGCAGACTTATTTGAAGGCGGCCAGCGAAGCCTTAAAAGCCATCAGCCGGGTGTTTAAAGAAAACCACGTCGGCATGCCCTCTTCCACCATAAGCCTGGATTTTGGCGGGGTCCACAGCTTGCGCGATCAGCTTGAAGGTTTGCAAATCCCCCTGTCCCTGCCGAACAAAAAATCTGCGGCTGGAGACCAGCCAGCCAGCCCGGAGAAAACTGCCGAAAATGAAGAGCAGAAGGCCCTGCCGGAAGCAGCAAGCACGCCCCAGGCTGACCCGGGGGAGAAAAGTAGTTAGTCCCTTACCGGTAAGGCAACTTACTCTTCACGAGGCAAGAAAGCCGGGGGACGCGCCGCCCGTCCCGCCCTCAGGTTCCGTTAAGCATGTCCTTAAGCTCCAGGGCATTTTGGGCGGCATAGCCCGCCTCGTCGTTATCGAAATAACAATAGACCTCTTTGCCCTCGGCGGCCCAGGCGGTAATGTCTTTAGCCCAGTCTGCCAGGGCCTCCCGGGAATACCTTCCCTGATAGGCGCCCCCCGGCCCATGCAGCCGGATATAGACGAAGTCCGCGGTGACCTCCCGGGGAGAAGCCCGGCCGGCAAAATCATACATGCAAAAGGCGGCGCCGTGTTCCTTGAGGAGCCGGCTGGCCGCATCGTTTAGCCAGCTGGGGTCGCGGAACTCCAGGGCGAAGCGGTAACCCCGGGGCAGCGCCCCTAAAAAATGACCCAATCTCTCGGCATCGAAGCCCCAGCGAGGCGGCAGCTGAAACAGGATGGGACCCAGGCGGTCTCCCAGCCGCGGGACCCGTTCCATCAAGAGAGTGAGGGTTTTCTCGGGGTCCTGCAATTTTTTCATATGGGTGATGTAGCGGCTCCCCTTGACGGCAAAGATAAAACCGGGGGGCACTGACTCCCGCCAGTCGATCATCGTCTTTTCCGTGGGCAGGTGATAGAAGGAGTTGTTGATCTCCACCGTCTGGAATTTCTGTTGGTAGAATTTCAGGAAATCCGCCGGGGGGAGGTCCTCCGGGTAAAAAGGGCCGCGCCAGTGGCTGTAATGCCACCCGGAAGTGCCGACATGGACAAGACTTTTATTCTTCATCCGCTATCCCCGAAAAGAAAGTATCTGGATAATTCCGCATTTACCCTGCATTTGTCTTTATAGTAAGTATTGTCAGAGCCTTTTCCGGCCTTGCCCAGCAGCCGGCCATGGGGAAATTCACGGGGCCATCGGCAAAAAACCTGCCCGTCTCCCTTGCAAAATTGTCGTTTCACCCTTACTTAAAATATTAACCGCTCGACATCGCCGCAAGCCCCGACGGCGATCACCCCTGCTGTGGTTTAAAGCGCGGCAACAAGAGCTGCCCCGGCGGCTTTAACGGCAGGAAGCCCTTGATATTTCAAGACAATAAGGGACACCTTACACAGAGAGAGGCAGGTATGCACGCACTGCACAAAACCTGGTGGCGCCTGGCTTCGATGGTTGGCCTGATGCTGGCTGTTACGGCCCAAGGAGGAAATGCCATGGAACTAAGATCAGCTGCTTTCACCGATGGGGGCAAGATCCCCCAACAATACGTCATGCCGGGTGCGGGAGGGAAAAACCTGTCCCTGCCCTTCCAGTGGTCCGGGGCGCCGGCCGGGACCCAAGCCTTTGCCCTGTCCATCGTGGATCCCCACCCGGTGGCCCACAACTGGGTGCACTGGCTGGTGATCAACCTGCCCGGGGACAGCAAGGGCCTGGAGGAAGGCGCCTCCGGCCGGCACATGCCCCCGGGGGCCGTGGAACTGGCTAATTCCTTTGGCAAGCCGGGGTACGGGGGCCCGCAGCCGCCGCCGGGGAGCGGCGACCATCCCTACGTGGCCACCCTCTACGCCCTGAACGTCCCGAAGCTGGACCTGAAGCAGCACACCGACCTGGCCGGTTTTCACAAGGCCATGGAGGGCAAGGTCCTGGCTACCGCCAAAATCACCGGATACTACGGCAGATAATGAAAACGCTTTAGGCTTTTTGATTTTTCCCTTTGGTTTACGGCTTATAGCTTACAGCCTAAATAAAAAGGAGGGCTTATGAAAACGATGCGCTGGACAGCCTGCTTCCTGGGTCTGACCCTTAGCCTGCTGCTCTTTACCGGACCATTGTCGACGTTTTCCCGGGCCGCCGGCAGTGCCACGATTATTGAGTTTCGAGGCCCAACCTGACCGTTTTGCTATCAAATGGCCAAGGTCCTGGAGGACCTTCAGAGTAAGTATGGCGGCCAGATATCCGTGATGTACTATAACATTGATACTGATGAACCCATGTTCAACCGGTACCATGTTTCCCTGGTGCCCACCCTGGTAATTATGGGTCCTTCCGGAAGCGAAATCTACCGCCACGAAGGGGCGCTTTCCAAGGAGGACATGATCAGCACGCTGAAGGGCTTGAATCTTATCCACGACTGACCACTACACAGAAAAAAGCCGGGGGCGACCCGGCTTTTTTTCTTCTTACCCGTTATTTTAGATGCAGATTAAATCGGCCCCGGACCGACCCTGCACCATTAAGTCGACTGTTTTTGTTTGTAAAGGGGGGACATGTTCCGCAAGGTTTGCACAATGGGGGGCATGACTTCCAGCACCCGGTTCACGTCGGCTTCGGTGGTGTCCCGGCCGAGGCTGAAGAGCAGGGTTCCCTGGGCCGTGGCGAAATCCATGCCCGTGGAAATGAGGACGTGGGAGGCCCGGAGCGACCCGGAGGCGCAGGCGGACCGGGTGGCTACGGCAATCCCCTCCTCGTCCAGCATGAGCATCAGGCTCTCCCCTTCGATGAACTTGATGGAGGCGGAGACCAGGTGCGGCAGGGTTTGGGTGGGGTGGCCGTTGATGACAATATCCGGGACCCTGGCCACCAGGCCGTCCCGCAATTTATCCCGCAAGGCCTTGATGCGGGGCAGGCGCTCGGGCATCTCTTCTTTGGCCACCTCTGCGGCCACGCCCATGCCCACGATGCCGATGAGGTTCTCGGTGCCGGCCCGGCGCTTGTTTTCCTGCATGCCGCCGTCCACCAGGGGCCAGACCCGGGTGCCTTTGCGGACATAGAGCGCCCCCACCCCCGGCGGCCCGTAAAACTGGTTGGCCGCCATGCTCAACAGATCCACCCCCAGGGTCTTGATGTCCACCGGGATCACCCCCACCGCGTCCACCGCATCGGTGTGGCAGACTACCTTGTGTTTCTGGGCGATCTTGGCGATGTCGGCGATGGGTTCGATGGTGCCGATCTCATTGTTGGCCAGCATGATGCTGATGAGGATGGTGCCGGGCGTGATGGCAGCCTCGACGGCCGCGGGATCCACCAGGCCTTCGGGGTCCACGTCCAGGGAGGTGACGGTATAGTCCAGCAGGCGCAGGGTGCGCAGCGAATTCAGCACCGACTTGTGCTCGATGTTGGTGGTGACGATGTGGTTGCCCTTTTCCCGCATGCCGATGGCCACGCCTTTGATGGCATGGTTGACGGACTCGGTGCCGCCGGACTCAAAGACGATTTCGCTCGGGTCGGCATTGATCAGGGCGGCTACCTGGGCGCGGGCAGCGTCCAGGGCCTGGGCGGCCTGTTGGCCCACCTGGTGATCGCTTACCGGGTTGCCGTAAATCGTCTTGATGTGGTTGATCATCGCCTCCTTGACCCGGGGGTGCAGAGGCGTGCCGGATAGATGATCGAAATAACTGACTCCCATGTCGTTTCCTTGTCAGCGCTCAGTGATCGTGTTCGTGAGGAATTTCAGTGCCGCAGAAAATGCAGAAAGGCGACTCTTCTTCAACCTTCTTGGAGCAGTAGGGGCAGTAACAGGCCTCGGCCTCCCTGCTTTTGACGTGATCCTCCCGGTCCTTGGCCGTGTCCTTGATTTTTCCGGACTTGCGGTCCAGGTAGTTTTTGATGGCGGAGTGCAGGGCATCGGCCCCCAGGTTTGAGCAGTGCAGCTTGTTCTGGGGCAGCCCTCCCAGGGCCTCGGCCACATCTTTATTGGTGATCTTCATGGCCTCGTCCAGGGTCTTCCCCTTGGCCAGCTCCGTCAGCATGCTGGAAACCGCAATGGCGGCGCCGCAACCGAAAGTCTTAAATTTGATGTCGGCTATTTTGTCGCCGTCCACCTTGATATAAACATTCATAATATCCCCGCAGACGGGATTGCCCACCTCACCGATACCGTCGGCATCAGGTATCTCGCCGACATTACGGGGACTTTTGAAATGATCCATGACGATCTCGGAATACATGATTGCTCCTTCACAAAAAATATGGTGAATTAAAATATAATGCCTTTGACCGTCCGGGTCAAGGCGCAACTTGATCTGCACCGGTCCCAAAAATGACCCGGACGGCGCCACCTCCCCCTAAAGGACCTGCCATGCACTTAAACTGCACGATGGCTAAAGGGCTTTTTGCCGCTGAGGGTTTCCAGGTAGTGAATGATCAACCCCTGCCTTTTTTGTGGGATTGCCACCACGGCGACACTTTTGTCTTAATGGTGAAAGGACTCCTGGCCGAACCCGTTTCGGGTGAAACTACGCTGGCACCGGTCATCCTGGAACTGGATCTGACGCCATGGGCTGAAGTCCACGGGGCCATGGAGCATTTTGCCGCGGCCCACAACCTGCCCTTGACCCCCCTGAAGCCCCTACCGGAAACCCTGGAAGAACCCCTGACTCTGGCTGCCTGCCATCTGCCCGGGGCCAGTCTGTTTATTTACTGCGAAAGTCCCACCCTCATGGCTCGGGCCACTCCCCAGGGAAATATCGTTCTCGCCGTCCAGGGCAGCTTTAAAAGCAGGAAGGTACCCTGCCGGGAAACCGACCTCCTCCTCCACCTGGAACGCCCCGGGTCAACCCGCCTGCTGTCTTATGTGTATACCCTGGTCCGGCAAAGACTTTAATTCGACCATCTTACCTGAGGAGGCAGCATGAGTCTGGTGATAACCGGTGCGGAAGTCATGCAGGTGTTGGATATGGACCTGGCTCTGGATGCGGTTCGGGAGGCCTTCCGGGCCTACGGCGAAGGGCGGGTCAACATGCCCCCCAAGGCCTACCTGACCCTGGCCCGGGGGGATTTCCGGGCCATGTACGGCGAAATTTTCCTTCCCGCCGGACATGTCTGCGGGCTCAAATGGGTGAACGTGCACCCCGGCAACCCCCTCAAGGGCCTCCCCACGGTCATGGCCAAGGTGGTGCTGAATGACCCGGAGACCGGGCTCGAGTGGGCGGATATGGACGGCACCTTCATCACCAATTACCGCACCGGCGCGGCCGGTGGCGTGGCCGTGGAGGTCCTGGCCCGGCCGGACGCGGTGCGGCTGGGGGTCATCGGCGCCGGCGAACAGGCCCGCACCCAGATTGCGGCCATCATGAAAGTGCGGCCCATCGAGGAGATTATCATCTGTGACTGCGCCCGGGCCCGGGCCCACACCCTAAGGGACGACATGGCGGCCAAATACCCGGTGGCCGTGCGCCTGGCCCTGGACCCCCGGGAAACCGCCCTGTCCTCGGATATCCTGGTCACCGTCACTACCAGCGAGGCGCCCCTGGTCATGCGGGACTGGGTCCGCCCCGGCACCCACATCAATGCCATCGGCGCCGACGCCCAGGGCAAACAGGAGCTTGACCCGGAAATACTCAAAATTGCCAGGGTGGTCGTGGATGATTGGGCCCAGGCGTCGCACTCCGGGGAAATCAACGTTCCCCTGAGCAAGGGGGAGATCACCCGGGAGATGATTTACGGTTCCTTGGGGGAGGTGGTGGCCGAGAAATTGCCGGGGCGCCAAAGCCCGGAAGAAATCACGGTGTTTGATTCCACCGGCCTCATCATTCAGGACCTGTCCCTGGGTCTGGCCATCTTTCAACGGGCCCGGGAGCGTGGGTTGGGAGAGGTGAAGGAATTTTTGAAGACCTCCCCATGAGTCCCGTGGCTCCGCCAACCTCCTTACATCAGTCCCCCAATATCCGGGGAGGCTACTAAAACAAGACCCTGACAGAGACCAGGAGGTCTTATGACCCACATCATCCTGGTGCGCCACGGCCGCACCCCCTGGAACAAGGACAAGATATTTCGGGGCACGGTGGACATTCCCCACGACGAGGTGGGCCGGGAAGAGGCCCGGTTGGCCGGGGAGTGGCTTAAGGGCGAGACCATCCAGGCCGCCTATGCCTCGCCTCTTTCCCGGGCCATGGACACCGCCAGGGCCATTGCCCAGCACCACGACATCCCGGTGCAGGCGTTGCCCGGCCTCATCGACATTAATTACGGGGATTGGCAGGGGCTCCCCCTGGCCGAGGTCAAGGTGAAGTATGCCGACCTCTACCGGCAATGGGAAACTGCCCCTCACACGGTGCGCTTCCCGAACGGCGAGACTCTGGACGAGATGCGGACCAGGGCCCTGGCCGCGGTCACGGAAGTAATGGCCCGGCACCAAGGCCAGACCATATTGCTGGCCGCCCACCGGGCGGTCAACAAGGTCCTCATCGCGGCTTTCCTGGGCCTGGACAACTCCCACTTCTGGCGTATCGGCCAGGACACCACCGCCATCAACCGCTTTGCCCGGGTGGGGGAGGCCTGGCACATCCTGCTGATGAACGACACCTGCCATCTCCGGGGCATGACCCGGGGGCCGTATGTAGATTTTTAGTGAGAAATGGGGGGGAGCCAGGGACCTCAGGGCCTTAGCCCCCTCCCCCATTTATCCACTCACCCACTCATCCAATGCCACCCATGCAGCGTTTCAAGCAAATATTGGTAGAGGAGGCCGCCTGGGATTACCCCATGACCCGGCGGGTTCTGGCCCATCTCCCCGGGGTGCCGGTCAAGGTGATCGCCGACCGGGAGGCCCTGCGTCCCCGGGAAGTCTCCCCCGCGCAATGGCTGGGGGAATCCAAAACCACCCTCCTCCTCGCCGTGCAGAAAGGCCCTTTCTGGCGGGCCTGCCCGGGAACCAGGGACTACATCTGCTGCGGCTATCAGGTCCTGCAGGTGGCCTTGAATTGTCCTTTCGACTGCACCTACTGCATCCTCCAGAGTTATGTCAATGTGCCCGCAGTCACCGTGTTTGTGAATATAGAAGATCTGGAAAGCGAACTTCACACCACGTGGGCAGAAACCCCACACCGCACGTGGCGCCTGGGGACGGGTGAGTTCGGGGACAGCCTGGCCCTGGACCGGTTGACCGGTTTGCACGAGGTCCTGGTGCCGCTGGTGGCCCGGCACCCCAATGCCATCCTGGAGATCAAAAGCAAGTGGCATGATCTCACGCACCTTTTGCCCCTGGGCCCCAATCCCCGGGTAATCTTCGCCTGGTCCTTAAATCCCCCGGAGTTGATCCGGGAGGCGGAGCAGGGCGCGGCCACCCTGGAGGCGCGGCTCAAGGCGGCCCGGCAGGCTGCCTTAGCGGGCTTTCGGCTGGCCTTTCACTTCGACCCCCTAATTTTCTTTCCCGGCTGGGAAGAGGCTTACCGCCGGACTGTAGAACGCCTGGGGGCCGCAGTCTCAGCCGCGGAAATAGTCTGGATCAGCCTGGGGTGTATGCGCTTTTTACCTCCCCTGCGCCGGATTATGCTGGCTCGCTTCCCCCACAGCCGGATAGGATCCCAGGAGATGGTGCGGGCTCCCGACGGCAAGTGGCGATATTTCAAAGACCTCAGGGTGGAGATGTACAGCCGCCTGGCAGAATGGCTTGACCGGGCCCTGCCAGGGGTCAGACTTTATCTGTGCATGGAGAGCCCCCGGGTTTGGCGGGAGGTCTTCGGCTATGCCCCGGAAGGAGAAGAGCTGGCGCAGATCCTGGATGGCCGGCTCTTCCCCAAAGGGCCTTAAAGTTTGGGGGCATGGAGGGGAATAGGGCCACTGCCCCCCAAATCCCCCCGCGCCGTGTCGACTCCGGGCCGACTATTATTAAAATTGTCCTTATAGTGGGGAAACAACTTAAAGAGCATCAGGCGCACCCCTTCCGAGGTCAGGTGCTCCTCATCCAGCAGGCGCTTGATGGTTTTCACCAGATCCAGATCCTCCATGGTGTATTCACGGCGGTTTGACTGAGTGCGGGCCGGCCGGAGGAATTCCTCGAAGGATTTTTCCCAGTAACGCAATGTCGATTTGCGTACCCCGGTAAGTTGAGCGACCTGTTCAATAGTGAGCATGAAATCCTGAGAGTTGTTGTCCTTCTGCATTAACCGCCTCCTCCTTCCCAATCCACCTCACTAAGCTTAACGGCCTTGGATTAACTGCAGCGCCATCTGGGGCAGGGAGTTAGCCTGAGCCAACATGGCCACTGCGGACTGAACCAGAATTTGGTTTCTGGTGAATTCGGTCATCTCGGTTGCCACATCCACGTCCGAGATGCGCGACTCGGCCGCCTGCAGATTCTGAGCCTGGATGGACAGGTTGGAGATGGTGTTGGACAGGCGGTTGGACACAGCCCCCAGGCTCGCCCGGATGGTGTCCTTGCTCTGGACTGCCACATCAATGGCCTCCAGGGCCGCCTGCGCGGCAGACTGGGTGCTGATGGTGTAGCCGGCATGGGTCGGGCTGGCACTGTTGCCCAAGCCCAGGGCCGAGGCAGTGGAATTGCCGATGCGGATGTAGTAGTAATCCTCGGCGGAACTGTTCCCCGTGCCGAAATGAATTTTCATCTGACTGCCGGAAACTCCGCCCACAGCCGTACCGGAGAGGGAGCCGTCCAGAAGTTTGACCCCGTTGAAATCGGTGGCCATGGCAATTCGGGAGATTTCCGAGGCCATGGCTTGATACTCGCTGTCCATAATGAGACGCTGCGCCGAGGTGTACGTTCCCGTAGCCGCCTGTTCGGCCAGTTCCTTCATACGGGTGAGCTTTTCATCGACCACCGACAGGGCGCCGTCCGCCGTCTGGATGAGGGAGATGGCATCGTTGGCGTTGCGCACTCCCTGGTTCAACACCCGGATGTCGGTGCGCATCATCTCACGGATGGCCAGCCCGGCGGCGTCGTCGGCCGCGGAATTGATACGCAGGCCGGATGACAGGCGCGCCACCGAAATGGACAGGTTGTTGTAGCTGTTGCCGAGGTTCCTGGCAGCATTCATGGCCATTAAATTGTGATTGATTACCAGTGACATGACCCCTTACCTCCTTGTAAATCCCCTTAAACATCCTTGTAGGGTTTTTCCAACCTATGTCCTCCTATTCGAGTCATCCTTCGATAAACTTTAAAAAAAAAGATAAAAAAATTATTTTTCACACAGCTTTTTTAGAAAAGCCGCGCAAAGAGCGGGGTCTGAGCCCCATGATCTTTATTGCCCGGATTTTTTAGAGAACGAGTGAAGTCTCACCAGGTGGAAAACTGCCAGGGGAGTGGGGCCCCACATGCGAGTGGCACCGAAGGAAGCAATTAGCCCCGGGGTGAAGATTAACGACAGGATGAGGTTAGTGTTTCAGGTTATTCAAGAAAGGCGGCTATAATCAGATGGATTATGCCCTCTTCAGGCACCCGAGGCCTGCTCCTGGTAAAGGTGCTGGCAGAGGGAGCAGTGGGGGGAGACCGGCGAAGGATCCTCCCTGAAGCTGAAGACCCGTCCCTGGAAGGTCAGGCGGCGGCCCAGGAGCGCGGCAGGCAATCCCCCCAGGATGCGCAGGGCCTCCAGGGCCATGAGCGCCCCCAGGATACCCGGCAGAGGCCCCATGAGGACCTGGGAACTGGCCGGCAGGGACTCGGGGAAGGCGCACCCCAGGCAGGGTCCGTGGCCGGGCCAGAAGGTGGCCAGGGTACCGTCCCCGTCCTTAATCCAGGCATACAACAGGGGCAGTTTGTAGCGCAGCGCCGCCTGATTGAGGAGATAGCCGTTTTCGGGGTCCCGCCGGGTGTCGATGAGGAGCTGACACCCCCCCGCCACACGGTAGACATTATTTTCATTAATGCTTTTTGCCTGCCCTTCCACCGTCACGAAGGGATTGATTTCCTTGAGGCGCCGCTCGGTGATGGTGGCCTTGCTTTTCCCAAGGTCCCGCTCCCGGAACAGGACGTTGGCATTGAGGTCGGCCAGGCCGACCCGGGAAGGATCCACAATCCTGATGGCCCCCACCCCGGTGGTGAGGAGATGGAGGGCCACGGCCGAAGACAGGCCGTCAGCCCCGGCGATCAGGACCTTGGATGATTTTACCCGCTCCTGGGCTTCCCGGCCCCAGCCCGCCATGGCAATCTGGGGGGAATACCTGGTCATTTCCGCTGGACTCAAATTGTTTGAAATCATCACCTCTCCGGATGGAAAAGGGAGAGAACGCGCTGCGGTCCATCTCCCCCGTGTATGCTGGTTACATCCTAACCATCGGCCTCGCGGCCCCTTAACTTTAAAATGTTGGGGGCCGCCGTTATAATGAAAAGACCGGCCCTCCGGCAGCCGGAAAATGAGGGTGCATCGGGGTGTGATGATGATTTGCAGCCCTGGTCTTTGAGCATGATTCAACTCAAAAATGTCAGCAAGATTTACGGCAGGGGTCCGGCGGCCGTGGAGGCCCTCCGGGGGGTCAACCTGGACGTCGCGCCGGGGGAATTCCTGGCCATCACCGGCAAAAGCGGCTGCGGCAAGAGCACCCTGCTGCACATCATGGGGGGCCTCGAACCTCCCAGCGCCGGCCGGGTGGTGGTGGAGGGCCGGGACCTGGGGAGCCTCAAGGACCCCGAGCTCACCTATTTCCGCCGGGACCGGGTCGGGGTGGTCTTCCAGTCCTTTAATCTCCTGCCGCTCCTCACCCTGGAGGAAAACGTCGCCCTGCCCCGGGCCCTCCAGGGCATGCCCTTCCATCAAGCCCGGGAGGAGGCCGCCGGCTGGCTTGAGAAAGTCGGCTTAACGGCAAGGCGCCACCACAAGCCCCACCAGGTCTCGGGGGGTGAGATGCAGCGGGCTGCCATCGCCCGGGCCTTGATCAACCGGCCGGCCGTGGTCCTGGCCGACGAGCCCACGGGGAACCTCGGACTCCGCCGCCAGCCTCCAGATCCTGGAGTTGCTGGCCCAACTGCACCGGGAGGGCGGCCACACCATAATACTGGTGAGCCACGCCCCGGAGGCGGCCCTGTACGCCGGGCGGGTGGTGCACCTCCTGGACGGCCGGGTGCAGGCGTGAAGCTCTGGTGGTTTCTCTTTCCCTGGCGCCACCTGGCGGAATACCCGGGCCGCACCGCGCTCGGCATCCTGGGCATTGCTTTAGGCACCGCAGTTTACCTCAGCATTTCCCTGGCCGCGTCCAGCGCCCTGGTGAGTTTCCACAACGGCGTCAGCGCGGTGGCAGGGAAGGCCGAGTGGCGGGTCACGAGCCCGGGGGCGCCTCTCCCTGAAGACCTCTTCCTCACGGTGCGCCGGCAGCCAGCAGTGAAGGCCGCGGCCCCGGTGCTGGAAAGTGTGCTGGAGCTGGACCGCCGCCCGGGGCAGCCGGTGCTCCTGTTGGGCATCGACCCCTTCTCGGAAGCATCCTTCCGGTCCTTTGAGATGCTGCCCGGAAAAACGCCGGGGCCCGGGGTCCTGGAGGCCCTGCTCACCAACCCCCGGGGAATTTTGGTCAGCGACCGCCTGGCCGCCAGGCTCGGGCTCCGCCCCGGTGACACCCTCCCGGTGGTGGTGGGCGCCAGGCAGGAGAGCCTGGAGGTGGTGGGCCTGTTCACCTCCCCCCAGGGCCTCTACCCCCTGGAAGGGTCGGTGGTCCTGATGGACATCGCCCACGCCCAGGAACTCCTGGACCGGGTGGGGAAGCTCGACTACATCGACCTCATCGGCACCTCCCCCCGCGCCCCCCTGGACCAGACTCTGCGGGGTGTCCTGCCGGCCGGCGCCGAAGTGGTGCGTCCCGGGTCCCAGGGCCGCCAGATGGAGGGGCTGGTGGCCTCCTACCGCCTCAACCTCGCCATCCTGAGCGCCATCGCCCTGTTCGTGGGTATGTTCCTTATTTACCAGTTCGTGACCCTGGCGGTGGTGCGCCGCCGCCGGGAGATTGGCCTGTTGCGCACCCTGGGCATGACCCCCGGCCGGGTGCTGGCCCTGGTCCTGACCGAGAGCGCGGTGAGCGGCGCGGTGGGGGGGCTCGTGGGCCTGGTCCTGGGGGTTTTCATGGCCCGGGCAACCCTTAGCATCATGGCCCGGACCCTGACCTCCCTGTACACCCCGGTGGCCGCCACCGGGCTCGCCGTAAGCCCGACCCTGCTCCTCAAAGCCTGGGCCCTGGCGGTGGGCGCGACCCTGGCGGCGGCCCTGGTGCCATCGCTTGAGGCCGCCCGCATCCGGGTGCGGGCCGTGTGGTACCGGGAGGACCTGGAGGAGCGCCTGGCAAGCAAGACCGGGGCCTTGGCCCTGGCGGGGGCGGCTATTCTGGTGGCGGCCGGGTTTTTCTCCACCCTGCGCCTGGGCTCCGGCCCGCCTTTTCCAGGCTTTCTGGCGGCTTTTCTCATCCTCCTGGGGTTTTCCCTGTTCACCCCCCTGGTGGCGAAGACCATCGGCCGGGGGCTCGCCCCCCCTTTGCGGCGCTGGCTGGGGCCCGCCGGGGACCTCGGCTGCCGCTACCTGGCCGGGTCGCTCTCCCGGAGTGCGGTTTCCATCGCCGCCCTGGCCTGCGCCCTGGGGATGCTCATCGCCGTGGCGGTGATGATCGGCTCTTTCCGCCAGACCGTGGATTTATGGGTCAACCGCTCCATCAGCGGCGACATCTTCTTCGGCCCCTCGGTCTTTTCCACCGCCTCCTACGACCGCTTTCTCCCCCCGGGGATCCTGCCCGAGATTCAGCAGGACCCGGATATCGCCGACATCTACCTCTACCGCGTGGCCCGCATCCCCTTTCGGGACCGCTATATCCTGGTCATCGGCGGGAGCTTCCCCATTCTTGACAAGCACGGCGGCCTGTGGTTCAGGCAGGGGGACACCCACGGCATCATGCAGGCGGCCGCGGGAGCGGGGAATCCCGCCGGCGCCGGTTCCTGGCCCGTGGTCATCTCCGAGCCCCTGGCCGAGACTTTTGGATATAAAGAAGGGGAGCGCCTGGTCCTCCCCACCCCCGCCGGACCCCAGGATCTCAAAGTCGCCGGGGTCTTTTACGACTACCGCACCGACGGCCCCAGCGTCTGGATGGACATCCGCCAGTTCCGCCACTTCTGGCCCGATACCGAAGTCAACGCGGTGCGGCTCTATCTTAAAGATAAAAAGAACATCAAGGCGGTTCAGGCCAGGCTCCAGGAGCGTTACGGGGGCCGCTACCAGCTCCTCACCCTGTCCCACGCTGATCTCAGGAACGGCATCCTGCGGATCTTCGACCAGACCTTTGCCCTCACCTACGCCCTGGAGGGGGTGGCGGTGGTGGTGGCCATCTTCGGCATCGTCACCACTTTTCTGGTGGTCATCATGGACCGGGAGCGGGAGCTGGCCCTGCTCCAGGCCCTGGGCGCCTCCCGCCGCCAGATCATGGGCATGGTCCTGGTGGAGTCCGGGCTGGCGAGCTTCCTGAGCTTTGTGCTGGGCTCCCTGGCGGGCTCGGTCCTGTCGCTCCTGCTGATTTTCGTCATCAACAAGCAGGCCTTCGGGTGGACCGTGCGGCTCTTCTTCACCCCGGCCATCTATGTGGAAACCTTCCTGCTGGTGGTGGCCCTGGGCCTGGCGGCCGGGGCCTACCCGGCCTGGCGGTCCCTCAAGCTCGATTTGGCCGCCACCCTCAAGGAAGAATAACCACCGTATCTGCTTGACCGGCGCTGAAAAAAATCCCGCCGGACGCCCCCGCCTTGCATACGGGCATGACAGAAGCCCCGGTTGATGATAAGCTATGGAGTTACAGGTCCCGGCGACGCGTTTGCTGGTCAGCCGGCTTTTATAAGTGCTTCACCTGTTGATCAGGCCCCGCTTGGGGGCCGCGGGTTCCCGGAATATCCCATGGCTGGTTGCAAATACTTGGCTGAGAGAAAGGACAGATAATGCCCCGTCTCTGGCATTGGCTCAGAATCCTGATTCTGGCTGCCCTCGGGCTCCTGCTGCTCTACGTCGCCTTCGCCCTGGTCTTCATGAACTTCATGGTGGACCTGTGGTGGTTTGATTCCCTGGGCTACCTTGGGTATTTCATCCAGCTCCTGACCTACCGCTACGTGATTCTCGTCGCCTTCAGCCTGCTCTTTTTCCTGGTGTTTTTCCTCAATTTCTGGGTGGCCTCCCGCTTCTTGGGGGCCACGGCCCCCCCCGCCGGGCAAGCCGTGGCCCTGTCCCGCTACCGGTTTTTCGTGCACCAGTTCCGCTCCGGCTCCCTCCTGGTCTATGCCCCCTTCAGCCTGGTCCTGGCCGTGATCCTGGCCTGGCCTTTTTTCCAGCGCTGGCAGCAAACCCTGCTGTTCATCTTCGGCCCCAGGTCCGGCGTCCAGGATCCGGTCTACGGCAAAGACATCAGTTTTTATCTTTTTTCACTCCCCATTTACGTATCGATTGAGCACACCCTGCTCTTCACCCTCCTCCTGCTGTTTCTGGGACTGACGCTCCTCTACTGGCTGGAGCGGAGATTTCTCGCCAAGCAGGATCTCAACATGCACCCTGGGCCCAGGACCCATCTCAGTGTGATGATTTTTCTGGTCTTCATGGCGGCCATCTGGGACTTCTACCTGCAACGCTACATGCTGCTGTACAGCACCAGCCACCAGCCACTCTTTTACGGCCCGGGTTACGTGGAAATGAACATTGTCCTGCCCATGATCTGGGCATGTGGGTTTTTTCTATTTACCACCGCGGTCTCGCTTATTGTTTATTTAAACAGTCGCAAGGGTTTGAACTACTTAGTGATCTCGAGCGTCTTCTTTTTCCTGGCCCTGGGCGCCAGGTTTTCGCCGTTTCTGCCCAACATGGTGGAGCGCTACGTCGTCAAACCCAACGAAATTTCCAAGGAAGCCCCCTACATCGTCAACAATATCCAGGCCACCCTGAATGCCTTCAAGATAAATCAGGTGGAGCATCGGGATTATAACGTGGCGCCCCTGGAATGGAACCTGCAAGAGCCCATCATCAAGACCACTCTGCGGAACATCCCGGTGTGGGACCATGAAATCCTCCTGGAGGTCTACCAGCACCTCCAGGCGCTGCGCACCTACTACAAATTCCCCATCGTCAATATCGACCGCTACACCGTCAACGGCGTGTATCAGCAGGTCAATATTGCTCCCCGGGAGCTGAGCCTGGCCGACCTGCCCCCCGGGGTGCGCAACTGGATCAATGACCGCCTCAAATACACCCATGGCTTCGGGGTGGTCATGACCCCCGCGGCTCAAGGGGGGGAAGAGCCCATGACCTGGTTCATCCAGGACATTCCGCCCCAATCGGACTACGGCTTTAAAATGGACCAGCCCGGGGTCTACTTCGGCCTGCTTGATTACGGCTATATCATCGCCCCCAACGCCAGCCGGGAAGTGAACTACCCCACCGCCGAGGGCGAGCAGTTGTCGGATTACCAGGGCAAAGACGGGATTTTTATGCACTCCCTCTTCCGCCGGCTGATTTTTTCTTTTTATTTCAAGGAAAAGGACATCTTCTTCACCGGCAAGACCGTTCAAGGCAGCAAGATTCTCATCCGCCGCAATATCGTGGACCGCATCAAGACCCTCACGCCTTACTTTCTCCTGGACAAAGATCCTTATATCGTGGTCACGGGCAAAAATCTCTTCTGGATTCAGGACGCCTACACCACCTCTACCTTTTACCCCTATTCCCAGCCTTACAACAACGGCGCGAATTACCTCCGCAATTCGGTGAAAATCGTGGTGGACGCTTATAACGGTACGGTGACCTATTATCTCGCCGATGAGCGCGATCCCATTATTCAGGCCTACAGGCGCATGTACCCCGGCCTGATGAAGCCCCTGGACCAGATGCCCGCGGACTTGCGCCAGCACATCCGCTACCCCAAGGATATCTTCGACATCCAGGTGGAAACCTACGCCAAGTATCACCAGACCGACCCCGGGGTGTTCTTCCGTCAGGAGGACCAATGGGAATTCCCCGAGATCAGCCACCAGCGCCACACCGAGCGCATGATGCCGTATTTTCTGACCCTGAACCTCATAAATACCGACAAATTTGAATTTATCCAGGTCTGCCCCATGACCCCCCGGGCCCGGACCAACCTGAGATCCCTCATGGTGGCGGGCTGCGACGGTGATAACTACGGCAAAATCTTCGCCTTCGACTTCCCCAAGGGGGCACTGGTATTCGGCCCCTCCCAGATCGATGCCTTCATCGATCAGAACACCAAGATCGCCGAGCAGTTTACCCTGTGGAACCAGTTGGGCTCTGCGGTGATCCGGGGCAGGATGATTCTTTTGCCGGTAAAGAGTGGGGTCGTCTATATTCAGCCGATCTACCTCAAGGCCTCGGCCGGGGTGGCCATTCCCCAACTGCAGCGGCTTATCCTGAATAAAGGGGAGGTTACCGTCATGGAGCCATCCCTGGAACAGGGCCTGGTGAGCCTGGACCGGCGCATGCGGGAGCTTTCCGAGCGGGCCAAGACAGCGCCTGGGGACCTCCGCACCCGTCGAAAAAATGGTCCCCCAGGCCGTACCGGTGCCGGCCCCTACAACGCCGCCGACTCCCAACCAATAAAGCCGCGGACAGAGGTTTCATGCCCTCCAAGGCGCCGCCTAGAATACGAACAAGGTATTATGATTAAACGCACCTTCATTCACCTGCCGGGGGTGGGCCTAAGGACCGAGGCCCAGTACTGGCGCCTGGGGCTCGCCACCTGGGAGGATTTTCTCACGGTGAGCCGGGTGGGCGGTCTCGGGCCCGAGCGCCTGGCCTGGCTCAAGGGCCTCTTGCAGGAGTCCATGAGCCACCTGGACCACCCGGAATATTTCGCTTCACGGCTGCCCGGGGGCGAACTCTGGCGCCTGTTTCACCACTTCCGCGCCCGCACCGCTTATCTCGACATCGAGACCACCGGGGCCGGCTGGCCGGACCAGGCCGTCACGGTGGTGGGCCTCTACGACGGCCGCACCATGCGCCAGTTCGTTCTGGGGCAAAACCTCCTGGATTTTCCCGAGGCCCTGGCCGACGTGGACGTGCTGGTCACCTTCAACGGCTCCCAATTCGACCTGCCGGTGCTCAAGGCCTACTTCCCCGACCTCGTTCTGCCCCCCCTGCACCTGGACCTGCGCTTCATCCTGGCCCGACTGGGGCACCGGGGCGGCTTAAAGCGCATCGAACCCCGCTTCGGCATTCACCGGGCCCCGGAGGTGGCGGGCTTAAACGGCTTTGACGCGGTGCTCCTCTGGGCCCGCTACCAGCGCGGCGACCTGACGGCCCGGAAACTCCTCCTGCAATACAACCGGGAGGATGTCCTGAACCTGGAGACCCTCATGGAACGGGCCTTTGAGCTGGGTTGGAAAAGGCTGCTCAAGGACGAGGGATTCCCGCGGCCGCACCGACCCTGCCCCACGCCCATCGGCTGAAAAGACCATGGCCCCATGCAGCTTGTCCGGGGCGCCCTCACCTTCTTGATACTTACAGACATCGTTCTGGTCACCTCGCGGGACCCATCAAGCGTGGGCGCCGTCAGGGACCGCAACGTGGCGGCATCCGGCACCTGCCCCGGCAGCACAAACTTCCTCATCATGTCGGTGGGCTCCCTCATGTGGGTTGGGAGGGGGAGCTCTGAGGGGAGGGCAGGGACATCATGTCCCTGGCCCTTCCCCCGATAAGCCCTTTTCAGCTCGCCTTTCTCCTGCCCCAGCGGGACTTCACTGCGATGAGAAGGTATTGAATTCGGGGATTTTCAGGGGGAGATGAGGGCCAGGTAGAGCCCCATCCCCAAGCAGATGGACCCGGCCAGAGCGAGAATTTCTTTGGATAGGCTTTTCCCCAGCCCGGCCACGGTTAAAGAATAGACGCCCCAGACTACCAGGCCCATGACCGCCGCGGCGCCGGTGACTTTGGCCAGGGTGGCCATGAGGTCCCCCACGGCATAGCCCTCCACCTTGCGGTACAGCATCACCCCCAGAAACAGCAGGTTCACCAGCATACTGACGGAGGTGGACAGGGCGATAGCCCGGTGGCCCAGGGGGCCTATGGTGAGGTTGATGAGGGCAATATTGGCGGCCACGGTGATGAAGCTGCCCATGACGGGGATTTTCGTGTCGTTCAGGGTATAAAACACCGGCACCAGGATCTTCACCCCGGCAAAGGCGAAGAGCCCCAGGCTGTAGAGCACCAGCGCCGCCGCGGTTTGCTGGCTGTCCAGGGCGGTGAAGCGGCCATGCTGGAAAATGACCGAGCAGATGGGGCCAGCCAGGGCAATGAGGCCCGCAGCCGCCGGGATGGTGAGGAGCATGGCCAGGGCCAGGGACGACTTAAAGGCCTCTTTCATGGCCGGCAGATTCTCGTGGGCCGCGAATCGGGACACCATGGGGAGGGTGGCCACCGACAGGGCCACCCCGAAAAGCCCCTGGGGGAGATGCACCAGGCGGTAGGCGTAGTTCAGCCAGGAAACGCTGCCCTGCCCGCAGCTGGAAGCGTAAAAGGTGTTGATGAAGACGTTGATCTGGCTGGCGGACAGCCCCACCACGGCGGGCAGCATGAGCCTGAAAATCTGCCGGAGACCCTTGTCCCGCCAGTCGAACACCACCTGGAAGCGGAACCCCACCCGCCGCAGTTGCGGGGTTTGCACCAAAAGCTGCAGCAGCCCCCCCACCAGGGTGCCCCAGGCCATGCCGGCGATGGCGTGGAAGCCGAAACGGGGCAGGATCAGGGCCAGGCTCACCCCCACCACAATGGAGCCGAGGTTGAAGAAGCTGGAGGACAGCGCCGGAACGAAAAATTTTTCCTTGCTGTTCAGGATGCCCATGACCACCGCGGCCAGGGAAACCAGGAGCAGGAAGGGAAACATGATGCGGGTGAGGGTGGCGGTGAGCTGGAGTTTCCCCGGCACCAGGCCGAAGTCCGGCGCCATGAGGTCCACCAGCCGGGGCGAAAAAGCCATGCCCAGGAGGGTAATCCCCCCCACCAGGATGGCCAGGGAGACGATGACGTTGTTGGCCAGGCGCCAGGTGCGCTCCGGACCCAGGCGCTGGTCGTAGTGGGTAAAAACTGTGACAAAAGCGGTGGACAGGGCCCCCTCGGCGAACAGGTCCCGGAGGAGATTGGGGATGCGGAAGGCGACGATGAAGGCGTCCATGGCAAGCCCCGCCCCGAACAGGGCAGCCAGGACCTGCTCCCGGACCAGGCCCAGGATGCGGCTCAACAGAACCGCCACGCTCATGGACCCGGCGGCCCGGGCAATTTTGGCAGTGTGATTGGTGGACGACTGGTTCAAGCGCCAGCCCTGGGAGAAAATGGCAAGGGAACCGGGGGGCAGACCTTGGGGCCTGTTCCTGTCCTGACCTTAATAGGGAGCATGGCGGGGTGCGAGCTAACCGTTGCCGCCCTCAGACCCCTTAGAATTCATGGTCGTCGGCTGCGGTTTCTTCTTTTTGGCCCTGGACTTGGCGGCTGCCGCCTTGTCTTTTTTGCTGAGGCTCGCCTCTACCCTCGGTTTGGGAGATTCTTTGGCGCCGGCCCGCTTGACTTTGGGCTTGTGCAGCGGCACTGCCCCCAAAGTGGATTTGGTGGGCGGCAGAAGCGAGGGCGGGCTCTCCGGGTGCAGCGAGGTGTAGGCAGGCTCGCCGTTGGGCGGCTTCTGCTCGAGATGGAGGGTGGCGGCCCGGAGGGAGGCCTGTTTGGCCAGGTCGATATCGCCCTCGGACACCCCCAGGATGCCGGCCAGCTTCATTTTCTGATCCGGGTTGGATGGGGCCAGCCAGGTGGTCAGACAGAGGAAAATCCCCAGGAAAACCGCGCCGCCGGCCAGGGTCAGCCAGCGCGGCCGGCCCTGGCGGCTCCGACCCGTAAAACGCGACCTCTGCCACCGGCACCACACCACCACCAGCGCATATAGCCCGTAAGCCCCTAAGATGAATAGTATGGTAGGCAGCAAAAGTTTTTTCCCCTGATGGGTTTACTCAAAATAGCAGGTTCATGGTTTTCAGTCAAATTTTAACTTAATTATACATTCTTTTATCAGGATTTTCCCTATGATTTTTCCTAGGATTTTCCCTATGTCATATTATTGACATTCATTTGTCTTTCATGGTATGGAACGGTCATGGATCGGCATGCCAGCATTTTGGTGGTGGAAGACGACCGGGCCCAGCGGGAGGCCCTCCAGGAAATCCTCCAGCAGGAAGGCTACGACCTGGAGACGGTCCCCGACGGCGAGACCGGCCTGAGGCGCCTCCAGGAGCGGGGCTTTGACCTGGTGCTCACCGATATGTCCCTCCCCGGGGTGGGCGGCCTCGAAGTCCTGAAATTTCTGGTTCATCACCAGCCTCACTGCCTGTGCATCATCGTCACCGGCTACGCCACGGTGAAAAATTCCGTGGACGCCATGCGCCAGGGGGCCTACGACTACCTGCCCAAGCCGGTGGACCCCCAGGAACTGCGCCTGGTAGTGCACCGGGCCCTGGAGCATCAACGCCTCCAGCAGGAAAACCTGCAGCTCAAAAAGCAGCTTTTCAAACGTTTCGGCTTCACTAATATTATCGGCACAAGTGAGTCAATCACTCAACTTTTCGAGCTTGTCCGTAAAGTGGCCGACACCGATTCTACCGTGCTGCTCCTCGGGGAATCCGGCACCGGCAAGGAACTCATCGCCCGGGCCCTGCATTACAACAGCCACCGCCGCCAGGGGAACCTGGTGCCGGTGAATTGCGCCGCCATTCCCGAGGAGTTGCTGGAAAGCGAGCTTTTCGGGCACGAGCGGGGCGCCTTTACCCACGCCGTCAGGACCCGCATCGGCCGCTTCGAACAGGCCAGCGGCGGCACGATCTTCCTGGATGAAGTCGCTGACATGAGCCCGGGGCTGCAGGTGAAGCTCCTGCGCGTCCTTCAGGAGCATTCCTTCGAGCGCATCGGCGGCGTCAAGAGCATCAAGGTGGACATCCGGGTCATCGCCGCCACCAACCAGGACCTGGAAACCATGGTGCGCCAGGGGAAGTTCAGGGAGGACCTCTTTTATCGCTTAAACGTCATCCCCATCCGCATCCCCCCGCTCCGGGAGCGGCTCACCGACATCCCCCTCCTGGTAAAACACTTCCTCCAGGAATTCGGCAAAAAGAAAAAAAAGCCGGTGAAACGCCTGGCCCCCAAGGCCATGGAACTCCTGGTGCGCTACTCCTGGCCGGGCAACGTGCGGGAGCTGGAAAACCTGGTGGAGCGCCTGGTAATTCTCTCGGAGGGCGACGTGGTGGAAGTTGAGGACCTGCCCCAGCGCTTTCGGGAAACCGGTAGTCTTGGTGGCGATGCTGAAAGTATAGACTTTCCTGAAAGCGGTTTCAACCTTCCCCAGGCCTTGGCAGGAGTTCGAGCGCCGCCTTATTCTCAAGGCCCTGGAACGGAGCAACTGGGTGAAAAGCCGGGCCGCCCAGCTCCTCAATCTGAACCGCACCACCCTCATCGAGAAAATGAAGAAACAGCAGATTGCCGCCCCGGATGGTAATCACTCTGGAAAACCCCCGCAGACGTCAATATTATGACAGAACCTATTCTCTGAATATTGACACCGTCACCCAAGCTTTTCCTTTTTTCTTAATTTTATCTTATTATTTCAGCTAATTATACCATAGCCGGATAGTCCTGGTTGCCTGGTACGCATCTTGCTTCCTTAAGCCCCCAGGAGCAAGATATGTCGAAAAACAGACAGCGGTTGGTGGCCCGGCGGTGGTACTGGCTTTGCTTGATGGCCTCCTGCTTTCTCCTCCTGGGCGCCTTGCCGACTTGGGGGAACCCGCCGGCTACGGGCTGGTCCAGGGGGATGGGGGGGCAAAGCCCGGTGGTGGTCCTCTCCGGGGAATTCTTTCAGGCCATGGACAAACTGTCCAACTCCGGGGTGGTGTCCGGCGACCGCCAGGAGATGTTCCTGGAACAGATTGCCACGGCCGAGCGCTTTGTGGTCAAAACCAACCTCACCCTCATCGAGCAGAATGAAAAGGTCATCAGGCTCCTGGAAGATCTGAAACGTCAGGGGCAGAGGGATCACTAGTATGTCGGGCTTCAGACACCGTTGGCTGATTTGCCTCGCCGGCCTCATGGCCGTCACGGTATGGGCCGGTAATGCTGCAGCCCACCGGCGGGAAAGTATGTTGTTGAGTCCCCCGGGGCCGCCTGCCGCCGACAAGCCCCCGGCACCCAGCGCCGAAACCTTCTCAGGCTCCCCTATTTTGCAGCCGGAAGCCTACTGGAAGAAGTTCATCGCCAGCTTCGAGGCAGGAGATTACCAGGAGTCCCTGACGATGGCGATGTCCCTGGTGAATCTTTTCCCCCAGGCCCCTCAGGGGGAGGCAGCCCTCCTCAAACTGGCGGAACTGGCCCAAAAACAGGGGAAAACCGCCGAGGCCCGCCACCTCTTTGGCCTGATCATCTCTTTTGCTCCCGGCACCCCGGTGGCGTCCCAGGCCTCGTGTGCGGCCAGCGCCCTCGAGCTTGCCCAGGACCTGCACACCGGCTCCGCGGTTTTGGCCCTGCGGCAGTTCCTCACCAAAATTACCGGTCTTTCTCCGGGATACTCTCCCGAGGTACTTAAAGATGCCCTGGAAAAGGGCTGGCAGGCCGTCGCCCAAGAAGTCCAGGCCACAGAGCCGCTGCCTCTCTCCCGGGTTGAGGAAGTCCTTGACCTCTGGGACCTGCAGCCGTCTGGTATGCGGCCTCCCGAAGCGGCTCGGCTTCTGGCAGATATCCTCAGGAAAAACGGCCTGGGAGATGAGGCTCAAAGCCTTCTGGCCGGGGCTGGGGAAACCGGCGGGATCACTTCCCGAAAAATGACACAGGATGGCGCCTCGGAAAGACCGCTGCCTGTGCAGGATGGCAAGGATTCTCTGAGCCTCCCCCCGAAAAAGCTGGCCGGGCAGAATCTGCCTGTGCCTCCCGGGCTCCCCAGGAGGCAGGCCGAGACGGTGGCGGCAGCCCTTCCCGTCAGCTCCACCCTGACGGCCAGTCAGGGCCCGGCAGTTGGCCCAACCCTGCTCTATTCCCGCCCCGTCCCGGGACTACCCCGACACGAGGCCGGCACCTCACCCGTGACCCCTACGGCAAAACTGGCCCAGGACAAGCCCCTGCCAGGGAATCCAGGTCCTTTTAACCAGGACCGGCTGGGGCTGAGTCATGTCAAGCAGGGGCAACTGGACGAGGCTCAGGCTACTTTTAAAGAACTGGCCCAAGATAACGACCCCTTCTGGCAACGCCTGGCCCAGGTCCGGCTGTCGGACCTGGAAATGTCGCGCCTCCAGGCCGAGCCCGCTCCCTGATGCTCTAAGGATACGGCATGAAGCAAAAAGCCATTTTGGTTATCGACCCGCAACGTTTTTGGGAGGCAAACCGGCTGCGCCTGGAAAAGGCCTTTCAGGTGGAACTGGCCCAGGTGGCCACCGCCGATGACGCCAGGGAACAGCTCCGGGACCGGTTTTTTCTGGCGGTGATGCTGGCGGAAGATATGCCCGGTTGCAATGCCGGCACCCTGCTGGCCGAATTTAAGGCGGAACACCCGTTCTTGCCGGTTTACCTGGTATCACGCCGGCCCACCGTGGAAGGGGCGGTAGCCGCCATGCGGGAGGGGGCCCAGGATTATCTGGGGGCGCCCCTGGCCTGGGAAAAATTATCCGCAGTGTTGGAACCATACCTTAAAAACGGCCGTCAGTCCTGGTCGGAGTCCGGCCCCAAGGCGATGCCCTCCGGCCCCAACCGCCCGGTCATCACCCAGGACCCGGTGATGCTGAATATCCTCCGCATGGCCAAATCGGTGGCCCCCACCCGGGCAACCGTACTGATCCAGGGGGAATCGGGAACCGGCAAGGAAGTCCTGGCCCGCCACCTCCACGACCACAGCGACCGGGCCGGCGGCCCCTTTGTCGCGGTCAATTGTGCCGCCCTCCCCGAGGGCCTGCTGGAAAGCGAACTGTTCGGCCACGAAAAAGGCGCCTTTACCGGGGCCATGGTGCGCAAGCTGGGAAAGTTCGAGCTGGCCAACAACGGCACCTTGCTTCTGGACGAGATCAGTGAAATGCATCCTCATCTTCAGGCCAAATTGCTGCGGGTGCTCCAGGAAAATGAAATAGACCGGGTGGGCGGGCGGCTCCCCATCCCCATCAATGTCCGCATGATCGCCACCACCAACCAGGAAATGCACGATCTCATCCAGAGAAACGACTTCCGGGAAGACCTCTACTACCGCCTCCAGGTGATTTCTTTTACCTTGCCGCCCCTTCGGGAACGGCGGGGGGATATCCCTCTGCTGGCCGAATATTTTCTGCAGAGGTACGCCCAGCTCTTCGGCAAGAAAAACGTCAAGCTCGCCGCTAATACCCTCGCCGCCCTGGAGCGGGCCTCCTGGCCAGGGAACATTCGCCAGCTCGAGAACACCGTGGCCCGGGGGGTCCTCCTGGCGGAAGGCAGCTACGTCCACCCCCGGGATCTCCTCACCGAGACCCCGGTTGATCCGCCGGTGCGGGCGTCTCTCCCCGCCTCGGCCGGCGATAAGCCCGTCACCCTGCGGGAGATGGAGCAGAACCTGATTTACCAGGCGCTGGACGAAACCTCCGGCAACCGCACCCATGCCGCCAAGCTTCTGGGCATCAGCGTGCGCACTCTGCGAAACAAGCTCCATGAATACCGGCAAATGGACCGCCCGGGCCCGGCCCGCAGCTCCCAGGTGGCCTGATTATTGCTTGTACCTTAATTAATGCTGAAGAAACGGCAATCTTTTACCTGAAGGTGAGGCAACTACAATGCCCGGTGATTTCATCCTTGACGGCACCAGCAAGCTTCTGGAGCAGACCCTTAACTGGCACAGCCAGGGCCAGGCAATTATTGCCGGCAACCTGGCCAACCTGGACACGCCCAACTACACCAGCAAAGAAGTCGATTTCAAGGGGGTGCTGCAGAATCACCTCCAGGGAAGGCCGGGCATCAAAATGGCGGTCACCGACCCCAAACACCTGCCCGGATCCCAGGTGGAAGGCGGCCTGGCCCGGGATACCCGCCAATCTCCGGACCTCGATCAGGAAATGGTGAACATGTCGTTAAACCAGATCGGTTATCAGACCTCGGTGACCATGCTCACCAAGAAACTGGAACAACTGAAAACCGTGATTACCGGGCAATAGAAGGAGACCCCCGTGAACATCCTCGACACCATGAGCTTAAGCGCCTCCGGGCTCACCGCACAGCGGCAGCGCCTCAACGTCATCGCCGAAAACCTGGCCAACGCCAGCGTCACCCGCACCCCCCAGGGGGGCCCCTATCTCCGCAAGAACGTTATCCTGGAGACCCGCCCCTCAGATGACTTTGGCAGCCTGATGGATGCCCCTTCCAAGGTTGCGGTTGCCGATATCGTCGAGTCCAGGGAGGGCCTTACCCAGGAATATGATCCGTCTCATCCGGATGCCGACGGGGCAGGGATGGTTACCAGGCCCAATGTCAACCCGGTAACCGAAATGGTGAGCCTGGTGCTGGCGAGCCGGACTTTTGACGCCAACGTGGCCGCTTTTCGGGCCGGGAAAACCATGGCGTTGAAGGCCCTGGATATTCTGAAGTAAACCGAGCCTTGAGGGAATTTCAGGCGCCTGCCCCCGATGGAGGCGCTGGATTGGGGAGAAACCCATGCAAATAGATCCGTCCGGCAAGATGGCGCTTCCAGTCTCTCCGGTGTCGACCCCAACGTCGGCAGATTCTGCTTCCCCAGGGAAAAATGTTTTTCAACAAATGCTGACGGAAATAAACGGCCAGCAGCACCAGGCAGACGCTCAGGTGCAGCGGTCGCTGCTGGGAGAGACGGACATTCATGAAGCAGCCCTGGCCCTGGAAAAGGTGGACTTGAGTCTTCGCCTCCTGGTGCAGGTGCGCAACAAATTAATCTCGGCCTATGAAGAACTTGAGCCGCATGTCCATGTAAGGCAACCAAACCTTTTGATTATCTAACTTATGGATTCTCTTAAGAATTTATTTGGGGGGTTGGGCGAACGGTTTCAGTCCCTGTCTGGAACCCAACGCCTGATCATCCCAACCGTGGTGGCAGCTCTCCTCCTGGCCCTGGGTTTTCTGCTCTTCATGCAGGGGCAGGAGGATTACGGGGTGCTCTTTTCAAATCTTTCCCAGGAAGATGCCGGCGGTATCGTCTCCAAACTAAAGGGCAAAAAAGTCTCCTACCGCCTGGAAGCCAACGGCACCACCATTTTGGTGCCCAAGTCCGAGATGTATGAATTGCGGCTGGTTTTGGCCAGCGAAGGCATGCCCAAGGGCGGTGGCGTCGGCTTTGAAATTTTTGACCGCCAGGAACTGGGGGTTACCGATTTTGTCCAGCGCCTTAATTATCAAAGGGCCTTACAGGGTGAACTGGCCCGCACCATCGCCGGCATGCCCGAGGTCCTGGAAGCCCGGGTTCACATTGTCGCCCCCAAAGAATCCCTGTTTATTGAAGACCAAAAGGAGACCACGGCCTCCGTGGCCCTGAAATTGCGTCCCGGCCGGACCCTCAGCCCGGGACAGGTGGAGTCCATCGTCAACCTGGTGGCCAGTTCGGTGGCGGGCCTCCATCCCACGCAAGTAACCGTAGTGGACTTGCGGGGCCGCATCCTCAGCAAACCCCAGGACCGCCAAGGCTTTCAGGGACTGTCTTCGGGCCAGACGGGCCTGCAGCGCCAGGTTGAAGAGAGCTATGAGCGCAAAATCCAAGATCTTTTCGATAAAATTTTAGGCCCCGGAAAATCCTTTGTGCGGGTCTCCACCGATTTGGATTTCCAGAAGATTGATCTGCACGAAGAGACCTTTACCCCCAATAAGGACCTGGTGCGCAGCGAACAAAAAACCATGGAGCAGACCAACCGCGGCTCAGAGGGGGGGAACCCGGAATCCCGCTTCAATTTGAACCAGGGCACCATCACCCCTCCCCCACCCGGAAAAGGCCCGCCGCCTTTAACCGCGCCGGCCCCGCCCCCGAAGCCCGCCCAGGGCAGCGGCTCTGAACGCATGTCCGAGCTGCGCAATTATGAAATAAACCGGGTGATTCGCCAGGTAGTGGATAGCCCCGGCAAGATCAAGCGTCTGTCCTTGGCGGTGGTGGTGGATGGCATCTACCAGGACAAGGGCAACAAGTTCAGCCCCAGAAGCCCTGAAGAGGTGCGGCAGTTCGCCAACCTGGCCAAAAAGGCGGTGGGGTTCAATTCCGAACGGGGAGACCAGCTGGAAATCTCCTGCGTCCCCCTGGCCCCTCAAGCTGTAGAAGGAACCTCGGCCTTCAGCCCCGGGGAAGGCTGGCAACAAGGCCTGGCTTTTTCGTGGAAGATGGGACTGGTGGTTCTCCTTCTCCTGGTATGCCTGATGTTTCTGTTCAAACGGCGGAAGGCGCCCATGCGTCCTCCTCTGCTGCAAGGGCCGCCGTCAACCGGGCTAGCCCTGCCCCCGGCTGAGGACAATGCCCTCTCCGGACCCGGGGCCCCTGCTGGCCCTGGCGGTGGGTCAATCCCAACCAGCTTTACCGGAACCGGTGGACGGCAAGGAAAAGGTGGGTCAGCTCATAGCCACCTACCCCGACCGGGCGGTGGAAGTGTTGCGCCTGTGGATTCATGACAAAGATGCCAAATAAGCGGCGTTTCTGCCGCCCTTGAGAAAGGTGCCGACGTGTCCGGGCCACACCGATCAGATAAAATGAGCGGGACTGAGAAAGCTGCCATTCTTTTGTTGACCCTGGGTGAAGGCCGGGCGGGGGATATCCTGAGCCGCCTTGATGACCGGGAAGTCCAAATCCTGGGGCAGAAAATCTCGAAGCTGGAATTTATCCCCGTAAAGCAAATGACCACAATCCTCGAGGAATTCACCAGAATGATGGAAACGCCGGAAGCCATTGTGGTGCGGGGTGATCAGTTTTTTAAAAACACCATTTCCCGGTCCATGGACCTGAAACGCCAGGAAGATCTTCTGGACAAGTTAGACCTGGAGACCAATCCCGATTTCTTTCAGAAAATCAAGAAGCTGGACCCCCGCACGGTGGCGTCCTTTCTACGGAATGAACATCCTCAAACCGTGGCCCTGGTGCTGGCCCACCTGGAACGCCAGCAAGCCGGCCAGGTCCTGGCCCTTTTTCCGGAGAACCTGCAGCTGGAGGTGGTGCGCCGGGTGGCCAAACTGGATCAGGTTTCCCCAGCCATCATCGAAGAGATCGACGCGGCTCTGCGGGAGGAGATTGCTCTGGTGGAGGAGGTCGGCGGCCGTTTGGTGGGGGGGGCCCAGTCAGCGGCCGAGATCCTCAACCAGATGGAGCGCACCCAGGAAGGCAATATTTTAAAGCGCCTGGAGGAGGAAGAGCAAGTGGAGCTGGCTGAGGAAATCCGCCGCTACCTCTTCACGTTTGAGGATCTCATGGGGGTGGAAGACCGGGGCATGATGGCTCTTCTGAAAGAGGTGAATACCCAGGAGTTGGCCATGGCCCTCAAGGTGGCTTCAGAGGAACTCAAGGCGAAATTTTTTCAGAATATGTCGACCCGGGCGGCGGAGATGCTTCAGGAAGAACTAGAGATTATGGCCCCGGCGCGTCTTCGGGATGTGGAAGGGGCCCAGCAGCGGATTATCCAGGTGGCCAAGCGCTTAGAGTCAGAAGGCCAGTTGGTCCTCGCAGGAAAGAGCGACGAAGATGTTTACATCTGAGCCGATGAGAATTGGCGGCCAGGCAGTGGAGGAATTCCAGCTGCCAGGGTTGGAGGACCAGGCCTTGGCCCCGCTTGCCCAGGAATCTACCCAGGAATCCATAGAATTCCAGCCATGGGAGTTGGGTGACCCGGGAGCCCTTGGAGGATCAGGGGTTGCCGCCAAGGCGGAGGAAATTCTGGCCGCGGCCCACCTGAAAGCCCAGGACATCGAACAGCAGGCCTACGAAGAGGGTTTCCAGCAAGGCCAACGAGACGGCCAGGAAGTGGGGCGGCGCGCCCTGGAAGAGGTGGTGAAGCGCCTCCAGAACCTGGCTGCTTCCCTGGAGGAGGAGCGGGAAAGCCTGTTTCGCCAGCGGGAAGGCATCCTCCTGGAACTGGTATTGCTGGTGAGTGAAAAACTCCTGGCCCGTGAGCTCGACCTGCACCCGGAGGTCATCCGCGGCATCATCGAGGAGGGTTTTAGAAAGGTGGCCCACCAGGAGGGCTGCCGGGTCCTGGTAAGTCCTCTCGATTACGAGGTGCTCCATCGTGAAAACCTTGATGCCTGGCCCCGGGGGGTCGATTTAGTGGCGGATGGGACCATCAATCCCGGGGGATTCCGCCTGGAGACCGCCTTAGGGGAAGTGGACGGAACCCGGGAAACCCGCTGGGCCTTGGTGATTCAGGCGGTCCAACAAGCCGTGGAGAATATGCATGACCCAGCCACGGATTGATTGGCCGCATCTCAAGGAGACTTTGCGGCAGACGACACCATACGCCCTCACCGGGCGGGTCCAGGAAATGGTGGGGCTGGTGATCACCAGCCGGGGGCCGGAGGGTGCGGTGGGCAGAATTTGTGAAATAGAGATGCCATCCCCGGAAGAGCCTATAACCGCCGAGGTGGTGGGATTCAGGCAGGGGGAGGTGCTCCTCATGCCCCAGGGGGAGGTGCGGGGGATCAGGCCCCAGGCCCGGGTGGTGCTCCAGACCGGGGAGGCCACGGTTCCCGTGGGGGAGGCCCTCCTGGGCCGGGTGATGGACGGCCTGGGGAGACCCCTGGACGGCAAGGGGCCCTTCCAGACCACTCTTACCTACCCCCTCTATGCCAAGCCTCTCAATCCCATCAGCCGTGACAAAATCAGAGAGCCCCTGGACGTGGGCATTCGGGCCATCAACGGCCTGCTCACCCTGGGGCGGGGACAGCGGGTGGGCATTTTTGCCGGCAGCGGCGTGGGCAAAAGCACCCTCCTGGGCATGATGGCCCGTTTCACCCGCTCCGACGTCAGCGTCATTGCCTTGATCGGTGAGCGGGGCCGGGAGGTGAAAGAATTCCTGGATCATGACCTGGGGGAGGACGGCCTGGCCCGCTCCTGCGTGATCGCCGCCACCTCGGACACCCCTCCCCTGGCCCGCCTCAGGGGGGCTTACCTGGCGACGGCCATTGCCGAATATTTCCGGGATCAGGGCAAGCATGTGCTTTTGCTCATGGACTCCCTCACCCGCTTTGCCATGGCGGCCCGGGAAATCGGCCTGGCCATCGGCGAGCCACCCACCGCCCGGGGCTACACTCCCTCGGTCTTCACCCGCTTGCCCGGCCTTTTGGAGAGAGCCGGGGCCTGCCAGGGAAAAGGCAGCATCACCGGCATCTATACCGTGCTGGTGGAAGGGGATGACCTCCTGGAGCCCATCGCCGATGCCACCCGGGCCATTCTGGACGGCCACATCGTCTTGACCCGTGAACTGGCCGACCGGGGGCACTACCCTTCCATCGACATCCTGGGGAGCATCTCCCGGCTCATGTCCCAGGTGGCGAGGCCGGAGCACCAGCACCTCCGGGAAAGCCTGGTGCGGGTCCTGGCCGCGTACCGCCGGGCCGAAGACCTGATTAACATCAACGCCTATGTAAGGGGCAGCAATCCCGACATCGACTACGCCCTGGAAAAGATCGAGGCGGTGACCCGGTATCTCCGCCAGGACAAAGACCAGGGCATTACCCTGGATAAAGCCGTCCGGGATCTGGAGACCATTTTCATCACATGAAAACCGGCGGCCGCTTTCGTTTCCCTTTAGAGACCGTGCTCAAGGTCAGGGCCCTGCGGGAGGATTTGGCCCGCCTGGAGCTGGCCCGGGCCCAGGGCCAGGTGGCCCGCACCCGCCAGGCCTTGACTGAAACCGAAGCTCACATCTCAGAAGCCACGAACCGCATGCAAGAGGGCGGCGAACGCCATTGGAAGCCATCGGAATATCAGATGCTGTTCCGCTACATCGACCACCTCAAGATGGCCCGGCAGGGATGGCAGGAACAGCTGGCCAGAGAGGAGACGGCGGTGGCGGAGAAAATGCGGGCCCTGGAAAAATGTCACCAGGAGCGCCGTCTTTTGGAAAATTTGCGCAAAAAAAGATACACCGAGTTCCGCCGGGACTTGACCAAGTTCCTTGACGATCAAAATGAAGCCATCGTGCTGGCCAGGTGGTCCCCATCCTGAGAGGAGGCGTTATGCAAATTGCGGCATTGAATAAGCCTAATTTTAAGACTCTCACCGGCTTACTGATATCTGGCCTTCTGGTCAAAATTGCCCTGTCCACCGCCTTCCTGGCCCCGGCCCACGGCCTGTTCTTAAATGGCCCCCGCTCCAGCGAGGCCGCCACCGGCGCCGCCGTTGCCAGTCCGGAGCCCGCGCAGAACCTGCCCCGGCTGATGGCCCTCCTGGACAAGGAACGGCACGACCTCATGACCAGAGAAGCGGCCACCACCGCCCGGGAAGAGCAGTTGGGACAGATCAAGCATGAAGTGGAGGAGCGGCTCAAGAATCTGCAGACGCTCCAGCAACAGCTTATGGAGACCATCGAGGAGGACAAACGCATCAAAGGGGAGCACAACCGGCATCTGGTGGCCACCCTGCAGGCCATGTCTCCCGACCGGGCCGGAAAACTCCTGGAACAGATGGATGAGGAGGAAGCGGTGCGGCTGCTGCGGCGCCTGTCCGGCAAAGAGGCGGGAGCCATCCTGAGTCTGCTCTCCCCCGACAAGGCGGCCCGGCTCAGCCATCGGTTTCTGCAGTAAGGGATTTAAGGGCCACACCTATTGCTTGGCAGGAGGGTTTAAAGCCAGAGCCCGGGGCGTCCCGGCCCGGCTGCGGTCCATTGTGGCCAAGCGTCGATTATGGTAACCTCCTCACATACTCTGCATTAGGGGGATTCACATGGAGGGGATACGTCCTGACAACTCCCGGCAGGCCATCCTGCTGTTTCATTTTGCCGACCGCCTGAAATCAGAGCTGCTCATCGCCTCGCAGCTCCTCACGGCCCTCCTGCAACTGCAGGGACAGGAGCAGGAAGGCGGCAAGCGCCTGTTCCTCGACTATTTCAAGGCGGTGGAACGGGAAGTGGGTGCGGGCGCGGCTCTCATCAACGAACAGGACATGATCCGCATGCGCACCGTTTTCACCGGGCTAACCGGCATGGTGGAGTCGAACATGTTCACCGAGGTCCAAACCCACCTCACCTGGATCCTCAGCACCATGACCACCTACGCGCAGCGGGCCATGGAGTACCTGCTCAAGGAAGGTTTACTGTAAGCGCCGGGATGGGATTTTCTTTCCCCTCCCTATAAATCCTTCACCAGACGATAGACCTCCAGGAGAGGCAGGCCGGATTTTTCCGCCAGTTGCCGGCAGGCTTCGTATTCCGGCAACACCCGCCGGTGGCCGCCATATTCCATGACCTTCACCAGCAGGTCCCCGTACGGGGTGGCGATGGTCTCCTGCCAGCGCCGGGCCGCCACCCTTTCCACCTCTTGTAATCTCACCCCCAGGGTCGTGGAGTCGAGGAACAGGCGTTCCAGCAGGGTTTCCTTGGCGGCGGGGGGCGCCACCACCGTAAGGCGCACGCCGGGGCGGTTCTTTTTCATCTGGAGGGGGGCCAGGGCCACGTCCAGGGCGCCCGCGGCGAAGAGCCCGCCCATGAGCGGTTCATACAGCTCAGGGACCATGTCGTCGATGTGGGTTTCGAGGACCAGGACCCGTTCCCTCAAGCCCGGCACCTGGGGCAAAGGCTCGCCGAGATACAGCCGCACCAGGTTGGGGTGACCGGGGAGGTTGCGGCTGCCGGCGCCATAGCCAACTTCGGCCAGACGCAGCGGCGGGCACAGCTCGCTTTCGGCCCTCAGGGCCTTTAAGATAACCGCGCCGGTGGGGGTCACCAACTCCCCGGGGAGATCGGTGCCATACACGGTGAGTCCCCGCAAAAGCTCCACAGTGGCAGGGGCCGGGTTGGGGAGATGCCCGTGAGCCCCGGCGATCATCCCCCAGCCCTGGGGAATGGGGCTTACAAAGGTGCGGGTGATGCCCAGGGTCTCCACGCCGAAGGCCACCCCCACCACGTCCAGGATGGTGTCGGCGGCGCCCAGTTCGTGGAAATGGACCTCTTCTACGGGCTGGCCATGCACCCGGGCCTCCACCTCCGCCAGCAGCCGAAACATGTGCAAGCTGAGGTTCCTGACCTTCTCCGGCAACCCGGCGGCCTCGATGAGAGACACAATGGTGGAATAGCTGCGGGGCGGCTGCTGCCTTTCCAGGATAAAATCCACCTTGACCCCGGTGAGATGCTCCTTGGTGACCCGGCTGGTCTCGAGGCGGAAGCCCGGCAGATCAAGGCGGCGCAAGACCCCTTCCAGGGCGGCCCGGTCCAAGCCGGCATCCAGCATGGCCCCCAGGGTCATGTCGCCGCTTAAACCGGCAAAGCAGTCAAAATAGGCCCAGCGTTCAGGCCGAGGGCGGTTCGACAAAGAGCTCCACCTCCTTCACCGACCGAGCTTCGGCTGAGCGCACCACGAAGCGCAGGTTGCGCCAGCGCACCTGCTCGCCAGCCCGGGGCAGATCCCCCATTTGGGAAATAATAAAACCGGCCATGGTTTCATAGTTCCCCAGAGGCAAATCCAGATGCAGGGCCTCGTTTAAGGCCTCCACTTCGATGCGGGCGTCAATCAAAAAATGATTCTCCCCCAGCTTTTTGTACGGGGAGACGGTCTGATCGAACTCGTCATCGATTTCCCCGACAATCTCCTCCAGCAGGTCCTCGATGGAGACGATGCCCACGGTACCGCCATATTCGTCCACCACCGCGGCCAGATGAATCCCCTGGCGCTGCATTTCCGGCAGGAGGTGGTCGATCTTCTTGATTTCCGGCACGTAATGAATCGGGCGCACAAACCTCTTGATCCCCTGGCCGGACGGCTCCAGGCCTAACAAATCAAAATCGTGCAGAATCCCCACGAGGTTGTCGATGCGCCGGTGATAGACCGGCAAACGGGAATAGCGGGTACTCCGGAATTCCTCCAGGGCCTGGGTAACCGTGGCAGTGTCCGGAATCGCCGCCACCCTCACCAGGGGCACCATGACCTCCTCCACGGTGCGGAGGCTGAAATGCAGAATGCGGTGGATGATCTGGCGCTCCGTGGTCTCCAGGTCCACCTCCGGCCCGCTCTTTTTCACCACCAGGGACAGGTCTTCCCGGGTGATGAAGGGCAGCTGGCTGGTCTTGGGGGCCCCGGTGGCCCACAGGACGATGCGGCTAATGGTGGCAAACACCAGGGTGACCGGATATATCAGCCAGGAGGCCACCCAGAAAATGGGGGCCAGGCTTTGGGCCAGGCGGGTGGGGTACTGCCGGCCGATGGATTTGGGGGTGACCTCGGCCAGCAGCAGGATCAGGGGCGGCAGGAGCAGCGCCGCGGCCAGTTCGCCCCAGGGCCCCCAGATGTCGATGAGCACGGCGGTGACCAGAATCGTGTTGGAGATCAGGGCCAGGTTGGCGCCCACCAGGCAGGTGGCCACCATGCGTTCCGGGCGCTCCAGGATCTTCAAGGCCCGGCGGGCCCCGCGATGGCCTTCCTCGGCCCGGAATCTCAGCCTCCGGGGGTTGGCGGAAATCAGGGCGATTTCCGCGGTGGCGAAAAAGCCTTCCACCACCAGCAGGGGGACAAATATCAGGAGGATGGTGACCATCATGGCTCGACCCGCTGCAGTTCCAGTTCCAGGATGCGGGTGCCCTTCATCCTCAGCACCTTGAACTGCCAGGAATCATGCCTGACAACGTCGCCTTCATGGGGCAACTCCCCGAAAAGGTCGAGGATAAAACCGCCCACGGTGTCGACTTCCCCCGGGGGAAAGATCATCCCCAGCTTTTCTTCCAGGTCCTCCAGGGGCGATGAGGCGTTGACCCGCCAGCGGCCAGGGCCCAGCTCGCCGTAGGGCTCAGCATCCGGCTCGAATTCCTGGGGGATCTCGCCGCACAGCTCTTCCAGGAGGTCTTCCACCGTCACCATGCCCGCCAGCGTCCCGTACTCATCCACCACCAGGGCCAGACGCAGGCGCTGCCCCTGCATTTCCTTCAGGAGATCGAAGGCCTTTTTGCTTTCGGGGACATAATGGGGAGCCCGCAGGAGATTCTTGATGGCCCCCTGGTCACAGCTCTGCCGGGAACAGAAATGCAGGAGTTCCTTGGCGTGCAGGATCCCCAGAATATCGCCGGGCTGATCCTGGTAAAAAGGCACCCTGGAGTAGCGGGACCGCTTTATGGCCTTGATCATCTGGGGCACCGGCATATCCAGCGGCAGGCAGAAGATGTCCGGCCGGGGCACCATGATCTGGCTTACCCGGACCTCCCCAAAGGTCAGAAGATTCTGGATGAAGTCCCGCTCCAGGGCTGCAATCATGCCGCCCCGGTAGCTTTCGTCCACCATGCGGACGAAATCCTCCTGCTGCACCGCCTGGACTTGCAGATCGGGGCGGAATCCCATGGTCACCAGTATCCCCCGGCTGAGCTGCACCAGGATAACGCGCAAGGGGGTGAACAGGGTAACCGCCCAGCGGACCACGGGGGCCACCACCGGCGCCAGAGAAGTGGGGTAGGTCAGGGCCAGGGACTTGGGGATAATTTCCCCCACCAGCAGGAGGCTGGGGGAAATGACCGCCAGGGCCAGCCATCTGCCCCGGTCGCCCCAAAGCATCAGGGCCAGGGAGGTTCCCACGATGGAGGCCAGGATGGTGACAAATTCCACCCCCAGAATTGTGGTGATGAGCAGACGGTGGGACTGGCCCAGCAAATCCTCAATTATGCCGGCGCGCCGGGGCCGCCGTTGTTTGAGGCGCAGCCGATCCAGGGGTTTTAAGGCAAAAAGGGAGGTCTCGGAGATGGCGAAAAAGATGTTGAGCACCAGGAGCAGACCCAGGGAGAGCCATCTGAGGGTGACGTCTAAAGGCAAGGCCTTAAGTATTCCTAAAAAAGGTGGTTAAGAAGATTCAGGCCTCAGGGCCCATATAAACAATGCTGCCGCCCGGCCAAAGGCTGACAGGGGCGCCGGCTAAGAAAAACGGGACGGACACGAGTGTAGGCCGCGTCCGTCCCGCCTCGATTAAATCACCTTACAACATGGGCTGCGTCGCCCGGGGTGACAGGCGGCCTTTGGCGGTTTTCCCCCGGGGCGCCGGTTTGAAGGGCGAGCGCACCAGAGCCTCCCGCAGCACCTCGTCGACGTTGCTCACCGGCACAAACTTGAGCCGGCGTTTCACGTAGTTGGGAATTTCCACCAGGTCTTTCTTGTTGGCCTCGGGGATGATGACCTTCTGCATGCGCCCCCGCAAGGCCGCAATGGCCTTTTCCTTGAGGCCGCCGATGGGGAGGACCTTGCCCCTGAGCGTAATTTCCCCGGTCATGGCCACGTCTTTGCGCACCGGCACCTTGGTGAGGGCGGAGATCAGGGCCGTGGCCATGGTAATGCCGGCGGACGGGCCGTCCTTGGGGGTGGCCCCGGCAGGCACGTGGATGTGGGCGTCCATGGTCTCGTAAAAGTTGGGTTCGAGCCCCAGGCTGTCGGCCCGGGTCCGGGCATAAGACAGGGCCGCCTGGGCCGACTCCCGCATGACGTCCCCCAGCTGGCCGGTGAGCATCAGTTGGCCTTTGCCCCGCATGAGGCTCGCCTCCACCGCCAGCATTTCGCCCCCCACCTGGGTCCAGGCGAGCCCGGTGGCCACGCCCACTTCGTCTTTCTCCCGCTCCTCTTCCGGCAGGAAATGGGGCGGGCCCAGGTATTTGTGGAGGTTGCCCCGGGTGAGGGGGAAGGGGCCCTTTTCGCCCTCGGCGATGCGGCGGGCGGTCTTGCGGCACAGGGTGCCGATCTCCCGCTCCAGATTTCTCAGGCCCGCCTCCTGGGTGTAGTGGGCGACCACCGCCTTGATCACCTCGGTGGAGATATGCAGGTCCCCCTTCTTGAGGCCGTTTTCCTGGAGCTGCCGGGGAATCAGGTAGCCCTGGGCGATCTTGGCTTTTTCCTCTTCGGTGTACCCCGACAGCCGGATGATCTCCATGCGGTCCCTCAGGGCCGACGGGATGGGGTCGATCAGGTTGGCGGTGGTGATGAACATCACCTTGCTCAGGTCAAAGGGCACGTTGAGGTAGTGATCGCTGAAGGTGGAATTCTGCTCCGGATCCAGAACCTCAAGGAGCGCCGCCGCGGGGTCGCCCCGGAAATCCATGCCGATCTTGTCCACTTCGTCCAGGATAAACACCGGGTTGTTGCTGCCGGCGGTTTTAAGCCCCTGGAGGATGCGGCCGGGGAGCGCGCCGATGTAGGTGCGCCGGTGCCCGCGGATTTCGGCCTCGTCCCGCATGCCGCCCAGCGAAATGCGGGTGAACTTGCGGCCCATGGACCGGGCAATGGACTGTCCCAGGGAGGTCTTCCCCACCCCCGGCGGCCCCACAAAGCACAGGATGGGGCCCTTCATTTTTTTATTCAGCTTGCGGACGCTGAGATATTCCAGTATCCGGTCTTTGACCTTCTCCAGGTCGTAGTGGTCTTCATCCAGGATGGCCTTGGCCTCTTTGAGGTCCAGCTTGTCCCGGGTGCCCTTGCTCCAGGGGACCTCCACCAGCCAGTCCAGGTAGGTCCTCACCATGGAGGCCTCGGCCGCGTCGGGGTGCATCTGCTCGAGGCGGGAAAGCTGCTTCAGGGATTCCTCCTCCGCCTCCTTGGGCATCTTGGCCCGGACGATTTTTACCCGGTACTCCTCCATCTCCTTGGAGGTTTCGTCCACGTCGCCCAGCTCTTTTTTGATGGCCCGGAGCTGCTCCCGCAGGAAATATTCCCGCTGGGTGCGGTCCATCTCTTCCCGGGCCTGGTTTTGGATCTTGGCCTGGATGGAGGAGACTTCCAGTTCCTTACGCAGGTAGTCGTTGACGATGATGAGCCGTTTGATGGGGTCCAACTGCTCCAGGACGGTCTGGGCCTCCTCGATCTTGAGGCGCAGATTGGCGGCCACGAGATCAGCCAGGTGGCCGGGGTCCTCGATGGAGTCCAGGATGGACAGGAGGTCCGGAGACATAACCCCTTTGAGGGTCAGGATCTTCTCCGACATCTCCCGGGCGTTGCGCATGAGGGCCTCGGTCTCCGGGGTGACCTCAGCCACGGCGGTTTCCGTCACCACCTCCAAACCCACCTTGAAAAAGGGGCGGGTCTGCTCGTAGTCGGTTATTTTGGCCTTGGCCCGGCCCTGCACCAGAATCTTGAGGCGGCCGTCCGGCAGCTTCAACATCCGCAAAATCAGGCTGACGGTGCCCAGCCCGTAGATATCCTCAGGCTCGGGGTTTTCCACCCCCTGGTCGCGCTGGGTGGCCAAAAACAGCAGGCGGTCCTCCGCCAGGGCGGCCTCGATGGCCAGCACCGAGGTTTCCCGGCCCACGAACAAGGGCAGGACCATATTGGGAAAAACCACCACATCCCGCACTGCCAGAAGCGGCAGAGTGGAGGGGATGGTTATTTCCTGAGTTTCGTCTTCTCGTGTGGTCGACATGTATTCTCCTGAAAACCCACCGGGAGATAGGGAAGGGGACCGGGGCCTAAATCCTTGCCACCCCGGCTTTTCCACCCTTACCAGAAAAACCCTGGTGAGTCAATCGGCGCAATTTATGTGGTTCTTTACATCTCTTTATTCTTTACATCTCCATATAAGGTAATATTCGCAAGCGGGTTTGGCAATACTTCCTTAAAAAAGTAGTGCCGCTGATATTGATTCTGCCCCCTGGCGGATTATATTTGGTATATTAAGTGTTTTAAAAAGATTATGAATCCTGTGCCGAACGTCTCAGCCAATCTCATCTACCTTAAGACCAGGACCGCGCGCCCGGCCGACACCTTTCTCGACAGGGTGAATCAGGCCAGGGATCGGGCGGTCGAGGCCGTGCTGTCCCTCCAGACTCCCCAGGGCTACTGGTGGGCCGAGCTCGAGTCCAACGTCACCATTACCGCCGAGTATCTGATGATGCACCGCTTTCTGGGCCTGCCCGAGGGGGCGTTCCCGAAGCTGGTGCAGGAAATCCTGTCCCAACAGCTGGATAACGGCGGCTGGTCCCTCTGGCACGGGGATAGCGGCGACCTCAGCACTGCCGTGGAGGCTTACCAGGCCTTGAAGATGGCGGGGCTGCCCATGGGGGACCCCCGGCTGGTCAAGGCCCGCCGGTTTATCCTGGAGCGCGGCGGGGCGCGGGCCGCCCGGGTCTTCACCCGCATTTACCTGGCGCTGTTCGGCCAGATGAGCTGGGAGGGCATTCCCCTGTTGCCCGTGGAGTTTATGCTCCTCCCCCCCTGGACCGGCATCAGTTTTTACGAGTTCTCCAGTTGGAGCCGGGCCACCATGATCCCCCTGTCCATCATCATGGTGCACCGCCCCGTGTGCCCGCTCTCGCCTGACCATGGCGTGGCCGAACTTTTTGTCCACCCGGAAGAAGCCTTTGAGGGCCACCAGGTGGCCTGGAAAAAGCGGGGACCGGCCCTGGAGAATTTTTTCGTGCTGGTGGACCGGCTCCTGAAGTTCTATGCCCGGCTTACCTGGCCCCTCATGCGGCGCCTCGCCCTTCACAAAGCGGCGCAGTGGATCCTGGCCCACCAGGAAGACACCGGGGACTGGGGCGGCATCCAGCCCGCCATGGTCAATTCCCTCCTGGCCCTGCACTGCCAGGGTTACACTAATGACCACCCGGTCATGCAACGGGGCTTGGCGGCGCTTAAGGGCTTTACCCTGAAGCTTGGCGACCGTCTGCGCCTCCAGTCCTGCATCTCCCCGGTGTGGGACACGGGGCTGGCGCTCAGGGCCCTGGCGGCGGCGGGGGTTCCCGCCGGGCATCCGTCCCTGGGCAGGGCCACGGCCTGGCTCCTGGCCAACCAGATTTTTAAACCCGGGGACTGGGGCATAAAGCGCCCCCATCTGGCGCCGGGGGGTTGGGCCTTCGAATTCGACAACAACTGGTACCCGGATATCGACGACTCCGCGGTGGTCCTCATGGCCTTAAAAGAGGCCCTGGCCGACCCGGCCAAACATAAAACCGCCCTGGCCGCCGGCATCGCCTGGTGCCTGGGCATGCAGTCCAAAAACGGCGGTTTTGCCGCGTTTGACGTGGACAATACCAAGGAATGGCTGAACTCCATCCCCTTTTCAGATTTGAAGGCCTTAATCGACCCGCCCACCGAAGACGTCACCGGCCGGGTCCTGGAAATGATGGGGGTCTTCGGTTTCACCGGCGCCCATCCTGCCGTGGCCCGGGCCCTGGATTTTATCCGGGAGACCCAGCAGGACGACGGCTCCTGGTGGGGCCGCTGGGGGGTAAACTACATTTACGGCACCTGGTCGGTGCTCATGGGTCTCAAGGCCATCGGCGAGGACATGCAGTCCCCGGGGGTGCAGCGGGCCGCCAACTGGCTCAAGGGCTGCCAGAACCCTGACGGCGGCTGGGGTGAGTGCTGCGAGTCTTACCGCCACCCCAGTCTGTCCGGGAAAGGGCCCAGCACCGCCTCCCAGACGGCCTGGGCGGTTATGGGTCTTTTGGTGGCCGGCGAAACTGCTTCCCCGGCCGTGGCCGCAGGCGTCGAGTACCTGGTCAGGACCCAGAAGGAGGACGGCAGGTGGGATGAAGAGGAGTTTACCGGGACCGGCTTTCCCGCCCATTTCATGATCCGCTACCACCTCTACCGGGATATCTTCCCCCTCATGGCCCTGGGGATGTATGCAAAGTTTGTGGGGGAAGAGCCCACCGGCCCTTAGCTTCCTTCCCCAACAATCTCATACTATGCTATGACCAAAACCCTGGTGACCGGAGGCTCCGGCTTTATCGGCGGCGCCGTGGTGGCTGAGCTCCTCGCCGCGGGCCGGGAGGTCCGGGTACTGGCCCGATCTCCCGGATCGCTGGCAGGGCTTCCGGTGGAAGTGGCCCGGGGTGATCTCCGGGACCCCGCCTCCCTGATCGCCGCCGTGCAGGGCTGCCGGCGGGTTTTTCATGTGGCCGCAGACTACCGCCTGTGGGTCCCGGACCCGGACACCATGTATGCCGCCAATGTCCAGGGCACCAGGGACTTGCTGGCCGCGGCGGCCGAGGCCGGGGTGGAAAGGCTGGTCTACACCAGCACGGTGGGGGCCCTGGGAAATCCCGGGGACGGCACTCCGGGGACGGAAGAGACCCCGGTGACCCTGGCCGACATGGCGGGCCATTACAAGCGCAGCAAATTCCTGGCGGAGCAGGTGGTCCTGGAGTTTGCCCGGCAGGGACTCCCCGTCGTGCTGGTGCACCCCAGCGCCCCGGTGGGCCCAGGCGACACCCGCCCCACCCCCACGGGCCAGATCATTGTCGATTACCTCAAGGGCCGCATGCCGGCTTATCTCGAGACCGGGCTCAACCTGGTGCACGTCCGGGACGTGGCCGTAGGGCACCTCTTAGCCGAGGAAAAAGGCCGGGTGGGTGAGAAATATATTCTCGGCAACCAGAACCTGAGCCTCTCGGAGATCTTCCAGATGCTGGCCGGGATCACCGGTGTTCCGGCTCCCAAGGTGCGGCTGCCCTATTGGCCCATCCTGGCCCTTTCCTACCTCGATGAGTTCTGGGCCACCCACGTTAGCGGCAGGCCTCCCCGGATGCCGGTGGCCGGGGTAAAGATGGCCAGAAAATTCATGTACTTCGACAGCAGCAAGGCCGTCCGGGAGTTGGGCCTGCCCCAGACCCCGGTGCGTCAGGCCCTGGAAGAAGCGGTGGCCTGGTTTCAAGAACACGGCTATGTTTAACGAAGCTCATTTCGGGTATAATTATCCTTAGCAGCTTGACAGCAAAACTCGAATTCATTTTCAGAAATCTACGGTATGTGTGCCCATGCGCTTCCCTTTAAGCCTCACCTATGATCTGACCCGTTACCTGATAAAAAAACAGCTCCAGGGGGTGGAAAAATTCCCCCTGGTATTGATGCTGGAGCCCACCCACCAGTGCAATCTGGCCTGCTCCGGGTGCGGCCGCATCAAGGAGTACCGGAATTCCATGGGGGAGTCCCTGACCCTGGCGCAGTGCCTGGAGTCGGTGGAGGAATGCGGCGCCCCGGTGGTGACGGTCACCGGCGGCGAACCCCTCCTTTACCCCCCGGTCTTCGAGCTGTTGCAGGAGTTGGTGCACCGGAAGAAGCACATCTATCTGTGCACCAACGCCATCCTCCTGGAAAAGGCCCTCCCCAAGCTGCCCCGCTCCAAGCGCCTGACCTTGAGCGTCCACCTGGACGGGTTGGCCGAGACCCACGACCGCCACCTGGGGCGCCCCGGCCTCTTCAACACGGCCATAGAGGCCATCAAGGCCGCCAAGCGCCAGGGTTTCCGGGTCTGCACCAACACCACCATCTTCAAGGAGACCGACGTCGGGGAAACCGAGAGCCTGTTTGTCGAGCTCACCCGGTTGGGCGTGGACGGCATTCTGGTGTCACCGGCTTACAGCTTTAACGGCGTGGCCCCGGAGCTGTTCCTCAGCCGGCAGGAGATCATGGAAAAATTCAAGCGCCTCCATCAGAGCCGGCATCACATCCGCTACTTCAGCACCCCGCTGTACCTGAGTTTCTTGCGGGGCGAGCGCCATTACGACTGCACCCCCTGGGCCAACCCCACCCGCACGCCCCAGGGCTGGCGCGCTCCCTGCTACCAAATCCTGGACCAGCACTACCCCACCTTCGGCGAACTCATGGAGCGGACGGTCTGGGAGAGCTACGGCCCCGAACATGACCCCCGCTGCGCCCAGTGCATGATGCACTCCGGGTTCGAGCCCAGTGTGGTGCGCCAGATGGGGGGGAACCTCGCCGACATCTGGACCATGCTCCGGTGGAACCTGACCTGAGGCGCCCTGCCCTCGCCACAGCTGCGCCCGTGCCGCCATGGCCCGCCTGAGCCCCCGCCTTGCCGCCTGGCTGCCCGGGCTGTCCCTGGCCCTCCTGGGTCTGCTCCTTTTCCTCCCCGCCGTCTGGAATTGGCCCCTGATCCGGGCCGAAGGCATGTATGCCCTTATCCCCAAGGAGATGCTGACCTCGGGCCACTGGCTCATGCCCACCCTGAACGGCACCCGCTACCTGGACAAGCCCCCCCTGTATTACTGGGTCAACCTCGCGGCCTATTACCTCTTCGGGGTCTCGGACCGGGTGGCCCGCCTGCCCACCCTGGGCATCTGCCTGGGGGAGGTCTGGCTGACCTATCTCATCGGCCGGCGCCTGCTGACGGCCCGGGCCGCCTGGCTGGGGGGCGTCGTCCTCCTCACCAGCGTCGGGTTTTTCACTCTCCACCTGCAACTCCTCACCGACCACCTGGTGACCCTGGCCCTGGTGGCCGCGGTGGCCGTGGTGGTTTACGCCGGGGACCATCCCGACTGGCCCTGGTCGGTGCTTTTCATGGTGTGCCTGGCCGTGGGTTTCATGAGCAAGGGTTTTATCGGCCTGGCCTTTCCGCTGCTGATCCTGGCGGGCTATGCCTGGTTCCGGCGCCAGCCCCGCCTGCTCACCCTGGCCCTGGACCCCCGGGGCTGGCTGGTGTTCCTGGTCCTCACCCTGCCCTGGTTTATCGCCATGGAGCACGCCCAGCCGGGATTCCTGCGCTTTCACATCATGAACGAGCAGATCCTCCGCTTCCTGGGCAGGCGGGAGCCCCCGGACATCACCCCCTTTCCCCTGCCCGGGTTCTGGCTTTTCCTGTTCATCTGGCTCCTCCCCTGGGGCCTCCTGCTGCCTTACGCCTTGTTCCGTTTCTGGCGGCAGACCGCCTGGCCCGACCACGCCCGCCGGGGCCGCCTGCTCCTCCTGTGGGCCGCCGTCATCGTGGGCTTTTTTTCGCTGTCGTCCAGCCGCATCGAGTATTATTCCCTCCCGGCCCTGCCGCCCCTGGCCCTGATCATCGGCTGGAGCCTCAGTCAGTCCCTGGACGCCCCCCGGGACCGCGCCATGCCTTTCGCCCTGCTCTGCCTGGGATGCCTGGGGCTGGCCCTGCTGGTGCTTTTGCCCTACCTGGAGCAGATCTGCGCCGCCAACCGCCGGGAGTTCTACGGCATGTTCCCACTCCTGAAGCCGGTGGCCCGCCAGGTGAGCTTCTGGGTGCCGGTTCTGGCCTTTGGGGGGGTGATCCTCGGCTGGCGCCGGCCCCGGGTGGCCCTGTCCTTTTACGGCGCCCTGGCCCTGGTCCTCCTGTTTTTCACCTGGAAGAGCCTCACAGCCCTCTCGCCGCTGTTCAGCGACAAGATCGCCGGGGACTACATCCGCCAGCAGGCCGGCCCTGATGACCTGGTGGTGATGGAGGCCATCGAGGAGTTCGAGTACGGCGCCTCCCTGGCCTTTTACAGCGGCCGGCCCATCCTCATGGTGCAGCGCCAGGGTCTGCCCCGGTTTCCTTACCCGGTGCCTTCCTTAGAAAATTACCTCATCAGCCCGGCGGGGCTCAAGGAGCGCTGGCAGGGCCCCCACCGGGTTTTTCTCCTGGTGGATGACGTCATCCCTCCCGAGCCCTTTTGGCAGACCGGCAAGCTGGACCTGCAATTGCCGGGGAAGCGCCTCCTGCAAAGCCGCCCCTGACGCCCCCCGGGTCTGGCCGGCTTTTTCCCAAAGATCAGCTTGCCCTGAGCCCCCTCATGGCGTAACCTTACGTAATAACCGGAGATCGAGGTGGTGAGCATCGCATGATTCCCTTGAGAGACAACATTCTTTCAGCGGGCGTCGCTATCATCAACTACGCCATCATCATCCTCAATGTTTTGGTGTTTCTTTTTGAATTGTCTCTGGGGAATGAGCTTGACAATTTTCTGCGCGTCTTCGGCTTCGTGCCTAAAAATTTCCTGCTGCACCTGGGGTACCATAATACCGCCGGGGCCGTCCTTCCCATCTTCTCCTCCATGTTTCTCCACGGCGGCTGGCTGCACCTCATCGGCAACATGTGGACCCTGTTCATCTTCGGCGACAATGTCGAAGACACCCTGGGGCATTTTAATTACCTGATCCTGTACTTCGGCTGCGGCACCATCGCCTGTTTTGCCCAACTCCTGTCCAGTCCCGGCTCCACCATGCCCATGGTGGGGGCCAGCGGGGCCATTGCCGGGGTGATGGGCGCCTACTTCTGCCTTTTCCCCGGGGCCCGCATCCTCACCATCATTCCCCTGCTGTTTTTTATCATTCTTGAAATACCCGCTTATGTCTTTCTGGGAATCTGGTTTCTCCTGCAGTTTTTTTACGGGACGTTCTCCCTTATCGGGGCGAAGGCGGAGGTCGGGGTGGCCTTCTGGGCCCATGTGGGTGGGTTCCTGGCGGGCTATTTCGCCCTGTATATCCTGGCCCCTGGACCCTCCCGCAAGCGCTTCCAGACGCAGCCCTGATCCACCCTTTGCCCCTCCTCGCTTATCATGCCGTTCCATGATATCTTTTCCATAGAACAAATTTTTTGAGGTCCTTCCGGTTCAATGTCCATGAAATCTTTTTTCCAGTTCGGCGCGGCCGTGGTCCTGGTTCTGTTGACCCTCTCCCCGGGGTTTTCGGCAGATCCCCCCAAAGTAACACGGCAAGGATACGCCAGCCCAGGCCTTCCTGGAGCAGGGCGAAACCGCCTGGAGTAAAAATAACTTTGCGGACGCGGCTCAGGCTTATCGCCAGTCCATTAAAGTCAAACCCGATCTGGCCGAAGCCCATTACGGCCTGGGGCTGTGCCTGGCCCGCCTGGAGCGCTACCCGGAGGCGGTGCAGGCCTTTGAGGAGGCCCTGCGCCACAAGCCTGGCTGGTCCCGGGCCTATAAAGACCTGGGGGTGACGTACCTGAAAATGAAGCGCTGGCCGGACGCCGAGAAGGCCTTCAAAAGCGCTGCCCAACACCAGCCCGGGGACCCGGAGACCTGGTATGACCTGGGGGTGGCGGCGGGCAAGCAGGGGAAACACCAGGAGGCCCGGCAGGCCTTTGAGAAGGCCCTGAGCCCTGAAAGGGGATTATGTCCAGGCCCTGAACAACCTCGGCATGGCCAATATCAAACTGAACCGCTGGGCCGAGGCCAAAAGTTCCTTCGAGAAGGCCATCAGCCTGAAACCGGACAGCCCGGAAGCCCACCTGGGCCTGCTGGCCTGCTACATCCAGCAGGGGGACAGCGCCAAGGCCGCCAAGGCCTATGAGACCCTGTCCGCCCTGGACAAGGACATGGCCCGCCAGATCGCCCAGATGTTGGGCAAGTGAAGGCCCGGCGGACTCCTGTCCTGCCATAGCCGTGACCTGGACCCCAACCATGAGACCCGCTTAAGTAATTATGTTTACTGCCCTCATCCGTCAGGTTGAAGCCAACTGCGAACTGGCCAGCAGCCAGCAGGCCGGTTCCTTCTCCCTGTGCGGTCTGCTCATGCGCCTGCGCCTGCTCTACAAGTGGAAGCACGGGCTGCCGCCCTGGCGCGAACCCGAGCCCGACCAGGTCCTCGCCTGGGTCGCCACCCTGGAGGCCGCCTGGGACGCCCGGGAAGGCGAATCCTGCCAGGAACTGCGCGTCAACGGCCTGGCCCTGGACCCCTTCAGCGTGGAGCCGGTGAACGCCCTCCTCAAGCCCGCCGGGCTGGTATACGGGGCCGGCCTGTGCCGCGATCTGGCCCCCACCTTCTTTCTGGGGGAGCTCTCCCAGGTGCGCCAGGATGAGGACCTCACCGTCCTGGTGATGGACAGGGAACTGGCCCGGGACCTGGACGGCACCCCGGCCCTGCGCCAGGGCAACCTGATCTACGCCCGCCGGCAGGCCCTGGCCTATTACCTCTGGGACCGCCTGGCCGACCCCAGTGAGGCCGGGAACCGCTTCCTCAAAGCCGGCTGGTCCACCCGGACAGCCTCCCTGGCCGGCCTGCTGAAAGACCCCGAGGCGCATCAGGAGGTCTGGGAAAATTTATTGGCCGGGGAATTGGAGGCCGTCATTGCCCACGAGCTGGGGGAAGCCCGGGAAGCCTCCCTGGCCCAGGCCCTCCCCGCCATCCTGGAGCTTTTTCCCCATACCCCGCTCAGCCACTGGATCAGGGCCATGAAAGACGCTCTGGCGGACGTGAGCGGCAGCGGGCGCCTGGGCTATTTCATCTCCGGGCAGCGCCTCCGGTCCTTCGCCCTGATGCTGGCCTTCCAGCCGGGTTTTTATCCCCTGCTCCTCCCGGAGCTCGAACCGGCCTTCTTTACCCTCGCCACCGCCGGCGACTGGGAAGTTGTGGAACAGGCGCGCCTCGCGGCCCGGGCCCGGCTGCTGGCCACCGCAGCCGAAGTCGCGGACCTGGTGGCGGAGCACCACCATGAGGCTGAACGGCTCCGGGAGGTCTTGACGGCACGCTTCCTCACCCCGTTAGGATTGTAAGGCTCGTCCCGGCGATTTTGCCGCGCCCCTCCACAACGATTGCCCCCTGAGGTTTTTCCGGCTATAATGAGGCAATTTCAGGAGTTTGCCCATTATGGAGTCCACCCCCGCACAGCACGACCCCCATCAGGAGAAAATCCTGATCCTGGATTTCGGCTCCCAGTACACCCAGCTGATCGCCCGGCGGGTGCGGGAACTCAAGGTCTACTGCGAGATTCACCCCCACCTCATGCCCCTGGAGCAGATCCGCCAGTTCGCCCCCCAGGGCATCATCCTCTCCGGGGGGCCGCGGAGCGTCTACGAGCCCGATGCCCCGAGCCTCGACCCGGAGGTCCTGGAACTGGGAGTGCCGGTCCTGGGCATCTGCTACGGCATCCAGCTCATGAGCCACCTGCTGGGGGGCCGGGTAGTGCCGGCCAAGTCCCGGGAATACGGCCGCAAGGCCTTTACCATCAGCAACCGCGACGACCTGTTCCACGGCCTGGGCGACACCGAGACCGTGTGGATGAGCCACGGCGACATGGTGGAGCAGGCCCCCCCGGGGTTCGAGGTCATCGGCAGCAGCGACACCTGCCCCACCGGGGCTATCCGTGACGCCCAGCGGCGGCTCTACGGGGTGCAGTTCCACCCCGAAGTCCAGCACACCCCCAGGGGCACGGAGGTCCTGAAAAACTTTCTCTTCCGCATCTGCGGCCTCAAGGGTGTCTGGACCATGCGCTCCTTCATCGAGGCCACCACCGCGGCGCTGCGGGAGCGGGTGGGGCCGGACCAGCGCGTCATTTGCGCCCTGTCCGGCGGCGTCGACTCCACGGTCACCGCCATGCTGGTCCACCTGGCCATCGGCGAGCGCCTCACCTGCGTTTTCGTCAACAACGGCCTGCTCCGCAAGGGCGAGGCCGAGGAGGTGCTGCGCCTGTTCCGGGACCACCACCTGAACCTGGTTTACGTGGACGCCACCCGGGAATTCCTGGACCTCCTCAAGGGCATCCGGGACCCGGAGGAGAAGCGCAAGCGCATCGGCTACGAATTCATCCGCCTCTTTGCCGACGAGGCCCAGAAGATCGGCGGCGTCAAGTACCTGGCCCAGGGGACCCTCTACCCCGACGTCATCGAGAGCGTCTCCTTCAAGGGGCCCTCGGCCACCATCAAGACGCACCACAACGTCGGCGGCCTCCCCGGGGCCATGCCCTTCAAATTGCTGGAGCCCCTCCGGGAGCTCTTCAAGGACGAGGTGCGGGAGGTGGGGAAGGAACTGGAGCTGCCGGACAGCCTCATCTGGCGCCACCCCTTCCCGGGGCCGGGCCTGGCCATCCGCATCCTGGGGGAGGTCACCCCGGAGCGCCTGGCGGTGCTGCGGGAGGCGGACGCCATCGTCATGGAGGAGATACGGAACTCCGAATTTTACCGCCAGGTCTGGCAGGCCTTCGCGGTGCTCCTGCCAATACGCACCGTGGGGGTGATGGGGGACGAGCGCACCTACGAGAGCGTGGTGGCCCTCCGGATCGTGGACTCGGTGGACGCCATGACCGCGGACTGGACGAGACTCCCCCACGATTTCCTGGCGCACCTCAGCAACCGCCTCATCAACGAAGTCAAGGGTGTCAACCGGGTGGTCCTGGACATCTCCAGCAAGCCCCCGGCGACGATTGAGTGGGAGTGATAGAGAAAAGAGCTATCAGCAGTTAGCAAGTTTAAGTTCAAAGAAATAGGAACTGTAGCCGCAAGCTTCAGCTTGCGCTAAAGCGCTAAAGGGGATCGTGAACATTACCAAGACGCAGGCTAAAGCCTGCGGCTACAATAAAAAATAAAAGGATGCTGATAGTGCTTACTTTAGCTTAATGCCATAACTTATAGCCTAAGCCACTATATGACTAAAGAACCCACAATCCACGAAACCTTCCCCCCTCTTCTTCCGGGATATCCTGGGGCAGGAGCGGGTGCTGTCCTATCTCAAGGCGGCGCTCAACCAGGGGCGGCTGGCCCACGCCTATCTGTTCCTGGGGCCCGAGGGGGTGGGGAAGGAAGCCGTGGCGACGGCCCTGGCCGGGGCCTTAAACTGCACCAGCCTCCGGGAAGACGGCGACGCCTGCGGGCTCTGCCCCTCCTGCAAGCGCCTGGCCGGCGGGTCCCACCCCGATTTCCTGGTCATCCGGCCCACCTCCAAAGGCCGCAACCCTGAGATCTTGATCGACCAGATCCGGGGACTTCGCCGCCTCACCGCCTACCCTCCCGTGGCCGGGGGTTGGCGCATCGCCCTGATTAAACCCACTGAGGCCTTGACCGGCGAGGCCGCGAATTCCCTGCTGAAGACCCTGGAGGAGCCGCCGCCCCAGCATCTTCTCATCCTCACCGCCGGGGTGGAGGCCGACCTTTTCCCCACCGTGGTTTCCCGCTGCCAGAAGCTGGCCTTCACACCCCTGCCCTACCCGCTCATCACCCAGGACTTGATTCGCCGGGGCCTCAGCCCCTCCCAGGCGGCGCTGCTGGCGGCCCTGAGCGGCGGCTCCCTGGGCCGGGCCCTGGCTCAGCCCCCCGAGGAGCTTCTCCGGCAGCGCCAGCAGGCCCTCGCCGATCTCCAGGCCCTCTCCCAGGGCAACTCCACCACCGCGCTTGATTGGGCCCAGGGCCTGGCCAAAAAGGAAAAAGACCAGGAAAAGGCCGAAGAAAAAAAGAAGGAAGCGCCAGGAAGCCAAAAAAAGCGCTGCGACCGACACCTTTATCCTGCTTTGCCAACTCTGGTACCGGGACCTGCTGCTGCTGTCCCATAAGGCCCCGGAGCGGCTCCTGGCCCACCAGGACCGCGTGGCCGACCTCAAGGCCGAGGCCGCCTCGCCCCAGGAGGGCGCCTGGCTGATCAAACTGGCGGCCTTAAGCGAGGCCCAGCGTTTTCTCAGGGCCAATCTCAACCCGGAACTGACCCTGGATCTCCTGGGTTTCCGGTTACAGGCAAAATTAAAATTATGAATCTGGTTAAAATTCGCCTCACGGCTGAAAGCAAGAGCTGTTCCGCGCTCACCGAAATTGAGGAGCTCAAGGTGGGGGACCGCCTGGTGATCAGCGCCAACGATATCCTGGCCCTGGGCACCGTGACCTGCGTGTACGCCGGCGTGGATACGGAATTTATGGCCGGCAAACTCACCGCCCGGATCGAACGGCCGGCCACCCCCGAGGACCTGACCCAGGAGGAGAAGAACCGGCTCCTGGAGCAGCGGGCCATGGAATTCTGCCAGAAGCGCATCGACGCCCGCCAGCTTCCCATTCACCTGGTGCGGGTGGAGTGCCTGTTCGACGCCAGTAAGATTATTTTTTATTTTACCGCGCCCGGCCGGGTGGACTTCCGGGAACTGGTCAAGGACCTGGTGCAGGAATTCCGCACCCGCATCGAGCTGCGGCAGATCGGCGTGCGCCACCGGGCCAAGATGGTGGGGGGGCTGGGCATTTGCGGCTCGGTATTGTGCTGCGCCTCGTTTCTGAAGGATTTTGAGCCGGTGAGCGTCCGCATGGCCAAAGAGCAGCAGCTCAGCCTCAATCCCAGCAAAATCAGCGGGGTTTGCGGCCGCCTGATGTGCTGCCTCACCTACGAACACCCCATCTACCAGGAACTGCGCCGGCATCTGCCACGCATCGGCAAACGGGTCAAGGTCACCGAAGGCGAGGGCAAGATCATCCGCTACAACCTGATCCGGCAGACGGTGACCCTGGAGATGGATGAAGGCCAGGAACTGGAATTGTCCCTGACACAGCTGCCCATGGCTTCACCCCCACAGGATACCGAGGAAACCGGCAAGGACTAGGGGTGCCTGATGGACGACCTGGATAAGGCCCTGGACGCCCTCAAGATCCAGATAAAAAAAGAGATCATCGATAATTACTTTGCCGAACGCTGCAAACTGGAGGATGACCACCAGGCTCTGGAGGAGCAGGTGGCCGCTTACCGGCAGGAGAGTAAGCTTCTCTCCGGTCTGTTCTCGTCTTTTTATGCGGCCCTGGGGCAGGAGGCCGCCATTGACCGGGTTATGCAGTTGCTCTCCCTGGCGGACTGGCCTTTTTACGACGACTTCCGCCACCTGCCGCCGGCTGCCCGGGAAAGCCTGCTCAGCAAGTACCCCGCCCGGGGCTTCACCGCCTGGGGCCGGTATCTTCACCGGGTCCTGGACATCTACCAGGATCTGGCTGCCAGGTGTCAGAGCGTCAAAAAACCGTACGATAAGACCCTAACCCATCTGCACCTCCTCAACGAGGACATCCAGAAGTTCAACAATTCCTTCGACTTCAGCCTCATCGCCGCCCAGGTCGAAGCCATGGACGGCGGCGGGGAACCGATTTGCGGGGGGCTGCTCAGCGGGGAACGGGAGGAGCTCTCCAGCCGCATGCGCTTCAAACACAAAAAACTGACGGACGAGGAACTTCCTCCTCCCCCGCCGGTTTTGCCGCCGCTAAACGCGGTCAGGGGCCAGTTCAAGGCCATCTTGAAGCAATTTTCGCCGTAATCCGGGGCTTGCGGCTGTCCCACCGAAAAGGGCAGAGGCCATGAGACAACTAGCCGGGCTTTTTTTGCTGATAATAATATCTGCGGCCGTCTCCAGCTGCGCCTCCACCAGGGTCTATCAGGTGCAGGTGAACGGCTACACGGAGAGTGCCGCGCCGGCCCTGACGCCGGGGGCCTCCCTGTTCGTCCTCGAGGATCAGAAGGCCCAGAACCCCCTCCTGGAAAAGGAGATCAAGGGCAAGATCGAAGCCCTCCTCACCAAAAACGGCTATGTCCTGGTGCCCTACGACAAGGCCGACTACTACCTGTCTTTCGCTTACGGCATGGGGACCCCCCAGACCGTGGCCACCACCGGCCCCGCCTGGGGGGTCGGCTGGGGTTTCGGCCCCGGTTACTGCGGCCGGGGCATCTCCACGGGGATCTATTGGCCCGGCTGCGGCCCCTTCTACACGGGGACCCAGGCCCTTTACGACCGCTGGCTGCGCCTGACCGTGGTGGAGGGGAAATATTACCGCGACACGGGTCAGTCCCGGACCGTCTGGGTGGGGGAAGTCCACAGCACCGGCGCCTCCTCGGACCTCAGGGAGATTTTGAACCCCCTGCTGGTGGCGGCCTTCGAGCAATTCGGGAGGAACACCGGCAAGGCCCTTAACACCACCGTCAAACCAAACGACCCCCGGGTCACGGGGCTGCAAGCGGTGCACTAGGAGGCCGCGACAACTATGTCTGTACTTGATCCCCGCCTCGGCTTCCAGGCCTGCTACACCAGACTCTGCACCTACTATACGGGGGGTCTCTGGCAGGGGGACGCCCGGGGGCTGAAAGGCTTCCTCCAGCGGAGCTTTCGGGTCCTGGTCTTGTCAATCCGAGGGCTCATCGTCAACCGCTCGCTGATCAGGGCCTCGGCCCTGGCCTATCTCACCGGCCTGGCCATGATCCCTATCATGGCCCTGCTTTTTGCCATCCTGAAAAGCCTCGGCATCCAGCGCCTCCTGGCCGAACCCCTCCTGGAGAACCTGGCCCCCGGCTCCAAAGAGTTTGGTTTGCAAATCCTGCACTATATCGAGAGTACCCAGGTGGCCTCTCTCGGGGTTTTCGGCATCGTGATTCTGCTGGCCGACCTGATCATGCTGATGACCAACATCGAGTGGGCCTTCAACGACACCTGGCAGGTGGGCCGCACCCGGCCCTGGCGGCGCAAGCTGAGCGATTACCTGAGCATTTTCCTGATCTTTCCCCTGCTCATGGCCGTGGCCGTCTCCATCACCACCAATATCCTGAGCCACCCCTATATTTCGCCGCTGCTGGCCAAATACCTGCCCGGGGCCATGTTGGCCACCAGTTCCGGCATTTTCTCCCTGATCATTTTCTGGCTGGCCTTCACCTTCATCTACCTGGTGATGCCCAATACCCGGGTGAACTTTTTTTCGGCCCTCATCGGCGGGCTGGTGGGCGCCTTTTTCTGGGAGGGGGCCCAGATTCTCCTGGCCTGGGCCCACTCCAAGGCTTCCTACTACAACGCCATTTACGGCGTGGTATATCACCTGCTGTTTTTCACCCTATGGCTGTACTGGAGCTGGCTCATCGTGCTGTTCGGCAACGAGGTGACCTACGCCCGCCAGAACCTGAGACAGCTGACGGCACAATCCCGGCTGCCGGCCGCCGTTCGGGATCCCGTGGACGAGTACATGGCCCTGGCCGCCCTGGTGGCCATTTCAGACCGCTTCCTGCACCGGGAAGACCCCATGAGCCTGCAGGACCTGGGGCAGACGATCAGCAGCCGCGATCAGCTGGCTGCCAAGGTCGCGGCCGCGCTCAAGGACCTGAACCTGGTGCATGAAATCTCCCCGGCTCACCAAAACGCCTCCCCCCGCTATGTCCCGGCCATGCCTCTCGATGAAATGACGGTGGGGAGCATCCTCAAGGCGCTGCGCCAGGCCCGGGTGGGGGCGCTGTCCCAGGTGATGACCGGGGAACCGGCCCTGGTGGAGATGCTGCGGCGTCTGGCGGCGGGACCCGGCCCCTCGCCCTGGGACACCCTGACCCTCAAAGACCTGGTGCTCCAATTATCCGCAAGTCCAAGCGAAGCGGCCCAGCCAGCCCATCAAAGCTAAGCGGAGGAGGGCAGGAACCTCAGGTCCCTGGCCCTCTTCCCAGAATCTGCCGTACCGCCCCCGCCTGTTTTTCTATTTCTTTTCCGGCTGGGTCTCGGGCGGTTTCGTTGCTTCCGGCGGTGTCTGCGGTGTCTGGGGCTGCGCCGACCCCATCTCTTTCATCATGGGGCAGGCCTTCATCTGGCAGCACTTCTGGCCCGGGTGCATCATGTGCATCATGTGCAGCCGGCCCATCTGGTCTAATATGACCTGCATCTGGTTAAACATATCCTGCATCTTTTTCATGTCCGCCGCGCCTAATTTGCCAGAAGCCAAAACCTGCTGCACCCGCTGCATGTTGTCGGTCATTTGCTTCATCATCTGCGGCATGCCCTCGCTGTCCATCATGCCGGTCTGCGGCTGCGTCTGGGCCGTCGGTGTCGTCTGGGACTCCTGCTGGGCCATGACCAAGCCGGCGCTCCACAGTAGCAGGACCGCCACCATACCTACCATTATCTTTCGCATGACTGCCTCCCAGTAAAATTTTTCTATGCTTACGGTAAGGAGGGAGTTCAGGAGAATCAACCCGGGGGTGCGGATGCCATGGGGGAGGTAGATGGCAAAAAAAAAGGCGGGGGATTTTCCCCCCGCCCGGCAAGCGGTGTTAAGGTGCTGGGCCGGCCGTTAGCGGGCGGCGGCAGCCTTGGCGAGCTTTTCCTTCTGGGACATGCAGTTCCGGCAGAAGGGGGTTTCCGGCATAACCTCCAGGCGCCGGGGCTCGATGGGCTGGCCGCAGGATTCGCACAGGCCATAGGTGCCCAGATCCAGGCGGCTCAAGGCCTCCTCGATGGCCTCCAGTTCCTGGCGTTTTGGTCCCAGGAGTGTGAGCGAAGTCTCCGCCAGCAGACTTACCGAAGCCTGGTCCTCTTCATCACGGGCGGTGGACAGCATCTCCTGATAGCCGTCGCCGATGCTGCTCTTAAGCCGGTCTTTGACCTCCAGCCAGAGACGCTGCTTCTGCCCCAGGAGTCGCTCTTTCACTTCATCCAGTTTCTCCTGATTCTGCTTTGCCATGCTCGCTCCTCGTGCGGGTCAGGGCTCCCCCGGGAACCCGGCTGTCTATTCCAGGAAGTCCTCCAGGGCCGCTTTGCGGGTCGGGTGCTTCAGGCGCTTTAAGGCCTTCTTTTCGATCTGGCGGATGCGCTCCCGGGAGACCTTGAAGGCCCGCCCGATTTCCTCCAGGGTGTGCTCTACTTCGTCCCCGATGCCGAAGCGCATCTTCATGATCCTCTCCTCCCGCTGGGTCAGGGTGTTGAGGATAAAGGAAGTTTTGTCCGTGAGCTCCGATTCCAGGATGTCCTCGTAGGGGGAGACGGCTTTGTCGTTGCGGATGAAATCCCCCAGCCGGTCCCCTTCATCGCCCACCGGCGTCTCGAGGCTGATGAGCTCGTCCGAGAGGTTCGTCACCATGAGAATCTTATCTTCCGGCACCCCCGAGCGCTCGGCGATCTCCTTCAGGTTGGGCTCCCGGCCCAGTTCCTTGAGGAGGTCGTAAAAAGCACGGTAGCAGCGGTTGCGGATCTCCTGCAGGTGCACCGGGATCCGGATGGTCCGGGTCTTGTCGTAGATGGCCCGGGTGATGGTCTGGCGGATCCACCAGGAGGCGAAGGTGCTCAGCCGGTAGCCGGTGGTGTAGTCGTAACGGGTGACTGCCTTCATGAGGCCCAGGTTCCCTTCCTGAATGAGGTCGGAGAAGGTCAGGCCCCGGTGCAGGTATTTTTTGGCAATGCTCACCACCAGGCGCAGGTTGGCCTTGATCATCTTGTCCCGGGCCTGGTTCACTTCCGCCTCGGTGGCCTTGATGCGGGCCAGAAGCTCCTTGATCTCCCGCTGCTTCGGGCTCTGCCTGAGGATGCGCTGAATGGTCTGGTGAATCAGGCGGAAGAGCTTCTCTTTGGCCTGGGCGCTTTTCTCCGGGGTGGAAAACCAGTGTTTCACCTTTTTCTGGAGGAACTTCATTTCTTCCAGGTCGGTGGTGTCGTTCAGCACCAGCTCCAGGACAGCTTCCTGACCGTGCTTGATGATGCGCCCCAGTTCCCGTTCTTCCTCCGGCGACAGGATGGCATACCGCAACATTTCCCGGAAGTAGGCCGCCACCAGCCCTTCGTGTTCGGGGATCTCGTCGGTTTCGAGGGTGTCTTCCATCTCCGCTTCGGAAGCCTCGTCCCCGGCGAAGGGGCCGGCGTGCAGCTGATCGGTGACTTCCAGTTCCCCGTCGGCGGCAGGGGTGAAGGTTTCCCTCATGTTGAGATTTTCCCCTTCATCCCCTGGAGTCAGCAGGGGAAACTGGTCGTAGGGCAAGAGGGATTCATTGCCGTTAAATTCCAGATATTTTTTAAAGTATTCTTTTTCCATGGTTATATGCACCTTGCTGGCATTTTCACAGCAGTGAAAATTAAAAGAGTCAGTTTACCCTGTGTGGTTTCTTTGTCAAGTTAAAATATTTGTAAAATTGCGTAAAAATAAAATAATTACAATTTCTTCCATGTCAAGCACCCCCTGGCCTTGATTCTTGACCAGGCGGCTTTTTAACCGTATGATGCCGGCAGCAAAAGACAGGAGCCTGCCCTTGCCGCATCGATTCATCAGTGATTTAGAAGAGGGCGATGCCCTCAAGCAGTTCTTCCTCCTGCGCCGGGTGGAATGCCGCCGCACCAAAGGGGGCAAACCTTTCCTGGATGTGGAACTGGCCGACCGCAGCGGCGCCATCAAAGGCAAGGTTTGGGACGAGGTTTTGCAGAAATGCTCCGGCCCCCTGGCGGTCTGCGATTTTGTCGCGGTCACCGGGGTGGTGGAAGCCTACCAGGGCCTCACCCAGCTCAACCTCGACTTCATCGACACCGTGGCCCGCCTCAAGACCAGAGGCAAAGCCCTGGAGGAATTTGACCCGGACCTTCTCATCACCGCCGCCCCCCATGACCGCGAGGCCATGTGGCGGGATCTCCTGGAACTGGTGGAGCATCAAATCCCTGCCCCCCTTAAAGGCCTGGTCCAGGCTATCCTTCATAAATATGAAACACAGTTCCTCGACTGGCCCGGCGCGGTTTTTTATCATCATGCCTATGCCGGCGGGCTCCTGGAGCACACCTGGTCGGTGGCCAGACACGCCCGGCTCGCCCTCGAGGTCTATCCCAGCCTCAACCCCGGCCTGGTGCTGGCCGGCGCCATTCTCCACGACCTGGGGAAAATCAAGGAATATACCGGCCCCCCGTGTCCCCAGCGCACGACCCCCGGGCAACTGCTCGGGCATATCGTCCTGGGCTGGAACATGGTCCGGGAAGAAGCCCTGGCCATGGGGTTCCCCGACGAGCAGTTGCTCATGTCCCTCGAGCACATCATCATCGCCCATCATGGCGCCGTGGAACTGGGCTCTCCCAAATTGCCCATGACCCCCGAAGCCATCCTGGTGTACTACCTCGACGAAACCGACGCCAAACTGCAAATGGCCCTGCACCACCTCGACACCGACCCCGCCCAGGGAGATTTCACCAGCCATCTTAAAGGCCTGGGCCGCAGCCTCTACCGTCCCGGCAATCCTTCCGAAAGCCCTCCTGAAAGTTCACCTTCGGACGATTCATAATTTTATTTAATTTTACGGATTTGTTGACTTTGTGAAGATTGCGCTTACCTTTTAGGCACAGGTTTCATTGGGCGCATCCCGAGGCAATCACGATTCACCTTTCAGGAGGATGGCATGTTTGAAAAAATTTTAGTCCCGCTGGACGGCTCCGAACTGGCAGAGAAGGTTCTCCCCGCTGGCGGTGGAATTGGCGAAAAAGTTCAACTCTCAAGTAACCCTGATTCATGCCTGCCACACCGAGGGCTCCGGGGTGCGGGGAAGCCTCCCCCCAGGTTATCGAGAACGCCCCGGCTCACGGAAAAAGGGATCTGCGAAACCTTTCTTTCCCAGGCGGCCCAGAACCTCCAGACCCAGGGCGTCAGCGTCAACTGGATCTGTGTTGAAGGCGTGCCGGCCCGGGAAATTGTCGGTTATGCCCGGGACCACAATGATGGATCTCATTTGCATGACCACCCACGGCAGGGGCGAGGTGGTACATGATGGGCAGCACCGCTGACCGGGTCGTGTCTAATTCCAAGGTACCGGTGGTGCTCATCCGGGGCATCGAGTTCAAACCCCCGCATGCAGTTTAAGGCCCCTGAGTCCGGGTTTTCAGAGCAGGAACGTTCCGATAATTCTGGAAAATTTGGCGGGCCAGCTTTGCCTGGTCGCCTTATTAGTATTTGACAATCCATATCGGCTGTTTGTTAACCTCAGAAAAATTTTTAATGATTTTTTTTAAGCCCGCTGCCGGCACGGTTGCCGCCCGATCTCCAAAAAAAACCGGGGAAGAGAGGGTGTGGGCCCCTCTTCCCCGGCTTCACGATGATAAAAATTGTCGTAGGGTCAATGTACAGAGGGCCAAAGACCTGAGGTCCCTGCCCTCCCCTTAAGCCGCCTGTTCCAATCCGCAGGGGGGTGCCGCCCCTGCATTTTCCTGCACAGGCAGGATGCCTGTGCTCCCATGTACACGGGTTGGGTGGGGGGTGCGGGGGGAGGGCAGGGATGAAGTCCCTGGCCCTCCCCCCGCAAACACTTATCATTTACTTCCTGCTTCCCCTACTTCGCCCTGGCCAGATTCAGGGCGCCCCCCAGCGCCAGCATGCGCCGCTGCCGTTCCGAGAGACCGGCCTTTACCCAGATTTCCTGCTCTTTTTGTCCCTCCGGCCCCAGGACGTTGAGGGGCAGGCGCTCGTCCCCCCGCAGCAGGCGCTCCCGCACCTCCGGCAGTTCCACCGTTTGGTCCTCCTGGAGGGTGTGGTAGTCCCCGGGGTTCTCGAAGACCAGGGGCACAATGCCGAAATTGATCAGGTTGGCCAGGTGGATGCGGGCAAAACTTTTCACCAGCTTCACCCGGACGCCCAGGAAGCGGGGGGCCAGCGCCGCATGTTCCCGGGAAGAGCCCTGGCCGTAATTCTCGCCCCCCACCACGGCCCCTTCCAGGCCCTCGGCCGCCTCTTCCTGAACACGGGCCACGAAATTGGCGTCGAGGCGGGAGAAGGCGTAGCGGCTGATGGCCGGCAGGTTGCTCCGCAAGGGCAGTATCTGGCTCCCCGCCGGCATGATATCGTCGGTGGTGACGTTGTCCCCGGTCTTGAGCCAGATTTTTCCCCGCCAGGTATCGGGGAGGGGCGAGAGTTGGGGAAAGGGCACGATGTTGGGGCCCCGCACCACCTCCACGGCCTCCTCGGGCGGCGGCGGCGGTACCACCTGGCGCCCGTTCACCAGGTAATAGCGGGGCTGGTTGATACGGGGATAGGTCCCCAGGCGGCGGGGGTCGGCCACCTCCCCGAAAACGGCCGCGGCCGCGGCGGTCTCGGGGGTGGCGAGATAGACCTGGTCGTCTTTGGTGCCGCTGCGTCCCGGGAAATTCCTGGTAAAGGTGCGCACGCTCACCGCGCCGGTGGCCGGGGCCTGGCCCATGCCGATGCAGCCCCAGCACCCCGGCGGCATAATCCGCGCCCCGGCCGCGAGGAGGGGCAAAAGCCCCCCGGCCAGGGCCAGGTTTTCCAGGACCTGCCTCGAGCCGGGATTGATTTCCAGGCTCACCCGGGGGTGGACCTGCCGGCCGGTGAGGGCCCTCGAGACTACCATGAGGTCCCGCCAGGAGGAGTTGGCGCAGGAGCCGATGAGCACCTGCTCCACCGGGAGACCCTCCACCTCCCGCACCGGCACCACCTTGTCGGGGGAACTGGGGCAGGCGATGAGGGGCTCCAGTTCGGCGAGATTCACTTCCTCAATGCCGGCATACCGGGGCTGCCCCGAGACCCTGAGGGGACGCCAGTCATCCTCCCGGCCTTGCAGGGCCAGGAATTTCCTGGTGAGGGCATCCGACGGGAAGATGGAGGTGGTGGCCCCCAGCTCCGCCCCCATGTTGGTGATGGTGGCCCGCTCAGGGACGGACAGGTGGGCCAGGGCCGGCCCGGAATACTCCAGGATTTTGCCGTAGCCCCCCTTGACGGTGAGGCGGCGCAGGAGTTCCAGGATCACGTCCTTGGCGGACACCCAGGCAGGGAAGCGCCCGGTGAGGGTGATCCCCAGGACCTCGGGCATGACCAGGTAGAAGGGCTGGCCGGCCAGGGCCAGGGCGACGTCCAGGCCGCCGGCGCCGAAGGCCAGCATGCCCGCCCCCCCGGCGGTGGGGGTGTGGCTGTCCGAGCCCACCAGCGTCCTTCCCGGGGCGCTGAAGCGCTCCAGGTGCACCTGGTGGCAGATGCCGTTGCCGGCCGGGGAAAAGTACAGTCCATAGTGCGCCGCGATGCTCCTCAGATAACGGTGGTCATCGGCGTTGCGGAAATCGGATTGCAGGAGATTGTGATCCACGTAGCTCACTGCCACCGCCGGCCGGGCCCGGTCCACGCCCATGGCCTCAAACTCGAGATAAGCCAGCGTCCCCGTGGCGTCCTGGGTCAAGGTGTGGTCAATCCTGAGAGCCACCTCCGCCCCGGGGACCAGATCCCCCGAAACCAGGTGCTCCTCCATTACCTGCTCTACCAGTGTCTTGGCCATATACGCTCCGAATTATGTGAGTGGCTCAATCCCTGCTTGATCATCAAACCCGACCGGCCGGGATGGGCGTCTTTTGCAGTTTATTTCAGACCCTTGAGGTATTCTACCAGGATGTCCGGGCGGTTGCTGCCGATGCCGTCCAGGTGCATGGCCAGGTAGGGCTTGACGGTCTCCACGTCGTCGATGTTCCAGACGTAGACCAGGAGTCCCGCGGCATGAGCCGCCTGCACCAGGTCCGGGGTGACATAGGCATAATGGAGCACCAGGGCGTCGGCCCGGGCCGCCCGGGCCAGCCCGGCAGGGTCGGCGGGAGACCCCACCAGCAAAACTCCGGTCTGCAGGCGGGGCTCCTGTTCCTTCATGGCTTTCACGGCCTGATGCCAAAAGGAGATGACGTGGGTCTCCTGAAAAATCCCCTGGCTCTTGATGAAGTGCAACAAGGCCGGGGCGGTCCCCGGTTCTTTCAGTTCTATCACCAGGTGGGCCTTCCCGGCCACGGCTGAGGCCACCTCGGCCAATGACGGGATGGCCTCCCCCTGGCCGGCATCGAGACCCTTCAATTCCGCCAGGGTAAAATCTTTCACTGCGCCTTGCCGTTGGTGGTGCGGTCCACCGTGCCGTCGTGGATCACGGCCAACTCGCCGTCTTTGGTGAGCTGGACATCGATCTCCACCGCGTCCACCCCCATGGTGAGCGCCCTCCGGATACTGCGCAGCGTATTTTCCGGCTCGTCAGCCGGGGCCCCCCGGTGACCCATGATGTGCACGATGCCGCCTCCTCGCTTTTCTTGGCCGGGTCAGCCCGATCTCTCGCGGGCCGCCTTGCACTCTTTTATAAATTAACATATTTAAAGAAAATCGCCTGATCAGGCAAGGAAAGGAGCGCCCGTGACATCCTGGCTGGCTCTGTCGCTTGTGGCCCTGGGGTTGTGGGGGCTGTGGGGAGTATTTACCAAGGTGGCCGCCCAGCAGCTGGGCCCGGAGGGGGCTTACCTCCTGGGCATGGTGGGGTATTTGCCGGTACTGGCCATTTTGTTATTTGAAACCGGCGGCAAAATCCCCTGGCAGCCCTGGGGCTGGGCCGCGGCGGTGGCCGCCGGCCTGTCCACGGGCTTTGGCCTCTACTTCTTTTTCCGGGCCCTCCATGGCGGGGCCGCCTCGGTGGTGGTCCCCCTTACTTCCCTCTACCCCGTGGTCACCGTGGCCTTAAGCTGGATTTTTCTCCGGGAGAGTCTCAGTCCCCGCCAGTTGATCGGCCTGGTCCTGGCCGTGGCCGCGGTCTGGCTCCTGTCGGAATAATCCCCCCCAAAAAAATATTTTATATCGCTCAGCCGCGTTACGTCAGCTTCTCACGGTAACGAGCCTGCCGAGACTCAAAAAAAAAACCTCATTACATCGTGGCAAAGTAGTGCAAGAATGATTATAAGATAGCAATATAGGGGCGGCATCTATCTCGACACTGCACAAAAAGGAGCGAATCTATGCGTCAAGTGCGTTCGGCAACTAATCTGGTATTGGCGTTGGGCCTTTGCCTGCTGCTGGCAGTTCCGGTTGTGGCCCAATTAACAACGTGGGGGTCGGGTCCCTTCCCTGCTTCAATTTATGGTCCTCTTAACGATGGGTTTGATTTGACCCAAGCGGGCAAATACGACCTCGCGGCCGAGAAATTCAAAGAGGTCCTGAAAGTTGACTTGAACAACCCCTTTGCCCTGAACAACCTGGCGGCCATCGAGGAACAGAAGGGCCACTACCGGGAAGCCATGGCGTTCTTGCAGCAGGCTACCGCTCACGCCAACGAATACTTGCAAAAGGTAGCCCAGACTTGCTTTGTGGCCGGTCTCTGCACCGCCGTGAAACCGACAAAAGAAATGGGCGCCAATAGTACCATTGCACCCATCGTCCAGGATAACATTGCCAAGCTGCAGCCAAAGATTGATGCGCTTCCCCCGTCACCTACTTCACCGCCGCCCATGAAATAGGGGCCGGGCACCATAAGCCTTGTGGGTCAGCCGCCCCAGCTTGAATATGGCATCCCACAATGCCGGCACTGCATCACTAAAAAGTATTCTTTGCCAGGGATCTAACCGTCCCTGGCTTTTTTTTCGTCAGTCAGTTGGAGAGGATGCGGTAGAGGTCGGAAAGGTCGTCCTTGGCTTGCCGCAGGGCTTGCTTAACCTGGCGGGCCGGGAGATTGGGGGAGGGTTGGATTGCCACTGCGGAGATGACTTCTTCACTGGTCCAGGGAATGTCGTTTTTGAGGTTCAGGAGGTCCTGGACCATCAGGGCGTAAGCCTGCGCGAGAAGACCGGCGGCGCCTTCTTCCAAACTTTCCCAGGAAAAGGCGGGCTGCAGGCTCTCCACCCTGGGGGCGGCCGGCGGCGGGTCGGGCGCCGTTTCCTCCATGTGCCGGGAAAGGGCCTCGGTCAGAGGGAGCTTTGCAAGCTTGGTTTTCTTTCCGGTAAGCAGTTTCTTTTTCGACATAATTCCAGAAATTCTTCGGTGAGTTGTTGATAGTCCAGCGCCCCCGAGCTCTTGGGGTCAAAGTCAAAGATGGCCTTCTGGGCGATTTGGGCCTGGTTCAGGGACTCGTTTTTCATCACCAGCGTGGTGAAAGTCTGGTCCCGGTAAGGCTTGAGCTGCTCCAGAATATACTCGTTGGTGACCCGGTTGCGCCGGTCGAACATGGTGAGAAGGATGCGGAAGAGATCTTCCTGGAAGAGGCGCTCCGGGTCCAGGCCCTTCACCGTCTCCACGGTGGTGAGGAGGTCGGCCAGGCCGTCCAGGGAGTACCGGGAAATCTGGCAGGGAATGACGATGAGATCACAGGCATAGAGGGAATTGGTGGTGAGCACCCCCAGCGACGGCGGGCAATCGATGATGGCGAAGTCATAGTCGGCGTCGCTTAAGGATTGGGCCAGGATGGCTTCCCTGAAAACCCGGGTGTAGGCCACTTCCGCGGCCCTGGCCAGGCGGATGTGGGCGGGGGCCAAGAAAAGCCCCGGGATGTAGGTGGGCAGGGCCACCTCGGTAATGTGCTTTTTGGGGACGCTCATGACTTCGGCCATGGACTCCTCAAAGGTGTCCGGGTCCGCGCCGATGCCGATGGTGGTGTGGGCCTGGGGGTCCAGGTCCACCAAAAGGGTCTGATAGCCCCGGTAAGCCAGGCAGGCCCCCAGATTAATAGTGGTGGTGGTCTTGCCGGTGCCGCCCTTTTGATTGATGATGGCAACCACGATACTCATGGTGGTTTCTTCGCCTTTTAAAACCGCAGATTTTTTCTCATCGTAGAATACGCCCCGGGTCCCGTCAAGGATTATCTCTCCGCGGTTTTGCCCTCGCCGCCGGTATCATCCCGTATCTGGCACAAGGAGTGCAGAGGGAAGAGGCATATCCCTCTCCAACGCTCTGAAAGGGGCCCCTCCTTGGATTTTGACGCGGACAGACGCCGTTTCCAGCGCCTGCTGGTGACGCTGCCGGTGGAGTATATCGCCTGTAACCCTAAGACCGGTGAACTCTATCACGGCCAGGGTGTACTGCGGGACTTTAGTTTAAGCGGCGTCTATTTCCAGTCTCTGGAGCCCTTCCCCCTTTTGCCGGGCCACACCCTCACCCTCATTATCACCACTCCCCTCGCCTCCTTGTGTCACCAGGACGACGCCCATATTCAAGCTCATGCAGAAGTGGTGCGCCTGGAAGCGGCTTCCCAAGAAGATGGCCGTCCCGGGGTGGCCGTTTCCTTCCTGGGCTTCCCCTGCTTCTTATTGATTGATTAATTACCTGAACAACTAAGTTAAATTTCCCCCAAAATATGTTCAAGTACCTGAACGATGCCAGGGGCCTGGGAGGAGTGACTCCTGGGGATTCCCCAAAATGTTGCAGAATTATATACTAAACTTAAAGTTGCTTAGATTTTTTAGATATATGCCCCAGGGAAAAAGTATAAAAGTGGCCGCGGCCTTGAGCGGCGGCATCGACAGCACGATGGCGGCAGTGCTCCTCCGCCGGCAGGGGATGGCCTTGTGGGGCGTGCATATGCGCCTGGGCGAGGACCCCGGCATACCCTCCAACTTGCCGGTCCTGGCGGCGCATCTCGACATTCCCTGCGAGAACCTGGACCTCCGGAAGGAGTTTGCCCGCCTGGTGGTGGATTATTTTGCGGACCAGTATCTCAAAGGCCACACTCCCAACCCCTGCGTCCGCTGCAACCAGGCCATTAAATTCGGGGTCCTGTGGGAGCAGGTCAAGGCCCGGGGTGCCACCCACTTGGCCACCGGTCATTATGTGCGCCTTGGTCCCGGGCCGGACGGCGCCCTGCGTCTTTTCCGGGGGGCGGATGCGGACAAGGACCAGTCCTACTTTCTCTGCCAGATTCCCCGGCGGCTGCTGCCCCATCTGCTTTTCCCCCTGGGCGACCTGACCAAAACCCAGGTGCGGGCGCAGTTTGGGCAGTTGGGGCTGCCTGCCGAGGCCAGAGGCCAGGAAAGTCAGGACATTTGCTTCATTCCCCGGGGGGGCTACCAGGAATTTGTCCGGGCCCGCCGGGGAGGCGGGGGCAGTTCGGGAGACCTGGTGGACAGCCAGGGCCGGGTCCTGGGCCGGCACCGGGGCGTGGAGAACTACACCGTGGGCCAGCGCCGGGGGCTCCGTACCCCGGCCCGGGAGCCCTATTACGTGGTGCAGATCCAGCCGGAATTTAACCGGGTGATAATCGGCCCCAAAAAGGAACTCTACGCCCAGGGCTTAAGAGCCCGGAACATGAACTGGCTTATTGACCCCCCGGCAGGCGACTTGGCGGTGACCGCGGTGATCCGTTACCGGCACCGTGGGGTTGAGGCCGTTTTAAGGCGTCAACCCGGCGACCGGGTGGAGGTAATCTTTGCCAGCCCCCAGGCGGCGGTGACCCCCGGTCAGGCCGTGGCCGTATATGCCGGCGACTGCCTCCTGGGCGGCGCCTGGATCGAGGCGCCGCTCAAGTAGAAAAAAGTATAAGGAGAGGCTCAGAATCCCCCGCTCATGCGCCCCTTCTTCCCCTGAGCCGGATACAGCCCTGCCCACAAATTATGCCAAATTTTCAGGTGGTCACCTTCGGGTGCAAAGTCAATCAGTACGAGTCGGCGTGGATGTCCGAGGTGTTGGCGGACGCGGGCTTTTCTTCCCGGCCCTCCCAGGCCGCTCCGGACCTTATCCTGGTCAACACCTGCACAGTGACCGCCCGGGCCGACCAGCAGGCCCGCCAGACCATGCGCCGGCTGGCCCGGCAATATCCCCGGGCGGAGTTTTGGGTCACCGGCTGTTACGCCCAGCGTTCCCCGGAGACGCTGGTCTTGCTTCCCGGGGTGGCCAGGGTCTTCGGCAACCGGGAGAAGGCCGGGCTGGCAGAGATGGTGCCTACCCGATGTGAGCCTCCCGGTCCCCAGGTTCGGGTGGCAGGGTTTGAGGCCCTGGAACCCTTTCAGGCCTGCCAGGTCCGCCGCTTTCCGGGCCATACCCGGGCCTGGCTCAAAATCCAGGACGGTTGCAGCCACGCCTGCAGCTATTGCATTGTGCCCGCGGTCCGGGGCCCTGGCCGCAGCCTCCCCTGGGCGGCCGTGCAGTCATCCCTTGAGACCCTGGCGGCCAGCGGTTTTGAGGAAGTGGTCCTCACCGGCATCGATCTCGGCCAATACGGCAGGGATTTCGGTGCCGGGGAAAACCTCGCCCGCCTCCTGGTGCAGCTATCCCGCCACGACTGGCCCTTCCGCTGGCGCCTCAGCTCCCTTGAACCCCAGGAGATCAGCCATGAACTCCTGCGTACCCTGGCAACCTTGCCCCATCTCTGCCCGCACTTCCATCTGCCCCTGCAAAGCGGGTCCGGGGCGGTTCTGAGGGACATGGGGCGCCCTTACCAACCCGGGGACTTCCGGGACCTGGTCATGGAACTGCACCGGCTCTTCCCCGAAGCCGCCCTGGGACTGGACGTCCTGGTGGGCTATCCCCGGGAGACCGCCGCCGACTTCGAGGCCACCCGGGCCCTGGTGGAGGCCCTGCCGGTGGCCTACCTGCACGTCTTCCCTTTTTCCCCCCGGCCCGGCACCCCGGCCTGCGGTTTACCCCCCCTCCCTGGAAAGGAGGTTGTGCTTCGAGCCCAGGTTATGCGAGATCTAGGCCAGGCTAAAAAGGCGGCATTTCACCAGGCTCAGGTCGGCAGGGTGGGCGAGGTGCTGGTGGAGGGTCAGGTTAAGGGGCGGCCCGGGTGGCTCAACGGTCTGGCCGCCAATTACGCCAGGGTGATCCTGCCGGGCCCGGCGGCGTGGCGGAACCGGCGGGTCCAGGTCCGTTTCCAGGAGGTCAAAGAGGAGCACCTGGTGGGTAAAGTAATTACTTCAGAGGCAAAGTAATTACTTTACGTCCAAGGAGCAGCTTGCTTTCGTGGGATGGTGCAGGTCCTGCAGATTGGTGCGCGGTTTCCTTAGCAAAGGCAAGACATATAAAAAAACGCCCCCTGAATACTCCCCCGAATAGTACAGGGGGCGTCGCGGAAGAAGGCAAAGTAATTAGGCCGGAGCCCCCTGCCAGAAAGAGGCCGGCTCGAAGGCGCGCCGCGGGGCCCGGTTGTGGAGAGGCGGCACCCACAGGCGCCAGCAGTTTTCCTGGTCGATAAGGTGCTGCACGAACTGTTGATGGAGTTCGTGACTGCCGCGGCTTACCTCCAGGCGTCCCAGAACAGGCATCCCCAGCAGGGCCAGGTCCCCCAGAACGTCCAGGATCTTGTGCCGCACGAATTCTTCAGGGTACCTCAAGCCTCCCGGGTTCATGACGCCGGTGTCGTCCAGGACCAGGGCATTATCCAGGGAGCCTCCCCTGGCCAGTCCCCGGGATTGCAGGAACTGGACTTCTTTTAAAAACCCGAAGGTCCGGGCCGCGGCAATCTCCCGGCGGAAGTGGTCGCTGTCCCAGGTCACGGTGTAACGCTGCCGCCTGATCAGCGGGTGGGGAAAATCGATGGCGTACATGATGCGAGGCTTACCCGGCACCACCCGGATCCAGCCGTCGCCATTGGACAGTTCCACCTGCTTGTGCACCACCAGGTAGGCCTTGGGCCAGGGCAGGGAGGTGGAGCCCGCCTCCGTCAGCAGGTCGACGAAAGGCTTGGCGCTGCCGTCCATGATGGGGATTTCCGGGCCGTTCACTTCAATAACGGCGTTGTCGATGCCCATCCCATAAAAAGCGGCGAGCAGGTGTTCCACCGTGGCCAGGGTGGCCGGGCCCTCCCCCAACGTCGTGGCCCGGGTCGTGTCCACTACCCGGCTGAAATGAGCCCGCACCTGGGGCCGGTCAGGCAAGTCGGTGCGGATGAACTTGAGGCCCTGATTGGCAGTAGCAGGATACATGGACATGGTTACCGGTTGCCCGGAGTGTAAACCGATGCCCGTGATCTTAATTGGATGTGCGATGGTCTTTTGCCAGATCATGTTCTCCCCCGCCCCGGGATTCTGCAAGGGTCATACCACCCGTTTCCACAATTTTGCATAGGCAAGTATATGATATTGCTATTATATTTTTTGGCACAAAATGAGGCTGGCGTCTCCCTTGGCAGAAAAACCACAAACCCTCCCAACCCCGTGGCGTTAATGCCACATTTAAGTGCCCTCACGCCATCTGGAAAAAAGGGGGAGTTGCGCCGAAGATGCCTGAAAAACCTCTAGGGGAATTAGAGGTGCAGAATTATATCTTGGCGCTGCCCGGGAGTTGAGACCCTCCCCTTCACTCAGAATAATAAAACGGGTTTTACCATGGGCCCCCGGCCAAACCCCGGCCAGGAGGCAGGCATGCGGGGACACCCTGCGGAGAAGCCCGGCGGGGGGTCGGCGATTCAAGCTGCCGCCCGGTCCTGGCTTTAAGAGAAACCCTAGGGATTAAGCCGCCGGAGATTAGTCGACGTTATAAATAGATTAACCGAGCAGACAAAAGCGGGGCATTTATCCCCAGGGATGGAACAAAATTACCCATTCGACCTTTTGTTCATAAAGTCTTTTCCGCCCTCCTCAAGCCTGGCCGCCGGCTTTGCGACCCAAGCCTGCTTAACTAATTTAGCCATATTATCAAGAAATTAGCTCTCAATGACAACAAACCTGACAGTGTCTGTCGAGGTTTTGACACTTTTTCGAACTTGGCCCGACCTAATACTCACAAGCATTAAGAATAAATTTCACAAAAAAATTTTTCAACGAACTTGGTTCAGCCTGGGATAAGCCCAGCAAAACCAATAACTTAGTTCAACCATATTGTTTTTCTTATATATATTATTTTCAGCCTCTCCTCGCCCCATGCTTGTGCATTTTATGGTTTATTATCAGAATGTTAAAAATTTGAGAAAAAAGCCACAGGGTCTTGATTAATGAAGGGGGCATGGTTATTGCATATAATATACAACAGCGTAGGGGGGAGAGATTATGCCATTGTACGAGTATCAATGTGTGGATTGTGGAAGCCAAGACCAACGTGTGGCTGGCTTGGACGACCATACGGCCATTTGCATAGCCTGCGAAGGCCTTATGCTTCGTCTCAACGAGGACGTGTTTCAGCCTTATTTCGAGGAGGTGAGCAAACCGGAAATCAAGGATAAGGCTTCAGGTTCGTAATTCTTTTCCAGGAAGGCAGGTTTTCACCACCTGACCTGGTAGTGAAGGCGGGCTCGTTTCTCAAGAGGAGATGAGCTCGCTCTTTTTTTTGGGGGGGATATTGCCGCCTCTTGCACGAAAGGACTACGCCAGTGCTTTTTTTCCTAATTTAACTTTATCGGGGCGCCCGTAACGAAAAACGCGACCCGAAGACAGGGCTACCGGGCCGCGAGAGGAGAGACAATTTTTAAAGACGTATCAATGCATGCGAAACCCTTGCTGGCTTCGACCAGGGGTCAGTTGCACGCTTTGGCCGGAACGCCGGCAATGTTTAAGCCCAGAGATTCGCTGATGAACTGGTCCACCAGGGAATTTACCGTGTTATAAAGCCCGGACCAGTCGACCCCCCGGCCATCGCTGCGGGCGTCGCCGATGGCCTCCCGGCACCAGGTCATGCGCATGGCATTGGCGGACGGGGCGCCGGCCAGGGTCATCTTCTGCACATAAAATACTTCCACGCTGAAGACATAGAAGGACGGGTTCACTTGGGCTTGGTCGGCGTGCAGGAGCACCCCGAGGCAGGGGTACAGGGGGATCTGCTGCCCGTGGTGCTGCTGCGGGACCGGCAGGCCTGCCTGAGCCAGCTTTTTTTCCACCCGGGCCCAGAGGAATTCCCGGTCCAGGCCATCAGCCGCCAGGGCGGGGTCCACCTGGGAGACCCACACGTGAATCCCCGGAAAGCCCACCAGGGATTCGGGGATTATCGGTTTAGCTTCAGGAGATCCTTGCCGCTTGATTTTCAGCATCCCATCCATAATCTGACCCATTCTGCCTCGTTCTCGGGGCGGTGGTTTTTGGGAGGGCGTACCGTTCAGCATCCGGGAAGCATCACACCCGAAGACTGTCTGAAATTATGGACTTTACAAAAAAAAAGAAAATCGGGGTAAACCTGAAATTTACCCTCGGAAACCCTTATTGAGGGATGCGGCGGCCGGCAGTGCGGTGGTTAAGTCGGTGAGAAGCGGAGTGGATCAGGGTTCCAGGGAAGTGAGCCCTTCCCGGATGGCGTACTTGGTGAGCTCGGCGACACTGCGAATGCCCAGCTTGTGCATGATCTGCTGGCGATGGGTCTCCACCGTCTTGACGCTGATGGCCAGAAGCTCGGCAATCTGGCTGGTGCTTTTGCCTTCCGCCATGAGCTGCAAAACCTCGCGTTCCCGGGCGGTCAGCAGGGAAAACGCGGTTTGCGCCGGGCCGGGGACCCGGTGCACATAATCTTTCACCACGATCTCCGCCACCCCCGGGCTCAAATAGGTTTTGTTGGCCATGACCAGGCGGATGGCCTGGGCCAGTTCCTCGAAGGCGCAGTCCTTGAGGAGATAGCCGTGGGCCCCGGCCTTGAGCATGTTGATGACAAAGCGGCGGTCAGCATGCATGGACAAGGCGATGACCTTCATCTCCGGATAATCCGTGAGTATCTGGCGGGTTGCCTCGATGCCGTTCAAATCAGGCATGTTGACGTCCATAATGACGACGTCGGGGGTGAGTTCCTGGACCAGGATGACGGTCTTGCGGCCGTCTTCGGCCTCCGCCACGACCTCCATGTCCGGTTCCTTTTCCAGGAGGGTCTTGAGGCCCTGGCGCAGGATCTGGTGGTCATCGGCAATAATAATGCGGATGACCTTGTCCTTCTCCTCGTTATTACTATTACTGATGGCTAACCTCCGGGGTTTCAGGAGACTCAGGCCTCCCCTCTGATTGATTTATCGTTGCCGCGTCCCATCGTTTTTTTAGTCCTGCCGTTGCCCCTGAAAGTCAGGAAAGACAAATTAGGGCCAGAAGTCAACAAATTATACCTTCTTTTCTTCATATTGAAAAGCTAATTCATGGACTCGGGCCTGGCAAATTTTAGCCATACGGCTCACGATAATCCTGAGTATTCACTAAGGATTATAGAAGATCAATCTCATGAAAGCAAAGAAATTATTGCAGGCACGGCCGAGGTTGGCGCCCATAAAAAAATGTGCTAACGTGGGGCGCCATGGAATTGGTCGCCGATTTTCACGTCCACTCCCGGTACTCCATCGCCACCGGCCAGAACGCCAACCTGCAGCACCTGGACCTGTGGGGCCGCTATAAGGGGCTCAGCGTGGTGGGCACGGGTGATTGCACCCACCCGGGGTGGCTGGGCGAACTCAAATCCCAGCTGACGCCGGTGGGGGAAGGGGTTTACGGTTTAAGGGAGGATCTGGCCCTGCCCCTGCAGGTCTCCGGGCCCCGCTGGGACGAGGCCCGGCCGGTGCGCTTCGTGGTTACCGGGGAAGTGAGCGCCATTTACAGCAAAGGCGGCCGGGTCCGCAAGGTGCACCTGCTCCTGATTCTCTCCGGGCTGGAGGGGGCCGAGCGCCTGTCGGCGCGCCTGGGACAGCTGGGGAACGTGGTGGCGGATGGGCGCCCCATCCTCGGCCTGGACGCCAAGTACATTCTGGAACTGACCCTGGAGGCCGACCCCGAGGCCCTGGTGATCCCGGCCCACGTCTGGACCCCCTGGTTTTCGGTGTTGGGGGCCAAAAGCGGCTTTGACACCCTGGAGGAATGTTTCGAGGATTACACCGGGCAGATTTACGCCCTGGAGACGGGGCTGTCTTCCGATCCCCCCATGAACTGGCGGGTGAGCGGCCTTGACCGGTATCTGCTGGTGTCCAACTCCGACGCCCACTCGCCCCAGAAGCTGGCCCGGGAGGCGAATCTGTTCACGGTGCCCCCCACCTATCCCGACCTGGCCCGGGCTATTCGCAGCCAGGAGGGTTTTGCCGGGACCATCGAATTTTTCCCCGAGGAAGGCAAGTACCACCTGGACGGCCACCGCAAGTGCGGGCAGAGGCTCACCCCGGACGAGTCCCGCAAGGCAGGCGGGCACTGCCCCCAGTGTCACAAGCCCCTGACCCTGGGGGTGATGCACCGGGTCATGGAGTTGGCTGACCGTCCTATGGGCAGCACCACCCCCGGGGGAAAGCCCTTCGAGTCCCTGATTGCGCTCCCATCTATACTGGGAGAGGTGGTGGAATGCGGGGCCGCCAGCAAAAAGGTGGAGCGCCTTTATTTCCGCCTGCTGGAAAAGTTGGGGCCGGAGTTGGAGATTCTGCGGCGGCTACCCCTTCCTGACGTGGCCCGGGAGGGCGGGGAACTCCTGGCTTATGCCCTGGGCAAGATGCGCCGGGGGGAGGTGCATATCAACCCGGGCTATGACGGCCTCTTCGGGGAAATCGCTCTCCTGACCCCCGAGGAGCGCCGGCGCTTCTACGGGCCAGAGCGCCTTCTGGAGCACCCCGGCCCCGTCCCCCAAGGCGGCCAAGGCCCTCCCCGAGGCTCCTGCCGGGGACGGCAAAACCACCGCGGCCCAGTCCAAGCTGGCGCCTGCGTCCAGCCTCGCGGCCGAAGAGCATGACGACCCGCTCCTGTCCAGCCTTAACGAGGCGCAGCGGTTGGCCGTGACGCACCGGGGCGCGCCCGTGATGGTCCAGGCCGGGCCCGGCACCGGCAAGACCCGGGCCCTGACCCACCGCCTGGCTTATCTATTGCAAAGCCGGCAGGCGCCCCCGGAAAGCATCCTGGCCCTCACTTTCACCCGCCAGGCCGCCCGGGAAATGGCCAGCCGGGTACAGGCCCTGCTGCCCGGCTTCCCCGGCCTCGACCGCTGCACCCTGGGCACCTTTCACTCCCTGGGCCTCAAAATTTTAGCTGAACACGGCTCGCACCGGGCCGTGGCGGACGAGGAGAAGCGGCGGGCCCTGCTCAAGGAGGTGGCCCGGGATTTCAGCCTGCCGGTCGCCCGGCTGGACCGCCAGATCAGCGCCGCCAAGCAAGGCCTTTACAGCCCGGGGGATCTCCTGCCGGGTGAAGACCTGCCCCCCGCCCAGGCCTTTCTGGCCTACGAGGCCCTCCTGGAGGGGGAACAGTTGTGGGACTATGAGGACCTGCTGGCCCGGCCCCTGCGGCTCTTAAGGGACAACCCTGATGTGCGCCGGGCTTACCAGGGGCGCTGCCGCCACCTCCTGGTGGACGAGTACCAGGACCTGAACGAAGCCCAGTATCGCTTGATTAGAGCCCTGGCGGGGCCGGAGGCCGAGATCATGGTCATCGGCGACCCCCACCAGGCCATTTACGGCTTCAGGGGGGCTCGTCCGGAGTATTTCTCCCGCTTTAAGGAGGACTGGCCCGGGGCCTTGACCATCAGCTTCACTGAGACCTACCGCCTGCCCCCGCCCCTCCTGGCAGCCTCCCAACGTCTGCTCGCCAACCCCGGTGATGGCCCCCAGGTGAGCCGCCGGGAGGGGGATTTGCCCCTGGTGCTCCTGGAGGCGGCTTCCCCCCGGGAGGAGGCCCGCCTCATTGCCCGTCAGATCGAGGCCCTGGTGGGGGGCCTGGACCACCGGTCCCTGGAGGATGACGGCCTGCGCTACCAGGACCAGGCATCTCACGTGGGCTTTAAGGACGTGGCCGTGCTGTACCGCATCCATGCTCTGGGCCCCGAGCTTTATGAAGCCCTCACTGCGGCCGGGCTCCCCTGCGAACTGGCCCGGGAGGGGGTGGGCCCCGAAGTCACCAATATCGACCTGGCCGCACAACGGGTCAAGCTCCTCACCCTGCACGCCGCCAAGGGCCTGGAATTTCCCTATGTTTTCATAGCCGGCTGCGAAGCCGGTCTTGTGCCCCTGGAGGCGGCGGGCCTCGAACCGGGGGACCCGGAGGAGGAGCGCCGGCTGTTTTACGTGGGGCTGACCAGGGCCCAACGCCAGGTCTTCCTCACCCGGGCGAAGAGCCGCACCCTGTGGGGCAGAAAAACCCGGACCGCGCTCTCACCCCTGGCTGAGGCAGTGCAGCCGGTCCGCTGCCAGCCGACAAGTAAAACCACGGCCTCCGGACAACGGGCCCTGTTTCCGGAGTTGCGGCCAACCAAGACCCAGCGCGGCCGGCGGCGGTCTCAGGGGTCAATTTTCCCCACTGTCCCCGACGAATCTACCTAGCCTTGCCCCTCCCGGCCCTGCCTAAAGCCGGTCCATCCGACTCCCGGCATCTTGACGGCAACCCCAGCCATTACTATCTTCTTATCACAACTTAATATTTTCCTGACTACATCGGCCTGCGCCCGGGGGAGCTGCATGCGCTATAGATGTATCTGGCAGGGTTGTGACAGGACCTGGGGTGAACCGGAAAAAGGCGTCAATGGCTACAGCCATGGGCTATGTGCGGTCCACGGCAGGCTGGCCTTCGAGCAGATTTTCAGGAAGTTACAGATCAAGGAAGGCAATCCCGATTGTTATCTCAGGTCATTCGGCGATTGTCCCCGTCATTGGTGTACCTTTCATCCTCTCTGCGCCGTCAGTGAACCCGGCCCCGAAGAAATCGCTGAACTGAGGGTGAGGCTCGAGGCCAGAAGAAATTCCATCGAAAAACGGTCGAAAAACAAGATGACCGGCCCGGTGATTAAACCGCCCCTGGCTATGGAACCCCTTATGCGCATCCGGGATCTGCAATGGCAAGGCATACCAGCCTGGCCGCCGGAATGGGGGGTTGCAGACGAAGGCGCCGGCGAAGAAGGGATCCTGAAGAACGTCCAGATCCGCTACGACCAGAGCCCTATCTACATATCCGTGGTAGCCTCGCATCACGGGGATTCCAGAAACGGCATCATTGTCCTGGAAGACTCGGCAAGCCTCGAGATTCTCTGCAAAAAATTAACAGATAACATTGGCCGACCCATTGGCGAGATAGGCGACCTGATCATAGATTTTTTCCCCGGCATCCCCCAAAAAGCGTTTGCAAGCAAACCGGAAGCGTGACCCTGCAACTTTCCTGGCTGTGACGGTGCATCAGGCATGCGGCCTCGCCAGTCCGGGTGGTGCCGGGATGGCGGCGGGGCCTCGATATTTCCGGTGGTCCACTCCGAGGCGGATATGCCTAGAGGGTAATTTTCTCTACCACTGCCGTTAGCTTCGGGAAGGCCTTCGGCCGGGCGGCCAGGCGGCGGCGCAGGCCGGCCAGGGCTTGGGGGATGTACCGGGCGAACTGGGTTTTCCCCTTCACCCGGGTGAGAAAGCCAAAGGCCCCCAGGATCTGCAGGTTGCGGCACAGGGCGAGATGGTCGTACTGCTCCCGGAAGGCCTGGCGGTCAAAAGACCCGCGGCCGTCGAGGAGGTCCTGGTAATGGCCCAGCAAGTCCTCCTGCAGGGCCGGACTCAGGTCGACGTAGGGGTCGATGAGCAGGGCCGCCACATCGTAGCCCAGGGGTCCCAGCCGCGCCCCCTGAAAATCCAGGACCCGCACCTTCTCCCCCTTAATGAACAGGTTTTTGGACTGGAAGTCCCGGTGGAGGAGGCAGGGGAACGCCTGGGGGTCGACCCCGGCCAGCAACCGCTCGAAATCGGCGGTCAATTCAGCTTCGGCCACCTCAAGGCCCAGATAGCCTTCCAGGAAGGCCCAGACAAAATAACGGCACTCCCGCTCCAGAAGAAACGGCCGGGTCACCGCCGGGGTATCGAAGCACCAGGCCGGGTCGAAGCCCTTGAATGCCTTCCAGCTGCTGGTGCACCAGGACTTCCAGGGCCCGCCGGTACCAGGCCACGGTTTCCTCGGCGCCCCGGGCCCCGGCCACGCACTCCGCCAGGCTCAGGTCCCCCACGTCCTCCATGAGCATCCAGCCCTCTTCCCGGCAGTAGGCGTAAATCTCCGGGACCGGCACCCCACGTTCCCTCAGGTGGCGGCCGATGCGGAAGTAGGAGTCGTTTTCCGTGACCGCCCCGCCCGGGGACCCGGGGTGGTGCAGGAGCACCAGGCTGGGCTGCCCCGGCACCCGGAAAAAGCGCCGGTCCGAGCCGTCCCCGGCCAGGGGCAGGGCCTCTGCCAGGCGTGCCCCCAGGGCCCGGGCCTCCACCTCCAGTTGTTTGCTCCAGGGGATGGCCGGGTTCACGACTCATCCTCGGACGGCGGCGGTGACAGCAGCCCTGCAGGTCCCGGCCACTTGACGTGCAGCTCCTGCTGGGGGAAGGGAATCTGGATGCCCCGCTCCTGAAAGGCCTCGAAAATGGCGATGTTCAGCTCGTGGGTGGCGGGGATGCGGTCCGTGGGGTTCCTCAGGTGGACCCAGATGGTGAAGTTCAGCGAGCTGTCGCCGTAGGCCTCGAAAAAGATCTGGGGCGGCGGCTCGGCCACCACCCTGGAGATTGGCCCGGCAGACCCGGTCCAGCACCCGGGTCACCTGGTGCACGTCCGAGTCGTAGGACACCCCCACCTTCAGGGTGAGGCGGTTGATGCCGGGGCCGTAGTGGGTCCAGTTGAGGATCTTGTTGGAGATCAGGTCGGAGTTGGGAATGATGAGCACCGAGTGGTCGGAGTTCTCGAAGATCGTGCTGCGCACCCTGATTTCCCTGACGCGGCCCCACTTACCGTCAATGACCAGGGTGTCCCCCACCTTGATGGGTCTTTCAAACAAGATGATCAGGCCGCTGATAAAGTTGTTCACAATGTTTTGCAGGCCAAAACCGATGCCCACCCCCAGGCCGCCGGCCACGATGGCCAGGTCCCCGAAGGAGATCCCCAGGAAGCCCAGGGCCATCACCAGGGCCACGGCCAGGATGGCATAGTGCAGGGAATTGGCGATGGTGTAGCGCAGGCTGTCGTCCCAATCGCCGCGCTGGGAGAACCTCACTTCCAGGAAGACTTGCAGGAACCGGGAGAACCACCGGCCCAGGTACAGGGCCAGGGCCGCCAGCATGAGGTTCAGGAGGGTGAGATGCAGGGGCCCTAACCGGGTGCCCCAACTCAGTCCCTGGGAGAGCCACACCAGAAAGGTCTGGTCAACCCCCCAAAGATTGACCACGGACAGGAACACCCCGGCCACCAGGAAAAAGACCACCACTTTGACGATGGCCAGGTAATTTTTGCGCAGGAGTTCTTCCTGGCGCCGCAGGTGAGGCAGGGTCAGGCTCTGCTGCGGTGGCACGGCGTGCTCCAGGGCCGCCTTGACCACCTGCCAGATCACCCAGAACAGGACCAGGAACAGGCCGGTAGGGAAGCCGCCTGGGCGATATAGGCCGACAGGTTCTGGAAACCCAGGAGGCTGGTGATGATGATGGCCGTGAGAACGCTTAAGAGCAGCAGCCTCAGGGTCAGGAACAGGCCCTTCTTTCTGACCCATGCCGGCCCGGGGAGGGCGGCCCTGAGACTGTCGAAGTGCCGGCTGCGAAGCAGGGCCAGGACCCAGATCAACAGCACTACCTCGAAGGCCTGCTCCAGAATCTGGTAGCTGTCGTCCTCAAGGCCGAGACGCTGGAGGAGGTTCAGCCCGAAGACCCCCACGACCAGGATGTAGCTCAGCAGCAGCTTGAAGCGGCGGCGGTAGAAGCGGGCGGTGTTGTCGTCCAGGGGGAGGATGCCTCCCGCCTCCCGGCCGGCGAACAGCGCCTGGATGAGCTTCAAGCCCAGGCGCAGCCCCGCCCAGACCAGGATTCCCAGGAGGAGGATCCTGGCCACCTGCAGCTGCCACCACCCCAGGACCCACTCGGTGAGGGCCAGCCAGGCCGCGAAACCGAGAGTAAACAGGCTCTTGACGACAATCTCGGCGGCCGTAAGGATCACCCTGGCGCCCAGATCAGGCTCTCCGGCCTGCCAGTGGGCCAGTCTGGGGAGGGCGAGCCGCCGCACCTGGAGGACCGACCAGGCCAGGATTACGAACAGCACCAGCAGGCCCAGCAACGGCGCCCACCTGGCCCGCAGGCTGGCCGCGACGTTATGCGACAGGAGGGGGTCGGCCAGGGTCTTGGCCAGCCTTCCCGGCATCTCCATGAGAGACTTGAAGGTCAGCTTCACCGTGCCCCACAGCGTGCCGGCGCTCTGGCGCTTCAGCAACTCCTCCTTGCGGCTCACCTCCACGAAGCTTTTCAGCTCCCCCGCCACGCCGCTTAGAGCCTGGTCTTCCTCGCCCAGGACCTTGAGCACCGCGTCGTAACGGTCCAGGGTCTGGGTGGCGGCGGCCCGGTACTGTTTCGCCAGCTGCTGGTAGCGCTCCCAGGCCTTCTGGATCTCAGGGGATTTCCACAGGGAATTTTTGACGGCCTTGAGGCGTTCCGCTTCCTGCTTGAGGCCCTCGAACGCGGCGACCCGGGCGCTTGCCTGTTTGGACAACTGCTCCCGCTTGTCCTGGAGGTCTTTGATCTGTGCCGCGACCTGGCCTTCCCGCTGGGAAAAACCGTCCAGGGCCTCCTGGGCCTGCTTGACCTGCAGTTCCCCCGCGGCCTGGGAGGCCTTCAGGGTGGCGATCTGGTTCCCCAGGTCCTGCAGGTCTTTTTCCGCCTGCTTCACCAGCTGCTGCAGCGCCTCGGTGTCGGCCTTGCCGGTGGGGATGTCCTTTTCCAGACTGTCAGCCCCGTCTTTCAAGACCTTGGGGAGGGACTTGACGTCAAATTCTTTTTTTTCCTGGCCCGGGGCCGGGGCGGCAACCAGCAGGCACCAGGCCATCAATACAACCAGAACCGTTAAGCCTGACCAGCGTCGGTGGTGTCTGTTCATCTGGGTACTGTATCCTTTTGCCGGCTCCCCGACTCGCGGGGTCCCCGGGCAAACCAAACTTTAATAAAACCTTACCCATCCCCGGCCAACCTGTCAAATAAGGTTTCCTGCCGCGGGGTTTATCGGCGCGCCATTGCCTCCCAAAACTTTTTTTGGTAGGTTTGCAACATACTAGCCTGTCTTTTTCAGCAATCCGAGCACAGCATCTTCTTTTAGTTATACCGAGCCCCAGTCGAACCCCGCGGCCCCGGTGTCTTTGACCGCCAGGGCGGTGAGCGACAATCCCCGCAGGCATGGAGACGTGTCCGCCAACCAGGGGTAGAGCCATGGAACGTGCACAACTACATGTAATGCGGGAATTCTTCTTCAGCCAGATCCAGGGGGAGCCCATTAAGGACGTTGACGGCAAGCGCGTCGGCAAGCTCATCGATCTGGCCATACGGTGGGAAGGAGAAGGCCCGCCCCGGGTAACCGGTATCAAGTTTGCCCGGGGCGTCCACAGCCATATCCCCATCGACCAGGTGGCGGAGATGAACCAGGACCGCATCCGCCTGGCGGGGAGACTCAAGGAAGAGGAACTCATTGCCCTCCACCCCGACGATATTTACGTGGGCAAGTGGCTCATGGACAAGCAGATCATCGACCTCAGGGGCTCCAAGGTCGTCCGGGTGAACGACATCAAGCTGTTCTGGATTCAGCGGGGCGACCGCCGCTACCTCATACCCATGGCGGTGGATATCGGCATGCGGGGCCTGGCCCGGCGCCTGGGGGTGGAGCCTTTCTTCAAGCGGCTGGAAAACCACTTCGTCTGGTGGCAATACATCTCCCATCTCGAAGAAAAAACCGCGGCCCTGCAGCTTAGCACTGAACGGGCCAAGCTCGATGAACTCCACCCCGCCGACCTGGCCGATCTCATCGAGGACCTGGATTACAAGAAGCGGACCGACGTTATCGATGATCTGGATGTGGAGGTGGCGGCCGAGGCCTTTGCCGAAATGGAGCGGGACACCCAGATTGAAATCCTGGAGCACATGAATAACGACCAGGCCTCGGACCTGCTGGAGGAGATGGCCCCCGATGAAGCCGCCGACATTTTGGGGGAACTGCCCGAGGAGAAGGCCGACGAACTCCTGAACCTCATGGAGCCGGAAGAGGCCCACGATGTCCGCCAGCTGATGGATTACGAAGAGGGCACCGCCGGGTCGCTCATGACCACCGAGTACATCGCCCTCTCCCCGGAAATCACCGTCACCGAGGCCTTTGCGCAACTGCGCCGGCTGGCCGCCGAGGCTGAAACCATCTATTACCTGTTCCTGGTGGAAAAGGACGGCATCCTTTCGGGGGTGGTGTCCCTCCGGGAACTGCTCATGGCCGAACCGGACGCCATCCTCCGGGATATGATGCAGTCCCGGGTCATTTCGGTGCACCCCCAGGAGTCGGACCGGGAGGTGGCCGAAGAGGTGAACAAGTACAACCTCCTGGCCATCCCCGTGGTGGACGAGGCCAATCGCATGCTGGGCATCATCACCGTGGACGACATCCTGGAAGTGCTCATTCCGGACCGGAGCAGCCTCGAGACCTTCGCCAGCCTCTTTGTCAGCAAGCGCACCATGAAGTGAGGAAGCCTTGAAAAGTCCATTTTTCCGTCGGTTATTTATCTTCCTGGCGATCATGGGGCCGGGCATCATCACCTCCAACGTGGACAACGATGCCGGCGGCATTACCACCTATTCCGTGGCCGGGGCCGCCCTGGGGTACAAAATCCTGTGGGTCTTCATCCCCATGATCCTGGCCCTGGTGGTCATCCAGGAGATGTGCACCCGCATGGGCGCGGTCACCGGCAAGGGCCTGGCCGACCTGACCCGGGAGCGCTTCGGCGTCAAGATCACCTTTTACGCCATGCTGGGGCTGCTCCTGGGCAACATGGGCAACATCATGAGCGAATTTGCCGGGGTCGCCGCCAGCATGGAGATGTTCGGGGTGAGCAAATACATCTCCCTGCCCCTGGCGGCCCTGTTCACCTGGTGGCTGGTGCTGCGCTGGTCCTACAAGGTGGTGGAGCGGGTGTTCCTGGCCGCCTGCCTGATCTATTTCGCCTACATTTTTTCCGGCTACATGGCCCACCCGGAGTGGGGCACCGTGGCCAAGGATCTGTTCCTGCCGAGCTTCTCCTTTGACAATTCCTATCTCGTCATTCTCGTCGGCGTCATCGGCACCACCATCGCCCCCTGGATGCAGTTTTACATCCAGTCCGCGGTGGTGGAAAAGGGCATCACCGTCAAGGACTACACCTATACCAAGTATGACGTCATCGTCGGGAGCATCATGGTCAACCTGGTGGCGGTGTTCATCGTCATCAGCTGCGCCGCCACCCTCCACGTCCACGGCATCAAGGTGGACTCCGCCAAGGAAGCCGCCCTGGCCCTGGGGCCCCTGGCCGGCCACTGGGCCTCGGTGCTCTTTGCCATTGGCCTCTTGAACGCCTCGCTGTTTTCCGCCTCCATCCTGCCCCTGTCCACGGCCTACTTCCTGTGCGAGGCCTTCGGCATCGAGGCCGGCATCGACAAGTCCTGGCGGGAGGCCCCGGCCTTCTACTGGCTCTACACCATCCTGATCGTCGTGGGCGCCGGGCTGATGCTCATCCCCAACATCAACCTCATCGAGGTGATGTTCTGGTCCCAGGTCATCAACGGCGTCATGCTGCCCTTCGTGCTCATCTTCATGCTCATCCTCATCAATAACAAAGACCTCATGGGTGATTACGTCAACAACGGTTTTTATAACGTCATCACCTGGATTATCGTGGGTATCATGATTATCCTTACGTTATTGATGGTGGTCACGTCCTTCTGGCAGTAAGGTTCCCGGCCCAATCCCGCCCGGGGCCTCCTGGCTGGAAGGGTCCCACCGCCCATCCCATCTTTCCTGGCGCGTCATTTACGGGTCCAGCTTCACCCGTTTTGGCACTACCAAACCGCGCCTGGCTTTATCCCGAGGAGCAGTCCATGAAGGTCTTTCTCACCGGCGGCACCGGTTTTGTGGGCACTTATCTCTCCCGGCAACTGGCCGCGGCGGGTCACGCAGTCACCATCCTCACCCGCCGGGAAAACCCTCCGGCAGCCGCGCCGGGCAACATCCGCTTCATCACCGGCGACCCCAAACAGGCCGGCCCCTGGATGGCGGAGGTGGCGCAGCACGACTGGGTCATCAATCTGGCCGGGTCCTCCATTTTCAGCAAGTGGACCGGGGATGCCAAAAAGATGCTGTATGACAGCCGGGTGCTCACCACCCGGAACCTGGTCGCGGCCCTGGCCGAAGGCGACCGGCGCCAGCTGTTCTGCAGCACCTCGGCCCTGGGCTACTACGGCCCCCGGGGCGACGAAGAACTCACCGAGGCCTCGCCCCCCGGCCAGGATTTTCTGGCCGGCCTGGCCCGGGACTGGGAGATGGAGGCCATGAAGGCCCAGGAGTTGGGCATCCGCACGGTGATCACCCGCTTCGGCATTGTCCTCGGGAAAGGCGGGGGTATGCTGCAGGAGTTGGTGCCCCTGTTTAAAAAATTCGTCGGGGGGCCGGTGGGAAGCGGCGAGCAGTGGCTTTCCTGGATTCACCAGGAGGACCTGGTGCGGGCTTACCTGTTTCTCCCGGAGCACCCGGACCTCACCGGGCCGGTGAATTTCACCAGCCCAGGCCCGGTGCGCAACCGCGACTTTGCCCAGGCCCTGGGCAAGGCCTTAGGAAGGCCGTCCTTCATGCCCGCCCCCGCCTTCATGATACGCCTGGTGTTGGGGGAGTTGGCGGAAGTGGTCCTCACCGGCCAGAAAATCCTGCCCCAAAGGCTCCTGGACGCGGGCTTCCAGTTCCTTTACCCCACCATCGACCAGGCCCTGAAGAACCTGCTGGCGGAGGATTGACGCCGCATCCCGCCCCAAAAATAGCTCGTTCCTGCCAAGTTCACGTCCTTTGGCCCGGTTCCCGGCCGGTGCATCGGCCTGCCTGCCGTCTTTAAAATTTCCCGTAGATTTCTGGTATATTATCAGGTAAAATTCTGTATAAAATCCTCCGGCATAATTCTTTGCAACGGGAAAGCCATGCCACGCTCCAGCCTGCGCCACCGCGCCCTCCTGCCAGTGATGCTCGCCGTCCTGCCGCTGTTGGGGTTAATTCTTTATTCCTACTTTAATCAGCGTCAACAGGCCATCCGTGAGGTGCAGCGGGACGAACTGGTGGCGGTGCGGAACCTGGCCGCCGCCAAGGAGACCCTGATCAACAGTACCGGCAACCTGCTGGTCACCCTGGCCCGCACCCCAGAGGTGCAGCGCCTCGACCCAAAGGCCTGCAGTGCCCTGTTTGCCAAATTGCTGAAGCAGACGCCCTGCTGCACCACCATCGTCGCCGTCGACTCTGAGGGGCGCATGGTGGCCAGCGCCCCTGCCGTCCCGGACCCTTTGACGTATGCGGATCGGCCCTGGTTTCAAAAAGTCAAGCAGACCCGGGGCCTGGTGCTGGGTGAGACGGTTTTAGGCCGCGCCAGCGGCAAGTACGGCAACAATTTGGCGTACCCCATTCTGGACAGTGAAGGCCGGTTCCTGGGGGCGTTGACCACCCAGTTCGGCCTGGACTGGCTGCCGGGCCTGCTGGCCAAAAATGATTTCCCGCCAACCACCGCCATAGTTATGACCGACACCTCCCGCAAGGTTCTCTGGCGTTACCCCGAACCCGAGAAGTACCTGGGTAAAATGGTGCCGGCGGCCTTTTTTAAGCCCATGGACGTCAGCGATGAGGGGGTCGCGGCAGGGGAAGGCCTGCCCGGCGACCCGCGCCTTTTCGCCTTCGCCCGGTTGGCGCCCCCCTGGCATAATTTATACATGACCATTGGCCTCCCAATGGATTGGGCCGTGGCCCCGGTTAACCGCATCCTGTGGCGCAACCTGATGTTCCTGGGGCTGGTGGCGCTGTTTTCCATGGCCGCGGCCCTGTCCGGCATCGAAGTGCTGGTGATCCGCCCGGTAAGAAGACTGCAAGGCGTCACCGAGCGCCTGGCCGCCGGGGACATGACGGTGCGGTCCGGTCTGCAGGTGCAAAAGGGTGAACTGGGATTCCTGGCCCACTCGTTCGATCAGATGGCCGCGGCCCTCCAGGAGCGCGACGCCGCCCTGCGGGAGGGCGAGCGCCGCTTCCGCCAGCTCATCGACTCCATCCCCCAGCTCGTTTGGACCTGTCAATCCGACGGCCGCTGCGATTTCCTCGGGAAACAGTGGGTGGCCTACACCGGCGTCCCCGAGGCCGAGCAACTGGGGCTGGGCTGGCTGGACCAGGTTCACCCCGATGACCGCGGCGCTTTTACCCAGGCCTGGGAAGCCGCCGTCGCCGCTGGGGCTTTTTTCCACATGGAGTTTCGCATCAAGCGGGCTGACGGGGTTTACCGCTGGTTCGTCACCCGGGCCGTGCCCTGGGCGGACACCCAGGGCCGTATCGCCAAATGGTTCGGCACCAACACCGACATAACCGAACGCAAGCAGGCCGAGGAGGAGAGACAGCAGCTTATCGAGCAGTTGCAAACCACGGAAGAAGAACTTCGGGTGGCCAACGAGGAACTCACGGTCCAGACCGAGGAGCTGGCAGTCCAGGGGGAAGAGCTGCGCCAGGCCAATGAAGTGCTGGAGCAGCGGGTTTCTGAGCGCACTGCCGAGGTGACGGCCGCCAACGAAAGGATGAAGTATCTAACCTCGCAGATACTCACGGCCCAGGAGCAGGAGCGCAAACGCATCTCCATGGATCTCCATGACGATCTGGGGCAGTCGCTGTTGGTCCTGAGAATGCAGCTCAACGCCATGCTCAGGAAATCTCCCGCCGAGCTGCCCATCCGCCCGGGCTTGGAGGAGTCGGCCAAATATCTGGTGGAGATCATCGACAAGGTCAGGAGCCTCTCCCACGCCCTGAGTCCCTCGACACTGGGAAACCTGAGCCTGACGGAAGCGGTCAAGAGTCTCCTCGAGGAATTCCAAAAATATCACGACATCGGCACGGCGGCCGACCTGGACGAGGTGGGCCCGCTCCTGTCCAAAGAAGCCCGGGTGGGAATTTACCGGATCCTGCAGGAATTTCTCGCCAACGTGCATAAGCACGCCCAGGCCACCAGGGTGAAAGTGGCCATCAAGGCCCTGGGGGACCAGGTGATGGTCGCCATGGAGGACAACGGCATCGGGTTTGATCTGGGGGAGGTCCGGGGCGCCGTTCATAAACCCGGAGGCCTGGGGCTCCTGTCCATGGAAGGGCGGGTGCAGATGCTGGGCGGTCAGCTGTCCCTGGAAAGTCAGCTAAACCGGGGCACGCGCCTGCACTTTGAGCTGCCCCGCGGGCAGGAAACGGAGGACCTCGATCTTCCTGAGGTTCCGGTTTAGGATTTTCCCGGCACCCGGCAAGCAAGCCTGCTCACCTTCAACACCCCTCTTTTGATTTATTTCCCTCACGCCTTACTTTGACAACATGGTCGTAACCCCGTCCCAATCGGGTCCCGGGGGATTTTCGGTGTACTTTTCGGCCAACTGCAGGTAATGGCCGTAGAGGGGGTCCTGCGGGCTCAGGTCGTGGACCTCCTGGAAGGCCGCCATACTCTCCTTAAAACGCCCGGCCCGGAAGAGGGCCAGGGCCTGCTGGTGGAGTTCGAGGCGGCGGGCCAGGCTGGCCTCGGGCTCGCCCTCCCCCAGGATCTCGTAGATGGTGATGGGGTGCTTTTTGCCCTTGACCCTGACCAGGTCAACCTCCCGGAAATAAAACCCCTGGCCCAGGTCAGAGACGGTGGCCCCGGCCACCAGGATCTCGGTGCCGTAAAACTTGTTCAGGCCCTCCAGGCGGGAGGCCAGGTTGACGTTATCGCCGATGGCGGTGTAGTCGAAGAGGCGGTTGGAGCCCATGTTGCCCACCGACACCTGCCCGGAATTGATGCCGATGCCGATTTTCAAGGACGGCCGGCCGCGCTCCAGCCATTCCCGGTCCAGGGCCTTCAAGGTCTGCACCATCTCCAGGGCGGTGCGGCAGGCCCGCCGGGAGTGGTCCGCCTGATCCAAAGGCGCGCCGTACAGGGCCATGATGGCGTCGCCGATGTACTTGTCCAGGGTGCCGCCGTGCTTCACGACGATTTCGCTCATGGGGTTCAGGTACTCGTGGAGCACCTCCACCACGGCCTCCGGCTCCATGGTCTCAGACAGGGTGGTGAACCCCCGGATGTCGGAAAACAGGATGGACAATTCCCGGCGCTCGCCCCCCAGCCGCAGCTTTTCCGGGTTCCGGATGATCTGGTTGACCACTTCCGGGGCCACGAAGGATTGGAAGGCCTTTTTGATGCGGACCCGCTCCCGCTCTTCCGACAGGAAGCGCTGCAGGGTGATGCCGGTGTAGACCCCGGCTATCTCCAGGAAGGGGTAAAAAACTTCCACCTGGAGGCCCAGGTAGCGAAAAGCCAGGTAGTTCAGGGCCAGGAAGACCTGCACGGTGACCAGGGTAACGGCGATGGCGCCGATGGGGGACAGACGGGGCAGGAGCATCCCGAATATCAAGGCGATGGCCAGGATAATGCCCATGGTGGTCAACGTCACATAGGCCGGGGTGCGGATGAAATCCCCCCGCAGAATATTGTCCAGGACGGTGGCCTGAATCTCCAGCCCCGGACAGATGCCGGAAAAGGGCGTCACCCGGAGGTCGAAGATGCCCACCGCGGTGGCCCCCACCAGCACGATCTTGTCCTTCAGGGTTTCCGGCGGGAGGCTGCCGTCCAGTACCCGGGCGGCCGAATAGGTGGGGAAGGTCCCGGGCGGACCCAGGAAATTGATCAGGAGCCGGCCGTAGCGGTCCACGGGGATCTTTTCCCGGCCCAGGCGGACCTCCTCCACCCCGAAGCGGGACAGGGCGATGCCCAGGGGCTGTTTGCCCCGGTAATGCTGCAGGGTTACCATGGTCAGGGGGGCGAAAATGTCGGGGCCGTAGGACATGGCCAGGGGGAGCCACCGCACCGTCCCGTCCTGGTCGGGCACCATGTTGAAATAACCCCCGCCTGCCGCGTGATCGACAATCTCCGGAAGATTGACCTCGACGCCTTCGGCCCCCAGGATGGGGAGCCGTTGCACCTCCCGGTCCAGCCAGCGCACCATGTTATAGGTGCTGGCCCGGATGGCCTTGGGGCCCATGACATGCCCCAGGTTCGGGGCCAGGGCTTTGCCCCCCACCCCTACAAAGAAAAAACCCAGGACCGTGGGGGTGCCCTGGCCGATAACCTCAGCCAACTGGCGGTCCACGTCGGCCCGTTGCTCTTCCCGGGCCACCAGGGCCAGGACCTGGGGAGTGGCGGCGTTGGCCAGGGCCAGGCCCCGGCGCAGGTTGTCGAGGGCAGTGGTGGCCGCGGTCTCCTGGCGCTCGGCAAAAATGATATCCAGGCCCATGACCCGGGCCTTGGCCTCCTTGATGCGGCTGAACAGCTGGGCCACGACCTCCCGGGACCAGGGCCAGCGGCCCACCTGCTTGACGCTGTCGTCGTCCACGGCCACCAGGGCGATCTCCGGGGCGGGCGGCCGCGCGCCCCGGTACTGAAATTTCAGGTCGTAGATCTTGAGCTCGATAAACTCGGTGATGGGCAGGCGCAGGAGCAACAGGATCAAGACCACACAGGTCACCCCGGCGACAATGAGAAAAATGCTGTTGGCGAGGAGGGCCCTCAACCGGGCCAGCCGCGTGGTTTTGCCGGGAATGGAGGGCTGCGGGTCCATGCCCCTCTTCTTAGCACACTTGCCGGAAAAACTCTAAGCCTTCCGGGCACCTTCAAAAATTACCCGGCGGCTGGGAGGTGGCAGCCCCGCGGCTGGTGAGAAGTGGGTTTTCTATCCCTTATGGGCCTCCAGGGCAAAGCGGGGGCGCTTGATGGACTCGTGGCGGCAGACCGGGCAGCGGGAGGGGGTGGTGAGGCGCTGCCGCTTGGTGAAGGTGAAGCCGCACTTGCGGCAGCTGGCCGGGACGAGGCGAAAACGGCGGCCGGGGCCGGGGGCCCGGGCCAGATGCTCCAGATGCTCGTACACCTCTTTTTCAGGAATGGACAGGCGCTGGGAAAGCTCCAGGGCGGAGAGGGCCTCTTCCTGCAGCAGCTCTTTTAAGGCTTGTCGGATAGTGATCATGACGGCCTGGCACAAAACTCAATGGGGGTTGTAACCGAGGATGTTAGGCCACGGTTAGAAAAAATTCTAGCCCTCGGCTTCGCAGGAGTCAAGGTTCGATTTACCCGCCAAATTTTTGTATTAAGGCACGGAGAATGGGCAAATAAATTTATCAAACAATATCAGCATATTACACAATAAGGAACTTTGCCCGCCGGGAATGCTTGTTAAAATATTTGAACTAATAGTGCCGGCAGGGTTCGAGGGCTGTCTATATGTACTTGAAATTATGTCATTTATTAGATACGAATGGCCATGGCACAGGAAATGCATCTATAATAAAGCGTATATGAACCTTGCTAAGGTACCTACATCCCCCCCTTAAGTACGTTCATATACCATTTTCTCCTTTCACCTGACTGGCCGGGTACCTCCCCCACTCGGCCAGTTACCTTTTTAGGGCCTCTCCATATCACCCGGCTTATCCCCTCTCCTGATTTGACGCCCTGAGTACTGCCTTAAAGTCTTGATAGACCCGCCGCCGCTCTTTCACCCCGAATATTTCCTGTCTCAAGAAAAACTTACCTGTTCCTAACCTAATTTTAACACGGCAGGGGCACACTCAACTATTGCAAACAACCAAGTAATGTCTATTCATTCCCTATTATTAGGAGAGACGCGATGAGGAAAAACTGGCTTTTTTCATTGGCCCTGTTGGCCGCCCTGTTGATGGCCGTACCGGCCGTGGCCCAGATGTCCATCAACGGCGCCGGGGCTACCTTCCCGCAGCCCGTTTACGGTAAATGGGCCTACACGTACAACGAGGCCAAAGGGGTCAAGGTAAATTACCAGGGTATCGGCTCCGGCGGCGGCATCGCCCAGATTAAAGCCAAGACCGTGGACTTCGGCGGCACCGATGATCCCCTGAAGCCCAATGAACTGCAGGACGCAGGACTGTATCAGTTCCCCACCCTGATGGGCGGCGTGGTGCCTGTGTTCAACGTCAAGGGCATGGCTGCCGGCCAGCTTGTCCTGGACGGCCCCACCCTGGCCAAGATTTTCATGGGCGAGATCACCAAGTGGAACGACCCGGCCATCAAAAAGCTCAACGCCAAGGCCAACCTGCCTGACAAAGACATCACCACGGTGCACCGCTCCGACGGCTCCGGCACCAACTTCATCTTCACCTCTTACCTGGCTGAGGTCTCCCCGGACTTCAAATCCAAGGTGGGAGCCGGCAAGTCGGTGGAATGGCCGGGGAAAAACAGTGTCGGCGCCAAGGGCAACCCCGGGGTGGCCGGCCAGGTGCAGAACATTGACGGCTCCATCGGCTATGTCGAATTTGCCTACGCCGCCCAGAACAAGATCCCCTATGCTGACATGATCAACAAGGCTGGCAAGACCGTGAAGCCCGATCTCAGCAGCTTCGGGGCCGCGGCCGCCAGCGCTGACTGGAAAAACGCCCCCCAGGGTTACGGCCTCATGCTGGTCAACGAGTCGGGTGACCACAGCTGGCCCATCGTCGGCGCCACCTATATCATGATTCACAAGGACCAGCCGGATGCCGCCAAGGCCAAGGCCGTCCTCGATTTCTTCTCCTGGGCCTTCAAAAACGGCGGCGGCATTGCCAAGGAACTGGACTACGTCGCCCTGCCTGAAAACGTGGTCAAGATGGTGGAAGCAGACTGGGCCAAGGAAATTACCTCCGGCGGCAAACCAGTATCTAAATAAGATTCCTATTCAGGGAAAGCCCCTGCGATCTCGGGGACTTTCCCTGCCCCTGTGAAAGCCATGGATCAACCTCTTGCGGAGCGGGTGTACAAAGACGCCTTCACTCCGGCCCCCGAGCCCATTCCCGCCACGGCCAGGACCAAGCCCACCGGCGGCGACGCTTACTTCCTGTGGCTGACCGGGGCCTGCGCCCTGGTGCTCCCCCTGATCATGATCGCCATCGGCCTGGCCTTGGCGTATTATTCCATTCCCGCCCTCCGGCAGTTCGGCCTGCATTTTTTCGTCTCGGAGGTGTGGAACCCGGTCACCCAGCAGTTCGGGGCGCTGAGCAGCATCTACGGCACCCTGATGTCCACGCTCCTGGCCATGCTCCTGGCGGTGCCCCTGAGTCTGGCCATCGCCCTCTTCCTGGTGGAACTGGCCCCGCCCCGGGTGAGCCGGGTAGTGGGCACCATGATCGAGCTTTTGGCCGGCATTCCCAGCATCATTTACGGCATGTGGGGCATGTTCGTGTTCGCCCCCCTCATGGCCAGATACGTGCAGCCCTGGCTGAAGACACCTATCTGGGCTGGATACCGGGCTTCGGCCTGCTCTTTCAGGGGCCCCCCATGGGCCTGGGCATGCTGACGGCCGGCATCATTCTGGGTTTCATGGTGCTGCCCTTCACCTGCGCCATCACCCGGGACGTTTTTCAGATGGTGCCTCCGGTGGTGAAGGAGTCTGCCTTTGGCCTGGGGGCCACCACCTGGGAGGTGACCGCCAAAGTCACGATACCCTATGGCCTGGTGGGGATCATCGGGGCTTTTTTCCTGGGGCTGGGCCGGGCCTTGGGGGAAACCATGGCCGTCACCTTTGTTATCGGCAATTCGCATCAAGTCAACTTCGGCCTGTTTTACCCGGGGAACAGCATTGCCTCCTGCATGGCCAACGAGTTCGCCGAGGCCACCGAGCTCCTGTACGTCAGCTCCCTTATCTGCCTGGGCCTGGTCTTGTTCGTCATTACCTATGGGGTCCAGATCGTCTCGCAAATGATGCTCAGCCGGATGTACAAGGCCTGGAGCGTGGGGCTATGAGCAAAAAAATGAAGCCCCGGCCTCCCGGAGGCCGCAAGGCCCTCAATATGATGGTCAACGTCTGGGCCGTGGCCTCAGCGATTATTGGCATTATCGCCCTGTTCTGGGTCATCATCACCGTGATCATCAGGGGTTGGGCCGCCCTTAATTTGGACTTCTTCACCCGGATGCCCACTCCCCCCGGTGTCGAGGGAGGCGGCTTGGTGAGCGCCATGGTGGGGACCCTGGTCCTCACCCTCCTGGCCACGCTGGCGGCCGTGCCCCTGGGGCTTTTGGGCGGCATTTTTCTGGCGGAGTTCGGCCAGGACTCCCGGGTGGCGAACAACAGCCGTTTTGCCGCCAACGTGCTCATGGGCATGCCTTCTATCATTGTGGGCGTCTTTGCCTATGCGGTCCTGGTGCGGACCCTGGGAAATTTTTCCGGGTATGCCGGCGCCTTCGCCCTGTTCATCCTGATGCTGCCCATCATCATCCGCACCACCGAGGACATGCTGCGCCTGGTGCCCAACACCCTGCGGGAAGCGGCCCTGGCCCTGGGCATTCCCCGCTGGCGGGTCACGTTGTCCATTATCTTCCGGGCGGCCAAATCCGGCCTCCTCACCGGGATTCTCCTGGCCGTGGCCCGGGTGAGCGGCGAGACCGCGCCCCTGCTGTTCACCGCCCTGAACAACCCTTTCCAGCATTTTTTTAAATGGAACCTGGGCTTGAACGAACCCTACCCCAACCTCACCGTCACGATTTTCGACTACGCCATGTCCCCCTACCCCGATTGGCAGACCAAGGCCTGGGGGGCCTCCCTGGTGATCACCGTGAGTATTCTCCTCTTGACCATTTTTTCCCGCTGGTTGATTCGGGAACGGCAAGGTTAACCAGAAAGGATGATCAACATGGATCCCGTGGGTCAAACTCCAGAAATGGCCCCTTACTATGAAATGCGCCAACCGGTAGCCAAGATCACGGTGCGCAAATTAAACTTTTTTTATGGCACCCAACAGGCTCTCTTTGATAATAATTTAGAGATTGCCCAGAATCGCGTCACCGCCATCATCGGCCCCTCCGGATGCGGCAAATCCACGCATATCCGGGCTTACAACCGTATTTTTGAGCTGTACCCGGCGCAGCAGGCCGAGGGGGAGATCCTTTTGGACGGGGAGAATATTCTGGACCCTGCTTATGACCTGATGGATCTCAGAAGGCGCTGCGGCATGGTCTTCCAGCGCCCGGTGCCCTTCCCCTTGAGCATTTACGACAATATCGCCTTTGGGTTGAAGCAGCATTACCGCCTGGGGAAAGTGGAAGAGGCGGCCAGGGTGGAGGAAGCCCTCCGGGCCGCAGCCCTCTGGGAGGAAGTGAAAGACCATTTACACCGGCCCGGCACCTCCCTCTCCGGCGGCCAACAGCAGCGCCTGTGCATCGCCAGGACCGTCGTGGTCAAGCCCGAGGTCATCCTGCTGGATGAGCCCTGTTCCGCCATTGACCCGGTAAGCACCAATAAGGTTGAGGAAACGATCCATGCATTGAAAAACCGGTACACCATTGTCATCGTCACCCACAACATGCAGCAAGCAAAACGCATTTCGGACTTCACGGCCTATTTCTACCGGGGCTATATCCTTGACTTCGGCACCACGGAAGATATTTTTCATAAATACGGCTTGATGGAGGACGTGCCCAGCCAGGACCACCTGGACGCCGCTCTCCAGAAAAGGCTGGAAATCCCGCTCACCATATCCTGACAAGTGATTTCTTGGTAAGGGATTATGGAAGCAAGCATGCAGATGGCTCAAAAAGAAACCCAAAATCAGGAAGACACCAACAGCGCGGTGAGCGAGTCCCGGAAGGTCCTGGAAGGTTTCGGGCTGAACAGCAAGGTCTCCGCCCGCCACCTGAATTTTTATTACGGGGACCTCCAGGCCCTCTTTGACAACAACCTGGACATCGCCGCCAACCGGGTGACCGCCATCATCGGCCCCTCCGGGTGCGGCAAATCCACCCACCTCCGGGTTTACAACCGGATATACTCGATGTACCGGGATCAACGGGCTGAAGGGGAGGTCTTGCTGGACGGCGAGGACATCCTAAATCCCAATTACGACAGTATGGAGCTGCGCCGCAGGGTGGGCATGATCTTTCAGAAGCCCACCCCCTTCCCCATGAGCGTCTTTGACAACGTGATCTATGGCTTAAAGCTCCACTATAACCTGCCCAAAAGCGAGATGGCGGACAAGGTGGAGGAGGCCCTGCGCCGGGCGGCGCTGTGGGATGAAATCAAGGACCACCTGAATCGCCCGGGCACCGCCCTCTCCGGCGGCCAGCAGCAGCGCCTCTGCATCGCCCGCACCATCGTGGTGGAGCCGGAAGTCATCCTCATGGACGAGCCCTGCTCGGCCATCGACCCCATCGGCACCGCCAAGATCGAGGAACTGATCCAGGAACTGAAGGACACCTACACCATCGTCATCGTCACCCACAACATGCAGCAGGCCGCCCGGGTGTCCGATTTCACGGCCTTTTTTTTCCAGGGGCACATCATCGAGTTCGGCCCCACCCAGCAGATCTTCACCATGCCCAAACACCGGCAGACCGAGGATTACATCACCGGCCGCTTCGGGTGAGCCGGGCCGCCCTTTCCTCCCCCGCCGCCGCCGCCCCCCTTCCCTGTCATAATTCCTTGTAATCCCTTGAGGTTCTGCCGAGAAATTCCCTTGACGGCCTCGGGCCGATTCACTATCATCCCTACTAAGTTTCATTGGGGATATCCTGTTGCTCACGGGAGTTGCAGAAATGGCCACGGGTAGACGCAGATCACGCCAAAAAACATTCCCAGAAGGTGGGGCTGCCGCCCGGCACCCTGGTTTATACCGGCGACAAACCCGGCATGACGCTAAAAGTCACCACCGTCACCTACAACGAACACGACTACCACGAAGCCACCAGCACGGCCATCACGAGCTGCCCGGTAATCCCTGCCGGGGACACCGGTTACCTGGATCAACGTCAACGGCCTCGGCAACACCGAGGACCTGGAGGCGCTGGGGTCCTGCCTGCACCTGCACCCCCTGGTGCTGGAAGACATCCTCAACACCGATCAGCGGCCCAAACTGGACGACTACGGCGACTACCTGTTCATCGTCCTCAAAATGCTCCAGGTCCCCCAGGGGCAGACAGACATCACCGTGGAGCAGATCAGCCTCATCGTCGGCCCCAACTACGTCATTTCCCTCCAGGAAAACGACCACGACGACTTCGACATCATCCGGGAGCGGCTGAAGGCCGGCAAGGGCCGCATCTGCAAAAGCGGCGCCGATTACCTGGTCTATGCCCTCATAGATCTGATCGTCGACCATTACTTCGTCCTTTTGGAGGACCAGGGGGAAGTCATCGAGGACCTGGAGTCGAAATTGATAGCCAATCCCACCCCGGACACCCTGGGCCAGATCCACCGCCTGAAAAGGGAGATGATCATGCTGCGCAAGTCGGTATGGCCCCTAAGGGAGGTCATCAGCCGTCTGGAGCGCAGCGAGTCGCCCCTCATCAAGGAAACCACCGTCCTCTATTTCAAGGACGTCTATGACCACATCATCCAGATCATCGACAATATCGAGACCTTCCGGGACATCCTCTCCGGCATGCTGGACATCTATCTTTCCAGCGTCAGCAACCGCTTGAATGAAGTCATGAAGGTGCTCACCATCATCGCCACCATTTTTATCCCCCTGACCTTCATCGCCGGGGTGTACGGCATGAACTTCAAGAATATGCCGGAATTGGAGTGGCCCCGGGGGTATTACATGGCTCTCGGGATCATGGGGGCAGTGGCATTGTATATGGTCGGCTTTTTCTGGAGAAAGGGCTGGATCGGCCGCCGCCAGGATTTTTAGTCCGGGGACAATATCCACGCCTGCTTGACGCAGGGGTGGCGGGTTCTTACCCTAAGATAAGTTTTGAGCAGGCCGACAAATTCAGAACATGCACAACCGCGAGGAGGGAATCATGGCCGTCCAGATCGGCAAACCTGCCCCTGATTTTGAGACCGCCGCCTATTACCAGGGCGAAATCACCAAAATAAAGCTGTCCGATTACCGCGGCAAGTGGGTGATGCTGTATTTCTACCCCGGCGACTTTACTTTTGTGTGTCCCACCGAACTTACCGCCGTGGCCAACAAGTACCAGAACATGAAGGAATTGGGCGCCGAGATCCTGGCCATCAGCGTGGACAGCCCTTACACCCACAAGGCCTGGCAGGAAGTGGAGCTTTCCAAGATGGTGGCGGGCGGCCTCCCCTACCCCATGCTGTCCGATGTGGGCGGGGACATCGGCCGGTTATACGGCGTCTTTGATGACGACTACAAGGTCGACGTCCGGGGCAGCTTTCTCATCGACCCCGACGGCAACCTTCAGGCCATGGAGGTGCTGGCCCCGGCCATCGGCCGGAACGCCACCGAAATGCTGCGCCAGCTCAAGGCCTGCGCCTACGTGCGCCAGAGCGGGGGCAAAGAAGTCACGCCGGCGGGCTGGGAGCCGGGGAAACAGACCCTCACGCCGGAACCGGGCCTGGCCGGCAAGGTCTGTGAAATCTGGGCCCCCGACACGACCTGAACCTAATTGAGAGGCAGGTGCGTGCCCAACCCCTTAGGGAGAGGGCCAGGGACAGCAGCTACCCCACTTGCCAGCTGGCCCTCCCCCCGAACATCCTATTTGCAGGGATGGGGCCATGACCAAGGAGTACTCCTACAAGGATGTCTCCCGCCTCCTGGGCATTTCCGAAGGGCGCCTGCGGCGCTGGGCCCGCCTGGGTCTGGTGGCCGGGCGGAGACGCTCGCCCCGGGGCCTGGCCTTTGATTTCCAGGGCCTGGTGGCCCTCCGCACCGTCAAACGCCTGCGCAGCCACGGCGTCTCCCTGGGGCGCATCAAAAAATGCGTGGACACCCTGAAGCGCCTGGACCCCGGACTTTACGAGCCCCTGGCCCAGGCCCGCTTCCCGAACGACGCCTCCCTGGTCATGGCCCAGAAGAACCGGCATTTCACCCCCGAAGGACAGCTCGTCCTGGACTTTCATCCTGAACCCACCGAGCACCTCAGCCTGCCGGGGGAGCAGGTGGGCCGCCTCTTCCTCCTGGCCCTGGAAAAGGAGCAGCTCGGGGAATGGGAGGGGGCCCAAAAGCTCTACACCCTGATCCTGGCCTTGAAACCCGACCACCCCGACGCCCTGGTGAACCTGGGGAACATCCTTTACCGGCTGGGTTTTCCGGAAGGCGCCGCGGCCCATTATGCCAAGGCCATGGACGGCAACCCCAACCACCCCGAGGCCAACTACAATTTGGCCAACATCCTGGAAGAACAGGGAGACCTGGAGGAGGCCGCCAACCTTTACCGCCGGGCCTTGAAGAAGGAACCGTACTTCCCGGAGGCCTGCTTCAATCTCGCCCGCCTGCTGGAGAAACTGGGCAATCAGGAAGGGGCCCGGGAACTCTGGCGCCGCTACCTGGACATGGACCCCAAGGGTGATTGGGCCTGCTACATCAATAGCCGCCTGCAAGACCCTCAGGAAGAACCGCCCAAGAACGGACCCTCCGGTTCGCCCCTCCGGTAAGCAAGAGCCCCTGCAACTGCGGAGATTACTTCGTGTCCCACACTGACAAATCGGCGACCACCAGTCTCACCGAGGCCCAGGCCAGGGCCCTGGCGGCCTGGTGGGGCGGCCGGTATGAGAAAAAAGTTACCCCGGGTGGATCAGGGTCGGCCGGTCATGGAGTGACCCTCGCCGCCGCCCGGAAAGACCGGTTCATGCGACCGGGGGAAATTACCATATTTTCCCTGGAGGAGGCCCGGGTTTTGGAAAAATCACGGGAAGCCGTGAACCCCCACTCCCCGGACTGGGTGGGGTGATAGCCCGCGCGCCGGCCCGGGGGGCCGATTCTGCTGCCACACTGCCCCGATAGAGCGCCCGCCAAATTCTTCTCTTGACAAGCCTTGGTGCAGGCGGATATATTTTCATGGTTAACCGTTTAACGAGGGAATCATGAAAAGCTACATGGCCAAAAAAGACGAGGTGTCCCGGCGGTGGTTCGTGGTGGATGCCCAGGGCAAGGTCCTGGGGCGTCTCGCGAGCCGCATCGCCATGGTGCTCAGGGGCAAGAACAAGCCGGTATTTACGCCGTTTCTCGACACGGGCGACTTTGTGGTGGTGTTGAACGCCGGCCAGGTGACGCTCACCGGGAAAAAGCTGGACCAGAAGATGTATTACCGCCACTCCGGCTACCCGGGCGGCCTCAAGGAAATCTCGGCCAGGCACCTGTTGAAAAAGAAGCCGGAGGAGATCCTGCGCCATGCGGTGCGGGGCATGCTCCCGAAAAATAGCCTTGGCAGGCACCAGTTGAAGAAGCTCAAAATTTACCTGGGGACCGATCACCCGCACCAGGCCCAGCAACCGGTGCCCCTCACCTGGGAGGATTAATGGCTGCAGCCTATAACATCCACGCCGTGGGCAAGAGAAAAACCGCCATAGCCCGGGTTTACATGCGCCCCGGCACCGGCCGCATCGTGGTGAACCAGCGGGAATTTCAAGAGTATTTTCCTCTGGAAACCACCCGCAACCTGGTCCGCCAGCCTCTGACCGTGGTCAACGCCGGCCCGGAACTGGACATCCTGGTAAACGTCCAGGGAGGCGGCCCCGAGGGGCAGGCCGGGGCCATCAAGCACGGACTGAGCCGGGCCCTCGTGGCCCTGCACCCGGAGCTCCGGCCCATCCTCAAGAAAGCCGGCCTCCTGACCCGGGACCCCCGCATCAAGGAACGCAAAAAGTACGGCCGCCGCGGCGCCCGCCGGGGCTGTCAGTACTCCAAACGTTAGGCCCCCATCCATGGCCGCCCCCACCAAAGTGGCGGTTTACGGGGCCTCCGGGTACACCGGGCTGGAGCTCATGCGCCTTCTGGCCCGGCACCCGGGCGCGGAGCTCACCTGCGTCACTTCCCGGGAACACCAGGGCCGCAAGGTCTCCGAGGTCTTCCCGGCTCTGACCCGCGTCGTCGATCTTGCCTTTATCACTCCCGACCCTTCGGCCGTAGCCGCAGCCGCCCAGGTGGTCTTCCTGGCGGTGCCGCACCAGACCGCCATGGAGGTGGTGCCGGCCCTTTTGGCGGCCGGCGTGCGGGTGGTGGACCTGAGCGCCGATTTCCGCTTTCGGGACCGGGCGGTTTACGAGGCCTGGTATCAGCCCCACAGTGCGCCGGAGCTCCTCGCCGAGGCGGTTTACGGCCTGCCGGAGCTGCACCGGGCCAAAATCCGCACCGCCCGCCTGGTGGGCAACCCCGGCTGCTACCCCACCTCCGTCATCCTGGGCCTCGCCCCCCTGGTCAAGGGGCGCCTGGTGTTCCCGGATTCCCTCATTGCCGACTGCAAATCAGGGGTCAGCGGCGCCGGGCGGGGGGCCAGCCTCGGCACCAGCTACTGCGAAGTCACCGATAGTCTCAGGGCCTACAAGGTGGCCGAACACCGCCACGCCCCGGAGATGGAGCAGGAGTTGTCACTGCTCTCCGGCAAGGCGGCCAAAATCACCTTTACGCCCCACCTGATCCCCATGAGCCGGGGCATTCTGGGTACTCTGTACGCCCAGTTGGTGGCGCCCCTCACCGATGAGGACGTCCAGAAGGTTTACCGGGCCTTTTACCGGGGCCAGCCTTTCGTGCGCCTGCAGCCGCCGGGGACCTGGCCCTCCACCCAGCAGGTGCGGGGCTCCAACTACTGCGATATAGGCTTCAAGGTTGACCGGGAGAGGGGCAGGATCATCGTGGTTTCGGTCATCGACAACCTCACCCGGGGGGCGGCCGGCCAGGCGGTGTGTAACTTCAACCTGATGATGGGCTACCCCGAGACCCAGGGCCTGGACCTGGTGCCCCTGGCCCCCTGAGCCGGACCACCCGGCGCCATGGGTCCCCGCCGCAACATCCGCCTCACCCTGGAATACGACGGCTCCCGCTACCACGGGTGGCAGCGCCAGAAAAACGCCCTGTCCATCCAGGCAGTCATTGAAACGGCCCTGGCCCGCATCACCGGGGAAGCAGTCTGTCTCACGGGTTCCGGGCGCACCGATGCCGGGGTGCACGCCCTGGGCCAGGTGGCCAATTTCATCACCGGGAGCACCGTACCCCGGCGCGCCTTCCTGCACGGCCTCAATTCCCTTTTGCCCATGGACATCGCGGTTCTGCAGGCGGAGGAAGTCCCCCTGGATTTTCACGCCCGCTACGCCGCCCTGGCCAAAACCTACGAGTACCGCATCCTCAACCGGCCGGTGCGCTCGCCCCTGAACCAGACGCGGGCCTGGTGGATATCCCCTGCCCTGGATGCTGCCGCCATGCAGGAGAGCGCCCAGGTCCTCACCGGGGAGCACGATTTCCTGGCCTTCCGGGCCGCCGGGAGCCGGCCGGGGCCGGCGGTGCGCCGGGTCCAGGAGGCCGCCTGGCGCTGCCTTCCTGGGGGCTGGCTGTATTTCACCATCACCGCCAACGGCTTTTTGCGGGGCATGGTGCGCAGTCTCGTGGGCACCATGGTGGCAATCGGCCGGGGCAAATACCCGCCGGGGTATCTGGGGGAAGTCCTGGAAAAGCGGGACCGCCGCCTGGCCGGGCCCACCGCCCCGCCCCAGGGGCTTTTCCTGGTGGAGGTGGAGTATTGCGCGACACCCCTAGCACAATTTTAAACTGCATCAAGGCTCACATCTGATACAGTAGAGGAAGCAATTTGGACCTGCGGCTTTAGCAGGCAACAATAAAAGGGGATGGGAAAGCAATGCTGAAAAAACTCGTGATTCTCTTGGTGGTAGGGACCTTACTGGCTATCTGGGGCTGTTGAGGCGGTCCCTCCAAGGGGCTGCGGTCCAGCAGCCTGTCACCCCAAAGCAATCTGCAGTCGCCGGGGAACCCTACCGGTAATTCCAGCGCCCAATAAAATTCGCTGGTTGACAGGAGGGGGGGCTGGTCCACGTAAGTCTTTTAGAGGGCCTGTAAACTCCCCCAATTTACCTTTTTATAGCTAACCTGCACCCGGCCTATCAGCATTTCCTGAAGTTTGCCCTGCACTCCTATGCGGGTTCTCCTGATCAACAGCAACCTCAAGAACGACATCCTGGCGGCCCCACCCATCGGCCTGTGCTATGTCGCCAGCGCCGCCCGTGGCCGCCGGCCATCAGGTGCGGGTGGTGGACCTGTGCTTTGCGGCCCGGCCGCACGAACTCCTGAAACACCACATCGTCGAGTTCGCCCCCGAGGCCATAGGCGTTTCACTGCGCAACATCGACAACTGCAACATGCTGTACCCCGTCTCCTATCTCCCTGGGGCGAAACAGTTAATCCAGTTTATCAGGGGTCTCTCGGATGCCCCGGTGATTCTGGGGGGCGCAGGGGTTTCGGTGATGCCCGAGGCGGTCTTTGCCTATCTGCCGGTGGATTACCTGGTGGTCGCGGACGGCGAAGAAAGTTTTCTTAGCCTCCTCACGGCCCTGCAAAACCACAGCTCCCCCGGCGACATCCCCGGGGTGGCCATGCGGCGTCAAGACGGGTTTCACCTCACCCCGCCGCGCTTCGGGCCGGCGCCGGCGGGGCGGCCGGACCTGGGGCAATGGGTGGATCTGGCGCCCTACCGCCGCATGGGGAGCAGCTACCCCGTCCAGACCAAGCGGGGCTGCAGCCACCGCTGTATCTATTGCACCTACAGTCAGCTGGTGGAGGGGCGGCGCTTCCGTCTGCGGCCGCCTCTGGAGGTGGTGGATGAACTGGAAGAGGCTCACTTCCGCCACCGGCAGGACTCCTTCGAGTTTGTGGACTCGATCTTTAATGACCCCATGGACCACTGCCTGGAGATCCTGGAAGAAATTGTCCGGCGGCCCTGGCGGGCCAGCTTCAGCACCATGGGGGTGAGCCCCCGGCACCTGGACGACGGCCTGCTTAAGCTTATGTGGCGGGCGGGGTTCCGCTCCTTCATGACCACCCCGGAGTCCGCGGCCCCGGCCATGCTCCGCAATTACCAGAAAAGCTTCACCCGGGACGACGTCATCCACGCGGCCGAAGCCATCAACCGCAGCCAATTCAAGGTGTTCTGGTATTTTCTCATCGGCGGGCCGGGGGAGGACAACCACACCCTGCAGGAGACCCTGGACTTCGTGACCAGATATTTGCACCGGGACAGGCACCCCCCGTATCACCTGGCCCATTTTTACCTGGGGGTCAGGACCTATCCCGGCACCCGCCTCTGGGAGATCGCCCGGGAGGAGGGTTACCTCCCCCGGGACCACAGCCCCCTGCAACAGATCTGGTACCTGTCGGAGACCCTCGACCTGGACCTGGCCGTGCGGCAGCTCAATACCGCGGCCTGCCGGTACCCAGAGGTCATCCTGGGGTCCTCTGAAAAATTCTTTTCCCTCTCAAAGATCCTGGCCTTGCTGGGAAACGTCCTCAAATGGCCCCCGCCCTATTTTCACCAGGTCTGGTGGCTGAATAAAGGCCTGGTGAGCCTGGGGCTCAGGTCCCGCTTCCAGTTTTGGGACGCGGCGGACCGGCTGCGCGCCGCCCTGCGGGAACAGGGGTACCGGGGGGCTCTCCTTTTGCCAGTCGGCCAAGGCGAAAAAAATCAACCCGCCGGTGCAGCCCCCATGGACATGAGGCGTTAACTTAAGGCAGGGAAGAAATTCACCGATGCACTCCAAGCTAAAGGACCGGTTATGCGCATAGTCATTCTGACCAACGAATATCCCCCCCACATCTACGGCGGGGCGGGCGTCCACGTGGACTATCTCACCCGGGAGCTGGCCAAATTGTCCGACGGCAGTAAATGCTCCTTGAGGATCCTTTGTTTCGGAGACCAGGACCAGGAGAGCCATCACGTCAAGGTAAGGGGAATTGCCGCGCCGGCGCAACTGGCGGTGGACTGCCGCCATCACCAGAAGCTGGTGGACACCCTGCAGCGCAACGTCATCATGACGGGGGCCTTAACAAAGGCGGACATTATCCACTGCCACACCTGGTACACCCACCTGGCCGGCTGCCTGTTAAAGGAACTCCTGGGCGCGCCCCTGGTCCTCACCACCCATTCCCTGGAGCCCCAGCGCCCCTGGAAGGAAGAGCAGCTGGGGCGGGGCTACCGGGTCAGCACCTGGGTGGAGCGCACCGCCTACGAGAACGCCGACGGGGTTATCGCCGTGTCCAGGGCCATGCGCCAGGACGTCCACACCATTTATGGCGTGCCCCTGGACAAAGTGAGGGTGATCCACAACGGCATCGACATCGACGCCTACCGGGGCACGTGCGACCCGGCGGTGCCGGCCTATTACAAAATTGACCCGGCGCGTCCGTTCCTGCTCTTCGTGGGGCGCATCACTCACCAGAAGGGCATTTTCCACCTGCTCCGGGCCGTAAGCCACCTGGACCCGGACCTCCAGGTGGTGCTATGCGCCTCGGACCCCGACACCCCGCAGATCGCCAAGGAGATGGCGGCCCGGGTGGAGGCCCTCCAGAGCCCAGGCGGCCGGCGGGTCATCTGGGTCAAACAGTTCGTGCCCCGGGAGGATTTGATCCGGCTTTACAGCCACGCGGCCCTGTTCGTCTGCCCCTCAATTTACGAACCCTTCGGCATCATCAACCTCGAGGCCATGGCCTGCGGCACCCCGGTGGTGGCTGCGGCAGTGGGGGGGATCAAGGAAGTGGTGGACCACGGAGAAACTGGACTGCTGGTGCCCTTCGAGCCCGTCAGCCCCGGCAACCCGGAACCCCGGGACCCCGAAGGTTATGCCCGGGACCTGGCCGCGGCGGTGAACCGGCTCATGGCCGCGCCCGATCTCAGGGACAAGATGGGACGCCGGGCCCGGGAGGTGGTGGAGGAGAAGTTCAGCTGGGCCAGCATCGCCCGGCAAACCCTGGAGTTTTATGAGGCAGTGATCAGGAAGGCACAGGTTAAGTAATTTATGTGGGGGAGGGCCAGGGAGCGGCGGCTCCCTGTCCCCCCACCCCCCTCCCAACCCTTTGAGTTTGTGGCCCGAGCCTGGCCAGCACCATAAACTGGGATTGGGGAAGGGGGTGTAAGGGCCACCCTTAGCCCCCTCCCCCACTAACTTCCTTGGTCGACGCCTCCGGCCCCAGGAGCTGCAGGATGCCCCGCAGGGGCAGCTTTACCCAATCCGGCCGGTTGTTCAGTTCGTACCCCACTTCGTAGACCGCTTTTTCCAGGGTCAGGGCGCCGAGCAAAACCTGGAGTTCCTCCTCCTGCTGAGGCAGGAAGCGCCCCTCTCCGGCCACCTTGAGATATTCCTTGAGGTAGGTGGCCGACACCCACACCTGCCAGAAATCGGCCCATTGCTCCAGGAGCGTCAGATCCTCCGGGCGCACGTTCTTGGCCATGATGGCGTGGTTGGCGGCGTAGTGGAAGGACCGCAGCATGCCGGCCACGTCATTTAAGGCCGAGCGCTTCAGGCGCCGCTCCGACAGGGCCCGGGCCGGCTCCCCCTCGAAATCGATGATGATAAAGTCCTTGCCGGTATACAGCACCTGCCCCAGGTGGAAATCACCGTGGATCCTGATGCGCATGCCGGTGATCTTGCTTTCCACCACCGAGTGGAGGCGCTTGAAGACCTCCTCCTCCCGGTCCAGGACCTCCGAGGCCACCGGGCGCGCCTCTTCCGGCAAATACCTGAAGTGGGCCCGCAGGAGATGAAAAATCCGGGAGGTCAGGTTGCGCATGGACTGGTAAATGGAGCGCTGGTAGAGGCCGGTAAAGGGCACCGGCCCAAAGCTGGGTTCCTCGAAATGGGAGGCCAGGGCCAGGTGCATCTGGGCGGTGCGCTCCCCCAGCAGGCGGGCGCTCTCGAGATAGGCCCCGATCATCTCGCCGGCCAGGGCCGGCGGCTCCTCCCTGGCCAGGGCGGTCCAGGGCTGCCCCAGCCGCGCCTCCGGCTTAACCCCGGCCTGGCTGGTGAGCGCGGTTTCATAATAATGATGCATCACGTCCAGGGTGTATCTCCAGGCATCCCCCTGGTTGGGGACAAAACCGTGCAGGATCCCCATGGTGACCGGCTCCTGGCGTTCCCGGCGGTATTCCATGGCCCCGGCCACCGGCGCGATGTGGGTGAACGCGGTCTTTTCGGTGAGGAACCGCCCCAGTTCCAGGTCCAGGTTGACCCCCTCCTCGGCCTTGCGCAGGAGTTTTAAGACGAACAAGTCACCGTAATTAATGGACGTGTTGCTCTGTTCGGCCTGGATGATGGCCGACGGCATGGGGGTTGGGCCCAGTTTTTGTAAACGGCGGAAGACGCTGGTGGGGGTCATCCACAGTTCGCCCTCCTGCCCCCAGAAATGGCGGCGGTGGGCGATGCTGGTGAGCAAAGCCTGGCGGAAGCCGGCCTCAAAGACGGCCTCGTAGAGGAGACACTCGCCCTCCGGGGTCAGGAGGCGGGCCACCACGGCATTCTTGAACTCGCTTTGCACCCGGGCCAGATCATCCCCGCGGGCCACGGTCAGGGGGAGCACGTAGGTCTCCGGCTCCCCTTCCAGGTACCCAATCTGCACCATGGTGATAAAAGCCTGGGCCTTGCCGAAGGGGAAGGGCAAGGTTTCCAGGACCGCAGCTTCCTTGATCTGGCGCAACTTGCCGCCGAACCAGCGGCAGTGCAGGAGGTATGGCGGCAAGAGATCCCCCAGGATGGCCCGGTCCCGCCCTTTAAACAGCTCCTCCACCGGCCCGGGGAGGGTGACCGTGGGGATCAGCACCTCCGACGGCGCCGCCATCTGCGCGGTCAGGGGTACCTCGAGTGAAAAAATGTACACCGCGTGGGGCCCCAGGGTGATGAAGTAAGGATGATCGCCGATCCCGGGGAAGCGGTTGCGGGAAACCAGCTCTCTGGGGATCATCCCCTGGTATGCCGTCAGGTCCAGCTCCACATACTGCACGAACCGGGAGAGGTTGATGATGGCCAGGAGGCGCTCCTCCTGGTACTGACGCACAAAGACCAGGACCTTGTTGTTCTCGGGGAACAAAAACTCGATGCTCCCCCGGCTTAAGGCCTTGTAATGCTTTCTCAAGGCGATGAGCCGCTTCATGCCCCACAGGAGCGAGGTGGGGTTGTTCTGCTGGGCCTCGACGTTGGTGGCTTCGTAGTGGTACTCCGGGTCGGTGATGACCGGCAGGTAGAGTCTCTGGGTGTTGGCCCGGGAAAACCCGGCGTTGCGGTCCGAGCTCCATTGCATGGGCGTCCGCACCCCGTCCCGGTCCCCCAGGTAGATGTTGTCACCCATGCCGATTTCGTCGCCGTAATAGAGCACCGGGGTTCCCGGCAGGGTGAAGAGCAGGAAGTTCATGAGCTCGATGCGCCGCCGGTTGTTCGCCAGGAGAGGGGCCAGGCGGCGGCGGATGCCCAGGTTCAGGCGGGCCTGGGGGTCCTTGGAGTAGACCCGGTACATGTAGTCCCGCTCCTCGTCGGTGACCATCTCCAGGGTGAGTTCGTCGTGGTTGCGCAGAAACAGGGCCCACTGGCAGTTGTCGGGGATCTGGGGGGTCTGCTGCAGGATGTCGACGATGGGGAAGCGGTCTTCCATGCGCAGGGCCATGAACATGCGGGGCATCAGGGGAAAGTGGAAGGCCATGTGGGCTTCATCCCCCCGGCCGAAGTAGGCCGCGGCGTCCTCGGGCCACTGGTTGGCCTCGGCCAGGAGCATGCGATTGCTGTATTTGCTGTCCAGATGCTGCCGGAGCTCTTTAAGAAAGACGTGGGTCTCGGGGAGATTCTCGCAGTTGGTGCCGTCCCGCTCGAAAAGATACGGCACCGCGTCCAGTCTTAAGCCGTCCACCCCCATGCTCAACCAGAAGTCCATGGCCCGGAAGATGGCCCGGCGCACATCCGGGCTGGCGAAGTTCAGGTCGGGCTGATGGGAGTAGAAGCGGTGCCAGTAGTAGGCCCGGGCCACCGGGTCCCAGGCCCAGTTGGAGGACTCGAAGTCCTGAAAGATGATGCGGGCCTCGGGGTATTTGTCCGGGGTGTCGCTCCACACGTAGTAATTGCGGTAGCGGCTGCCCGGCGCGGCCCGGCGGGCCCGCTTGAACCAGAGATGCTGGTCGGAGGTGTGATTGACCACCAGTTCGGTGATGACGCGTAAGCCCCGGTACTTGGCCTCCCGGAGGAAGGTCTTGAAGTCCCGGAGAGTGCCGTAATACGGGTGGATGTCGGTGTAGTCGGCGATGTCGTAGCCGTCGTCCTTGAGGGGCGAGGGGTAAAAAGGCAGGAGCCAGATGGCCGTAATCCCCAGGTCCTGCAAATAATCCAGCTTGGCGGTGATCCCCCGGAAATCGCCGATGCCGTCCCCGTCGCTGTCAAAAAAGGCGCGGACGTGCATCTCGTAAATAATGGCGTCCTTGTACCACAGAGGGTCGTCACCCAAAAGGACAGTAAGGCTTTTTCTGGCCACCGGCACTTCCTCAGAGCCTGGAATTACCAATTGCGATTAGGCCATTGCTCCGCAAAAGACATAAAGAGCTTATGCTGGGAGGAGGGCCAGGGACTTGAAGTCCCTGCCCTCCCCCAACCCCTCTCCCAACCCGCAGAAGGTCCGGGAAAGGCAGAGGCTATGGCCTCGGCTTTCCCGGAAAAATTCTCCTCTAGGGATTGGGGGAGGGGTGTGGGGAGGGGAAGGGCCCACCGGCCCTTAGCCCCCTCCCAGCTTAGCTTTGATTATGTCCTTTGCAGAGCAAAATGCATAATCGATTACAAATAATAATCAAAATCCCGTTCCGTCCGCACCAGGCGCCTGATGCGAAAGACGTGGGCCGGGACCACCAGGGGGTTGAGCTCCACGTAATTTTTGGGCCCGTGCCAGAGAAAGCGGGCTTCCCCCAAAAGGTCGTGGACCTGGTAGGGCTGGCGCGGGTTCAAGCCCAGCTCCTCCAGGGGCAGCTCCAGCCACCCCCCCTGGGTGAGGTGGGGATTGAGGTTCACCACCACCAGGATGATGTTGCTAAGATCCCCGGTATATTTGGCGTAGCAGATCAACTGCTCGTTGTCTATGGGGAAAAACCGCAGGTGCAGGTCCTGCTGCAGGGCCGGGTTCTCCCGCCGGAGACGGTTCACCCTGGCGATGAACTCCTTGAGGCTGCCGGGCTGGTCCAGGTCCCAATATTTTATTTCGTATTTCTCGGCGTCGAGCATACTCCTCGCCCCCCGGCTCCCTGGCCTCGTGCAGGCACTGCTCGAAGGGCGGGCCGTAAATGCCGTAGTTGGCCCCCAGGGTGGCGGCCAGCACCAGCCGGGCCCGAAAGGCCGGGGCGCCCCCGAACTGCAGGTATTCCGTCAGGATGTCCGGGGTGTTGGGCCACAGGTTGGGCCGGAAATACTCCTTCACCCCGGACTGGGTCAGCTCCGTAAAATACTGCGTCAGCTCCCACTTGGTGTTGCGCCAGGCAAAAAAGGTGTAGGACTGGCTGAAACCCAGCTTGGCCAGGCGGTACATGACCTTGGGGCGGGTAAAGGCCTCGGCCAGGAAAATGGTCTCGGGGTGGCTGGCCTTGATCCCGGCAATGAGCCACTCCCAGAAAGGAAAAGGCTTGGTGTGGGGGTTGTCCACCCGGAAGATCCGCACCCCCTGGTCGATCCAGAACAGCAAGACCTCCTTGAGCTCCTGCCACAGGGCCTCCCAGTCCTCGGTCTCAAAATTAAAGGGGTAGATGTCTTCGTATTTTTTGGGGGGATTTTCGGCGTATTGCACCGTGTGGTCCGGCCGCCAGCTAAACCAGCCGGGGTGCTCCCTGACGTAGGGGTGGTCCGGGGAGGCCTGAAACGCCATGTCCAGGGCAATGTCAATGCCGTAGTCCTGGGCCCGGGACACCAGGCGCCGGAAATCTTCCAGGGTCCCCAGCTGCGGGTGCACCGCCCGGTGGCCGCCCGCCGCCGCCCCTATGGCCCAGGGGCTGCCCACGTCCTCCGGGGTCACCTGGGTGGCGTTGTTGCGGCCTTTCCGGTGGGTGGTGCCGATGGGGTGGATGGGGGGGAAATACAGCACGTCGAAACCCAGGTGGGCCACATAGGCGAGCCGCGCCTCGCAGTCTGCCAAGGTGCCGTGCCGCCCCGGCTCCGTGGCCGCGGAGCGGGGAAACATCTCGTACCAGGTGCTGTAGCGGGCCTTGACCGGGTCCACCACCACGGTGAGGGTCTTGTCGTAGGCGGTGATGAACCGCCGGTCGGGGTAGCGGCCCATGACCAGGGTCAGCTCCGGATCAAGGGCCTGCTTTAGCTTCACCGCCTGGTCCCCCCCGGCGCTCAAGGCCCGGGCCCAATCGCCTAGGCCCTGGGCGTCCCGGGGGGCGGCCTGCTTTTGGGCCGCGGCGATCAAATCGGCCCCCATGAGAAACTCCACCGCCAGGTCCTGCCCGGCCTCCGCCTTGACCTGCACGTCCCGCTGCCAGGTGCGGAACCGGTCGATCCAGGCCTCGATGGTGTAGAGGTAGCAGCCGAGCTCAGCAAGGGGAAACTCAGCCTGCCAGCGGTCGTTCACCAGCGGCTGCATGGCCACACTTTGCCAATCGGGTTCAGCCGCCCGGCGGTACAGCACCTGCGCCGCCAGAACATCGTGGCCGTCCACGAAGATATCCGCCTCCACCCGCAGCCGGTCCCCCACGATTCTTTTGGCGGGGAACACCCCCCCGTCTACTTCCGGGGCCACCGCCTCGATGGTTACCCGTTGCCGGGCCGCAGCCGCATCAAGGCGCTTATCTCTGTCACAGGTCACCATGGTATTCTCCCGGCACGAGATTCAACCTGAATATTTTCTGGGGGAAAGGGATAAAAGGCAGGGCCGATGAGGCCGAACCTGGCAAGCCAGCCCGGCGGCCTCCCGGCGGTGGCGTGTCATGGGCATGGCGATTATAGGGCAAACCCTCTGCTTCGAACCACGGGACCCGGCCGTCTTTACGGCAGCTTCTGCCCTTTTTCCCCGGTCCTGTCGGCTTTTTCCTCAGTCTGCCCCCAGAGCAGGGCCACCGGCAAGTCCTGGAAGAGGGGCGCGAGGGGCAGGGCTTTTTTGCGCCGGTCCTGGCGGCATGCCAGGGTCGCACCGTTAAAGACATTGACGTATTGTCCCGGGGCATCGGCCGGCAGGGTCAGGGAGGTTTTTTCCCAGGCCCCTTTTTTGAAGGAGCCGTCCCCGCCGGCAACCAGGCCGGTAAAAAACCTGGCCGCCGCCACCACGACCCAGGTCCCCTCAAAGTGGCGGGCAAAAGCCACCACGTGCTTGTCACGGGGACCCCTCGCCTTGACCGGGAGATAATCCCCCGCCATGAACAGGTCCTGATGGGCTTTGCGGAAGTTCAGGGCCTGGTAGATGACGTACATCTTGAGCGCCCCGCTTTTCCAGGTCTCCTTGAGCCTGCCCGCCAGGGAGCCGGCATCTGGCGCGGCGGTCTTCTTGATGTCCCTCAAAAGCCGGAGCCGTTCCTGAAAATCCACCGGCCGGCGGTTATCCGGGTCCACCAGGCTGAGTTCCCAGAGTTCGGCCCCCTGGTACAAGTCCGGGACCCCCGGCGAGGCGATCTTCAAGAGAACCTGGGTAAGGGAGTTCAGGGCGCCGCAGTAGGCCAGATCAGCCTGCACGGCCTTGAAATCCTCCAGAAACTCCTGATTGTTGTGCTCATCCAGGACCGCCTCCACAAACGCGGTCAAGGCGTTTTCATGCTCCAGGTTCGGCTTGATCCACCCGGTATTGATTTTGCCCTCCCGGGCCGCCTTGACGACATAAACCTTGATCCGCTCCTTGAAGTCCGCCATCTGCTTTTCGAAAAGCGGCCAGGCGCCGATCAGGGTCTGGTAGAGGAAATACTCCTGGTTCCGGTCCGGTACTGCGATGCCGCCCACCAACAGCTTCTTGGAGCGATGGAAGGCGCTCCACCGTTTCAGGCAGGCCTCCCAGGCCTCGGGCATTTCAGACAGGACCGCTATGCGGGTGCGCACGTCCTCGCCCCGCTTGGTGTCGTGGGTGGACGTGGCATTTAAGCCGTGCGGGATAAGCCGCTGCCTTTGCTGATTAAAGCGGTGCAGATCCTCCGGGGAGACGGCGTTCAGGCTGCCTCCCACCTCGTTTAAGGAGACCAGGGGGTTGTAGACGTACAGCGCGGTGTCCTCGAACCCCTTGGCCATGATGGGGCCGGTGAACTGCTGCCAGCGCATCACGAGGTGCAGCCAGGCCTTTTTCTGGTCCTCCGGCAGGTTGGGGGGAAATTCCAAAAAAAGCACCCGCCGGACGAAGTCCAGGGCCACGGGATTGAGGTTGGGGTTTTTGCGCCGGACCTCGGCCAGGGCCTCCTCCAGGAAGGCCTGGTCAGGGGGGGGCACTGCAAAGCTCCGGATATAGGTGCGATAGCAGTCCAGGCCGGCAATAAACTCCTTCAGGACCGCCTGGAGGTCGTTTTTGGACACGTCCCGGGCCTGCCGGTCCTGTTCCGCCAGGACCGCGAGGCGATGCCCCAGGGCCTCCACCTCGCCCCCGAACTGGGTTTCCAGGAGCAGCTTCTTTTTGTCATAGACCACGTCGGCCAAGTCCCCTTCGCAGTGGGTGAAGCGGGCATAAATCCTTTTGATCTGCCTGTATCCCTGCGGCTCCACGAACAGGCCGTTCACCCGGTCCAGGTGATCATAGCCCGTGGTGCCGGCCACCGGCCACGACGCCGGTATGGTCTCGTCCTCGGCCAGGATCTTTTCCACCACCAGGTAAAATTTCTGCTCGCCGGCGTCAGGGGCCTTGGCCACTGCGGCGACCCGGTCCTGGAGGCGCCTCAAATACCCCTCCGGGTCAAACAGGCCGTCGATGTGGTCCACCCTCAAGCCGGTGATCCTGCCGTCCTTCACCAGGCTGAACATGAGGGCGTGAGACGCCTCGAAGACCTTGGGGTCTTCCACCCTGAGACCGATGAGATCGTTGACGCTGAAAAAACGCCGGTAATTGATAAGGTCCAGGGCCACCCGGAACGAGGCCAGGCGGTAGGGCTGCAGCCGGAGCAGCCGGTCCAGCAGGTTAAAGCTGTTGGGGTCCCCCTTCTTACCGTTGAAGATGGCTAAATTATCATCAAGGAATTTTTTGATGGCGGGGTTTCCCTGGTAATGGAGCCAGAGGTTCTTTTTAAGGACATCCTTCTGACGCTGGCGTTCCTGAAGTTTGCTGTTGCTGCTGACGGTGCGGGGGGGCAGGTAGTCGATCAGGGTAATAAGACCCCGCAGGCTCAGGATGGCCGGGTCCCCCTCCCCCAGTTCCCGGGTCAGGTCGTCGAGCCGGTGGGACAGAATAAGGTTGTAAGTCTTGGGGTCCAGAGGGAATTTCTGGTCGTAGTAGCGGACGCTGAAACCCTGCTCCTCGAGGGCCAGCTTCATCTCCTGCGCTTCAAGGGTCTGGCCGTAGGACTCGCCCAATATGGGCTGCAGGACCTTGCCATCCAGGATACCGTGGGGGGGGTGCCAGTTGATGTCAAAAAAGATGGCATAGGGGGAGGCCGGGCCGTCTTCCAGGACATCGTGCCACCAGGGGTTGTCCTGGCTCAGGGCCATGTGGTTGGGCACAATGTCCAAAAGCAGGCCCATGCGCCGCGCCTTCAAGGTGCGGGCCAGGGCGTTGAACGCCGCCCGGGTGCCCAGCTCCGGGTTGATTGCCAGGGGGTTGGTGACGGAGTAGCCGTGGATGCTGCGCCGCCTGGCCTTGAAAAAGGGGGAGGAGTACAGGTCGGTGATGCCCAGGTCATGGAGATAAGGCACCAGGGCCTTGGCTGCGTCAAAGCGGAAGCCGTGGTGAAACTGGAAGCGGTAGGTGGCGGCGGGCACTCGGAAGCCGGTCATTTTTCCCCCGGGCGGCGCCGGGTCAGTTATCTCCCCTGACATAAAATTTATTCTCCCATATTCAGGTACTTAATGACCTGTCCCGGTCGATCCTCCCGCCTGAGATTTTCCGGGGGTGGATGATAGACCGGTCGGCGGGTGCAGATACTTTTCCCCCGACTTTATTCCTTCTGGAGGTAAACCACGGCGGACAAGGGTTGTAGCGTGAGGGATCTATCCCCCTCCCCTTGCACTCCCGCCAGGGCCGGCGCCCCAGGGCCCCCCCAGCGGGCGTCGGCGGAGTCGAGCCTTTTTTCCCAGTCGCCCCCCGGCCAGGGGAACGACAGGGTCTGGGCCTCCTTGCTGAAAGAAAACAAGGCCAGGGCCTGGGTGGACTCCCACATCATCCGCACCCACAACACCTTCTCTTTCTCATAATCCCGCACTTCCCGCTCCCGCCTCCCCAGGTCCACGGCAAGGTTAAGCTCCTTCCTGAGCCCGATCAGCTCCCGGTAAAATTCCCAGAGGGTCTGGTGATGGCCGTCCCGGCGGAGATGGTGATTGAGCTTGGCCCTGAGAAAGGTGTCTTCCTCACAGGGATCCAGGGCCTCCCCGGTGTAATTGGCGGCCTCGAACTGCCGCTGGCGCCCGTGACAAACGGCTTCACGCAGGGCTTCATCCGTGTGGCTGACAAAATAGACAAAATGGGCCGTCTCGCCGTATTCCTCCCCCATGAACAGCAAGGGGATAAAGGGTGACAGGAGCACCACGGCGGCGGACAGCTTCAAGGCCTCGAAGGAAACCAGGTGGCTCGTGCGCTCCCCCCCGGGGCGGTTCCCCACCTGGTCGTGGTTCTGGGAGAACACCAGCAGGCGCTCCGGCGCAATGTCCCGGGAGGAGGAGCCCCGGCGGTGGTTCCGGTAGGCGGAGTACTCCCCGGTGTAAATGAAGCCTTCCCGGTACGACTTGGCCAACTGGCTCAGCCGGCCGTAATCCACATAGTAGCTCGCCTGCTCCCCGGTGAGCAGCGTGTGCAGGGCGTGGTGAAAATCGTCGCACCAGTGGACGTCCAGGCCATATCCGCCGATTTCCGGCTCCCGGAAAAAGCGCACGTCGTTTAAATCGCTTTCCGCCATGAGATAGAACTTCCGGTTCCGGATCTCCTGGAGCTCGTGGATGGTCTCGGACAACTCCGCAATGAAGGGTTTGGGAGACAGGTCGATGATGGTGTCGAGGGCGTCCAGGCGCAGGGCGTCCACATGAATTTCAAAGAACCAGTATATGGCGTTTTCGATGAAAAACCGCCGCACCTCGTCACTGCCCGGACCGTCGGAGTTGAGGGCCGAACCCCAGGGGGTCTGGTAGCGCTGGCTGAAATAGGGACCGTATTTGCCCAGGTAGTCGCCCTCCGGGCCCAGGTGGTTGAAGACCACGTCCAGGACCACGGCCAGGTCCCGCCGGTGGCAGGCGTCCACGAGCTTTTTCAGGCCGTCCGGCCCGCCGTAGGTGTTCTGCACCGCAAAGGGGAAGACCCCGTCGTAGCCCCAGTTGCGCCCCCCGGGGAATTGGGCCACGGGCATAACCTCGATGGCGGTGATGCCCAGGTCCTTCAGTTCGTCCAGGTAGGGGATGACGGCCTCAAAGGTGCCTTCCGGGGAGAAGGTCCCCACGTGCAGTTCATAGATGATGTAGTCCCTCAGGGGCAGGCCGCACCAGTGCCCGTCCCGCCAGGGGAATTGGGTGCCCACCACCTGGGAGGGCCCGTGCACCCCCTGGGGCTGGAACCGGGAGGCGGGGTCCGGAAAATCGTCGCGGTTGTTGATCCGATAAAAATACCGAGAGCCGGGCTCCACCCCTGAAATCACGTCAAAAAAATAGCCCCGGGTCGCCTTTCTGCAGAGGGAAAAGATCCTCCCGGGGGGAGACCAGCCGGACATGCATCTGCTCAGCGTTTGGGGCCCACACCAAAAACCTGGTGCGCCCCCCTCCCAGGTAAATGGCACCCAAATTGACCGATGGTTTCATAGTGCTTCCCTGGTGCTGCACAGCCGCTCAGCAACACCCCTGTCCTCTTACCTGCAGTCTTTCCGGCCCCTGACAGGCTTCCACACAAGGCGCGGTGGTCCCCGCCCCCCTTGCCGATGCAGCCGGGCGGCTGTTCCACCGCATGTCATCGTGTCGATTTAAGCCGGGCTCCAGCGGGGCTTGCCGGGCTGTAAGTACCCGGTCAACCGCCCGCTATACCCTCGGCGCCCGTCTGGCCACGCCGAATATCAGCGAAATGATAAAAAGAATGAGGAATATAAAGAATAGGACCTTGGCGATGCTTACCGCCCCGGCAGCGATCCCGCCAAAGCCGAATAACGCGGCCACAATAGCTATAATGAAGAATACTGCTGCCCAATAGAGCATGACTACTCCTTATCAATATTGCCAAACTTGTTTTGATAATTCAACTTATTTTAGCGCGGCCACCGCATCATCATAGGCTTTTTGAAGTCTTACCAAGGCCTTGTCTGTGTCTATTTTAATAGTGTTCCAAGTCTCATCCGAAGCCTCTCTGAGTCTTTCCAGATCTATCTTGATAATGGCAGATTCCTGGTTATATTTATCAAATTCCTCATTGGCCTTGGCTTTGGCTGCTGCTGAAGAAGCCTCGGCTTGCTTCTTTAATTCAGCCATCTTCTGCTTGAATTCATCCAGCTTTTGTGCCATTTCCTGTTCATATTTCTCTTTTTGCTGGGCCAAATTTTCCTGGCTGATTCCTGCCGGTTGGTTTTTTTGCAGACTTGGCTGAGAACTGGATTGTTTTCCCGGGGCCGGCTCTTCAGTGCTCCCGCATCCTAACACCATCAGTACTGCTATCAACCCGCATACGCCAAAGATTGTCTTCATATCGTGCTCCTCAGGAGTTATCCTGGCTTCATACAAAATCCCTTCCCAATCCAGGCCACCGGATTGGGAAGGGCCAGGAAAAACGGCTACTTCCAGCTATTCAGTTCCTTTTCCGCCTCTTCCTTGGCGATGCCGTATTTTTCCTGCATCTTGCCGATGAGTTGGTCACGCTTGCCATTGATGACAACCAGGTCGTCATCGGTCAGTTTGCCCCATTTTTCCTTGACTTTGCCACTGAACTGCTTCCAGTTGCCGCTGACTTGATCCCAATTCATGTGCTGCCTCCTGTTATTTAGGTTATCGCTAGGTTGCCTCGTGTGTAAGGCCAGTGCGCCTGCCGAGCGGGACAGGTTATTTTTGCTTCCACTTGCCCGATTCTTCATCCTTCGCATATTTTTCTTTTACCGCGGCCCAGGCCACCTTGTGGGCGGTCTCCTCCAAAGAAGCGTGGCCCCGGCGCTTCTTGGGGTCCTTGTACTGCTCCAGGGCGTTATTGTGGGCCTCCTGGTAGATTTCCTGGGCATGCTTCGGCAACACATGCCTGACGCTCTCAGGAAGATCCTCGGTGCTCTGGTCTTTGGGCATACCTCTTCCCTCCCTCGGCCGAGCGCTCCGGATCAGAAGCGGCCCAACAGGACCAGGATAAGGATGATGATGAGAACCAGGCCGAGCCCGCCACTGGGGTAATAGCCCCACCCGGTGCTGTAAGGCCAGGTCGGCAACGCGCCGATGAGCAGGAGAATCAAAATGATGAGCAATACAGTCCCTAACATTGAGGTTCCCTCCTTTATGTGTCAGGTATTTGTGTTCTTGAATAAATCAAGATTATCTCCCGGGATGATGCTGCCGCTTAACCGCACGGAAAATTTCCGTTAACTTAGCCGAATTTCATTAATCCCAGGATGCCGACAATAATAAGATAAATGGCCACAATATAGTTGAGCAGCCGCGGGATTATCAGTATCAGGATCCCGGCAATTAGGGCTACCACCGGCTGGAATTGAATGACCATTATCTCTGTCTCCTTTCTGGTCCTTTACCAATTGGTTTTATGCGGTTATGTGAATTAATTAAAGAAGACTGGTTGGAAAGATATACAAGAAAATGTTGAGGTTTCACCCGGGCGTAACCCGGCGCCGTCCTTCTTAGAAATAATTTCTCATAACTCTAGTAATGAACCGCGGATGGGGCCATTGTGAGAAATGACTATTTTAAAATGGTCAGATGTGACCACCGGAACTAGGGGTTTTTATCCCGGCGGCCTTGCCGGGACCTGCTGCATCAGTCCGAATTTCCTAAAATTACGATGGCAAATTATCAGCTTTGCCCGGCCTAAAGCCTCGCCGCCCCCGGTTCTTGTGCCGGTTCGCCCCTGATCTTCCCGCGGCGGGGGTATGGACAAATAACCTGCCGATGATTACTTCATTTAATAAGACGGGTTGCGCCGCTGGACTTTACCAACCGGCTGATCAAGATAATTCAATCAACCACGGAGGACGTGGGTGGCGCCAGTTCTCTATGACACCATCATTATCGGGGCGGGGCCGGCCGGGGCTGCGGCCGCGGTATACGCCGCCCGCAAAAGGTTGAAGACCCTCCTGGTGACCCAAAGCTTCGGCGGGCAGTCGATGGTGTCCTCCCAAATAGAAAATTGGCTCGGCGAGCCGGCCATTACCGGGAAAGACCTGGCGGCCAGGCTCGAGAAGCATGTCCGGGCACAAAAGGGCATCAAGATTAACGTTCGGGAAAAGGTCATCGCCATTGACGAGAGACCGGACTGCACCTTCGAGGTCAAGACGGACAAGGATGCCGCCTACGCCGGCAAGACCCTGATTGTCACGTCAGGCGGCAGGCAGAGACATCTTGAAGTGCCCGGTGAAAAAAAATTCGACGGCAAAGGTGTGGCGTATTGTACGACCTGTGACGCCCCCTTCTTCGAGGGCATGGACGTGGCGGTGGTGGGCAGCGGCAATTCGGCCCTGGGCGGGGTCATCGATCTCGCTTCGTATGCCAGCAAGATCTACCTGCTTATTCGGGGCACCAAATTAAAGGGGGATCCGGTCAATGAAAAAAAGGCCACGTCCTTCGCCCAATTGCAGGTGATCAAAAATGCCATGGTGGAAGAAATCCTCGGGGACAAAACTGTCACCGGGCTGCGCTATCGGGATGAAAAAAGTGGCCAAGAGAAGGAATTAAGTGTCAAGGGCGTTTTCGTGGCCATCGGCAACTACCCCAACTCGGAGTTTATGGAGCATCTCGTCGACATGAACCAGGCGGGGGAGATCCTGGTTAATTTCAAAACCGCCGAGACCTCCCGGAAGGGCATATTTGCCGCGGGCAACGTCACCGACGACCTCTATAAACAAAACAACATAGCCGCTGGCGACGGGGTCCGGGCGGCGATTTCGGCCTACTCTTACGTGTTGAACATCAAAAAATACAGCCCCTGCTCCTTGGAGAAGGATTGATCTGAGGCACGGCCGGGCCCTGGGTAATCTCCGGGGGAAGGCCATCTCACTGCAAAATACTGCATTAAAGGAGGGAGTCATGATCAGTTTAGCCATTACTTTTTTGATCGTGGCGGTGATCGCCGCGCTGCTGGGATTCACCGGCGCCGCCATCATCTCGGTGGAAGTTGCCAAAATCTTGTTTTTCATTTTCATCATTCTGTTCATCATTTCTCTCTTTTTCGGCTACCGGGGCCGGAGAGCGGGCTCCCCCGATCTGATCCGGTAGAGAATGCCCAGCCTGAACCCGCCACCTGACCGGGGCCGCTAAGGGATCTGCCTCAGCCCTTTGGCCCCCGGTCAGGCAGTGGGATACCGCCCCGGGAAATAAGCCCGGGCCGACACCGCGGGTGAGGAGCGGCGGGACCCAACCCTCGCGCCGCGGCCTTATCCCCTGGACCGCTCACCTCCAACTTGCCGGATTGTCTGGGAAGGAGGGGAGTCCGGCCGCGCCGAGAAAAAGGTTGAAGGTCCCGGTTTGCCCTTTTATAATGAGAGAAATTCACCGTAGGAGGAGGTTAACGGGTGTACCAGCCGGCTGTATCCTTGCTGCGAAGAATCTGAGACCCGGGCGTAGGTGAGGCCTTGGCAAGGCCCTCACTACCCTTCCAGGCTGGAAGGGGCAGCAGCGGCACACCCGGGATCGGCCCAGCTTAAATACCGTTTTATAGCCTGGCCACACCTTCTCCCGGGTTTCCCATCTTCCCGCCTGTCGTTTTTCCAGCCTTAAAAATCAGGGTTCCATTCTTCAGTCTGAAGGCTCAAATACGCGGTCTCATCAGTCCCGCCACGCCGGCAGGGTCCCCCCCGGTGGCGCGCCGGGGCATCTTCCTGGAACCACCGCGGTTCCCGGGGGCTTAAATGCTCACTCCATGCAGGTTAGAAGAGGTAGGCGATGCCGACACCGTATGACGACATGTGGGAAAAATTGCACCTGGATTTGCCGGCCCACGAAGGGCTGCTCCAGGTATTGGGCAAATTTTACGGGGATATCTACCTGAGCCAGGAAGGCCGCCTCAAGGGCATGGAATACCTGGACTTCGTGCTCTCCGAGGTGCATGGCCTGCGCATCAGGGAATTGCAGGAGGCCAAGGCCCAGGGGCGGAAAATCATCGGCACCTTCTGCGTCTTTGTGCCGGAGGAACTGATCCTGGCCGCGGATGCGGTGTGCGTGGGGCTATGCGCCGGGGCGGAGATCGGCACCGGCGCGGCCGAGAAGATCCTCCCCCGGAACACCTGCGCCCTGATCAAGTCCTTCGTGGGCTTCAAACTGGCCCGGCTGTGCCCCTACATCGAGTCCTGCGACCTGGTGGTGGGGGAGACTACCTGCGACGGCAAGAAAAAGGCCTACGAAATTTTCGCCGACTACGCGCCGGTGTACGTCATGGAAATCCCCCAGATGAAGCAGGCCTGCGACCGGGACCTGTGGAAGGCGGAAGTGCGGCGCTTCATGGCCAGGATCGAAGGAGTCACCGGCAACATCATCACCGCCGACAAACTCAGGGAGGCCATCCGGCTGGTAAACGCCAGGCGGCAGGTCCTGCAGAGGCTCAACCGCCTCAGGGCCGCGGTCCCCACCCCCATCTCGGGCCGTGACGTGCTGCTCATCAACCAGATCAGCTTCTACGACGACCCGGTGCGCTTCACCGCCAAGATCGGCGAGCTCTGCGGCGAGCTGGAGGGAAAAATCAAGGCGGGCCAGGGGGTCGCCCCGGCCACGACGCCCCGGCTGATGCTCTCCGGCTGCCCCATGGCCGTGCCCAACTGGAAGCTCCCCTTCCTCATCGAATCCTCCGGCGCGGTCATCGTGGGAGAAGAATCCTGCATCGGCACCCGCAACACCCGGGACCTGGTGGAGGAAAGCGGCGAAACCCTGGACGAGCTGCTTGGACGCCCTGGTGGACCGCTATCTCAAGATCGACTGCGCCTGCTTCACCCCCAACGTCGAGCGCCTGGATCACATCGTGGAAATGGCCCGGGACCTGAAGGTGAACGGCGTGGTGCACTACGGCCTGTCCTTCTGCCAGCCCTACGCCATGGAGGCCCTGAAGGTGGGCAAGGCTCTGGAGGCCGCCGACATTCCCATGCTCGCCATCGAAACCGACTACAGCATGGAGGACGTGGAGCAGCTCAAGACCAGGGTGGAGGCCTTCCTGGAGATGCTGCAGTGAGGGGTTGGGCATGACGGACGACAAGGCCCCGGTCATTTACTTGCACCTGCACCCGGAATTTCAGGATCAACACCGGGGGCATGATTTGAAAAACGCCCTCTTGTCGGCGACCCTGGCCTATGCCCAGATCGCTTTGGACACGGCCGCCTTTCCCGGCGCCTCCGGCCAGGCAACGATGATCCTGGAACGGGCCTGCATCCTTTTAAAGGAGGCCCGGGACCGGCTGTCTGCAGAATTTGTTGTGACGGGCCCGGGATCGTCAATGGGAACCCGGAACCTGGCAGCCGGCCTGGACATCGGCTCCCGCTCCATTGAGCTGGCGCTTTTGGAAGGGGACCGGCTGGTGGATTGGGCCAAAGTGCCCACCACCTTCGACCCCCTGGCCCAATGCCGCCGGCTCTTGAAAGACGTGCGGGCGGAAACGCTGGTAGCCACGGGCTACGGCCGCAAACTGGCCCTGGAGCATTGGCGGGACCGGCAGATCACGGCCATCACCGAGATCCAGGCCTATGCCCGGGGGGCCCGGTTTCTAGCCCCTGAGACCAGGACCGTGCTGGACATCGGCGGCCAGGACACCAAGGTCATTGCCCTCACCGCGGCCGGCAGGGTGGCCCGCTTTGAGATGAACGACCGCTGCGCCGCCGGGACCGGCAAATTCCTGGAATTCATGGCCCTGGCCCTGCACCTGCCCCTGGAAGAGTTCGGGAGCTTTGCCCTGGGCGCGGACAAGCGCATCCAGATCAGCAGCATGTGCACCGTGTTCGCCGAAAGCGAGGCCACCAGCCTCATGGCCCGGGGCGAGACCCCCGCCAACATCGCCCTGGGGCTGCACCTGGCCATCGTCCAGCGCACCCTGGCCATGCTCCGGCGGGTGGGGGAAGAGCCGCCCCTGCTGTTCGCCGGCGGGGTAGCCCACAATGTCTGCGTCCGGGCCCTCCTGGAGGAGGCTTGGGGTCAGGAGATCATCGTCCCAGCCGACCCGGATCTGGTGGGGGCTTTAGGCGCGGCGCTTTACGGGCAGAGCCAAAACCGTCCCAAAAGTTTATAATCTATCTCAGGCGGACAAATTCGCTTTTCCGGTAAAAAAACCTTTAAGCCGCCTCAACAAGGAGGACAGCATGGAAGACACCTGGCGCAAAGCCAAGCATTTCGGCCTGGGGGTGCTGGATTTCACCCGGGAGAAGGTGGAAACCCTGGTAAACGACATGGTCAAACGGGGGGAGTTGTCCGAGCAGGATACCACCGAGGCCGTGGCCACTATCATGGAAAGGGCCAAATCAGAGCAGGAAGCCTTCCTGCAGATGCTCCGGGGGGCGGTTGAAAAAATCGTCGCCGAACTTGGCCTGGCCCGGAGCTCTGAGCTGGAGGCCTTGAAAAAGAGAGTGGCGGAGCTGGAGGAAAAGCACTAACCTCGGCTGTATGGCAGTTTTGTGGCAGCCGTCTAGTCAGTGATTACCGCGCTTTTCATCACTTGCTCAAGCTCACCCGGCGCCACGGCCCGCACTCGCAGCGACTGGGAGCTGTGACCGAAGCGCCTGGCCAGGGTCAGCGCCCGCTCTTCTTCTTCCTGGGGGGAACACCCTGCGGCCCCGGAAAAAATCACGACCTTATGCAGGTGAACGATGCGGCCGGTCTGGCCATCGTAAACCGCGTAGGCGCGTTCGCCCTCGATTGCCATAGTTTGACGTGTCTGGTGCAGCATGCGGATCCCCCCTATTCCCAGACCTGCATATACCACCAGCCCTTCATTTGACCACGGTGGACGTGGACGGCGATGGTGATGAAAGAGACCCGGTCCTCATAGACGGCGGTTTCCCAGTCAGCCTCATCTGCAAAGGTTCTGATTTGCCCCTGGCCTTCGGCATCGGTGTACCTGTACTCGGCAATGCCGATGGTGGCGCCACCAGGCCCGTCAATGGTGCCGGCAAACCTGGCCAGGCCGACGTGGACGCTCACCGAAGCAGGGATGATATGAAGGTCCGTGCTGAGGGTGATTCCCGCGGTGTAGCCTGGTTCGGTATGAAAGGCCGTGAGATAAGCTCCCCTTTCCCTTACTATGGGCATGGGTCATCCTCCTGTCCTGCGGCTCATAGCGGTTCAGCCCCGGTTTGGTATCTTCCCTCAAAGTAAGGCTGGTTTTGCTCCAGTCAATAGCCGTGGCGCCAAGCCCATGAGGGCTGCCGGTGCGGTGAAACCTGACCGGATCGCCGCGAGCCGGGTGAAGGGGATTGTTCACTGGACACCTTCCCCAAAAAGGTGCGTGTCTCCGGGAGGGAAGCCGAAGGGCGGCAGCTCGGTATGAGGCCGATTCCCTTGGATATTTAGTCGTGACGGGGATTATTTTTCCCCGGGATAATTTTCTGTTTTAATTCACCCCACTATTCTTTATAAATAACGTGATTTAAAGGCTCAGGGAGCCTTGATTTGCAGCCGGGAGGTTTTGCTTGATTAGCCGCGTACTTATGATCCTTTTCGCCCTTGTCTTTGCCGCCGGCCTGGCCCTGGCGGCCGCCACCAACGATCCACCCGTCCAGACCGGACCGGCCGCCTCTGAGCCGGGCCAACCCGCCCAGGCGGCCCCTGCGGCCCCGGCAGCACCAGCGCCTGCTGCCGCCCCGGCCCCTGCTGCCCCCAAAAGAGCCCACGGGGCCAAAGCCCGCAAGACCGCGGCCGCGCCCAACGGCAAGAAAAGGCCGCCGTCCCCGGAGATGGCAGCCTCCAAGGGCAAATACGACACCGGCGAAGACCCGGAGTTCGCCAAACGCTGCGGCTGGCCGGTGAACGGCCCCGCCGCTTTGCCGGGGGCGATCCTCCCCGGTAAGCGCATCGTCGCCTATTACGGCAACCCCCTGTCCAAGCGCATGGGCGCGCTGGGGGAATACCCCAAGGACGAGATGCTGCGGCGCCTGAAGTTTGAGGTGGACAAGTGGGAGAAGGCGGACCCCTCAATGCCGGTGCAGCCGGCCCTGCACCTCATCGCGGTGGTGGCCCAGGGGGAGCCTGGCAAGGCCGGGCAATACCGCATGGTCATGCCGGACAAAGTCGTCAACGAGGTCTACGATTGGGCCAAGGAAAACAAGGCCATCCTGTTCATCGACATCCAGACCGGCCATGCCGATATCCGCTCCATCCTGCCGCGCTTTGAGTGGCTGCTCAAAAACCCCGACGTGCACCTGGGCATGGACCCGGAGTTCAACCTGATCAAGAGCGGCAGAAAGCCCGGGAGCAAAATCGGCACCTATGACGCCGCGGATATCAATTATGCCGTGGGGTTCCTGAAGGACCTGGTGAAAAAAAACAATCTGCCGCCCAAGGTCCTCATCGTGCACCGCTTCACCCGGGACATGGTCACCAACTCCAAGCGGATCCAGCCCTGCCCCGAAGTGCAGGTCGTCATGAACATGGACGGCTGGGGCGCCCCCTGGCTGAAGCGGGACTCCTACCGGGATTACATCATCAGCGAACCGGTGCAGTACACCGGCTTCAAGCTCTTCTACTACAACGACACCAAGAAGGGCGATGCCTTGATGACCCCCCAGGACCTCCTGCGGCTTAATCCGAAGCCGGTTTATATCCAGTACCAGTAAACAGCACCAGACGTTGCACAAATGAAAGGGGAGCGGCAGCCAGGCCATGGCAGCCCTCCCCTCTTTTTTGCCGGACTCCCGCCCCGGTCAGCCCTTGGGGTTCAGGTGCTCCAGGACCCGGGCGATGGCGCTGACATCTTCGTCGCCCCAGCCCCGGGCCACCCCCTCCTGGTAGAGCTGCAGGAGGGTGCTGGCGGCGGGCACCGGCGCGCCCAGCTCATAGGCGGTATCGATGATGAACTTGGCGTCCTTGGTCATGTGCTTTAAGGGGAAGGCGGCGGGATAGGTGTGGTTTTGCAGGTTGGGGGCCTTCACCTGGAACATGCCGCAGTTCAGGGGCCCGGAGAAGATCGTGTCCAGCATGGCCTCCTCGGTCAGTCCGCCCAGCCGGCCGAAATTCAGGACCTCGGCAAAGGCCTCCATCATCAGGCCCAGGAGCAGGTTGATGAACATCTTCATCATGGAGCCCTGGCCGGCCTCGCCGCAATAGATCACCTTTTTGCCCATGGCCAGCAGCACCGGCTCCACGGCCTGCACCTGGTCCCGGGGGCCGCCCGCCAGGATGAGGAGGGTGCCCTCCTCCGCCGGCTTTTTGGTCCCCGACACCGGCGCGTCGATGAACGCGGCCCCGGTGGGTTTGAGCCGGGCCGTCAGCTCCCGGGTGTAGCTCGGCGCCACGGAACTCATGTTGACGAAATATTTGCCGGCACTCAAGCCCCCGGCGGCCCCTCCCGGTCCAAAAAGCAGCTCTTCCAGGGCCTCGGGCCCGGTGACCATGACAATGATGACCTCGCTGGCCGCGGCCAGGGCCTGGGGATTGTCCGCCCGGCCGGCCCCCTGCTGCACCAGGGGTTCGGCTCTTTCCGGCGAGCGGTTGTAAACCGTGACCGGGTAGCCCGCCTTGAGGAGATTGGCAGCCATGGCGTTCCCCATGATGCCCAGACCGATAAACCCGATTTTTTGCTTCATGGCATATCCTCCCTGTCTCTCCAACCGGTTAATGGTGTTTTGTTAGCTTGCTGGCGAGTCTCAGGGCAGGAAGATGACAACGATTAGTTTAAGATTATTCACTTTCCATAGATTGTCAATGTAAGGCACATCAAGTGTATGGCCGGAAAGGTCAGAGCGAACGGGAATTCCGTTGAGATTCAAGGACTTCCTGATAAATAAGGGCGGGCTCCCCGGTTATCTTGATCCGTTCACGAGTCAGCTAGGTCGTTTTAATTAGCCCGTCGAGCACCATTCTGCCTCTCTGGCGTCGACCGGCCTTCATGGGTCACGATCCACAAGAAAACTGGGATGGACGCTAAGGGAGCCGCGCCATGATCCAGAAGGCGGGAAGGTAGTCTATCCTGGCCAGGAGCAGACCGGTGATGATGGGCCCCGCGGCGTGGCCTACGTCAAAAATGGTGCCGAAGGTGCCTATGGCGGTGCCGAAATGACGTTCGTGGCAGATATCCGCCACCAGGGCCGCAGTGGAGGAGGTCACCAGGGCCTCCCCCAATCCGAAACAGGCAGCGGTGACCAGGAGAAAAGAGAAAGTCCTCAGCAAGGGGATAGCCCCGAAGGCCAGTGCGCCTAACGCCATGCCCCCGATGATCAAGGGGCGGCGGCCGTGCCGGTCGGAAACCCGGCCCATGACGGGTTTGGCCAGGATGGTCGCCAACACCTGGACTCCCCAGAGGAGACCCGCCTGGAACTCGTTCAGTCCCACCAGTTTCACGGCATAGATGGGCAGAAAGGCCTCCAGGGCCCCCACCTTCATGTTCGTGAGGCTCTCCATGGCAGAGGTAACCACGACCCGCCGGTGCTGAGGACTTCCCTGATTCCCGTAGCAAAGCGGCTGAGAGATTCCTTGAGTCCCTTACTCCGTTCCACGGTTTCCCGGCCCCGCAAGGCGGTCAGGGCCAGGAGCAGGGAGAGCAAACCGGCTGCCCCGCTCACCAGGTAAACCACCTGGAAATCAAACAGGGTGAGGCTGCCGGTGGCCAGGCGATAAAGGATAAGGCCGCCCAGCGGTGCCCCCACTAGGTTGCCGATGATGGTTACCGAGGAAAACCAGGAGAGCAGCTCCCCTTTGCGCCCCCCCGCGGCGTCCATCACCACCGCCATGGCTACCGGCCCATAGATGGCGGTGGCAAAGCCATGGAGGAAACGGATCAGGATGAGGAACTGGTAACTATCAACCAGAAGGTAGGTGAAGGGCATGACTGCAAAGACCGCCAGACCAGCCAGCAGGGTCTTCCTGCGGCCGATGAGGTCGGACAGCGCCCCTGAGGGTAACTTGAAGAAGATGCCGGTGACCGTGGAGATGCCCACGATAAAGCCGATGGCCTCGGGGCCGGCCCCTAGGTAGAGGGCAAACAGGGGGAGCACCGGGGTCCGGGCCAAGGCGTAGGAGAACCGGGCCAGAAAGCCCACGGCGCACAACGCATTATAGGGATTCAGCAGGGCTATCAGCGTTCCCCAATCCACTCAAGGTTTAGCGGCCGGCAGGGGACGGTAAAAGAAGGCGCGAGTGGAGCGACCTTTAGGGAGATGGAGGTACGGGGGCCTGGTTCAGGTGATGCCGGCAGTCAGCCCGGTAACCTCGTAGAGGCTATATTCACCGCTTTTGCCGGGGAGAGTGACCCTGAGGGCGCGTCCTACCTGAACGTGGTTTTTTACCAAGTCGTAGGTGTCGGCCGAAATGAGGAACCTGGTCCCCGCCTGCTTGTTGGCGGCCTCGATACGGCTGGCCAAGTTCACCGCGTCGCCTATAACCGTCATTTTCTTGTTGCCGGGCACTCCCAGATTGCCGGCCACCACCTGACCGAAGTGCAGCCCGAGGCGGATGTGGAACTTTCTTTTAAACAATTGCTCTAAATAAGGCCCGAAGTTATCCACTGCCGTCAGCAGGGCGAGACCGGCCCTGACGGCCCGGAGGGACCCCTCGGCGGGGTCTTCGGACTCGAAGAGGGCCATGAAGCCGTCACCCATGTAGCTGTCGACCTGGCCGCCGTGCTGGTCTATTACTTTGCCCACCAAGTGAAAATAGCGGTTCAAAACATGGATCACATCATAAGGGAGCAGAGCCTCGGCGAAGGGGGTGAAGCCGATGATGTCGGCGAAGAGGATGAGCACATGCTTCTCCACCCCCACCCCCCCCGGTTCGACCCCCCTGATGAAGAGGCTGCTCAGTTCCACATCTTCATCGTCAAGGACCAGTCGTCGAAGAGTAACGTCACCGGTGACCCTGGTCTGGCAGGCCAGGCGGATGCCGGCATCAAACTGCAACTGCATGGCAATGTTTTCCTCCGGCCCCGAACGCGGCCGGCAATGTTCCAGGCCCTCCTGGATTACGACCCGGCAGGTGGAGCAGCGGCCGTTGCCCCCGCAGACGTGGGCCAGGGGAATCCCGGCCCGCACCGCGGCCTCAAGGATAGTCTCCCCTTCCCCTATCTCCACATCCCTGTCATCCGGCAGGAAACGAATCCTGGGCATATAAAAAGATATCATGTCTCCCACGGTATTTTAAGATTTTTGGCAAAAGCCCACGACAACCTTCGAGTCTGACGGGCAAAAGGGCGCCCGGGGCGGTGGCGGCTGTTGCATATCGCCCCGGCATGCCCTAAGATAGCTGGTATCGAGATGGTCCGAGGAGGTTCGGGATGGTGCTATATCTGGTCCAGCATGCCGAGGCCAAAAGCGAGCAGGAAGACCCGCGGCGGGATCTCACCGAAAAAGGCCGCATGGATCTGGAAAGCGTGGCCCATCACCTGAAAAGACTGAAGGTGACCGTAAACCAGATCGTCCACAGCGGCAAGACCAGAGCCCTGACCACGGCCCGCATCATGGCCGAGCACCTGCAGCCGCCCGCAGGCATGGAAGAGGCCCCGGGGCTGGCCCCCCTGGATGACCCCCAGGTCTTTGCCGACCGCCTCGCCGCCGCGGACCAGGATCTCATGGTGGTGGGGCATCTCCCCCACCTGGGGAAGCTGGCTGGCTTACTGATGAGCGGTGACCAGGAAAGAGCTGTGGTTAATTTTCAGATGGGGGGCGCGGTGCGCTTAAGGCGCATGGCCGAGGGCCAGTGGGCCGTGGATTGGGTGATTGTCCCGGAAACGATCCTCTAGGCAGGCTTAGGGGGTTGATTTGCCCGCGGATTACCCTGAAACCGCGGCCGGCCGCACCTGGCATTCCACCCCCCACTCCTTCAGCCTGGCCGTGATCACTCCCAGCAGTTCCTCCAGCTTCTCCTGCATCAACTCGCTCAGCTCCAACCCAAGTTCGATGGTCTGGGGCTGGATGCCGATGAGGCAGACTTCCCGGGGGGCGGTGCCCAGGAGCTGGGCCGCGGCCAGGACGTCCATCAGGCCCAGGTGGTGCAGGGACCCCTTGGGCCCGAAGAGGGCCGGAATTTCCCGACCCTCTAAGATGCCGATGTAACCGGGTTCCTTGCGGAAATTCACCGCGTCCACGAAGAGCACCCGGTCGCGGCCCTCAATGTAGGGCAGCAGGTCCAGGCCCGAGGTGCCCCCGTCCACCACCTCCAACCCGGGGGGCAGCACCCCGCGGTCTTCCAGGGCCCGCACCGCCGACACCCCCACCCCTTCATCCCGCATGAGGATGTTGCCTAAGCCGATGAGCGTTATTTGCATTTCTAAGGATTACCCCCTAAACACAACAGGCCTGACCCGTCGGCCGCTTAAGATGGGCAGACTGCCCCATTACCCGGCGGGACCTGGGGCCGGCAATAAAAAGGGGCGAACCATAGGTCCGCCCCTAAACGTCGCAGATTTACCTGACTTTCACCTGGATGATGGGCTGGCCCTCGGCGTCGGTCATGTGGATGGCGCAGGCCAGGCAGGGATCGAAGGAGTGGACCGTGCGGATGACTTCCAGGGGCTTGTCGGGGTCCGCCACCGGGTTCCCCACCAGGGAGGCCTCGTAGGGCCCCAGGGCGTCGCTCTGGTTCCTGGGCCCGGAGTTCCAGGTGGACGGCACCACCGCCTGGTAGTTCTTGATCTTGTTGTCCTCGATGACGATCCAGTGGGACAAAATACCCCGGGGCGCCTCGTGGAAGCCGTAGCCCCGGGACTCCCCGGCCTTCATGACGTATTTGTTGCTGGTTTCGGTGTCACCCTTGCCGATGTTGTCCATCAGGGCCTGCCACTGCTTGCTGGCCTCGTCGTAAAGCACGGCGCAGCGGATGGCCCGGGCGGCGTGGCGGCCGATGGTGGAGTGCAGGGCCTCCGGCCCCACCTTGGCGCCCGCCAGTTTGCTGACCGTGTCCAGGGCCTGGGTGGCGTATTTTTTGGTGGGCTCGTGGCCCGCGGCCAGCATGCACAGCACGTTGGCCAGAGGCCCCACCTGGGCCGGCTTGTCGTTGAAGGTGGGGGACTTGACCCAGGAGTACTTGCCGTCGGCCGCAAAACCGCTGTACTTGGGAATGGTGGTCTCGTCCCAGGGATGCTTGGTCCAGTCGCCGTCATACCAGGAGTGCTTGATGGACTCCTTGACGCCGTCCCGGAAGAAGTCGTCGTGGTACGAAGTGATGGGCTTGAAGGTCTTGAGGTCGGCGTTGGTGATATAGCCGCCGGGCAGGCTGAAGACCGTGCCCTTGGTGTCCATGGGCATGTCCGGCGCCGACAGGTAGTTGGTGACGCCAGCCCCGTATTTGGTCCAGTCGGCGTACATGGCCCCCACCACGCAGACGTCCGGCAAGTAGACGTTCTTGACGAAGGCGCCCACCTCGTCGATGAGGGTCTTGATGTAGTAGAGGCGCTCCATGTTCAGGGCCGAGGGGCTGTCCAGGTTGATGGGGCTCGAGACCCCGCCCACGATGAGGTTCTGGACGTGGGGGGTCTTGCTCCCCAGGATGGAGACCACCATGTTGATCTTGCGCTGATACTCCAGGGCCTGGAGGTAGTGGGTCACCGCCAGGAGGTTGACCTCCGGGGGGAGCTTCATGGCCGGGTGCCCCCAGTAGCCGTTGGCGAAGATGCCCAACTGCCCCGAAGCCACGATGGCCTTGAGCTTGTCCTGGACCGCCTGGAGCTCCTGGTAGCTGTTCCGGGGCCAGGGCGACAGCCCGTCGGCCAGCTGCGCCGCCTTTTTGGGGTCGGCCTTGAGCGCCGAGGTGATGTCCACCCAGTCCAGGGCCGACAGGATGTAAAAATGCACGATGTGGTCATGAGTGGCGTGGGCCGCCATCATCATGTTGCGGATGTACTGGGCGTTCAAGGGTACTTCGATATTCAGGGCGTTTTCGATTGACCTCACCGAGGTCAAGGCGTGTACGGTAGTTCAGACCCCGCATATTCGCTGGGTGAAGGTGGGAGCGTCCCGGGGGTCCCTCCCCAGCAGGATGACCTCGATGCCGCGCCACATCTGCCCCGACGACCAGGCGTTGGTGACCTTGCCGCCGTCCACCTCGCATTCGATGCGCAGATGCCCTTCGATCCGGGTTATGGGGTCGATAACGATTTTCTTGGCCATAGTTTACGTCTCCTTAAAGGGTTAGGCGTGCTCGACCTGAGGCAGCACCGGGAATCTCTTGACAAAATAGAGGTAGGCCATCAACTCGAAGGCCACGATACCCAGGGTGATGAGGATCTCCTGGGTGGCCGGGAAATAACGCCATCCCGGGCCCGGGTCGAAGCCGATGAGGAAGGCGTTGAAGCGGTACAGGGCCGCTGCCAGGATCAGGGAGCTCGACACCACGAAGAGCCAGCGGAGGTCTTTTTGCCAGGCCGGGTTGGCCAGCAGCAGGACGGGCATCAGGAACAGGAGGTTTTCCGCCATAAAGGCCACGGTTTGGGGACCCGAGGTGAAAACCGGCGCCCCCCTGAAGATGAGATCGCCCAGGCGCACCACCAGGTAGATCACCGCCACCCAGCCCATGGCCACGGACAGCCGGGAGAGCATGGGGGTCTCGAAGGGCCTTTTAAAGGCCACGGAAGACAGGATGGATTCAAAGATGGTCACCCCGAAACCCATGAGGATGGCCGAGACCAGGAAGAAAAACGGCAGCCAGGGGGTCTGCCACAGGGGCGAGAGCTTGTGGCCGGCGATGATCATCAGCGTCCCCAGGGAGGACTGGTGCATGGTGGGCAGCAGTATGCCGACGGCGGCAATGATGGGGAGCAGTTTCGCCAGTCTGCTGCGGATGGTCACGGCCCGGGTATTGTCCGGGTAGGCCTCGAGGACCGTGGGCAGCAGCTCGATCCACAGGACCACGGTGTAGGCCGCGATACACAGGGCCACTTCCACCAGGACGGAATTGAAATTCACCGTCCACGGCAGGAAAAGCTTGTAGCCGTTCCAGTAGCGCCCGATATCCAGGAAGATGGCCAGGCCCGCCAGGGTGTAGCCGAAGACGCTGGTCAGCACCGCCGAGCGCACCACCGGGTGGTATTCCCAGCGGTTGAAGGCGTAGACCAGGATGGAGATGGCGTAGCCGCCGCAGCCCAGGGCCGTGCCCACCAGGACGTCGTAGGTGATCCAGAGGCCCCAGGGGTAGCCGTCGCTGAGATTGGTGACCGCGCCCAGGCCGGCCATGTACCGGTAGGCGATAAGGACGAAGGCCACCGCGGCCAGGACCGCCATGACCAGAAACGGCTTGGTAACGATTTTGGCATTTAAAGGAGCGTTATGTTCCGTCATAGAGGCCTCCGGGGCTCAGGGCAGATCCTGATCGCTGGTGTTTTTATAAATCAGGTAGAAGAGGCCGCCCAGGATCACGTAGGGGACGATCATCCCTTTATACAGGGTGTGGTAGATGGTTTCGGAGTGGCTGGCGGTGGATTCGTCCGCCAACTGGGGCAGGCCCAGCTTTGGGAAAGGCACGCCGGCCAGCATCAACACCTGGGTCCCGCCCCCGTCCGTCTCCCCGAAGACCTTGGGAAAGTAGGGAGTCACCACCCGCTGGCGCATATCCTTGGAATCTACCCGGTGCAGGGGGTAATCGGCCTCTTTGCCCACCGGCAGGCCCAGGCGCCGCTTGGCCTCCTTCCGCAGGTCTTCGACGTTGCCGAAGATGGAGGCGCCGTTGGGGCAGAACTCACAGCAGGCCGAATAGCCGCCCTCGGCAATGCGGTGATCGCAGAGCTGGCACTTGACGATCTGGGGAAAGGCCCGGTCCCACTGGAACTTGGGGATGTTGTAGGGGCAGGCGATCTGGCAGTACCGGCAGCCGATGCAGTTGTCTTTGTTGTACTTGACCACCCCGGTCACCCGGTCCTTGGTGAGGGCCGACACCGGGCAGGCGGAGGTGCAGGAAGGATCGACACAATGCATGCAGAGGCGCCGGACAAAGGAGAAGCCGTCAGTTTCCCGGTCTTTGATCTGGCCGGTGCCGTTGCGGTACAGCTTGACAATGTTGACGGTCTTGGCAGACAGGTCCCCGGGGTCGTCCCAGATGCTTTCGCCGCCGGAATGGTCCGGGGGGAGATAGTTGTATTCCTTGCAGGCGGCCATGCAGGCCTTGCAGCCGATGCACACGGTGGCGTCGTAGAGGATGCCTTTGGCCTCAGGCAGGCGTGTGGCGGGCTCCCGGGCCTCCACCGGCACCGGACTGAGGTTTTGGGCTACCATCAGGCCGCCGGCTGCCGACACTTTCAAAAAATCTCTGCGGCTGAGTCCCATGGGCTAGTCCTTTTTTTCGGCCCCGGCGCCGGTGTCCGTTTTTTCCTTGCCGAGTTTAATGGCAGTGGCCGCGGCGGCGCCGACCGCGACGCCGGCCAGCCCCGCGCCAATGGCCACCGCGGTGGTGGAGGCGCCGTGGCCCTCCGTAACTTCAATGGGGGCGTAGGTGTCCGGCGGCGTCAACCGCAACTCACCGCCTCCCACCCGTTTGGCGCCCTCTACGCCCTTGTAGGGCTGGCCCGCCGGGGTGTAGTGGGTCAGTTCGGCCAGGGCGACAATGGGGGCGGTAAAGCCCACGCCCTTCTCGGAGCACCCGAAGCAGGGGCAGCCGGTGCCCACCGGCCAAGTCCTGGCACCCGTGTCGCCGAACAGCTGTTCCGGGCAGTTGTTGTAGGTCACCGGCCCCTTGCAGCCCATCTTGTAGAGGCACCAACCCCGGCGATGGCCTTCGTCGCCGAATTCCAGGACAAAGCGGCCGGCGTCGAAATGCGGCCGGCGCTCGCAGCCCTCGTGAATCAGGCGGCGGTAGGCGAACATGGGCCGGTTCTGGGCGTCCAGGGCCGGCAATTTCTTGAAGGTGAGGACATACAGGACCGTGGACAGGAAATTGTATGGGTTCGGCGGACAGCCGGGGATGTTGATCACCTTGATTTTATCCCCCAGGACTTCCTGGGCCGACACCGCGCCGGTGGGATTGGGGCTGGCCGACGGAATGCCGCCCCAGGAGGCGCAGGAGCCGATGGCGATCACCGCCATGGCCTGGGGCGCGGTCTCCTGCAAAATTTCCATCACCGGCCGGCCCCCCACCTGGCAGTAGATGCCGCCGTCCTTGATGGGGATGGACCCGTCAATGACCAGGACGAATTTTCCCTGGTTATCCTGGATGGATTTCTTGCGGGCCGCTTCCGCCAAGTCTCCCGAGGGGGTGCTCAGGGTTTCGTGATAGTCCAGGGAAATGAGATCGAGAATCAGGGTTTCCACCGTGGGATGGGTGGTGCGGAGTAAGGTTTCCGAGCAGCCGGTGCATTCCTGGCCCGACAGCCAGATCACCGGCGGACGTTTGGGTGCGGCCATGGCCTCGGCAATCTTGATCCCCATGCTGAGGGGAAGACCCATGCCAGCCGCCGCCACGCCGCAGAACTTGACAAAATCCCGGCGAGAAACCATGCCGAAATGCTTGGGGAGATGTTGGTAGTCCTTTTCCTTCATACGCCCTCCGCACCAATAAGTGAAAATTTTTTATGAAAAAAACCGCAGCTGTTGAGAAATAGATAAATATTAAAGGAAGTTGGCTTGCAGCTGACACATGCCGAAACTTATGTCAACACCAATAGCAGAATATTACAATATCGTCAAACATTGTGAAAATTATCTCTTTTGTCCTATTTTGGACCCCTTCATTTTAAATCCGGGAGTTTAGGATATTCTGTTAGCTTATGAATTGTGGATAAAGGAGGTCCTTGCTTTGCGGCGCGCCTGGAATAGAAGCAATGCTTCGGTAGCAGCCCGAGGCATAAGAATGGGACGGGCAGAGGAACAAGGGTGGGGAGATAAAGACGTTTAGCAAACATTCAAGCTCTTACCGGGAAAATAGCTGGCCGCTTTTTCCTGGCAAGAGCTTGCCGGTAATAACAGGCCGGTAATGCTACGGCCGTACAACCTATAGATATGGTTTAATGAGTCACGTTCCCTTCTGGCCGGACAATCGCTTCGTTCCTCTTTGGCCAGTGGGAATTCCCTGATTTCATTTCATACCGGGATTTCCGGCATCATACAAGGTGGGCGCGGTTGCAGCCAGGGCGTGGAGACGCAGTCTGGAAAGCCTCCAAACTTTCAGCCCCCTTATCCCCCGGCACCATTTCGGGTTATTTCAAACCCGCCAGTTGGGGTTCGGAGGCCGCATAAGCCTCTTCCTGGCGGTGCAGCCTCAACTTCCGCTCCATGACGGGCGGGGCTTCCATCATATCTTCGGCGAGTCCGGTCTGGGCATGGCTTTCATTCCCTTGGGTCATGGAGATCTGGTATAAAAACGAAATGATGGTCTCATTTTGAGCCCCGATGGTGTAAAGCTGCTTCAACCCCCACAGAATGGCGATAAAAGACACGAACATCAGGAAGACCAGCAGACCCAGGCCGCTAACCAGAATAATCAAAGCATTCATAAACAACCTCCTTCCAAAACGGTGCGACGGCAATACAACTGCCTGTCAACGCCGGCGTGAGTTCAGGATGCCATCGTTGTCAATCTAAAACTATTGTTCGGTTGGACGAAGTCAAGGACAGGACGGGGAAAATACCGCGGCGGAGGGAAATTTGGTTAGAATGCACCACCGTCAAAATAGTAAAGACAACCCATTTCTGCGTTACCTTTGGGGCCGGGCCGGGGCTTGCCCGGTTTGACGCCGTATGCTTCTCTGACAAGCCCGCTACTTCGTCTCGACGGCGCCAGTGATAACCAGGTTGGAAACTATCTCCGAGAGTTGCTGAATGGCCTTTTCCATGGCCTGGGTGAACTTGCTGGACGCATAGGCCGCCAGGCCGCTGGCATCCTGGGTCGAAGTACCCCGGGCCGTGACGGGAAGCTTCTTGAGGGAGCGCATGGTCTTACCGTCCAGTATTTCCATGGTTATATTGATGCTGGCCCTGGCCTTGGCCGCCTGACTCAGGTAGCCCGGGACAAATTCCACCACCAGGTCGACCTTGGCGAAGATCAAAGGCGATGACCCGGTCAAATTGCCCGGGCCCGGGCGGCACGGCGACCGTGGTCACGTCGGTGTATGCCGTCTTGACGCTCCTGGTCAGGGCCTCCTCCACCGCCGGCCCCCAGCGGTAATGATACTCGTGCTCGGCGCCGTACCTGGTATCGGGTTTCCTGGTTATCTCGCAGTTTAACAGCCGGGGGGTAAAATAAACCGCCACCCTGGCCGGGTACTTCTCGGGTGTTGTCACGGTGGGCGCGATTTCCGTGGACACCGTCCGGAAATGGACGCAGCCGGCGAGGATAACCGCCCACACCAACAGAAAAACCTGGACCTTCCGCATGCTTCTCTCCCCGGCCCGGACCAGAACCCCTGCGCCCGGGTCCTCTAAGGTTAGCCAGGGCCATTGTACCTTAAAACCGAAAATTAAAAACTTTCTCGTGCAAATCTTTTCCGGAAAATGCCGGCTGAAGGGGCAGACAAAGACCTGGGCCGGTCTTACCCTTAATAAGGAAGAAAGGAGGCGTTATGGACGTGCAGTCTCGTTTGCAGTCACTGTTTCCGGGGGATGCGGACATTCCCGGGGAGGTGCGTCTGGACGGCCTCATCGCCCAGGACACCTACCTGGCCGGGGGGGACCTGATCAGGTGGGACGGCCCCGTGCAGGAGGTTTTTTCCCCGATTTTTCTCAGGTCCGGTTCGAGCCTGGCCGCGGCCAAACTGGGTCATTTCCCCCTCCTGAGCCTGGAGGCGTCCGAGTTGGCCCTGGACGCGGCGGTGTCGGCCTGGGACAACGGCCGGGGGTACTGGCCCACCGCCAGTGTCCAGGAGCGCATCAACCAGGTGAAGCAGTTTGTCTTTCGCATGCAGGAGAGCAGGGAAGAGGTGGTGAAGCTCCTCATGTGGGAGATCGGCAAGTCCCGCCAGGATTCGGCAAAGGAATTCGACCGCACCGTCCTCTACATCAACGATACCATCGAGGCCTACAAGGAGCAGGACCGGGCCAATTCCCGGTTCGTCATTGAGGAAAATATCATTGCCCAGATCCGGCGGGCGCCCCTGGGGGTGGCCCTGTGCATGGGCCCCTTCAACTACCCCTTGAACGAGACCTTCACCACCCTCATTCCCGCCCTGATCATGGGGAACTGCGTCATCCTCAAGCCGCCGAAGCTGGGGGTGCTGCTGTTCACCCCCCTGCTCGCGGCGTTCCGGGACGCCTTCCCCCCCGGGGTCATCAACGTCATCTACGGGCACGGCCGGGAGATCGCCACCCCGCTCATGGCCGGCGGCAAGGTGGACGTGCTGGCCTTCATCGGCACCAGCAAGGCCGCGGACCAGCTGAAAAAGGCCCACCCCCGGCCCCACCGCCTGCGCTCGGTGCTGGGCCTGGAGGCCAAAAACCCGGCCATCGTCCTGCCCGACGCCGACCTGGAACTGGCGGTGCGGGAGTGCCTCACCGGCGCCCTGTCTTTTAACGGCCAGCGCTGCAGCGCCATCAAGATCATCTTCGTGCACACCAAAATCGTCGATGCCTTCCTGGAAAAGTTCAGCGCCGCCATCGCCGCTACTCCCTTCGGGCTCCCCTGGGAACCGGGGGTCTCCCTGACGCCGCTGCCGGAACCGGGGAAACCCGGGTATCTCACCGAACTGGTCCAGGACGCCCTGGGTCACGGGGCCCGGGTGGTGAACCCCGACGGCGGCCTCACCCACCACTCCTTTTTTTACCCCGCGGTGGTCTACCCGGTGAGCGCGGCCATGCGGCTATACCACGAAGAGCAGTTCGGCCCGGTGATTCCGGTGGTGCCCTTCGACAGCCTCGACACCCCCATCAACTACATCATCAATGCCAATTACGGCCAGCAGGCCAGCATTTTTGCGAGCCATGCCCAGACGATCGCCGACCTCATCGACCCGTTGGTGAACCAGGTCTGCCGGGTGAACCTCAACAGTCAGTGCCAGCGCGGGCCGGACACCTTCCCCTGGACCGGGCGCAAAGACTCCGCCGAGGCCACCCTGTCGGTTGCGGACGCGCTCCGGGCCTTTTCCATCCGCACCCTGGTGGCGGCCAAGGACACGGAACTGAACAAAAAAATCATCACCGATATCGTACAGGGGCAGAAGTCCTCATTTTTGTCCACTGATTTCATTTTATAAGCCTTCCGGGGGGAAGGACCGGCCAGTTCGAGCCAGGTCCTCCTCCACCCCCCTTTTCTCCCCGACCCCCAGGGGTCCCTCCCCGCCTTTTATAAATTTTTTTTTAGCGCGGCCGGCCGGCTTGGCCCGGGGTGCCGGCCCTCTTTGGCGTAAAGATATTATTTAGCTATTTCATAATGTTATCCACATTCAAACCCCTCCACGATAGCCTTCACATTTCAATAACCTTGTCAATTAAAATCATAAGCAGGTTAATATTTTCACAAAAAAAATTTGACAAATTTTTGCCATTTCTATATAGTTCAAAACAACCATATTACTTGTCCAACTTAGGGCTAACAATGCTAATAGCATTAGCAAAAAGCATTTAGCCCTATCGCTTTACCAAGCTAGTTTCCCATAAATACCAAGCAAAACGACTTTAGGAGGAAACCTATGAGAACTATTGCCATGTGTATTCTGGTAACCATTTTGGCCGTTCCCGCCCTGGCCCAGACCTGGCCGAAGACGCCTCCCCCGGTGGGCCGGTTGTATCTTAAACAGGAATATTGGGACTACATCAAGGAAGCCGCCAGGAAATACAACCTCTCCCCCTACCTCATCCAGGCCGTTTGCGCCATCGAATCCCGCTACGATATGGACGCCCGATCAGGACACGGGAATTGTATAGGGCTGATGCAGCTGCATAAGGACACCGCCCGATTATACGGCGTCAACCCCTTCAACCCGAGGGACAATATCATGGGCGGGGCCGCGGTTCTGGCCAAATTCATGGAACGCTACAACGGCGATATTCACCGGGTGCTGAACAAGTATAACTCCACCTGCACTGCATCTTACGAAAGGGAGGTTATCAGGGCTTATCAGCAAGCCCTCGGCTCGCAAGTCTCCCTCGGACCACAATACCGTAATTAGGTCTGCAGTTCTCAGCAATTCTCCCGGCTTTTCGACCTAAATCCTGATTACCAGCCGTGTCCTTGGGGCGCCGCTCACACTACACCTGCGTTCACAGCCTGACTGAGGCATGGGGCTGGTGTGAGGCGCCCTCTGGGACACCCCCATGGGCTGCACGGGCGCGTGCCGCTAAGGGGTTGGGGGCGGGGGTTGTAAAGAAGCGGGAGGGGGCGGTTCCTGCCCCTGGTCATCCCCCTGACCCTCCTCGTCCCGGCCTTGGCGCTGCTGATAGCGCTCGCTCAGGCCCATGAAAATCACGAAAAAGACGGGCACGAAGGGGATGGCCAGCAGGGTGGACGAGAGCATGCCGCCGAAGACCACGGTGCCGATGGCCCGCTGGCTGGCGGCCCCGGCCCCGCCGGCGTACAGCAGGGGCACGACCCCCAGGATAAAGGCGAAAGAGGTCATGATGATGGGGCGGAAGCGGCGCCGGGTGGCCTCCACCGCAGCCTCGGTGATGGACATGCCCTCGGCGTGCAGGTCCCGGGCAAACTCCACGATGAGGATGGCGTTCTTGCTGGCCAGGGCGATCATCAGCACCAGCCCCACCTGGGTGTACAGGTCATTTTCCAGGTTCCGGGCCATGAGGGCCAAAAGGACCCCCACCAGGGCCAGGGGCACCACCAGGATGACCGCCGCCGGAGAGGTCCAGCTTTCGTAGAGCGCCGCCAGGACCATGAACACCAGGGTGATGGACAGGGCATAAATGAAGTAGGCCTGCTTCCCCACCTTTTTTTCCTGGAAGGCCGTGGCCGTCCAGTCATAGGCCATGCCCCGGGGCAGGGTGTGGTCCGCCACCTGCTCCATGAGCGTCAAGGCCTGGCCGGTGCTATATCCCGGCGCCGCCCCCCCGATAATGGCCGCGGCGGGATAAAGATTGTAGCGGGTCACCAGTTCCGAACCCAGGACCCGTTGGATATCCATCAGGGTGCCCATAGGCACCATCTCCCCCTGCATGTTCCTGACGTACAAGCTCTTGATATCCTCCGGCTGCAGGCGATACGGCGCGTCGGCCTGCACGTAAACCTGGAATACCTGGTTGAACTTGTTGAAAAAATTGACAAAAGTAGAACCCAGATAAGCCTGCAACGTTTCAAAGACATTGACCATGGGGATCTGCAGCGATTGGACCTTGGTGCGGTTGATGTCCAGGTAGAGTTGGGGGCTGCGGGCGCTGAAAGTGGTGACCAGGTTCTGCAAGCCCGACTGGGCGCTGCCGGCCCGGATGACCTCCAGGACGGCCTTCTGGAGTTCCGCCAGGCCCAGGTTCTGCCGGTCCTCGACCATCATCTGAAAGCCGCCGGACTGGCCCAGCCCCCGGATGGGCGGGGGCACCACCACAAAGACCATGGCCTCCGTGATGGTGGCCAACTTGGGCCTGAGGCCGGCGAGAATCTTGTCCTGGGTCAGGTCGGCGCCGCGTTCGTCCCAGGGTTTGTAGACGATAAAGGTGGTGTTGATGTTGGAGACGTTGGCGTTGTCCAGGATGGAAAAGCCGCCGATGGTCACCCAGGCCAACAAGCCCGGCTCCTTCTTGAGAATGTCGCTGACTTTACGATACACCGCCTTGGCCCGGGGTTGGGAGGCCCCGTCCGGGAGGCGGGAGACGATGATGGCGTAGCCCTGGTCGTCGGTGGGTAAAAACCCGGTGGGTTGGTAGGCGAACCTGATGGCGCTCACCGTGATAATGACGATGAACACCAGCAGCATGATGAAGGGGGCCTTCACCATCCGGGTGACCAGGCCGATATAAGCCCCCTCCATGTAGCCGTAGACCCGGTTGAAGCCCCGGAAGAACCAGTTGGGCTTTTTGTCCTTCTTGGGCTTGAGCCACAGGGCGCACTGGGCCGGCTTCAGGGTCAGGGCGTTGATGGCGCTGATCACCGCGGTGGCGGCAATCACCAGGGCGAATTGCCGGAAGAGCTGCCCGGTGATGCCGGGCAGGAAAGCGGCGGGCAGAAACACCGAGACCAGCACCAGGGTTATGCCCATGACCGGCCCGGTGATCTCTTCCATGGCCTTGATGGTAGCCTCTTTCGGAGGCTGGCCGTGCTCGATGTGGTAGGAGGCGTTTTCCACAATAACGATGGCGTCATCCACCACGATGCCGATGCACAGGATCAGGGCGAACAGGGTCATCAGATTGATGCCGAAGCCCAGCATCATCATGGCCGCGAAGGCGCCGATAATGGTCACCGGCACGGTGGTGGCAGGCACCAGTGTCGCCCGCCAGTTTTGCAGAAACACCAGGATGACGATGAGCACCAGGAGGCCGGCTTCAAACAACGTCTTATAGACATCAGTAATAGTCTGCTGCACAAACTTGGTGGTGTCGTAATGGGTTGAGTAGGTCAGGCCCGGGGGGAAGTCTTTGCTCATCTCCTTAACAGACGCGCGCACCCGGTCGGCGACTTCCAGGGCATTAGCGCCGGGCAAGGTGAAGATGACGATTTGGGTGGCCCGGTGGCCGCTCATGCCGGCAAAGTTGCTATAAGTCTGCTGGCTCAATTCCACCCGGGCCACATCCCGGATGCGGACGACCTGGGCTGACTCGGTCCGGGGGGCTTTAATGATGATGTCCTCAAACTGCTTGACGTCGGATAGTCGGCCCAGAGCATTGACCGTGAATTGGTAGGTCTGATCCGGCGGCACCGGCGGGCCGCCCAGTTGCCCGGCCACCACCTGGACATTCTGGCCCTGGATGGCACTCACTACATCCAGGGTGGTGATGCTGTAATCCTGGAGTTTCCTGGGGTTCAGCCAGACCCGCATGCTATAGGGGCCGGCGCCGCGGATAAGCACCTGCCCCACCCCGGGAATTCGGGCCAGGGGGTTTTGCAGGTTGATCACTGCATAATTAGAAAGAAAGACCTCATCAAATTTGTCTTGTTCCGAATAAAGGCTGACCACCAGCAGGATATCAGTGGAGACCTTACGAACCGTGACTCCCTGGCTCTGGACCCCTCCCGGCAACTGCGACAGGGCGCTGTTCACCAGGTTTTGCACCAGGGCCACCGAGGTATTGAGATTGGTGCCCACGTCAAAGGTGATGGTCAGGTTATAACTGCCGTCGCTGGCGCTGGTGGAATTAAGATAGATGGAGCCCTCCACCCCGTTCACCGCCTGCTCGATGGGAATCCCCACCGTGGCGGCCACCACTTCGGCGCTGGCCCCGGGGTAGCGGGCGGATACGGTGATGGTCGGCGGCACGATGGGGGGGTACTGGGCCACCGGCAGGTTGTAAAAGCAGACCATCCCGATGATTATGGTGACAAAAGCAATGACGTTGGCGAAGATGGGCCGCTCGATGAAAAACTTGGAGATCATGAAGCGCTCTTTTTCTTCTTCTTGCCCTTGGGCGAGGGGCTGCCTGGCGCCGGGTTGCCAGCCGGCGCCGCCTGGGCCGCGGCCGGGGCTTCTGCCTGGGGGGAAGCGGCAGCACTTTCCGGAGGCTCTGCCGGCGTGGCCGCAGTCCCGGCCGGTGTACCTCCCTGGGGCGCGGCCTGGCTGCCCGCCGGAGTTGCTGCCGGAGCCGCGGTGGGCGTCACCCCGGGTGCTTTGCCCTGGCTCTCGGCCGGGCCTCCGCCCAGATTCTCCATGACCGGGTTCACCGGCCGGCCGGGTATGGCCCGGAGCATGCCGCTCACCACCACCGATTCATCGCCCTTCAAACCCTCGTCGATGGCCCTGAGATCACCCACCTTGGCGCCGATTTTGACCCCCTGCCGCTGGACCATATTCTGGTCCCCCACCACCAGGACATAGGGCCCCTGCTGGTCATAGCCCACGGCCACATCCGGCACCAGGATGGTTTCTTTTCTGGAGCCCTCGATGGGGGCCTTGATGCGGGCAAACAGGCCCGGCAGGATCTTGAAGTCCGGATTGGGGAAGATCCCCCGCAGCTGCTGGGTGCCGGTGGTGGGGGTGACGGTGATGGCGGCGAAATCGAAATAGCCCTTGTGGGGGTAGTCGGCTTCGTTGGCAAGTCCCAGGTACAGGGTCCGGAGCTTTTCCCCGGCCTTGCGGGTCTCCGCCGGCTGGTGCATGATCTTCAGCAGGTCCGTCTCGTTGATGGTGAAGTACACATAGATGGGGTCGATCTGGTTGATTTCCGCCAGGAGCGTGAACTCGCCGGCCCCCACCAGGTTGCCCGGGTCCACCAGGCGGCGGTCGATGCGGCCGGTGAAGGGGGCCACCACCCGGGTGTAGTCCAGGTTCAGCTTGGCCAGGTCCCGGGCCGCCTGGGCCGCTTTCATGGCCGCCAGGGAGGCGTCCCGCTGGTACTTCCAGTTGTCCAGGTCCGTCTGGGCCGCGGCTTTCTGCTGCACCAGCTTGGTATAGCGGTTGGTTTCGATGACGGCGTGATCGTAATTGGCCTTTTGCTGCAGGATCTGGGCGCTGGCCTGCGCCAGCGACGCCTCATAGGTATTGGGCTGGATCAAGAACAACAGTTGGCCCTTTTTCACCACGTCGCCGTCCTTGAAAAAGACCTTCTCCAGAAAACCCTGGACCCGGGCCTTAAGCTGCACCGTGTTGATGGCCTGGGTGTTGCCGGTGAATTCCAGGTAATCCGCCACGAGCTGGTGCACGGGCTTGGCCACCGTGACCTGGGGAAGGGGCGGGGGGGCATAGGTGTTGCTTTGGCCGCAGGCCATGATGACCAACAGGCTCACCATCACGGCCCCACCTGCCAACCTCATCATAAGCGGCCCCCATTTATGCGCAATCATCACGAATCTCCCTGGCCCTGCTCGTAAAGTACCGGCCATCAAAATTGCGGCGGTCTGATGAATGTCTTGTGCTGCTCCTCTTCGGGCGTGGGCGGCGGCCCGCTGGGCGGGGTCAGCAATTTTCCCCAGTTGGTGCGCAGCCGCATCTGGGCCCTGGTCTCCTCATCCACAAAATTCTGCCCTTCCCGGATTTCCCAGCCGCCCCCTATGGACCGGTAGACCCCCACCAGGCTGCTGGCGATGTTGCCCAGCGCCGTGGCCAGGCTGTCCTGGGTGGTCAGGAGGGCCTGCTGGGCCGTGAGCACGGTGGTGAAGTCGGTAATCCCCTCCCGGTACTGGATGACCGCCAGGTTCAGCGAGTTTTGGGCCGCCTCGGCGCTTTCGGCCAGATACGCGGCCTGCTCCTGGGTCCGCAAAAACGCCGTGAGGTTGTCCTCCACGTCCTGCTGGGCGCTCAAGACCGTGTTCTGATAGGTGATGAGCAGTTCCTGGAAGCGGGCGTCCTGCACCCGCACCTGGTTGATGAGCCGGCCGTAATTGAGGAAATTCCAGCTCACCGCGGGGCCGATGTAGCCCTGGCGGTTGGCCCACCTGAACATTTCCGCCAGGGTGTTCTTGCCCACGTTCGTGGAATAGGGCCCGAAGGTGCCGGTGAGGGAGAAGGCCGGCAAGAGGTCGGCCTTGGCCACGCCGATTTGGGCCACCTGGGCGATGGCGTTGTACTCCGCTTCCCGGACATCCGGGCGCCGGCGCAGGAGATCAGCGGGGATGCCAATCACGATCTGGGGCGGGGGTGCCGGGATGGGCTTGGGCTTCCCCACCACCTGGTCGATCTGGCCGGACGGCGCCATCCCCAGCAGCACGCTCAGGGCATTTTTGGCCTGGCTCAATTGGGTCATGAGCACCGGTACGGTGGCCTGGGTGTTGGCCAGCTGGGACCTGGCCTGCTCCACGTCCCGCTGGGAGGTGGTACCGCCCTCGAACCGGGTCCGGGCGATCTGCAGGCTTTCCTTCTGGGTGGCGACGTTCTGGCGGGCGATGTCCAGCCTTTTTTCCAGGGTGCGGATGGCAATGTAATAATTGGCGACGTTAGCCGTAAGGGTCACCAGGGTGCTGTCATAGTTGGCAATATTGGCCTGCAGGCTGGCGTCGGCGGATTCGATGGCCCGGCGGAATTTCCCCCAGAAATCGATCTCCCAGCTGGCGGTGATGCCGAGCTGAGACTGCCAGTAGAGGAGCCCGCCAAAACGCGGGGCACTCAAGCCTGTGCCCACAATGGGGGTGCCGGCGCTTTCATGGTAGCGCCACACCGAGCCGGTGAGCTGCTGGGTCTGCGGGTACAGCTGGCCCGTGGCGACGCCCAACTGGGCCCAGGCCTCGATGACCCGGACGCCCGCCACCTTGAGGGGCAGGTTCTCCTGGTAGCCCTGGCGGACCAGCCGGTCCAGGGTAGGGTCATTGAATACCCGCCACCAGGAGCGGTAGTCGGCGGGCGCGTTGTCTAGCCGCTTGTCCCCGGCCTCCTGCCAGGCCGGCGCCAGCTTGACCTCGGGGCGGGTATAGTTGGGCCCGATTTTACAACCTCCCAGCAACAGGAGGGCAATCAACGCTATTGAACTGATCAGTTTATGGCAAAAATGAAAAAAGCCGCTCATGAAGGGGTCTCTGCCAGAGGGTTAGGATGAAATTCCAAGCCGGTTACTGCCCGCACCCGGCCGTAACGCCTGTTCGAAATTAATGCGGAAAAGCCAGCATGGCAAGCTTTTTACCTGGTTATACAGGCGGGACAGGAAAAAAATGTCGGCGGGTGAAAGCCAGGCGCACCTGTCTGGTCTGAATGTTCCCTGGCGGTTCGGTGTATTTCATGGCTCACTGAGCGGTTCAACCGTCGATGCGCAACAGGACCATGGGCACATTGATGCCGAAAGGCTGCGGGCCAAACCTGGCAATGGCCCTGCCCCGATGCCAGGCCGCCAAATAAATGTCAAATTCAGCCGTGACTATCACCGTGTCCCCCTCCTGGACATTGACGAGGTTATTTCGGGCCAGCTCATAAGCCACGCCGCCCACCGGGCTTACCGGCACCACCCTGCTCTGGCCGTCCCATGAGGCCTGAATATCCACATCCAGAATCGTCGGCGTCTCCCCCAGGGGCAGCTCAATCCTGTCCCCGGCCGCGGTGGCGATGGCAACTTCCAGACCCAGGCTGACTTCAGCGCCAGCGCCGCCGGCAAAAATAAAATCCCCCGGCGCCACGAGATTGATGAAGCCGTTGGGGACATAGGTCGCGGTGACACTCAGAGAGCCCCCGTGGGGGGCGGCGGCGGCAAAGACGTGCTGGGTAAACAGGTCCACGGCCGCCACGGAGTTCCAGACAAAATCATGGAGCATCATGGCCCGCGGTCCACCGCCTCGGCACTCACCCGGAAGATGTTCTGGCCGACTCGCACCGGGGCCGCGGCCGGGGCGGGGGCAATGAAGTCGGTGACGCCTTCGCTGAAGGTCTGGGGATTAAAGATGATATTGGGAGGGGCCACGGCCTTCCAGAGACAGATGGAGGTATGGGGATTGCCCTGCTTATATTCGAAGCGGTCAGCATGGTCGGTAATGGTGCGGAGGGCCTGGCGCTGGCGCAGGCTCTGCTTTTTCAGGAGATCTGCTGCCGCCTCCTCCAGCTCTTTCATCTGCTCAAGGAGCATGTGCTCGTCGGCGGCCTGCTGCCGGCGCAGCTCGTCGAGATTCAGCCCGAGCTGCGGCGCCAGCCGCTCCAGCATGGCAAAACGGGCCCGGGCCGCGGCCCCCAGGCGATTGACCCGGCCACACAACTCCTGAAACTGGAACTGCCGCCGATCCTTAAGGGATGCAAACAGGGCACTGGCAATAGCAGGGTTTTCCCCTTGTCCGGCGCCACCCTTCCTTCCGGCCATAGACTCCTCCTTTGGGGCGTCAGGCAATCCTACTCCAGCTCCGCGGCCGCGGCCCGGTCGGCCATCACCAGGGCCTGTTCCCGGCTGATGCGGCCGGCCGGGATGGACGGGTCGCCGTCATTAAGGCGCGCCAGCATGGAGGCCTTGTCGCGGCCGGTCACCAGCCACAAAATCCGCCGGGCCCGGTTGATGATGGGGTAGGTCAAGGTGAGGCGCCGCCTGCCCTGGTAAACCCCGGTGGGGGCCACGTCCCGGTCATGGCACCTCCAGGACCGGGTCGCCGGGCACCAGGGAGGCGGTGTGGCCGTCGGGGCCCATCCCCAGGTGGACCAGGTCCAGGACCGGCGGGTCGCCGGCGATCTCCCGGAGAGTCTTGGCATAATGGGCTGCGGCCGTGTGCAGATCCTCCTCTTCCATGGGCATGGCATGAATCTGCCCGGGGGTAAGGGGAACGTGGTCCAGAAAGGTCTCTTTGAGGTGGAGGAAATTGCGGTCCGGGTCCTCGGCCGGGGCCAGGCGCTCGTCCACCTGCACCACCTGCACCTCCTTCCAGGGAACGCCGTGGCCGGAGAGGAGGCGGAGCATCTCCAGGGGGGTGGTGCCGCCGCTTAGGGCCAGGATGAAGCGGCCCCGGGCCGCCACCGCCAGCCGGGCTTCCCCGGCGATATAGGCGGCCGCCTGTTTGGCCGCGGCGGTGTGGTCCTCCAGCACTTCGATTCTGAGGCCGGTGCCGGTGAGCCAGGCCAGGGCCCGGTCTTTGTCGGCGTAATCGAAGTGCCTCACCTGGGCCTGGACAAAGTGCCGGGCCACCAGGGGCAGGATGGACAGGACGGCGCCATCCGTCACCGCCGCCACCTTCTCAACCTGCCGGTGATGATCCCTGATAAATTTCAGGTGGGCCACCAGGGCCCCGAAGTCACTCCAGCCGGGGAAGGATGGGGTGTAAATCATCACGCCTTGGAGCTTCCCCCGGGATTCGATGCAGGGGTCCACCTCCCGGGCCAGCCTGTCAAAATCGGCCTTTTCCAGGGGGCCCGCCGGCGTGACGATCAGGATACCCTTATCAGGCAATAATTCCGCGTGAAGCATGATGTCCCTCCAGGAGAAAAGCCGCCGGGGCGCCTCACCACCAGCGCCGCAGCCGCGTTGCACCTTGCCGCCACGTGATCAGCTATTTGGGCTCCGGCTTCTCCTTGTGGCCGCCGAACTCGTAGCGCATGGCGCTCAGGACCTTGCCGGCGAAATCCCCTTCGCCCCGGGAACTGAAGCGCTCGTACAGCGCGGTGGTCAGCACCGGCGCCGGCACCCCCTCGTCGATGGCCGCCTTGCTGGTCCAGCGGCCCTCCCCCGAGTCCGAGACCCGCCCCTTAAACTCCGCCAGGTCCGGGTCGTTAAGCAGCGCCGCGGCGGTCAGGTCCAGGAGCCACGAGGCGATGACGCTGCCCCGCCGCCAGACCTCGGCCACATCCCGCAGATTGAACTCGTAGCGGTACTCATCGGGGTTGGCGAGGGGCGCAGTCTCGGCGTCTTTTTCCTGCTCCAGATTGCCGACGTTGGCATGGCGGAGGATGTTCAGGCCCTCGGCATAGGAGGCCATGATGCCGTACTCGATGCCGTTGTGCACCATTTTGACGAAATGCCCGCCCCCGTTAGGGCCGCAGTGGAGGTAGCCGTGCTCCGCGGTGCCCCCCACCTTTTCCCGCCCGGGGATCCGGGGGGCCTCGTTCATGCCCGGCGCCAACGCCTTGAAAATGGGATCCAGGTGCTGCACCACGTCATCTTCGCCGCCGATCATCAGGCAGTACCCCCGCTCCAGGCCCCAGACGCCGCCGCTGGTGCCGCAATCCACGTAGTGAATACCCGCCGGGGCCAGTTCCTTGGCCCGCCTGATATCATCCACATAATGGGAGTTGCCGCCGTCGATGATGATGTCCCCCTTCTGCATCAGCCCCGAGAGCTCCTTGAGGGTCTGATCCACCACCGCCACCGGCATCATCAGCCAGGCGACCCGGGGGGTCTTGAGCCTGGCCGCCAGATCCTCCAGGGAAGAGGCGGCATAGGCCCCGGTCTCTTTGGCAAAGGGTTCCCGGGTGGTGGCGTGGGCGGAATACACCAGGACTTCATGCCCCGCGGCCATGAGGCGCCGCGCCATGTTGCCCCCCATCCTGCCAAGGCCGATCATTGCTATCTGCATGGGTTGACTCCTTAAACGATGTGACGATTTTCCTGGGAGCAGGATGATATTCCCCTGCCCTGCTCCTCTCCCCTACCCTCTGGCCTCAGGCCCCTTTGAGCCTCCGGTAGCGCCGGATCAGGGCGTTGGTGGAGCTGTCATGGCCCAGGGCGGGCTCGGCCCCGCTTTCCAGTTCCGGGATGATGCGCTGGGCCAGGGCTTTGCCCAACTCCACGCCCCACTGGTCAAAGGAGTTGATGTTCCAGATGGTGCCCTGGGTGAAGACCGCGTGCTCGTAGAGGGCCACCAGTTTCCCCAGGGTGGCGGGGGTGAGCCGCTCGGCCAGAATGGTGGTGGAGGGCCGGTTCCCCTTAAAGACCCGGTGGGGCACCAGCCAATCCGGGGTGCCCTCGGCTTTAACCTCCTCGGGGGTTTTGCCGAAGGCCAGGGCCTCGGTCTGGGCAAAAACGTTGGCCAGAAGGAGGTCGTGGTGCCGCCCCAGGGGGTTCAAGGTCTGGGCGAAGGCGATGAAATCGCAGGGGATGAGCCTCGTCCCCTGGTGGATCAGCTGGTAGAAAGAGTGCTGGCCGTTGGTCCCGGGCTCCCCCCAGTAGATCGGGCCGGTGTCGTAGTCCACTTCGGCCCCGGCCAGGGTGACGTATTTGCCGTTGCTCTCCATGGTCAGCTGCTGGAGATACGCCGGGAAGCGTTTCAGGTACTGGTCATAGGGCAGGACCGCCACGGTCTGGGCCTTGAAAAAGTCGCTGTACCACACATTCATGAGCCCCATGAGCACCGGCAGGTTCTTCTCGAAGGGGGCGGTGCGGAAGTGCTCGTCCATCTCGTGGAAGCCGGCGAGCATGTCCTTGAAATGCTCGGGGCCGATGGCCAGCATGGTGGAAAGCCCGATGGCCGAGTCCATGGAGTAGCGCCCCCCCACCCAGTCCCAGAACCCGAACATGTTGGCGGTATCGATGCCGAACTCGGCCACCGCCTTGGCATTGGTGGAGACCGCCACGAAATGCCGGGCCACGGCCTTGTCGTCCCCCCCCAGGCCGGCCAGCGCCCAGTCCCGGGCCGTGTGGGCATTGGTCATGGTCTCAAGCGTCGTAAAGGTCTTGGAGGAGACGATAAACAGGGTTTCTTCGGGATCGAGTCCTTGGACCGCCTCGGCGAAATCGGTGCCGTCCACGTTGGAGACGAATCGGCACTGCAGACGGCGCTCGCTGTAATGCTTCAAGGCCTCGTAGGCCATCACCGGCCCGAGATCTGAGCCGCCGATGCCGATGTTGATGATGTTCCGGATGGGCTTGCCGGTGTGGCCGAGCCAGGCCCCAGTGCGCACTTTTTGCGAGAACTCGGTCATCTTGTCCAGGACGGCGTGCACCAGGGGCACGACATTTTCCCCGTCCACCATGATGGCGGCTCCCTTAGGGGCGCGCAGGGCCACGTGGAGGACGGCCCTGTTCTCCGTGACGTTGATCTTCTCCCCCCGGAACATGGCGTCGATCCGGTCCTTGAGCCCCGACTCCGCCGCCAGTTGCAGCAGGAGCTTGATGGTTGCATCGGTGAGGCGATGCTTGGAGTAATCGAGATACAGCCCCACGGCTTGGGCGGTGAGGCGCTCCCCCCGGCCCGGGTCGTCTTTGAAGAGCTGGCGGAGGTGCAGATCTCGTACCTGGTGAAAATGCCCGGTGAGGGCCTTCCAGGCGGGGCGCTCGGTCAGGGGGAGGGTTTCCTTCGGGGTCATTGGCGCTCCTTGTCGGGCGGGGCACGACTGAGGGGTGACAGCCCCGTCGGGGGCATGAAAAGTATTTTTCTGCCGAGGTGGCGACCTGGGAGGTTTATCCCGAAGAGGCTGTGCCGGCCTGCCGGGTAGGGCTGCAAGCCGGGCTTACCGCCTAAAAGCGCCGCGCCGGTTGGTCGGGACGGGCGGATTCGAACCGCCGACTTCCTGCTCCCAAAGCAGGCGCGCTAACCAGGCTGCGCCACGTCCCGATTTATTCTGCTGACTTTTTTAAAATCTGTTACCCCCTGCTATTACCCCTTTTGTTAAAAATCGCCACTGAGAGACTCCATAACTTGACGAAGATCCGAGTCAATGGTCTGCAAATATCTCTTCGTGGTCTGCTTGGAGGTGTGCCTTAGCAGGCGGCTGATCTTGGGAAGGCTATACCGGAATGTATCATGCAATCGGCTGGCGGCAAAGTGCCGAATGGCGTGAAAGCCGAAGTAAGGGACACCAGCTTGAGCACAGATGGTGTGCATGAGCTTAGGACGCCGATTGTACCGGGTCCCCGTCTTGGGGTTATAAAAGACCCAGGCATCTTGGCTACGGCCTTCCCACAGGCCCCACAGCACCCCGTAAACGGCTGCGTTCATGGGGAACAGGTCATACACCCACCCTCCCCCTCTTCTCTTCCGGGTCCAGAGCTTCACTGTACGGTCTGTGAAATTTATATCCTCCCATCTGAGCCTGAGAACCTCATCCAAGCGCGCCAAACTGTGATACATCACCAGGAGAAACGGGCGGTCGGCGCCGGCGGCTAACATGATCTTTGACAACTCCTCTTGGGTGGGAATAACCCGGACATACCGCTCCTCCGGCATTTTCTCGAGGAAGAAACAAGGGTTTTCGGCTATAAGGCGGCGTTTCCAGGCCCAGGCCAGAAGTGCACACAGATCCTTGCGGTAACGATTATAAGAGATGTTCCCCGGGCGGGTCCGCAAAAAAGCCTCGAGGAGCTGGACCGTCACCTGGTCGGCTGGCAGATCCTCACCGGCCCACTCTTTAAATTTGCGAAACACGATCACCTTATACTGGTAAGTCTTTGGGGCATGGCGGCGCTGGCTGTGGTCTAAATATTCATTCGCCAACTCTCGGAACGTCAACCCCTGCCCTGCCCGGGGCTCCACCTGGACCTGCTTGCGATGCTCCTCCCGGGCGGCTATGGCGGCGGCCTTGGTGGGGAACCATGCCTTCGAGAAGGTTTTTCCCTGCCACTGGAACTGATACCGCCAGCCCTTTGCACCCCGTTTGATGGTGGACGGCATGGAAAAATTATACTGAGATTTTCCTTGACAGGATAAAAAAATTATGGCAATCAATAGTTAACGGTGAATTATGGAATTTAGCCAAGCCGATGTTAACGAGATTTTTGAAAAAGTTCCCTATTCGACCCTCAAACTTTGGGAAGTTCGGGGTTTATATCAATCATCACTTGGATCCGAGGATCAGAGGGGAACCCAACGGATTTACACCCTATTAAATTTATATCAAATAGGACTTGTTGAAGTATTGGCAAGAAAACTAAAAGTTAAACCAGAATCTATCCAAATATTGATGAAGGATTTATTTTTTATTGATGGTAAAAACGAAGTGGAAATTATTGAAAGATTTAGTAATCATTTTCTTTCCATTGCAGTTAAAGATAATCTTCATGCAGAATTTAGAAAAGGTGACGAATTAATAAATAATAATTTTTCTATATTATTTGATAATGCAATAACAACGGTGATTAACTTGGAACTAATCAAGTATAATATAGACAACGCCATTGAAAAACTTCCCAAAAAAAAATTAAAGAAATAGGGACATATATTTTTTGACCATTAATTAACAACTCACTGTTAACTGATAATTGGAGGTATTGGCAATGCGGCAGAAGAAATGGACTTTAAAGGCCAAAATTATTGAAAAGTATGGCACACAAGCCGACTTTTCATCGGAACTGGGACTTAATGAGAACATTGTATCCAGAATCGTCAATGGAAGGCGGACAGCCAAACCGCAGGAGGCCCAGGCCATAGCCCGAGCCTTGAACTGCGCACCAGAGGAACTTTTCGGCGAATAATGGACCCCCTCTTGACCCCCCGCCAGGTCGCAGAACTGCTCCAAGTGTCGGAGCGGAGCGTGCGACGTCATGCCGCCAGGCTGGGCGGATTCTTCCCGGCGGGGTTCCGTACCCTTCGCTTCCGGCTTTCATGTGTTGAAGGCGTCTGCCAGGTGAGAGGCGGGGGGCTGGGTGAGGGGGCAACCGTGACACAGCGTGACAAGGGCGATCCTGGGAGGCATGGGCTTTAAAGGCAAAAAAAGGCCCGGATCGGAAGGGAACCGGGCCAGGCTATGGGGATAACTTAAGGCGGGGCGGCCTCAATGAATTTCAAAATACCATTATTAAGAATACATGGCAATTATTTTTTCAGACTATGGATTTTAACCATGTTAATCCCGGGGGACAGCCATTGGGAACGGGATCTAAGTCTTGCTCTGGATCGGGCCTTGGCGGAGGTGGAATTGTGCTGACCCTGGACCCTGAAGAAGATCCCCCAAGAATTGAGGGATCTGAGGCAATGGGTAGTGTGGAAAATGGTAGTGTACAGAAGGTTCTGCAAAAAGAGATGAGATAAGCAGAAGGTCATGGCATATGGGTGTATCGACCAAGATCACCCAAATCCGAACAGACGGAGGTTATGCCATGACCGGGAACCAGTGTAAGAGGGGCAGGATCAACCTGCAAGAGATTTTTGGCGCCAACAAAGACAGTTTGAAAGAGCTCTTGCGGGAAGTGCTCCAGGAGGTCTTGGAGCAGGAGATGACTGACGTCCTTGGGGCTGAAAAAGGCGAGAGGAGTCCGGGGCGGCTGGGTTACCGCTCCGGCTATTACAGCCGGGGTTTGGTGACCCGGGTGGGGAAACTCGAGCTGCGGATTCCCCAGGATCGGCAGGGACAGTTTTCCACCCAGATTTTTGAGAGATACCAAAGGTCGGAAAAGGCGCTGGTTTCGGCCCTGGCCGAGATGTACATCCAAGGAGTGTCCACCCGGAAAGTGAAGGCGATTACCGAGGAGTTGTGCGGCCATGCCTTTTCGGCCTCCGCCATCAGTGCGGTCAATAAGACCCTGGATGAGAGCCTGGAGCGGTTTGCCAAGCGTCCTTTGGAGGAAGCATATCCCTACCTGGTGCTGGACGCCCGCTACGAGAAGGTAAGGCAAGACGGGGTAATCCGCAGCCAGGCGGTGCAGATCGCCATCGGCATCAACGATGAGGGCCGACGTCAAATTCTGGCGGTAGAGCTGGCCAACCGGGAGAGCCAGACGAGTTGGAAAGAAGTTCTCCTGGACCTGAAAAGCCGGGGGTTACGGGGTGTGGAATTTGTGGTTTCGGATGATCACCCGGGACTCAAGCGGGCCATTGCCGAAGTGATTCCGGAGGCGGTCTGGCAACGCTGCTATGTCCACTTCCTGAGAAATGCCCTGGATCATCTGCCCAGAAAAGCGGTGGACGACTGCCTGCAGGAGTTGCGGTGGCTCTATGACCGCAGAGATTTGGCCGAGGCGCAGAAAGACCTGGCGCAATGGCTGGAGCGCTGGGGACAAAAATACCCGAAGCTCTGCGAGTGGGTGGAAGAGAACATTGGCGAGACCTTAACCTTCTACCAGCTGCCGCTCCAGCACCACAAGCACATGAAGTCCACCAACATGCTGGAGCGCTTCAATGAGGAGATCAAACGGAGAACCCGGGTAGTACGGATCTTCCCTAATGAGGCCAGCTGTCTGCGCCTTATCCGGGCTCTGGCGGCGGAGACACATGAGGACTGGCTGGAAGCCAGCCGCTATCTCAATATGGAACTTCTCAAAGAGCACAAAAAACTGCGGCTCAGCCTGGCAGCTTGAGGTGACGCCGCGGCGGGCCGCCTCCGACGAGCAATTTAGGCCCATTCTCGGCGGCCCCCGCGGCTTAACTTGACGAACCGAGAGAAATAGAAAAACCTGTATGCCTCGACCAAATTGCAGAACTTGACATACACAACTTGGAAAATCGAGACCCGGGACGGTAATCCCATAAAGGCGCCTTACAATCCGGGCAAACCGAAGGCGAAGGCTTCCCCCAAGGCCCCTGAAACCTGGGGCACCTTCCCACAGGCTTCTGCTGCAGCGAAAAGTAACGGCTTCGGCGGTATTGGCTTCGTATTCAGTAAAGATGACCCCTATACCGGGATAGATCTGGATAAATGCCGCGATCCCAAAACCGGCGTGATCGAACCTTGGGCCCAGGCCATTATCGAGCGCCTTGATTCGTACACAGAAGTTTCTCCCAGCGGTAGTGGGGTCCATATCATTGCCAGAGCAAAACTTCCCCCAGGCGGGCGCAGAAAAGGCAAAGTGGAGATGTATGACGCTACTCGCTATTTCACCATGACCGGCCACCACCTGGCCGGGACCATTGCAGAAGTGGACCTGGTGCATCTCCACCAGGAGATCTTCGGCAAGCCTAAGGATACCCCCAAGGATACCGGCCCCTCCCCTACCCTGGATAAAACCGACTCAGAGCTCATCGAAATGGCGAAACGGGCAGCCAACGGGGAGAAGTTCGATAAATTGTGGGCAGGGGATTGGAGCGACTACCCATCCCAAAGTGAAGCCGACTTAGCCTTTTGTCAGATGCTGGCTTATTGGACCGGCAAGGACTACCAGCGCATTGAACGCATCTTCGGGCAATCTGAGCTTAATCGTAGGAAGTGGGAACGTTCCGACTATCGTCTGCGCACTATCAATGCCGCCATATCGAATACCACAGAAACTTACCCGCCGGGAGTGAAGCCCCGGGAGGATCCCAAGCCCAAGGAAACCCCAAAGACAACGATCACCATTGACCGGGGCTTGAGGCTGACCGATTGGGGCAACGCCGAGCGCCTGGTGGCCCTGCATGGCGACAAGATCCGCTGGTGTGATCCCTGGCAGAAGTGGCTGGTATGGGATGGCCGAAGATGGGCAGAGGATAGCACCCGGGGAGTAGAACGGCTGGCAAAAGATGTGATCCGGCAACTGCACCGGGAAGCGGCGGCGGCTGGCGATGATGCGTGCAAAGCCTTGGGACAATACGCCTTGAAGGTGGAAGCCGACGCCAAGCAAAAGGCCCTAATCAGCATGGCCCGGAGTGAGCCGGGGATACCAGTTCTCACGGAGCAACTGGACCGGTACCCCTGGCGCCTCAACGTGCTGAACGGTACCATTGATCTTCGCACCGGAAAGTTGCACCCCCACAAGCAGGCGGACTCTGATAACGAAGTTGGCCCCCATTCAGTATGATCCTGAGGCTGAGTGCCCTATCTGGTGGCAGTTCCTAAGCGGATTTTTCAGGAAAATTTCAGACTCATCGAATACGTTCAGAAAGCTGTGGGCTACGCCATGACCGGCGATACCCGGGAGCAAAAGATATTCTTGCCCTATGGCACCGGGGCCAATGGCAAGAGCACCATGCTTGAGGTCTTTCTGGCTCTCCTGGGGGATTATGGAAAGCGGACCTCTACCGAGACCTTCTTAGTCAAGAAGGGGCAGACTATCCCGAATGATGTGGCAGCACTCAGAGGGGCCCGCCTCGTGGCGGCGGTAGAAGTGGAAGCCGGCCGGCGGCTGGCAGAGGTATTAGTTAAGGAAATGACCGGGGGTGACACCATATCGGCCCGTTTCATGCGGGCGGAGTGGTTTGAGTTTAAGCCGGAGTTCAAAATATTTCTCGCCACTAACCATAAACCGGTGATCCGGGGCACGGATCACGCGATCTGGCGGCGTATCCACCTGATCCCATTCAATGTGCAGATACCCGATGATGAGCAGGATAAAGAACTGCCAGCCAGGCTTAAGGATGAGTTGCCGGGAATCCTGAATTGGGCTTTGGAAGGCTGCATCTTGTGGCAGGATGCTGGTCTTAATCCTCCAGAAGAGGTCCAGGCCGCGACCCGGGAGTATCGGGAGGAAATGGACGTATTGGGGGATTGGCTGGCCGAGTGTTGCATTGAGGCACCGGGGGCCGAGGCTTTGGCAAAAGAACTCTATTCCTCTTATACGAATTGGGCAGAGGAAAACGGGGAAAAGAAACCAATTACCCGAAAGACTTTTGCAAGTAGTTTAAAAGAAAGGCAATTTGAGCGCAAAACTGGCAAGGGAAATTACATCGTGTGGAAAGGAATTGGGTTACGGGTTACGGATGGTTCACTGATTATCAGGCATAACGAGCTTGTTTCTTCTCGTAAGGGAGTTTCCCTGAAAATACATAAAATTGATAACCCATAACATTGCTGTCCGGTAAGAGTTACTTAGGATAGCAAGTAAAACAGCCTCATCGCAGCCGATCAGTGCTATAATGTTTCAGCGAAAAACACAAGCATTGAAAGGAGTTATGGGGCTTATGGCACATGTTAGCACACTCATGGGTCAATTACTACAACTCATACCGAGACATGTTTTCGATCAACTGGTGGACAGCCATGCCTGGCAGGGGCCTAAGCCTCGAAAGTTCACCTATTGGTCGCATCTGGCGGCTATGCTCTTCGGCCAGTGGAGCGCTCGCAAAAGTCTCCGGGACGTCGTCTTCAGCGTCAACCGGCAAGCTCGAAACTTTACATCGGCCTGTCCAAGTCACAAGCGTTCCACCCTGGCCGACGCTAATCAGCAGCGACCTGCCATCATTTTCGAAAAGACCTATTATAGGCTGTATGAGCGGGTCTCCGCCGAGTTAGCGCCCGGCCCCAAAAGGCTCCGCAGATCAAAATCATCGATGCCACCACCATTGACCTGTGCGCGGCGGTGTTTCCCTGGGCCAAATTTCGGATCCGCAAGGGGGCCATTAAGCTGCATACCGTCCTCACTGGCTTGCTGCCCCAGTGTGTCCTGGTCACCGACGGCAAAACCCATGACCTCCAAGCCGTCCAAGATCTGCGCTTTCAGCCGGGCGATCTCTTCATCTTTGACCGGGCCTACCTGGATTATGCCTGGCTTTATCAATTGCACCAAGGCACCGTCTGGTTTGTGACCCGGCTCAAAAGCAACTCTTGCTATGAGGTGATCCAGGAGCAGACGGCTTCGGGCCAGTCCTGGCCGATCAGATCATCCGCTTGAGTTCCCCCAAGGGCCAGGCCTGCTACCCTGAGCCACTGCGCCGGGTGCATACCAGGACCCGGAGACCGGCAAGGAATATGTCTTTTTAACCAACCGCCTGGACCTGTCCGCCCTGGAGGTGGCCAACTCTACCGCCGCCGCTGGCAGGTAGAACTCTTTTTCAAGTGGATCAAGCAAAACCTGAAAATCAAGGCCTTTTACGGGACCTCCAAGAATGCGTGCTGATCCAAATCTGGACTGCTTTGATCGCTTACCTGCTGCTGGTCTGGGTCAAGTTCAAGACCAAGGCGGGCTGGGGACTTCTGGAACTCACTCGCCTGGCCCAAACCATGCTCCTGGAACGCATGGACTTGTGGGCCTTGCTTGGTCTTCGTCCACCAGACAACCGACAACCCTTGCTATTCAATTAGCGTGCCGGACAGCAGTGAACCCATAACCCATTTAGATCATGGCTAATGGGGCCGGAAAAACCGAACCTGACGGTTTTCTGGCCACTAACTATCAGGACATACTAAGAAGGGGATATGTCATGGAACAAAAACTTCTTTGGGAAAAAGGAATCGCCAGCAGTTTGCAAATAGTGAATTCGGAGGAAGATTTAAAACTTAGACCAGGGTTAAATATCAATGCTCCTCCGAAGGATGTAAGGTGCGATTGCTGTGGAAGGCATTTAAGTCAACTAAAACCTTTCAAGTCTGGAGATGATCCTTCGTTAGATTACCTTCTTGAATTGTATGCTGAATTGTTTGCTAAAGTGACATCTGATGCCAGGATTGAGATTGAGAACCCTTATCGAAATCTTAACGGTGCATTCGTCGGTCAAAACATGGAGACATGATTTCCCCCCTGATGAAGAAGCCGAAAGAATATGTGAGGAATTTTTTCCGGACTGCCAATCCGAAGAAGATTATCAAAAGGCGTAGAAAAAGCTTGTGCAAAAATATGGTGCGGAAGAAGCAGAGAAAATTGAGTTTAGAGCCTGTGCGTCCTCTCAGGTGGGTTCCTTTTGGCTATGCAGAGATTGCATAA
>CAVZAM010000037.1:0-131013 GCA_963773285.1 uncultured delta proteobacterium
CATGCAGATGGAGGTCTTTCTCCAGATCGCCAAGCACTTTCAGGTTAACCTGGAGATGCCCATCCAGGGGGACCGCCTGGCGGTGCAGCGCCTCTTCGCCGAAGACCCCTTGCTCTCCTGCCTCGCCGACTTCTTCGCCGGTCGCCTCACCTCTACAGAATGCCTGGACAAAATTGACCAGTTAAAGGGAAAGCCCGCCCAGGAGTAACCCTGCGTAAGGCGGCCCCGCGGCTCGTTGCTGACGCGGCGGGATTCGGCGCGGGCCCTCGGCATGGCATTTTCTTGCAAATGGGATGGGTGAATTGCAGGTGGGACTTGACGTCACTGCCCCGGCTTGAATCTAAATCGCCTCAGCTCCACTCCACCAGGGCCGCGCCCCAGGTGACGCCGGCGCCGAAGCTGCACAGGAGCACCTTGTCCCCGGGTTTGATGCGGCCTTCCGACAGGGCTTCGTTCAGGGCGATGGGCACGGACGCCGCCGAAGTGTTGCCGTAGCGGTTGACGTTGACGTACAGCTTTTCCAGGGGCACCCCGGCAAACCGGGCCGCCGCCTCGAGGATGCGGTTGTTGGCCTGGTGGATGATGAGGTAGTCCAGCTCGTCCCGGTCGATATCGGCCATCTCCAAGATCCGCTTGATGCTTTCCTTAACGGCCTTCACCGCGAACTTGAAGATCTCCGGGCCGTCCATGTGCAGGAAATGGCGCTCCGTGCTCTTTGACGGCGCCACAAAGGGGCTTACCTCGGCGTTGAACTCGGTCTCGCAGTAGAGCTTCATGTTGAAGCTGGACCTGACAAAGGCGGCCAAAATACCGCCCCGCTCCACCGGCCCCACCACCGCGGCCCCTGCCCCGTCCCCGAAGAGCACGCAGGTGGAGCGGTCCGTCCAGTCGGTGAACCGGGAGTTGGTGTCCGAGCCGATGACCAGGGCCCGCTTGCCCTCCGGGGCCACCATGCGTTCGGCCACATACAGGGCGTAGTTGAAGCCGGTGCACCCTGCCTGCACGTCGAACGCGGCCACCACGCCGTTGACGCCAAGCTCCTCCTGTATCTGGATGGCGCCGGCCGGGAAGTAGTGGGTGGGGGTGTTGGTGGCCAGGATGATGTAGCTCAGATCTTCGGCGGCGATGCCTGCCGCGGCCAGAGCCTGGCGGGCGGCGGCCACCGCCATGGTGACGTTGTTCTCGTCCGGGGCGGCAATGCGGCGCTCGGCAATCCCGGTGCGTTCCAGGATCCAATTATTATTGGTGTTCACTATCTTTTCCAGGTCCTTGTTGGTCAGGACCCTTTGAGGTACGTAAGCGCCAGTACCCAGGATGCCGATTTTCCTTGCAGCCACACGACTCTACTCCTCCACCACAGGGTATCTCATTTATACCTCAGCAGTGGCAAAAAGGCAATGGGTGGGTCCGATTCCCCGGATTTTTCAGTTCTCCCCGGGGTGAGCAAGCCGGAAATGACTTCCCGGCTGGTGATACTTTGCGTCAAAGTGCATTCTATCAAAATCAGCGCCCTTTTTCGAGCCTGCCACTTTGTACTATACAATTGATTAGTATAATTGGTGGATTTCGGTTATAATTAAATTTTAGCGGGCCATGCGTATTCACAGGAAATTCTGTGACAATTCTCTTGAATTTCTCTTGACACCCAATATGTTGTGCTGTACCATTAATTTAATACAACATATTGTTTTATAAGCCATTTTCAGCAACCCTGCGAATTTCCGATAAAAGGAGCTTCCTATGTCAGTGTCGGCGGATGTAAGTGAAATTTCCCGGGACCTCCCCTTAAGCCCCAACGCCTTAGTCGTCCTGAAACGCCGCTACCTCAAGAAGGACGCCAAGGGCGAGGTGGCCGAAGCCGCGCCTGACATGTTCCGGCGGGTGGCCGACACCATCGCCGCCATGGACAAAAACTACGACCCCGCCGCCGACGTGGCCGCCACCGCCCGGAAATTCTACGAGATGATGTCGAGCCTGGCCTTCATGCCCAACTCCCCCACCCTCATGAACGCCGGCCGGGAGCTGGGCCAGCTCTCCGCCTGTTTCGTGCTCCCCGTGGAGGACAGCATCGACAGCATCTTCGACGCCATCAAAAACACCGCCCTGATCCACAAGTCCGGCGGCGGCACCGGCTTTTCCTTCTCCCGCATCCGCCCGGAAAACGATCCCGTCATGTCCACCAAGGGCGTGGCCTCGGGGCCCATCTCCTTCATGAACATCTTTGATGTGGCCACCGAGACCATCAAGCAGGGCGGCACCCGCCGGGGGGCCAACATGGGGCTTTTCCGCGTCGACCACCCGGACATCGAAAAATTCATCACCTGTAAGAGCGACACCAAAAAGCTCACCAACTTCAACATCTCCGTGGGACTCACCGACGCCTTCATGGAGGCCGTCCGGGAGGACAAGCCCTTTGCCCTGTTGAACCCCACTTCCAGAAAGGAGGTGGGCCAGGTCCAGGCCGCGGAGCTCTTCGACCTCATCGTCCGGAGCGCCTGGGCCACCGGCGAGCCCGGCATCATTTTCCTGGACGCCATCAACCGCGCCAACCCCCTGTCCCACCTGGGCGAGCTCGAGGCCACCAACCCCTGCGGCGAGCAGCCCCTGCTGCCCTACGAGTCCTGCAACCTGGGGTCCCTGAACCTGGCCCGCATGGTGGAGGACGGCAGCGTCAACTACAAGGCCCTCAAAGAGCTGGTGCACAACGCCGTCCACTTCCTGGACAATGTCATCGACGCCAACCGCTTCCCCCTGGACCTCATTGCCGACAACACCAGGAACAACCGCAAGGTGGGCCTGGGCGTCATGGGCTTTGCGGATCTCCTCCTGCAACTCGGTATCCCCTACAACTCCGAGGAAGCCATCGGCGTGGCCGACGAGGTCATGGGCTTCATCAACCAGGAGGCCCGGGCGGCCTCGGCCGCGCTGGCCGACCACCGGGGGAACTTCCCCACCTTCCCCGGCAGCCGCTATAGCACCAACAACGGCAATGGCAACGGCCACGGGCGCATGCGCAACGCCACCGTCACCACCATCGCCCCCACCGGCACCATCAGCATCATCGCCGGGGCGAGCTCCGGCATCGAGCCGCTGTTCGCCATTTCCTACGTGCGCCGGGTGCTGGAGGGTACCGAGCTCATCGAGGTGCACCCCTACTTTGAGGAGCTGGCCCGGCGCCGGGGTTTTTACTCCCCGGAACTCATGCGGGCCGTGGCCCAGACCGGCTCCATCCGGGAGTTCAAGGAAATCCCCAAGGACATCCGGCGCCTGTTCGTCACCGCCCACGAGGTCACGCCTTCGTGGCACATCCGCATCCAGTCGGCCTTTCAGAAGCACACCGACAACGCCGTCAGCAAGACCGTGAACTTCCCCCCCAGGCCACCCCCGAGGACGTCCGCCGGGTCTACCTCATGGCCTACGCCGAGGGCCTGAAGGGCGTCACCATCTACCGGGACGGCAGCCGGGAGGACCAGGTGCTGAGCTTCGGGGAGAAGAAAAAGCCCAAGGAATTCGAATACATCGTGCCCCGGCCCCGCCCCGAGGAGACCAACGGCGTGACCCGCCTCATCAGCACCGGCTGCGGCAAGCTCTACGTCACGGTGAACAGCGACGAGGACGGCTTCTGCGAAGTCTTTGCCCAGATGGGGAAGACCGGCGGCTGTGCCAGCAGCCAAATCGAGTCCACCGGCCGCCTCATATCGCTGGCCCTGCGCTCCGGGGTGCACATCGAGGCCATCGTCAAGCAGATCAACGGCATCCGCTGCCCCCACTCCATGTGGCAGAACGGCCGCCAGGTGCTGTCCTGCCCGGACGCCATCGCCCAGGTGCTCTCCCAGGTCTCGGAAACCAAGCTCCCCACCCCCTCTGCGGCCATGGGGGCCTGCCCGGACTGCGGCGGCGCCATCGAGCCCGAAGGCGGCTGCCTGGTGTGCCGGGCGTGCGGGTTTTCTAAGTGTAATTGATGCATTCTGGAGAAGATCATTTGTAAGAACATGGTTAATCAAAGATTTGAGTTCTTATTTAACAGGCTTTCTTCTGTTGAAGTTACAACCAACCAGTCATTAAATTTTGAGTTATACCATTATCTCTGTGAATTTGAGTTCTATGTATATGGGATTTTTCTTCAATATAACCGTATTAAAGAAGATTTGAAAATCCCAGACAAAGAATCTTTTCCAGATCATGATTATCCCCAAAAAATACCTACAGCCCGCTTGGATATCTATTACTATACCATGACATGGGATAAGCTGAAGAAGGTGTATGGTAAATTTAATAATGTTATCAATAGGATCAGCATAATGCCTTCTCCCTCCTCTGCGAACTCTTTTAAATCAGAGTATAAAAACTGGAGGAAACGAATTGAACACCTTTTTTTAGAATTTGGTACTGAAATAAGAAACGAATATGAACATCCATCCCTCGAGTTCTATAAAGAGGGCAACTTAAAAAATGTATGGAAATATTTTAATCGATGGCTTTGGCAATGTTAATGCCCATGCTGGAAATAATCAGTTTGCCGTGATAAAAAAAGATCATTACTCGAGAATCCAACAATTGCGAATTGATCTGCTTGATATTTTTGTAAAAAATTTTTCTCAAAAGCCGTTGACTAAAGATCTACTAAAAATAAAGAACTATATCGAGCAGAATATAGAGTCTTTATCAAAAGATCTGAGAGATTCATTAAAAAAGCAAAATATAGAAGATTTCAACGAGATATTTCATAGGTTAATGATGTGGTACTTATCTCTTTCAAGAGAGGGTATTCAAATTTCTTAGAAGGTCTTATCTATATTATATTCTATTTTAGAATCACCTATTTAGCTATTGAAGTCCAGCACTCAGTCATTCTAAAGTAGGCATTCTGCCCCCTTCCTCAACCGCATTTTTCCCACCTTGCACTTCCCCCGGTTTTTCGGTAGTCTGAAAAGCATAGGAGGGTCTTCCCATGAACCTTCTCCGGGTTTTGCTCCTTGCCGCCCTGATTGTTACCGTGGGCTCCTGCGGGGGCCCCGCCACCACCACCAAAACCGCCAACTCCAGCACCGGCTATGAATGGCGGCGGCTGTGCTCCACCCTGGGCTCCGAAAACAGCCAGATCACCCGGTCCCAGTTTCTGGCCATGGCCAATGACAAGGAGGCCGCGGCCCAGGTCTTTGATGCCTGCGACGTGGGCCATACCGGCGTCATCACCGAAAAAGAAGCTACCGCGAACCCCATTTACTTTGAAAATCTGAAAAGCCAGGTGATCCTGTTCCACACCCCCGGGGAATAGCCGGCCCCGCTCCCGCCCCTTGTCAACCCCGCCGCCTTTGGCATGCGGGCTTGATAGAGACGGGGCCTTGCCTTTTACACCCAGGCACGGCCTGCCGCCCTGGCTGCCGTTCCTCCGGACCTTGCACCCACCCGCGGTTAATGATCATTCCCAAAGCGCCGCTTTTAGCGTATAGTAGCGCCTGACGAGAACGCGCCTGGAGAAGAGATGGCCGGTCCCCTAAACCCAATGGAGCCCCAAGACCCGACGGCAGGCACGCCCTGTGCGCCCCAGCCGGTGTGCCCTCCCGGCCTGGTGGTCCCGCCCCCCGAGCCGGAAAGCGGCTTCCCCACCCAGTTCGCCCGGCTGTTCTTCGGGGTGGTCACGGTCCTCGTCCTGTATTATTCCTACGCCATCATCAAGCCGTACCTCGTTGACCTGTTCCTCGCCCTGGTCATTTTCTTCACTGCCAAGCCGCTGTACAAGGTCATCAACCGGGTTCTGTTCGGCCAGCGCACCCTGGCCTCCGCCCTGACCTGCCTGATCCTCGCCCTGATTATTATCCTCCCCCTGGTAACCCTGGTGAGCATCGTCGCCAAGCAGGCCCTGGAGTTGTCCAGCCAGTTGGGGCAGGGCTTGCAGAGCGGCACCCTGGGGCAATGGCTGAACCAGCAGATGGACAGCCTGCAGGCCTTTCTCACCCGCCTGAACCTGCCCCTGCCCCCCGAGCAGATCAAGCTCGAAGGCATGGTGCGGACCGTCCTGGCCAACGCCAGCAAGTTCATTTATACCAATGCCGTCGGCGTGTTGACCGGCTTTACCAACCTCATCCTCGACCTGGCCCTCATCCTGTTTGTGGCCTTCTTCCTGTTCCTCCAGGGGGATGACTTCATCGCCGAGGTGAAAAGCCTGTCGCCGTTGTCCGTGGCGGATAACGAGATGATCCTGGCGGAAATGGAGGCCACCATCAAGGCCACCCTGTGGAGCACGGTGGTGGTGGCCTTTATCCAGGGTTCGCTGGGGGGGTTGGGGTTTTTCCTGTTCGGGGTGCCCCAGCCGGCCTTCTGGGGCACGGTCATGGTCCCCGCCAGCATCATCCCGGTGGTGGGGGCGGCCATTGTCTGGGCGCCGGCGGTGGGCTACCTGATCCTGCAGGGCTCCTGGCCCATGGCCATGGGGCTTCTGGTCTTCTGCGTCATTATTATCGGCAGCGTCGACAACCTGGTTAAGCCCATGCTCATGCGGGGCACCCGCTCCACCCCCACGGTCCTGGTCCTCCTGTCTATCCTGGGGGGCATCTCCTACTTCGGCATGATCGGCTTTATCCTGGGCCCCTTTATCCTCTCCCTGCTCCTGTCTTTGCTCGGCATCTACGAGAAGGCCATCCTGGCGCCGACCCGGGGTTCGGGCATCATCGTGGTGCCCGCCGCCGCGGCCCTGCCGGAAATGAAAGAGCCCACCCCCGTGTCGGGAGTGGGCCCGGATAAGTCAGTCAAGTAAGGCCTCTCTTCAGGAAGCGCCCTGCACCTCTTGTTTCACCTCGGAAAGATCCAGCTCTCCCCGGGCCACGGCCCCGTGGCTTTCCAGGCGTTCCAGTTCCTGCTGGACCAGGTCCCGCTCCAACTGGCGGTCTTCGTGGATGAACTGGCAGTACTCCTCGAAGAGGTCTTCCTTCAGGTCCTGGGAGAACAGGGTGTCTTTCCCCAGGCGCTCTTCCAGCGCCAGGATGTTGTCCAGGAGATAAAAATAGATGGAGCGGGCTTCGGCCAGGCGGCCGCTCTGGGCCAGCCGGTCCGCCCAGGCCTGGGCCCGGCGCAGCTTGTTTTCGGCCCGGTCCGGGTCCACTGAGTCGTCCGCCACATCTTCCACGATATGATCGATGGACTCCAGGATCTCCTCCAGACCCTGCTCTTCTTCCTTCAAAACGCCCCGCACCTCCGGCACCCGGTCGGCCAGGTCCAGGATGATGTCCAGCAGGTCTTTCCTGGAGTATTTGCGAAAGCGATCCTGCAGGTCCTGGCGGTTGAGAAACTTTTCGGGTTCGGTCACCCAGGCCCAGAGCAGGGCCACGGCGTGGGCGCAGATGCCCCCTTCTACTTCCTGGTTGCAGTGGCACAGGCAGGATAGCTGGTCTTCTCTGATCCTAGCCTCCACCTGAAAGGGTTCTTCATCAAAGACCACCGCTTGCAGGCGGTCCGGCAGTCGATAAGCATATTGCAGCTGATTGTTCTGGACCAGGGCCTGGGCCCGGGCTAAGACTTCCGGGGAGGCGACGTGGTCCAGGGTCTTGACATCCAGGTCATCGAAGCGCATAATCTGAAACTTCCCTAAATCTTTATATCTTTATATAAAATGTAACATATCAGCGTAGCCTCGCAATCGCTTTTTGTGTTTTTTGTACCTTTTGGGAAAATAAGTTAAGGCTTTTGGTAGAGCTGCTGGCTGCGGTCAAAAAGGCGGTTGAGGTTGTTTTCCAGGGTCTGGCGCTTGGCTTCCAGGGCGTTGCCCCGGTCCTTAAGGCCCACCCACAGGGGCGCCTCCACCAGCAGCAGGCTCCGTCCCCCGGGGAGCGGCACCTGGAAGCGGTCCCAGGTGTTGAGCGAGATTTGCCGGCTGTTGGCAATGGCCGCCGGCACGATGGGGGTTTGGGTCTCCCGGGCCAGGTAAAGTACGCCTTTCTGGGCTTGTCGGGCCGGTCCCCGGGAGCCGTCGGTGGCGAGACCCGTGGAATAGCCCTGGCGCATGCACGCGGCCATCTCCTGCAGGGCCTTGACGCCGCCCTTGTGCCGGGAGCCGGGAAAGACCACAAACCCTAACCCCCGGGCCACCGCGGCGATGAGCTCGCCGTCCCGGCTGGGGGAGGCCATGATTGCCAGGGGGGGCTTCGACCGGCAGAAAATCCGGGCGAGATACAGGCAGGCCAGGAGCTGGCAGTGCCACACCGCGAAAATCACCGGCGCCTCTGACAAAAGCAGGGCCTGCCCCTCCGGGTCGCCGTCCAGGGCCGTCCGGGTGGTGCCATGCAGCAGCCGCACGTAGCCCCGGGCCAGGGCCGGTGCCAGGCGCCGCCAGGCCGGGTGGTCGAGACGCAGTTTCATCAGCTTAAGGGGTTGGGGGAGTGGATTTCGGCGAGAGGGCAGGGGGCCTCCAAAACCTGCCTCACTTCTTGGACTCCAGGCGCTCCAGGACCTTGGGGGCGTAGAGGTCGTGCTCCTGCAGGAGGGGGGACATCGGCCGGGACAATCCCCAGCTTCATCACCAGGAAATTGAGACGGCGCATCTGCCGGAGCTTTTCGGCCTCATCGGGAAGCGATGCCACCAGGTCCTGCAGCCGGACGATTTCCTTGCGCATCTCCAACTCCGGCGGCAGGCAGCCCGCCATTTTCATTATTTTATAGGCCATGCGGAGCTCCGGCGGGATGTGGCTGTCGTCGTCGAACACCAAGGGCTTACCTCTCCCCTGCAGGTTGTCAAACAGCCCCCCCTCGATGGCCTCTAAAATGCGGCTCTCCGCAATCCTGTAAAGAAAATCCATGCTGGCTTCCTGAATGTGAGCTTTTGGGAGAGGGGGCCAGGGGTCGGCAGACCCCTCCCCCCTCTCCCAAACCCTCTCCCCCAACCCCTTAAGGGTCTTGGCTATTGGTTGGGCCGGAGCTAAGGCGCCAGGCCCCAACCACCCCTATGCGGGTTGGGAGGGGGGTGTGGGGGGAGGGTCTCAGGTCCTGGCCCTCACCCCACATATCTAATGCCGTCTCTTGCGGGCCCGATCCAGGTCCCGCTTTTCCTCCCGCTCGCGGATGCTCTCCCGTTTGTCGTATTTCTTTTTGCCCTTGGCCAGCCCCAGTTCCACCTTGGCGTATTGGTCTTTAAAGTAGAGCTTGAGGGGGATAAGGGTGTAGCCCTTCTCCGTGAGCTTCCCCATGAGCCGTTTCAGTTCCCGGCTGCGCAGGAGCACCTTGCGGGGCCGGGTGGGCTCGTGATTTTCCAGGGCATGGGGGTAGGGGCTGATATGGGCATTCAGCAAAAAGATTTCCCCGTCCCGAAAGCGGGCGTAGGCGTCCTGGATATTGGCCTTCCCCAGCCTCAGGGACTTCACTTCGGTGCCTGTGAGGACCAGTCCGGCTTCGAAGAGGTCGTCAATGGTGTACTCGAAGTAGGCCTTGCGGTTCCGGGCGATGAGTTTCAGGCGTTCGGCGGTCATGATTAAAAAGCCCCGGCCAGAGCGGAGCCGAACCGGAAGATTTCCGGAAACCGGCGGTTCATTTCCTGGGCGGCGAATTCGTTTATTTCTTCCACAGTTACCATGTCCAGGACCTGTTTGGCCATTTGTTTTGCATCTTCATAGTTTATCAGACGAATCACCCTTTTGACCATGGGAATGGCCATGTGGTTCATGGAAAGTTCGTCCACCCCCAGTCCCAGGAGGATGGCAAGGTAGAGAGGGTCCCCGGCCATTTCCCCGCAGACCGCCACTGGAATGCCCCCCAGGCGCCCGGCATCCACCACCTGCCGGATCATGCGCAGCACCGCCGGGTGTAGGGGCTGATAGAGGCTCGCCACCTGCTTGTTGCCCCGGTCGATGGCCAGGGCGTACTGGATGAGGTCGTTGGTGCCGATGCTGAAAAAGTCGGCCTCTTTGGTCAAAAGGTTTGCCAGGGAGACCGCCGCCGGGACCTCGATCATGGCCCCTACCGCCATCCGGGGATCAAACAGATGGCCCCGGGCTTTCAGATCCTCCTGGACCTCCCCGAGGAGCCGGCGGGCCTCCCGCATTTCCTGGATGCTGGAGATCAGCGGGAACATGACCCGCACCTGGCCGTGGGCCGAGGCCCGCAAGATGGCCTTGAGCTGAATCCGGAAAATCCCTTGTTCTTTCAGGCAGAATCGGATAGCCCGAAGCCCCAGGGCCGGGTTCATCTCCTGGGGGTATTGCAGGGTGGACATGAACTTGTCGCCGCCCACGTCCAGGGTGCGGATGGTCACCTGCCGGGGCGCCATGGCCTCCACCACCTTTTTGTAGTCGGCGTAGAGCTCCTCCTCGGTGGGGAGGTGGCGCTGCTTCATGTAGAGGAATTCGGTGCGGTAGAGGCCGACGCCGTCCGCCCCTGATCTTAAGGCCAGCTGCACTTCCTCGGGAAGCTCGATGTTGGCCAGAATGCGGGTGACGTGATCGTCCAGGGTGTAGGCCGAAAAGGTGCAGAACTGGGCCACCTCCGCCTTGAAAGCGTCGAATTCCAGCTGGCGGCGGCGGTATTTCTCCAGGGCTTCGGCATCGGGGTTCAGGATGACCCGGCCCAAAAGGCCGTCCACGATGATGTCGTCGCCGGGGTTGATCTCCTGGGTGGCGTTGTCCAGGCCCACCACCGCCGGGATCTCCAGGGCCTGGGCCATGATGGCGGTGTGGGAGGTCCGGCCCCCCCGCTCGGTGACGAAGCCCACCACCTTGGTATCGGTCATCTGGGTGGTCTCCGCCGGGGACAGGTCCTTGGCCACGATGATGACCGGGTCGGGGGAGTCAAAGGAACGCAGGGATTCTTTGCCGGTGAGGTTTCCCATGAGGCGGCGGTAGACCGACTCCACGTCCGCCAGGCGGCCCTTGATATAGGAGTCACCGATGCGGCGGAAGAGCTCCATGATCTTCTCAAAGGCGCGGTCCAGGGCCCATTCGGCGTTGAGGCGTTCTTCCCGGATGAGCCGCAGGGTCTCGTCGTTCAGCATCTGGTCTTTGAGGATGAACAGGTGCAGTTCGAGAAGATGGGCGTGTTCGGGGAACTCGACGGCCATCTCCTGGCGCAGGCGGGTCAAATCCTCGTGGGCCTGGTCCATGGCGGCCTGAAACCGGTCCTCTTCATGGGCCTGCTCCTCCTCGGTGAACAGCAGGCGGAAGCGCCCCTTGACCTCACCACGGTCACTCAACACCCAGGCCCGGCCGATGACAATGCCGGGAGAGGCCGGGATGCCCTGGAGAAAATGATTTTCCGTGGTCATGACTCGCCGAATTTCCGGGCGAAAAGCTGGCAGACCGCCAGCGCCGCCTCATGCGCGTCGGGGCCGCTGGCCTTCAGCACCAGGCGGGTCCCCTGGGGGCAGTCCAGGGTGAGAATGGCCAGTAAATCACGGGCATTCACCTGCAGGCTGTCTTTTTCCAGCACCAGGTCGGACTTGAACTGCAGGGCCAGGTTGGTGATTTTCATGGCGGGGCGGGCGTGCAGCCCCAGGCGGTTTTCCACCCAGAGTTCCTTCTCCACCAGCGCTTCTTCGGGCTTTATCATGCTCATCTTATTATATCTTGAAATGCCTCATTTTGAAGGGGAGGGCCGGCAGCTCGGCCGTTTCCCTCCCGTCGATTCCCGTGGCCATGCCGGCGGTCGCGCCAAAGCCGCGGCCGGGTCAGGTCCGGCCAGGCCAGGACCCTAGGGCAGCTGCTGTTGCTTTTTCAGCTCCAGGTAGGCCTTATACACCCGGTTCTTGGACAGTCCGGTTGCCTGTGCTACCAGCTCGGTTAGGCGCCGTCCCGCCAAATCGGTCTCCCGGGCCATGTCGATAAGCTTTCCGGCCAGGTCCACCTCCTCCTCCCGGAGTTTGTCAGGGCAGGACAGGACCACGGTGCACTCGCCCTTGATTTCCCGGTTCGAGAGCTTAGCCGCCACTTCGGCCACCGGCCCCCGCCAGGCCTCCTCGAAGACCTTGGTGAGTTCCCGCACCACCAGAACCTGGCGATCCGCAAAATGCGCCGCCATCTCGGCCAGCGTCCCGGCCAGGCGCTGAGGGGATTCGTAGAGAATCAGCACCCGGGGCTCCCGGACCAGGCCCTGGAAAAATTCCCGGCGCTTACCGGGCCGGCGGGGGGGAAAGCCCAGGAAGGTGACGTCCCCCGGAAAGCCGCTCATGGACAGGACCGCCACGCCCGCGGCCGGCCCCGGCACCGCTTCCACCTTGAGCCCCGCCTCCCAGGCCTGGGCCACCAGCATGGCCCCGGGGTCGGAGAACCCCGGCGTTCCGGCGTCGCTCACCAGGGCAATTTTTTGCCCCTCCCGCATCTTCTCGATGAGCTCGGGCCCCCGCGTCGCCTGGTTGTGAGCGTGATAGCTGATGGTATGGGTCTCTATCTGGTAATAATTGAGCAGTTTCCGGGTGCGCCGGGTATCCTCCGCGGCCACGAGGTTCACCCCTTTCAGCACCCTGATGGCCCGAAGCGTAATGTCCTCCAGGTTGCCCAGAGGGGTGGCGACGATATAAAGGATTCCCATGGTTAAAAAATTTTATGGGGCGCTGGACAAATTCACTTTCCTAACTGCCCGCCTCCCTGCCGGTACTCATCCATGCAGTTCCAGAAGCTGGACGATTCGGCGCCGCCTGTCCTTACCTGGCAAACCTGCCGGCCCTGGGCCAGAGACAGATAACGCTGGTAGGCCGCATCGTCGCCGATGTATAAGGTGCGGGTGTCCTTATCCCCATACGCGTATAATTTTTGGCCGTCGCGCTCGTAGGTGGTCACCGTTCTTTTGGGGAGCGCGCTCAGGAGCGCCTCCTGTTGGGGCATATTTTGATTGACCTGGTACTTCCGGAATCCCGCCTGCTGTAGAAAATATTCGGTCCCCACCTGCTGCTGCTCATGTTGCTGCCCGCTGGCAATGGGACCGGTGCCACCGCCGCAGCCCGCCAGGAGCATGGAGGAGAGCATTACAAAAATCGCTGCACTGAACCAGTTCTGCTGTCGTTTTTCCATGCGATCCCCCGTAAGACCGGTTATCAAAAAGCCCCCGTAATCACCTCGACCCGGGCCTTCCCACCCTGCCACAGGATCCCCACCACGTCAAAGCGCACCATCACGTCTCCCTGTTCCTGCTGCTGCAGATAATACTCCGCCAGGTGCCGCAAACGCTCCTGCTTGGCCGGGTGCACCGCTTCCTGGGGCGACCCGAATCTCTGGCTGCGGCGGGTCTTGACCTCGACGAACACCAGCGCCCCCTGGTGCCGGGCAATCAAATCAATTTCCCCCAGCGGCGTCCGGTAGTTGCGCGCAATGATGTGGTAACCCTGCTTCTGCAGGATATCGGCGGCCAGGTCCTCGCCGGAGCCACCCAGCACACGACGCGGGTCCGGGGCCTGCTCTGAAGCAGCACGATCTGATGAGGGCACCGGTTTATCTTTAAATGTAGCCAACCATTGGGCGAAGCCGTCTTTCCCGGTTGCCTGCGGATTCTCTCTATCCAGATGCCAGCTGTCAGGATTGTTCTGGATATACTCTCTGATTCGATTCAGGGAGTCATCATCTCGGATGACGTGCTCAAAGAAGCTGCGCTGCCACAGCGATCCAGTAAAAGGTTTCCAGTCTTTTGATTTAACGCCGTGAATATATTCATTAGTGGTCATGGTTTTAAACCACTGAATAACCTTGGGTAGGGGCGCACCCGCGTGTGCGCCCTCTTCTGTTGTGGTGCCAAAACCAGGGTTATTCATGATAAGTACGCCATGCAGGTGATTTGGCATAACTACAAACGCATCGTTTCGCCATGGAGGAAATTTTACCTCTAATTTGCGCCACCATCGTGCGATCATATCTCCGGCATCATTTGGAGTTAAACAACCGTCTACTATTTCTCCTAAAAGGCACAGACGCTTTTGAGTAACAATGGTAAAAAAATATGCTCCGTCTGCGGAATAGTCATAGTCTGCCAGTCGCAGAGGTTTACGTCCTTTCGACATAGAGAAGCTGCGGATCATGGGCCGACACCTGGGTCGGCCCCTACAACCCCCCGGCTCATCAACTCTGGTTGTGTCATGGCGCGGCCAGCCACTCCCGCACCCCTTTGAAGGTGCGCCGGTGGAGGAGGCACGGCCCCCAGCACTCCAGGGCCTCCAGGTGCTCGGCGGTGGCGTAGCCCTTGTGGCTGGCGAAATTGTATTGGGGGTAAACGCGGTGGTAGTCCACCATGCGCCGGTCCCGGTGGACCTTGGCCAGAATGGAGGCGGCGGATATGGCAGGGCAGCGGCGGTCGCCTTTGACCACCGGCTGCTGGGGATAGTCCAGAGGCAGGGGCTGGTTGCCGTCCACCAGCACCATTTCAGGCAGGACCGTGAGGGCCTTCACTGCCAGGACCATGGCCCTGAGGCTGGCCTGGAGGATACCCAGGCGCTCGATTTCCCGGGCCCCTACCTCCATGACGGCAAAAGCCAGGGCCCGCTGGCGGATTTCGCCGTCCAGGGTTGCCCGGTTTTCCGGGGTGACCAGCTTGCTGTCCTTGAGGCCCGGCAAGGGCGGCGCCGCCGGCATGATCACCGCCGCGGCCACCACCGGGCCGGCCAGGGGACCCCGTCCGGCCTCGTCCACCCCGCAGATGAGGCCCAGGCCCTGGCCGCGCCAATAGGCTTCGGGGTCAGCAAAAACCTGGCTGCTGCCCCGGCCTTGCCTCATGCCGGCCGGGTCCGCTTTTCCTTGATGCGGGCCGCTTTGCCGGAGCGCTGCCGCAGGTAGTAGATGCGGCTCTGGTTCACCAGGCCACGGGTCAGCAGCACCACTTTGTCAATGTTGGGCGAATGAAAGGGAAAAATGCGTTCCACCCCGACGCCGTAAGACACCTTGCGGACCGTGAAGGTGGCCCCGATGAGGCCGCCCCGCTTGCGGAGCACCACGCCTTTGAACACCTGGATGCGTTCCTTGTCGCCCTCGACGATACGCACGTGCACTTCCACCGTGTCCCCCGCGCGAAAATCGGGTAGATCCGCCCGCATCTGCTCCCGGGAGAGCTGTTCCAACCTTTGCATATCTCTTACCTGTCCTTTGGTTTCTTCCGAAATTGCCGCTAAAAATTCTTGGTCTTCAGTACTTAAAGGCGCTGTTCGCCAGCAAATCCGGCCGCCGCGCCATGGTCACCCGGAGGGCCTGCTGCCGCCGCCAGCGGGCGATCTTGGCGTGATCGCCGCAGAGGAGCACCTCCGGCACCGTCAGCCCCTCGAAGACCCGGGGCCGGGTGTAGTGGGGGTATTCCAGCATCCCCCCCTGAAACGACTCGTCTTCCGTGGCCCCTTCGCCCCCCAGCACCCCGGGGATGAGGCGGGTCACCGCGTCCACGATGACCAGGGCGGGAATTTCGCCGCCGGTGAGGACGAAATCCCCGATGGAAATCTCGTCGTCGATAAACTGGCGGACCCGCTCGTCCACCCCTTCGTAGTGGCCGCAGATGAGCAGCAAACTCGATGCCTGCGGCCAGCTCCGCGGCCTTTCCCTGGTCGAACAAATGGCCCGAGGGCGCGAGAAATATCACCCGGGTGGCCGGGTCCTCCTGCCGCACGGCCCGAATCGCCGTGACCAAAGGCTCGGGCTTCATGACCATGCCGGGGCCGCCCCCGAAGGGCCGGTCGTCGGCCACCTTGTGGCGGTCCTGCGGTATAGTCTCTGAGGTCCAACACCCGGAAACTCACCCGGCCCAGGGCCTGGGCCCGCCGCAGCATGCTCTGGCTAAGCGGGCTGTCGAAAAACTCCGGGAACAGGGTGAGAATATCAATTCTCATACAAATCGAGAAGCCCCTCCGGCGGCCAAACTTTGAGGCAGCCGCAGGCGAGGTCGATTTCCTGGATGACGCCCTCCACCGCCGGGAGCAGCACCTCCCGCTTGCCCTGGCGCACCACGTAAATGTCGTGGGCCCCGGTGGGCCAGATTTCTTCGAGATGCCCCAGGACGGTGCCGTCGCCGGCGTGCACCACGGGGAGCCCCAGGACCTGAAACCAATAATATTCACCGGGGGGCAGCTCCGGAAAGCGGAGAGCTTCCCCCTCGACGTCCTGCCCCACCAGGGTTTCCGCCGCCTCCAGGCTGTCGATGTCGTAGAGCTTCACCAGCACATGGCCCCGTCCCCTGGCCGCCTTGGCGACCCGGAAACGCCGGCCCCCCACCAGGATCTCTCCCAGGGAAGTGAAGGTTGCCGGGTCAAAGTCCGCGGCCCTGCCCGGACAGTCCCACCCGCACCATGCCTTTGAGGCCGTGCGTCCCCATCACTCGGCCCAGGGGCACCAAGCGGGGCTGGTTCTCGTTGTCGCTACTCAATGATCTCTAGAACCGAGCGCTTGCGAATCTTGGTGGAGGCCGCGCTTAAAATCGTGCGCATGGCCCGGGCCGTGCGCCCCTGCTTGCCGATGACTTTTCCCAGGTCTTCCTTGGCCACCTTGAGTTCGATGACCGACGTCTGTTCCCCTTCGACTTCTTTCACCACCACCTGGTCCGGTTGGTCCACAAGAGCTTGAGCTATGAACTTGATGAGTTCCTTCATGGTGCTGGCCACCTCCAGTCTGTGATGGGGCAGACTCGTTTCCTGGGGAGACCCGCGGCGGCCGCTTTTACCCCGCCGAAGCCGCGGCGGCCGAAGCCTTCCACTGCTTCAAGAGGCTGGCGACCGTATCGGTTGGCGTGGCCCCCCGATCCACCCATTGGGATAGGAGATCCTCTTTCACTGTCACCGCCGCCGGATCCTGACGAGGATCATAGGTGCCGATAATCTCCAGGAACCTGCCGTCCCGGGGAGACTCACTGTTCGCTACCACGATCCGGTAAAATGGTCTTTTTTTGGCCCCGTATCGGGCTAACCTGATTCGTATTGCCAACGCTGCGTTTCCTCCTTGTGATTGATTGTGGGGGAGGGCAGGGGCCAGCGGGCCCTTAGCTTCTCCTCCACAAAAACTTACCCTACTAAACTTACCCGAACATGCCCGGCAGGTTTGGCATTCTGCCGCCTTTACCTGCCTTCCCCATTATTTTAATCATCTTCTGAGTGGCTGCAAAATTTTTTAGCAGACGGTTCACATCCTCCACCGTGGTGCCGCTCCCCTTGGCGATGCGCCGGCGCCGGCTGCCATTGATGATCTGGGAATTATTCCTTTCCGCCATGGTCATGGAAAGGATGATGGCCTCCACCCGCTTAAGTTCATTCTCGTCGGGCTTGGCCCCCTTGAGGGCCTTCATTTTTTTCCCGAGGCCGGGGATCATCTCCAGCAAACCTTCCAGGGGACCCATTTTTTTGATCTGGAGGAGTTGCTGGCGGAAGTCCTCCAGGGTGAAGGCGTCCTGCCGGAACTTCTTTTCCAGGGCCTTCACCTGCTCGACGTCGAAGGTCTCCTGGGCCTTCTCGATGAGGGTGAGGACATCCCCCATGCCCAGGATCCTTGAGGCCAGGCGGTCGGGGTGGAAGACCTCCAGCGCGTCCAGCTTTTCACCCACGCCCAGGAACTTGATGGGCTTGCCGATGACCGCCCGCATGGACAGGGCCGCGCCGCCCCGGGCGTCGCCCTCCACCTTGGTGAGGATGACCCCGGTGAGCTTGAGCAGGTCGTCGAAGCTCTGGGCCACAGCCACCGCGTCCTGGCCGGTCATGGCGTCGGCCACCAGCAGGATCTCCCGGGGCGCCACCTTGCCCTTGATGGCCTTGATCTCCTCCATCAGGGGGCCGTCGATGTGCAGGCGGCCGGCGGTGTCCAGGATGACGGTGTCGTAGCCGGCGCTGTAGGCCGCTTCCATGGCGAGGTCGCTGATGGCCACCGGGCTCTGGCCGGGCTGGGTGTCATACACCCCCACCTGGATATCAGCGGCCAGGCGTTTGAGCTGCTCGATGGCGGCCGGGCGCTGCACGTCGGCCGGCACCAGGTAGGGCTGGCGGCCCTGGGATTTGAGGCGCCTGGCAATCTTGGCGGCGGTGGTGGTTTTACCGGACCCCTGCAGGCCCACCAGCATGATGGCCACCGGCGGCCGCCCCGACAGGTCCAGCTTGGGGGCTTCCCCGCCCAGGAGCGCGGTGAGCTCCTCGTGGACGATCTTGATAACCTGCTGGGCCGGCGTCAGGGACCGGAGCACTTCCTCACCCACGGCCCGCTCCCTGATCTGCTCGATGAAACCCTTGGTGACCTTGTAATTGACGTCGGCCTCCAACAGGGCGAGCCGCACCTCCCGCAGGGCCTCGGTCACCTGGGCCTCGGTGAGGTGCCCCCGGCCTTTGAGCTTCTTAAAGACCTGGGCCAGCTTGTCGGAGAGTCGGTCAAACATAATAATTAAGTAATAAGCTGAAGAATAATAATATCTTTTGCAAGTTCAAATTGATTTGTATGCTCTAACTTAAAACCTACTGGCCAACTTGCCTCCCAACCTTTGGTGGCATATTTCCCTCTATCCAAAACGGATATTGGAATCATATCTTTATTCTTATAAGAAACAGTTAACTTTCTATCATCAATTTGTCTTGAATAAATCTCAGCACAAGTTATTCATTATATCGCCTGAAGATAATGAAACAAACACTCCAATAAAGAGCCATCACTGTTTGGTTTTTGCATCCAAAATAAAGTTTTTCTATCAACAAAACATTTATACCATTTCGTACTAGTCTTTTTTATCTAAATCATAGTATCTTTGATGTAAATTATCTTTGATAAGTTTAAAAAATGAATTTTGAAGCTCAGAAATTAAATTCATATTTTCGACTTGCAGTCCTCTCCCTTGCCGATACTCCTCCAGATCAAGATATCTTCCTTGCTTGATGTCTTTCACACCCTCATGAATATCGGCCAAATCCTCAGGAGAAAAATATTCTGGCTCCAGGTGTTCGTAGAAACTGTCCACTATTTTGACAAATAACTCCCCCTGGGGGCTTGCGGAAATCGCTTTTACCTTGGCGACCAGATCATCCACGGCTGGTTCTTTCATATGGCTTCTCGTAATATTTCTTTACAGTAGCCGCGAGACTTTAGCCTGCGCTTTGCCTTACCAACCGGAAATACAGCGCAAGCTAAAGCTTGCGGCTACATTTCTATTTATGGTGCGCGGTGCGCACCCTACATCTACATCTTTTCATGTGGTGGGCAGTGCCCACCCTACTTTTCCCCTGTTTTTCTGTAACTTCGAACCTTGAACCTTGAACTATTTTTTAAACTATCCCTTAATAACCCCCAGCGGCTTCAACTTCGCCACCTTCTTGCTGATGCCGGCGCCGTGGGCCACGTCCACGACGGTTTCCACGTCCTTGTAGGCCTCGGAAATCTCTTCGGCGATGGTGGCCCGCCCCGCGCCCCTGACCACGATGCCCTTTTGCAGCAGCTCCCCAACGATGTTGCGGCCCCGCGCCACCTTGGTGGCCTGGGCCCGGGACATCTCCCGGCCGGCGCCGTGGCAGGTGCTGCCGAAGGTCTCTTCCAGGGCCATCTGCGTCCCCACCAGGACGTAGGAGTAGCGCCCCATGTCCCCGGGGATGAGCACCGGCTGGCCCGTTTGCTGATAGGCCGCGGGCGTTTCCGGGTGCCCCGGCGGGAAGGCCCGGGTGGCGCCCTTGCGGTGCACGCACAGCTTCCGGGGCTTGCCGCCTACCTGGTGCGTCTCCATTTTGGCGATGTTGTGGGCCACATCATAAATAAGCTCCAACCCTAAGTCCCTGGGGCCCACTTTGAACACCTGCTCGAAAGACTCCCGCACCCAGTGGGTGATCATCTGCCGGTTGGCAAAAGCAAAATTGGCGCCGGCGGCCATGGCCGCCAGATACCGCTGCCCCTCCGGCGACTTGACGGGGGCGCAGCACAACTGCCGGTCTGGCAATTCAATGCCGTATTTGTTCGAGGCCTTGAGCATTACTTTAATATAATCATCGCAGACCTGATGTCCCAGCCCCCGGGAACCGGTGTGCACGATGACGGTGACCTGGTCCTTGTGCAGCCCCAGGGCCCGGGCCAGGGGCTCGTCAAAAATCTCCGTGACAAAGCCCACCTCGACGAAATGGTTGCCGCTTCCCAGGGTGCCGAGCTGGTCCTTGCCCCGGTCCAGGGCAAAGTCGCTCACCATCTCCGGGTCGGCCCCCTCGATTGTCCCCCGGGCCTCGATGTGCTCCAGGTCCGAGGCCTCACCATAGCCGTTTTTCACGGCCCAGGCGGCGCCGCGGCGCAGCACCTCCTTCAAGGTGGGCATGGTGAGCTTCAGGTCCTGGCGCCGGGACCCCAACCCCGAGGGGATGTTGGCAAACAGGGCGTTGACCAGGTCATCCATGCAGCCGGTGACATCCGCCCGCTCAAGATTGGTGCGCAAGAGGCGCACCCCGCAGTTGATGTCGTAGCCCACGCCGCCCGGGGACACCACACCTTCTTCTATGTCGAAGGCCGCCACCCCGCCGATGGGGAAACCATACCCCCAATGCACGTCGGGCATGGCCAGGGAGGCCCCCACGATCCCCGGCAGGGTGGCCACGTTGGCGACCTGCTCGAGACTCCGGTCCTCCTGGATCTTGGCGACCATCTGCCGGGAAGCATACACCACCCCCCGGGTGCGCATCTTCCCTTCCTGCGGCACCTCCCAGCGATACTCGTCAACCTGCCGTAATTTCATTGCCATAAAGTTCTTGTTTAGGTTTTGTGAGGGGAGGACCGGGGGAGCGGTGGCCTCCCCTCACACTCCCCTCCCAGCCCCCTTTTAGAGGGGCAGCGAAAGACGAGGTCTTTGACCCCGACTTGCCCGGTTTTAACTCCCCACTCAAGGGATTGGGGGAGGGGGTGTGGGGGAGGGGGTAAGGGGCCGCTGCCCCTTAGCCTCCTCCCCCACAATACAACAATTCCTACAAATCCAATATCACCGTGGCCTGCCAGCCGTGGTTCCTGGGGGTGATTTCCAGTTGATGGTAGGTGGCGGCCTTCACCGCGGTTTTGGCCACGTGGCGCTCGGGATCATACGTTTCGCCCCGGGCGATGGCCTCCAGCCGCTGATCGCTTAATTCCACTATGTCAAAGATCCGGCCCAAAAAGCCGTTCACGTCGTAGAGGTACAGCAAATAATTGAGCCAGCTCGACCAGGAGGGCCTCCCGGTCAGGGGCTTCCACCTCGATGCGGCGGGTCTCTTTTGGCCTCAGGCGCCGGCGGTCCGTGAGGGTGGCCATCAGGGCCTCGGCGGCATTGACGTAAATCTCCGCCAGGCTGGTTCCCTGTATGCGGTAAGCCACGTCGGCGGTGTGGGGCATCTGCCGGTACTTGACAAGTCGGCGCCGCCTCCGGGCATAGCCAGACATTACGCAGACATCTCCGCATGTTAAATTTACTAGAATCTCGCTTGCTTGCAACGAATTAAATGGCGCCGCGGCCGGGGAGCGCCCCGGCATGGCAAGCGAAATTACCTTGAAATCAAAGGCTTGCGCCAGTTTTGGGGATCGGCCGCGGCCTTCTGCCCCATCTGGAAGGCGGCCAGGTTGGCTTCCAGGAACTTGGGGTTGGTTTTGCTGCGGACCAGGGCCAGGATGTCTTCCTGGGGAAACGGCAGGATGCCGGTGGACCCCAGGGCCCCCAAAAGCACCATGTTCACCGCCAGGGGGCTGCCGGCCTGGCGGGCCAGGTCCCCGGCGTCAAAAGCCAGGAGACTCCCCACCTGCGCGGCCATGAGCTCCAGCATACGGGACACCTCGGGATAGGCGGCTTTGCCGATGGCCACCGGGTAAGGGACCAGGGCCCCGGTGTTGGTGACGACCAGGCTCCCCGGGTGGCAGCGGTCCAGGGCCCGGAAGGTCTCCAGGGCCTCGAACCCCAGGAGCACGTCCGCCTCCCCAGGTGAAATGATGGGGCTTTTCAGGTTCCCCAGGACCACCGTGGAGATGACCACGCCGCCCCGTTGGGCCATGCCGTGGGTTTCGCTCACCAAGGGGTTCATGCCCGCAGCCAGGGCGGCTTCCCCCAGGAGGCGGCTGGCCAGGAGCGTCCCCTGGCCGCCCACGCCGGTTAAAAAGATACGAAGATGCCTAAATTGCGTGGTATGTGCCATGATGATTTATGCCTTCACGGGCCGGATGCACTCGCAGAACTGGACGCAGAAGGCGCAGCCGGAGCACAGGTCGTGGTCGATGAGCATCTGGGTCGGCTCAGTGCCGGGTTTCACCGACATGGCCGGGCAGCCGAAATAATCCAGGCAGTGGCGGCAGTCCCCGCATTCGTCCTTGACCTGGAAGCGGGCCTTTCTTTTTTTGCCGGTGATCCGGGCCTCGTAGAGAAAGCAGGGGGCCTGGGAGATAAGCACCCTGAGCCCTCTGGATTCCATGGCTTCCTTGGTGGCCGCCAGGGATTCCTGGTATTTTAGAGGGTTCACCTTCCAGACCTGCTCCACCCCCAGGGCCCGCACGATCCCCTCGATATTGATGGGCTTGCCGGGGTAGCCGGAGGGCACCATGGTGACCCCCGGGTGGGGCTGGTGCCCGGTCATGGCGGTGGTGCCGTTGTCCAGGATGACGAGTAAAAAATCGTGGCCGTTGTGCACCGCGTTGGCCAGCCCGGTGAGCCCGGCGTGGAAAAAGGTGGAGTCCCCGATGAAGGCCACCACCGTCTGGCCGGTGGCCCGGGAGATGCCCGCCGCGGTGCTGATGGACGAACCCATGCAAATCAGGTAATCCGCCATGGACAGGGGCGGCAGGAGCCCCAGGGTGTAGCAGCCGATGTCGGTGGGGAAAATGCCCTCCCGCCCCAGGTCCTTCAGCGCCATCTTCACCGAGTAGTACATGGCCCGGTGGGGGCAGCCCGGGCACAGGTTGGGGGGGCGGTCCGGGAGTTCACTGCCCCAGAGCTCCGCTGGTGCCGGGGGCGTTTGGGCCTCGGCGGCAACCCCGAAGAATTTTGCCATCACCCGTCGCACCAGGGCCGGCTGATACTCGTAAAGCCGGGAAAAAAGCCCCTCGCCCTTTCCCTGGATAGGGAGGGTTAAGCCCCTGGCCTGGGCGATGGCCTTGAGGCCGTCCTCCAGCAGAGGTTCCAGTTCCTCCACCACCAGGACCCGTTCCACCCGTCCCAGGAAATCGGTCATGAGCTTTTCCGGCAGGGGATAGGTGAAGCCGAGTTTCAGGAGGGTGACCCGGTCCGTGAGATTCAGCTCCAGGATGGCGTCTTCCACGTAGGCCGCGGCCACGCCGCTGGTGGCAATGCCCCAGGGCCCCGCCCCCGTGAGCGTATTGAACGGGGAAGTCTCGGCCAACTCCCGCACCCTGGCCTGCTTGGCAAGGAGTCGGGCGTGGGCTTCCCTTGCCACCGCCGGCACCATGACCTGGGAGAAGGGGTCCTTGACGAAGTGGCCCTTCCCTGGCCGGGGCGCCATCTCCCCCAGGGTCACCGGCCCCCGGGTGTGGTTCACCCGGGTGGTGGTCCGGAGGAGCACCGGCAGGCCCAACTCCTCCGACAGGGCAAAGGCCGCCTTGGTCATGTCCTTGGCTTCCTGGGGGCTGGTGGGCTCGAACATGGGGAGCCCGGCCATCCTGGCGTAGTAGCGGTTGTCCTGCTCGTTCTGGCTGGAGAACAGGGAGGGGTCGTCGGCCGTGACCACCACCAGGCCGCCCCTCACCCCCACGTACCCCAGGGTGATGAGGGCGTCGGCGGCGACGTTTAACCCGACGTGCTTCATGGAGGCCATAGCCCGTAAGCCCGTCGCCGCGGCCCCGGCGGCCACTTCCAGCGCCACTTTTTCGTTAGTCGAATACTCGAAAATGAGCTCGGTTTGCCGGGAAATCTCGTAGAAGCGGTCACCGATTTCCGAGGCGGGCGTCCCCGGGTAGGTCGCGGCCAGGGATACCCCGGCCTCAAGGGCCCCCCGCACGATGGCTTCATTCCCCAGGAGCAGGAGTCTTTTCCCCGCCCCGCCGTTGACTAATTCTGACATACAACCTCAAGCTGACGATATTGGTCTAAGGCACACAAATTTCTGTGCAAAATTTATTTTTATAACATATTGCCCCGGGTTTCCCAAGCAATTTTGTCGCCCTGGGCCTGTCTCGCCGGAAGACGGGGGAGGGGCGTTACTTAAAGGCCTGAACCCAGATGACCTCATAGGTGGCTGGAATGGCGCCGCTTACTGCGAAGGTATTTCGGTAAATGGCTGCCATGTGCCGGAACAGCCGGGGTGACAGGGGCTGGGGGATGGGATTGGTAGCCCCGGTGGCCTGGAGAGCGTGCAGGAAATCCTGGACGTTGGCGTGAGTCTCGATATGCACCTGCCTGGTAAGCGTCACCTCCCTGAAGCCCGCGTCCACCATGAACGTTTCCCAGCTTTTTTTACCGGGGAAAGAGACCGCCGCAACCTTGGGTGATGCAGTCATGGACAAGGCCCCGGCCGCGCCGTGAAAAGATGCTACCAGCTCCCGGAAGGTGCCGGGCCCCAGGACCGCAAAGGCCAGGCAACCGCCCGGGCGCAGCAGCCGGTGGTAATCCCTCAGGGTCTCCCCCGGCCGGGTGAACCACTGGAAGACCGAGTTAGATAGAATGATGTCGTAGCTCCCCCCGGGCACGGCCTCGCCGTCAGCCGCGAGAAAATGCACCCCTGCCGCGCCGCCGACCCGCCGCCGGGCCTGCTGCAGTAAAGAGAACTCCAGGTCCAGGGCCAAGAGGGTAGCGCGGGGATTGGCCCGCCGGATGAGATCGGTCAGGTAACCGGTGCCGCACCCCACCTCCAGGACCCGGCGGGCCCGCCACAAAGCCTCCCGGCAACCCCGGAGAAGCTCCAGCCCCATCCATTGCTGCACCTGGGCATGGCGGTCGTAGGTGGCCCGTCGCTTCCTAAAATTTCGCTGTATGGCCTGCTTGTGAGTCATAGCTGAATCTGTTTGCGGGTGAGGGGGCTAAGGATCGTAGACCCTTACCCCCTCACCCGCACCCCCACCCCCAATCCCTTGAGTGGGTGACATTTTCCGGCAAAGTCGGGGTCAAAGACCCCGCCTTTCCCGGACCCTCTGCGGGTTGGGAGGGGGGTATGGGGGGAGGGCAGGGACCTCAGGTCCCTGGTCCTCCCCCCATAATTTTTTTAATGCCCTTGCCTGAGGGAGGGGGTAGGGGTCCGCTGACCCCTGGTCTCCTCCCTCAAAAATTCTGCCACAATATTATTAAACGCCTCCGCCTGGGTGAGGAAGGGGGCGTGGCCGGCTCCCGGTAGTCTTACCACCTGGGCATCCTTGAGGTAATGGCTGAGAATCTCCGCCTGTGCCGGGGGGACGATGGCGTCCTCATCTCCCTGAATGATGAGGGTCCCCGGCGGAATCCCGGCCAACTGAGGCCTAAGATCGGTGTTCAGGAGGTAATCCAGGCCCGAGGCCAGGTCGGCGCCGTTTTCCTGGTACTGAAAATTCTCCAGAATTTCCGCATGAAAATCAGCTTCTCCCGGGGCCAGGCAGCGGCCGGCAAAGTCAGCCAGACCTCGGCTGGGGTCCTGGCGCACCGTCCGGCGCAGAGCCCGCACCGCCGCCCGGGGTTGTCCCACGGGGTGATCCTCGCCGGCGCAGAAGCAGGCCGGCGTCGCCACCAGCACCACCTTGGCCGGCGTTAAATTTCCCCTAGCCAGGGCCTCGAGGAGCAGCATGCCCCCCAGGGACCACCCCACCAGCATGGTCTCGGCCAGGGGCAATTTTTTTAGATAATCAACCAGCCAGGCAACCTCCCAGGAAGGGAGGGTGGGGGTTAACACCGTCAGTCCCGCCCTGGCCAAGGCCCCGGTTTGGCGGCGCCAGATATGGCCGGAGGTACCCCAGCCGTGCAGAAAAACCAAATTGGTCATGCGATGAGACCCATCTTGCGGCCCACCTGAATGATGGCCTCCCGGGCGGCGTGCAGATCCTCCCGGGAGTGGGCGGCCGACAGGGAAAACCGCACCCGGGCCCGCCCCGGGGTCACCGTGGGCGGACGGAAGGCCACGGCCATGAGACCATGCTCCCGCAGGCCGACGGCGAATTCCAGGGTCCGGGCGTTGTCGCCCACCAACACCGGCACGATCTGGGTTGCGCTCCCCAGGCAGTCGAACCCCGCCCGGATAAGCGCTTCCCGAAAGGCCCTGGCCTCGGCCAACAAATAATTTCTGCTCTCCGGCTCCTCTCTCACGATGCTCAGGGCTGCGCCGATGGACCCCAGGACCGGGGGCGGCAGGGCCGTGGAGTAAATGAACGACCGGGCCCGGTTGTGCAGGTAGTCGATGAGGCGCCGGTCCCCGGCCACGTATCCCCCCAGCGACCCCAGGGCCTTGGAGAAAGTGCCCATGTGGATATCCACCCGCGGCGCGAGTCCCAATGCCTCGGCCAGGCCCGCCCCCCCCGGTCCCAGGACCCCGGTGGCGTGGGCCTCGTCCACCATCAAGGCGGCGTCGTAGCGGTCCTTCAAATCCACCAGGCCCTGCAAGGGGGCCAGGTCCCCGTCCACCGAAAACACCGAGTCGGTGATGATGAGTCTTCGGCCGGCGCCGGCCTGGTGCAGCAGGTTCTCCAGCCGGTCCAGGTCCCGGTGGGGAAACCGGGCCAGAGTGGCGCCAGAGAGCTTGATGCCGTCATAGATGCTGGCGTGGTTGAGCCGGTCGCAAAACACCGTGTCCCCCGGCCCCACGAGGGCGCTGATCACCCCCAGGTTGGCCATGTAGCCGGTGCTGAAGATCACCGCCGCCTCGGTTCCCTTGAAGGCCGCCAGCCGCTCTTCCACCTCCCGGTGCAGGGACAGGTGCCCGGTCACCAGGCGGGAGGCGCCGGCCCCCACCCCCCAGCGGGCCGCGGCGGCACCGGCGGCGCTGATGAGGCGAGGGTCTATGGACAGGCCCAGATAGTCGTTGGAGGACAGGTTCAACAGCACCCGGCCGTTCACGCGCACCCGGCCCCCCGGAAGCACTTCCTCCACTTCGGTGAGCCGCCGGCAGAGGCTCCGGGCGGCCAGGTTCTGCAGTTCCTGGTCCAGGTGTTCAAACATGATTAATAAAATTCCAGGCTGTGCATAAAGGCCCGGGCGGCACAGGCCTGGGCCAGGGCGCGGCACACCTCTTCCATGGCAGACAGAAAGGCGGCTTTGCCTTCCCGGGAGGACAGTTCCCCGATTTCCGGCACCTTCCCCAGGATGGGGGTGTCGGTGAGCGCGGCGATGACCTCGGGGTTGGTCTCCTCGGCCAGGGAGGGGTTTTCGGGGTAGCGGTTGATGACCACCCCGGCCACCGGCACCCCGGCCTGCTGAGCCGCCTTGACGGTGAGCACGGTGTGGTTGATGGTCCCCAACCCCGCCCGGGCCACCACGATGAGGGGGAGCCTGAGCCAGCGGACCATGTCCAGCACCAGGAAATCGTTGTCCCGGATGGGCACGTAAAGGCCCCCCGCCCCCTCCGTCACCAGGAAGCTGTAGCGGCTGCCCAGCTCCTGCCAGGCCGCGGCAATCCGCTCCATATCCACGGTTGTTCCTTCCCGGGCGGCGGCCACGCCGGGGGCCAGGGGCAGGCGCAGGGCCACGGGGGTGAGCAGCTCCAGGGGCTCATCCAGTTCAGCCAATTCTCTGGCAAAACATGCGTCTGTGGGGATAAGTCGGCCGTTTTCTTCGGGGCAGCCGCTCTGTACTGGCTTGAAATAACCGGCCTTCATCCCCCAGCGCCGCAATACCGCGGTGATCCCCGCCGCCACCCAGGTCTTGCCCACCCCGGTGTCCGTGCCGGTGACAAATATGCCTTTGATGTGAGCCAGGTTCGGCAGGTTCATTGCATGTCCCTGGTTTTGGGGGGAGGGCCAGAGACCTGCGACCCCTGGCCCCCTCCCCCACATTTATCTTCCAATTCCAGCTCCATGTCTGCCAGCATCAGCCGGTCGTCTTCCGGGAGGCGGCCCTTGGTGGTGAGGTAGTCGCCGGTCATGAGCCCGTTGGCCCCGGCCGCGAAGATCAGGGGGGCGAGCGACCGCAGGGTGGCTTGCCGGCCCCCGCAGATGATGATGGTTTTGTGGGGCAGGGTCAGGCGGAAGGCCGCGATGGTCTTTAAAGCCTCCAGGGGCGACAGTTTGGCCCGGTCTCCCAGCCTGGTGCCGGGGAGAGGGTGCAGGAAATTAAGCGGAATGGCGTCAGGGTCCAGTTCGCCGATGGCCTGGGTCAACTCACAGCGCTGGGCCAGGCTTTCACCCAGCCCCACAATGCCCCCCACGCACACCTCCAGTCCCGCGGCTTTGGCCGCCTCGATGGTGGCCACCCGGTCTTGGAAGGTGTGGGTGGTGCAAATTTTCGGGAAAAAAGACGGCGCGGCCTCCAGGTTGTGGTGAAAACGCTTGAGCCCCGCAGCCTTGAGGTCGGCCAGGAACCCCCGGTCGGCAAGGCCCAGGGACGCGCAGATGTTGATGTCCACCGCTTCGTGAATGGCGGCGACGCCGGCCACCAGGGCATCCCGGTCACCCCTTGGCGGCAATGCCCCGCCCGGAGGTGACCAGGGAGAAGCGGGAGGCGCCGTTGGCCGCCGCGGCCCTGGCGGCCTCCACCAGTTGTTCTTGAGGAAGCAAGGGGTAGGCCGGGACCCCGGTCCGGGCCCGCACCGACTGGGAGCAAAAGGCGCAGTCCTCGGAGCACAGGCCGCTTTTGGCGTTGATGATGACGCACAGGCTCACCCGTGGCCCGAAATGTGCTTCCCGGAGACGGCTGGTCTCCTGCAGCACCGGCCAGAAATCCCGCCGGGATAACACGAAAAGCTCTTGCCAATCCGAGTAATGCATATCTAAGTGATAAGCATCACTCAGCTTCAGGTATTTGTCAACCAAATACGATTTATCGGTTAACAATTGGCAGGTTGTTGAGAGGGATCGAGGATTGTCTTGAGCTGCTCCCGAATTATGGGGTTGGGGGAGTGGTTTTGGGAAAGGGGCAGGGGTTCATTGACCCCGGCCCCCTCTCCCAAAAACCAATTGCACCAGACAAAAGATAAGGGGAGCTACCGCCGGGGGATATAGACTTCCCTCGACTTGAGGCCGTCCGAGGGCCCTATCAGGCCTTCCCGCTCCATGGTCTCGACGATGCGGGCGGCCCGGTTGTAGCCGATGCGCAGGCGCCGCTGCAGCATGGAAATGGAGGCGTTCCGGGTCTCGGCCACCAGGGCCAGGGCATCGTCCCACTTCTCGTCCCGCTCCCCCTGGTCCTCCTCTTCCTGCTCCTGCACCTGCATCTCCATGATGCCCGGCTCAAACTCCGGCGTCGCCTGCTCTTTGAGGAACTCCACCACCCGCTCCACTTCCTCGTCGGAGACGTAGGGGCCGTGGATACGGGTGAGGCGGGAGGTGCCCGGCGGAATAAACAGCAGGTCGCCTTTCCCCAGGAGGCGCTCGGCCCCCTGGGTGTCCAGGATGACCCGGGCGTCGGCCTTGGAGGACACCTGGTAGGATATGCGGGTGGGGAAGTTGGCCTTGATGAGCCCGGTGATGACGTCCACCGAGGGCCGCTGGGTGGCCACCAGCAGGTGAATCCCCGAGGCCCGGGCTTTCTGGGCCAGGCGGATGAGGTATTCTTCCGTGTCCCGGGACGCCACCAGCATGAGGTCCGCCAACTCGTCGATGACCACCACGATGTAGGGGAGGGACCGGGGCGGCGGCAGCTCGCCGTCCTCCTGGGGCTCGAACTTCATATTCTTGGCCTTCTGGTTGTAGCCCTCGATGTTGCGTACCCCCAGGTCGGACAGCAGCGCATAGCGCTTTTCCATTTCGTTCACGGCCCAGTGCAACGCAATGGTGGCCTCCCGGGGGTTCACCACCACGGGGTGCAGAAGGTGCGGGATGCCCTGGTAGGTGGACAGCTCGATGCGCTTGGGGTCGATGAGCAGAAACCGCACCTGCTCCGGCGTGGCCTTGTACAGGATGGACAGGATCATGGCGTTCAGCCCCACGCTTTTGCCGCTGCCCGTGGCCCCGGCGATGAGGAGGTGGGGCATTTTGGCCAGGTCCGATACCACCGGGGTGCCCATGATGTCTTTCCCCAGGGCCACCGTCAGGGGGGAGGCGTTCTTTTTGTACCCGGCGTCGGCCAGGATTTCCTGGAGGGCCACCACCTGGCGCTTGGGATTGGGGATCTCGATGCCGATGACCGCCTTGCCCGGCACCGGCGCCACGATGCGGATGGACAGGGCCTTTAAGGCCAGGGCCAGGTCGTCGCTGAGGTTGGTCACCCGGCTGATCTTGACGCCGGGCGCGGGCTCCAGCTCAAAGCGGCTCACCACCGGGCCGGGGACGATGGCGGTGACTTTGCCCTCTACCCCGAAATGGCGCAGGGTGGCCTCCAGCTTCTCGGCCTGGGCCATCATCTGGCCTTCCTGCACCTGGTGGTCCCAGGGTTTGGGGGAATCCAGGAGGTCCAGGGAGGGCAGGGTGAACTTCCCGGCTGCCGCGGAGGCCCGCCGGGGCTTGGCAGCCGGGGTTGCGGAAGGATTTTCCGGCTCCGGGGGGGCCGGCGGCGGGGGAGGCGCCTCGATTTTCACCGTGGGCCGGGCGATGAGGGTCTGGCGCTCCTCGGGTGCTTCCATGGGCGGGTCCATGGCCGGTATCTCGGGGGCGCGCCGGCTGGTTAAGCCCCGCCAGGCCCGCCGGGCCAGCCCTCCCCAGGAGGGACAGCAGTCCCACCAGGGACAGGCGGGTGGTCCCCATGAGCCCCAGCAGGAAGACCAGGGACAGCGCCAGCACGGCCCCGGGGCGGTTGAGGAGCCCGGCCAATCCCGCGACCAGCACATTCCCCAGCCAGCCGCCGCTGTGGATCAGGCCTTGCCCCCAGGAAATATACGGGTGCGCCAGGCTGAGAAGACCGGTGGTTCCCGCCAGCAGGGCCAGGCTCGAGATGACCTGGGGCCAGGTGAGATAGTCGAGGCCCTGGCGGTGGCACTGCCAGGCCAACCCGAACAGGAGCACGGGCAGGAGAAAGGCTCCCAACCCCAGGAACCCCAAGCCCCCCCAGGCCAGGAAGGCCCCGGCCTTGCCCCCCCAGTTGCCCACCTTCGATACCGACCACACCTGGGTGAGCCCCTGGGGGTCGGCGAGGGAATAGCTCGCCAACGCCAGCAGGAGAAACAGCGCCAGCCCCAGGAGCAGCAGGGCTACCACTTCCTGGCCCAGCCGCTGCTGCCAGGTCACCGGGGGCGGGGTTGCCACCGCTGCTGCCTTCTTGGCAGTATTATTTTTCTTTGCCGAGTTCTTTCTGTTCGAATTTGCCGGACTTTTTTTCGCCATGGCTGATAAGGATTACTTATGCTTAGTCAATTATTGCCCTTGCTTCGCAAAGCGAATATGGTTTTTTCTGTGGGGGGAAGGCCAGGGACCTGAGGTCCCTGCCATCTCGCCATCCTCACCCTAAACCTGCCGGGAACACAGGCATCTTGCCTGTGATGTATAGGCTGGAAGCCTGTGCTCCCGTTAATGGGACTGGGGGGTGCGGGGGAGGGCAGGAGCCCGCCGGCCCTTAGCCCCCTCTCCCAAAAATCAATCCGTCTCCACTACGCCGGTAATGTGGCGTTTTCCGGACCCTTGCGTGGCCGGCAGGCGCCGGGTGGAGGTGAGTCCCGTGAGGCCGGGCAGGATAGTCTCCAGGGCCTCGGGGGACACGGTCAGCTGCCGGTACTCCTTGAAGCCCGCCTCGGCCACCGCCTCTTTCCAGTAGGCGTCCCGCAGGTCGTCCCGGGATTCATAAGGGATCTCGAAGAAGACCCCCTCGATCTGGGCCGTGGCCAGGAGCTTCACGCAGACGTAGCAGGGCTCGAGGGTCACGTACAGGAAAGCCCCCTTGATGGGCACCCCGTGCCGGGCCGCCTGGGCGATGGCGTTGGCCTCGGCGTGGGAGGCCCGGCAGAAGTTGTACTTGTCCAGGTCGGCGATGTTTAGGGCCCGGCGGTGGCAGTAGGGGCTGCCGTCGGCCATGTACTGCCCCAGGCAATGGGGCGCGCCGGGCATGCTGCCGTTATAGCCGGTGGCCAGGATCTGCTTGTCCTTCACCAGCACCGCGCCGGTGGGCCGGCTGTTGCAGGTGCTCCTGGTGCTCACCAGCTTGGCGATGAGCATAAAGTATTCATGCCATGAAGGTCGCATAAGTCCTTTATTTAATCCCCTCCACTGAAAATGGATATACTTTTTTCTTCTTCTTATAATTCCGTCCAGTATCAATAATATGATAAGTTCTTAAAACCTCACTAAATTGGTTAAATGATTCAAGCACTCGATTTCTCAGCATTGGTGAAATTCCATGTGCCTCTAAAATAGCCCATAAACCTGGAGGCTCTAAAGGAAGTCTTTTCATCCAAATATAAACAACAAGATGAATAAATTCAATTGTTATGGGCTTATGTTGCTTATGTTTATTAAGCATAGAAAATTTTCGACAAAAAGATAATATTAGCCAATGTAATCTTGCCGTTTGTTTTAAAGATAATGGAGGAGCCCATTGAGGAATTGGACGACATGGTAGTAGCTCAACCAAATCGCTATCGGTGTTAATGACATAACTATTTTCTATTGGAGAATCTATAAAATGCACTAATATCTCTCCTGACCTTAGAGGGTAAATAGAGGAGACGACTTCCCCGATTAGGCCTTCAAAAATATCACTTAGTACTCTTATTCTGTCACCTATTTTAGGCAACTTGGAATTGATAGCATTACAAAATGGACAACCAGAAATTATTCCCTCTTTGACGCAGGCAGTATCTTTAAATACTTGTCTGTTAGTGTTAGTCATGAATTATGATTTAGAAAAAGCTGTTTCAAGAGGTGTAACTCACATAGGCACAGGCGAGACGCCTGTGCCACCAAGGGTGTCAGTATTTCATATCCTTCTCTGCTATTTGAACTTGTTGTAGGCAATTAATTTTAAAAAACGCTTATTGCTTATGCTCCCAAAAATAGCTATAATTTACTAAAATAATTAGCTAAATGGGGCAAATGTTATGCAACAGGAAGGCCTGAGTCTCCTGGCATTTCAAAAGAGGTTTAGGACTGAAAAAGCCTGTCAGAAACATCTCTTTGACTTGCGTTGGCCTCAAGGTTATCGGTGCCCTCGCTGTCAGCACGAGCAAGCTTACTTTCATCGGACGCGTCATTTATATGCCTGCAAAGCTTGTGGTTACCAGACCTCGTTGACGGCCGGCACGATTTTTCATAAGACCAGAACGCCCTTGAGAAAATGGTTCTGGATGATCTTTCTGATGGGGCGGCAGAAAAGCGGCGCTTCCATGCTGTCTCTGCAGCGGATTTTGGAAATCCGGACTTATAAAACGGTCTGGGTCATGGGGCACAAGATCCGCAAGGCCATGGCGGAGCGTGATGCCGGTTACAAGTTGGCTGGCCTGATCGAAATGGATGATACCTATGTCGGCGGCCCCAAACCCGGCAAACGTGGCCGTGGCGCGGTGGGAAAATCCAAGGTCGTGGTGGCGGTGGAAACCCCGGGAGATAAACCACGCTTTGCCGCCATGCACCAGGTGCCCAGGGTAAGCCGCGACGAGATTAAGGCGATGGCTCAGGCTTGCCTGGCAACAGGGGTGGTGGCCCGCACCGATGGCTGGCAGGCCTATCGGGTCTTGAACTCTGAGTCGAGTTTTCATGTACCCACCGTGACTGGTTCGGGAAAAAATGCGGGTAGATTGTTTCCCTGGGTCCATACCTTGATCGCCAACGTCAAAGGCAATATCCGTGGAGTGTATCATGGCGTCAGTGACAAGCACCTGCCCCGTTACCTGGGGGAATTTTGTTACCGCTTCAATCGACGCTTCTGGGAACCCCAAATGTTTAACCGCATGATCACTGCTTGTCTTAATGCTCAAACCGTTACCTTTTCGGAGCTAAGGCAATAAGCGTTTTTTAAAATTGATTAGGTTTCTTCTGGTTATTTGAAAAGACTGCACAGGTGAGGACACCTGTGCCACCTGCTTGTTTTGCTTCTATTAGTCTCTCGGCTCCATGGGAATGCTGCATTCTTCTTAAGAAGAAATAGCGCGGTAATAATCACATGCTAACAAAGCTACTGCCGCAAATCAATCACCAAAGGCGAGGTTTCCTGGTCCCGCTGAATAGAATTGGGCTCCACCAGCTTCACCCGGGAGGACACGCCGATGCCCTGGGCCAGCTTGTGGGATAATTTTTGCAGCATTTCCCGCTGCAGGGTCATCTTGTCGAAGAACAGGCCCTCCCGCACCTCCACCCGGACCTCCAGGACATCGAGTTCCCCTTCCCGCCCCACGGCCAGCTGGTAGGTGGGCTCCTCCCCGATAAAGCCGGCCAGGATCTGCCCCACCCGCTCCGGAAAGATGTTGATGCCCTTTACCACTACGACGTTGTCAGTGCGGCCGGCGATGCGGCCGATCCTCGCCATGGTGCGCCCGCACTGGCAGGGGGCATAGTCGAGCCTGGTCAGGTCGCCGGTCCGGAAGCGCACCAGCGGCGTGGCCTCCCGGCTGATGGTGGTGAGGACCAGCTCCCCCATGGCGCCCTCGGGCAGCACCTCGCCACTCGCGGGGTCAATAATTTCCGCCAGGAAATGGTCTTCGTTGACGTGCATGCCGGCCCGGTGCTCGCACTCCCCGGCCACCCCCGGCCCCATAGCTTCGGAGAGGGCGTAATTGTCCAGCGCTTTGAGAAACAAGCGGGATTCGATATCAGCCCGCTGCGCCTCGGTCCAGGGCTCCCCGGCGAACAGGCCCACCTTCAGGAAGAGATGCTTGGCGTCCATGCCCGACTTTTCCAGCTGGTCGGCGATGATGCGGGCGTATCCCGGGGTGCTGACGAGCACGGTGGTGCGGTAGTCCCGCATGATCTGCACCTGCCGGGCCGTGCCCCCGGGGCCGGTGGGGATGACCGAGGCCCCCAGCAGCTCCACCCCGTAGTGCAGCCCGAAGGCGCTGGTGAGGAGGCCATAGCTCAAGGTCACCTGGACCACGTCGTCCCGGTCCACCCCGGCGGCGGTGAGGACCCGGGCCGCGAGCCTCGCCCAATGTCTCAGGTCCCGGGCGGTGTAGCCCATGACGATGGGATTGCCGGGGCTGCCGGTGGAGGAGTGGATGCGCACCACTTCCCTGAGCGGCACCGCGAACATTTCATAGGGATAGGCCCGGGCCAGGTCGTGGCGGGTGGTGAAGGGCAGGCGCCGCAGGTCCTCCAGGGACAGGCAGTCCTCGGGCAGAAAACCCATGGCATCGAATTTTTTCTTGTAGAAGGTGACGTTCTTGTAGACCCGGGTGAGGGTGGCCTGCAGCCGCTCCAACTGCAGCTGGGCCAACTCGCTCCGACCCATCTGCTCCGCTTCCCTGTCATAGATCGCCATGGTGTCCTCCTGGGTTGCGGTTGTTGCGGGGGGAGGGCCAGGGACCTGAGGTCCCTGCCCTCCCCCCGCACCCCCCTCCCAACCCGCTTAGGGCCGGGAAAGACGGGGTCTTTGATCCCCGACTTCCCGGGAAAATTCCCCCTCTAAGGGGTTGGGGGAGGGAGTTTGAGGGAGGGGGTAGGGGCCCACGGCCCCTAGCCCCCTCCCTCATCAAGCTCTTCTCTCCCTAAATAAGCCTCGATGACCCGGGGGTGGCGCCTGATATCCTGAGGGCTGCCCTCGGCGATGACCCGGCCCTGGTCCAGGACCACGATGCGTTGGCACAGGCCCATGACCAGGGTCATGTCGTGCTCGATGACCAGGAGGGTGATGCCCAGGTCCCGCAGTCTCACCATCAGGTTCATCAGGTCTTCCGTTTCCCGGGGGTTGAGGCCGGCGGCGGGTTCGTCCAGGAGCAGGAGCCTGGGCGCCTGGGCCAGGGCCCGGGCGATTTCCAGGCGGCGCTGCTCCCCGTAGGCCAGGGTTTCCGCCGGCCAGTCGGCTTTATCCCCCAGGTTGACGAAATCCAGCCATTCCCGGGCCCTTTGCCGGTTTTGCACTTCGGCTAGCAAAACCCCGGGGAGAGGCAGGATGGCCGTGACCACCCCGGCCTTTTGACTCAGGTGCATGCCGGTGAGGACGTTCTCCAGCACGGTCATGCCCCCGAACAGCTGGACGTTCTGGAAGGTGCGGGCCAATCCCCGGGCGGCCCGGCGGTAAGGCGGCAGACCGGTGAGCTCGTTCCCCTCCATGAAAATGGCGCCGGAGGTGGGGGGCAAAAGCCCGTTGATCATGTTGAAGCAGGTGGTTTTACCGGCGCCGTTGGGGCCGATGAGGGCCAGGATGTCTCCCTGGAGAACGTCAAAACTCACCTGGGTCAGGGCCTTGACCCCGCCGAAATTCTTGCTCAGCGCCTTTACCGACAGGAGCGTCATTCCCACACTTCCCGGTAGCCTTTGCCCAGATAGGCCCTTTTCACCTCCGGGGCCTCGTGGAGTTCGCCAGCCGTGCCGTCCAGGATGATGCGGCCGGTCTCGATGACGTAGCCCCGGTCCGCCAGCCGGAGGGCCGCCCGGGCGTTTTGCTCCACCAGGAGGATGGTGGTGCCCCGCTCCTTCAACTCCTGGAGGATGTCGTAGACCACCTGGACGTTTTTGGGGGACAGGCCCATGGAGGGCTCATCCAGCATGAGAAGCTGGGGCCTGGCCATGAGGGCCCGGCTGATGGCCAGGATCTGCTGCTCGCCGCCGCTCATGGTGCCGGCGGGCTGGTGGGCCCGCTCCTTTAAAATGGGGAAGCGCTCCTGCAGGTCCAAAAGATCGGCGCGCACCTGGCGGGCGTCCCGGCGGTGGAAGGCCCCCAGCTCCAGGTTGGCGGTGACGGACAGCGTTGCGAAGACCCGCCGCCCCTCGGGCACCAGGGCCAGCCCCAGGCCGACGATCTGCTCGGCGGGCACCCGGGCGAGATCCCGGCCCTTAAACTCCACCTGACCCCGCCAGACCGGCAACAGCCCGGAGATGGCCCGCAGCGTGGTGCTCTTGCCGGCGCCGTTGCCGCCGATCAGGGTCACCACCTCGCCCTGGCGCACGTGCAGCGAGATGCCCTTGAGCACCATGAGCCGCCCGTACCCGGCCTGGAGGCTTTTTAAGGTCAGCATGAGATCGGTTTCGAGTTTCCAGTTTTCAGTTTTAAGATTTTCGTTACTTGTCGTCTATTTGATCCTAGAAAACACTGCCATTCTTTTCCGATTGATATGATAAAACCGATTCAACGTTTTTTCCTGCTCTGAATACTCAAAACTCGAAACCGAAAACTGGAAACCGAAAACTTTTTTTTACTCCTTCCTTTCCAGAAACTTCAAACTCAGCTTGCCCTTGCCCAGCAGCCCCTGGGGCCGCAGGACCAGCAGGGCCACCAGTAAGCCGCCGTAGATCAGGTCCTGGTAGGCCTCGAAGCCCCGCAGGGTCTCCGGCAGCACGGTCAAAATCACCGCCCCCGCCACCGACCCCAGGATTGACCCCATACCCCCCAGGACCACCATGCAGACAATCAGGATGGAGGCGTGCAGGCCGAAGGACTCGTAATTGATGTGCTTGATGTAATGGGCGAAGAGGGACCCGGCCAGGCCGGCCAGGGCCGCGGCCAGGGCGAAGACGGCCACCTTGTAGGCCGGGGAGTTGATGCCCATGACCTGGGCGGTGATCTCGTGGTCCCGGATGGCCCGCAAGGCCCGCCCGTGGTAGGAATTCACCAGGAGGTAGGTGAGGAGCAGCGTGAAAGCCACCCCCGCCGCCACCAGGACCAGGTAAAGATAGGGTCCCCTGAAGCTCAACCCCAGGATCTCCGGGTAGGGTATGCCCACGATGCCGTCTGGCCCGCCGGTGATATCGAGGTTCCTGATCACGAGATCGATGATGACCCCGAACCCCAGGGTGACGATGGCCAGGTAGTCTTCCCGGAGGCGCAGGGTGGGAAGGCCCAGGGCCAGCCCGCAGAGGCCCCCCGCCAGCATGGCCAGAAGCGCCAGTACCGGATACGGCAGGTTCCAGGACAGGGCCGTGAGGGTTGAGGCGTAGGCCCCGATGCCGTAAAAGGCCGCGTGCCCCAGGGAGACCTGGCCGGCAAAGCCGATGATGAGGTTCAGGCTCACCGCCAAAATGATGTAAATGCCCGCCAGGATGGCCAGGTGCACGATATAGGCGGTCACTTTAGTGCCCCCGGCCCTTCAAGATCCCCTGAGGCCTGATGAGCAGCACCAGGATCAGGATGATAAAGGCGATGGCGTCTTTGTAACTCGACGAAATATAGCCCGCGCCCAGGCTCTCCGCCACTCCCAGCAAAAGCCCCCCCAGGATGGCCCCGGGGATGTTCCCCACCCCGCCCAGGACCGCGGCGCTGAAGGCCTTGAGGCCGGGGAGGAAGCCCATGCGGGGGTAGGTGGCGTTGTAGTAGATGGCCATCATGATGCCGCCGGCGCCGCTCAAGGCCGAGCCAACTATGAAGGTGAGGGACACCATGCGGTTGACGTTGATGCCCATGAGACGCGCCGTGTCCCGGTCCAGGGCGCAGGCCAGGATGGCCTTGCCGTAGCGGGTATAGCGCACGAACAACATCAGCAGGGCCATGAAGCCCAGCGCGGCCAGGAGGATGGCGGCCTCGAGGATGTTCACCGGCAGGCCCCCCAGGTTCATGGTGGCGAAATCGAAGGTCAGGGGGAAGGGGCGGTTGTTGGGGCCGAAGAGCAGGAGGGCCAGGCTTTGCAGAAAAATGGAGGCCCCGATGGCGCTGATCAGCGGTACCAGGGGATGCGCCCCCCGGAGCGGCCGGAAGGCTACCCGCTCCAGGATCAGCCCCAGGACGGCCGCGCCCGCCAGGCCCGCAGCCACGGCTACCACAAAGGGCACCCGGCCGGTGGCCAGGAGCATCACCGTCACGAAGGCCCCGCACATGTAAATCTCCCCCTGGGCGAAGTTGATGAGGCCCAGGATGCCGTAAATCATGGTGTAGCCCAGGGCGATGAGGGCGTAGGCGCTGCCGGTGGTGAGGCCGTTGATGAGCTGCTGCAGAAACATCGTTGGATGCGGGATTCCTTTTAAGTATCGGGAAACCATATCATCTTCCCTCAGCCGAGACAAGAAGGTTATCCCGGTGGGGGTGGCGGCCTGTGTCCATCTTTTTGGAAGGATATCTGCCAATTACCTTGACAAGGGCTGGGGACCGTGTTAGTTGCAGGAAAATGGCCCTGGTTGCCGGCAGGCCTTGCAGGCCCGCTGATCTCCCGGACCTGGGAAATAACGGTCATACGCCATGAACCCCTTTGATCGGGTCAAGTCACCGCAGCCGCCCCCACCGGGGGAAGACGACCTCATCGACCTCACCGAGGTTATGGAGGATGGGGAGCCCCTCGAGCTCACCGATGAGGCGGCGGATGAGGTGGCGGCCGAAGTGGTGCTGGATTTCCGCGACGGCACCGACGGCCTGGCCGCCCTGAAAGCCCCGGCAGCACCCCCGGAGGAAGCGCCGCCCGCCCCGCCCGCCGCACCCCCGGAAGAATCCCTGGACGATTTTCTGGCCTCGCTCCCCGAACTCCCGGAAGAACTGGACATCCCCGATAACACGCTGCCCCTCAAAGGTGCGGCAGCCCCGGACCTGCCTCCCCGGAACTGGCCGGCCGCCTGGACGAGGCGGAGCTGCAGGACCTGGTGCGCCGGGTGGTCCAGGAGACGGTGGAGCGCCTGGCCCGGGAGTTGGTCCCGCCTCTGGCCGCCGAAGCCATCGAACGTGAACTGGCCCGTGTGAAAAAGCGCCTCGCCGAACCCGACTGAAGACCTGTTTATTCCCCCCAAAATCGACCATGGCAAGGCTGCAGCACCGGCCGGAAAAAGCACACTTTTTTGCTGATTTTGCTACAATAACCTCTGGCTCGCCGCAACGCGCCAAGGGGTTGGGGGAGTGGGCTTGGGAGAGGGGCAGGGGTCCGCCGACCCCTGGCTCCCTCTCCCAAAAAATATTTCTTAAAGGTTTATCATGGCCGAACTGCTCGACAAGGTTTACGACCCCCGCACCATTGAGACCAGGTGGTACCAATACTGGGAGGCCCAGGGTCTTTTCACCGCCCGGGCCGACGGGGTCAAGCCGGGTTACTGCATCGTCATTCCGCCCCCCAACGTCACGGGGTCGCTGCACATGGGCCACGCCCTGAACAACACCCTCCAGGACATCCTCATCCGCTACAAGCGTATGAGCGGCTTCGACGCCCTGTGGATGCCGGGCATGGACCACGCCGGCATCGCCACCCAGAACGTCGTGGAGCGCATGCTGGCCAAGGAGGGCAAGGACCGCAACCAGCTGGGGCGGGAGGCCTTCATCGCCCGGGTCTGGCAGTGGAAGGCCGAGTCCGGCGGCACCATCCTCAACCAGTTAAAAAGGCTGGGCTGCTCCTGCGACTGGAGCCGGGAGCGCTTCACCCTGGACGAGGGGCTCTCCCGGGCCGTGCGTGAGGTCTTCGTGCGGTTGTTTGAAGAGGGGCTGATCTACAAGGGCGACTACATCATCAATTGGTGCCCCCGCTGCCAGACCGCCCTGGCCGACCTGGAGGTGGAGCACGAGCCCACCGACGGCAAACTGTACTATATCAAGTATCCCCTGGCCGACCGGGAGGGGTTCCTCACCGTGGCCACCACCCGCCCGGAGACCCTGCTCGGCGACACCGCGGTGGCGGTCAACCCGGACGACCCCCGCTACCAGCACCTGCACGGCGCCACCCTGCGCCTTCCCATCCTGGGCCGCAAGATCCCGCTGATCACCGACCCCCACGTCACCCCGGAATTCGGCACCGGGGCGCTGAAGGTCACGCCGGCCCACGACTTCCACGACTTCGAGATCGCCCAGCGCTGGCACCTGCCCGCCATCAAGGCCCTGGACGAAGCGGGGGTCATGACCGAGGCCGCCGGCAAGTTCCAGGGGCTGGACCGCTTCGCCTGCCGGGAAAAAATCCTGTCAGATTTGAAGCACGACGAGTTGCTCGAAAAGATCGAGCCTTACAGCCATGCGGTGGGCCACTGCTACCGCTGCCGCACCGTGGTGGAGCCCATGATCTCCAAGCAGTGGTTCGTGGCCGTCAAACTCCTGGCCGAGCCCGCCATAGCCGCGGTGGAGGAAGGCAAGATCCGCCTCATCCCCGAGTCCTGGGACAAAAGCTTTTTTGACTGGATGACCAACATCCGGGACTGGTGCATCTCCCGGCAGATCTGGTGGGGCCACCGCATCCCGGCCTGGACCTGCCAGGAGTGCGGCCGGGTCATCGTCTCCCGGGAGGACCCCAGCGCCTGCCCCAACTGCGGCGTGGGCGACCTGGCCCAGGAAACCGACGTCCTGGACACCTGGTTTTCCTCGGCCCTGTGGCCCTTCTCCACCCTGGGCTGGCCCGACGTGACCCCGGAACTGCGCCTCTTCTACCCCACCAACGTGCTGGTCACCGCCTTCGACATTCTCTTCTTCTGGGTGGCCCGCATGATGATGATGGGGCTCCACATCATGAACGACGTGCCATTCCGGGAGGTCTACATCCACGCCCTGGTCCGGGACCCGGAAGGCCAGAAAATGAGCAAGTCCAAGGGCAACGTCATCGACCCCCTGGACCTCATGGACGCCTACGGCACCGACGCCTTCCGCTTCTCCCTGGCCGCGTTCGCCGCCATGGGCCGGGACATCCGCCTTTCCGAGGAGCGCATCGTCGGTTACCGGAATTTCGTCAACAAGGTCTGGAACGCCAGCCGCTTCACCCTGATGAATCTCGGGGATTATGACCCGGCCGGGGAAGACCAAGAATCCCTCTCCGTCGTGGAACGCTGGCTCCTAAGCCGCCTGCAGCGGGTCAAGGCCGAGGTCGCCAGAAACCTCGACGCCTACGCCTTCGACCAGGCCGCCCACGTTCTCTACCAGTTCACCTGGCACGAGTTTTGCGACTGGTACCTGGAGCTCATCAAGCCCGAACTCGGGAGCGACGCCCCGCCTGCCCTGCGCCACCACACCCAGCGGGTCCTGGTGGAGGTCCTGGGCACGATCCTGCGGCTCCTGCACCCCTTCATGCCCTTCGTCACCGAGGAGATCTGGCAGAAACTCCCCGGCGTCCAGGGCAGCATCATGGCGGCGCCCTTCCCCGTCCCCGACCCGGTCCTGGGTAACCCCGCCGCCGAGGCGGAGATGGCCCTGGTCATGGAGAGCATCGTTGCCGTCCGCAACATGCGGGCCGAAATGAACGTGCCGCCGTCAGCCCAGGTGAGTGTCCTGGTCTTCAGCCAGGAGCCGGGATTGCTCAAGGTCCTGGAAAACCACCAGCAGTCCGTCAAGCTCCAGGCCCGGGTCCAGGATCTCCAGTTCCAGCCGGCCGGCGACCCCCCCGCGGCCTCGGCCAAGTCCGTGGTCATCGCTCCCGAGGGCGGCAGCCTCGACCTCGTCATGCCGCTGGCCGGCCTCATCGACTTCAAGGAGGAGGCCCGCCGCCTCAACCGGGAAATGGACAAGCTCTCCCGGGAACTGGCCTCGGTCCAGAAGAAGCTCTCCAACGAGGACTTTCTGAACAAGGCCCGCCCCGACGTCGTGGACAAGGAAAAGGAACGCCTCAAGACCCTGAACGAAAAGGTCACCAAACTCAAAAGCCACGAGAAGCGCCTCAAGGAGTTGCTGGCGTGATAGATTAGAACCTGACTCATCTACGTTCTTGACAAGATAAGTCAGAGATCGTAGTATCGTTTTTATTAGCTTTTTCTTAATAAGGCTTATTTTTATTATGGAGCTTTTTAATGGCTGGGCACATTCAATTTAAAGAAAACATAATTCAAAAGTTATTTGGACATGAAGCTGCTGAAGATGAAGATTTCTCTCGTCTAAGGCAATACTATTTTAAAATAAATATTTATGATAGGATCTACAATGACTTAGCACTGAGAATTCTTGTTGGTCACAAAGGTATTGGCAAGTCTGCACTTTTCCAAGTAGCTTTACATGAAGACGTTGATAATGGTCGTCTGTCAATTTTAATAAAACCTGATGATATAGTAGGATTAGGAAAGAAGGATGACTTTCTACAGAAAATAAGAGATTGGAAATTAGGCTTATATGAGATTATTGCAAGAAAAGTCTTAAACTCACTTGGCATTGAATCGGAAGGTGTAATACCTACCATCTCAAAATATAGCGGAAAGTTAATTAGCTTCCTTATTGATATAATAAAAAGTGATAAGTTGCCAGTAAAGCTGGATACAACGAATCACCTTATAACTAACTTCCTTCAACATAAGATTATTACGATCTATATAGATGACCTTGATCGCGGCTGGCAGAGCAAAGTTGATGATATCCATAGCATTTCGGCCTTATTAAACGCTGTAAGAGATATTTGTAATGAAAATAAAGGAGTTCGTTTCAGAATAGCGTTAAGATCGGATGTATACTATTTGGTTAGGACTTCTGATGAGTCTACTGATAAAATAGAAAGTTCTGTCGTTTGGTATACTTGGACAAATCATGAAATATTAGTTCTCTTAATAAAAAGAATTGAGACCTTTCTGGGGAGAAATGTAGATGAAGACAAGTTACTATCAACTCCCCAGATAAAGTTGGCTCCTTATCTTTATACCGTAATGGAACCCTTATTTACGGGAAGCGGCCATTGGAGTAATGCCCCAATGTATCGGGTATTAATGTCTTTGATTAGGAAAAGACCCAGGGATTTGGTAAAGCTGTGCACTTTGGCCGCCAGAAAGGCGTTTGATCGAAAATCATACCTGATACAAACAGTAGATTTTGAAAGTATTTTTGCTGATTATTCTCAGGGGAGAATTCAGGATACTATAAATGAATACAGATCTGAGTTGCCGGACATTGAAAGATTACTAATGGGAATGAAGCCTAATAAAAAAGAAAAAAAGGCATCTTTGGGATATGTTTATGCAACTGATGCGTTATTGAAAAAAATAGATGATATAACTAAGCAAGGAGTTTTTCGGTTCACCAATGGCAACGAAGCTACTCCGAAACAATTAGCACAATTTATGTATAAAATAAATTTTCTTACTGCAAGAAAAGTTATTGCAAAAGGTGAAATAATAAGAAAGTATTTTGAGGAAAACAGATACTTATCTGGAGATTTTGCTGATTTTGGTTTTGATTGGGAAATTCATCCTGCATATCGTTGGGCACTTCAACCGGATAATATCTTTACTATTTTGCAGCAACTTGAATTAAGTTCGGATAAAGAAAAATAATAATAATTATGTAATGGATAGTCCCGTCTGCCCCATCCCCCACCTGGGGTATTGTATTTACGAGCGCTGCAATTTCTGGGACGAGGCGCGCCAGGAGTGCTCAGGGCTCTCTGCTTCGGGGATGCCGACAGCTTGGAAGAAACCGCCTCCCCCGACCCCAATTGCCCCTGCACCATCCACTGGACCGAGGATTTTGACTGATTAAGGCAAAGAGCGGGCATGAAACAGCATTTCCCTGATTTTGCTGCTCACGTGGACCGGCTGATCGACCTGGCCCTGGAGGAGGACCTGGGCCCCGGCGACGTCACCACCCGGGCGCTTATCCCCCCCGAGCGCCAGGGCGCGGCCCAGATCCGGGCCAAGCAGCATCTGGTGGTGGCGGGCATTCCCGTGGCCGAGCGGGTCTTCCGCCGCCTTGAACCCCGCCTGGAATTTGCCGCCCAGGTCGAGGAGGGGCAGGAGGTCACCCCCGGCACCGTGCTGGCCGAGGTCCGGGGACCGCTAACCGCCATCCTCACCGGGGAGCGCCTGGCCCTGAACTTCCTCCAGCGCCTGTCGGGCATTGCCACTTTCACCCGGAAAATGGTGCAGGCCGTAGCCGGCTTTCCCGTCGCCATCGTGGACACCCGCAAAACCACGCCGGGCTGGCGCCTGCTGGAAAAATACGCCGTCAGGGTCGGGGGCGCCGCCAATCACCGGTTCGGCCTCTTCGACGGCGTCCTCATCAAGAACAATCACCTCACCGCGGTGGGCTCGATCGCGCCGGCCGTGCGCCTGGCCCGGGAAAACACCCATCACCTCCTGAAAATCGAGGTAGAGGTCACCACGCTGGCCGAACTGGATGAGGCCCTCACGGCCGGGGCCGACATCATCATGCTGGACAACATGGACGAAGCCGCCATGACTCAGGCCGTCCAAATCACCGCCGGCCGGGCCCTCCTCGAGGCCAGCGGCTCCATGACCCTGGAGCGCCTCCCCAAAGTCGCGGCCACCGGCGTCAACCTCATCTCCATGGGCGCCCTCACCCACAGCGCCCCCGCCGTGGACATACATTTGCGGTTGCTTGGGGGAGGGGGCTAAGGGCCAGCGGGCCCTTACCCCCTCCCCCAAACCCCCACCCCCAATCCCTTGAGTTTGTGAGAAATATTTGGCCCAAGCCAGGACCATGTCCAGGCTTGGCCAAATAAACTAACAGGGTTGGGAGGGGGGTGTGGGGGGAGGGCAGGGAGCCGCCGCTCCCTGGCCCTCCCCCCACAAATCATTTCAAATTACTTCACCGCTGCGGCCAGGTCCTGGGCCCGCCAGGTGGCGGCTTCGATGGCGCTGATGACCGCGGCCCTGAAGGCCCCCTGTTCCAGGGCGTGGAGGCCGTGGATGGTGGTGCCGCCGGGAGAAGTCACCAGGTCTTTGAGGAGACCGGGGTGCAGGTTTTTTTCCATGAGGAGCCGGGCCGTGCCGAGGACGGTCTGGGCGGCGAACTCCGCGGCCATGCTCCGGGTGAGGCCCATCTTGACGGCGCCGTCGGCCAGGGCTTCCAGGAACACCGCCACAAAGGCCGGACCGCTGCCGCTCAGTGCGGTGACCGCGTCCAGGTGGGTTTCCGCCACCACTTCGGCCCGGCCCACGGCCCGGAAGAGGTCCAGGGCCAGGTCCATATCTTCGGCAGTAGCCCTGCTTCCCGGGGCCAGGGCGGTCATGCCGGCCCGCACCATGAGCGGCGTATTGGGCATGGCCCGGATCACCCGGCTTTGGTGCAGGGCCTCTTCCAGGACGGCCAGGGGCACACCGGCGGCGATGGAGATTACCAAATGCCAGGGGCGGGCGTAGTCCCGGATTTCTGCCAGCACACGCCCCAAAATCTGTGGCTTGACGGCCAGCACCACCACCGGGGAGTGCATCACCCCGGCGTTGTCCAGGGCCACCTCCACCCCCAGGTCTGCCATCTCCTGCCGGCACCGGGGGTCAGGGTCGTAAACCGCCAGTTCACCCGGCTTGACCCGCGCCGCCGCCACCAGCCCCTTGAGCAGGGCCCCGCCCATGGCGCCGGCCCCGATAAAGCCAAACCTGGCCGCACCCGGCTGTTCTTCCTGTCCTTGAGCCATTGACATACACTCCCAATCGGGGGATAGTTGAATCGGCCTTATTCTTACATACTTCCCCCCCGCGGCTCAAGCAGTTCTCTGCTCGGGGGGAAGGGCGATATACCACATAATCTCTGTTTTCATCACCCGTGGATAAAAATATGACGACCACATCTGATGCACGGCCCCTTCTGGCCCTCACCATGGGGGACCCGGTGGGGGTGGGCCCGGAGATTATGGTGCTGGCCCTGTCCGACCCGGCGATCTACCAGGCCTGCCGCCCGGTCGTGCTGGGTGATCTCCCGGCCCTGGAGCGGGCCCGCCAGGCGCTGGCCCCGGAGCTTACCCTGAATGTCACGCCCGAGCCGGCCCAGGGGCGCTACCAGGCCGGCACCATCGATCTTCTGGCCCTCTCCCGGTTATCCCCCGGCGACCTGAACCACAGCCACCCCAGCGCCGCCGGCGGTAAAGCCATGGTCTCCTACATCCTCACCGCCATAGAGATGGCCCTGGATCAAACGGTGGCGGGCATGGTCACCGGCCCCATCAGCAAGGCGGCCCTGCACCTGGCCGGTTACCGCTATCCCGGCCACACCGAGCTCCTGGCCGACCGCACCGGCGCCACCGAGGTGGCCATGATGCTGGCGGGGGGGAAATTCCGGGTGGTCCTGGCGACCATCCACTGCGCCCTCTCGGAGGTGCCCGGGCGCCTGAGCTTCGACGGCCTTATCCGGCTCTTCAGCCTGACCTGCCGGGCTTTGCAACAGGATTTTGGTATAGCTGCACCCCGCCTGGGAGTGGCGGCCCTTAATCCGCATGCCAGCGAAGGGGGGCTTTTCGGCGAGGAGGAGACGGAAATGATCATTCCCGCGGTGCTGGAGGCCCGGGGGCGGGGTTTGCCGGTGAGCGGCCCCTTTCCCGCCGACACCCTGTTCTGGCGCCATGCCCAGGGGGAGTTCGACGCCATCTGCGCCATGTACCACGACCAGGGGCTCATCCCCCTGAAATTGCTGCATTTCATGGACGCGGTGAACGTCACCCTGGGCCTGCCCATCATCCGCACCAGCGTGGACCACGGCACCGCCTATGACCTGGCGGGCACCGGCGACGCCCACCCCGGGAGCCTCAAGGCCGCCATTTTCATGGCCGCGGAGATGGCCAGAAGAAGATTTGGAAAAGAATCAGCTTCTTGGAATTTCCTGAAATAAGCTACCTAAGCTCGGGTCCCAACCAATTGCTTTGCGAACCTGCTCCGTGGCTTCCCGAATATGTTTTTGCTGATTCAGAATCTTGCCTCCGGAAATTATATTTCCTTTCCACAACTCTCCTGTTTTCCTCCAGTCTATTCCAGAAAGTCTTTCGGCGTAACTTTCCCAATCAGTTTCCTGATTTCTGAATAATTCATGCCCAATAGTTCCCAGAATAATCAATCCTACAACGCTGAGGCAGACCCATCCTTCAGCTCGCCGAGTTGGTATTATATTCATCGTAACACCCGGTTTTAGTTCAGATATCTCTTTCCAAACACGGATTTTTTCGGTCAAAAAATTAACGTAATTAACGATTTTTTTAAGTTCATCATTATATACAGCCTCATCATATAGCATTCTTTGAACCTTCTTAGTGAAATCGAGATCAGCCATTTGCCAATTACGGATTAGAAGAGTTTTTACTAACTGCCTAATCTGGTTAGTAAGAAATATTGATGTAGATTTCATCCCAAGAGTCTTGCTTGTTGCATCAACTTTGCCACGAAATAATAGGCAATTTTTTTCTAAGTCCAGAACCAATCTATTCGCTGGATTTCTACGGTCATAAACTGCTAATTGGCTTGGAGCAAGTGGCTTTGTCTTGCTACAATCAGCGAAATCCTGATGAATCTGATCAATATCCGTTTCACAAGTAATCATGACAGATATTGAATCAGAGCGCAGTTTAATTCTTTCAGATTCTGTCAACTTTTCGAGCGCTTCTTGAATACCCAAGCGTCGATGTTGCCCATCTGTGATACTTAAAAAAGCGGTGGCCGGAACAACCAAAAATCCTGTTTTCAATTCGGATGGATAATCAACTACGTAAAGATTTGTTGATTGTTGAACGTTTAGTGTCATAGGAGGCAATATATATTTTTGATCTCGATTTTCAATGATATATTGAGCAATCGCATCGGCATGATCCTGATTAACTGGTCTATTCATAGATTCTGTTGTCTCAGATATTGAGGCTTTTTTCTTTGCGGATTTAACCTCTAATCTTGAGGCAATAAATGAAAATGGTAATGCGCCAGTGAGGTTTATTCGTTCACCTTGTTTAAAAATAACAACTGGAACAGGATAGCCAACTGTTGAGGTGACCTCCTGCCCGGCAAGTCTTTGAGCTTCTCCAAGGTCCTTGCAAAAAATTTGTCTGACATTACCAGTCGTTAACTCTTTCATTTTTATCCCCTTTCAATGGATTTTTTACAAGATATGCAAAACTCTGCGTTTGGTATTGCCATTAATCTTTTCTGTGGAATAGGATTATTACAGCGCTTACAGCATTTCGGCCCATATAGTTTACTTTGGGTGATTCCAATCTTCTTTAAGATCTCGATGGCAAAACTCAATTTTTCACTATCAGGTTGGGCATTCTCACCTTTGAGGATCAATGGTCGTTGTACGATGAGATAACCCAATGTTTCCTCAGGTCGGCCTGAACCCTCGGTGCTAATATGAAAATTGCCGAGTGCCTCAGCGTGAAGAGTCGTCCTATCAGCTGATGGCTCCTGATTAGCGTCGACAAAGTCCGATTCGATATCGCCAATTGCTACTATTCTATGAGGATATACTTCGATAGACTTTATCGGGATTAATGTCCTCATTGAAAATAGAGCCTCAGAAAGAGCATTTTCAAAGGCATCTTTTAAATTTCTGTGAACTTTACCAATAGCTATTTGCATTTTCTGAGGGAACCTCCTCGGAACGTGATAAAATGCATGTAGTACATGCTATTAAGAACGTTCCTTATCAAACTATACATGGCATGTCAAGATAATATTGGCAGGAGGGGGATAAAAAATTAAGCCGGGGAAGTCGGACCATCGGGGCCCGTCTTACCCGGCCTGCTTATGCGGGGGTTGGTGGGGTTGAAAAAGGACGGGGGAATACTTACAAAAAATTCTCCCTGAACTTCACCAGAATCAATTCTACCGGCAATCCCGGCAGACCAGGAAGGTTTCCACCGGGTCGCCGGTGAGTTCGGCCCAGTGCTCCAGTTGGGCTTTGGGGGCGATGTAGTTACCGCATACCCGGCAGGGCTGCAGTTCGAAATTCCGCCCCCAGATGGTGCGCACGCCGTTTTTTTCCGTGTAGGGAATGACGTTGGTGGGGCAGATGAAGGCGCAGGAGCCGCAGCCGATGCAGGCCTCCGAGGCTTCCTTGAAGGGGGTGGCCACCTGCTTGTCGGGGGTGCGGTTGGCCATGGAAATGGCGCTCACCCCGACGATCTCCCGGCAGGTGCGGACGCACAGGCCGCAGAGGATGCAGCGTTCCCCCAGGTCATCGATGTGGAAGCGGGTCTCGTGGATGCCGTGTTCGGCGGCCATTTCCTTGATGAGTTCGGCGGCGGGGGCCCGGGCCATAAGCAGTTCCAGGACGATGCGCCGGGCCTGGACGACCTTGTCCGAGTGGGTCTGGACCTTGAGGCCCTTTTCCACGGGGTAGGTGCAGGAATTCACCAGCCTGGTCCGGGGTGCCTCCCCGATTTCCACCACGCACATGCGGCACTGGCCTTCCGAGGGCAGGTCCCGGTGATAGCACAGGGTGGGAATCTCGAAGCCGTTGGCCCGGGCGGCCTGGAGCACGGTAAACTCCTGGGGCGCCCTGATAAAGATGCCGTTGATATAAATCCCCACCTCTTCGATGGTGGGGGCTTTCACCTGGTCCGCAAGTTTCTGAAAGGGCATGACACTTACTCCCTGACCACCGCGTCGAATTGGCAGGACTCATAGCACAGGCCGCACTTGATGCAGATATCCTGGTCGATTTCCTGGGCTTCCTTTTTGAACCCGCTGATGGCCCCCACCGGGCATTCCCTGACGCAGGCCAGGCAGCCGGTGCAGGTCTCGGGGTCGATGGTGTATTTGAGAAGCGGGCGGCAGACCAGGGCCGGGCACTTCTTGTCCTTGATATGGGCCTCGTATTCGTGGCGGAAGTACTTGAGGGTGGAGCGCACCGGGTTCACCGCGCTCTGGCCCAGGCCGCAGATGGAGGCGGAGGCCATGGCCTGGCAGAGGTCTTCCATGAGGGTGAGATGCTCCATTTCCCCCCGGCCGTTGGTAATTTCCTCGTAGAGGTACTTGAGCTGGGTCAAGCCTTCCCGGCAGGGGGTGCACTTGCCGCAGGACTCGGCGTGGAGGAAGCCGATGAAGTAGCGGGCCACATCCACCATGCAGCTGGTGCTGTCCATGACGATCATGCCGCCCGAGCCCATGATGGAGCCCACCTGCTGGAGGCTGTCGTAATCCACCGGCAGGTCCAGGAACTGCTCCGGGATGCAGCCCCCCGAGGGGCCGCCGGTCTGCACCGCCTTGAATTGGTGGCCGCCGGCGATGCCGCCCCCGAGACCAAAGATGATCTGCCGGAGCGTCGTCCCCATGGGTACTTCCACCAGCCCGGTGTTGTTCACCGCGCCCACGAGGGAAAAGACCTTGGTGCCCTTGCTGTTTTCCGTGCCCTGGCCGGCGTACCACTCGGCCCCCATGTTGATGATTTCCGGCACGTTGGCCCAGGTCTCGACGTTGTTGATGATGGTAGGGAGGCCAAAAAGGCCGGCCTGGGCGGGGTAGGGCGGCCGGGGGTTGGGCTCGCCGATGAAGCCCTCGATGGAGGCCATCAGCGCCGTCTCCTCGCCGCATACAAAAGCCCCGGCCCCCTGGCTGATCTTGAGGTCGAAGCTGAACTTGGAGCGCAGGATGTTGTTCCCCAGGAAACCGAATTCCCGGGCCTGGTCGATGGCGAGTTTCAGGCGCTTCACCGCCAGGGGGTATTCGTGGCGCACGTAGATGTAGCCCTGGCTGGCGCCGATGGCATAGGCCCCGACGATCATGCCCTCGATGATGGCGTGGGGGTCGCCCTCCATGACCGCCCGGTCCATGAAGGCCCCGGGGTCGCCCTCGTCGCCGTTGCAGATGATGAACTTCACCATGCCCTCGGCTTCCCGGCACAGGCGCCACTTGCGGCCGGTGGGGAAACCGCCGCCGCCCCGGCCCCGGAGCCCCGAGCGCTCCACCTGGTCGATGACCTCGTCGGGGGTCATGGCGAACAGCGCCTTGCGGAGCGTCCGGTAGCCTCCCACGGCCAGGTAGTCGTCCAGGCTCTCGGGGTCGATGAGATCGAGCTTTCTCAGCACGATGGGGGCCTGGCCCTGGTAGAAGGGCACCTCGCTCTTGTGGGCGCAGGGGTCGTTGCTCACCGGGTCGTGGTAGACCAGGCGGTCCACCACGGCGCCCCCCGCCAGGGTCTGCTCGACGATTTCCGGGACATCCTGGGGGGTGACCTTCTGGTAGGCGATCTCCTCGGGGCGGATGAGGACCTTCACCCCCTTGGCGCACAGGCCCTGGCAGCCGCAGGTCTTGAGCAGGACCTTGCCTTCCAGGCCTTTTTCGGCCAGGGTGGTTTTAAAGGCCTCGGCCACTTCCTCGCTCCCCAGGGGCAGGCACCCCGGCCCGCTGCACACCAGCACGGTGGGCTGCTTGGGGTCCCGGGCGGCCTTGAGCTTCCGACGGTATTCGGTCAGATGGTCGATGGATTCAATTTTTGGCATGGCGTTCTCTTTTGGGCAATCAGCAGTCGGCAGTTAGCATCAGTTTCTGGAGATGAAGGCTGACTGCTGACTGCTGTGGCTATTTCTGGTACAGCTTCAGGATCTTCGGCACCTTGTCTACCGTCACCCGGGCATAATACTTGGCGTCGATCATCATCACCGGGGCCTGGGCGCAGGAACCGAGGCAGCCCACGGTCTCGAGGGAAAACGAGCCGTCTTTGGTGGTATAGCCCACCTCGCAGCTCAGGCGGCTGGCCAGGGAATCCACCAGGCGCTGGCCCCCCTTGAGGTGGCAGGTGGTCCCCAGGCAGACCTTGAGCTGATGGTCACCCTTGGGCACCAGGCTGAACATGGTGTAGAAGGTGGCGACGCTGTAAATCTGGGTCAGGGGGACGTTCAGGCGCTCGGCCACCATTTTGAGTTCGTCTTTGGGCAGATAATTGTAGCTGTCCATCATCTCCTGGAGCACCGGGATCAGATCGGTGCTCTCCCCCTCATACTTGGACAGGATCCCTTCCAGGCGTTCTGCATCCATTACTTGCTTCCCTCCGCCGGCGCCGCTTCGGGCACGTCTGGCAATGCGGGTACGGGAAGGCCGCATTTGGCCAACAGATCCCGGTAGCGGTCGAGGATCCGCTTCTGAATGTAGTTCACTTCGGGCTCCCTCAGATGCCGGAAGCGGCCCTGGGGCTTCATATAATCCTTGATGGGCCGGATGTGGGGCGGCTCCACGGTGAGGTGGTACTCGCCGTTCACCACTTCAAACAGCGGGAAGACCGCGGTCTCCACCGCCAGGCGGCCCAGGCGCACGGACAGGTCGGTGGGGGAGCGCCAGCCCGTGGGGCATACCGACAGCACGTGAATATAGGCCGGCCCCGGGGTCTCGAGGGCCCGTTTCACCTTGAAGAACAGGTCGAAAATGTAGCTGGGGCTGGCGGTGGCCACGTAGGGGATGTTGTGGGCCACGGCGATGGCCACCATGTCTTTTTTCCAGGTGGCCTGGCCGATGCTCTTTTTCCCCGGCGGCGAGGTGGTGGTCATGGCGCCGAAGGGGGTGGAGCTGGACCGCTGGATGCCGGTGTTCATGTAGGCTTCGTTGTCCCAGCAGAAGTAGGTGAAGTTGGTGCCCCGCTCCATGGCGCCGCTCAGGGCCTGGAGGCCGATGTCGCTGGTGGCGCCGTCGCCCCCCATGGCCACCACCTTGGGCGGGGGCCCGGCGAGCTTGCCCTTGCGTTCCAGGATCTTCAAGCCGGCGTCGATCCCCGAGGCCACCGCCGCGGTGTTCTCAAAGGCCACGTGGATCCAGGGGTTCATCCAGGAGGTCTGGGGCATGCCGCTGCTGACGATTTCCATGCAGCCGGTGGCGTGGGCGATGATGGCGTCCGGGCCGATGGCCTTGGTGACCCAGCGCACCGCCAGAGCCTCACCGCAGCCCTGGCAGGCGCGGTGACCCGGCGTGAACAGCTCCTCCCGGGGCATGAGCCGGGAGGCGTACGTATCGTATTTCTGGCTTTCGGCGAATCCGAATTTGTCCATCAGCCTCGCACTCCATAGAGGTGAAATTCCTCAGACGGGCCCTGGGCCGCTTCCTTTTTGGCCAGATCCACGATGTCTTTAAAGACCTCGGGGGGCACGTCCCGGCCGCCCAGGCCGACGATATAGCCCAGGATCTGGGGCCGCTTGGCCTCGTTATACAGGGCGCTCCTGACTTCGCTCATCACCGGGCCGCCGGGGCCGCCCGGGGACAGGGCCCGGTCGCAGACCACGAGCAGCTCGGCGTCGCCCACCGCCGCCCGCAAATCCTGAAACGGGAAGGGCCGCCACATCCGCAGCCGCAAAAGACCCACGGGGAGGCCCTCGTCCCGCATCTCGTCCACCGCGATCCTGGCCACCTCCGAGAGGCAGCCCATGGTGAGGAGGAGGATCTTGGCGTCCTCGGTGCGGTAGCGCTCCACGGGTTGATATTGGCGCCCGGTGAGCTTGGCCCACTCGTCCCACACCGCCACGATATGCTCGTAGGAGTTGGTCAGGACCACCTGGTGCTTCATCTTCACTTCGGTGTAGATTTCCGGCATGGCGAAGGCCCCCATGGTGACCGGGCTCTTGGTGTCGAGCTGATGCCGGGGGATGTAAGGCGGCAGGAAATCGTCCACGGTCTTCTGGTCCACCATCTCCAGGGCCTCCACCACGTGGGAGAGGATGAAGCCGTCCAGGTTGATGATGGTGGGCAGCAGCACCTTGGAGTTTTCGGCGATCTTGAAGGCCATGACGGAGTGGTCGAAGGCCTCCTGGCCGTTTTCCACGAAGATCTGGATCCAGCCGATGTCCCGGGCCGCCATGATGTCGCTGTGGTCGTTCCAGATGGACAAAGGCCCGGACAGGGCCCGGTTGGCCACGGTCATGACGATGGGGAAGCGCATGGCGCTGGCGATGAAGAGGATCTCGTTCATCAGGGCCAGGCCCTGGGAGCTCGTGGCCGTGTAGGTGCGGGCGCCGGTCGCCGACATGCCGATGCAGGCGCTCATGGCCGAGTGCTCGGACTCGACGTTGACGAACTCGGCGTCCAGTTCGCCGTTGGCCACCACGCTGGACAGGTGCTCGACGATGTGGGTCTGGGGGGTGATGGGGTAGGCGGCGATGGCTTCGGCCCGGCACAGCTGCACCGCGTCGCTCACCGCGATGGACACCTCCATGCCCACCCGGTGGGAGGGGGCGTAGGCCTTGGCCACGGGATTGGCAACCTTGGCCTCGGTTTTAAGAGGCAGGGCAGCTTTGGCCTGGGGTTTAGGAGGGGTGTCGACCTTGGCTTCGGCTTTGCTCCCGGCCTCGACTTTGGCTTCGGTCTTGGGTCGGCTTCGGCTTTAGCTTTGGGTTTGCCTTCGGCTTTGGCCATCATTCCTCCTCCGGCACCATGGAAATGCAGCCGGTGACGCATTCCCGGGCGCAGGTGCCGCAGCCCTTGCAGTAATTGGGGTCCATGTCGAAGTAGCCCCCCGGTTCCTCGATGATGGCCGGCTCCGGGCACACGGTCCAGCATACCCCGCAGCGGATGCAGCGGCTCTTGGTCCACACCGGGTGCTGGGAGCGCCAGTCGCCGGTGCGGTAGGCCCGGGCACTGCCGGGTTCCCGCAACAGACCCCCCAGCTCGATTTCCTGCCAGGTGGTTTGCTCTAAAGGCTTCATGATGTTGCCTCCTCCACCACCGTTTTGTCGAATGCCACTTTCAGGGAATTGAAATTCTTCACCGCCAGGGGCCCGAACCGTTCTTTCAGGGGCACCTCCATGGAGTCCACGTTCACCGCGCCGGTGGCCTTGATGAGGGCCCCCAGCATGGTGGTGTTGGTGATGGGCACCCCCAGGACTTCCTTAGCGATGGTGTTGGCGTCCACCAGGGCCAGCCTGTGCTTGAAGCCGAATTCTTTCCTGACCTCGGCGTGGGTCTTGTGGCTGTTTAAGACGATGAGGCCCTGGGGCTTCAAGTCGGCGGTGGGGTTCTGGATGCGGATGAGGCTCGGGTCCAGGATCAGGACGACGTCGGGTTTGGCGATCTTGCAGCGCAGGCCGATGGCCTTGTCATCGATGCGCAGGAAGGCCAGCACCGGCGCGCCCCGGCGTTCCGGCCCGAAGCTGGGGAAGCCCTGGGCGAACTTGCCTTCGTTGATGGCGGCCAGGGCCAGCAATTCCACCGAGGTTACGGCCCCCTGTCCCCCGCGCCCATGAAAGCGGATTTCGAGCATGGTTATTTCCTTAAGGCATCCGGTTATTTTTCAATATAGAATCGATTAATTGCAAAAAGAATCCCGCAAATAAAATAGAAAAACCTATGTTTACCATCAACTTGCGGTTCGTTATAAATTTTTTTCTTCCTCGCTTTTACCGTTCTATGTTTGCATATCCCAGGGCACAGCTTTAGAACCGAAAAAGAGAAATATAGTAGCTATCAAATTCAGTATTAAACCAAAAATGCTTAAGTTTAGAAAATTATTCAAAATTTGAAAAAATGTAGAACAGCCGCCCCCGGCTGTTCATTTTATTCTTTCCTTTCCTCTATTGCCTGAAAAAGAGCAGGCGAGGGCGCCTGCTCTATACTTTTCTCCCCTTCAATCCATTCGCGCCATAGCCAACGGTAATCGTCTCCTTTTTCTACCAGTCCCTTTCTGACCGGATTTTGACAAATGTATTCCACTTTTTCTCGAATTTTCTCATCCGATCGCAGAACACGGTCAAATGACTCATATTGCCATACGGGACCTTTGCGATTAAGCTTTCTATTGATGCTGTGAGCCGAGGCTCCTTTGATGCCGTTCATGATCTCGGCCAAGCCATAAATATTACCTTTTGGATCCAGCAATGGCGAAATAATGAGGTGCACATGGTCTGGCATTACCACCGCCCCATGAACTACGAGTTTCCTGCCATGTTCATGCAGGCAATGCCTCAGAACCATGGATCTCATCGCCTCAGGCAGAATCCAGCGCCGAAAAGTGCAAAAAGTTAGGAAAATGGGTCTGTATTCAGCCTGGATGTGCGGAAGATTACGGCGGTATTCGTTCTTGGCAGGTTTAGCTAGCGGGACATAATTCTGCAAAAGAACAGCCGGGGGCGGCTGTTCTACATTTCCCTTGGCAGATACCTCATCGTGCATCGATAAGCTTCCAGTAGGAAATATTATTACAGTTTTTAAATTGTGTGGGTGGCGAACTTGCCCGCTGTCCCCTGCTTATTATATACAAAACTTTGTTCAATTAAACGGATTCTGCAATAAAATGGTCTCTTCCCGGTCCGGGCCCACGGAGACGATCTGGACGGGCACGCCGGCCAATTCTTCCAGGCGCTTGAGATAGTTTCGGGTGTTCACCGGCAAATCTTCAAAATGCCGCGCCTTTCTCAGGTCCTCCGGCCAGCCCGGCAATTCCTCGAACACCGGTTGGCAGCGCTCCAGCTCCGCGAGGGTTGGGGGCATAACCTCCAGGCGTTCACCGTCCATGTCATAGGCCACGCAGATGCGCACCGGATTGAGGGTGGAGAGCACGTCCAGCTTGGTGATGGCCAGCCCCGTCAGGCCGTTCAGGCGGGCCGCTTCTTTGATCACCACCATGTCCAGCCAGCCGCAGCGCCGGCGCCGGCCGGTGGTGGAACCGAACTCCACGCCGCACTCCACCATGTGGTCGCCGATCTTGTCCAGGCACTCCGTGGGGAAAGGCCCGCCGCCCACCCGGGTGGTGTAGGCCTTGACGATCCCCAGGACCCGGTGCAGGGCGGTAGGCCCGATGCCGCTGCCCACGGCCGCGCCCCCGGCCACGGGGTTGCTGGAGGTGACAAAGGGGTAGGTGCCGTGGTCGATGTCCAGGTGCGTGCCCTGGGCCCCCTCAAAGAGAATATTGTGGCCGTTTTTCACGGCTTCCTGGAGGAGGACGGAGACATTGGCCATCAGGGGCTTGAGCTTCTGGCCCAGTTCCTGGTAGGGGGCGAAAATCTCTGCGAAGGAAAAAGGCTGGTCCCCCAGAAATTTCTCCAGGAGGAAATTTTTCTCCGGCAGGACTTCGGTAAGCTTGGCGCGCAGGAGCTCGGGGGCCACCAGGTCCGCTACCCGAATGCCCCGGCGGGCCACCTTGTCTTCGTAGCAGGGGCCGATGCCCCGGCCGGTGGTGCCGATTTTCCCGGCGCCCTTGGCCTTTTCCCGGGCCTTGTCCAGGCGCTGGTGATAGGGCATGATGACCTGGGTGCGGGCGCTCACCCGCAGGTTCTCCGGGCTCACTTTGACCCCCCGGGCCTTGAGGCGCTCGATTTCCCCCAAAAAGACCTCGGGGTCCAGGACCACGCCGTTGCCGATGCAGCAGACAGTGCCGGGATGAAGAATGCCGGAGGGGATCAGGTGGAAAATGAACTTGTCTCCGCCCACCACCAGGGTGTGCCCGGCGTTGTTGCCCCCCTGATAACGCACTACGACTTTGGCCTGCTCGGTCAAAAGATCAACAATCTTCCCTTTACCTTCGTCACCCCACTGGGTGCCTACCACCACGACGTTCGGCACTTACGGTCCTCCTTTTTTCAACCATCTAATATTTAAACAGACGAGAGGGCAAAGTCAAAAGAAAAAGGGTGCAAGAGGGGGTGTCCCGGCGGAGGTTCTGGGGGCGGCGAACCGCCCCCAGAGAAGGATTGCCCTATTTTACTTTGGGCACGAACTTATTGGCAAAGGTCGGGTAGTGCTTCCGGAGGTCTTTCTTGATGATTTTGCCGGTGGCGGTCCGGGGGATGGAATCCAGGAAGACCAATTCCCGGGGCAGCTTGTAGGTGGCCAAGACGTCCATGGTGGACTTGATGATCTCGTTGGCCAACTCCTGAGAGGCGGCGTTGCCGGGCTCGAGTTCGATCATGGCGACCACCTTCTGGCCCATGATCTCGTCAGGAATGCCGACCACGGCGTCGTCCCGCACCGCCTTGTGCCGGATCATGGCGTCCTCGATCTCGGTGGGGGCCAGGCGGAAACCGGAAGACTTGATCATGTCGTCTTCCCGGGCCTGGAAGAAGATGTAGCCATCCTTGTCCATCATGACGGCGTCGCCCATCATGTTGTAGCCGTCTTTGATGCCTTTTTTCATGGATGTCAGGAGCTTCTGGTCCTGAATATAGGGCTTCCAGTACAGGGTGGCGGTGGGGCCTTTGATCATCATGCTGCCCACTTCCCCCGGGCCGGCGGTCTGGCCGTCTTCCCGGACCACCTTGATCTCGAAGCCGGGGATCGCCCTGCCGATGCTGTCAGCCATGGGAACGCCGCCAATCGCGGTGGAGGTCACCAGGTGCATCATCTCGGTGCCGCCCAGGCCTTCCCAGATGGGCTTGCCGGTCTTGGCCTGCCACTGGGACAGGGTCTTGCCGGTCAAGGCGTCGCCGCCGGTGGTGTACATGCGGACGCTGCTGGTGTCGTAGTCGTTGAAATTGGGCATTTCCAGGAGCTTCCGGTAGGCGGTGGGTAACCCGGTGACCACCGTGACCTTGTGCTTCTGGATGGTCCCCATCATGTCGTCCGGGGTGAACTTGGGAAGCAGGGAAATGGTGCCGCCGCCGGCAAAGGGGATCAGGCAGAAGGTGCCGTAGCCCGCCGCAAAGGTTACGGGGGCGGAGCCGCCCAGGACTTGACCAGGGGCCATCTGGTAGACGTGCTTGGCGACTAGCTGGGACTCGATGAACACTTCCTGGACAAAGTGGACGCAGCCCTTGGGCTGGCCGGTGGTGCCGGAGGTGAACAGGATCACCCCGACGTCGAAGGGTTCCATCATGACGTTGGCGAACTGGTCGCTGGCCGTCGCCATGGCTTTCCCGAAAGACGCATTGCCCTTGGCTTCAACTTCTTCGGGCTTGCCGCCCACCACCAGGACTTTGGTGCCGAACTGGAACTCATGCTTGGCGTCTTCCACCGCCGCCATCAGGGGGAAGCTGACCACAAAGACCTTGAACTCGGAGTTGTTGACGACGAAGGCGACTTCTTCCTTGGCCCACAGGGGGGAGACCGGCACCGGGATGGCGCCCAGCTTCATGATGCCGAAGTTGATGGCCACGGCCTCGGGGGCGTTGGTCATGCGGATACCCACCCGGTCCTGGGACTCGACCCCAAGGCTTTTCAAGACGTTGGCGACCTTGTTGGCCATGGCCATAAGTTCTTTATACGTCAATTTGGTGTCGCCGAAGAGGATGGCGGCCTGGTCGCCGCGGCCTTCTTTGACGTGCCGGTCCAGGAGAAAATCGGCCAGATTCAACTTGTCAGGGATCGGAAATTCGGCCGGTGCAGCGTAAGCGGCCCATAGTTCTTTGGGGGGCAAATAGTCAGCAGGAATCTTTCCCATAAAAATACAACCTCCTTAAAGGATTTGTTTTAAAAAACGGGCAGGACAGACGTCTCCAACGCTATTGTGAAGCATATTACAAAGTCTTTAGCCACTGTCAAGAAAATATTTGGAGAATTTAGAGTATAATTAGGGAGGTGAGAGAGGTGCAGCGGCCGCCCTCGGCTCCTCCCTCTCCCCATTCCCTTGACTATGCATACCATCGCCTTGATCGGGCCTGAGCTTTTTCCCATCCCGCCTATTAGGGGCGGGGCCACGGAATTGTTCATAGACTCCCTGGCCGCCCACCTGACCCGGTACCGGCCCGTGGTCATCGGGCCCGCCGACCCGGACTTGCCGAACCAGGAGGAGCGGGGCCGGGTGGCCTACCGGCGGGTGTACCTCAGTTCCTGGCAACGGTGGCTTTACCGCCGCTACCGCCACCTCCTGCCCCTGTACGACCGCGGGGTGGCCAGGCTGGTGCGCCGGCTGGTTCCTGACCTCCTGCATGTGCATAACCGGCCCCTGCTCGCCTTGAACCTGAAAAAATGGTTCCCCGGGCTCCCGGTGCTCCTCCACATGCACAACACCTACCACATCCTGGGAAAACGGGAGCGCCCGGCTCCGTATACGCCCATACCGGTGGAGGCCTTCCTCGCCTGCAGCAACTTTGTCATGGCGGAGGAGCGGGATCGGCTGGGTACCGGGGCCAGGGCTCACATCGTCATGTACAACGGCGTCGACCCCGAAGCCTTTCGACCCAAGTGGGAAAGGGCGGACGAGGCCCGGGCCGCCCGGAAGCACTATGGCCTCACTGATGAGCCCGTGGTCCTCTACGCCGGGAAGATTCGGGAGAGCAAGGGGGTGGGGGTGCTTCTCAGCGCCATGCACCGGGTCTGGGAAAAGTTTCCCCGGGCCGCGCTGGTGCTGGTGGGGGGCACCGAATTCGGCCGGGGGCGGACCAAAAGACAGACGCCTTTTTTCAGACAATTCCGGGAGCAGGTGGCCCAGGCGCCCGGCCGGGTGATCCTCACCGGGTTTGTGCCCCACGAGAACATGGCCGCCACGTATCTGCTGGGGGATGTTTTCGCGGCCCCCTCCCAGAAGCCGGAAGGCATGCCCATGGTGCTTCTGGAGGCCTCGGCCTGCGGCCTGCCGCTCGTCGCCACCCGCCTGGGGGGTATCCCGGAGGTGGTCCAGGATGGGGTGAACGGCCTCCTGGTGGACCGAGCGCCAGATACTGACGAACTGGCCGGGAAAATAATTACCCTGCTCACCGAAATGATGATCTCCGCCAGGACATGGGCCAAAAGGCGCGGGCGCGGGCCCTGGAGCGCTTTGCCTGGCAACGCATCGCCCGGGAGCAGGAGGCGGTGTATGATGAGATTTTAAATGGATTTTTGGGGGGAGGGCCAGGGACCTGAGGTCCCTACCCTCCCCCCAAGCCCCCCTCCCAACCCGCATAATATTGTGGTAGCCGGGGCATCTTGCTCGGGCAACCGCATCTAGGGGGTTGGGGGTGAGGGTTTGGAGAGGGGCAGGGGTCTACTGACCCCTGGTCCCCACTCCCAAATACCATTTCGACAACCCAGCATAAACCATGTGGCATAAATTCCTGATGGGTATTTCCCGGGCTTATCTCCGTAGCGCGGTGCGCCGGCGGCCGCCCCGGGCCCTTCGGAGCTTGATCTGGCGGGGGTCCGCCGGGTGCTTCTCCTGAATGCCACGGCGTTGGGGGATTGGTTCTTTTCCACACCGACTTTCCGGGCCTTAAAAGAGACCTACCCCCACTGGCAGTTGGATGTACTGGTTAATCCTGCTTTTAAGGATCTGGCGGCCCATAACCCCCACCTCTCCCGGTTGTGGCTCTACCCCGGCCGCGGGGCGAGGCTGATCAGCCTCATGGGCCAGATCCGCCGGCAGCACTACGACCTGGTAATTATCCTGCATGGCAACGACCCGGAGGCCACCCTCATCGCCCGGGCCGCAGGCACCCCTTTTATTATCGGCTCCGGGAAAAGCCCCCTGGCCTTCGCCTATGCAGCCACGGTTCCTCCCCCCGGCCTCTTTGAGCACGCCATCGAGCGGCGCCTGGCCTATGCCCGCCTCCTGAACGCCGACACCCGGGACCGGCACATGGACCTGGCCGTGCCGCCCGCCGAGATCGAGCGGGCCCGGGATATTCTGGCGCAGCACTTCGGGAGCCTCCCCGAACTCCTCATCGCCCTGCATCCCACCGGCTCCGCCCCATATAAACGATGGCCCCTGGAACGCTATGCCGAGTTGGGGAAGTTTATCCATGAACGCTACCAGGCCCCCATACTCATCATCAGCGGCGGCCAGGACCGACCCATTGCCGAAAAACTGGCCGCCCTGCTCCCCGGCCCCGCCCTGGTCACCGGCGGGCGTTACCCCCTCATTACCGTGGCGGCACTCCTCAGCCATTGCCGTCTCCTGGTGGCCAACGACAGCGGCCCCCTCCATATGGCCCTGGCCCTGGGCGTCCCCACCATTGCCCTCCTGGGCGCCGACCACCCGGCCCGCATCGGCCCCTACCAGATCGACACCGCCACCTACCTTTATGCCAAGGAAAACGCCTGCCCGGAATCCGACTGCCTGACCCGGCGGTGCCCCGACAACCTCTGCCTTAAGGCCATCTCCACCCAAGACGTCATCACCACCCTCCAAACCTGGTGGGAGCCGCGGTTCGGGGGGAGAGTATAATTTGAGGGGAGGACCGGGGGACCAGTGGGTCCCCCTCCCCTCAAACTCCCCTCCCAACCCCCTATTACGGGGGCGAATCAGGCAAAGGATTTTGGTCCTTGTCTGATTCGGCTTTTTTGACCCCCTCAAGGGATGGGGGGGAGGGGGTAAGGGGCCACTGCCCCTTAGCCCTCTCCCCCACGAACATCATCCTGCATTCGCCGCCAATCGGCGGCGATTTCCTCAGCCATGTGGTCGTAGGTGCGGATATGGGAGGCCTTCTCGCAGCCCCGGCGGGCGATTTGTTCCCGGCGGGGTTCGTCGGCCAGGAGGGCGGCCAGTTGCGCCTGCATGTCTTCGAGGCTGGTCGCGGCCACGAAATCCTCTCCGGGGGTCAGGAGCAGGGCGGCGTCGCTGGCGTGGTCGGTTAAGAGGCAGGTGCCGGTGGCGGGAACTTCCAGGAGGCGCATGTTGGCGCCATGGCTTTCCCCCGACTTATCCCCCCACACGGAGATATTCACCGCCACCCGCGTCTGATTGTAGAGGCGGTTTAAGGCCTCGCCCCACAATTCCCGGCCCTTGACGCGCCACCACATGGCGGGCTGCCGGTAAACCTTTTTGCGCCAGCGGGGCCCGTAGATGGCGAAATTCTTAGATACCCGGGCCAGGCCCTCCAGGTAGCGCTGCCGCCGGGGGTGCCATTGACCCACAAAGCTCCAGTCGTAGACCTTGGGGAGTCCCCAGGGGATAAAAGAGGCTGGTGTCCAGGGCGTGGAGCAGCAGGCTGGTGTTGGCGAAACCCAGGGCCCGGGCCCGCTCGAGGCTCAGGGAGGAGAAGAAATAGGTGTGGTGGTAGAAGGGGAGTTCCGGCACGATCTCCGGGAAGCGGCCTTCGGACTCGGTATGCCAGCAAAACACCGTGGTGAATTCTCTGAGCGCCGCCAGGGTCTCCAGCTTGAAGCGCAGCCCCCGGGTGAGGAAAACCAGGTCTGGCTTGAACTCCCGGCAGAGTTCCAGGAACTTGCGGTTGCGGTATTCCTTGTGAGACAGGGGGTGATCCTCGAAAAAATTGACCCCCTTGGGAAGAATCCGCAGGTTATGGGACAGGTGATTGAGGGTGTGGATGACGTAGCGGTCAAAGGGGGTGTTCACCAGGTGGGACATGAATATCCGGGTGTCGCTCCCCAGCTTCTCGAAGGCCCGGGCCAGCCCGGCGCCCACCGGCGGCCTGGGGATGTTCACCACGATGACGACGCGTCGGGGATAGTGCTTCTCCAAGATAGGACTCTACAATCGATCCAGGGTCAGCAGGTATCGAGCCTTTTCAATTGGCGCAGCTGGATGAGCTTTTCCACCTCCTGGGGGGGCAGGCACCGCACCTTGCCCAACTGCAGGGCGGTCAGGATGACCAGGGCGGAGTGCTCCAGCTTCTCCATCTTGTTGTAGGCGTCCATGAGGTTCTGGCCCACGGTGAGGGCGCCGTGGCGCTCCAGAATCAAGGCGTCATAGCGCTCGATGAGTCCCTGGATGGAATCGGGGACATCCGGCGTGGTGGGGGTGGCATAGGCGGCGGTGGGCACCAGCCCCAGGGACAGGACCACTTCCGGCAGAATAAATTCCTCGAGGGAAATCCCGGCGATGGAAAAAGCCGTGATCAGGGGCGGGTGGGCGTGGATGACCGCGTTGACCCCGGAGCGCCGCCGGTATACGGCCAGGTGCATGGCGATCTCGGAGGTGGGCTTGCCCTCCCCCTGGATGGCCCGGCCCTCCCAATCCACCATGATAATCTGGTCCATCCGCAGGAAGCCCTTGTTGACCCCGCTGGGCGTGGTGAGGAGCCCGTCGCCGCACTTGACGCTGACATTGCCGTCCAGGCCGGCGATGAGGTTCTTTTGATGCAGCATCCGGCAGAGCATCACCATCTCTTGTTTCAAGGCCTGTTCTCTTGGCATACGAATCCCGAAGGTGAAGCGGAAATATTTAATTGAAATATGGCACCAGGTTCTCACCCTGGTATTGCTGGAGGACCCCTCAATACTGCTTGGTCACGATGACGTTTTCAATTTTGGCCAGGCTAGCCAGCGCCGCCTCCGGCCGGGCCAGGGCTATCAGGGTGTAGAGGCTGTCCAGGATGCTGGTCTGACAAAGCCTTGAGGCCATGGCCTCCTGGCGGAAGCGGGTCTCCCGGGAGGCGGTCACCAGAATCAAGTCCGCGGTCTTGGTCAGGGGCGACAGCGAATTGTTGGTGATGCAGATGACCCGGGCCCCAGCGTTTTTGGCGGTTTTCGCCGCTTCGGCGGTGTCCATGGTGCTGCCGGAATGGGACACGGCCACCAGCACGTCCCGGTCGGTGAGGAGGGCCGCGGCCATCATCATCAGGTGGGCGTCGGTGACGGCCTGCACCAGGAGTCCCAGGCGGAAGAATTTGTTGGCCGCGTCGGTGACGATGGGGCCGGAGGTGCCGACGCCGATGAGCAGCACCGACCGGGCCGCCAGCAGCCACTGGGAGGCCTTCGCCATGGCCTCCATGTCCAGCACCGTCAGGGTGTCCTGGAGAGCGGCCATATTGGCCAGGAAGACCTTATGGACAATGGTGGCGGTGTCGTCGCCCTCGGCCACCTCTTCGTGCAGGCGCTGCAAGGGGGTCACCATTTCCCGGGCCAGGGCGATCTTGAAGTCCTGAAAGCCCCGGAAACCCAGGAGGCGGCAGAGGCGCATGACCGTGGCTTCGCTAACCCCGGCGGCGGCGGCCACTTCGTTGACCGAGGCGTAAATCGCCAGTTCCGGTCGGGCCAGGGTGACGTCGGCCACCTTGCGCAGCGCCGCCTTAAGGGAGGGATAGAGCCCCCGTAGGCGGATCAGGGTGCCGGCAGGAGATTCGGGGTTGGAGGGGAGGGCGCTATAGGGCGACGAGGTCATGGAGCTCCTGCTGACCAGGTGGTTATGTTGACGTTTGGAACCGTAGCACGTTTTTATAAAAATAAAATTATATTTTTATAAAAATAAAATTTATTATTTTTTATATCAGCTGCCGTACCAGGGCCAGGGCTTCCTCCCGGGTGGCGACTTCCCCTTCCCACTGCGCTTCCTCCACCGCCGCCAACAGCCGCCGGAACGCCGGTCCCGGGGCCAACCCCAGGGCGCAGAGGTCGTCGCCGCTGAGCAGCCGGGGCTGGCGCGCCGGAGTCAGGCGCTCCTGATAGAACTGCCAGGCGGCTTCGGCCAACTCCCCCAGGCGTTGGTCGCTGTCGACGGGCTTCAGAGGTCCCTGGCCCGCCAGGCTGTCGGCCATGGCCAGGGCCAGGCAGCCGGCCAGGCTGCCCCGGGCCGCCTTGACCAGCCTCCCCAGGGCCCGCACGCTCAACTCCCCCCGGATGAACAGGGGCAAAAGCAAAAAGGGCCGCATGTGCCAGGTGATGTAGTGGGTCACGGCTTTGGCCTGGGCCGAACTGAAGCGCAGGCGCTTGGCCGCCCGCTGGAAGATCTCCACCCCGACCCGTTCATGGTAATAAAAGGTGTAGCGGTCCGGGTTGACCCGGCGCTCCTGCACCTGGGGCTTGCCGACGTCGTGGAACAGGGCCGCCACCTTGAGGAGCGCCGCCTGCTGGGGCACCGCCGCCAGCCGCGTCAGTTCCGCCGCCAACCCCCGGAAAAAGCTGGCCGGCGCCGCCAGCACGTTTCTCCAATTGGGCCGCGGCTTCCAGGGAGTGCTCAAAGACGTTGAGGTGGTGGTAGCCGTCCTGGGGCACCCCCTTCATGTCGGCCAGCTCCGGGAAGACCTGGGTGAGAAGGCCGGTGCGGTCCATGTCCCGCAACACCCCGGCCGCCCGGGGCGCGGCCAGGAGCTGAAATAACTCATAGTGCACCCGCTCCCCCGCTACCTTGGCCAAAGCCGGTGCCAGGGCCTGGATGGCCGCGGCGGTTTCTGGGGTTATGGCGAAGCCGTGGGTGGCGGCAAAGCGGTAGGCCCGGAGCAGGCGCAGAGGGTCGTAGGCCAGGTTGTCGGCGGCCACCATCCGCACCTGCCCCGCGGCCAGGTCCGTCAATCCGCCTAAGGGGTCGATGAGCTCCGGCGGCTCCCCGGCCAGCAGGGCCGCCAGGTCCAGGGCCATGGCGTTGATGGTGAAATCCCGTCCCTTAAGGTCCTCCTCCAGGGTGGGGCCCCGAAACTCCGCCAGGTCCAGGGTGTCCGGTCCGGCCACCACCCGGGCGGTGCGCTCCTGCTCATCCAGGAGGACATAGGTACCGGAAAGGGCCTGCGCCAGGTCCCGGGCCAACTCCAGGGTGTGCCGGGAGACGGCCAGGTCGAGGTCGGGGGTGCGGCCCCCCCGAGGCCAGTTCCCGGACCGTCCCCCCCACCAGGTACACCTGGACCCCCCGGGCCTGGGCCAGGTTTAAGACCACCCGCAGCGCCGGCGACGCGGCCAGTTGGGCCACGGCCGCGTGGAATTTTTCGGAGCCAGCGGGGATGATCATAGGGGTCAGGGCGGATTGCTTCTACGAAAGTTTTGAGAGAGGGGGCCAGGGGTCGCAGATCCCTGCCCCCTCCCTCAAGCTCCCTCCCCCAACCCCTTGACGCTTTTGGGCTGGAAAGTCGGGCCGTTGGCCCACTTTTCAGACCCCTTCTGCGGGTTGGGAGGGGGTCTGGGGGAGGGCAGGGACCCCAGGTCCCTGGCCCTCCCCCAGAAGACCAATTCCCAGATTTGTTCCTTTAAGCCTACCAAGCCCCTCGGTCATTGGCAAGGCGGGAGTATTGGGCTACAATGCCTGACAAAAATTCAGCGGGGGATAGACCGCGTGGCGCCCGGGGCGAAAATATTATTTATTTGCCAGAGTTGCGGCCACCAAGTGGGCAAGTGGCAGGGGCGCTGCCCTGGGTGCGGCGCCTGGAACTCATTGGCGGAGGAAGTCGTGGGGCCCAGGCCCGGCCTAAGCGAGGTGCCGCTCCCCCCGCGGCGGAGCACCCCCCAGCCCCTGGCCCTTCTTAAGAGCCCGCCAGAAACCCGCCAGCCTTCGGGCATTGCCGAATTTGACCGGGTTTTGGGGGGGAGCCTGGTGGCCGGTTCCGTGGTGCTCCTGGGCGGGGACCCGGGGGTAGGCAAGTCCACCCTCATGCTTCAGGTGCTGGACCGGCTGTGCCAGGAGAATGCCACCGGCCTTTATCTATCCGGGGAGGAGTCCGAGGCCCAGCTCAAGCTCAGGGCGGACCGCCTGAAGTTGGGCTCGCTTGATCTGCTGGTGGCCACCGAGACCTGTCTCGAAAACATCCTGAAGATGGTGGAGGAGGTGCGCCCGGCCTATCTCGCGGTGGATTCCATCCAGACCCTCTACACCGCCACCCTGCCGGCGGCGCCGGGGTCGCTGCCCCAGGTGCGGGAGACGGCCTTCAGGCTGGCGCAGCAGGCCAAGCTCACCAATATCGCCACCTTTTTGATCGGGCACGTCACCAAGGAGGGGGCCCTGGCCGGCCCCATGGTCCTGGAGCACCTGGTGGACACGGTGCTCTACCTCGAGGGGGACCGCTCCCACGCCTTCCGGCTGCTCCGCACCGTGAAAAACCGCTTCGGCCCCACCCAGGAGCTGGGGGTCTTCGAGATGCAGGAGTTGGGTCTCATGGAGGTGTCCAACCCCTCGGCCCTGTTCATGGCGGAGCGGGCCCGGGAGGTGCCGGGCTCGGTGGTGGTGCCGAGCCTGGAGGGCTCCCGGCCCATCCTGGTGGAGGTCCAGGCCCTGGTGTCGCCCTCGTCCCTGGCGCTGCCCCGGCGCCAGACCAGCGGCGTCGAACCCGGCCGGGTGTCGCTGCTGGTGGCGGTCATGGAAAAGCGGGTGGGCCTGGGGCTTTCCGGCCAGGACGTCTTCGTCAACGTGGCCGGGGGGGTGCGCCTCTCCGAGCCCGCCGCCGACCTGGGGGTGGCCCTGGCCCTGGCCTCCTCGTACCTGGAAAAGCCGGTGCCCCTGGACACCCTGGTCTTTGGCGAAGTGGGCCTCACCGGGGAGGTGCGGGCGGTGAGCCAGCCCGAGATCCGCCTCAAGGAGGGCCACAAGCTGGGGTTCAAGCGGGCGGTCCTGGCCCGGCGCCAGACCGAGCGCCTGGGGGAGTTCCCGGGCCTCGAACTTATCGGGGTGGACACCCTGGCCGAGGCCATCAGGCACGTGCTGGAGGCGCGTGTGATGAGTGCTCAAGATATAGTTTGCCTATCGAAAGTTTTTCGAAAGATTTGATAATGGCAAGATATTCCGTCAACAAAAAAGGCAGGGCCGTGTGATGACCCTGCCTTAGTTTATCGCTAAGAGAATGGCTGTTAACCCTTCCCAAACCTCTTCCAGCACGCCAGATCCAGGAGGCCGGAGCCCGTGCAGGAGGACAGTGGAGGCCTTGCGTTTGTAAGAAAAATGATTTTAACGCATCACGTATCAGTCTTCTTCAATGTCAACTACGCTCGGCAATGAATCCCCATGGAACAGGACTCCGATTGGAAATTACGGATTTTGCGGAACGAAGGATGAATCAACTTTATAGGAAAGTCATTAGATAGAGGTCGTGTGTTCAGTGAATCTGCACAGAGAGCTCGCCTGATTTTTTCAGGATGCGAAAGAAGCGGAAACTCTGTATCCCCAGAGATAATTTACATATGTGGCGTCACGATGACAACTGCCATAGAAGGTTACCACTAGTCATGAACTCAGCCTATTGGTGCAGAAGCCATCAGATAAAATTTAAAAAACAGTTTCATGATTATTATAATAAATTGAGAGATAGCTTATATGTTTTTTCAACTTGTGAGGTTTGCGCTTATTCCCATCCCAAGGATAATTTGTATATGTGAGGTCATTATAGCAATGGTCCCAGAGGCATTGCCATTGAGTTTGATTCATCTCTATTAATTGAGGCCATAAAAAAGTAGAAATTCAAAATAACTTATTGAAATATCAATATAGATTATTAAACATAAAGACCTAATTATTTTTGAAAATCCGGAATTGTATCAAAATGTGTGCCTAAATTTGAAAGATCATAATTCTTATGAAAGCACATAACGATAAATGAAGCCTTTTTTGGATCGAAAGATATATGAAGTATATGGAAAATCGTCGTTATTAACTGGCAAGTATCTTGAACTATCAAAACCGTAATCATTATACGGCGGGAAAAACTTTATGAATGACAGAAGTGGCACGAAAACGGATGATGAAACAAACTGATGGGACAAGAAGGCAGTGATCTATTAGGCGATCCGCTACGGCAGTCTTAAGTTTTGGTCAGAATTTGCGACCAACTCGGTGTAGTTGGCCTGTCAGTAATCGGATTCGATTATCAACTTTATCGATATTTATTCGAATGACACTAAAATTTTACCCAAGCGGAAGCTTAGAGGGCGCAGATTTTAATGGAAAGGAAAAATTGTATAGGGCTTCAGAACAATCAGCGGATCATCTGCTCTCATAGAAACTTATCACGTGATCCAAAAACGTCCTATATTCATAACTTATCAACAGGTTAGACTGCCTTGAAGCAATTGCCGGCTCCTGATATGGGGTACAGAGTTACGTTTTTGCCTTTTTACACCTCCGGCAGCAATAGCCGCTTCAGATCTGCCGATTCATATATAACTTCTTGACCCACCAACCGCACCTGGCCGTGCACCACGTAATTTAAGACCCGGGGCTGCCAGTCGTGCTCGGCCCGGTTCACCCTGGCCGCCAGGGTCTCCGGCGTGTCGTCCGGATGGATGGGGACCGGCAGCGCGAAAAATACCGGGCCCCGGTCATAGGCCTCGTCCACAAAATGCATGGTCACGGCGCTGTGGGTGATCTCGCCCCGGCGATACGCGGCCAGGACCGCGTCGTGCACAAAGTGGCCGTAGAGTTTGGGCCCGCCGAAGCGGGGCAGGGGGCCGGGGTGAATATTGATGGTGCGGGCCGGGTCGAGGCCGGCCGCGAGTTTGAGCCAGCCGGAGAGCATGACGTAATCGGCGGCGAAGTACCTGACCAGGTTGCGGTACCCCGGGGCGGTGTAAGGGCCGGCCCAGTAAGCCGGGGGGATGCCCAGGGCCCGGGCCTGGTGCCAGACGCCGCCGTCCGCATGGCTGGTGACGACCCCGCCAATCCGGGCGTCCAAAACCGGCGGGACAGCCCTGGAAGCCCTCACCATGGCCGCAAAGCCGGAGCCGCCGCCGGTGGCGGTCCCCGAGGCGAAAACCAGGATGTGGGGCTTTTTTCTTTCCACGCCGAATCCCATGTCATGATTATTTTTCAGATGCGTCGAACGCAAGTAAAGCAGAACTTCCTCAGCTGTACAACCAGAACTCCCGGCTCTCCCCGAGAAATTTCTGCAGCTCGGGCTGCCAGGCGGCCTCGAGGCTCGCAATGGGCGTGCCGGCGTCAATCCCCTCCCGGATGGCCGCGTCCCCGGTGAGCAGGTCAATGGGCAGGCGCTCGGTCTCGTACTCGTAGGGGGGCTGGCGCCAGGCAAACTGCTCGGGGTAAAGCCGCCGGATGACGGACAGAAGCACCAGGGTGGTGTAGTAGGGCTTGAAGGCCGGGCGGTCGGTGACGTGGAGCTGAAAGCCGCGGCAGAGCTGACCGGCCCACTTATGGAAGGTGGGCTCGAAGGCTACTTCCCGGAGGACCACCCCCGGCAGGGGCGTGTCCGCAAATTCGTGCGCCAGCCGCCGGGGCTCCAGAAAGGGGGCGCCGAACAGCTCGAAGGGCCGGGTGGTGCCGCGGCCCTCGGACAGGTTGGTGCCCTCCAGGAGCACCTGGCCGGGGTAGACCAGGGCCCCCTCCAGGGTGGGGAGGTTGGGGGAGGGCATGACCCAGGGGAGGCCGGTGGCGTCGAAGTAGTCGCACCGCAGCCAGCCCGCCGCCGGGATGACCTCGAGGTCGCAGCCCAGGCCCTGGGTGCGGTTGTAGTAGCGGGCCAGCTCCCCCAGGGTGAAGCCGTGGCGCATGGGCAGGGGGTAGGGGCCCACCAGGGAGGCGCAGGCAGCGCCGGAGCAGGTTCCCTTCCACCTGGACCCCGCCGATGGGGTTGGGGCGGTCCAGCACCACCACCCGCACGCCCGCCCGGGCGGCCGCGGCCATGACCTTGGCCAGGGTGGCCCCATAGGTGTAGACCCGGGTGCCCACGTCCATGAGGTCCACCAGCAAGACCTCGATGTCCCGCAAGGCCTCAAGCGGCGGCTCCAGGCGGGGACCATAGAGACTGACCACCGGGATCTTCAGCAGGGGGTCTTCAAAATCCGGCGAGGATACCATGTTGTCCTGCTTTTCCCCCTTGAGGCCGTGCTGGGGGGAAAAAAGCAGCTTGAGGCGGCCGGGCAAGCGCCGGGCGAGCAGCAACGGGGCGGGCCGGTAGGCCCGGTCAAGGCTGGCGGGATGGCAGAGGAGCCCCAGGGAGGCCGCGGCCGCCCAGGGCGGCGGGTCCTGGAGAAAGACCTCCAGTCCGGAGAGAACCATGCCGCTCATAGATTCGTAAGCAACTTTGGGGGGAGGGCCAGGGAGCGGCCGCTCCCTGGCCCTCCCCCAAACCCCCCTCCCAACCCTTTGAGTTGTGGCCGGGGCCAGGGACATAAGTTCCCCGGCCCCGGCCACAATTTCCCCAACACTCAAGGGATTGGGGGAGGGGGCGTGGGGGAGGGGGTAAGGGTTCCACCCTTAGCCCCCTCCCCCACAATCACTCAAAACTCTGCTTCGTCCCGTTGCAGGACCGGGCGCAACATGAGGATGATGTCGTGGGTGACGCCGTCCTTGCGGATGAAGTAGTCCTCCAGGGTGGCCCGCACTTCAAAGCCCTTGGCCCGGAAGGCCTTCACCACTTTTTTATGATCGGCGATGATTTCGGCTTTGAGCCAGTGCAAATTTTCTTTTTTAGACAGGGTAATGAGTTCCTCGAGCATCACGGAGCCCAAACCCAGGTTGCGGTAGGGCCGGGAGACAAAAATGCGGACTTCCCCGATATGTTTGGCGGCGTGCTTACCCCGGTGCAGGGTGCCGTCGGCGATGATGTGGTTGTCTTCCATATTGACGGCCAGCAGCGGCAGGACCTGCTGATAATTGAGGTGTTCCACCCAGGAGCCCACCAGTTTTTCGTCCCTCACGTTCTGCTTGAGAAACCTCAGGTCCTCCTCCGGGGCCTCCTTGAAGAGCCGGATAAGTTCGTCCCGGTCCTGTTCATTGAGGAAACGGAACATTATCCGCTTACCGTTCTGCAGGGTGATGAATTTGCGGTAAGCTGCATAATTGATCATGGCATTCTCCCCGGCCTAGGCGACTGTAAGCATCATAGCGCCTGCACGGAATTTGTCAAGGGAGCCCCGGTTGCCGGCCCCGGTTTTCTGCGGCAAGGCATGGAAGTGTCTCCTAAATCGGATAACTATCTATAATTAAACATATTAATTCTTTGGCGAAACAACCTCATGGAAATTTAACGCCTTACCAATTTTTGTAACCTCTTTTGGCGGCACCCTATGAAAAAAGGCAAGAAACAAAGGAAAACCGAGATTGCTGCCCCAGCCGGGGAAAAGCCCTCCAAGTCCAAATCCAGTGATACCATGATCTTGGTGGGGTAAGGAAAAACCTTACTCTGATTCCCGAGGCAAAGCTTGAGGATTAGAGGGACTTAGCTCTAAATAGGTTCTTCTTGGGCGCTAACCTCTATTTCGAGACAGTGACTTTGACTCTTCAGGGAGCAAATGGATATTATCCGGGCCAACACAGGGGGGAAAATGCTGGAAATTTGGGACCTGGTAAAATCTGATTTGAAGGGCCGCATTTCATCTTCGGGTTTTTCATTGTGGATCGAACCACTCCAGGCGGACCAGGGAGCCCAGGGGGAGTTGCAGCTTATCTGCCCCAATCCCTTTGCCCTCCGCTGGGTCATGTCCCATTATCTGCCCCATATCAATCAGGTGCTGGCCGAGTCGGGCCACGCCGTGCCGGTAAAGCTGCTGGCCGCCCCGCCTCAACCCCGGGCCATGGTGGCCGTACCCGCCGTCGAACAGCTGCACCTGCCCTATAACGGCCAGGGCCGCACCCCGGGCCGGGCGCTGAACCGGGAATTCACCTTCGGCAAATTTGTGGTGGGGGGCTCCAACCGCCTGGCCTACCGCGCCGCCGAGGCCCTGGCCCGCAAAGACACTTTTTTTAACGGCATCCTGTTTCTCACCGCCAGCCCCGGTTTGGGGAAAAGCCACCTCGCCCAGGCGGTGGGCAACTGCCTTTTGGCCGCGGCCCCCCAGGCCTCGGTGCTCTACGTGACTGCCGAGGATTTCACCAACGACATGGTGCGGGCCTTGAAGGGGGACCAGATGGGCCGTTTCAAGGAGCGCTACCGGGGGGAGTGCGAAGTGCTCCTCATGGAGGAGGTGCAGTTTTTCAGCGGCAAGGAGAAGCTTCAGGCGGAACTGTGCTACACCCTGGACACCCTGCTGGACCGCCGCAAGAAACTGGTCCTGACCAGCTGCCACCTTCCCGGGGAAATCAGCCATCTTTCCCAGGAATTGCGGTCCCGTTTTACCGGGGGCCTGATCACCCCCATCGGCCCGCCGGACTTCCCCACCCGGGTGGGCATCCTGCTCAGGAAGGCGGAGGACCGGGGGGTGAACGTTCCCACCCAGGTGCTGGAGCACGTGGCGGAGCACATCGACAGTGACGTGCGCCGCCTGGAAAGCGCCCTGGATTGCCTGGTGGCCCGCTCCACCCTGCTGGGGGAACCGGTGAGCCTGCGCCTGGCCCAGGAGGTCCTCCAGGATTTAAAGGCGGTGGCGCCCCGCCTGAGCGTCAGCCAGATCCAGAAAATTGTCTGCGATTATTACAAGGTAAACCTGGAGGAGATGCTGGGCCGCAGCCGGCAGAAAAAACTGGTGCGGGCCCGGCAGCTGGGCATGTACTTTTCCCGCCTCTACACCATGAAGACCATGGTGGAACTGGGGCGCCTCTTCCAGCGGAGCCACGCCTCGGTGGTGCATGCCCTGCAGACCCTGGAGCGGGACCGGCAGGTGCAGCCCCGCCTGGAGCAGGAAGTGAAATTCCTGGAGGAGAAGATGGCCCGGGCCAAGGTCAGGATGGAGCGACCAGATACCAGTCCTCGCACCTGTGCTTGATGACCCGGCCCTCGACGATGAAGACAATGTCTTCGGCGATGTTGGTGGCCAGGTCGGCGATGCGCTCCAGGTTGCGGATGATAATGATGAAGTGATGCAGGCGGATCACCCAGCGGGCCTCGCTGATCATGGAGTCCAGGATCTTCTGGGTGAATTCGTCGTCCAGGAGGTCCACCTCGGAATCCCGGACGCACACCTGCATGGCGAGCTTGGGGTCCTGCTGCACGAAGGCGTCGATACTGGTGCGCACCATGCCCAGGGTCAGGTCCGCCAGCTTTTTGACGTCGATGGATAAATCCACCGGGGGGGCGTTGTTGAGCTCCAGGGCCCGCTCGGCGATGTTGACGCCCTGGTCGCCGATGCGCTCGAGGGTGGTGGCGATGCGCATGGTGGCGATGATCAGCCGCAAATCCGTGGCCACCGGCTGCCGCAAAGCCAGGAGCCGGAAGGCCTGCTCCTCGATCTCCAGCTCGGCATTGTTCAAGCGGGCGTCGTCGGTAATAACGTCCCGGGCCAGGTCGGAGTTGCGGGTGGTGACGGAGATCAGGCTTTTTTCCACGGCCTCTTCCGCGTTGGTGGCCATAACGAGGAGTTTTTGCTTGAGGCTGTTCAACTCCTGATCAAAATATCTGGGGATGCTCGACGCCAATGGACCCCATCCTCCTCGTGAAGGAAATATTGTAGGGTTATATTATAATAAAAAATCGGCAACTTTTACATTACTTTCCTGTTAGTTATCGGGGTGGTGCCAGGATTTCTTCATTTTCCCACATTTAGCCTGCCTGCCATGTTCTTGCGTACAATGATGAATGGCCATGTCCGGGAGCCGCTTTCATGAAGGTGGCCATTATCGGCCCCGGGGCCCTGGGATGTCTGCTGGCCGCCAAATTTTCCCTCGCCGGTGAGGATGTCTGGCTGGTGGATTACCGGCCGGAGCGGGCCCAGCTCCTGAACCGCCGGGGACTGGTGCTGCACACCCCCGAGGGAACTGCCGTGCCGGTGCAGGTCAAAGCCGGGGGAGCTGGCGAGGCGGGAGCTGCGGACCTGACCATCCTCACCGTCAAGGCTCATCAGACCGGGGCCGCGGTGCGGGATCTGCCCGTGCTCCTGGGCGCCGGGGGCCTGGCCCTCACCCTGCAAAACGGCCTGGGGAACCTGGAGGAAATGGCCCGGGTGGCGGGGCCGGCGCGCCTCGTGGGGGGGGCCAGCATCCTGGGGGCCACCAAACTGGGGGAGGGAGAGGTGCTACTGGCCGGCCTGGGCCCGACCTATGTGGGCTCGCCGGCGAATTCCCTGGTCTCTGCCGGCGAGGTGGAAGCGGTGGCGGCCCTTTTCCGGAAGGCGGGCTTGCCCTGCGAGGTGCGGGGGGACATCGAGGCCGTGCTCTGGGAAAAACTCCTGGTAAACGTGGGGATTAACCCCCTTACCGCGCTATTGCGGGTAAAAAACGGCGCCTTGCCTGAAATGCCCCCGGCCTGGGAACTGGCCGTCGCCGCGGCCGCCGAAACCCTGGCCGTGGCCCGGGCCAGCGGCATCGAACTGCGTGTGGACCCGGAAACCCGCCTCAGGGAAGTCTGCACCGCCACCGCGGCCAACCGCTCATCTATGCTCCAGGATGTGCTAAACGGCCGCCGTACCGAAATCGAGGCCCTAAACGCCCAGGTGGTTACCCGCGGGAAAAGCCACGACATCCCCACCCCGGTAAACCGCTTCCTCACCCAACTCATCCGTGCCCTGGAGGTGGCTCAGAATAGTGGTGGGGGAGGGGGCTAAGGGCCAGCGGGCCCTTACCCCCCCCCCACGCCCCCTCCCCCAATCCCTTTAGTTGGTGAGAAATATTTGGCAATGAGCCGGGACATTGGTCCAGGCTTTTGGCCAAACCCTAAAGGGTTGGGAGGGGGGCTTGGGGGGAGGGCAGGGAGCCGCCGCTCCCTGGCCCTCCCCCCAATCACTTCTATCTCGTCCCCTCGCCCGGCTTCACCAGGGGCACGAAGAGGACGGGCAGGCGTTTTTCCTCCTGCAGTTCACCCTTCACCTGGCGCAGGAGCAGGAGTGTCTGCATGCGGTCTGGCGGTCCCACCGGAATGACCAGGCGCCCGCCTTCCTTGAGTTGTGCTTTCAAGGCCGGGGGGACGTTCGGGGCGGTGGCGGTGACCAGGATGGCGTCGAAGGGGGCTGCCTCGGGCCAGCCCTGGTAGCCGTCGCCGGCGCGACCCTGCACCCGGCCGTACCCCAGGTCCCGGAGGCGGGTTCGGGCGGCCTCGGCTAGTTCCGGCCGGAGCTCGATGGTGAATACCTGCCCGGCGAGTTCAGCCAAAATGGCGGCCTGGTAGCCGGAGCCGGTGCCTACCTCCAGCACCTTGTCCCCGGGCCCAACCTCGGCCCACTGGGACATCAGGGCCACAATATACGGCTGGGAGATAGTCTGGCCGGAGCCGATGGGCAGGGGATTATCGTCGTAAGCCTGGGGGGCGAGGCGAGCCGGCACGAACCGGTCCCGGGGCACCTTGGCCATGGCCGCCAGCACCCGGGGGTCGGTGATGTCCCGGGCCTTGAGCTGCTGGGCCACCATGCGCTGGCGTGCGGCGGCGTAAGCATCGAGGATCCGGCGCCGCGGCTGCGCCTTTTAGAACAAGCAGGGGTAGCAGCAACAAAAACAGAGCCTGAGAAATCTTGTGGCCCATGGCTCCTCCGGTCCCACTCGAAGGTCTTTGGCCCCTGGATTGTTAAACTACTTGGTTTCAGCAGCCTTTTCACATGACGGAGCGGCAGGGGCAGTCGGGGCCGGTGACGGCGCTGGCGCCGGGCGGCCGGCGGCTGCGGCGGCGACCCATTCTTCCTGGGTCATAATGGGACGGGGTGAGAGGCCGGATTTCTCCCGCTCCATGTTAATCCGTTCCATCTCCGTGAGGTACTCAGGGTAAGTGCGCCGGGCGGCAGGCTGGGCCGGCTGGGCCGGCTGGGCGGTTGGGGTGGCGGGGGTGGTGATCTTGTTGACGCCGTAAGTTATGGCAGCCGGGGCAGCCATGGCGCAGCCCTGGACCGCCAACCAGGCGGTTATCGCTATCACGGGTAAGATCGGATACCTGGCAGAAAAAGATTTTCTTCCAAGGGGCACTATAAAACCTCCAACAATAGATTACTGGTTAATAGTATCATGTCACCCGGAAAAAAGACAAAATTCGGAAATCACAGGTCTTAAGGCAGCCCCAGAGCCAAATTGTTAAGAGTTTCAGGGGGCTTTCCTTAATTGTCTCAATTCACTCTTCTTTTCTGACCATGACCAACAGGCGGGCCTCCCCGGTAATCGGGAGGCAAAGTTCCCTAATCTCCAGGCTTTCCAACTGCAACCCGGCCAGGCGTTGTTGCGCCGCCTGAACGTCCAGGGCGGGCAGTTCAGGACCCTTGAGGGCCAGGGCCAGGCCCCCGGGCAGAAGGAGGGGGGCGGCCAGCTCCAGGAACCGCTGCAGGGAAAAGGCGGCCCGGGAGACTACTGCGGCAAAGCGGGGGCCCCATTCCCGGGCAAGGCGGGCGGTCAGGTAGGCCTGGGTAATTTCCACCCCGGGCAAACGCCAGAGGGTCACCAGGTATTCCAGGAAGGCCGCTTTTTTCCCCCGTGACTCCACCAGGGTGAGGGCCAGGCCGGGCCGGGCCAGCTTCAGGACCAGCCCCGGAAAGCCGGCGCCGCTCCCCAAATCGGCCAGGGTTGGGGCAGCCTCGATGTAGGGGAGAATCGTCAGGGAATCGAGGAAGTGCTTGATCACCATGTCCCGGGGAGAGGTCAGGCCGGTGAGGTTCACCCGGGCGTTCCAGGTCTGCAGTTCCTGCAGATACACCTGAAACTGCGCCAGGGTCTCCGGCGGCAGTTCAATGCCAAGGGCGGCGGCACCTTCCTGAAGAAAATGGAGTGGGTCTTCCATAAACTTCCATAAAAAAGCAGGTCATGGCTGGCAGGAGGGACCTTTGATCGCGACTGGCCAGAATCCTTTACCCTTAAGGGGTTGGGGGAGGGAGTTTGAGGGAGGGGCAGGGGTCCGCTGACCCCTGGCTCCCTCCCTCAAGGCCTCAATTCACTTGCCGATGCAAAACTGGGAAAAGATCTGGTCCAGGACCGCGTCCCCTACTTCCTCGCCGGTGATCTCCCCCAGGGCCAGGAGGGCCTCTTTAACCTCCAGGGCTACCAGTTCCCAGGGGGGCTCCGCCTGATCGAGGAGTGTGATGCCCCGGTCCAGGGCCGCGCCCGCCCGGGCCAGGAGATCTGCGTGCCGGGCCTGGGTGATCATGTCCCCGCCGGGCTGCACGCCGCCTTGCAGCACCAGGTCCAGGACGGCCTGCTCCAGGTCCGGCAGACCCTGGCCGGTGAGCGCCGAGATCGCCACCACGGGATGCGGCCAGGCGCGGCGGAGGTCGTCGGCGTCAAGCTGGGGAGGCAGGTCTATTTTATTCATGACAATAATGACCGGGCGGCCGGCGAAGTCCTGTAGAACCTGGGCGTCATCCGGAGAGGCAGCATCGCTCGCGTCCACCAGGTAAAGGATAAGGTCCGCCTGGGACATATGCTCCCGGGAGCGGGCCACGCCCAGCTCCTCCACCCGGTCCCGGGCCTCCCGGAGGCCGGCGGTGTCGGAGAGACAAATGGCCAGGCCCCCCAGGGTGACGGTTTCTTCGATGACGTCCCGGGTGGTGCCGGGGATATCGGTGACGATGGCCCGCTCGGCATTGAGCAGGCGGTTCAGGAGGCTCGATTTGCCGACATTGGGGCGGCCGGCCAGGACCACCCGCACCCCTTCCCTCAAGCAGGCGCCCTTGCCGGTAGGTGGCCAGGAGCCGTTGCAGCTCTTTCCGGGGATCCGCCAACTGCTCTTTGAGGGCCGCAGGAGTCAGTTCGGCCCCCTCCTCGGGAAAGTCCAGGGCCGCCTCGAGTTGGGCCAGGACCCCCAGGAGTGCTACCCGCAGCCCCGCCAGGCGCCGCCCCAGCCCCCCGGCCAGGTGGGCCTGGGCCACCCTGAGAGCGGCCTCGGTGCGGGCCTGAATGGCCTCCAGCACCCCTTCGGCCTGGGACAGGTCCAGGCGGCCGGACAGGAAGGCTCTTAAGGTGAATTCCCCCGGCTTAGCCAGGCGCGCCCCCTGGGCCAGCACTGCCTGCAAAATGGCCCTGAGGATGGCATAGCCCGAGTGGCAGTGAATTTCCACCATGTCTTGCCGGGTGTAGGTGTGGGGGGCGCGCATCAGGGTGAGGAGAACCTCGTCCAGGACGTGTCCCTGGGCATCGAGGAGGTGCCCCAGGTAGAGGCGGTGGGATTGCCAGGCGGGGCGGGGGCGGCGGGGGCAGAAGAGCCGGCGGGCGATGGGTTCGGCTTCGGGGCCGGAGAGGCGCACGATGCCGATGCCCGCCTCTCCGGGAGGCGTGGAGATGGCGGCGATGGTGTCCCCCGCCTCCGGCCAGGTCACAGGGAGTTCGGAATTGTCCTCCTGGAGGTCTTTTTTCCGCATGGGGTAGACCACCACTTTTTTGTACAGCCCTTCCCCCCGGCTCATGGTCTTGACGTCCTTGTCCCCCTGCAGGGCCAGGTGGATGATGCGGCGGTCGTGGGGGTTCATGGGGTTCAGCGTCACGGGCTTGCCGGTCTTTTTCACCTTTTCGCCGGACTTGATGGCCAGCTGGGTCAGGGCTTCCTGGTGCCGGGCCCGGTAGGACTCGATGTCGATGAAGACCCGCACCTTGCGCCGGGCCCGCTTGGCGACCATCTTGGTGAGGAGATACTGCAGGGCTTCCAGGGTCTGGCCCTGTTTGCCGATGAGGAGCCCGGGGTCCTGGGCGTCGATGCTGAGGCTGAGCCGGTCCTCGTCGTCAAACCGCCCCACCACCTTGGCCTTTTCCCCCATCAACTCCAGGATGCGCTCCATGAGTTCCTGGGCCCGGGGCAAGAGATCCGCCTCGGCCTCGCCCTCGAGTTCGCCTTCACCCCGCCCTCAGCCTCGCCCTCATCCATCGTCCCGCTGCATAACCACCCGGATGCGGGCCTTGCGCCCCCCGATGCCGAAAAGCCCGGGGGACCCCACCGAGATAATTTCGATATCGAGACTTTCCGCCGGTAGTTGAAAATGTGCACAGGCTCGGGCTATGGCCTCTTCCGTGCTCTTGCCTTCAAACTCCATAAACTCCATGGACTGATCCCCCGAGGCCTATTGGATGTATTTGTTGGTGAAGTACTGCTGGGTGATGGCCAGGACGTTGTTCACCAGCCAATAAATCACCAGGCCGGAAGCAAAGTTGAGGAAGAGAAAGGTAAAGATCAGCGGCAGAAACATCATCATCTTGGCCTGGGCCGGGTCCCCCGGGGAAGGCGACATCTTCTGCTGCAAAAACATGGTGGCCCCCATGATGATGGGCGTGATGAGCAGCGGGTCTTTGGCGGACAGGTCGGCCAGCCAGACGATGTTGGTGAAGGGCAGCGTGGGAATAAAAGAGGCGTGGCGCAGTTCGATGGAGTTGCTGAGCAGGTTGTACAGGGCCAGAAACACCGGCAGCTGCAGGACCATGGGCAGGCAACCCCCCATGGGATTGACCTTGAAGGTGCGGTAGAGACCCATGAGCTCCCGGTTCATGCCTTCCTTGTCGTCCTTGTACTTCTCCCGGATTTCGGCCACCCGGGGCTGGATTTTCTGCATGACCTTCATGGACTGGAAGCTCTTGTGGTTGGGATACAGGAAGACCACCCGCAGGAGAACGGTCAGGATGATCAGGGACCAGCCGTAATTGTGGACGTAGCTGTTCAGCCACTTGAGAAAGGTAAGGCAGGGCCGGGCCAAAAAGTCGAACCAGCCGAAGTGCAGGATCCCGTCCAGCCCCAGGTTGGCGGCTTTGAGGTCGTTGACGTCCTTGGGGCCGAAGTAGAAAGCATAGGAGGCGGTCACCTCGTGGCCGGCGGCGACGTTTTGCGGCAGGCTGGCGGTGGCGGTGAGCAGATTGGGGGGGTTCTCCATGAGGGTGGCCTGCAGCTGGGGGGCGTTCTGGGGCACGGCCGCGGCCACAAAGTACAGCTCATTTAAACCGACCCATTTTACTTTGTCGGTGAAGACCTTGGGCTCCTTGAGCTTGGCGGCGGGGAAAACCTCCACCTTGTCGTTGGCCATCACCGCCAGTTCCTGGGCCTCGTGGGGATCGGCGGAGGCGGCGCCGGTGAGGGAGAGGTCGAGCCGGCCCTCGAGATTGGGGGCGCCGGGTTTGGCCAGGTCGGCCTTGAGGTCGAAGACGTAGCTGTTCCCCTGGAAACGGTAAGTCTTGGTGACGGTCAGGCCCTCCGGGGTGGTGCCCTTAAAGGTCAGGGTGCCGGTCTGGTCCCCGGTCAAAGCGAGGGCCGGAGCGCTGGCCTCGTAGGCGATCTGGGGCGACACCGCCAGATTGCCCCCTTCCCCGTACAGGCTCAGGGGCAGCACCTGGCTGGGGTCCGCGGTGATCATTTCCTTGGGGCTGGTGGGGGCGTTTTTGCCGCCCCGGAACCGTTGCAGTTCAAAGCTCACCGGACCCAGTTTGAACTGGGAAATGGTCTCGATGGGCAGGGTGGAACGGAATTTTTTTAATTCAAAGCTTTTGACCGCGGCTCCCTGTTCGGCAAAGACCGCCCGGTACAGGTCAGTGTCCACCACCACGTCCTTGCCCTGGCGGCGGGTCGCGGCCGGTGCGGCGGGCGCCTGGGCCTGGGACGCGGGCGTCACAGCCGGGGCAGGCTGGCCGGGGGCCGCGGGTTTAGCCGGCTCCGTGGTCGCGGGGGCGGCAGGTTGCTCAGAGGGCTTGGGGCTGAAGTGCTGACCCAGGTACGTGAACAGAAAGAAAATCACCAGGCTCAGCACCACGGCCACAACAGTCCGTGTTTGCATTAGAAACTCCTCAGGGGACCGGGTCCCAACCGCCGGGGTGGAAAGGGTGGCAGCGCAGGAGCCGTTTCAGGCTCAGCCCCAGGCCTTTGAAGCAGCCGTAGGTTTGGAAGGCCTCCAAGGCGTAGCTGGAGCAGCTCGGCACAAACCGGCAGCTGTTGGGGAAAAACGGCGATATGAACAATTGATAGGTTCTGATAAGCACAAGGGCCAGTTTAGTCATGATGATCGGTCTGGGGGCGGCGGACGAGAATCCTGGCCAGTTCGGCCTGCACCTGGGCGTAGGTCAGATCAGGGGCCCCTTTTTTGGCCATGACAATAATATCCCCCGGCGGCAGGAACTCCTTGTGGCGCCGGAAAAACTCCCGGAGGAGGCGCTTCACCCGGTTGCGGCGGCAGGCATTGCCCACCTTGCGTCCCGCCACCAGCCCCAAACGGGGGCCGAGGCCTTCCCCCGGGGCCAGGCAGACGCCGAAATGCGGCGTGTACAGTCGTTTTCCTCGTGCCTGGGCCCTGATGTACTCTTGGCGGCGGCGAACCCGCGCGTCTCGGGTAAAGCGGGCCGTTGTCGGGGGGATGGCGGCTTCCCCGGGGAGGAGACCTGGCTTGGGGGACTTAGGCGTGGGCGTGAGCGTTGCTCCTAAAATCTCACACCGAGAGGCGCTTCCTGCCTTTGGCCCGGCGGTTCTGCAACACCCGGCGCCCGCCCTTGGTGCTCATGCGGGTCAGAAAGCCGTGGGTGCGGGACCGGCGCAGCCGGCTCGGCTGATACGTGCGTTTCATGACGTTTCTTCCTTGGAGACGGTTTTGGTAACAAACTTTTTATAAACCATTTCAGAAGCGTTTTGTCAAGGAGGCGAAGCGCCGATTTACCTGAAAGACGCTCCCCGGTCCACCGCCGAACCCCGCCCATGAACCCGCCGCCACCCGCTCCCAGGGCCGACGATGACAGGATTGGCGCGTATTTCCTGAAATTGCCCCGGCCAGCGGAAAAATTTAAAACTTGAATTTTTTTCCAAAGTTGGCACAATAACCGCGAGGCTTGCCGAATTTCTGCGGTCACCCCCGGAACTCGGGCATCCACCGCATCCTGCGATTGCCTTCCCGGTGTGCGGTTTCCCCATAAGGAGATTTTCATGTTCCTGGACCCCATCTTAGGCTGGTTCTCCAACGATCTGGCCATCGACCTGGGCACCGCCAACACCCTGGTGTACGTCAAGGGGAAGGGCATCGTGCTCTCCGAGCCTTCGGTGGTGGCGGTGCGGAAAAACGTCAAGGATCGCAACAAAGTGCTGGCTGTGGGCCGGGAAGCGAAAATGATGCTGGGCCGCACGCCGGGGAACATCGTGGCCATCCGCCCCATGAAAGACGGGGTCATCGCCGATTTCGAAATCACCGAGGCCATGCTCCGGCACTTCATCCGCAAGGTGCACAACCGCCGCTCCCTGGTGCGACCCCGCATCATCGTCTGCGTGCCCTCCGGCATCACCCCGGTGGAAAAGCGGGCCGTGAAAGAGTCCGCCGAATCCGCCGGCGCCCGGGAGGTCTACCTCATCGAGGAGCCCATGGCCGCGGCCATCGGCGCCGGGCTCCCCATCACCGAACCCGTGTGCAACATGGTGGTGGACATCGGCGGCGGCACCACCGAAGTGGCCGTCATTTCGCTGGCCGGCATCGTCTACTCCCGGAGCGTCAGGGTGGGCGGGGACAAAATGGACGAGTCCATCCTGCAGTACATCAAGCGCACCTACAACCTGGCCATCGGCGAGCGCACCGCCGAGATCATCAAGACCACCATCAGCAACGCCTACCCCGGCGAGACCGAGTCCATGGACGTCAAGGGCCGGGACCTGGTCTCCGGCATCCCCAAGATCATCAGCATCAATTCGGATGAGATCCGGACCGCCATCCAGGAGCAGATCGACACCATCGTCGCCACCGTCAAGACCGCCCTGGAACAGACCCCCCCCGAGCTGGCCGCGGACATCGTCGACCGGGGCATTTACCTCACCGGCGGGGGGGCGCTCCTCAAACATCTGGATGTGCTCCTGCACCAGGAGACCGGGCTGCCCATCAAGATCACCGAGGACCCCCTGTCCACGGTGGTGCTGGGTTCCGGCCGGGCCCTGGATAACCTCGATATATTAAGGGAAGTAACCCTCGACTGAGGCCATGAATGTGCGTCTGAATACCCGCTGGCGCACCCCCCTGGTCCTTGCCGCCATCCTGATTTTTGTTCTCGCGGTCTTCTCCCTAAGCTTAAAGCGCGCCCCGGTGATCAAGACGGTGGAGGGGCTGATCGTGTCGCTGACCGCGCCGGCCTTCAGCGGTCTGAACACGGTGGGTTCGTCGTTAAGACGGGTCTGGCTGGGCTATTTTTACCTGGTGGGGGCGAGGCAGGAAAACGCCGAACTCAAGCGGCAGGTGGCGGAGTACGGCCAGAAAGAGGTACACTACCAGGAGGCGCAGCTGGAGGCTCGGCGCCTGGAGGCCCTCCTGGACCTCAAAAAACAGCTCGCCCTGCCGGTGGCCGGGGCCCGGGTGGTGGCCTACGACCCCTCCCAGTGGTCCCGCTGCGTCATCATCGACATGGGCAAAGCCGAGGGGGCCGCGGTGGGCCTGCCCTGCCTGGGGGCGAACGGCATTGTCGGGCGCATCGTTGAAGTTTACCCGCATTACGCCAAGGTCATGCTCATCGTGGACCGGGACAGCGGCGCCGACGCCATGGTGCAGCGCACCCGGGTGCGGGGCATCCTCCAGGGCAAGGGGGGGAACCGCTGCGCCCTGGAATACGTCCCCAAAAACGCCGACGTGGAGGTGGGGGACGTGGTCATGGCTTCGGGTCTCGGGGGCATTTACCCGGCGGGGCAGACCTTCGGCCGGGTGAGCCAGGTGGACAAGAGCACCGGCGGCCCTTTCCAGGAAATTATCGTCACCCCCGGGGAGAACCTTTCGGCCCTGGAGGAAGTGCTCATTGTCAAAACCGCCAAGCTGGCCCTGACCCCCTGACCATATGACCTCGTTCTTCTTATTTATCACCCTGGGGTGGGGACTGTTTTACCTGAACGAGCTGTTGCTCTACCCCCAGGTCTATGTCCGCCCGCTGGCGCCCCTGCTGTTTTACGTGGCCATCAAGGATTCCCTGGCCCTGGCCGTCACCCTGGCGGTGTTTATCGGCCTCCTCCAGGACAGCTACGCCCTGGCCCCCTTCGGGGTGCACCTGCTGAGCGCCCTCATCATCGTGGGGGTGGCCCGCCTGGCCCGGCGCACCTTTATCATGAAAAACGCCCTGTCCCTGATCCCGGCCATGCTGGCGGCCCTGATCATTCAGGAATTGGGCGTGCGGATTACCCTTTCCGTCATCGAATCCCGGGACATTCTCCTGGCAGACCTGACCTGGGCCCGGGGCCTGGAGCTCCTGGTCACGGCCATCCTCACCCCGGTGTTTTTCACCCTGATCCGCTTCCTGGAACGCCGCCTGGGGCGCCTGGGCCGGGCCCGCCGGGAGGCGGCCTCCTGGTAAAAAGGGTCGTCGTCTCCTCATAAAAATGACATGAAGCTCTTTCGCTCCTCATCATCCAAATACTCCTACCAGGATGAGCCCCTGGGCCACCTCATGACGCCGGAGGAGTACGACCACTCCCGGCGCGTCCTGGCCCGGGTGGCCCCCATCCTGCTGGTGCTCTTCGGGCTTCTGTGCCTGCGCCTGTGGTTCCTCCAGCTCATCCAGGGGGACTACCTGCAGCAGCGCTCGGAGCACAACCGCATCCGTTCCGAGGACCTGCCTCCCTGGCGGGGCACCATCCTGGACCGGGACGGCAATGTCCTGGTGGACAATCAATACAGCTTCAATCTCGTGGCCACCCTGGAAGACATTCAGGACCCGGAGGTCCTGGGAAGGCGCCTGGGGTCCCTGCTGAAGGTCGACGGGGAGGCGCTCACGGCCCAGATTGACAAGGCCCGGCAGGCGGGGCTGGCCCAGGTGCGCCTGAAGGCCCAGCTTGCCTGGGACGAGATGGCCCTGGTGGAAACCTACAAGGCCGAGCTGCCGGGGGTTTCCATCGCCATCGGCGCCAAGCGGGAGTACCGCCAGCCGGGCATGGCCAGCCACGTCCTGGGTTACCTGGGGGAAATCACCGACGCCCAGCTCAAAAGCGGCAAATTCCCCACCTATAAAATGGGGGATTATCTGGGCCGGGCCGGTCTCGAAGCCTCCTGGGAGGATGTCCTCCGGGGCCAGCAGGGCTCCCGCCGCCTGGAAGTGGACGCCTACGGCCGGGAGTTGGGGAGCCTCGATCAAAAACCCTCGGTCCCCGGGGCCAACGTCCAGTTGACCCTGGACAGCCGCCTGCAGCGGGAGGCCGAGAACATCCTCCAGGGCAAGGTGGGGTCCATTGTGGCCATCAACCCCAAAAACGGCAAGATCCTGGCGCTGGCCTCCTCCCCGACTTTCTCGGAGGAGGATGTGCAGCCGGGGGTGAAGGCCGGGCAATGGCAAAAGCTCCTGGACGACAAAAATCATCCCCTCATAAACCGGGCCATAAGGGGGCAGTACCCCCCCGGCTCCACTTTCAAGATCGTCATGGCGGTGGCGGGCCTGGAGGAGGGGGTCATCACCCCCCAGACCGCGGTCCACTGCGGCGGCTCCATCCACGTGGGCAACCACGACTTCCACTGCTGGCGGCGGCGGGGCCACGGCGACGTGGACCTGAACCAGGCCCTGATGCATTCCTGCGACGTTTATTTCTACGAGGTGGGGCGGCGCCTGGGGGTGGAGCGCATCGACAAGTGGTGCAAGCGCTTCGGCCTCGGGGTGTCCTCGAACCTCAGGCTGGGGGGGGAGATGCCGGGACTGATTGGTTCCCCCGAATGGAAACACACCCGCTTCAAGGCCGGCTGGCAGGAGGGTGACACCCTGTCCCTGTCCATCGGCCAGGGCTACAACCTCGCCACCCCCCTGCAGGTGGCCCGCATGGCCGCCACCCTGGCCAACGGCGGCACCCTGTACCAGCCCCAGCTGGTGGAGAAAGTGGAGACCCCGGCGGGGCAAGTCCTGCAGCGGTTCCAGCCCATAGTCCAGGGGCACCTGGATGCCGACCCCGCCAACCTGGCCCTGGTGCAAAAAGGCCTGGTGGCGGTGGTGCGGAACGGCACCGGCCAGAGGGCCTCACTGGATAATGTGGTGGTGGCCGGCAAGACCGGGACGTCCCAGGTGGTCTCCCTGGAAAAGGAGAAGGCCGGCAAAGAGGTGCGGAAGTACCGGAACCACGCCTGGTTCGTGGCGTATGCCCCCGCCGACGACCCCGAGGTGGCGGTGTCCATCATCATCGAGCACGGCGGTCAGGGGGGTGAGGTGGCAGCCCCCCTGGCCAGGAAATTTTTGGCCAGCTACTTCGCCAAAAGCCAGGTGGCCCGGGAAGGTAAGCCGGATAGCGGCGAATAGAAGATTTCCCGTCCCTCTTAGTACCCCACCTCGTCCCTGGTCTCGGCCTGCCAGCCATGCCTGCCGATGAGCTTGACGAACCGGCAGCCCCCCAGGTAATCGTTTTGCAAGCCCTCCGGCGTGCGCCGCACCCGGGTCAGGGTCTGGCTGTAGCGGTCCCCCACCGGGATCACCAGGCGCCCCCCCATGGCCAGCTGCTCCACCAGAGGGGCGGGGACCTGGGGGGAACCGGCCGTCACCAGGATGGCATCGAAGGGGGTCGCGTCGGGCCACCCCAGGGTGCCGTCGCCTACCCGCATGTGCACGTTGGTGTAGCCGAGAGCGGTGATAACCTCCTGGGCCGCCCGGGTGAGAGCGGCGAGGCGCTCGATGGTGTAAACCTCCCGGGCCAGCTCGGCCAGGATGGCGGCCTGGTAGCCGGAGCCGGTGCCCAACTCCAGGACCTTCTCGGGGCCGGCCAGCTCCAGGGCCTCGGTCATCAGGGCCACGATGTAAGGCTGGGAGATGGTCTGGTCTTCGCCGATGGGGAGGGGGTAGTCGCTGTAGGCCTGGTCCCAGAGATGCTTCGGGATGAAAAGGTGGCGGGGCACCTTGCCCATGGCCGCCAACACCCGGGGATCAGTGACCCCCCGGGCCCTGATCTGGGTCTCCACCATCACCCGCCGGGCTTCCTGAAAATAATCTTCCCTGTCGTCCCGCATGCGTCCGCATCCCCCAAGCCGGGCCCTGCCGCGTTTTTGATATGATGTTTGTGTGGGAGGAGGGCCAGGGACCTGAGGTCCCTGCCTCCCCCAGACCCCCCACCCAACCCGCAGAAAGGGCTGGAAGGGCGGCCATCGGCCCGACTTTCCAGCAAGAAGCGACAAGGGGTTGGGGAGGGAGCTTGAGGGAGGGGGAGGGGTCAGCGACCCCTGGCCCCCTCCCTCAAAGACCATTCTTATATTATCCCAAGGAGGGCAAAAGAGGAACATGGAATGCCGTTTTCACCCGGGCCGGGAGGCCCACTACCGCTGCGACAAAATGGAGTATTACTATTGCCAGGAGTGTCTGGACGCCTGCCGGGCCTGCACCGACCCCTGCGTTTACTGCAAGTCCCGGCGGTCCTGCGTCATTTGGGAACTCTGCGGCAAGGAGGCCAAAAAGCGCTGCCAGGAAGGGCGCCAGGAGAAATGATGCTGAGGCGCGGCCGCTCGCTCTATTTAATCTGGGTGTAGATGCTGGCCAGGGCGATGGGGATGAGGATCCACCCGAGGATCTGCTGCAGGTGAAAATAAAACCAGACGAAAAAGTTGCTGGCCTTGGCATCCCAATTCTTGGCCAGCCCCAGTTCGATAGGCAAAAACCGGTCCACGCTCAGGAAAAACCTCAGCAGCAGGGATTTATAGAATTTTCCCTCCGTCGATTTCTTGTTGTCCAGGAGATACTCGGGGTCGAATAAATAGGCCCCCAGAATAATCAACGACATGCTGATAAAAAAGACCCGGAAGGGTTTTTTGCCGTAGCCCGCCAACCTCCCCCAGAAAAGCCATTCCAGCCAGCGCACCGGGTCGTACCAGTGCAGGTTTTCCTCCAGGTCCCGGTCCTGCATGCGGATAAAGGCCTGGTTGGCCCAGTCCTCTTTGCCGATGCGTTTGAAAAAAGCCTCCAACTGGACATAGGTCTGGGTGTTGAAGGGGCTGTTCTCGACAAACCGGTTGATGGCATCAAAGTCCTTCTCCTGGTAATCGCCGCGGTGGTCTTTGTCCTCCTGCCGGTCGATGCTGAGGCTGCTGTACGTCAGTTCGTTCAAGCTGATTTTTCGCACCAGCTTGCCCTGTTCCATGCTGGGCTGGGGCCAGGCAACCTTTTGAAAATCCATGGCCGCAAAGGAACTGTGCCTGAAATCAGCCAAAGTGCGGATGGCGAGGTTGCTGAAACGGGCCGGGCCTTTGACGTGCACATTGCTGGCCAGAAGCTCGCCGATCCTGGCATCGGCAATGGTCAGATCACGCTGCACCTGGACGCCGTTCAAGGTCAGCCTGGGGATGTTCATGGAGCTTTCCTGAACGGTGCTGGCCCTTCGGGATGTTGCCGCTGATCACCACGTCATGGAATTCCCCGTAAGACAGATCGACGTCGCAATCGATGGTGACGTTGTCCAGAAAGACCTCCTGACCCACCTTCATCTGGGAAAAGCTCTTGGGATTGCAGGCAAACCTGGCTCCCGTGGCCCGGAAATTGAGCCCGATCTCGGCGAATTCAAACCGCACCGGGCCCTGGAATACCGCCTTCCGGAAGAAGATGGAGTTGCCGGTTTTTATGCTGCGAAAATCCGCGCCCGGCTCCTCGGGGTCGAGAAACTCGGCCTGCGATATCTCCGGGTAAAGAAATTCGGCCCCGTCGGCCCAGAACTGGATGCCGATCTGGGCAATCACGAAACTCACCGGCCCGTGGAAGCGGGCCCCGTTAAACAGGGCGTATTTGTCCACGGTCAGGGCCAGGAAGCTGGCGGGGGCGGTCTTGTGAAAAAATTCAGCCTGGTTCATGTTGAGCCGCACCCCGATGTGGGCCAACTCGAAGTCCACCGGCCCGTAAAACTTGGCGCCGATGAAATAAGCTTCGGTGGCCACGTTGATGGTGCGGAAATCGGCCTTGCGGTCGACGCTGCGGAATTCGGCCCCGTTGGCCAGGAATTTTTCGCTGATGTCGGCGTCAACCCACAGGCATTCCCCGTCGAAGACGGTGCGCTCGAGGTTCACCCGGCCGTCCACTTTTATGCCCCGGAAATCAGCGCCTTTTAAAAAGGTGGAGCCGGCCAGGGACAGGTCTTTTCGGCAATGGCTTTTGGCCAGGGTTACGTCATCGGTAAAGAGGCAGTGGGACAGGGTCAGGGGGTATTCTATGGCCAGGCAGCTTAAATCCAGGGGCCCGTCGATAATCACGGCATGGGCTACCTGCACTCCCTGGTAGGGAATTGCCGAGCCTTTGAATCCGCCCGCCAGCAATTTCTTCAGGAAGCCGGCGGCAACCTGGCGCCGCTGCTCCTCTTGGCCGAATTGCTGAGCAAGATCGGCAGGTTTGCCATCCTTGACCTGCTTGAGCACCCAGGCTTCCTGCTCGCTGAGCTGCTGGTGATCAGGGGTGCCGGTGGCGCTCGCAGCTGGTGGGGCCAGCCCGGCGACAAGCAGGACAAATACGAATAATAGTGCCGCGGCCTGGCTCAAACAGACCGGTTTCTGGTGGTGGTCCAACTTTTGCAGTAGAAACCATGACATAAGGCGACCCAGCCCAACGTGTCTTTGCTGGAGGGGCATTGTAGCACAAGTGGTGCGAAACTTCAGCAACCGGAAAATGGCGCGGCGGGAGTCCTGAAACTTCGGGTCCGGACGGAGGCGGGAGCTTTGCGGTTATGGAGATGCCGGGCCCGAAGGCATTTTCGCCGGGAAAAGGTATGGTGCTGTTACTCTGAGAAAGGCAAGAATTTTTGCCGCCTTTTTGAATAACCAGCAATATTTTTAATTGACAAGCCAAGGCTGCCGATTATCCTAGTTTAGGAATAAAAATACGGGGAGATGGTTATGAAAAAAATGCTTCTGCTGGTCATGCTTACCTTGTTTTTTGTCGCCGTGAATGTACCGGCCTGGAGTGCCTGCCTGTCGACCGGGGACGTTGTTGGCCAGGGGCCTGGCAAGCCCCAGGACCCTAAAGACCCCCCAAAATAAAAGAGCATTTTATTAATCTTCAAGAAAAATTTAAATAACAGGAGAAGAATTATGAAAAAAGTTGTTCTGCTCGTCATGCTGGCTTTGTGTGTCGCTATGGTGAGTACGTCAGCCTGGAGTGCGGTTGTGTCCACGGGCGATGTCGTTCACCAGGGGCCCGGCGAACCGCAGCCTCCCAAATGACCGTCTTTTTCTGAACTGAGACCACCCCGCGTGATCTCAAAAAACCAAGGGGGCCGGTTATCCCGGACCCCCTTTTTCTTCAGCCGGCCCCTGCATCACCCAAAAATATTCACACCTTCTTTTCCCAGCGGAGCAGGTCCGTCACCTGGGCCAGGGTGCGCCCTTCCAGGATCTCCTCCCGGAGGCGGATCTCCCTTTCGAGGACGTCCACGGCCCGGTTGGCGTACTCCACCGCCTGGCCCCGGGGCACCACCGTCACCCCGTCGTCGTCCCCCAGGAGCCAGTCCCCGGTTTCAATCCGGACGTGGCCGATCCGGATGGGGACGCCGATTTCCCCAAAACCCCGGGGCTCCCCGGCGTTAGGCATGACCAGGGTGGAAAAGGCCGGAAACTTCAGCTTGATGATGTCCCCGGAATCCCTGATGCCCCCGTGGATGACCACCCCACCCAGCCCCCGGCGGATGGCGGAGTTGGTGGCCAACTCCCCCCAGACCGCCGGCCCTATGCCGCCGGCGTCGATGACCAGGATGTCCCCCGGCTGGGCCTGGTCGATGGCCTCCACCGGCTTGGCCCAGTCCCCGGGATAGGTGCGCACCGTCAGCGCCCGGCCCACCAGGCGCAGGCCCGGCACCAGCGGCCGGATGCCTTCCAGCACGCCCCCCCGGTGCAGGGCGTCCGAGAGATTGGCGGTGGATACCATTTCCAGGGCCCGGCGGATTTCCTCTTCCCCCACCCGCTTAAAAAGAGTCGTGGGGATGACCTCGCCCTCGTCCAGGGCCCGGCGTATTTCACCGGTGGCCATACCCGGGTCTTTGGCCTTGGTGATGGCCCCGCCCACAATGACGAAGCTGGCGCCGTGGGCTACGGCCTGGGCCGCGGTCTCGGAATTGATGCCCCCCGCCACCCCCACCGGCACCTGCACCACCTGGCTCACTGCCTGGAGAGTGGCGAAGGGGTCCTGCCCCCGCATCTGCTCGTCAATGGCCACGTGCACGGTGATATAATCCGCGCCCAGCTCCTCAGCCCGCCGGGCCCGCCCCACCGGGTCGGGGACCGCGATGAGGTCCACCACGATGTGGGCCCCGTAATTCTTGCCGGCCTGCACACATTCCTCGATGGTGGCGTCGGCGGCCGCACCCAGCACATCAATAATCCCGGCCCCGGCCTTGGCCGCGGCCTCCACCTCGGCCCGGCCCGCGTCCATGATCTTCATGTCCGCCACAATGGTGAGGCCCGGGAACCGCCGCTTCAAATCCCGCACCGCATCCAACCCCGCACTCTTAATCAGCGGCGTCCCCGCCTCCAGCCAATCCACCCCGGCCGGCACCGCCTTCTCCGCCACCAGCACCGCCCGGTGTAAATCCACAAAATCCAACGCCAACTGCAACTTGACCGTCATGTGCATGTCCTTGGTATGAATTTTTGGGGGAGGGGGCTAAGGGCCAGTTGGCCCTTACCCCCTCCCCCAAGCCCCCACCCCCAATCCCTTGAGTTTAATACAATAACCGAGCAGGGCCAATGGCCCATCATCCATAACACTATGCGGGGGTTGGGGAGGGGGGTTTGGGGGGAGGGCGGGGGACCTCAGGTCCCCCGGGCCTCCCCCCAACACCTTGCCTCTACTCCACGTCGGCGTGGCGGGCGAGCATGGCCTGGTTATTATGGTCCAGGCGTTCCTTAAAGAGGATGAGGACCACGCTTTCCAGGAAGAGGAAGCAGGCCTGTTCGAAGAGGCTCCCGGGGCACTGCATGGAGTCCGGTTCCTGTTTCAGGGTAAGCTTGGTGGTGCCGGGGATATGGATGACCACGTGGGCTTCCCGGGCGATGGTGGAGTCGCGGTCGGCGGTGATGGCGAGCGTCCGGGCGCCCACGGTGTTGGCCCGGCGCAGCACTTCCCGGGGTTGGGCGGTCTCGCCGGAGCCCGAAATGACGATGAGCAGGTCCTGGGGCTGGAGGCGGGGGGTGATGGTCTCCCCCACCACGAACACGGGGAACCCCAGGTGCATGAGGCGCATGAGGAAACCCCGGAGGATGAAGCCGGAGCGGCCCACCGCGCAGCCGAAGATGCGGGGCGCGGCCTCCACTTCCTTTAAGAGGGTCCCGGCCAGTTCCGGGGCCAGGCGGGAGAAGACCCCGCCCAATTCCCCCAACATCTGGTCCAGGGCCCGGGCGAGCCGGTCTTCCCGGGAGTAATCAGAAAAAAAAACCTCCCGGCGTGCACTCGGAAGGTAGTTCATATTTCCCTCCTTGTGGTCTCGGTCCATTCATGATGGATCCAAGCCGATTTCCTTCGAGGAAAGATAATCAAACTTTAGCATAAAACTGACAAAAAGGGCCACTTTTCTTCAAGTGGCGCGCTCACAATTTAGTTTTTTGAGGCCGGGGCTAGGTTATGGGGCGGCGTTCTTTAGACTGGCTTTTTGTCAGACGGGCATTACCTTATGACTTAGATTTAAATTAAGGGCGCCCGGGCCCAGGGCTCTGGCGCTGTGGCGTGCAACCAACTCTTCGATGAGAGGTGTTTTCATGGGCAAATACGAGGACCGCCAGTGGAGTGGTCAAAAAGGCAAGAAGTTCGGACACGTGGGCCGCACGGAGGATCCCTACCAGCCGGAGGAGGGCCAGGAGGCTGCCCTGTGCACCACCTGCCAGGCCATTTACCAGAACAAGCGCTGGTTTTTTGACGAAAAGCTGGCCGGCAAACTACGCCGGCACCGACAAGGTGAAGGAAGTCACCTGCCCCACCTGCCGTAAGGTCAAAGACCGTTACTCAGAAGGTATCCTGACTTTGAGCGGCGATTTTTTCAAAGAGCACCGGGACGAGGTTGTCAACCTTCTGAAAAAAGAAGCTGAGCGGGTGGGTAAACGCAGCGTCCCCGACCGCATCATCACCATGACCGAAGAGGCCCAGGACCGCCTGGTGGTGGAGACCACCACCGAAAAGCTGGCCCAGCACCTGGGCCGGGCCTTGCACAAGGCCTACAAGGGCGAATTGCACTTCAAATGGGGGGAAATGGACAAGCTCGTCCGGGTCTACTGGTCAAGATAAGTGTATTACCGGGGGAGGGGCCGGGGAAGCCTGGTCCTTTCCCCTATTGCCCAAGTCATTTTAGTTTCACTGCTGCTAAGTAGAGAAAGTTATAAAAATGAACCAGGCGCTGATTGAAAGACTAAAAGGCATCCAAAAAGCACTAATAGATTTCTATGAAAGCGGTAGTGGCATTAGCGCATCTTCACGTGGACGCGAACGTGAGGACTTTATCGACATCTTCCTTAGGTCCGTTCTTCCTCCGGGATACCGCTTTGGCACCGGTGATGCTATAGATACTTTTAACAATAGGTCAGGTCAGTTGGATATAGTTGTGGAGTTTACTTTTCTACCAAGCCTACCTGCCCTGGGAGGCACGCCGCGATTGTATCTGGCCGAAGGCATCGCTGCAGTCATAGAGATAAAATCAGATTTGCGCAACCAGTGGAAAGAGGTCGTTTCTACTGCTTCTGCACTCCGTCCCCTTAAGCGTGTGTTTCAAGGGCCAGGCTTTACACCATATGGTTCCCCTATGCAGGAGATACCTTTGTTCGCTGTGGGGTATACCGGCTGGAAGGAAATTGATACTGTAAGAAAGAAGGCAAACTTAGGTATAGTCGACGGTATTTTGATTATAGACTCGGGGCTTTTTAGCACAAGCCCAACCTATCCGAATGGTATGTGGGCTGAAGGTCCAGCATCTCTTTGGGCAATCATTTCATGCTTGCATCATGCAACAACGGCCATTGTAGCCAATAGCTTTAGTCCAGTCAGTTACATCATAGACCAGAAATAAGGGAACAAAGTACTTTAGGTCAACGCTCCCGGGTGACCAGGAAGCGGCGGCGCAGGTCGTCCAGTTCCCGCAGCAGTTCCTGCTCCCGCCGGGCATACCGGCCCTCCATCTCCTCCATCTGGGTTAACAGGAAGGACACCCGCTCCCGCAGCCGGAGAATCACCTCCACGGCCGCCAGGTCCAGCCCCAGGGTGTCGTGGAGGCGGCGGATCCGGCAGAGGCGCCCGATGTCTTCGGGGGTATAGCCCCGATCCCCCCCTTCCAGTTCCAGGGGCTGCAGGAGCTCCTCGGCCTCCAGCCGGTCCAGAAAATCCAGGGACACCCGGGCCAGTTGCGCGGCCACGGTGCGGGTAAAAATGATGGGGACTTTTTTTGCGGTGCTGTTTTGCGGGGTCATGGCCATGCCCTCTGCGAAGCGTTACGGCGGGTTTTTTTACTGGCGCCCCTTCCTGAGGGCCCGCCACTGTTCCACCAGCTCCTTCTCCTGCTCCCCCAGGTGCGCCGGCAGCAGCGCTTCCACCTTGACGTAGAGGTCGCCGCGGTTTGGCGGGTTTTTGAGGTGGGGCATCCCCAGGCCCTTGAGACGGAAGAGCCGCCCGTTGGCGGTGGCGGCAGGGATGTCCAGCATGACGGTGCGGTCCAGGCCCGGCACGCTGATTTTCCCCCCCAGAAGCAGGGTGAACAGCTCCACCGGCAGGGTGAGGGTAAGGTTGTCGTCATCCCGGACAAAGTGCTCGTGGGCGCTGACCTCGATGTGGAGGAGGAGGTCGCCGGCTTCGCCGCCGGCCTGGCCGGGCTCCCCCTGGCCCTTGAGCCTGAGCTTGGAGCCGGTCTTCACCCCGGGCGGCACCTTGGCCTCGATTTTGCGCCCCGTTTCCCATTCCAGGATGCGGCTGCCGCCGTGGAAGGCCTCTTCCAGGGTCACGGTGAGGGTGTGGTCGAGGTCGCGGCCGTGGCGGGGCCGGGGTTGGTAGCGAAACTCCGCCCCGGCCTGGCCCCCGGCGGTGGAGAAGCGGCCCGCCCCCCCGAACAGCGTTTCGAAGAAGCTGGAAAAATGGCCCTCCTGGCCCTCGCCGCCGAACATCTCAGAGAAATCTTCGGGGGTGACGGTGCGGTAGTTATAGGAGGAGTCGGGGCTAGCCTGCCACTGGGACCAGTTGAAGTCCTCGGGGCGCCCCCCGGTCTGGGAGTACTGCTGCCACTGGGACCCGAACTGGTCATATTTCTTGCGTTTTTCCGGGTCGGAGAGGACCTCGTTGGCCTCGCTGATTTCCTTGAATTTCTCGGTAGCCGCGGGGTTTTTCGGGTTGACGTCGGGGTGGTATTTCCGAGCCAGCTTGCGGAAAGCCTTCTTGATCTCATCCTGGGTCGCGGTTTTGCTGACCCCCAGGAGGCTGTAGTAGTCCTTGAAATCCATGACGCGGCCTTTAAGCTCGGGATAACCCTCTGGGAATATATTACCTTTTTTCGTGGCGGGTTGCCAAAGGAATGGGGTAGGCCGGGAGAATCTTTCCGGGGGAGGGAGGATTGGCGACTCCGGCCCTCTCTCGCCAAGGGTCGGCGGGGTTTTCTCAGGCCAATATTTTGCGCAGCAGGATCTCGTCCTGGCCTGCGATGATGAGGTTCTCCAGGCGGGCCACCTCGCGAAAGCCGTGCTTGGCATAGAAGCGGCGGCCCGGCTGGTTGAAGGACGACACCGCGGTCCACAGGTTCCTGGTGTGGGGGCGGCACTGGCGTTCCACCCACAACAGGAGCTCCTGCCCCAGGCCCTGGCCCTGGTGAGGCGGGAAGAGGGCCAGGAGTTCCAGGTAGACGCCCTTGAGCCAGGGGTAGCGCAAGGCCATAAAACCGGCGGCAAGGCCGGCGACCGTGACGGTGAAGCGCTGGAAGCCGGCGTCGGGGCGGCCGAGATAGGCAGCCAGGGTGTCGGCCCGGTATTGCAAGGTGCGCCAGGGGTCCATGGCGACGAGCCGTTCTGCGAGGCCGCGGCTGTCGGCGCGGCTAAGCCGCGTCAAGGTACAGGAAGGGAGCACATAGCGGCGGGAAGGGAAGGGGTGCACGAGCTTTTTCCGTCCGGATTTTATGAATGGCGCATGGTTTTACTGCCGGCAGTCGGGAGTGGCCAGGGCCGGGCCATAACGCAGCAACTCGCTCACGGTGACGAAGGTGTACCCCTGGTCCATAAGCTGCGGCACAAACAGGGGCAGGGCGTCGGCGGTCCACACGCCGCGGCCGTTGGCGTGGCAGATAATAATGGCGCCGGGGTGAATGCGGCTCAGCACCGCGGCGGCGATGCGCCGGGCATACTGGTGCTTGTCCGGGTCCCCGGTAACGATGGACCACTGGATGGTGGGGAGACCCAGCCGGGCCAGGATCCCCAGGGCCTGGGGGCTGCAGGTGCCGTAGGGGAAGCGGAAGACCGCGGGGACCCGGGGGATTTTATCCACCTCGGCGGGGTCAATTCCCTGGGCCCGGGCCCGGCGGGCCAACTCCTGCCACAGGGCCTCGTACTGGGCCTGGGTTCTAAGGACCTGGTCCGCCATGGCGGCGTCGCTCAAGGACTGGAAATGGGGATGGTCCCAGCTGTGGTTGCCGACCTCGAAGAGGGGGTCGGCCATGAGCTGCATGGCCTTCTCCGGGTGGGAGCGGAGCCACTTGCCGCCGGCAAAAAAGGTGGCCTTCACCTGCCGGGCCCTGAGATAATTCACCACCCGGGCATCATACCCCGAGACCTCCCGGGCCCCCTCGCACAGATCAAAGGTCAGGGCTACTACTTTGCGACCCTGAATCGGGCTGACGCCGCGAATGGAATTTTGATACTGGGTCGGGACCGGCGGCAGGCTGGTCTGGGGTCTGGCAGTGGCCGGGGGCGGGGTTTCGGCAGGGTTGGGGGTCCATTCCCCTTGCAGGTCCTGGTTGGTCCACAGGCGCTCCAGAATGATCCTGGAGCCAAAGCTGAGCTTGGGGACGGGGGTCTGGGTCGGGCTGACCGGAGGCGATTCCGGGGGCGGGGCGGCTTGACCTGCCGGCAACCCGGATGGCGCAGCATGAAGAGACTGACGCAGGCAACCAGGAAAACAGATGCCCAAAATTTTTTTTACGGAATCAAGCTGCCCCATGCAATATGACTAAAAGCTGGAAGCCCGGGCGCCTGGTGCCTGGCTTGGCCAGCCCCGATGCGGGTTGGGAGAGGGTATTAAGGAGAGCCGGGTCCATATTCCAGCTCCCCCCGCCCGGTCAAATGGCCGGGTGCTTGAACTCAGCCGGGGCGTGGACCACGAGCACCGGGATCTCGGCCAGGCGCACCACTTTTTCGGCCACGGACCCGAAGAGAAACCGCCGCCAGCCGCCGTGCCCGTGGGTGGCGATGACAATCACGTCGGCCTCCAGTTCCTTGGACAGCCTGAGGATTTCATAGGCCGGGTCGCCGGCCGCCACGGTGATGGAAACCGGGAGTTCGGCGGGGACGTGCTTTTCAGCGTAGTCCTGCAGGGTTTCCCGGGAGACCTTGACCAGTTCCTGGAGATAGGAGGTGATGTCGAAGGCGGGGGCCGGGCTTTCGATGGGCTGGTAGGGCACCGGCACCGGCGGCACCACGTGCACCAGGAGGAGCTGCGCCGAGAAATGCTGGGTTAATTCAATGGCGCTTTTAACGGCCGCCTGGGCCGGGTCACTGAAATCGGTGGGGCACAGAATTCTTTTCAGAGGCAGCATCACTATTCTCCCCTCGTGAGTAACTTTGGCAGTCGTCCATCCGGACAGGCACCTTCAGCTTGACACGGGGCCAAGAGATTTGTCAAGGACGGCGGCGGGTTCAACGCCCGATCAAAATAATTTCACTCCTCTGCCGCGGTTTCCTCCGCCCCGGCCAGGGTCAGATTGACGTGCCGCCTTTTAATGTCCACGTGGGCCACCTTCACCCGGACGGTGTCCCCCAACCGGAAACTCTTGCGGTGGCGGCGGCCCAGGAGACGCTGGTGGGACTCCTCGTATTTGTAATAGTCGTCCGGCAGATCCACCAGGCGCACCAGGCCGTCGGCAAAGATCTCCTCCAAAGAGACGAAAAAGCCGAAGGGCGTGACCCCGGTGATGAGGCCGTGAAATTCCTCACCCACCCGGTGGGCCAGGCAGCGCACCTGCATGCGGGACAGCATCTCCCGCTCGGCGTCGATGGCCCGGCGTTCCCGCCCGGAGAGATAGTGGGCCGCCTCCTCCAGCTCCACCGGGTCCGGGAGCGTGGGCCGCCGCTTCTTCTTCAGGTGCTCGGTTAGCAGGCGGTGCACCATGAGGTCGGGGTAGCGGCGGATGGGGGAGGTGAAGTGGGTATACCACTCCGAGGCCAGGCCGTAGTGGCCCCGGTTGGCCCCGGCGTACCGGGCCTGCTTGAGGGAGCGCAGGAGCATGAGCTGCACCATGGGGGCGAGCTCGGTTTTACGCACCTCGTCCAGAAAATCCCGAAGGACGCGGGGGTCCCGGTTGGCCTGTTTGGGGAGATCGAAGCTCAGGGACTTGCAAAAAGCCCGGAAGGCCTCCATCTTTATCGGGTCGGGGGGGTCGTGGACCCGGAAAAGGGACAGGTCCCCCAGTTCCTCGGCCACCGCCTCGTTGGCGGCAATCATGAACTCCTCGATGACCTGGTGGGCCATGAGTTGGTCGACGCGCTTGATGTCCACCGGCCAGCCCCGATCGTCCAGGACCACCTCCGCCGCCGGGATGCTCATGAGGAGGCTCCCCGGGTATAGCGCTGTTCCCGCAAGCGCTCGCAGAGCTCCCCCATCCAGGTGAGCATCTTGAGGAAGGGGCGGTATTGCTGGCGCAGTTTGCGGTCCTGGTCCACCAGGAGCTTTTGCACCAGGGTGTAGGTGAGGCGGGCGTGGTTGTGGATCACGGCCTTGGTGAAGCGGGATTTTTTGAGGCGGCCCCGGCGGTCGAAGTCCAGGATGATCACCATGGCCAGGCGGTCCACCTCCGGGTTTAAGCTGCACAGGCCGGTGGAGAGGCCGGGCGGCAGCATGTGCACGGCCCGCTGGGGGAAATAGACGCTGGTGCCCCGCTGATAGGCCTCCTGGTCCAGGGCGCTGCCCGGCCTGACGTAGTGGGAGACGTCGGCGATGGCCACGTGGAGGGTGTAGCTGCCGCCGGGTTTTTTCACCACGCAGACGCCGTCGTCAAAGTCCCGGGCGCTCTCGCCGTCGATGGTGACCAGGGGCAGGTCCCGCAGGTCCTCCCGTTTGGCGATCTCGGCCTCGATGAGCTCAGGGGAAATGGCGGCCGCTTCGGCCAGGACCTCCGGGGGAAACTGGTCCGGCAGGCTGTATTTGCCCACCACGATGAGGGTCTGGACCTCGGCGTCCTCCATGGGTCCGAGGATTTCGCTCACCTCGCCCTGGGGGTTTAGATGCGCGGTGGGGTAGTGGGTCACCCGGGCCCGCACCACTTCGCCCTCTTTGGCGCCGTTGAGCTTGGCCGGCGGGATGACCAGGTTGAACAGCAGGTGCTCGTCCTCCGGCTCCACGTAATAGGTCTCGGCGGCGTAACACAAAAGCCCGATGATCTCGACGCTGGCCCGCTCGATGATGCGGATGACCCGGCCTTCCCGGCGTTTGCCCCGGACCGCCTCGAGCCGGGCCACCACCCGGTCGCCGTGCCAGGCGTCTTTCAAGTCGGCGGTTTTGACGTAGATGTCCTTGCCGCCGCCCTCCGGGGTGATAAAACCAAAGCCCTCGGGGTGCACGGCCAGGTCCCCCGCCACCAGGTTCATCTTGTCGGTGAGCCCGAAGCGCTTCCCTTTGATGAGCACCACGTCGCCCCGGGCCAAGAGGCGCTCCAAACCCTCCTGCACCCAGGCGCCCTGCTCCGGGGAGAGGTCCAGCAGCTTCAGGACTTCCTGCAGCAACAGGGGCCGCCCGGCCTGGCCCAGGATTTCCAGGAGCTTCTTTTCCCCCTGCGGTCGCTTGCGCTTTCTACGGGCCATGGTTTCTCCTTTGGGGATGCGGCTCTTGGGGTAAGGGCCAACCGGCCTTTAGCTCCCTGCCCCACTAAACTTTGATTATGTCGTTTGTCGAGCCAAAGAGATAATCAAAAATATTTTTTTGCTATATAGAACAATCATATATAATTGCCCTGATGCAATACATTTTTCTGACCAGCGGGGGCTCGTGATGGCAGTCTTGCAGGTGGAGTACCTGGAAAACCTGGCCGCGGACCGGCTCAACCACCTGCTGAACCGTTCCCGGGAAAACGTCAGCCAGGTCCTGGAGGAGGTGCGCAAAATCCTCACGGCCCTGCGCCGGGGCGGGGACGCCGAGGGCCTCCTCACCGGGGAGAGCTTGCGCTGGCACCGCCAGTACCAGGCCGATCTGGCCACCGGCAGGCTGGAGGTAAGCCCCGCCGAGATCGACGCCGCCTACCAGAGCCTCGACCCCCGGGTCCTCGAAGCCTTGCAGGCCGCCGCCGCCAATATCGAGGCCTTCCACCAGGCCCAGCGGGAGCGGGAGATGTGGGCCGTGGAGATCCGCCCCGGCATCCTGGCAGGGCAGGCTGGTGCGGCCCATTCCCAGGGTGGGCTGCTACATCCCCGGCGGCCTGGCGAGCTACCCCTCGAGCGCCCTCATGAATATCATCCCGGCCAAGGTTGCCGGGGTTAAAGAAATTATCGCCTGCACCCCGCCCGGCCAGGATATGGCCGTGAACCCCGCCACCCTGGTGGCCGCGCACCTGGCCGGAGCCCACCGCCTGTTCAGGTTGGGCGGCCCCTGGGCCATCGGCTCCCTGGCGTACGGCACCGATCTTGTGCCCAAGGTGGACAAAATCACCGGGCCGGGGAACAAGTACGTCACCGCAGCCAAACTCCTGGTCTTTGGTGAGGTGGACATCGACTCCCCGGCGGGCCCCAGTGAGGCCCTCATCGTGGCCGACGACGCGGCCGAACCCCGCTTTGTGGCGGCGGATTTTCTTTCCCAGGTGGAGCACGACCCGGATGCCGCCGCGGTGCTGGTCACCCCCTCCGAGGCATTGGCCCGGAAAGTGGTGGACCTGATCCTCACCGAACTGCCGGACCTCCCCCGCCGGGAAATCCTGGAAGCGGCCATACAGGGAAATTCCGCGGTCCTGGTGACCCGGGACCTGGACGAGGCCCTTAATTTCGCCAACCGCTATGCGCCTGAGCACCTGCAGATCATGACCCGGGACCCCTTCGCCATGCTCCCGAAGCTCGAGCACGCCGGCTCCATCTTCCTGGGGTCCTTTGCCCCGGTGCCGGTGGGGGACTACGCCAGCGGCACCAACCACGTGCTGCCCACCGGGGGCTGCGCCCGCATGTTTTCGGGCCTGTCGGTGGACGACTTCATCAAGAAGCCCACCTTTCAGCACCTGTCCCGGGAGGGGCTGGCGGGCTTGAAGGACAACGTGGTGCTCCTGGCCGAAACCGAGGGCCTGCCCCTGCATGCCCGGGCCGTGGCCGAGCGTTTCCGGTACACTTGATCTCCTGAGATCAGGGAAAATATGCGGGGCGAAACAGTTTTAATAAAGAATGTGATATAGTAAACAAATCTCTGAATTTTGTAGCTTAGACAAACCGCCCATGGCCCCACCCAACTTGCCACTTCCCCAAGCCGGCGCCGCGGAAGTCATCGCCGACGTGCAGAAGCGTCCCAGCCCCCGCACCATCGACATCGACAAGGTGGGGGTCAAAAACATTTCCTACCCCATCGTGGTGTTGGACAAGTTCAACGGCACCCAGCACACCGTGGCCAAGATCAACATGTACGTCAATCTGCCCCACCGGCACAAGGGCACGCACATGAGCCGCTTCATCGAGATCCTCTCCGAGTGCCGCCGGGACATCAGCATCCGCAACATCGAAGTCATCCTGGAAGAGACCCGCAAACGCCTCCACGCCCAGAGCGCCCACATCGAGATGACCTTCCCCTACTTCATCGACAAGCCGGCGCCGGTGAGCCGGTCCCGGGGGCTCATGGAGTATATCTGCACCTTCAAGGGTTCCCTGGACGGGGATGGCCAGATCGACCTGGTGGTGGGGATCACCGTGCCCATCACCACCCTGTGCCCCTGCAGCAAGGAGATCAGCCAGGTGGGGGCCCACAACCAGCGCGGGGAAGTCCGGGTGCAGGTGCGCTTCAAACGGTTTTTCTGGATCGAGGACCTGATCCGGCAGGTGGAGGAGTCGGCTTCCTGCGAGGTCTACGCCCTGTTAAAGCGCCAGGACGAGAAGTTCGTCACCGAGAAGGCCTACAGCAACCCCATGTTCGTGGAAGACGTGGTCCGGGAGATCGCCCACAAATTGAGTAAAGACCAGAACTTCACCTGGTTCGCGGTGGAGTCCGAGAACTTCGAGTCCATCCACAACCATTCCGCCTACGCCTACATCGAGTCGAAGTAAAAATTCCAGACCCGGAGCCATGCCGCCGCCTTGGCGTTAGCGGCCACCGCGGTCCTCGCTAAACCCCCAGCCCGCCCCCGGTAGCGACAATCTTCACCTTGAGGAGGGGCTCGGGCTGACTTCCCTTCTTTTCAGAGCCCCGGGTGGTGATCACCACGTCGGTCCGGCCGGGCGCCTTCACCAGAAAAGTGTAGACCACCCGGGAGGATGAGCCCTGGGAGCCGCTGGTGGACTAATGGTTTGGCCCATCAGAGCCAGGATGGAGGCGTCAAAGTCCGGGGCCAGCACGTACTGGCCGGCGCCCAGATTCAAGTCCACCACCAACTCCTGGCCCACCGGCAGGGTGAGGGTTTTGCCGTTGTCTTTCCCGGTGACCACGAGAGGCGCCGCCCAGGCCGGCCCCGCGGCACAGGCCAGCATTGCCGCCAGGCAGAGACTGATGGCCCCGATTCCGAAGCGTGACGTGCGCATGGTCAACCCCTTCTTAAGTGAAAGTTGAACGGGAGGGGCACAGTGGACAGGAGTGTGCCGCAGAGTTCAGGCTGATGCCTTAAATATAGTCATTCGCCGGGATTTGTCTATGCGGGGAACACCCTCCGGAACAGCTCGTCCACGTGGCGCAGGTGGTGCTTGAGGTCGAAGAGTTCCTCCAGTTCGGCGGTGGATAAATATTTGCCGATCTCCGGGTCGGCCAGGACCCGCTCCTTAAAGGTGCCCCCCTCCTCCCAGACCTGCATGGCGACCCGCTGGGTCAGGCGGTAGGCCCCGTCCCGGGTCAGGCCCTGGTTCACCAGGGCCAGGAGCAGCCCCTGGGAGAACACCAGCCCCCGGCTGGACTCGAGGTTGGCCCGCATGTTTTCCGGATACACCACCAGGTTCGCCAACACGCCCTTTAAGCGGTGCATCATAAAGTCCAGCAGGATGTTGCTGTCCGGGATGATGACCCGCTCCGCCGAGGAGTGGCTGATGTCCCGCTCGTGCCACAGGGCCACGTTTTCAAGAGCGGTGACGGCATGCCCCCGCAGCACCCGGGCCAGTCCGCAGATATTCTCGGTGAGCACGGGGTTGCGCTTGTGGGGCATGGCCGATGAACCTTTTTGCTTCGCCCCGAAGGACTCTTCGGCCTCCCGCACCTCGGTGCGCTGCAGGTGCCGGATCTCCGTGGCCACCTTCTCGAGGCTGGCCCCGATCAGGGCCAGGGTGGTGAGGTAGTGGGCGTGGCGGTCCCGCTGGATAACCTGGCTGGCGATGGGCGCGGGCGCGAGCCCCAGACCGGGCGCAGACCCCGGCTTCCACCGCCGGGGGGAGATGGGCAAAGGTCCCCACCGCGCCGGAAAGCTTGCCCACGCTCACGGACTCCCGGGCGGCGACCATCCGCTGGCGCTGGCGCTGGAACTCGGCGTACCACAGGGCGAACTTGAGGCCCATGGTGATGGGCTCGGCGTGAACCCCGTGGGTGCGTCCCACCATGACCAGGTCCTTGTAGGCGTAGGCCTTGTCTTTGAGGACCGCCAGAAACTCGTCCAGGCCGGCGATGAGCAGGTCGGCGGACTCTTTGAGGCGCAGGGCCAGGGCGGTGTCCAGGACGTCCGAGGAGGTGAGGCCGAAGTGGAAGTAGCGGCCGTCCTCCCCCAGGCAGGAGGCTACCTGGTCCACGAACGCGGCCACGTCGTGATGGGTGTCCTTCTCGATGGCCAGGATGCGCTCCGGGTCGCACTCGGCTTTTTCCCTGGCCCGCTCAGGGACCTCGGCGGGAATAATGCCAGCCTCCGCCAGGGCTGACATGGCCGCCAGCTCCACCTTCAGCCAGGCCGCGAACTTGTTTTCCTCCGACCATATATGGGCCATCGCCTTGCGACTGTACCGGGCAATCATGGTGCACCTCGAAATGTGTATTCTTGGGGGAGGGGGCTAAGGGGCGGCGGCCCCAAACCCCCTCCCCCAATCCCTTAAGGGTAAGACGGCGCCGGGAGTGTTACCCCCCGGCCCCGCCTGATTATAACCGTAAGCGGGTAAGAGAGGGCAATGATTTTAGGATATAATGGAATATGTGAGTGAGTCTTTTAAAGAAACTTCAGGCCCTAAAATTTCCCTGCCAATCCTCCCTGAGCTGTGGGGAAATCGAAACCCAGCCTTGATATCGTCAAAATATCTTAGGGGGTTGGGGGAGAGGGGGCAGGGGTCCGCGACCCCTGGCCCCCTCTCCCAATCTTGGAGACGTTATGCCTGACTGGGGAGAAATTTTTGCCGACCCGGAGATGCAGCGCCTACCTCCCAACCCGGAGGTCATGGCGCTCGTGCCGGAGTTGCAGGCCGGTGGGGTGCGGCGGGTATTGGACGCCGGCTGCGGCGCCGGCCGGCATATGGTGCCCCTGGCGGCGGCGGGCTTTCAGGTCCTGGGGGTGGACCGGGAGTGGGGGGTCCTGAAGGAGTTGGGCCGGCAGCTCCCCGGCGGGTTAACGGGTGCGGCCCGGCTGGTCCAGGCCGATCTCAAGAGCCTGCCGGTTCCCGGGGACCGCGTCGATTTTGCCTTGAGCGTCAACGTCATCAACCACGGTTACGCCAGGGACGTGGCGGCCTACTGTATGGAGCTGGACCGGGTGCTCAAGCCCGGGGGGTTCCTGTTCATTTACGTTTCTCCCCGGGAGTTCGCCGATCTGGTGCGCCTCCCGGCCACGGTGGAGCTGGAGCCCGGCACCCTGGTGAAGATCGCCACCCCCGACGGCGAGTTGGTGCACCATTTCCCCACCCCGGAGTCCCTGGCCGGGTTGTTCCCCCGCTACACCGTCCTGCGCCTGGAGACCATCCAGACTCCCATCCCCTTCATGGGCGGAAAGAAACTCCCCCAGCTGGTTTTTCTGGCCAAAAAAGCCGAGTAAAAAAAGGGGCTGAAGCCCTGACCCCGCCCCTTATGTCTTAACATCTTCTTCCAACATTTTTCAGCCATGCTACTTACCGTTTGAGGTCCAGGACCTCCTGCATCAAGGTGTCGGTGGTGGTGATGATGCGGGAGTTGGCCTGGAAGGCCCGTTGGAAAAGGATCATGTTGACGAATTCATTGCTCAGGTCCACGTTGGACTGCTCCAGGGAGTTGGAGGCAATGGTCCCCAGGCCGTTGGTGCCGGGATTGCCGGTGAGGGGCACCCCGGAATCCTGGGTTTCGGAGTACAGGTTGCTGCCCTCCCGGTGGAGTTTGCTGGGGGCGTTGAACCGGGCCAGGGTGAGCTGGTATTGGGGGATGATCTGGCCGTTGCTGTAGTTCCCGGTGATGACGCCTTCGTTGTTGATGGAGATGCTTTGGAGAAAGCCCGGACCGTAGCCGTCCTGGGAGGTGTAATTGGTCACCGAGGAGGCGGCGTACTGGGAGGTGCTGCCGCCGGCCGTGCCGGTGAGGTTCAGGTTGACGGGGCCGATGTTGTAGGAGTTCAGATCGACGGCGTACAAGCCCCCCCCAATCATGGTGCCGTTGGCGTTGAAGGTCATATCGGTAGGGCCGCCGCCGCCCTGGTCGGTGATGTTGCCGGTGATGTCGGTGCCGTCCAGGGTGCCGGTCACCCCCCAGTCGTCGGTGGCCGCCTTGGTGTAAGTCATGTCCAGGGTATGGGAGTTGCCCTGATTGTCATACACGGTGATGGACGAGTCGTAGTGGTCGGCCACCGCGGCATTGGCGTTCAGGTTTAAGACCATGTCCACTTTGGTGGAGGCCTTGGGGGCCGAGTAATTCTGGCTCAGAATGATGTCGGTGTCGACTCCGGAAGGGGTGCCGGTGGTGGGGTCGATGGCCTTCCCTTGCACGCGATCACCCTGGGAGTTGATGAGGTCGCCGTCTTTGTCCAGGGAAAAATGGCCGTCCCGGGTGTAAAAAAGGCCATTGGTGTTGGCGTCCTTAACCACGAGGAAGCCGGTCCCGGTGATGGCCACGTCGGTGTCGCTGGAGCTGTTTTCCAAAGAGCCCTGCTGCCAGATGGTGCTGACGTCGTCGATGCGTGTCCCCCGGCCCACCTGCCCGGGCCCGGAGCCGGTGGGGATCATCTGGGACATGAGGTCCTCGAAGTGCACGCTGCTGTACTTGAAGCCCGTGGTGTTCAGGTTGGCGATGTTGTCGCCCACCACGCTCATGGCTTCGCCGAAACTGTTTAAACCGCTCAAGCCGCTGTACATGGCGGTGGAAAGTGACATGACCGACCCCTCCTCGCGATTGTCCTGGCGGGTTGGCGCGGCCAACCCGGAAATTTCCGTTTAATTGGTTAAGAACCGTCCAATACCGAGACGACGCTGTTCAACAGCATCTGCTGGCCGTTCACCGTGACCCAGATGCCCTGGGAGTTCTGGTAGACCTGCTGCACGGTGCCGGTGAGGCGGTTGTCCGCCTGGATGGCGTTGCCGCCCTTGTCCTGGGCCGCCACCTGGTAGGCGTAAGTCCCGTCGGCGACCTGCTTGCCGCTGCTGTCCTTGCCGTCCCAGGAGAAGGTGCGGGTTCCGGCGGCCTGGGACCCCAGGTTCAGGGTGGCCACCTGTTTGCCGGTGGAGTCGAAGATGCCCACCGCCACCTGGGCTGCCGCCTTGGGCAGCTGAAAGGATCCGTCGAAGGCCTGGCCGCCGGCCACGGAGATGGTGCTGCCATTGCCCTGCACCGTTTTCCCCAGGAGGGAGACGCCCTGGGCCATGCTCTGGGATTGCTGGAGGCTCTTGATGGCCGTGGACAGGTCCGACAGGTTCTGGTTGGAGTTGATCTGCTGCTCCAGGGAACTGAACTGGGCCAGCTGAGACACGAAGTCCTTGGGGTCCTCCGGGCTCATGGGGTCCTGGTTCTGCAGCTGGGCCATGAGGAGCTGCAGAAAATCGTTTTTGTTCATGTTGATGGAGCCGGTGAGGCTGGAGCTGGTACTGCTGCCGGTGCCTGCAGCCGCGGCTGCGGCGGTGGCACTGGATGCGGCGCTGGTGTCCACGATGATCGCCCCCTGATTTAAGATGCCTGCTTAATCAACCTTCATCCTGATTTTCACTGCTCAAACAAAACGGTTCACTTCGCCGGCGCGGCGGCGGGACGGAGTGGAGAGATTCCCCTCCGGTTCGCTGCCTTTCTGCCGGGTGCTGGCGGCCACCGGGGCCACCGGGCTGCCGGGTTGACCCTGGACGTGGACCTGGAACTGGGTGAGGACCAACCCCTGCTGGGCCAGGGCCTCGGCCAGCTGGGGCATCGCCTGGTTGGCCATGGCCGCGACTTCGGGGCGGGTGGCCACCGCGGTCACCGCCAGATCCTGGCCGTTCAGCTGCAGGGAGAGCTGGATCTGCCCCATGTCGGGGGGGGTGAGGCTGATGGTCACCTGGTTTTCACCCTGGCTGAGGTTGGAGACCACCCCGGACTGCAGCTGGGCCCACAGGGGTTCCTGAATATCCGGGGAAAAAGGCCCCCACACTGCCGATGTCTCTCCTGTGGAGGAGCCGGGTTGGGGCACGGCCTGGGCCAGCCCCTCAAGCTGCGCGGCAAACGCCGGCATGGCCAGGGTCTGGGCCGGAGCCGCGGCCGCGGCCAGGGCGGCCAGTTGCTGGGATGAATTTTGCCCCCTGGCTTCCGTACCGTCGCCGTTCAGTTGGGCCTGCGCCTGCTCCTGGGGCTGCTCGCCGCCGGTCTGGCTCTGCCAGAAAAAGGGCCGCATGCGCAGGTTCCCCGGGAGATAGAGAGGCTTGGGGTGGTCTATGACCGGGGGACCCTCCTCGGGGGGTGCCATGGACAGGAGGTTGTGTTTCAACTGCTCCTCGGTTACCGGGGAGGTCCGCCCCGCCAGTTGGTCCACGACCTCGGGCGGGAGCCCCGCCTGCAGGAGCATCTGCCGCCAGTCCTGCATTTCCGCCCCCGACGCCGTCTGCTGGCCGATGACCGCAGCCTGGGCATTGGCGGCCCCGGCCGCCGCCCCGCCCTGGACGCCGGCGCTATTGCCGGTCTGGCCGTTTTGGAGGTTTTGCAGGATCCCCCAGACCCGGGTCAGGGGGATGCCGTGTCCCTGGGCCTCTTTGTCCAGTTGGGCCAGGGCTTCGGGCGTGCCCCCGAGATTGGCCAGGGCCAGGCGCAGGGTGGGAAGCAGGCTGTCCGGCAGGGTGAGGCGCTCCCACAGGGCCCGGTAATCCGGGTTCTGACGGATATCCTGGGAGGTTTGGGCCTGGGTGGGGGCAGCCGGGAGCGCGGCCGTGGCCTGAGTAGACGCCGGTCCAGAGCCGCCGGCAATGCCCTGGCCCTGCCCGTGGGACTGCTGCCAGGCCGCCATAAGGTCAGCGGCGGTGAGGCTCGTCTCCCCGGAACTGGATGGGGTGAGCAGCCGGTCCACCTCGGCCTGGGGGAGGCCGGCGGACACCAGGAAGGAGGATACGGCCGGCGCCTGCTCCTGGGGAATTTTCAGCGACCCCCCCGGCAAAGATTGCAGGAAGGCCAGGAAATCGCGCAGGGACTGGGGCAGGTCGGTGCCGGCGTTGCCCTGGGAATTTTGGCTGGAAGAAGTGGTGGATTGCCCCTGGCTGGTGCCCGCTGCCGATGCGGCCTGGGTTTGGGGCTTGTTGTCGTGGGTATGGTGCCCCTGCTCCTGGGTCTTTCTTTCCCGGGAAGGAGTAATCTGATGGGATGCACCAGTGTTTGACCCCGCCGCGGTGGCGTGCCTGGTGCCAAGACCGCTCCGGCTGACGGCGGGCCGGGAGGTAAGCACCCCCGAGGTCCGGCCGGCGGTTCCCCTGGCGGCGCGGTCCCGGGAGTTCATGGCGGCCTGCAAGCGGTTCGCCAGAACCTCCCGGAAGGAATCCTGCGCCGGGGGCGCTGCGGTGTCGGCGCCTCGCCCCATGGAGGGGAACAGCATGGCTGGACTTGGACTGAATGTTTGCATATCCTGTGTATCCGTAGCCTGTATCCGGCGTTAGATCTTCAGGCGGCATAAAAGCAAAATCGATGCCATGGTTATAAGCCAGCAAATACGGGAACTTTATTGAAAAAAGCTCAATGGCCATGGAGGCAACCGGCAAAATCCGCTGCGGTTACCCGGCAAGAAATGCCGGGTGGGATGGTTTCAGTTACCTATCCGGTGAGAGGAACAAAAAAAATTGACTTGCTGTATTCAAACAGGGAATTTTTCTGTAGAGGCATGGCTCGCCATGCCCGGGTGCCGACTGAAGTTACTCGAACTAACTCCACCCCGTGTCCTTCCCGTACTGGCACACGGTGCCACCTTTGCTAGAGTGGCAAGTGGCGCAAGGTCACAAGGCGGACTCTGCCTGCCATTTCCCTATAAAAATCTGTGAGTTGCAAAAAACCGGTTGCGGAACATAACATGTATTCAATAGAGATAGCCGATGGCATTTACAGGGATACTTGGCGATATTGTGCCGTTTGCCAAGCGGCACTAGAACGGAAGCATCCGGCCCCCATCCCGCCTAAATCGCCCTATTGGGGATGATGATAAGGATAATCTCTGAAAATCATTAATAAAGAAGGATTACTGAGAATATGCTGCTGGATTCCATTACTCTGGAGACGATCGGATTATTGATATTTCATCCGGAATTTTCTATAATTTCAAAATATTAGCGGATTAGGTAACAAGCTCTATAACCTTTTTCTATCCCGCGTTTTGGGAAAAAAAGTCACTCTGAGCGGCGCGCCGGACCTCGAATTGTCACGGCCTTGAGATCCCTCACGGCGTTCAGCATGACCAAAAAACGGTTTTGCCAAGAGTGCTCATCTGTTTAAGGCATATCAAACCCTCTCCTGAAAATTATGGAAAATACCCAGCGCAGACCCACCCGGCCCATTTTCGTCGGGCCCGTGCAGATCGGCGGCGGCGCCCCTGTCGCCGTGCAGTCCATGACCAACACCGACACCCGGAAGGTGGCCCTGACGGTGGCCCAGGTGGAGCGCCTGGCCGCGGCGGGCTGCGAGATCGTGCGGCTGGCCATCCCCGACCAGAAGGCCGCCCGGGCCTTTGGGGAAATCAAGGCGCACAGCCCGGTGCCCCTCATCGCCGACATTCATTTCAACCACCGCCTGGCCCTGGCCGCGCTGGAGGCGGGGGCGGACGCCCTGCGCATCAACCCCGGCAACCTGGGGGGGGCCAAAAAAACCAAAATGGTGGTGGAGGCCTGCCGGGAGCGGGGCATCCCCTTGCGCCTGGGGGTGAACGCCGGGTCGCTGGAGGCGGACCTGCTCACCAAGTACGGCTCGCCCACGGCTGCGGCCCTGGTGGAAAGCGCGGGGCGCTGGGTGAAAATATTTGAGGACTGGGACTTTTTTAATTTTAAAATTTCCTTGAAATCTTCCGATGTTATTACTACTATCCAGAGCTACCGGGAATTGTCCCGCCGGGTGGACTATCCGCTCCACCTGGGGGTCACCGAAGCGGGCGGCCTGATTGCCGGCACGGTGAAATCGGCCCTGGGGATCGGCATCCTCCTGGCCGAGGGCATCGGCGACACCATCCGGGTGTCCCTGACCCGGGACCCGGAAGAAGAGGTGCGGGTGGCCTACGAAATTTTGCGGGCCCTGCATCTCAGGGAGCGGGGGGTGGAACTCATCTCCTGCCCCACCTGCGGCCGCTGCGAGATCGACCTCTTCAGCCTGGCCGAAAAGGCCGAACGCCGCCTGCGAGGCCTCGCCACCCCCATCAAGGTGGCCATCATGGGTTGTATCGTCAACGGCCCGGGAGAGGCCCGGGAGGCTGACGTGGGCATCGCCGGGGGGAAAAAAGTAGGGGCCTTGTTTAAACGGGGCGAACTGGTAAGGAAGGTCCCGGAGAAGGAGCTGCTCACCGCCCTTTTGGAGGAGGTGGCGGCTCTCACCGGGGAGGCCGTGGACCTGAACGACTAGGAGGGAGGCATGCCAAGCAAGAACATCACCGTAGCGGTGCTGGCGGCAATGATTGCCCTGCTGTTGGCAACGTCGGCCAACGCCGTATCCATGGGGCCGTCCACCTTGCCGCCCTACACCGGCGTCATCAAGAACAACACCGCCTGCGAGTTCTCCATACCGTCGCAGAACAGCATGGGCACCCTCATCGTCCCGGCCCGGGGCTGGATCGAATACGTGGTCTGGGACCCGAAATTCGAGGTGATCCCCTATTACAAGGGCAATCCCTTCGGGTGCCAGTGGGTCACCGTCACCCCCAAGGCCTTCTGTTACATGTGCAAAAATTACGATTTCATGGTGGACATCAACGGGCCCGGGCCCTGTCCGGCCGAGGAGCCGTGTTATCAGAAATACAAAAAGCGGGTGCGCCGGAAACGGGTCTGCAGCTCAGAGAGGCCCATCCCCCCCCTGATGACCAGTCAAGGGGCGCAATAAGGCCGAAAGAGCTTGCTTCAGTACGGGTGATTTTTATACTCGCCGGATGAGGCTCGGTTAACGGTGGGAAAAGAAAGGGGCGAGGCCGCGGTGGCCTGGCCCTTTTTTGTGGGGAACCCGGCCCGGGAGGAGATAAGTCTGGAGCGCCGGCAACTGCTTGCTCCCCCCAGCACCCATCCCCCTCAAAAGACCTTCCTGGTGTCCAGGAGCAGGGTCACCGGGCCGTCGTTGATCAGCCCCACCTCCATCATCTGGCGGAAGCGGCCGGTGGCCACCCTGAGCCCCAGGCCCCGGAGCGCGGCCACCAGGTCCTCGTAGAGCTTTTCGGCCAGTTCCGGGGGGCCGGCCAGGTCGAAGGAGGGGCGCCGCCCCTTGCGGCAGTCCCCCAGGATGGTGAACTGGCTGACCACCAGGGCCTCAAAGCCGGTGTCCAGGAGGGACAGGTGCAGGAGGCGCTCCCCCTCGGAGAAGACGCGCAGGTGCGCGAGCTTCTGGGCCATGAGGGTGACGTCGCCCTGGCCGTCGTCCGCCGCCACCCCCGCCAGGATGAGCAGCCCCGGGCCGATGCGCCCCACCTCAACGCCGGCGACCCGCACCCAGGCCTCCGTCACCCGCTGTACCACGGCACGCATGTTTTTCTCCCGATATTTATTTCTGGCCGGGGCGGACCCATAGGAGCCCACACATGCGGGTGCACCCCTGCAGGCAAGGATACTGAACCTGGCAAAATTCCCCCTGGCCAAACCGTGCAAGTCTCCTTACCTTAAGGGAAGCGTGCTGGCGGTGTCAAGGCGGCGTTGCTTTACCGGGTGCAGAAAAGCCGCTGGCGCAAGCTTTTCCACCCGATTAGGCCGATAATCCGGCGGAAAATCCTTCCAAATTTTGGCGAATGTGTTATTTTTCTCATGATGATTCCCTGATAGCGGGAGACTGATTCAGCGAAAAGGAGCCTGCCCATGAACGTGCGCACCATCCTGTGGCCCACCGACCTCTCGAAACTTTCCTTAAAGGCCGCGCCGCATGTAAATTCCCTGGCTGAAAAATACCAGGCCAAGGTGATCGTTCTTTATGTCGGGGTGGATCTGATGAACCTGCTTCCTTATGGCGGGAAATATCCCAGCGAAGAGCACCTCGGCCATTTCCAGAGCTGGGAAAAGGACCAGGCCAAGAAAAAGCTGGAGACCATCTGCGAGGCCGAGCTCAAGGCCTGTCCCATGTTCGAGGTGCGTCTGGTACAAGGGGACCCCGCGGGGGAAATCCTGAAGGCCATCAAAAAGGAAAAGGCTGACATGGTGGTCCTCAGCAGTCACGGCCGCGGCGGCGATGAACTGGAGGCCGCGAGTCCCGAGTTCGGCGGCGTGGCCCGCAAGGTTTTAGCCAGCGCCAAGGTGCCGGTGCACCTGGTCAACCCTTTTCAGCAGTAATCCGCTAACTTATTCTAATGCCTGAGGCTCCGCCTGAAGACCTCGGGCGGAGTTTTTTCAGGGTCCGGTATGTGGACCTACATAGCCAAGCGTCTGCTCCTGATGGTGCCCCTCCTGGTGGGGATCACCCTGGTGTCCTTTGTGGTCATTCACCTGGCCCCGGGAACGCCGGTGGAACTCCAGACCACCATGAACCCCAAGGTATCGCTCGAGGCCCAGAAGCGCCTCCGGGAGCTCTACGGCCTGGACAAGCCGCTCATGGTGCAGTACTGGGATTGGCTGAAGCGCATGACTCTCCTGGACTTCGGCCGGTCTTTTTCGCCTGACCGCCGTCCCGTCCTGGACAAGATCAAAGAGCGCATCGGCATCACCATCTCGCTTAACCTGCTGTCCCTGCTGATCATTCTCCTGGTGGCCATTCCCATCGGCATTGTCGCGGCGGTGCGCCCGCACTCCTGGTTTGACCGGGGCACGACGCTTTTGGTGTTCTTCGGCTTCGCCATGCCCACCTTCTGGCTGGCCCTGCTCCTCATGATGCTCTTCGGGGTGTACCTCGACTGGCTCCCCATCTCCGGCCTGACTTCCCTGGGGTTCCACCAGCTTACCTTCTGGCAGAAGATTCAGGACCTGGTGGCGCACATCGCCCTGCCGGTCCTGGTGGCGGCCTTCGGGGGGCTGGCGGGCATGAGCCGCTACATGCGCGGCAACATGCTGGAGGTGATACGCCAGGATTATATCACCACGGCCCGGGCCAAAGGCCTGCCGGAACGCGTCGTCATTTTCAAACACGCCCTGCGCAACGCCCTGCTCCCGGTGATCACCATGCTGGGGCTGTCCGTGCCCGGCCTCATCGGCGGCAGCGTCATCTTCGAGTCCATTTTCGCCATCCCCGGCATGGGGCAGCTGTTCTATGGCGCGGTCATGGCCCGGGACTACCCCCTGGTCATGGGGGAACTGGTCATCGGCGCGGTCCTCACCCTGGTGGGCAACCTCCTGGCCGACGTGGGCTACGCCTTGGTGGACCCGAGAATCCGCACGGGGTAAAGGATTGTTTTGAGGGGAGGGTCAGGGGACCGGTGGGTCCCCCGCCCTCCCCTCAAGCTCCCCTCCCTACCCCCTTTGAGGGATTGGGGGAGGGGGTGTGGGGAGGGGGTAAGGGCCCTCTGGCCCTTAGCCCCCTTCCCCACTAAAACAAACGCTATGAAACGACGCGAATTCTGGGCGCGGTTGTGGCGCAACAAGTTGGCCATGAGCGGCCTGATCCTGGTGGCCGGGCTGTTCCTGGTGTCCATTTTTGCCCACTGGCTGGCCCCCTATGACCCCGGTTTTATCGACCTCAAGGAGGTCCTGATGCCCCCCAGCGCCAAGCACTGGCTGGGCACCGACCCCCTGGGGCGAGATGTTTTATCCCGCATCATCTTCGGTTCCCAGGTATCCCTCAAGGTGGGTTTTGTGGCGGTGGGCCTGGCCACCCTCATCGGCATCGTCGTGGGGGCCACGGCCGGGTATTACGGGGGCTGGGTGGACCTGGTGCTCATGCGCTTTGTGGACCTGATGCTGTGCTTCCCCAGTTTTTTCCTGATCCTGGCGGTGATTGCCCTCCTTGAGCCCAGCATCTGGAACATTATGGTGGTCATCGGCCTCACCGGCTGGATGGGGGTGGCGCGCCTGGTGCGGGCTGAGTTCCTGTCGTTGAAGGAGCGGGAATTCGTCACTGCGGCCCGGGCCCTGGGGGCCTCGGACGTGCGCCTGATCATGCGCCACCTGCTCCCCAACGCCCTGGCCCCGGTGATGGTGTCGGCGACCCTGGGGGTGGCCGGGGCCATCCTCACGGAGAGCGCCCTGAGTTTCCTGGGCCTGGGGGTCCAGCCCCCCACCCCCAGTTGGGGGAACATCCTCACCGCGGGCAAGGACAACATCGAAATCGCCTGGTGGCTGTCGGTTTTTCCCGGCCTGGCCATCCTCATCACCGTGATGAGCTACAATCTTCTGGGGGAAGGTATCAGGGAGGCGGTGGATCCCCGGCTAAAAGAATAACTTGTTACCCATTTGCTCCCTTGACAACCGGAATGCAGGTATTATTTATTGTTATATGGCTCAGATGCCGGAATAAACTGGCCATGATCAATCTCATCGAATATCAGGAGGTGCACATGAAACGGATGTCTTCTAAAGTTATCGTTATTCTTATTGGCTCTGACATTTGTTGCTACCGCAAGTGCGGCGTTTGCCCAAGGGATTTGCCCCTCGGCAAAAATCACCGGCAGCATTGAGTCAATGATATCCCGAGGTTATTGTCTGTTTGTTGCTGGAAAGTTCAAAGAAGCTCAGGAGGAATTTGAAAAAGTTCTGGCAAAAGATCCGGGCAACCCCGTAGCCCTGAACGACTTGGCGGCTGTAATGGTTAAGGAAAACAAGCTGGACAAGGCCGACACCTATTTGGCAGAGGCTCTGCCTAAGGCCAAGGGTTACCACATTTATGTCAACCGGGTCTGCGCTGTCCAGGATATCTGCCTCGCCATCGAACCTTATAAATGTGGCACCGGCTGTGAAAGCGCCAATCAGGATCTGGGTGAATTGATACAATATAACAGCACCATTGTGAAAGCCAAGATGGCGGCCGAGAAAGCCGGCGCCGGAGCCGGTTATCCCGGGGTCCAATAATCTTTAGTTAAACTTGCCTCCATGAAAAAAGGCTCCCCCGGGAGCCTTTTTTATTTTAAACGCCTGAGGTCTGGTGAGAGTAAATCCTTTCAGAAAGTCAGTTTGAGGAGGGGGACAGGGGTCGAAGAGCGCTACCCCTCCCTGAAACTCCCTTCCCCAACCTCCGGAGGGCTTAATTTTTTTCTAAAGTCTTGGCCGGCGCGGATTTATCTGCGGCCAGCTTTTCCCGCCAGTAGGATTTCAGGGCGGGGCTCTGGGTTTGGGATAAGAGCCTCTCCCAGACGTCCGCAGCCTCCTTGTGGTTGCCGGCCTTGTCGTAAAGCAGGGCCAGGTGGGCCAGGACCAGGGACTGGTAGCTGCCGCGGGCTTCATCCGCCACGGGTTTCAAGGTCTGGGCCGCCTTGGCGTATTCGCCCTGGGCCTCATAGCAGTAGCTCAGGCTCGCGGTGACAAACGGGCTCCAGGCATAGGGGTCGTCATTGCCCAGCGAGGCCCGCACTGCCTCATACTCCTTGGCGGCCTCGGCATATTTTTTGGTCTGGTAAAGAAGATCAGCTTTGAACAGCCGGGCCATTAGAGCCGCCCGGGTGGAAGGGTAATCTTTGATAATGGGGTCCAAAGCCGCCAGGGCGCCGGCGGCCTCCTCGGGCTGGCTGAGCATCGGGCGGGCCTTGTCCAGGGCGGCCTGGGCCCGGGCTTCCCGGCTGCTCTGCAGGTAAGCGTAGCCGCTCCAGGCGATGAGGACCACGACCAGGGCCACGACTCCGCCGATAATCCACGGCAGGTAGGGCCGGAGGTAATCCAGGGCCTGTCGGGCGGCGCCGATGATTTCTTCCGACTCCCTGGGCCCGCGTGATAAGGGTTTTTTTCTGGCCATGTAAGGCGCTCCCGTCAGGAAAAATACGGTGAAACCTTTGGGGTTTGATCGCCCCTCCGTTTCAGCATCTTATCTTACCGTTTGTTGCAGTGGAATGTAAACCCGTGAGCCATTTTTGTGCCCGGATGCTTCACGGTTCTCCAGCCTCCAGCCCGGCCAGGGCGATGAGCTGCTCCCCCCGGGGGCCGGGCGCGGTCAGGCTGATCTGCCGCTGAGAGGGGCCGGTGATGGCGATGGCCACCTCCAGGTAGTCCGGGGGAAGGAGGTTCCCCAGGCGCTCGGCCCACTCCACCGCGGTAACCTGCGGGCCGAAGAGGTAGTCTTCCAGGTCGGGGAGGAACTCCGGGGCGAGGTCCGGGAGGCGGTAGAGGTCCAGGTGCACCAGGGGGCAGCGCCCCTGGTATTCATAGGCCAGGGCAAAGCTGGGGCTGGCCACCGCCTCGGGGTCCACCTCGAGGCCCAGGGCCAGTCCCCGGACAAACTCCGTCTTGCCGGCCCCCAATTCCCCCCGGAGGGTCACCAGGTCCCCCGGGGCCAGGTGCGACCCCAGGCGGGCGGCCAACTCCCGGGTGGCCGCGGGGCTCAGGCTTTCCAGCCGGACCTTTTTCACCCGGCCGCAGGTCCGGCCATACCCCGGATCAGGTCGAGCTTCCCTACCACACCCACAACTTTCCCTCGCTCCACCACCGGCAGGGTATGCACTCCCTTGTCGGTCATGAGGCCGGCGATGTCATTGATGGGGGTGTCCGGGGCGACGGTGATGGGCTCGGTGGTCATAACATCCAACACCCGCCCCCCCAGGAGTTTTTCCAGGCGTTTCTGGAAGTGAGCCGGCGTCTCCAAGAACAGGTGCAGGTCCAGGATGTTCAACGCCGGCGGCAGATCGAGATCCTGGCTGCGCTGCACCAGGTCCGATTGGGTGGCCACCCCCACCAGAACGCCCTTGGGGTCGACCACCGGGACGCCGCTGATGCGGTGCGTCTTCAAAAGCTTGGCCAGGTCCTCGACGCTGGCCCCGGGAAGGATGGTAATGACCTCCCGGGTCATGATGTCACGAGCCGTAAGCATGTATCTTCCTCTATAGGGGGAAACTCGCCCTGGGAAAATTCACTCAATAATTCCGGGAAGGAGTTCAGGAGATCCCCGGCCAGGTGGCCTCTGGGGCCGATGGCCGCCTCCAGGTAATCCGCGGCCAGCCCGTGGAGGTAAACCCCCAGGCGGGCGGCATCCCAGGGGGAGAGCCCCTGGGCCAGAAAACCGCCGATGAGGCCGGTGAGGACATCGCCGGTGCCCCCTGAAGCCAGAACCGGGTTGCCGGTGGGGTTGAGGCTCACCCGGCCCTGGGGATCGGCCACCAGGGTTTGGGCGCCTTTAAGCACCACCCACACCTGGTGGGCTGCAGCCACCTCCCGGGCCGTGTCCAGGCGCCGGGACTGCACCTCCTGCGTGGTCGTGCCCAGAAGGTGGGCCATTTCGCCCGGGTGGGGGGTGAGGATTCTGGGTCCGGCGGCCTCCCGCAAAATCTCCAGGTGGCCTGCCAGGGCGTTGATGCCGTCGGCGTCCACCACCATGGGCACAGGGCAGTGCCTGACCAGTTCCCGCACCGCCGCCTGGGTCTCGGGATGGGTGCCGAGGCCCGGCCCCAGGGCCACCGCACTTTTACCGGCCAGAAATTCATTAAGCGGGGTGAGGGCCTGAAATCCCATGGCCCGGGCTCCATCGGCCTCAGGCAGGGGCAGGGTCATGGCCTCGGTGAGCTTGACCTCCAGGATGTCGTTGAGGCTGGCCGGCACCGCCGCGGTGACCAGGCCGGCCCCGGCTTTCAGCCCCGCCTCCGAGCTCAGGGTGGCGGCCCCGGTCTTGCCGGCGGAGCCCGCCACCACCACCAGGTGTCCGAAGGTGCCCTTGTGGCTGCCGAAGGCCCGGGCCGGCAGCAGCGACCGCATCTCGGCCGCGTCGGGAATCTCGGTGGCGAGGTCCTGGGCGAACTGGGGCGGGATGCCGATGTCCACCAGCCACAGGCGCCCCGTCAGGTCACGGCCCGGCGGCACAATCTGCCCCAGCTTGGGAAACCCGAAGGTCACCGTGATCCGGGCCCTGACGGCCGTGCCCAGAGGTTCCCCGGTGTCGGCGCTTAAGCCGCTGGGGATGTCCACCGCCAAAACCTCTGGGCGCACCTGGTTGACCTTGGCGATGACCTGGCCCAGAAGACCCCGCACCGGCGAGTTGAGCCCGGTGCCCAAAAGCGCGTCCACGATCAGTTCGGCGCGGCTCATGCGGTGCACCACGGCATTGAGGCGCCCCTCTTCCTGGACCTCCTCCACCCTGACCCCCAGGCCCTCCAGGATCTTCAGGTTCGCCAGGGCGTCGCCCCGGACCTGGTCCCGGGCGGCCAGGAGGAAGACGGAGACCGGGAAGCCGCCGTTCACCAGGTAGCGGGCCACCACCAGGCCGTCGCCGCCGTTGTTGCCCCGGCCGGCCAGGATCACCACGGGGCCGCCGAGCTCAGGAAATTCCCGGCGGAGGACCTGGTACGTGCCCCGGCCGGCGTTCTCCATGAGCACCAGGGACGGCACCCCCAGGTCCTCGATGGTGCGGCGGTCCAGTTCACGCATCTGGGCGGCGGTTACCAATTTCATCACAGGCTCGGGTTAGGTTGGTTTGCCTAAAAATAACACAGAATGCCGGGGCAAGCCAGGGGACGCGCCGCCCTGAGGCGGCTTCATGGTCCCCGGTGCAAAAAAAAAGGGCGGCGCCAGGCCACCCTGTCAGTTCAGGCGGGCTTCGTTAAAAATGGTAAGCCAGGCCCACCATACCGCTGAAGAGATTGTAGGAGATGTTCTGCTCGGCGTGGCGATAGCGGAAAAAAAGATCCACGGACAGCCTTTTCAACAGCATGTAGCGCACTCCGGCGTCCATCACCAGGGCGATGGAGGCATTGGAACTGGTCTGGCCGGGGAACCTGGTGAGAAAATTGGCGAAACCCAATCCCACATACGGCTGCAACCGTCCAAAGGGGGCAATCCGGTCCTTAAAAAAACCCCACCGCAACGCCGCCATAAAGGCCCAGGTGGCGGTGTCGCCGGTGCCCTGGAAGTCCTGTCGGTTGACGACCAACTGGTTAAAGGTGATATCGGTGTAAAACCCCAGGTGCTCCATCCACTTGGGATATTTAAAACCCAGGACCCCCTCGGGGACAAACCAATAGCCCAACCTCCAGCCGACGGCCGGCTTGGCCGTTCCCGAAGCCGGGCTGGCCGCGGTGTTGCCCCCCAGGAGGCCTTCCACGTACATGGCGGCCTGGGCTGCGGTCCCTAAGGCCAGCACCAAGGTCAGGGCGGCAATGGCAACAACCTTCCCCCGTTTCTTCATGTTTCCCCCTTTACTGATCATCCTCATAACAAGCTCTTATCGCCCAACTGCAGAACCCGGTCAAGCCAAAACGCCGTGCGGGGCCAGGATCTTACCAGAAATGCCAGCACAGGCCCACGGCCCAGGTCAGCATGGTATAGTCGAAGGAGGCCAGGGCCCGCTGCTGAATGTGCCCCGGGGGCAACTGCTGCAGCGCCGAATGCTCGATTTCCACGGCAAACTGGTGGTTATACTTGAACTCGGTGAACACCGACAGGTCCTTGCGCAGCATGTACCGCACCCCCGCCACCCCGTCGATGCCGAAGTTCTTGGCGGAGTCCCACTTGCCGTAGATCACCGTAAATCCCGGGCCGATGCCCACGTAGGGTTGGATGCGGCCGAAGGGGACCTCGTCGTCTTTGAGGAAGCCCAGGCGGCCCATGAAGTGGTAGGCCAGGGTCCACTGATTGACGGTCTGGTGGGGGAAGATGGCCTTGTTGCCGGGGATGGCGTTGTTGGGTGGAAAGGGTGTGGTGAGCGTCACGGTTTGTTCACGGATACTGGGCTGGGAATAAAAAAAGTCCCCTTCCATGCCGAAGTGGGGGGCCTTGTGAAAGTAGTAGCCCAATTTCAGGCCGAACACCGGGGAGGTGCCCATGGCAATATCTTTGGCGGTGGTGGGGTAGGGGGTCTGGGCGTTGAATTGAAAATTGGGGGTCTTGTAATGCCAGTCGCTGGTGGGGATAAAGGAGACCCCGGTGTAAGCGCCCACGTACCAGCCCCCGGGCCCCCTGGGGCTCCAGTCCACGGGCTGGTTGGCGGGCCGGTTGACCCAGGCGATATAAGCGGCCGTCGCCGCGGCCACGGTTATTCCCGTCCACACGCCCACGGCCGTGGAGGTGGCGCCGAGCGGGTTGGCGAGGACCGGGTTGACCCCGGGCGCCAGCAGTATGGATACCACGACGATGATGGCCAGAAGACGACCACAGGACTTTCTCATAGGTTTTCCCCCCCGATAAGAATCCTCGTGCCCGGTTCACCAGGCCGTATGGCAGAAGGATAGCGTATTTTAGAAACGCCCCGGTACTTATGTCAAGGAAAATCCGGGTCCTTGGATGGGGGTTTCCCTGATATGACCGTCTGGAGAAATTTTCCAGGAAGCGGCGCAGTTCGAGAAAAGTCCCCGGGCCCGTTGCACTAGTCTGATATAATCATATTGACGCACCCCTTCCGGATTGATACATTTTCAGGGTATCGGGGATTTTCTGACTTTTCTTCGGGGAACCAGCAAAAACGTGGTCGTGGTCATTGATTACCAGGCCGGCAACATCACCAGTGTGGTGCGCAGTCTCAGGGCCCTGGGGGTGGAAAGCACGGTGACGGAGGGGCCGGAGATGGTGCTCAAGGCCCGCGCCGTGATATTCCCGGGGGTCGGGGCCGCCGGTGTGGCCATGTCGACCCTCAAAAGCCGGGGTCTGGATCAGGCCCTGAAGGAGGCTTTTGAACGGGGTATCCCCATCCTGGGCATCTGCCTCGGGGCCCAAATCATCCTGGACTACAGCGAGGAAAACGACACCCCCTGCCTGGGGCTGGTGCCGGGACGCACCCGGGCTCTGCCCCGCACCCCCGGCCTCAAGATCCCGCACATGGGCTGGAACCGGGTAAGCTTTTCCGGCTCCCACCCCGTATTCGCCGGCCTCCCCGACACCGCCGAATATTATTTTGTGCACAGTTTTTACCCGGACCCCACCGAGGCCTCCATGGTCATGGGCATCACCGAGCACGGCATCTGGTTCCCCAGCGCCATCGGCTGGCAGAACCTGGTGGCCACCCAGTTCCACCCGGAAAAGAGCGGCCGCTTCGGTCTCGCCATCCTGAAGAATTTCCTGGACTGGGACGGTGCGTATGCTTAGCAAGCGCATCATCCCCTGTCTGGACGTCCGGGACGGCAAAACCACCAAGGGCATCAAGTTCGCGGGCAACATCGACATCGGCGACCCGGTGGCCATGGCCCGGCAGTACTACGAGGACGGCGCCGACGAGATCGTTTTTTACGACATCACCGCGTCCAGCGACCGCCGCAACATCATGATCGACGTGGTGCGCCGGGTGGCCCGGGAGATCTTCATCCCTTTTTCCGTGGGGGGCGGCATTCGGGCCCTGGAGGACATCCGGGAGGTGCTCATGGCCGGGGCCGAGAAGGTGAGCGTCAACACCGCCGCGGTGCAAAACCCCGGCATCATCGCCGAGGGGGCCCGGGCGTTCGGCAGCCAGTGCATCGTTTTGGGGATGGACGTGAAAAAGGTGGAGGCCTCTGCCCAGATCCCGTCGGGCTACGAGATGGTGATCCACGGGGGCCGCACCGCCATGGGCATCGACGCCCTGTGGTGGGCTCAGGAAGGGGAGCGCCTGGGGGCCGGGGAGATCTGCCTTAACTCCATCGACGCCGACGGCACCCAGGAAGGCTACGAGTTAACCCTCACCAGCATGATCTCCGAGGCGGTCTCCATCCCGGTCATCGCCTCAGGGGGGGCCGGCCGCCCCGCGCACCTGGCCGAGGTGCTCACCGAAGGCAGGGCGGACGCGGCCCTCATCGCCTCCATGATCCACTACGGCACCTACACCATCAAGGGTATTAAGGAATACCTGGACCAGCAAAAAATTCCCATGCGCCTCACCTGGTAAGACCGGGGGAGGCCCGCAACACCCTGGGGGCCCATGGACGACGAGCGGGAATTGGAATTCACCAAGTATTCCAAGGAAACGCCGGAGGTTTTGGAGCCTGAGGTGGATCATCCGGGCGGGGAGGAAGAAGCTTCCGCCGCCCTGCCCATCCCCCCGGAGCTCGACCTCCTGCAGACGTACCTCAGGGAGGCCAACCGCTTCACGCTCCTCACCCCGGAGGAAGAAAAAGACCTGACGGCGCGCTACCGGGAGACCGGCGACAAGGATCTGGCCTACAAACTCATCACCAGCAATCTCCGCCTGGTCATCAAGATCGCCCTGGAATTTCAAAAATACTGGATGCGGAATCTCCTCGACCTGATCCAGGAAGGCAACATCGGCCTCATGCAGGCCATCAAGAAATTCGACCCCTATCGCGGCATCAAGCTGTCCTACTATGCCAGCTTCTGGATCAAGGCCTACATTCTGAAGTTCATCATGGACAACTGGAAGCTGGTGAAAATCGGCACCACCCAGGCCCAGCGCAAGTTGTTCTACAACCTGAAGCGGGAGAAGGAAAAACTCCGGGCCCTGGGCTACGAGCCGGGCCCCAAGCTCTTGTCCGACGTTCTGCATGTCCGGGAGGAGGACGTGGTGGAAATGGAGCAGCGCCTGGGGGGCTGGGAGCTCTCCCTGGACGCGCCCTTGAAGGAGGGCTCCGAGGAGTTTCACAAGAACTTCCTCCACTCCACCGAGCCGCAAGTCGAGGAAATTCTGGCGGATGCCGAGTTGAAGCAGGTCTTCCGCCGGAAATTGAGCGAATTCCGGGAGATCCTGAGCGACAAGGAACTGGATATCCTGGACTCCCGCCTCCTGGCAGAAAAGGCCCTGACTCTCCAGGAAATCGGCGTCCGCCACGGGGTCTCCAGGGAACGGGTGCGCCAGATCGAAGACCGGCTCATCAAGAAACTGAGGCAGTTCCTCCGCAGTGAAATCCCGGATTGGGAGGAGCACCGCGCCTCCGTCCTGGATTAAGAAATGTTCAACCGGGGATGGGGGGGGCCGGGTCAGGCAAGCTTCGCTCCAGGGAAGCACCCGGCTTAAACAGGGTAAAAATTTTTCATTGCGTCCACCGGCGAGTTAAGGATAGGTTTTCAAGTAAAACATCATGATTGACAAATATCTGCCATGTTGAATTCTGTAGTCCCCGAAGACCGCGTTAAAAACCGGCCCCTCAAAATCCTTTTGCTATGCCTCCTCGGCGCGGTCCTGGCCGGGGCAGGCTGCCAGACCCTCCAAGCCATCCGTCCCGGCGTCGCCCTGGGAAAACATGGAGAAAAGGCCCCCAAGGAAGAGAGCAACAAATCCGAGGCCTATTTCCACTACCTGAAGGCCCAGCGCTACCTGATGGATGATGATTGCCCCGGGGCCATAAGGGAGTACGAGGAGGCGGTCAAGTGCGACCCCAATACCGCGGATCTGCAGATTGAACTGGCCATCCTGTATCAGCGCCACGGGGAGATCAACAACGCCCTGGCCCACGTGGAAAAGGCGCTCAAGATCGACCCGAAAAACGCCGACGCCCATTTCCTCCTGGCCGGTCTGCACGTGGGCTTAAATCAGCTCAACGAGGCCATCGCAAGCTATGAGCACGTCCTCGCCCTCGACCCGGAAAACCGGGAGGCCAGGCTTTTCCTGGCGGCGCTGTATGCTCAGCAGCGCCAATTTCCCAAGGCCATCAGCGCCATCCAGGGCATCCTGAAGCAAGAGCCCAACCTGGCCGCGGGGTATTACTATCTGGGGCGTTTTTACCTGGAGATGAACCAGCTGGACCGGGCCAAGCGGGAGCTGACCCAGGCCCTGGCCAAAGACCCGGAATTCGTGCCGGCCATGTTCGACCTGGGCCTGATCCTCGAGCAGGAGAAGCAATACCCCCGGGCGCTGGCCCTGTACCGCAAGGTCCTGGAGCACCAGCCCAACAGTTCCCGGGCCTGGGCCAGTATCGGCCGGCTTTACCTGTTGACGGGCAAGCAGAGCCTGGCGTTAAAGGCCTTCCAGCGGGCCAAGAACCTGGAGAAGGATAGCCCCGCGGCCTCCTTGCAGGTGGGGCTCATCTTCCTCGAATTGAAATATTACGACGACGCCATCCGGGAGCTGCGGCCGCTGACCACCATGCCGCAATACAAGAACCAGGCGCGGTATTTCGCCGGCACCGCCTTGGAGGAGAAGGGCAACGCCCGTGAGGCCCAGCAGATGTACCAGGGGATCGAGCGGACCTCCGAATTTTACATCCCCGCCCGCCTGCGCCTGGCCTACCTGTTGTTCCAGGGCAAGAAAAGGGATCAGGCCCGGCAAGTCATGGAAGAGGTCAAGGCCCTGGCCCCGGAACGGGAAGAAGTCTATCTCACGTTGTCGTATTTCTTCGAGGAGGAGGGCCTGTGGCACCGGGCTATTGAAACCCTGCAGGAGGGGTTGAAACAGAACCCCAAATCCGCCGAACTCTATTCCCGGCTGGCGCTGCTCTACGAGAAGGAGAACAACCGGGAGGCCAGCATTCAGGCCATCAAAAAGGCCCTGGAGCTGGAGCCGGACAACCCCGATATCCTGAACTTCCTGGGTTATGCCTATGCGGAACAGGGCGTCAACCTGGATGAAGCCGAGCATCTGATCCTGAAGGCCCTGGCAGCCAGGCCGGAAAGCGGCCAGATCGTCGACAGCCTGGGCTGGGTCTATTATAAGAAGGGGCTCTACGACAAGGCGGCGGTGGAACTGGAGCGGGCCAACCGCCTGCTGTCCACCGACGCCACCGTGGCCGAGCATCTGGGAGACATCTATCTCAAACAGAACCGTAATCAGGACGCCCTGCGGATGTACCGCAAGGCCCTGACCCTGGAAAACCCCGACGTCCGCCGCCTCAGGCAAAAGATCGAAGACATCGAGCGCCGGCTGCAGCGAAACTTCCTATGAAATGCCGATTAGTCACCCTGATTTTGTTAGTGGCGATACTGGCAGGCTGCCGGGGGATGCTGCCGCGGGCCAAGACCCAGCCGGTAGCCGCCGCCTCCCCGGAGCAGATCTACTCCCAGCTCAAAGCGCGCCAGGGCGGCCTTAGCGCCTTTGCCGCCAAGGGGCGCCTCACCCTGCTCTCTCCCGGTCAAAACGCCACCGGCACCGCGCTCATCAAGGGCAAGTTCCCCGAAACCCTGAGGGTGGACGTCAAGGATCCCCTGGGGCGGGCGGCGCTGAGCTTCTTCACCGACGGCCAGACGGTGGAGGTCCTGTTCCCCCGGGAAGACAAGCTTTTCAAGGGCCCGGCCACACCCACCAACCTGGCCTCGTTTATCCCTCCCGGGGTAAAGGTGGCCCAGGCCCTGCGGCTCATGGCGGGGGACCTGCCCCTGAGCCAGGGTCCCCCGACCTCAGTGAAGCCCGAGTCCGGTGACTATCTCCTGGAGTGGCAGGGCAAGGACGGCACCCTCCAGGAGCGCCTGTGGGTGAGCGCCGCGGAGGTCCAGCCCAAAAAAGAGGAATGGCATGGCGCCGATGGCAAACTGGTTTTTACCGCCGAGTTTGGGGAGTGGAACCAGGTAGCCGCCGGCCGGCCCGCCCAGATCAAGCTGGTCACCGCCGGCCCCCAGGTGGATCTCCGCCTGACCTACAAGGAATTTACCCCCAACCCCTCCCTGACCCCCGCCGATCTGGCCATACCGCGGCCCTCGCGGGTAATGGAGCAGCCGTTGCAGCCATGAAGTTCCTGGTGGACCAGCCCCTGGGGGGCCTGGTCAAATGGCTGCGGCTGGCCGGGCTCGACGCCGGGTTGGTAAGCCTTCCCGCCGCCCAAAGCGCTCTGCCCGCCCCCGCGCCTGAAACCTATCTCGTCACCAGGCGGGAGGGGCTGAGGCGCCTTAACCGCGACGACCTCCTGGTTCTCGACGCCAACGCCCCGGCAGAACAACTGGCGGAGGTTTTCCGGCGTCTCCCCTTAACCCGCCGGGACCTGGCCCCCTTGAGCCGCTGCGGGGAATGTAACGACCTCCTCACCCCGGTGCCCCGGGAGGCGGCCCTGGGCCTCGTCCCGGAACACGTCTATCACAGCCAGGCGGAGTTTCGCCGCTGCCCCCGCTGCGGGCGCTTCTACTGGCCCGGGAGCCACCCCGCCCGGATCATCGCCAAACTGGAACAGCTGCTGGCCGGGCCGCCGGCATAGCGCCGCCCCTGCTGCCGCGCCACAGCCCCGGGAGCAAGGCCCCGGAGATGAAAAAAGAGCATGGGTTGACGAGGGCCTTACTGCGGCAGGTTCTGGAAGGTCTGGCGCTGCCAGGTGACCCGGCGCCACAGGGGCCGGAAGAAGAGGGTCAGGCCCCTGGCGATGGCTGCGGGCCGGGTGAAACGCGGGGTGGCGGGGATATTAAGGGGCGCGGTGGCTGGATAATAAACCAGGGTTTTGATGTCGCCCATTTCGGCGAAGGTGTCGGTATGGGACTCCGGTGCCCGGTCTGGCACGCCGCCCCCCATCTCATAAAATTTTTCTGTGACCATCAGGTACTCTCTGGCCGCGACACTGCTCTTGAGCAGCCGGTGCGCCAGGATAACGTCGGCCCCCGCCAGTTCCTCGAGTTGGCGGACCTTTTTCATCACCACCGGCCCCGAGTGCAGGATGGCCTTGAGCTTCAAAGCGCCGATGTTGCAACAGGCGTCGCAGGTGCAGCCCCCTTCCCCCGCCTTGATCAGGGCCTGCTGCTTAGCCGTAAAGGCCTCGAAAAAGCCCAGCACCTGCCGGATGAGCTCCGCCCCCACCCCCCGGGGATTGTCCGCGGCCGGGGCGTACAGAAAGGCCGCGTCCCCTTCCAGTTTGTTCAGCACCAGGGGGGCCGCGGTGGCGTCCAGCACCGCCTCCATGAGATTGGTGATAATTTCTTCGGCATGCAGCACGCTGGCCCCGTGGAGCGTCACAAAGCGGGTGTAGCCGCTGATGTCGGCCAGGACCAGATAAACCGGGGTGAGTTCCATGTCGGCCATGGTCAGGTACCGCAATCCGCCGGGCTGCCCTTAAGTTTCTCCAGGGCGTGGGGCAGGGCCGGCAGGATGGCCTCGAGGCTCTCGGTGGCGCCTTTCAAGCTGCCGGGGAGGTTGACGATGAGGGTTTGCCCCCGGATGACGGCTACCCCCCGGCTAAGCATGGCGTGGGGGGTCTTGGCCAGCCCGGCGGCCCGCATGGCTTCGGCAATGCCCGGCACCAGGCGCCCGGCCACCGCCAGGGTGGCTTCGGGGGTGAGGTCCCGGGGGGCGGGGCCCGTGCCGCCGCAGGTTAAGATCAGGTCCAGCCTGTCCGCATCGCACCAGGCCACCAGGGCCGCGACGATGTCGTCGTGCTCGTCCGGGACGATCCGGTAGCCGGTCACGGCAAAGCACCCGGACTCGAGGCGCTCCTTGAGGGCCGGGCCGGCGGTGTCCTGCCGCTGGCCCGCGGCCCCCTTGTCACTTACCGTGAGAATTCCCACCCGGAACATTGCCCCGGTCTCCATGCCACTGGCTTAATTGGCCTACTTGGGAAAAATGTCCGAGGGGGCGCCAGGGAACTTGGCCTTGAGTTTAGTGAAGTAATCCGGGCTCCCCAGGCAATTGGGGTTGCCTTCCTCAGTGCAGGCTACTTCAACCACCTGCCAGCAGCCGCCCTTTTTTTCCAGCAAGGCATTGACGTCCTCGTAGGTCTGGGTGCCGTCCGGGGATTTGGGGAGGGCATGAATCCAGGCCCAGCCGCCGTGCACCTTGAGATATTGCACGGTAAAGACCATCTTGAGATGCGCGGTGGCCTCCATCTTTTTGCCGAGGGCGGCAAGGATGGCCTTCTGTTCGGCACTTCCGGGGGAGGGGGTATGGACGCCCTTTTTGGACTCGGCCGCCCAGGCCTGACCGGGGGTTTGCCAGGCGGAAAGGAAGGGATTGTTGTGGCCCACAATGGGCAGGACCGTAAAAAGCCAGGTCAGCGCGGCACAAAATGCCAACCTGCCAATGATGGGAAGGTTTGCACGCCTCATGTCGGGTCCTCCTCTCAGTGAGTTTGCTACTCACCAGGGGCGCGAGAATCCCCCGGTAACGCCTCAACCACAATGGCATCCCCCGGCCGCACCACGCCGCCTTTGTCCACCCGGGCGAAGACCCCTTCTTTGGGCATGATGCAGTTACCCACCAGCTCCCGGATGGCGCAGCCCTGGTGGCAGGTCTTGCCGATCTGGGTGATGGTGAGCTCCGCCTCATCCCCGATGCGGAGGTGAGTGCCAACGGGCAGTTGATCCACGGCCAGGCCCCGGGTGGTGATATTCTCGGCAAAATCCCCGGGCTTGACCTTGGCCCCCGCGGCCCGCATCTTGTCGATGCTCTCGATGGCGAGCAGGCTTACCTGGCGCTTGCCGCCCTCGGCGTGGGCGTCCCCGGCCACCCCCTGCTCCACCACCAGGCGCACCTCGGGAACGTTCTCCTTGACCACGCCTTTTCTGTCGCTGACGGAGACGACTACCACCGATGGGGTGGCACCCGTTAATGCTTCTGCAGATTTTATGGTATTGTCCACCCCTAAAAAATAACACAGCCATGAGCCCTGTGCCACCGGCTTTTTCCTCCCGACGGTGGATCAATCCCGGGGCGGCGGGTTTTTACCGGTATTACTGCCGGTTG
>CAVZAM010000038.1:0-35193 GCA_963773285.1 uncultured delta proteobacterium
GTTCGAATCCGGTTGCCGCCTCCATGACCTTCCCGGAAAAATCACGCCACCCGTTTCTGTCCGGCGCCGCCGTTTATAAAAGCGTATAAAAAAAGGCCAGACCCCTGTCTGACCTTCTTCATAATCACATCCTTGCCGCGGCAGCCGCAGTCGCCTCTTTTCCGGCATCACGGCTTTTCTAAAGCAATATTTTTCTTCCCCGGTGCTCAGGTCTTGGCGCGGTAGTCCCGGTAGACCAGGACCGGCCGGGAGGTCAGGCGCACCAGGTTCAGGGCTTCGTCGCTGATGAGCTTGAGGACCTTGGGGCGCTGGTGGCCGTAGGCTCCCAGGACCAGGAGGTCGTAGCGCTCCACCGCTACGGCCTTGAGGATTTCGTCCACAAAATCTCCCTTGGCCAACTTTTTAATCGGGGTGAACCCGTACTTCCGCAGGGTCTCCTCCCCGGTGAGCACGCACGACTGGGCCTGCTCCTCGCTCTCCCCCAGTTCGGTTTCCTGGACGTGCAGGATGGTGATTTCCGGCTTGTTCTTGGCGAACAGCGGGGCGATGTACTCCAGCGCCCCCTGGTCGCACTGGGAACCCCGGTAGGCCACCAGGATCCGCTGGATGGGGCGGAAGTTCCTGAGGATCATCACCGGCTGCGTGGCGTGGTGGAGAATCTTGGCGTGGACCGTCCCCATGAAAAACCCCCGGAGGGACGAGCGCCCCTGGGCCCCCAGGACGATGAGGTCGTACTGGCCCTCCTCGGCAAAATTGAGGATCTCTTCCGTGGCGTCGCCCACGGCCACCTGGGGCTCGCAGGGGATCTTGCCGCCGATGCAGATCTCGCAGGACTCGATGATGCCGTCCAGGACCTTCTCGGCCTCCTCCACCACCATCTTTTCCACGTCGGCCTTGGTGGTGAAGGGCGCGTACGAGCTGTCCGCGGTCATGTCCACGATGCTGGGCTGGACGTAGAGGGCGTCCACCTCGGCGTCAAAATGCTCCATCAGATGGCAGGTGCAACGCAGGGCCTCCTGCGATTCTTCGCTTTTGTCCACGGCAACCAGAATTTTCATGCCTCACCTCGTAAATTCGTTTTCTCAGTGGGGGGAGGGCCAGGGAGCAGCGGCCCTTAGCCCCCTCCCCCGCTAATCTTCCATTAGCGCATGACCAGCACGGAGCTTTGGCATTTGCTGACAAAACGCCCCACCCAGTCCCGGGGGAAAAACCGGTCCAGGAGAGACTTGCGCCCCATCCACAGGGCCAGGAGGTCCTGCTTCAGCTCGTTGACCACCAGGCTCTCGAAGTTGGCGACGTCGGTGAGCTGGGTCGAGACCTTGATCTGGCGGTCTTCGTAATAATCGCCGATCTCGATGAGCCGCCGGTACACATCCTTCTTCATGGTGTCACCGCCCTGGCTCAGGCCGATCAACTGGACCTCCGCCTGGTGGATGGTGGCCATCTGGCTGATCAGCTCCAGGGATTCCTGGCTGATGTAGCTCTGGTCCAGGCAGGCCATGATGCGGGTCAGGGGCTGTTCCTCCTTCACCAGCAAGACCGAGCAGCCGGCGTCGTTCACCACCCGCTGGGGCACCGGCGCATTGTCCTGCCAGATGCATTCCTGGCCCTTGGTGCAGCCCAGCACCAGAAGGTCGGTGTCCTCTTCCCGGGCCTGGGCCACGATCTCCTGGACGGCATTGCCGGCCCTGAAGCACAGGCGCACGTCCCGCTTGTCGCCCCGGCAGACCAGAAGCTCCTCCCAGACCCCGCCCTTAAGGGGCAGCCACTCGGCGCGGCATTCTTTCCGGGCGTAGGGCGAGCCCTCCACCTCGGCGGTTTTCAGAAACTCGTCCCGATAGCCCTTAAGAGCCTGGATCGGGGGGATATCCGGCCTGGGAGCCCCGGCATCTCCCGGGGCCACGGCCAGCATGGTGACGTCCGACCAGGTGTTCATGGCCAGCCGCACCACTTCTTTTAAGGCATAGGCGCTATATGGATGTTCATCACCGGCGAATAAAATTTTCATGACGGTCCCTTTCTTTTTAACTAAATATGGCCGCTCCCGGCCGCTGACCCGGCGTTATCTCAGGACCAGCATCAAAGGCGCGCTTACCTTGGCCATCAAGGCCAGCTGGGGGGCATCCTTTCTCACCCCTTTGTCCAGGGCCACGGCCACCAGGCCGCAGTCCCTGAGGCCTTCCGCCGGCGGGCCGCCGCTCTCGGGGGCAAAGGTGTCCCCCAGGGAAGCCTGACAGTTGAGGTTCTTGAGGTCCGCCACCGCTTTTTCGGCCACGGCCTGCATGTCCAGGCTGCCCCGGGTGTTGCCCGGGTAGGACAGGACCAGGGGCACGGCACTGCCGCCAAAAAGGCGCCCCAGGTTCTCCACCAGGGCCCTGGTGCCGTCGGGGTCGAAGCACAACGCCACCACCCGGTCGATCTTCCGCACCCCCCTGAGCCAGATCAGGGGGCAGGTGAGATGCTGGTAAAACTTGGCGTGTAGTCTTTTATACACCACCGCCGGGGAAAAGGGGTAGGGGGCCCCCTCGATATACAGATCGAAGGGCTCCTGCTCCACCACGTGGAGGAGCTCGATTTCCCGGTCGCCGTAGATCACCCGGGGCTCCTGGAGTATCGGGCACTGGTCGATCTCAGGGGCGAGCACCTCCTGGATTTCCTGTTTCCCCAGGTTCACCACCTCCCGCTCGTAGGTGTGGCGCACCCAGCCGACGCCGGGCATGGGGATCTCGGGGGAGGGGAATTTGACGTAGACCGGGTGGATCTCCATCTGGATCAGGTTGCCCAGCTGGCAGGCGTACCGGATGGCGAAGCTGGAGGCCAGGTCCACTTCGATGGCCACAAGTGTCTTTACCATGTATGACAACTCCTTAGGGTAACCAACCTGGGGCCAGATCAGGCCGCCGATCCCCGGATTTTGGCCGCCGCCTTGTTCACCACTTCCTGGATCTCCGTCAGCTTAAAGGGCTTGGCGATAAAATCGAAGACCCCCTTCTGGAAGGATTCCTTGGCCGTTTCCAGGGTGGCGAAACCGGTGATGACGATGACCTCGGTGGCGGGATTCTGCTTCTTGGCCTCCTGCAGAAAACGCATGCCGTCGATGCCCTTCATCTTGAGGTCGGTGATGACGATGTCGTAGGGGATCTGGGACGACTGCACCTGGTGCAGGGCCTCCAGGCTCTGGGTGAAGGTGTCTACCTCGAACCCGAGTTTCTCCAGGGCCGGCTGCAACCGCTTGCAGACAATGGGTTCATCATCCAGGACCATGACTCTGAGCTTCTGGGTGCTCATGTTCTCCTCCTAGGCTACAGGCGTTTCCACAGTCCCGGAGTTCCGCTCGAAAAAGGACTCCATAAACTGCGGGATGTCGGCATCGCTTTTTAATTGTATATCAAGTTGCCGGGTGAATCCGATGAGCCGCCCCACCACCTTGAGGCGCTCCGCCATCTCCTCCCGGGGCAGGTGCAGCACCCGGGCCACCACCAGGTCGCCCTTGACGTCCACCTTGAATTGGTAGCGCGACAGGATGTGGGCCAGGAGCTGGGCCCGCCTGGAGCGGCGGGTCATGTCGGTGACCCCGCCCACAAACCGGAAGTAGATGTGGTTGTGCTGCGGCTCCGGGTGCATGCGGGCGTCCACCAGGTTCAGGTGGTAGCCCAGGCGCAGGTGCAGGTTCATGTAAATCTCACTGACGACCGCCAGGTTGAAGCCCTCGTAGGCGGAGGTGCCGGGGCCCTCGGCCCAGGTCTTGGTGAGGCTGGACATCATGCCCTTAAAATCCACCGCCACGGGCTCGGTGCTCCACACGCCGGGCTCGGAGACCCCCGCCCACAGGGCCTTGAGCGGCTGTGAGATGATGTCCCCCTCGGTTATCTGGCTCCCCTGGGCGTCGAGGTTGATGCCCCCGCCCAAGTCCAGGATCTTCAGGCCCAGGGGCACCTCGGAGGACAGGGTGTAGATCTTGACCCCCCGGTAGCGCTTCAGGAACCTGGGGAGATCCATGAGCTCGTTCACCGCCTTCTCGTGAATGAAGCGGATGACGTCGTGCACCGAGGTGCAGCCCTCGGGGGTGAAGTCATTGGCCTGGGGGTCGATCAGGTTCAGGGGGGCGATGCGTTTAAGGAGTCTCCTGAGCTGCCGGAACTCGTGGGTCTCCTCGAACGCCGGGGTCTGCACCAGCTCGTACTGCAACAGCTCCTTGACCCGGCCGGCATAGACGATGCGCTGCTTGGTGTCGACGGTGATTTTCTCACCCTCCCGCAAACGCTCGGTGGCCCCCTCCACCCCCACCAGGGTGGGCACCCGGAACTCCCGGGCGATGGTGGCCAGGTGCCCCGCCGCCGAGCCCCGCTCGGCAATGATGGCGCTGGCCTTGGGCACCACCGGCGCCAGCCAGGGCGCGGTGTATTTGACCAGCAGGACCGCGTCCTCCGGAAAGCGGCTCAGCTTGACGTCGGAATCCACATAATAAACCGGGCCGGAGCCCACCCCGGCGTGGGCCACGGTGCCCTGCCCTTCGATGAGCACCGGGTAGCGGCCGGTGATCTCGGCAATGTCCTCCGGCGGCGGCATGGCGGCCCGGGAAATATTCATGAACCTCGACTGCAGCAGCCACAGCCGCCCCGTGTCGTCCTGGGCCCACTCGATCTCCTGGGGCCGCTTGAAATACCGCTCCAGGCTCAGGCCCCACTTCACCAGGGTGTCGATGGCCTCATCATCCAGGGAGGGCTGCCGCTGCTCAGAGTCGGGCACGGGCACCCGCTCCTCCCCGCCCCCGGGCTTGGCCCTGACCATAAAGTCTTTGTGGGCGATGTCCCGCTCCACGATGCGGTGGGGCGGGTCTTTGTCCACCACGAAGCGGTCCACCGGCCCCTGCCCTTCCACCACCGTGCGCCCCCAGCCGAAGGAGGCGTAGATCACCAGGCGGTTGGCGCCGGGCTGGGAAATGTCCAGGGTGTGCATGGCCCCCGCCGTCCGGCTGGCGATGGTCTCCTGGCAGAGCACGGCCATGGCGGCCTCTTCCCCCATGAGCCCCATCTTCAGCCGGTAGGTCAGGGCCTCGGGGTTGTACAGGCTGGCCAGCACTTCCTTGTAGGCCGACAGGATCTTGGCCGGGGGCACCTGCAGGCGGCTGTCGTGCAGGCCGGCAAAGCTCAGTTCGCCGTCTTCCCCGTAGGCGCTGCTGCGCACGGCCCAGTAGACGTCTTCCCGGGAGGTCTGGCGCCGGATCTCGGCCACCACCTCCCGGCTCACCAGGCCCGCCAAAATGCTGTACTGGATCTGGCGGGCGGTTTGCACCGCGTCCTGCTCCCCGGCGGCCCAGGCCTCCAGCCAGGCGTGGATGCGCTCCTCCAGCTGGTTGACCTCGAGAAACTTGCGGTAGGCCCGGGTGGTGACCACAAAGCCGTCCGGCACCGGCAGCTTCAGGCTCTGGATGGCCCGCCCCAGGGCGTTGGCCTTGCCGCCGGTGAGCTCCGGGTGGTCCAGGGGCAACTCGCCTAAGCCGATGACCAGGGGCATCTCCTCGGAGATCAGCAGCCGCCCCCGCAGTTCCGACTCCAGGGGCTGAAAGATGCGGTCCAGGGTAGTGTAGAGCCCCATGTAACGGTTGGCGGCGATGAGGTTCAGGCTGTTTACCATGCGCAACAACAGGGTGTGCAAGCCGCTGGTGATGTCCACCAGGTACTTGCGGTCAAAAATGTACTCGCCGCCGGATTTCTCTCCCAGATCGGCAATGAGTTCCATTACTTGCTGGTGATCCTGCAAGAGGCCCTGAAACTGGTCGAAAATCTCGGGGAACGCGGTGGCTTCCGGTTTCGGGCCCCTGAATTTAGCGATAATTTTTCTTAAAGATGCAAACAACAGACATATCCCTGGGCGCGGGCATCATCTCCGCCGCCCGGTGCTGGGTAGTGCCCTTAATGCCCCCCGCCGCCTTTGAAGAGGTAACCCATGATGAAGCCGGTGAGGATGGCGATAACTACCGCCAGAATACCATAGAGCGCGGCGTGCTGGTAAGCCAGGGACATGAGCAGGGCCGGAAAGCCCACCATCTTCACCACCAGGTCGGCGCACTGCTGCTCGGTGGCCTTGCCGTCCAGGACCGCGGCCAGGCACACCTTATAGGTGTCGGGCCTCACATTGGACGGCAGCCAGAACTTCCCTGTCACCGCCAGGCGGCCGTCCGCCGCCGGCGCGGTTTTCAGTCCCTCGGGCATGGCGGCGTAGAGTTGCTGGCTCTTTTTGAGCTACAGGAACTGCTCCTGGAATTTGGTCTGCTCGTCCGGCTGCACCTGTCCCGACAGGCTGATGTGCTTCATCAGGGCGGCAAAACCCCAGGGGGCCTCCCCGGTCACCAGAGCCGGGGCGCTGGCCAGGACCAGATAGAGGGATGGGGCGCCGCTGACGTTTATCTCGCCCACGTTCATCCACAGGGGCCCCCGGCGTCCTTTGCGCATGAGATGCTCTTCGCTCACCGGGCCCGTCACCTCGGCCACCGCCTGGTGCCCGGCGGGTATAGTGCCGGTTACCGTAACTTCCAGGCCATGGAAAAAGGTGCTTATTTCCACCACCGGGGGATTTACCTGTAAGCCGGATTGGGCCCCGGCCGCACCAGCCAGGACCAGCACCAGGAAAACCGTCAGGCCCGCCAGCATTGCCGGCCACTTTCTCACCCTGGCCCTCATGTTAGTGGCCCCCCTTCATGCCCAACAGGAGGTGGGGCGGCCACACCAGGCCCACGAGAATCTGCACCATCACCACGAGCACGATGGAGGCCAGGAGGATCTTCAGTTGGTCGCCCTTGAGGCGGCGGCTGAGGCGGGCCCCGAACTGGGCCCCCAGGGTGGAGCCCAACAGCAGGATAATGGCCAGGACCAGGTCCACCGTGTGGTTGGTGATGGCCTGCATGATAGTGACGTTGATGCAGGTGAACAAAATCTGGAAAAGGCTGGTGCCCACCACCACGTGCATGGGCATGCGCAAGAGGTAAACCATGACCGGCACCATGATGAAGCCGCCGCCCACCCCCATGATGGCCGCCAGGATCCCCACGAAGGTGCCCAGGACCAGCGGCAGCAGCGCCGACAGGGTCACCCCCGATTTCTCAAAGCGCATCTGCCAGGGCAGGGACTGGACCATCTTGGCATAAAGCGAGGGCTTGGAGGGGGGGTCGCCACCGCTCTGGCCTCCGGCGCCTTCTGGCGCATGCTCTGGAGGCTCTCCACGAACATGTAGCCGCCGATGACCCCCAGCATGATGACGTAGGTGACCTTGATGACGAAATCGGCGTTGCCCATGGCCCTCAAGACCTTGATGAGCTGGACCCCCAGGGTGCCGCCCAGCACCCCGCCGATGAGCAGCAGAAAGCCCATCTTGAAGTCGACGTTGCCCAACCGGTAGTGGGCATAGGTCCCGGTGGTGGAGGCCGCCACGATCTGGTTGGAGTCGCTGGCCGCGGCCACGGTGGAGGGGATGCCCGCCATGATCAGCAAAGGGGTCATCAAAAACCCGCCGCCGACCCCGAAAAGCCCGGAGAGGAAGCCCACTATGCCCCCCAGGCCGAAGAGCAGCAAGATGTTGGTAGCATTGCCCGAAATAGGCAGGTACAGACTCATGAACATGTCCACTTCTCCAGTTCCGGTAATGACATCAAGGTCTCCAGTGCACTAGATTTCCCGGGCGGACTTCCCGGCCCCGCCCCGGCCGCAATTTTTGCTGGCATCATTTTTATGCCAAAAAACCACAATTACGCAATAACAAATAACATTTTTTGTCGCCGCGAACCACGGCGGGAAACCCGCCTTCCCCGGAAACGTGGACTGGGTATAGCCAATCTCCGTATTGCCTCTGTTACATATTGCATCACACACCTGTTTCATTTTGCATCACAGGAGTGCTGGGTCGGTCTAAGATGCGGGGTTTGGTCAGAAATTAACGCCGGCTACAAAAATCCCGTCACCCCGGCCGCCGGCTACTTCTTCTCTTTGGCCGCGGGCAGGGTGATGGTGAAAACCGTACCCTCGCCTTTTTGGCTGTGGACCTCGATATGGCCGCCGTGCTTTTCCACGATGCCGTAGGTGACGGATAAACCGAGGCCCGTGCCCCGGCCCACTTCCTTGGTGGTGTAAAACGGGTCGAAGATGTGGGGCAGGTTGTCCGGGTCGATGCCCACCCCGGTGTCCCTGACGTCGATTCTCAGGGAGGGCCCGTCGCCGGCATGCACGTCAATCCGCAGGGTGCCCCCCCCGGGCATGGCCTGGATGGCATTAATAAAGAGGTTCAGGAACACCTGCTGGAGGCTTTTGCGGTCGCCGGAGACCGGCGGCAACTCGGGGGAAATGTCCTTTTCCACCTGGATGCCCGACAGCATTATCTGGTTGCGCACCAGCTTCAGGGTGTCGTCGATGACCGCCACGATGGACAGGGGTTCGTACTCCGGCCGCTCGGAACGGGAGAAGTCCAGGAGGCCCTTGACGATCTCCGAGGCCCGTTCCGCCTGGACTATAATATCCTGGATCAGGCCCATGGACTCTTCGTGGTCCAGCTCGCTAAAATCCTCCCTCAGGGTCTCGGCGGTGAGCACGATGTTGTTGATGGGGTTGTTCAGCTCATGGGCGATGCCCGAGGTCAGGGTGCCGATGGCGGCGATTTTCCGTGATTGCAGGAGCTGCTCCTGGTGTTCCTCCAGCTCCCGGATCATGCGGTTAAGGGCCCTGAACAGCGTGTGGAACTCCTCGGAGGGACTCGTTTCCGGGATGGGGGTGTAATCCCCGTGGGCGATTTTCGCCATGGCCGCCTGCATCTGGTCCATGGGGCGCACCAGGAGTCTCGCCAGGTAAAAGGCCACCAGGCACCCCAGCCCCAGGAAAATGATAATGGAGATCAGGAAAAGATACAGGGCCCTCTGGAACAGGAGGTCGATCTGGACCCGCTCCTCCTTTTCCCACCGCTCGGTGATCTCCACCAGGTTCTGCCCCAGGTTGCGCATGGATTCCTCCAGCGCCGCGAAATTGGGGGCCTCTCCCTGGGCCCCGTCCGGCGCCATGGTCTGAATCCGGGTCAGGACATCTTTATAGGCCGTGAGGGTGCGTTTGAATTCCGGGTCGCGGGGGCCCCGCTTCAGCCGCAGGATCTCCTTTTCATGGCTGCTGTACAGTTCCTCCACCCGCTCCACAAAGGCCAGGGCCTCCTTGAGGTTGGCCGGCTGCTTGTACAGGAGGAAGTTTTTTTCGAAGCGGCGGGCCTCCAGGATGTTGGAGAACAGGTCCCCGGTGAGCTCCAGCAGCCTGAGCCGCCGGCCGATGTCCCGGTGGATCTGAAAGCTGAAGCCGGCAAAAACCACCACGGACATGACACAGAAAAGAAACAGGGTGATGACCCGGCGCCGGATTTTGAAGGTGGTCTTTTTCACTGGTCCTTCCTTTTTCCCTGAGCTGCTTGGGGCTTGCCCGCCCAGCAGTTTACCACAGAGGGGATAAAAGGAGATACCCACAATTTTTTTGGCGGCCAGGCAAACTCATCAATCAACCTGCCTAATTTCCATTTAACAACTCGCTATTGCCTGGGGATTTCTGCACCACCAGGATAAGTTCCAGGTGCTTAATTCCCATACTTCCTCAAGGCAGGGCCAGCTTGGCTCTGCCTTTGTTTTTGCCATTATTCCAGTGTGTTACCCACCATCCCGGGGACTGCCTCTTGCCAACCGGGGCCTCTTTGGGTATATTTACAGGAAACCTGTTTCAAGACCTGGAGATCTTTCAGATCACCGGCCCAGTAGTCCACGCATCCTTCCTGGCCTTAGGCTTCCGTAGTGCCTCCCCAGTAGAACGGCGTCTGGAACATTGAGCCGCCGGCTGTCCTGAAGTCCACCACCCCTTCCTTGAGGCTGTCGATTTATTCCAGCCCTGCCCCCGCTCCGGACGTCCGCCAGACAACTGCAGATCCTGATCCCCCAACGTGACGACAGGGAACCATCAACAGAAAGGAAAGCACTATCTTTATGACCACCATTAACCCTTTTCGGGAGTACCTTTTGGGATAACCCGGGCCTCCCTGGCCCTAACGGTTTTTTTGTTCCTCCTGCCGACCACTGCCACTTCCGGCAGTTACTGGTGGGAGCAGGCCCCGCCCCCCGTGGTGCACGGTAAGGTCATGCCGGCCCCATGGTGGGAAGAGGTCAAGCGCGCTAGCATGCGCTACAACGTCAGCCCTTTCTTTGCCGCCGCGGTGATGCACATCGAAGGCAACGGCTGGACTGAGCAACGCCTCGGGCACAGCCCCTACTGGGGCCCCATGGGCGTCAACGAGTATTGCCGGGTTTCTGCCGACGCGCTGACCGACCCCCTCTGCAACATCCGGGTGGGGGTGGCGGCCCTGCGGGGCAAAGAACCCTCAGACTATCCTGAAACGCTACAACGCCTTGTGGTTCAAGGACCACTACATCCGGGACGTCCTGGCCCTGGAAAGGCAGTTGGAGCAGGAAGCCCGCCTGGAAGTCGGCGTCTCTGCCGAAGTCAAAGGCAGGGGGTCTTCCCATCGCAGAGGATGACCGCGTTTAGTATCACTGCAGTAAGCCAAGCTATGCTGCCGTAATCCAGCCGTCGATCCGCAAGCAACCTTCCTGGTTAAACGGCACGGGACCCCGTGCCCGGCGCCGCATTGCCACCTGCCTGGCCTGTACGGGCCGCGCCGGTGGCATGCGGTACCCTTCATTGCCGGAGGGCAACCGGCCGGGGAGAGGGGCTGCGGAGGTGGGGATTACCTGAAAACCAGGGCCCCCAAAATCCCGGCACCGATGATGATGAGGCTCGGGTCCAGCTTGGTGAAGGTGAGCAGGGCAAAGCTGGCCACCGCGATCCCCTTGGTAACGGGGTTAGTGATGGAGCCGCTGCTTAAAAAGAGCAGCACCGCGCCCAGCAGCCCCACCACCGCCGGCTTGATCCCGGCAAAGCCCGCCTTGACCACCCACAATTCCTTGTAGCGCAGATAATATTTGGTCACGATGGTGACAATGATCAGGCAGGGCAGGTAGCTGGCCACCATGGCCACCAGGGCCCCGGCCAGGCCGCTGACTTTAAAGCCCAAAAAGGCGTTCATCACGGTGAGGGGCCCGGGGGTCACCTGGCCGATGGCGATGGCGTCCAGGAATTCCTTGTTGGTCAGCCAGTGGTAGTGGTTCACGAACTCCTGCTGGAGCAGGGGGATCATGGCGTAGCCGCCGCCCACGGTCAGGGCGTTGGCCACGAAAAGCACGGCGGCCAGCCGCAACAGGTCCATCTAGGCCCTCCAGTACAGCGCCAGCCCCAGCACACCGGCCCCCAAAATAATGGCGACGGGGTTGACCTTGAAGATGTCCAGGGCCAGAAAGGCCGCCAGGGCCAGGAGCACGCTGCGGTATTCGGTGATCATCCGCGTGGCCATCTTGTAGATGATGGAACCGAGAAGACCCACCACCGCGGCCCCCACCCCCTTCATGACCGCCTGCAAAAGGGGGTTGTCTTTCATATGCAGGTAGAAGGCCGCCAGCAGGATGGCCAGGACGGTGCCGGTAAAGGCCTGGCCGACGGTGGCCGAGAGCGCCCCCCCCAGGCGCCGCAGCTTGTAGCCGATGCAGATGCCGGTGTTGACGATGGGCGGCCCCGGGGTCATCTGGCCGATGGCGAAGCTCTCCATGAACTCGTCGTGGGTGATCCACTGGCGCTTCTCCACCAACTCCCGCTCGAAAAAGGGGAGCATGGAATAAACTCCGCCGAAGGAAAAGCTGCCGATCTTCAGGAAAACCAGGAATATCTGGCGCAGGGACAAGGACAAGGTGGACCTCCTCTTCCCGGGTTGCCCGGATTATTCACCAAGCTGCAAAGAACCGGTGGCACAGGCTTTCCAGCCTGTGGAGATAACCCTCTGCTTTATTAGGTTAAGTTATTTCAAATAATTGACGCATATTCAAAATGTTCACGAATAAAGCATGTTAGGCTTATCCTAAGAGAATTGCCTAATTGCTAAAAATAAACGCCCTGACTATTGACACGATATTAATTTATTTCATGTCAATATAAGTATGAAAAAGCCACGTGTCAAGAAAATTTGTGCACCTTGCTCAGGATGGCTAACTATGCTAAAACCTGTACAAAACCGCTCTCCAGGAGAGCTAGCTCACAGGAAGCCCCATGACCGGCAAGAAAACCCGCCAGACCTCACACCGGGCCGTCCTCGCCGCCGCCCCCCGGCAGCCACTCCCGCATCGTGGCCATGGACGACAGCCGCGGCCTCGACACCGTGCAACTGGCCCGCCTGGAGGAGGCCTTCCGCCGGTGGGCCCATGACGCCGGGCGGGCTGACGTGCGGCTGTCCCGCCAGCGCATCCTGCTTATCTTCCTGCTCATCCGCTACACCGGCGCCCGGCTGAACGAGGTCCTGGCCCTCCACCCCTATCGGGACATCGATTTTCAGCGGCACGCGGTGGTGTTCCGGGGCGGGGCGGACGAGCCGGCCCGGCAGCCCCGGGAGGTCCAGATCCCTGAGACCCTTTCCCGGGAAATCGAGGCGATCTTGGCGGCGGCCCCGGCTTATAGGAAATATCTGGGCCATCTCCTCACCGTCGACCCCGCCCACGTCCGGCGCAAGTTTTACGAACGGGCCGCCGCCTGCGGTTTTGCCAAGGAGCTGGGCGGCCCCGACGCCATCCGCAAATCCCGGGCCGTGGAGCTCATGCGGAACAACCTGCCCCTGCCGGTGGTGCAGAGGATCCTGGGACACTCCAGCCCCAATCTGACCGCGTCCTTCGTGTCCTTTTCCGACGATGACATGCAGCAGGTGACCAGGTTCTTCCTGGAACGGGAGTCCCGCCGGCAAACCAGCGCCCGCAACGCCTTTTTCGGGAAGATCAGCGCCATCGAGCCGGGGGACATTCAGGCCAAAGTGGAGATGGTGACCCTGGGGGGGACCGCCTCACCACCCTCATCACCACCGACAGCCTGGCCCGCCTCGGCCTCAAGCCGGGCCTGCTGGTCACCGCCGAGGTCAAGGCCCCCATGGTGGTCCTGGAGCAAGCCGCCGCCGAACCCAGGTGCAGCGCCGACAATAAATTTCCGGGCCGCATCGAGAGCATTATCAGGGGGGCCGTCACCACCGAATACGTCGTGAAAATCGCCGACGGCACCCGGCTGTGCTCCCTGGTGACCAGGGAGAGCAGCGACCGCCTGGGGCTGCGGGCCAACGACCCGGTCTGGGCCATGTTCACCAGCTTTGCCGTGGTCCTGCACCTCGACTAACCTCGCGCCGCATTATCCATCAGGTCCCGGCCTAGCCTGGGTAATTCACCAAACTGCAAAGAACGTGGTGGCCTAGGCTTTCCAGCCTGTGCAAAAAACCCGCTGCTTTTTCAGGTTATGTTTTTTCAGTGTTTTTTCAGTCGGTTGGCGCATGATCCCCAATGTTCACGACTAAACCCTGCTGGGCCACCCTCCCCTTGTCCTAATTCACCACAGGGATCAATCCAAGTGTCGAAATTCACAACATGATATTTCTTATTATATTCATGCACTTATCTTTTTACTCCCCAAACGCCGTTTGATTTTCCAACACATTCAGCCCTCCGGCACGCCCCGATAACCACCGGCTATCCTTATTTCTATTGTCAATTAAGCTCGTTAGCGAATGGCACGCCCCTTGCTTTAGCCTTGAGCAGAGCTATAAGCACGTGACCAGCCCCAGGAAAGAGCAGCAGACCATGATAGCCAGCCATACCAGCCTACCAACCGCAGCACCCTCAATGGCGCAGTCTTCGTGCTATGCCGGCGGGGCAGCCGATTCTCCAGGCATGAACTTTCAAGGGGAAGATTGTGAATAATAAAAATGTCAGCCCTGATTTGTACCGCGAGGTCGAAAGACTTGGGGCCCGGGACATGGAAGCCTGCATGCAGTGCGGCAACTGTGCCTCCGCCTGTCCTTTGTCCTCCGGTGACAACACCTTTCCACGGAAAATCTACCGTTATCTCCAACTCGGTCTGAAAGACAAGCTGCTGGAGGCCCCGGAACCCTGGCTGTGTTATTACTGCGGCGACTGCAACACCGACTGCCCCAGGGGCGCGGAGCCGGCCGAGACCATGATGGCGACCCGGCGCTGGCTCATGACCCAGTATGACTGGACCGGGATAGCCAGAAGATTTTATACGTCCCCCAAAACCGAGATTGCCGCTTTTCTCGGCGTCGGGCTCTTCATCGTCATGCTTTTCCTGCTCTTTCACGGGCCGGTGGTTACCGACCGCGTGGAGCTCAACACCTTCGCGCCGGTGCACTGGATCCACCTGGGCGACCAGATCATGATGGGTTTTGTTTTCGTGATGATGTTCTCCAACGCGGCCAACATGTATGTCAAAGTCATGCGGGGGACGAAAATACCGCTGCATCTCTATCTCACCCAGGCGCCGGTGTTCTTCCTCAACTACTTCACCCAGAAACGCTGGCGCAAATGCGGCACCGGCCCGGGCAGCGCCTGGTGGCGGCATGTCTTCCTGTTCTCCGGCTGGGTGTCCATGGAAATCCTGGTCATGGCGTATCTGACCACCTTCCAGACCGATATAGTCCACCCCATCTGGCATTGGACCAGGCTGCTGGGCTACTACGCCACCATCGCCCTGATGTTCGGCGCCACCACCATGCTGTACAGCCGGTGGTTCAAAAAAGACACCAAGCTCCACCGCTACTCCGATTTTACCGACCTTTTCTTTCTGGGATTGATCGTCGCCATTGCGGTCACGGGCATCATGGTCCACATGTTCAGGGTGGCCGGGCTGCCGAGGATGACCTACACAACCTACGTGATTCATCTCGCCGTCACGGTGGGCATGCTCACCCTCATGCTGCCCTTCGGCAAGCTCTCCCATCTCATGTACCGGCCCCTGGCCATCTTCCTCACGACTCTCAAGGAAAAGGCCCGGCGTGACTCCCAGGTCAGCCTGGCCGCGGTCAAACACGACATCGGGGAGACCTTTCAGAGCTGCATGCAGTGCGGCGCCTGCACCGGGGCCTGCCCCTGGGGCGAGGTGACGAGCTACAGTCCCCGGAAGATCCTCCGGGACGTCGCCCTGGACAAGGCCACCAACGTCTCCGTGGATGAAGCCTCCTGGACCTGCGCCACCTGCAACAACTGTGTGGCAACCTGCCCCCGGGGTATCGGCCTCCTCGAACTGACCAAGTCCATCCGGCACCATGTGGTGGAAGCCGGCCTCCTGCCCAAGTCTCTTAAAGCCCCGCTGCAGAGCCTCACCAAGGACGGCAACCCCTGGGCCGGCCAACGGGACAACCGCTCGGATTGGGCCAAGGGCGCAGAGTTGCCCACCTATACCAAAGAACACGACTACTGCCTGTTCACCTGCTGCACCACGGCCTATGACACCAGCCCCGATAAAGGCAGCCAGCAGGCGGGCCTCGATCTGTTGCGCCTGCTGACGCACGCCGGGGTTTCCTATGGATCTCTTGGAACCAAGGAAAGCTGCTGCGGCGACCTGGCCGATAAGATCGGCGCCGCCGACGTGGCCGCGGGTCTCATCAAGAAAAATACCGACATGTTTCTGGCGGCCGGGGTGGCCAAGATCCTGACCCTCTCCCCCCACTGCCTCAATTCCTTCCAAAAGAACTACGCGGGTCTGAAAGACCTGAGCAGCATTCACTACGTCGAGCTGCTGGATGAACTCATTCAGCAGGGGGTTATCAGGCCCGCCAACCCGGTTGACCTCAAGGTGACCTATCACGACCCCTGCTACCTCGGCCGGCACGCCGGTATCTATGAGGCCCCCCGGAGAATTTTGGCGGCCATCCCGGGCGCGACGCTCATGGAAATGCAGAACAACCGCGAGCGCAGCTTCTGTTGCGGCGGCGGCGGCGGCGGGCCCTGGAAGGACCGGGTCAGCAAGGAAAGCCTCGGGGAAATCAGGATCAAAGAGGCCCTGGGGACCGGTGCGGAAGTGATCGCCACCGCATGCCCTTACTGCATCAGGATGTTAAACGAAGCCATCGCCAAGCTGGGGGTGGGAACGAGGATCCAAGTCCGGGACGTGGCGGCGCTGCTTCTGCAGTCGGTTGATCTGACCGCAGCCGTTGCCACCACCGGCAAAAATCATATTGAGGCTTTATCGGGGCTTTCTCAGGAGGAGCTTCATGTCTGACCGAATCGGCTTTTTCATCTGCCACTGCGGGATCAACATCGCCTACCGTGTCAGAGTAGAGGAGGTGGCGGCGTACGCGGCCTCCTTCCCGGGTGTCATCGTCTCTAAAGATTATCTCTTTATGTGCTCGGACCCGGGGCAGGATCTCATCGAGAAGGAAATCAAGAACCAGAATCTCACCCATGTGGTGGTGGCCTCCTGCTCACCCCGCATGCATGAGAAGACCTTCCGGGCCGCCTGCCAGCGGGCGGGGCTGAACCCCTACCGGGCCTTCCACATGGTCTGTGTCCGGGAACACGGCTCCTGGGTGACGGAAAGCGAGGACGAGGCCACCGCCAAGGCCATCGTCCTGGTCAGGGCCGGCCTGATGCGGGTCACCAACCAAAGTGAGCTGCTCCCGAGTACATTCTCGGTCAATCCCAACACCCTGGTGGTGGGGGGCGGCATCGCCGGCATGCAGGCGGCCCTGGACATCGCCAGCTCCGGCAACAAGGTCTTCCTGGTGGAGCGCCAGCCCACCGTCGGCGGGCACATGCTCCAGTACGACAAGACCTTCCCCACCCTGGACTGCGCCGCCTGTATCGGCACCCCGAAAATGGTGGCCGTGGGCCAGGACAAAAACATCAACCTGATGACCAACTCCGAAGTGGAGAGCGTCAGCGGCTTTGTGGGCAACTTCAAGGTCAATGTCAATAAGCGCTCCCGCTACGTGGAGACGAACTGCACCGGTTGCGGCGACTGCGCCAAGGTCTGCCCCGTGGAGTCCCCCAACGAATGGGACGTGGGGACCAAGATGCGCAAGGCCATCTACATCTCCTTTCCCCAGGCGGTGCCGGTGCGCTACGCCATCGAGAAATACGACCGGGGCCCCTGCGTGCAGAACTGCCCCGCCGGCATCAATATCCAGGGCTTTGTCGCCCTCATCAAAGCAGGCAAGTATCAGGAATCCCTCAACGTCATCATGGAAACGATGCCGCTGCCGGGCTCCCTGGGCCGCGTCTGCCCCGCCCCCTGTGAGACCCAGTGCCGCCGGCAGGACGTCGATTCGCCCCTGGCCATCTGCCAGTTGAAGCGCTTCGCCGCCGACCAGGTGGATTGGGACACCCTGCCGGTGCCGGCCATCGACAAGAAGCCCGACACCGAAAAGGTAGCCATCATCGGCGCGGGTCCGGCCGGGCTTTCTGCCGGTTATTTCCTGGCTAAAAAAGGCTACCACCCCACCATCTTTGAGAGCGCCCCGTTTGCCGGCGGCATGCTCAGGGCCGGCATCCCGGACTACCGCCTGCCTCCCGCCGTCCTGGAACGGGAGATCAACTACATCAAGAAGCTGGGCGTGGACATTCAGCTGGGGGTGAATATCGGCGGGGAGCGCCCGGTGGCCGGTCTCCTGGACGAGGGTTTCAAGGCCGTCTACCTGGCCGTCGGCGCCCAGAACAGCATGAAGATGAAAATCGCCAACGAGGATGCCGACGGTGTCCTCCACGGCATCGATTATCTCGGGCGGCTCAACCGCCAGGAACCGGTCAAGACCGGCAGCAAGGTCGTGGTCGTGGGTGGTGGCGACACCGCCATCGACGCGGCCCGGGAGGCCCTGAGGCAGGGCGCCTCCGAGGTGACCATGCTGTACCGCCGGAGCCGATCGGAGATGCCGGCGTCGAAGCACGAGATCCAGTCGGCGGAGGAAGAGGGTATCAAGATCGAACTGCTGGCGGCTCCCGTGGCGGTCCAGACCGACGGCGGCAAAGTCTCCAGCCTGCAGTGCATCAAAATGGAGCTGGGCGAACCGGACGCCTCCGGCCGCAGAAGACCGGTGCCGATGGCCGGCTCCGAGTTCGACGTGGCATGCGACATGATCATCCCCGCCATCGGCCAGCAGGTCAACAGCAGTTTCCTCGCCGGCACGGACGGCATCGAACTGACCCGGTGGGGCACGGTGGTAGCCGACCCGGTGACCTACCAGACCAGCTTCCCGGGCATCTTTGCCGGCGGCGACCTGTTTACCGGCCCCTCCATTGCCGTTAATGCCGTGGCCGCAGGTCAGCAGGCGGCCATCTCCATAGAAAAATTCCTGCTGGGCGAGGACCTGGCGGAAAACCGGCCCATCAAGCCCGCCGGTGAAGCCTGGAAGGCCCTCCCCAAGGGTGTCCAAACCGCGCCCCGGGCCCAGATGCCGGTCCTGCCGGCCGCCCAGCGCGTCAAGAATTACGACGAGATCGAGCTGGGCTTCGAAGAGGACCAGGCCCGGGCCGAAGCGGCCCGCTGCGTGGACTGCGGCGGCTGCTGCGAGTGCAAGCTCTGCGTCGACGCCTGCCAGGCCAAGGCCATTGACCATGAAATGACCGACAAGAAGGAGACCATCGACGTCGGCTCCATCATCATCGCCACCGGCTTCGACCCCATGAACCCGGTGAAGATGACCCAGTACGGCTACGGCAAGTACCGCAACGTCTTCACCAACATTGAGTTCGAGCGGCTGAGCAACGCCACCGGGCCGACGTCCGGCAAGCTCCTGAAACGGGATATGCAGGACCCCCTGAAGTTCACCACCCCGCCCAAGAGCGTGGCCATCCTCCACTGCATCGGCAGCCGGGACCAGAACTACCACGAATACTGCTCCCGCACCTGCTGCATGTACGCCCTGAAATACGCGCACCTGCTCAAAGACAAGTGCGGCCACGACACCGAGATCTACAACTTCTACATCGACATGCGCTGCTTCGGCAAGGGCTACGAGGAGTTCTACAAGAAGGTCCAGTCCGAGGGCGTCAAGATGATCCGGGGCAAGGCCGGTTCCATCACCGAGGACGCCAACGGCATCCTCACCGTCAAGGGGGAGGACACCCTGTCCAACCGCCTGATCGAAGTGCCGGTGGAGATGGTCATCCTCTGCACCGCCATGGAGCCCAGGCCGGATGCCGCCGACGTCATGCGCAAGTTCGGCATCGGCATCGGCCAGGACGGCTTTTTCCAGGAGCAGCACCCCAAGCTGGCGCCGGTATCCACCCCCACCAGCGGCGTCTTCCTGGCCGGGACCTGCCAGGGACCGAAGGACATCCCGGACACGGTGGCCCAGGCCAAGGGGGCCGCGGCGGAATGTCTGGCGTTATCCTCCGCCGGGCAGGTGGAAATCCCGCCCATGATCTCGAGCATCGACCCCGACATCTGCGTCGGCTGCCAGCTCTGCCTCGGGCTCTGTCCCTATTCGGCCATCGAATTCAACACCTATGCCGGCATCAGCGAGGTCAACAGCGCCATCTGCAAAGGCTGCGGCAGTTGCTCCGGCGCCTGCCCCAGCGGTGCCGCCAAGGTGAGACATTTTACCGATTTGCAGATCTTTGCCGAAATAGACGGGCTTTTACTTCACTAAGGAGCTTATGCAATGAGCGAGTTTGAACCCCAAATAGTGGCGTTTTTCTGTAACTGGTGCACCTTCACCGCCGCGGATCTGGCCGGGACGTCGCGCCTGTCTTACCCGTCCAACCTCAAGATCATCAGGGTCATGTGCACCGGCATGGTCGATCCCAAGTACGTCCTCAAGGCCTTCCTGAACGGCGCCGACGGCGTCTTGATCGGCGGCTGCTGGCCCGGGGATTGTCATTATATCAATGGCAACCTGAAGGCCCGGCGCCGGGTGGCGCACCTCACCGAGGTCATGAAGCAGTACGGCATCGGTGCAGACCGCTTCTGGCTGCGCTGGATCGCCGCCAGTGAAGGGAACATGCTGAAGGAAGTCGCCGACGACATGACGGTTAAATTAAGGGAAATGGGACCCAGCCCCCTCAGAAATCTGGGCCAAATGGCAGTCTGAACACACGGAGAGGACTGAGAAATGTCTAAATTTGCCAAATTGTCTTTTCAGAAAGACGAAATGAATAAGAAGCTGGCCGGATTTTTCCAGGGCATGATGGAAAAGGGCGCGGTGGAAGCAGTGCTGGTGCCCATGGCCCAGGCCCCCAAAGGGGTGCGGCTGAGCCTGGTTACCTCTGCCGACCATATCGGGGGGGTGGATCCTTTTGCCCCCGTCGCCGCGGTGAGCGGGGCCAAGATCGCCTCGTCGCTCACCGCCCGGCCCTCCGACCGCAAGCTGGCCATGGTGCTGCGCCCCTGCGAGGTGCGGGCCGTGGTGGAGCTCGCCAAGTTGAAGCAGGTGAACCTCGACAACGTCCTGCTCATGAGCACCGACTGCCTCGGCCGCTATGAAAATACCGATTTTGCCCGGTTCCAGGAGCAGGGGGGGACTTCCGAGTCCTTCCTGGCGGACGCCGTGGGCGGCAAAACCGCCACCGCGGCTTTCGATGTCGCCGGCGCCTGCCAGGTCTGTGAATTTCCTGCGGCCGACAACGTCGACCTGCGTTTGTGCACCCTGGGCGCCGAAAACGGCTCGGTCTATATCGAGGCCCTTACCCCCAAAGGTGAGCAGGCCCTGGAAAAAGCCGGCGTGAGCGGCAGTGCGGCCCCGGCCGGCCGGGACGACGCGGTGAAGAAGCTGGCCGCGGCCCGCACCGAGGCCAGGGACAAAAAATTCGCCGAGTTCCGGGCCGAGGTCAACTCCTTTGAGGGGCTGGCCGCCAAGCTGTCGGCCTGCATCAACTGCTACAACTGCCGGGTGGCCTGCCCGGTCTGCTACTGCAAGGAATGCGTCTTCGTCACCGACACCTTCCGGCACACCGGCGAGCAGTTCATGATGTGGGCGGATCAAAACGGCATGCTGAAGCTGCCCAACGATACCCTGTTCTACCACCTGACCCGCCTGAACCACATGAGCCTTTTCTGCGTGGGTTGCGGTCAGTGCACCAGCGCCTGCCCGAACGACATCGATCTGATGCCGCTGTTCAGGACATGTGCCGACAAAACCCAGGCCCGGTTCAATTATCAGGCGGGACGGTCCCTCACTGAAGAGCAGCCCCTGGCCGGCTTCAAATCGGACGAGCTGTTTGAAGTGACTGGCCAGGCCAAGTAGGAGGAATGATGGCTGAAAAAAAGCCTATGGGCACGGTCCTGGTGGCTGGTGCCGGCATTTCCGGGGTCAAGGCGGCCATTGAGTTGGCGGAATCGGGCTACAAGGTCATTCTGACCGACGATTCCCCCCAGATGGGCGGCATCCTGGCCAAGCTGGACTACCAGTTCCCTACGGATCATTGCGGCATGTGCCGGATGCTCCCCATGGTGGGCCGGGAGTACGCCTCGCAGTATTGCATGCGGAAAAGCCTGTTCCACGAAAATATCGAGATCCTGCCCTTTACGGAGATCACCTCGGTACAGGGCGATGCGGGCAACTACAAGGTCGACCTGCTGAAAAAGGCCCGCTTCATCGACCCGGCCATCTGCAGCGAGATGGGCGACTGCATGAACGTCTGCCCGGTGGAGGTCCCGGATGAGTTCAACCAGGGGCTGACCACACGCAAGGCCATCTACCAGCCGGTGCCCCACAACACCCCCAAGATGCTGCTCATCGACAAAGACGCCTGCACCCGCTGCGGCGAATGCGTCAAGGTGTGCACCACCGGGGCCATCAACCTGGACGCCCAGGACGAGGCCGAGACGAAAGAGGTCAACGCCATCATCCTGGCCTCCGGGGTGAAGCTCTACAACACCCGGGATTACGAGGACGCCAAGTCCTACGCCGTCTCCCCCGACGTGGTGACCTCCCTGGCCTTCGAGCGCATGCTGAGCGGCTCCGGCACCTTCCAGGGCGGCGTCATCAGGCGGCCGTCCGACGGCAAGCCGGTCAAGAACATCGCCTGGGTTCAGTGCATGGGGTCCCGCAACCGGCGCCAGGGCAGGGACTACTGTTCCTCCATCTGCTGCATGTTCGCCCTCAAGGAAGCCGTCCTGGCCAAGGAAAAAGGCGGGGACGACGTCGACACCACCATTTTCTACATGGACATGCGGACCTTCGGCAAAGGCTTCCAGGAGTACCGGGACAAGGCCGTGAGCGAGCACGGGGTGAACCTCGTCCGTTGCCGGGTGCAGGGAGTGACGGGCAAGCCGGACGGCACCCTGTCCATCCGCTACATCGACCCCGACACCAACGAGTTCTTTGTGAAGGACTACGACCTGGTGGTCATGTCCACGGGCCAGATGCCGTATGAGACCCACATCCAGATGGCCCGCCTGGTTAATGCCCCCTTGGATGACCGCGGCATTATCGCCACCGAACCTCACAGCAAGGTCAGGGTGGCCGGCAAACCCGGCCTGTTTCTCTGCGGCTCGCTCATGGGGCTCACGGATATCAGCGAGGCCATGAGCAGCGGCATCGCCGCGGCGGGGGAAGCCACCAAGTACCTCACCGCCCTGGGCCTGGACCGGACGCAGGAGGAGGAGATCCCCGAACCGGCCACACACCGGCGGGAACTGCCCCTGGTGTCGGTGGCCCTGTGCCGCTGCGGCGAAAAGACCGGCGCCGCCGGCCTCGACTACGATCTTTTAGAGAGCGAATTGCAGCGCTTCCCCGGCGTGGGGTCTGTCCAGGTCATCGATTCCGTCTGCAAGGCGGAGGGCGAAACGGCCCTTGCCGACCTGCTGGGCCAAAGCCAGTGCAACCGCCTGCTCATCGGGGCCTGCCAGCCTTTCATGTACCGGCGGAAGCTCAAGAACGAAGCCCGCAAGGCCGGCTTCAACTCTTCCCTGGTGGAGATTTTTGATCTCCTGGGGATTGCCCGGAAAGGCCTCGCCGAGCCCTCCCCCGAAGACTGGACCCGGCGGGCCGCCTGGGAAGTGAGAGCCGACATCGAAGGGCTCAAGTTCAAGCCCGACCTGCAGGTGAGCACCCTGCCCATCAACCAGCACGCCCTGGTCATCGGCGGGGGTCTCGGCGGCATGCACGCCGCCCTGTCCCTGGCCGACCGGGGGGTGCCGGTGGATCTGGTGGAAAAGAGCGAGCACCTGGGCGGCTATCTCGGCACCCGGGTGGAGCACACGGTGGACGGCCTGACCCCCATCGCCCTGGCCAACGATATGAAGCTCAAGGTCTTCGAGCACAAGAACATCACGGTGCATCTGAACTCCGAGGTGGAAAGCTCCGTCGGCACCCTGGGCTCCTTCGAGACCAAAGTCCGTGCCAACGGCAGCGATGCAGCCACCTACCTGCGCCACGGCGCGGTGATCATGGCCACGGGCGCGCACGAGGGCGCCACCACCGAGTACGGTTACGGGACCTCGGACGCGGTGCTGACCCAGGGGGAACTGCGGCAAGGCCTGGCCAGCGGCGACATCGATGCCGGGGCCCTGGAAAACGTCGTCATGATCCAGTGCGTGGGATCGCGCCAGCCGGGCGGCCGCCCCTACTGCAGCCGCATATGCTGCATGGGCGCCATCGCCAATGCCCTGAAAATCAAAGAGCTCAATCCCGAGGCCCGGGTCTTCGTCCTCTACCGCGACATCATGACTTACGGTTTCTACGAGCAGTATTATTCGGAGGCCAGGGCTGCCGGGATCATCTTCATGAATTACAGCCTGGATGACAAGCCGGAGGTGGAGATGGTCGATGGAAAACCGGTCGTCATCTTCATGGATCCTGTCCTGAAAGAAGAGATGGAGTTGTCTGCAGATCTCGTGGTTCTGGCCACCGGCGTCGACCCGGAAGAATCCAACCAGAAGCTCGCCCAGGCCTTCGGCGTGTCGGTGACCGACAACGGCTTCCTGGCCGAGGCGGACTCCAAGTGGCGCCCTGTCGAGTTCCAGAAGGTCGGCCTGTACCTGGCCGGCGCGGCCCACTCCCCCATGCCGCTCAAAAGTGTCCTCCTGCAGGCCGAGGCCGCGGCCCAGAAGGCTTACACGTATCTATCCGGCCGCGAGGTGCACACCGCCGCGGTCACTTCCACGGTCAAAGACGCCCTGTGCATCCGTTGCCAGAGATGCGTCAACATATGCCCCTACGGGGCCAGATCCTATAACGAGGCGGACAAGTGCATCGACGTCGATGCCGCCGTCTGCCAGGCCTGCGGCATGTGTGCCGTGGAGTGCCAGAACAATGCGGCCGAGGTCAGAGGCTGGAGTGACAAACAATTGTTGGCTGTCATTGATGCGAAGCTCATGGACAGCACTCTCTCTCATGCCTTAGAGATGGCCAAAGCGACGTAAGGCAAAACCTTTAAGGAGGAACATTGTCATGAAGCCTCAGGAAACTACCGAACGGCCCCAGGTGCAAGATGTCTTGGGCTTTCAGGTGCCCACCGATGCCTATTATCTGCATCAGGGCCATGCCTGGGCAGTGTTGGAAGAAACGGGCCTGGTGCGCGTTGGCTTGGATGACTTCTCTCAAAAAATCATGGGCCCGGCCGACGGTTTCAAGTTGCCCAAGATCGGCAAGACCTATCATCAAGACCATGTCTGCCTGTCCCTGTTCAAGCAGGGAAGAAAGGCTTACTTCGAAGCTCCGGTGGATGGCGTCATCGAGACGGTCAATCCCAAGGTTCGCCAACAGCCCGATCTGGTTCATGACGATCCTTATGGGGAAGGCTGGCTGTTCCTGGTCAAGCCCAGCAATCTCGAGGACAACCTGGACAACCTCCATTCCGGAGAGGGCAATGTCACCTGGATCAATGAAGAAGCCAGCCGCTTGCTGAACTTCATGGAGAGTACGGTGGGCCTTACCCTGCCGGATGGCGGCGCCGTCGTCGACAACCTCTATGGCCATTACCCGGATATTGGCTGGCGGCCGCTAGTCAAGGAATTCTTCTCAAAAAATCTGACCACCAGTGTCTTGGCAGAAGGATCGGTCAAGGATTTATGGAGCGATATCTATAACACCGGGAATCTGCACTTCTGCTTCAACTGCAGCACCTGCGTGTCCGGGTGCCCCGCCTCCCACGGGGATCCGCCGCTCTTGGTCCGGAACCTCGCCCGGAAGGTGATCCTGGGGCTGGAGGAAGAGCTGCTGATGGATGACACTCCCTGGGCCTGTGTCTCCTGCTCCCGCTGTGAGGAGATGTGCCCCCAGAATGTCATGCCCTTCGAGATGATCCTCGCCATTCGGCAGTGGCAGTGCAAAAACGACGAGACCCTGATCCCGTCGGCCATCGTCGAGATCTACAAGCGGGGCTATACTCAGGCTGCCGGTGCCAACCAGGAATTACGCGACTCGCTGGGATTGCCGCCGTTGCCCATTATCACCAAAGATCCGAAGCAGCTGGAACTATTCCAGGAAATGCTCATGAAGACCCAGATAGTCAGCGACAACGACTACATGTTCAAGGGATAACCATCGCGGGCGGGTTTGGCAGCTACACACGAGGACAATAAGATGCAACTATGTTTCTTCCCGGGCTGTAACACCCCCGCCATCCGGCCGGACGTGGAGCGGGCCATCAGGGCGTCAATGCCGGTTCTGGGCATCGACCTGGTGGACGCTGACAATTATGTCTGCTGTCCGGCCTTCGGTTCTTTCCCGTCGGCCGACGAGGAGGCCTGGATGGCCACCAGCGCCTGGAATCTCTCCATTGCCGAGAAAAACGGCTGCGATTTCGTCGTCCAGTGCGGTTCCTGTTACAGCTCCCTGCGCATGGGGCGCGAATACATTTAGTGCATGATGCTGAAAAACTGGCCCATGCCAATGAGCTCCTCGAGCCCACCGGGCGCTCGGTCACGGGGGCATCCAAGGTGCGCCACGTCTCCGAGGTCCTGTTCAGGGAAATCGGCCCCGAGAAGATCGCCGCGCAGCTCAAAAAGAGTCTCAAGGGGCTTCACGGCGTCGTCCAGTACCCTTGCCACACCCTGTTTCCCAGCGAGGTGGTGGGCTTTGAGGAATCCCCCCGGGCGCCCCAGGGTCTGCGGCGGCTGGTGGAGGCCCTGGGCGCCGAGGTGGATGGTTACAGCCGGGAGCTGGACTGCTGCGGCGGCGCCGGCGGCTTCATGAAAAGCACCCCGGAGCAGGCCATCGAGTTCGCGCAGAAAAAGTTCGACGCCATCCTCGATGAAACCAAGGCCGATTTCATCGCGGTTTCCTGCATCACCTGCCTCATGCACATGGAAAAGGTCCAGGTCACTCTCAATCAGCAGCTGGGCGAAGAACGCTACCAGATCCCGGTCTTCGATTACAACCAGCTGCTGGCCCTGTGCCTGGGATTTGATCCGAAACAGGTGGCGTCCATATGTAACGTTCCCAGGGACTCCGTCATCAGCTCCTTGGTGTCTGTGACCCCGAACGGCTGACGGTCCCTCTGGGTGGCTGCTTGCAATGCCAAGAAGACCTGCAGGGGCGCCAACCCTGCACAACGAATGAAGGCAACGCCTTCAAGGAGAAACAGGCCATGATGCCTCAGCCAAAGATCACACGGCCTCAGATGAGGGAGGTTCTTGGGTTCCAGGTGCCGATGGAGGACTATTATCTGCACCAGGGCCATGCCTGGGTGGCGCTTGAGAGCGACGACCGGGTGCGGGTTGGATTGGATCATTTCTCCCAGAAGCTCCTGGGACCGGCCGAGGAAGTCAGGCTGCCGGAGATCGGCAAGGCCTACTTTCAGGACCATATCTGCATGGCTTTAATCCGGCAGGGGAAAAAGGCCTCCTTTGAGTCCCCGGTGGACGGCACCATCGAGGCGGTCAACCCCAAGGTCCGGCAAAAAATCAATCTCATTCACGACGACCCCTACGGGGAGGGCTGGCTGTTTACCGTCAAGGCCACCAATCTCCGCCGCAACCTGGATAATCTCCTCACCGGCGAGGCGGCGCTCGCCTGGATCGACCAGGAGTCGCACCGACTGCTGAACATGATGGAGACCAGGGTTGGCGTTACCCTGCCTGACGGCGGCGAGGTCATTGACGACGTCTATGGCAATTACCAGGATCTGGGCTGGAAGCTCCTGGTCCAGGAATTCTTCCTGAAAAACCTGATGAAACAAGGTCTCATCCGCCCGGTGAAGTAAAGGATGGGGACCTGAAAATCAGGAGAACCTGCCTTTCTCCTCTTGCCTGACCTTTACCTTGGCGGAAAAAGGTGAAGGTCAGGCAGTCGGGTAAACATTATGTTAGATCCACCAAGGATTGTCAGGTTAGGAGCCAAGTCCATGGCAGAGAAAGTTATGGAAAGCAAAAAAACCTGCATATGGGCGGATGCCGGGGTCATACAGTACAAGCTCTGTGACAGTGACTATGATTGTCAGTCCTGCGCCTTCGACCGGGCCATGACGGAGTCCGCTGCCAAGCAACTGGCCCGGCGGCAGCTGGCGGGGAAGCCGCCGGCCCATAAAGCCAAGACCGTTCCCTGGGAAAACAAAATGCGCCGGCGCTTCGGCGAAAGCCGGCAATGCCAGTTCATCCAGTCGGATCTCTGCCACCAGTGCTCCTTTGATGAGCTCCTCGAAGAGCAGTTCGATTTCTTCCTGGCCCCGGAAAAACCCCAGGTGCATGAAGTCTTCGGTATTCAAGTACCCACGTCCAATTTCCTGCATCGCGGCCATACCTGGGTGGCTCTGGAAAACGCCGGCCGGGTCCGTCTCGGCCTGGACGACTTCTCCCAGAAGGTGCTTGGTCCGGCCACCAGGTTCACCTTGCCCAAAATCGGCCAGCACATCGAGGCCAATGAACCCTTCCTGACCATCAGCCGCGACAGGAAGAAAGCCAAGGTTCTGGCGCCCCTGGGAGGGATTATCGAGGCGGTCAACCCGAGGGTGCGGGAAAGGTCTGAGGTTGCCCATGACGATCCTTACGGCGACGGCTGGCTGTGCATCGTCACCCCCGGCAACCTGAAGGGGGATTTGGAAACGATGCTGTTCGGCCATTGCAACATCGCCTGGATCAAAAGCGAGATCAACCGGCTGCTGAGCATGCTGAAGGCTAAAATCGGCGCCACCCTGCCCTCGGGGGGCACGCTGATTGACGACGTCTTCGGCAATTATCCCGAGTTGGGATGGACGTGCCTGGTGCACGAATTCCTGCACACTTAGTAAAACGGCTGGTTAACCACCGGAACTCATTCCGCCCGAAAAGCGGGATCGACATGGCCATGCCTCTTCCGGGCCTGGCCATGGTTGTTTGATGGCATGTTGACGCCCCTCGGAACCCAGCCCTTAGCCCTCTCCCTCACTGCCCGCGGCCGGCTTCCGGCGCCAGATCCCGGCATGCTCCCTGAAGGGCCGAATCAGGCCCGCCTCCCGAAAGTAATCGTTCAACATGATCTGGCAGTAGTCGCATAAGGTCAGGGGTCTTTGGTCCAGTTTCTCCAGGTTCGAAGAAAACCTCATTAAACAGGCGCTCTCCCGGCAGTGCTCCAGGCCGAAGGTGTGCCCCAGTTCGTGGAGGCTGAGCATGATGAGGCGCCTCATCAAGACCTGCTGGCTCGGCATGGTCCCGTCGGCATCGCCCCGGGGGCGGCACAGCGAAATGATGGCGGCCTTGCCGTTGACCTGGGCATCTCCAAAGACGAAGGTCAGGATGGGGATAAAGAGGTCCCGGGCCGTGATCCCCAGGATACGGAAGGCGTCGGTTTTGACCTCGTCCAGGAGAAATTCCAAAAGTTTGATGGCATCATATTGCTGGCGAATCACATGGTAAGTCTTGAGCGGCAGGGGTTGGGGGCGCAGGATGCGCACCGGCAGCAGGAGAAACCTGGACAGGGCGGCGCGCAGGTGCCGGAGGATGTCCGGATCGATGGGGTCTAAGGCCATCAGGCCTATAAAGGGGTGCTTTGCCATGTAACCCGCAAGTCAGCATGAAGTGCCGAAGAATCGGTGCGGCTCACGGCGCCAGGCCGTATTTCTTGATCTTCTGGTAGAGGGTGCTGCGGTTGATGCGCAGGATCTTGGCCACGTTGGACAGATTCCCCCCGCCTGTGGCCAGGACCCGGGCGATATGCTGGCGCTCCACCTCCTCCATGGACAGCTTTTCCATCTCGGCCGCGCCTTCCAGGGGGATGGCCAGGGGCAAATCGCTGAGCTTGATCTGCCTGGTTTTCCCCATGACCACGGCCCGCTCGATGGCATTTTCCAGCTCACGGACGTTGCCCGGCCAGGGGTAGCGCCGCATGGCCTCCATGGCCTCCGGTTGGATGGAGTCGATCTTCTTGTTGGTCTCGGTGGCGTAGCGCCACAGAAAATGCTGGGCCAGCAGCGGGATATCCTCCTGCCGTTCCCTCAGGGGCGGCACCTGAAGATAGATGACGTTCAGGCGGTAAAACAGGTCCCGCCGGAAGGTCTTCTTCTGGATCTCCTCCTGGAGGTCCTGGTTGGTGGCGGCGATGACCCGGAAATCGCTGCGCAGGGTGGCGGTGCCGCCCACCCGGCTGAATTCCCGGGTCTCCAGCACCCGCAAGAGGTCAATCTGCATCTTCATGGAAATGTCGCCCACTTCGTCCAGGAAGAGGGTGCCGGCATTGGCCATCTCCAGGCGGCCCTTCTTGGTGTATTGGGCGTCGGTGAAGGCCCCCTTCTCGTGGCCGAAGAGCTCGCTCTCCAGGAGCTGCTCGGTGAAGGCCCCGCAGTTGATGGCGATGAAGGGGGCATAACACCGGGGGCTTTGGGCATGGATGGCCCGGGCCACCAGTTCCTTGCCGGTGCCGGTTTCGCCGGTAATGAGGACGGTGGCGTCGGTCTGCGCCACATCCACAATGGCCTCGAACAGCTGGATCATGGGCGGGGACTGGCCCACCAGTTTTTCAAACCGCGTGATGGTGGCGACGCGCTCCTTTAAAATCAGGTTTTCCATGGCCAGGTTCAGCATCTGCACCAGCTTTTCGACGGTGAGGCTGAATTCCTCCAGGTCGAAGGGCTTGAGCAGGTAGTCATAGGCCCCCAGCTTCATGGCCTCCACCGCATCCTGGATGGCGCCGTGCGCCGTCATCATGACGATGGCGATATCGGTATCCGTTGCCTTGATCTTTTTGAGCAGGGTCAGACCGTCCATCTCCGGCATTTTGACGTCGATGAGCATGATGTCGAAACGGCTCTCGGCGTTTTTGGCCAGGGCCTCCGGGCCGCCGGCCGCGGTCTCCACCTGGTAGCCGTCCTGCTGCAGCCAGCCCTTCAGGGACTCGCGGATGCTCAACTCGTCGTCCACCACCATGATCTTGAGCTTTTTATGCGGCAGCACTTAATCCTCCGGTTTAACGCCGGGCAATTTGACGGTAAAGACCGTCCCCTGCCCCACGGTGCTATCCACCTTGATGGAGCCTTGGTGGTCCCGGACGATGCCGTACACCACGGAAAGCCCCAGACCAACGCTGGAGCCGGTTTTTTTGGTGGTATAAAACGGTTCGAAGATATTCGATAAGCATTCTTTGGAAATGCCCACCCCGGTGTCGGCAATCTGCACCACCACGCTATGGCCCCGGCCGTTTCTGGTGGTGATGGTCAGGGTGCCGCCGTCCGGCATGGCATCGATGGCATTCAGCATGAGGTTTAAGAAGGCCTGTTTCATCTGGCCCTGATCTGCCATGACCGGCATCAGGTTGTCGGCGAACCGGCGCGCCACCTTGATGTCCTGTAACCGCATCTGGTATTCCGTGAGCGAGATGGTCTCGGAGAGCAGCGTGTTCAGGTTTATCGGCCTGAACTCCGGCTTGGTCTTCCGGGAAAAGACCAGGAGGTTGGACACCGCCTTGCTGACCCGGGAGGTTTCCTTGTAGACCAGGTCGAGGTAGGTGGACAATTGCTGCAACTCTTCCTCGCACCGGGCCGGCTTCCCCAACAGGCGCTGCATCAATTTAATGAAATTCAGGATGCCGGTCAGCGGGTTGTTGATTTCATGCACGACGCTGGCGGACAACTTCCCGAGCGAGGCCATCTTGTCGTCGTGCAGCACTTGATTGCGGGTGGTGATTTCCTGGGTGATATCCCGTGATAAATCAATAACCTGCCGGACCCGACCCCGCTCGTCAAACAGCGGGTGGCACACCACGTGGAGGTAATGCTCCCGGCTGTCCTTGTCGAAATGCACGTGGGTGGCGGAGGCCGCCTTGCCGGTGGCCAGGGTGTCCTTCAACGGACAGGGGTGGTCGGGGATGGAACAGGGTTTTTCCAAGTGGTGCGAGACCTCGTAGCAGTGTTTGCCCACTACCTGGTCCCGGCTCAGGCCCACCATTTCCAGGAGGGCCCGGTTGACCTCGACGATGCGGTAATCGAGATCGATGACCATCATCTGATCCTCGATGCCGTCGATGATGGTCTCCAGGAAAGCCTTGCTCTTGCTCGTCTGCCTGAGCAACTGCCGGGACTTTTCCTCGGAAGTCTGCAGGGCTTCTTCCAATTGCCGGCGGGGCGTGACGTCCCTGATGACCTCGATGAATTTCTTTTTGGCGCGTTCCGGGGGGCAGATGGGCGACATGGTGATTTCTTCATAGCGCCGCCCGCCGTTTCTATCCGGGTATTGCTGGATTACCTGGACCTGCCGGCCGCCTTTGAGCACCTCACCCATGGGGCAGGGCAGCCCCTGGCGGTCGCAGGGTTCATCAAAGCCGTGGAACACTTCATAGCAATGCCGGCCGACCACGTCCTCCGCCTTTTTGCAGAACCGGTTGAGAAAATTGAGGTTGGCTTCTTCCACCACATACTTGGGGTTCAACACCAGCACCGCATCGGGCAGGTGATCAAAAATCGTCTGGAAGTGGGAGCGCTGGCCGGCCAGTTTGATGGCGCTCTCCACTTTGCTGCGCAGGCAGTCTTCTTCGCACCGCAGCAGGTCCCAGAACAGGCGGGCCTTGATATGGTCGATGACCTGGGTATGCGGGTCTCTTTGCCGGTTGACCTGCTCCCGCACCTGGGGGTTGCCGGTAAGCTCCAGGATAAGATCCGGCTTCTCCGCCAGCAGCAGGGCATAATCCTGAAAAGTGGGAATCCCCAAACTCCGGGCCAGCACCATGCCCGGGGCCCTGGTATCAGGGTCTGCTACCCCGAGCAAGGCAATGCGCTTTTGGTGGCGGGGGTCTCCGGTAATGAGCTGCAGGACTTCGTGCGCCGCCTTGCCGCCCCCCACGATGCCCAGGCGCAGGGGGGCAATTTCCTGGGCCGACAGCTCCATGGAGATGAGGTCACAGAAGTTTTCCCCGGCATAAGCCCGGTCAGCATTCAGGACGATGATGCTTCGGGGCCCTCCTCGTTCAAGTGGCGCAACACCTCCGGACGGCCGGTAGCGTTGACGATGATGTCCAGGTCCGGCAGCTTGAGCAGCTCGGTGCCATCGGCGGTGACCAAAAGATTGTGGCGCCTGGCGTACAAGATGCCGGGAGCTTCCGGGTTCAGGTCGGCCACGCCCAGCACCCGCAGGGAATCATCATCCTTGCGGGGGGGCACCAGGGCCTCGAGGATGGACATCCCCTGCCGGCCAGCGCCGACAATGCCGAGATTATATTTGAGTTTAGGGGAATTCATGCAACCACTCCGAAAACAAGCCGGACCGCCAATCAACCCCGCCCCTGGGGAGAGCCGCGATGACCAGGAAAATAGCCGCCGCGCTGGAAAAATAGGGGACAGGGGGGGCGCCGCCGCTGCAGCTGGTCGTAGAGGTAAGTGCCGAAGAAGGAGCCGTGGGCGCGGCCATTCTTGCTCATGGTGCCTCGGGAAAAATGATCTTCCCGATATTAAAGCAAGCTCGCTTGCTTGGCCAGGAAAATCTGCCTAATTTTTAAACACCTTTGTGGCGTATTTTGCCACAACTAATTATAAGATACCATTTTTCATGATTTTTTCATTACCACCCAGGACGTGTCACTGCTCCGGGGGCTGGACCCATCTGCCCCCCCGGAAAGAAAAAATCTCTTAATGACTCGAGCGTCCGGCGAATAATGGCGTCCCCAACCCGATTTGAAGCGGTGTCGCGCTGCAGGACCGGGATAGATTTTCCCCGCAGCATGCCGACATTTCCCTTAAATTTTTTTAACTATCTGTTATTCTAAGCATAAACCCCGTAAGTAATCATCGTCATGTCCCATATCCGCCTGAGACCGGCCCCCGCCTTATTGCCCATAGAAGCCGCGGCAGCCTATGATCAGGACGATTACACGCTGATCGTCGGACCAGGGGGGAGTGGTGCCGCCAGACATGCACCGCGCCTCCATTGACACGCTTACCCTGCTATTTACTCCCGACAAGCATGTGCTGACCGGATTCGACGCCTACACCGATGCAGGGCAATGGGAGCGCCAAGCACTGACCCTCCCCCCGATTGACCCCAAAAAAGCCCTCGTGTGCATCGAGGCTTTCGATAAACATGGGATCGGGCCCACCGGTGCAGGGCCGGTTCGCTACATCTATTCCCCGGCGACCTCCCTGCTTCTCCTGCGAATCGGCGACGGGCGTGATGGCAGCGAGGGCTTGACCTGAAGCTGTTTTTATGCACTAAAGAGAACGTCCAATCGCTGTTAGCGGGCGGTGGGCTGGTGGAATAACCAAGGGGCCGGTGCTTCTCCCCGCTCCTCATCCCACCTCTTTCAAGGTTGGAAGAATTTCTTGTAATTTGAGAGCGAAGAAATTTAGTCCTGCTCGATTGTGGTTAATGCAAGTTTACTCGCCAAGGGGCCTACCTAGAAAGTGATACCCCCATATCTTCTAAATCAATCGCAGCGTTTTCTAATAGTTGATCAATCTCTTTAATAATTTGCTCGCTTTCTGTTATTCCAGAAATGTCAAAAACGATTGATAAAGACCCTTGTATTTCTAAGTTAAAAGTTTCCTCAGCTCGGTAGTAGTGATCATTGTGATCAAAAACACCTATATCTCGAATTCTTTCTTCTGGTAAGCAATAATAATCTCCCTTAAATATATAATAATCTGCATAAACCTCTACATTACACCGGAATGGAATAACAATGAAACCTTCCCCATAATATTCCATTTTTTCAAAATCAATCTCTAGATTCCCGGCCTCATCAACACTAGATACCATCGCTTCATTATTATCATCAGGAATATTATAATCTTCAAAAGTATATCCAGGTAACTGATTCAGTAAGATACCGTCAAGTTGCTCTTTTAGAAATGGGATTTTTGTCTTCAGAATTGATATAATCTCGGGTAGTTTTTCCTCGAAATAAATATCTCTCAACTTTTCATGGCATTTATCTGATTTAATAAATTTATCTAAATTATTATAGATTTCAATTTTTTCTTGAGACTCACATGCCTTTTTAAGCCCACCATCGTTACAGACTACATGAAGAATATCCACTTCGTTAATCAAATCATAAATGTTTTCCCAAATATATGCATCAGGAAAGTCCTTTTTATTTTTAATTGCGGCAAAAGGAGGATCACCATCAAAGTAGGCATCTATTACTTTTTGACCATGATGGTCTTTAATTGGAGCCAATTCAGCATTATTGTCGGCCATCCATTGTAAGAAATTATTATCTATGAAAGTTTTTATTTCTTTTTCTATACTACCTACTTTTTGGTCAATATTTTCTAAAGATAGTCTGACACTTTCTGGTAGATTTTTCCTTAATAATCCTTATTGTGTTATTAATTATTTTTTCTAAATCATCTTGCCGATCCTTTATTTCTTGAGAGACAAATTCTTTATATACTACATAAGGAACATATATTTTTACAAACTCATAATTGGCTAATTTCGTTAAAGCACGAAAAGCTACTTTCTTTCTATCAGGATCATGCCGGAAAATATTTGTATCCAAGAATACGTATAGCATTGCAATGACCTCTGGGTTAACTCGAATAATTCACGAAAAGTCCTTAACTGAGATTATGCGGCAATCTGGGCCACCACAATCAAAAAACGATTTTGTGGACCTCTCTTCCCATGCTAATTAGCCCAGGACTTCTGGTTTCCCCAGCCGATTTGTATATTTAAAAAGATGATAGCACAAACTTCCATCATTTTAGTAAGAATCAGGCGGAACAGTAAATTTTGCAGAAATTTTGACATACCTCCACCCTCAGGTCCAGATGCTTTTTAGTAAGCAACAATGTCGAATTTGCTAAGGCCCACAAGCTCACAATCACCCCCTTTTTTGCACATTTTTCGGGCCTGGGTTGGAAATGGGGTTGGAAAAAAAAGAGGGGTTAGGCCGGTTGACCTAACCCCTTGATTTTCATGTGGCGTCCCCAACCGGATTTGAACCGGTGTCGCCGGCGTGAAAGGC
>CAVZAM010000039.1:0-15693 GCA_963773285.1 uncultured delta proteobacterium
GCGGCCTTAAAGCATGGCCGCTTCCTGCTGCTCCAAAGGAACGGTGATGGACACCTGGGTGCCCTGGCCGGGGAGGGAGTTGATCTTCACAAGACCGCCCAGGGAGGTCAGGCGCTCCCTGATGCTGAACAGGCCGTAGCCCGAGGATTTGCCGGCGCGGGGGCCGGCTTCGGCCGTGTCGAAGCCCACCCCGTCGTCCACCACCAGGATGCGCAGAAACTGGCCGTCCTTGGCGATGGAAATGTCCACTTTGCTGGCCTGGGCGTGCTTGACGACGTTGGTGAGGAGTTCCCGCACCACCCGGAACACCAGCACCCGGGCCGCCTCCCCCAGGGGCTTGGCCTGCTGGTCCCGGTGCACCTGGACGGTGAGGCCGTGCTGCTCGTGCATCTGTTCGGCCAGCCACTCCAAGGCTGATTCCAGGCCCAGATCATAGAGGATGGGCAGCCCCAGCTCATAGGTCAGGGAGCGGGTGTAGCGGATGGCCTGGCCGATGTAATCCCGGACTTCGGTGACCGAGGCCTGGGATTCGGGGGAGGCGGCCTCCTGGCGCAGGGCCCCCAGCTTGATCTGGGCCAGGGCCAGGATCTGGCCGATGTGGTCGTGGAGGTCGGCGGCCAACAGGCGGCGCTCCCGCTCCTCCGTCAGGGAAAGCTCGGAAGCCAGGGCCCGGAGGCGTTCCTGGTAGGCGCTGATTTCTGCCTGAACCGCCTTCTCCTGGGTAATGTCCACCAGCATCCACACCGCAAACAGGAATTCCCCCGACTCATCCCGGATCGCCGCCACATTGATGTGACCCCACATCCAGGTGCCGTCCTTGCGGCGGTAGCGCCCCTCCCGCTGGTAGAAATCCCGGTCTCCCTGCATGATTTCATGAAAGAAGGTCCTGGCCGAACTCAGTTCCTCGGGGTGGACGATATTTTCCAGACCGGCCCGGCGCAACTCCTCCAGGCTGAAACCCAGGATCTCGGTGAGGGCCAGGTTGATGTCCATGAATCCCCAGGTGGAGTTGACCAGGCCAATGCCCACGGGAGCGCCCTCGAAAACGGTGCGGAAGCGCACCTCGCTCTCCTTGAGGGCACCCTCGGTGCGCAGGCGTTCCTCGATTTCCTCCTGGAGCTGGATGTTCACCAGGGTGAGCTCGGCGGTGCGCTCCTCCACCAGTTTTTGCAGGTGATCCCGGTAGTTCCGGAGTTCCTCCTCCACCCGTTTGCGTTCCCGCAGGTCCACGGCGATGCAGAACATGGTGGGGTCGCTGCCCTCCAGGCAGACCACCGTGTGGATGGAGTGCACCGGGACCAGGGCGCCGCCCTTGGTCACCAGGTTGTGTTCGCCGGGGGGCATGAATTCCCCGGAGCGGACCGCCCGGGCCCCGAACTCGAGGCCTTTTTCAAACCGGCGCCTGAGGTCCGAGGGGAAGATCAGGTCACCCAGGTTCTTCCCCACCGCCTCCAGGGCGAGGTAGCCGTAGAGTTCTTCGCTGGCCCTGTTCCAGTAGCGCACGGTGCCGTCAGGGGCATAGCCCTGCACGGCCACCCCGGGGATGTATTCCAGGAGGTTGCGGAACCGGGCCTCGGTCTCCTTGAGGGAGCCCTGCAACCTCAGGAGTTCGTTTAATTTTTCCCCCAGCTCGATGTTCAGGACGTGGATTTCGTTGAACTTCTTTTTCAGGAGCTCTTTGTCTTTTTCCAGCTCTTCGATGGTGTAATTTAAGGCCCGCCAGGGGACAAAGACGTTTAAGAGGGCGTCTTTCAGGGAATACCGCTTGGCCCAGGTGAGGTGGTACTCGCAGCAGTCGTCGCCATTGAACTGGCACTTGGACTCGTCCAGGATGGCCGGAGGCAGGTTCCAGATAGTGGGGATGCCGGTATAAATGCCCTTGTTGAACAGGCAAAAATCGTGGCTGGCGGGAATTTCCGGGAACCAGTGGAGGCGGACGACGGCCCGGTCCCGGGTGGTGCTCACCAGGTCCACGGTCTTGTTGCGGTTAAACCTGTCGTTGATTTTCTGAAGCTGCCTTAAAGTCCGCTTGGGGTTGCGGTAGGCAAAGAGAATGATGCGCTGGATGTAGCCCAGTTTTTTCCGGGCTGCGGAGTCAAACCCGATCTTGAAGGCGATACCGTCGTCCTGGGTAATCTCCCGGGCATTCTCGAACATCCTGATGACCACATCGCTGGACACCCAGTTGTTGGTCTCCATCAGGAATTCCTGGGGGTCGGCCAGTTGCTCGATTTCCGGCCCCAGGTGGGCAAAAAGGCGGGGCAGTTCCCGGGGAGCCTTCTCCTGGAAGTATTCGATAATGGCCCTGGTGTTTACGCAGCTATGATGCTTTTCCATATAGCCAGACGATTGTGTACTACAAGCTTATCTCGGCAATGCCCCAAAGTCCGTCAAGTTTTTCTGGCGCGACCAGGACCTCTGGCCAGATCCGGCGAATTAACCGAAGTCCCCGGCGCTGTCGACCCGCCGACTCATAAGGGTAACCCTGAGAGACCAGGGTTCTCTTACTTGAAGAAGCAGACCCTCCATATCCTGGTGTTGGCGGTGCCATGCCGGCACCTGGCTTCACTGATAACTATACCACGCCCTGAAAGAATACGTAAATGCTTCTGTCACACCATCTACCGGTTGTCACAGTTTGTTACCTTGCACGACCATCAAACCCGCCAACCCCCATAATTTGCAAATCCTGAGCCACAATATAGCACCATGGGCTTTTCAAGGCCCGGTACTGGCGGGGTTCCCCCCGGGTGAAGCCGTCGGGCTCTTGAGTTTATCCATTTTATTTCAAGTGATTAAGGATAGATAGCTCAAACGGCTTTTTTTCTGCGATCTCAGGGTTTTTATTGACAATTGTCCGGGTTTTCCCTATAAGCACTAATATATTTTTATCATAAAGCATAGTAACTTTTGACCATACAGCTCAGGTATTTCCTATAGAACAAGGTCACTTCTCACCTCCCTTTTCAAGCTCCGGAAAGGGAAACCGGCCACATCGCTCAACCCGCTGACGCAGGAAGGGGAGGATGTTCCTAAAAACCGCACATTAAACTATCCCTTTTGTTTACCGAAAATTTATTACAAGGAGGTTCCCATCATGTTGTCCGCTATCAATTTCCCCTGGAAGCTCTCCCTCAACCTGAGCAAGTTCTGCCAAGCCAAATTTAATGTTTTTTTATTCCGCTTCCTGCCGTTCTGGCTGTCGAGGATTTACCTTACTCAGGTCGGGCGGATCTATTATTTCTTTAAACAACGGGAGAAGGGGCTCATCAATGCCACCATCCGGCACATCTTCGGTGCCGACCTGGAACCGGGGTCTTTGAAGAGGCTCATTAAGGCCTCTTTTCAAGGAATCACCGATCATTACCACGAAAAACTCTTCGTGGCCTACTCGAACTTCCCGCGACTCTTAAAATTCCTCAGGAACCGCATCACCCTGCAGGGTGAGGCAGAGCTCAAGGAGGTCCTGGCCCAGGGGCGGGGCATGATCCTGGTGACCGGGCATTACGGCGCGGTGGAGTTCCTCCCCGGGGCCCTGTCGGTGCGGGGTTATCCCGCCACCATGATCTGCCGCTTTCAAACCAACCGGCTCAGGGAATCCCTGCACCAGCGGGCGGAAGCGGTGGGACTGCAGCTGATCGACCCTGAGGACGGCAATGTCTTTGTGGCTGCCATCAAGGCCCTGAAAAGCGGCCGCATCCTCATCACCGAGGTGGACGAGTTCGACGAATGGCGTCCCTCCCCGGGCAACAAGGTAAGTTTCCTGGATAGCCACTTGACGGGTGACAAGACCCTGGATATCCTACAAAAGCGTTCCGGGGCCCCGGTAGTCACCGCGTTCATGCAGAGAAACGGCCGGAAAAGATACACCCTGAACCTCACCCCGGTGGTGCACACCCCATCGGCAGAGGCAGCCGCGGGCAAGGCCTGCCTCAAGGTCCTGGAGAGTTTTATTCACGCCTCGCCGTCTCATTGGTATCAATGGAAGAAATTCGGGCAGATGCTCGACCTTAAAACCGAGGTCCAACATGATCATCAAGAGAGTGGACATATGGCACCTGAACTGCAGGTTCCGGTACCCGTTTAAGCACAAGCTGGCCACCCACACGGGCTCTGACAACCTGGTGGTGCGGGTTGCTACCGATCAGGGTGTCACTGGTTTTGGCGAAGGCATACCCCGGGACTTTGTCACCGGGGAAACCCTGGAGGACAGCCTGGGCTTTCTCCGGGAGACCCTGGCGCCGCTGGTCCTTGGCCTGCCGGCCATCTCCCCTGCCAACCTTTTTGCCTCCCTGGGGCTGCTCCAGGAAAAGTCCGGGGCAGAAGCCTCCCCCGCCGCCTTCTGCGCCCTGGAAACGGCCTTGCTGGATGCCGCCGGCCACACCTGGGGGAAATCCCTCACCGATATTTTCGGGCCCCGGGGCGAAGACCGCGTCACTTACAGCGCCGTGCTCCCCCTTGCCGCCGGCCCGCAGCTGGCCCAGTTCCTGGAGCTGGTGCGGGCCCAGGGCATGGGTTTTGTCAAGCTCAAGGTGGGGGAGGACAACGACGTCGAGACCCTGGCCCAGGCCCGCAGTGTTTTGGGGGAGGAAGTTGATCTCCGGGTGGATGCCAACGGCGCCTGGAGTGCCTCAGAGGCCATCGCCCGCATCCGGGAAATGTCCCGTTTCCGCCTGAGCGCCGTGGAGCAGCCGGTGGCCAAGGACGATGTCCCGGGCCTGCGCCAGGTGCAGGCCGCGGTGGATATCCCCATCATGGCCGACGAGTCGGTGTGCACCGCGGCTGACGCCCAAAAGCTCATTGACCTCAAGGCCTGCCGGATGTTTAACCTGCGGCTGTCCAAAATGGGGGGGATCACTACCGCCGGGCGCATCAAGAAAGCAGCCGAGGCCGCCGGCATCCGCTGCCAGCTCGGCTGCCACGTGGGGGAAACCAGCATCCTGGCCGCAGCCGGCCGGCACTTTGCCTTCACCCAGGGTCCTCTCGCCTACCTGGAGGGCTCCTTTGCCCCCTTCCTCCTCACCCGGGACCCGGTGGCGGAGCCGGTGGCCTTTGGCCGGGGCGGCTTAGGATTGCCCTTGCCCGGTCCCGGTCTGGGGATCAGGGTAGAAGAGGCGGTGCTGGACGAAATGGCCTTCTCCCGCATCACCCTGTCCTGACCTCTCAAGCTTTCTCGCTTCTCCGCTGGTCCGCCCTCTCCCCGGGTAAGTCCCCCTGCTGCCGCCGGATCATCAGAACCGGAAACTCGAACTTAAGCCCAGGGTGTGGGTGATGCTCTGGTACCTGCCGTTGGCCTGAGCCGCCAGGGGCAGGGGAATCCCGTTGATGGTGTAAGTGTTTTCCTTATGACGGGTCTCATTCAGGATGAGGTTGTAGGCGATCCCCAGGGTAAGCCGCTTGAGCTTCAGATCGCCCCCCACCGCCAGGATATGCCGGTTGGAATCCGGCACCTGGGGGTCGAAGGTGGGACTGGGCACCGGGGTCATGTCATAGGTATAGCCGGCCCTGAGCTTCACATAGTCATTCACCTGCCAGTTGCCGCCGAAGCGCAAGGCCCAGGCGTCATGCCAATCTTTCTTGGTGACGACGGCGGTGGCCGGACGGCCATTTACGGGGATGGCCCTGCTGAGCATGAGGTCCAGGTTGCTGTAGGTGGACCACCCTGTCCAGGTGGCGTCAATATCGAAGGTAAAGGGTTTAAACCGGCTGACACAGACCCCGAAGGTCATCGAAGGCGGCAGGGTCAGGTTGGCGGAGCCATCCAGACTGCCGGGGCACGCCCTGCACAAAGTTAGGCAGCGACAGCTGCAGGTTGCCGGTATAGTGCACGGCGATGAGGCTGCGATAGGAGGCCCCGATTTTAACCCCTTCCACCGGCTCGTACAGGGCGCCGAAATTGGCGCCGATGCCGTTGCCGGCCCCGGACATGTCTGATTTACCGTCAACAAGGGGTAATAAAGGGGTGTTCCGCCGGAGCCGCACCTCGGACCACAGGAAATCCGCCCCCCCGGCAATGGAGAACTTTTTCGCGAGCTTTAAGGATATTACCGGGTTGACAACATAAGACCTGAGGCTGGAATAGGTGGTCATGTAACGCCCGGCCCAGCTTGACGGCCAATCGGTACTCAGGCCAAAGGGCGAAAAGAACCCCACCCCCAGGGCCACGTGGTCATTGGCAGGGTACACGGCGTAAAAGGATCCGGTGGCCAGGAGGCGGGGCCGGGTCACGGAATAAACCCCGTCAGAGCCGTGAAACTCATGGTCAGTGCAGTTAAGGAACGTGGCCGCGTATACTTCCGGCCTGGTGAGTTGGTTGATCCCGGCGGGATTGTAATAGATGGCCGACGGGTCACTGGCCTCCGCCACAAAGGCGTTGCCCTGGGCCATGGCCGCAGTGCCCTGCTGCACCAGGGCGAAGCCGCCTCCGTAAGAAGCGGCCGGCAATCCCCAGGCTACCGCCAGAATGACGGCACCCACAAGAGAAATCAACCTCCCCCGGCCCTTCCAGCGGCGGTGCGGAAAATGGCATAAAGTAGAATAATACCGTCTAGTTGTCCTGGATTGGGTTTCTTTCATAAAGGGTTTCTCCTTAGGAAAATCCCTGATAGCAATTTTGAAATACCGGCTAATATATCATAACCTTCTCAAATGCCAACCAAATTTTGCATACATGAAAACCCACGTGGGGCGTAACAGACTGAGGGCGAGGAGCAGCATATCTCACCGTTTTCCAACGACCTTGCCAAAAGGTTTCTGGGTGTTTTACAAAATTGGTGTCAGGTTTCTTTTTTTTACTAGAGATGATTCATTGCTTGAGAAACTCTGTAGAGAAGTTCGTCAATTTTTTCAGAAAACTTTAAGTTTTTTTAAGATAAAGTTAATTATCTCGAATTTTGCCGGGAAACCAGACATGACGGCGCTACCATCCGGCCAACAGCCTTGCACCCTCATGGTGTGCACCGACGGCTCGCCGGCTTCCCAGGGGGCCGTGGAGGCAGGCCTGGTACTGGCCCGGCGGTGGTCCTGCCGGATTTTGCTGCTCCAGGTGCTGGAATACAATCCCGGCTATGCCAGTCAGGCCATGGATGGCATCGAGGAGTGGGAGCGGGAGGCCCGGGAGGGCCTTGAAGCAGTGCGTGATCGTGCCGCAGCGTCGGGGGTGGAGGCGGAGGTCCTGGTGCGCCGGGGGGAAGCGGCGCATCGCACCATCCGGGCCGAGGCGGAGCAGCACCGGCCCCGGCTCATCATCATGGGAAGGCGCGGCCGCTCCGACCTGGCGGAGGTTCTCATGGGGGACGTCACCGCCCGGGTCACCGCTCACAGCCCCGTAAGCGTTCTCATCGTCCCCCGGGACGCCCCCCTCACCTTCCAGCGCCTGCTGGTGGCCAGCGACGGTTCGCCGTGCTGCGCCCCGGCCTGGCAGGAGGCCCTGGCCCTGGCCAAGGCCTGGTTCTGCCACCTCCTGGCCGTCCATGTGGCCGAGAAAGCCGCGGCCTTGCCCCAGGCCCACGAAATCATCGAGGGGCTGCGGCGTGAGGCGGATCAGGCCGGCATCCCCCTGGACACCCTGGTACTGCAAGGTTCACCCCACCGGGCCATCATGCAGGCGGCCCAGGCCCGGGGCACCGACCTCTTCATCCTGGGGAGCCACGTCCGCTCCGGGCTCACGCGCTTTTTCACGGGCAGCGTCGCCCAAGAGATCATCGGCCAGGCCCGCTGTCCGGTCCTGGTGGTGAAGGGCCGGGATGATGGCGACAAGAGTAAATAAAGAGGTGTCACTGCCGGTGGCCATGCCGCCCGGGGAATCTTGAAGGCCCGGCTTTTCCTTGCAGTACGGGCATTAAAGGGCTAAGATTACCTCAGTTAACCATGGGCCAACCTTCTCTGCGACAGGAGAATTTTTATGACGCCCGCCCTTCCCTGCCCCTTTCCCCTGGAAAAAATCCTGGTGTGCACCGACGACTCCCCCGCCAGCCAGGGGGCCGTGAACGCGGCCTTCGCCCTGGCCCGGGCCTGCCGGGGCCGCATCTTCCTCCTCTACGCCCTGGAGTATTTTCCTTATTATGAATACTCCCAGCCCGATGCCCTGGGGATGATCCCCGCGGTGGGCCAGGAGTTTTTCGAACTGCGAGAGCGGAGCGCCCGGGAGCACCTGGAGAGCCAGCAGCGGGAAGCCGCCCAGCAGGGCCTGGACCTGGAAATCCGCCTGCAGACCGGCACCCCGGTCTATGCCGAAATTCTCGCCGCCGCCGACAGCATCAGCCCCCAGCTCATTATCATGGGCCGCAAAGGCAAAAGCGGGCTGGAGCGGCTCCTGGTGGGGAGTGTCACCGCCCGGGTTATCGGCCACACTGCGAACTCGGTGCTGGTGGTGCCCCGGGGCGCGGTCCTGTCCTTTGACCGGCTGCTGGTGGCCAGCGACGGCTCCCCCGCCAGCCAGGCGGCCACGAGGATGGCCCTGACGATCGCCAAAAATACCGGGGGCCGCCTCACCGCGGTCACCGCCGGCTATGGCGAGTTGGACCCCAAGCAGGCCAAGGCCCTGGTCCGGGAATTGGCCGGGGAGGCCAAAAGCCAGGATATTCCCCTCATCACCCTCACCCCCGGGGGGCGCCCGGAGGAAGCCATCATCCAGGTGGCCGCGGCCAAGCAGACGGATCTCGTCATCATGGGAAGCTACGGCCGCACCGGCTTGAAACGGCTGTTCATGGGGAGCGTCGCCGAACGGGTCATCGGCCAGGCGGCCTGCCCGGTGCTCATTGTCAAGGGGACGGCGTAAGGTCAGGAGTCAGGTACTTATTGGCCAGAGGTAGGTGAAAAGACCCCCCTGGCGACCAGCCTTCAGGAACTCTGAGATTATTGATAATGGCAAGGCAGGTGCTATTTATAGCAGTGCTCAACAGACCAAAAGCGATGCGCCAGTTGTAGGAACAAGGTTTCCTTACCATGCCCGGAGATGCAACGTGCATGTAGCTTTTTGTAATAGTCAAAAATGACCACACAAAAATGGTCATAAGTTAGCATCGCTTCTCCTCCTTTTCCTTCCTTAAACTTGAATGCAAAATATTCAGACACGCTTTGGCCTCTCCTTAAACTAGCCATTAACACTAGCCATTAACGAGCGGTACAATTTCTTTAACGACCGGTATAATTTCTTTGATTAATTGCTTGACAGATGCCTATAAAATTATCTATGCTTACTCCCACTAGAAGGTCGGGGGGATCTTCTAGGAAGAAAAATGGGGAAAATACCCAAACAACTGAAAGGAGAAGAGTCATGATTAAGAAATTGGCATTGCTTTGCTGCATTTTGTTGCTGCCGACCATCGCCGCCGCGGCAACCCAGGCAGCAGATGTAAACCACGGCGAATGGTGGGTTGGTGGTGAACTAGGTGCAGTATTCACGCCTAACCAAGACGTGACCTTCACGGGTCCGAACGGCCAGAACTTCAACGGCCAAAACTTCAACGGCCAGAACTTCAACGGCCGGAACTTCAACCGCAGCCTCAAGACTGACACCGCGTTTTCAGCTGGCGCCACTGTCGGCTACAACTTCTGCAGGCCGTACAAAGAAGTCTGGCAAAGGTATTTCGGCGCGGCTGTGGACTTCCAATGGAACGAATACAGCCACCCAAATCTGAAGGGGAACCAGTATGCCCTATCCTTCCTGGCCAGGTTACAATACCCGCTCAGGGGAGATGAAAGGTTCGCCTATGGCCGGTTTGTGCCCTTCCTCATGGCTGGCCCGTCTATTGTCTGGACAAATTCCAGCTTCTCTAATTTTGGCGGCGGTGACAAGACCTCTACCAACATTGGGGTCGTTGCCGAGGTTGGCTGTGATTTTTTCATGTGGCCACGCCTGTCCATTGCGCCGGCCTTCCGTTACCGTCATGTCTTTGGGCCGAGCTACTCAGCCCAGAATATCAATGTTGACACCCAGCTGGACCAGTTCATGGTCCTGGGTCGCCTGGCCTACCACTTCTAACCGGAGGAGGTTATCATAATGAATAAGAAAATTATTTTCCTGATGTGTTTGCTCATGGTAGTTGTCTGGACTGCGGGTTGTACCTGTCCGGGACCACGGCGCCCGGCACCCCCGCCCGTCGTGGTGGCCCCGCCGCCGCCTCCCCCGCAGCCTGAGGCCCCTGTATGCCCGCCGCCATGCCCGATGCCGGAGCCTTCGAAGAAGCTGAAGGAACGCGTCATCTATTAGGTCGGCGAGCAGATATTGTGCAGAGGAACCCCGGTTAAAAAAGCCCATGGCAGAATGGACCGGGCCAGATAGAAGCTTCCTGCTGATTTGTGGCAATGTGAATTAACTTCATTCACATTGCCACAAGGAAGTGGGGTCATCAAGGAAGGAAACCCCCGTCCGAGGACACTTACCCCCATCACCCTTATAGGAAAGCTTTTCGTGAGTCTGACCCAAAAGCATCTTCTAAATTTTGTCAAGTTCTTGTTCCCGGCCTCCATATAACCCACCCAGCTCAAGCTCTCGACCAGGAGCATAGGGACTTTCTTTTAATCCCTGGCGATATTTTTATTCGGAAAAATTGACTAGACTCCGGTCTTGAAATCGTTGCGGAAAATGATTACGTTAGTAAAGGGTTGCATCTTATCAGCTTAGTCGATGGAAACAGAGCGATGAAAAAATATACTTGGTTATTTTCAATAGCATTATTAACTACTATTCTTTTATCTGCAACTCTCGCGGCAGACATCTTCCAGGAATATGACAAAGTGATTTGGATTGATCAACTCAAGCAAACGGGCACAGCTTATGAAAGGGGGAAAAAGATGAAGGTGTTTCCGGTGCTGACCGGCGACGCTGAAACTACCACCGAACCGGGCATGTATGTGGTGCAAGTGAAAGAGGAAGATTATTATTCGCGGAAATACCAGACCCCCATGCCTTACTCGATATTTTTCAATTATACCGCGAGAGCCGCGATTCACGGAGGAGAAGTACCGCCGCCGCCGAAGAGAATAAGATTTGCCACCCATGGCTGCATTCACGTGGAGCAACCCGACATCAAGTGGTTATATGATTGGACGGAACCAGGGAGAACCCTGGTGGTTATCATGGGCCGGAGAACGCAGGATTAAAGACAGTTATCAGTGGTCATTTTTCAGTTTCCGCATAAAAGGCCCACCGGCAAAATCCTTAATTAAAGGTATTTTTCTGCCTGTTTTTTCAGGTAAAGAAAAGAAGGAGGCAGAGATGACCCAGTGGCAAAATCAGGTCGAGAAGCACATCACGGCAGCCTTTTCAGGGAGCTTATTCCTGGGGAAGGCGCTTTCCCAGAACAACCATTCACCCGACCGAGCAGTTTCCCCGATCTCCCCTCGGACCTCCCCCCAACCGGATACGGGAGTTTCTCCGCAAGCGTCGGTTGTTGGAGGGTGATGCAGCGCCTGCAGGCTTCCGGGCTTCGAGGCCAAGAGCAGGCCCAAAACTTCTGGTGCACCTATACCGGCGCAACTGCCGGCCGAATACCCTGCGGCTATGCCGGGGTCATCCACCTCTTCCTCACCTTCCTGCGCCATAGGGGGAAACTACAACTGGAGGCCCTGACCCGGGAGGACCTGGAAGCCTTTTTGGAGCAGGAGCAGGACCGGGGTTTAAAGATCAGCACCGTAAGGTCCACTTGGGCCTGGTGAAGGCTTGGGTGCGTTTTCTCATCGACCGGGAGTTGGTGCGCCCCGAGGTGCTGGCCCGCAGCATCACCCTCAAGATGCCGGAGTTGTTGCCCCGGGCCATGGCCGGAGGACGTCAAGCTGCTGCTGGCTGTGATCACCAAGGTCCGGGACGGGCCTGGTGCTGCTCTAGCTCAGGACCGGCATGCGCATCGGGGAGGTGCTCAGCGCCACGGTGAACGACCTGAACCGCAAGGAACGCAAGATCTAGATCTATCAGGCGGAGAAGACCAGGTCGGCCGGGTGGTCTATTCAGCGATGATGCCCGGGAGGCCTTGGAGGCCTGGCTAGCAGAGAGGGACCCGCACAGGCAGCAGCTTTCCATGCTCGGGGCCGGGACAGTCTGGGCTACACGGCGTCACGGGTCATTTCCTGAAGTATCTCAGCAAAGCCGGACTGTCCCAGAAGGGTTATTCCCTGCACTGTCCAGGCACACCTTAGCCAGAGAGCTCTTAAATGCCGGCCTGCGTCTGGAATGTCTGCAGCAGTTGCTGGGCCACGCCAAGCTGGAAATGACCAGACGTTACGCCAGGCTGACAGACAAGACCGGGAGGAGGAATACTACCGGGCCATGGCGAGGATCGAAAGGGGGGAAATCCATGGCCATTATCGATGCCATCGTGAACTTCGGCGCTTTCTCAAGAGGCGCAACCACCGCCGCACACGGTTAAAAATTACCTGAACCGCGGAAGCATTTAGTGGTGTGGCTGGATGTGCCCCTGGAGGAGGTGACTACGGTCAAAGTCCTGGCCTATATCGATCACCTCCTGGACAAGCGGCCAAGCCCAGCACCATCAACTATCATCTGCTCAGCCTCCGGCGGTTCATGACTACCTGGCCGATGAGGAGGGGATCGAGGTGCGCAATCCGGTGAGACGAGGCCAGGCCTTGCGCCTCCCCAAGCCGCTGCCCCGATGTCTCAAAGAGGAAGAGCTGACTGCCTGTACGGCGAAATCCGGCGCCCCCGGGACCGGGACCTCTACTAGCTGATGCTGCGCAGCGGCTAGCGGGTGGAAGAGGTGGCGAAACTGACCCTGGAAGCCTGGACCTGAATAGAGGACGGGTCCACGTCCACCACGGCAAGGGTGGCAAGGACCGGGTGGTGTATATCAGCCGGATACCCACCGGGCCGACGGAGTATCTGCAGCTCAGGCCCCGGACAAGGCCAAGCAGGTCTTTCTGGTGGAGAAGGGTCCTTATACCGGCAAACCTCTCTCCGTGCGAGGCAAACAGAAGCGCCTGGAATACTATGCCCGGAAGACCCGGGTAACGCTCTGCCATCACCTGCGGCACACCATGGCCACCAGCTGTAAACGCCAAGCGGACCTGGCCACCAACCAGGATCTCCTGGGGCACACCGGAACCACACCAGCGCTACTGCAAGGACTCCAACCCAAGGACAAGAGAGACTACACAAAGCCATGGAGGTGCATGCACCGAACCTAGGAGAGAGCCACAGTGAGAGCGCTGCCCCCACACCCGGAGCAGCGCAGTGGGGAACGGGAGGGGCAGGAAAAGAAGGGCAGAGCCAAAAGCCTCCCGCACCCCGCCACGGCGCCGGGGCCCCAGCAGAGCCTACCCCGGGCGATAAAAACACTATACATCCAAAGAGCTGACAGAGGACAAAAACTAAGGCATGAAAGAAAGCATCTAACAAACAAAATAATGGAAAAAAAGTTATACTGCTCTATATCTTCAACTTGGCACTTGAGAAACTTAAGGAACTATTTTAATGACAACGCGGCCCGCAGCATCTCTGGCAAGTCCCGGGAGCGCCAGTCGGGGCCGATGGCCACGAGAGTAGCCGTGCCCTCGGCCACGAGGTCGTCGCCGGTCTCGGGGAAAAACTCGAACCGGAAGATAATGGCCCGGGAGCGGATTTTCTCAATGCGGGTGTCGATGCAGAGAAGGTCGCCGTAGCGGCTGGGACGGCGGAACCGGGCCCAGGCCTCGGCGATGGGGAGGCCGAAACCCTGGGCGGTGTTCCTGAAGGTCTCCTCGGGCGCCAGGCCCGAGGCCCGCAGGAACTCCTCGATGGCCCGGTGCATGTAGCGGAAGTAGCTGGCGAAATACACGATGCCGTACGGGTCGGTGTCGCCGAAACGCACCCTTACGGTGGTGCGGTGTACCAGAGATGGCTGCTTTGCTTCGGGAATGGTAAGGGCCCTCCCGCCATTTAAATACTCCTTATTTTATTGACGTTTCAGCGCCTTTGTCCATCGAAAAATATCCCTGGTTCATAACAAATCCCGGCCGAAGATTTTTTGCGAACAGGGTTGACATTGTCCCCAAAAGAAAATAACCTTAGCGAGTCAAAGTTTCGCCCCTAACATGCACACCTGCCGATTAAAATTCCCTTTGTCACAGTAAAATCCTTAGAAACGGGGACAAGGGCTTATGTTGAAAAGGAGTCACCCATGAAAACTGTGGCTGACAAGCTTCAGGAACTGAAGGACCGTGAAGACCAAATCAAGGCCATGGGCGGCGCCAAGGCGGTGGACAAGCAGCACCAGACCGGGAAACTCACCGCCCGGGAGCGCCTTGACCTCTTTTTTGATCCCGGGACTTTCCGGGAAACGGATATTTTTGTCAAACACCGCTGCGTCAATTTCGGCATGGAGAAGGTGGAGATCCCCGCGGACGGGGTCGTCACCGGGTTTGGCCGGGTGAACGGCCGGCCGGTGTTCGCCTTTGCCCAGGACTTCACTTCCCGGGCTGGCTCGCTGGGCGAAATGCAGTCCAAAAAGATCTGCAAGGTCATGGACCTGGCCCTGAAGGCCGGCGTGCCCTTCGTGGGCTTAAACGACTCCGGCGGGGCCCGCATCCAGGAAGGCGTTGATTCACTCTCCGCCTTCGGGCAGATTTTTTACCGCAACGCCCTCGCCAGCGGCGTCATCCCGCAGATTTCCGCCATCATGGGACCCACCGCCGGCGGCGCGGTGTACTCCCCGGCCATGACCGACTACATCTTCATGGTGAAGAACACCTCCTACATGTTCATCACCGGACCCGACGTCATTAGAAGCGTCACCGGCGAACAGATCAGCCAGGAGGAGTTGGGCGGCGCCATGGCCCACAACGAAAAAAGCGGCGTGGCCCACTTTGCCTGCGAAAGCGATGAAGACTGCCTGAATCAGATCAAGCGCCTGCTGTCATACCTCCCCAGCAACAACATGGAAGACCCGCCGCTCTGCCCCTGTGCCGATCCCGCCGGGCGGGAAGAAGCGGCCCTGGACAGCATCATTCCGGACGATCCCCGGGCTTCCTACGACATGTACGACGTTATCCGGGCCCTCGTCGACGACCGGGAATTTTTTGAGCCCCAGGCCCATTACGCCAAAAATATGATCGTGGCTTTTGCCAGGTTGAACGGCCGCCCCGTGGGCATCATCGCCAACCAGCCCAAGGTCCTGGCGGGATGTCTGGACGTGGACGCGGCGGACAAGGCTACCCGCTTTATCCGGTTCTGCGACGCCTTCAACCTGCCGCTGCTCACCATCGCCGACGTGCCCGGCTATCTCCCGGGGAGCGAGCAGGAGCACCGGGGCATCATCCGCCACGGCGCCAAGCTCCTGTGGTGCTACTCCGAGGCCACCGTGCCCAAGCTGACGCTCATCACCCGCAAGGACTACGGCGGCAGCTACCTGGCCATGTGCTCCCGGGACCTGGGCGCGGACATGGTCTTCGCCTGGCCCACCGCGGAAATCGCCGTCATGGGAGCCGGGGGCGCGGCCAACGTCATCTTCCGCAAGGAGATCAGAGAGGCCAAAGATCCCGAGGCCAAGCGCCAGGAAATAATCGCCAATTACGAGGATGTGCTCTACAACCCCTATATTGCGGCCTCCCGGGGCTTTGTGGACCAGGTCATCGCCCCCCGGGAAACCCGGCCCCGGATTATCGAGGCCCTGGAAGTGCTGTCCACGAAAAGGGAGACCCTGCCGCCCAAGAAGCACGGCAACATCCCGGTTTAACAAGATCTTGAGGGGAGAGCCGGGG
>CAVZAM010000040.1:0-31217 GCA_963773285.1 uncultured delta proteobacterium
TCGAAAAGGGGGAAATCCATGGCCATTATCGATGCGATCGTGGACTTTTCGGCGCTTTCTCAAGAGGCGCAACCACTCGCCCCACACAGTTAAAAATTACCTGAACCGCGTGAAGCATTTTGTGGTGTGGCTGGATGTGCCCCTGGAGGAGGCGACGCCTCTCAAGGTCCTGGCCTATATCGACCATCTCCTGGAGAAGCGGCTCAAACCCAGCACCATCAACTATCATCTGCTCAGCATCCGGCGGTTCTATGACTACCTGGCCCATGAGGAAGGGATCGCAGTGGGCAATCCGGTAAGACGAGGCCAGGCCTTGCGCCTCCCCCGGCCGCTGCCCCGGTGTCTCAATGAGGAGGAGCTGACCACCCTGTTCGACGCCATCCGGCGCCCCCGGGACCGGGCCCTCTTCTTGCTGATGCTGCGCAGTGGCTTGCGGGTGGAAGAGGTGGCGAAACTCAACCTGGAGGCCCTGGACCTGAATCACGGCCGGGTCCACGTCCACCACGGCAAGGGTGGCAAGGACCGGGTCGTGTATATCAGCCCGGATACCCACCGGGCCTTGACGGAGTACCTGCAGCTCAGGCCCCGGAACAAGGCCAAGCAGGTCTTTTTGGTGGAGAAGGGTCCTTATACCGGCAAACCTCTCTCCGTGCGGGGCATACAGAAACGGCTGGAATACTATGCCCGGAAGACCCGGGTAACCGCGTCCTGCCATCACCTGCGGCACACCATGGCCACCCAGCTGTTAAACGCCGATGCGGACCTGGCCACCATCCAGGTGCTGCCTGGGGCACACCTGGATTACCACGACCCAGCGCTACTGCAAGGTCTCCAACCTCAAGGTCAAGAGGGACTATTACAAAGCCATGGAGGTGGTCATGCACCGAACCTTACCGGAGTGAGGCCAAGGTGGGGGCGCTGCCCCCGCGCACCCCCGGAGTTCAGCGCTTGTGGGGAATCGGGAGGGGCAGGAAAAAAGAAGGGCAGAGCTCAAAAGCCCTGCCCCTCCGTCATCCCCCGCCCCCGGCGCTCGGGTTGCTCTCCCAGCAGAGCCCTATCCTAAGGACGGGGGTTAAAACACTATACCTTATCTCAAAGAGCTTGACACCGGACAAAAACTAAGGCATGAAAGAAAGCATCTAACCAACCACCATCACTGGAAAAAACAGGTTTTGTTGCCTTTATTACCTGCTCTATATCTTCAACTTGAGAAACTTAAGGAACTATTTTAATGACAACGCGGCCCGCAGCATCTCTGGCAAGTCCCGGGAGCGCCAGTCGGGGCCGATGGCCACGAGAGTAGCCGTGCCCTCGGCCACGAGGTCGTCGCCGGTCTCGGGGAAAAACTCGAACCGGAAGATAATGGCCCGGGAGCGGATTTTCTCAATGCGGGTGTCGATGCAGAGAAGGTCGCCGTAGCGGCTGGGACGGCGGAACCGGGCCCAGGCCTCGGCGATGGGGAGGCCGAAACCCTGGGCGGTGTTCCTGAAGGTCTCCTCGGGCGCCAGGCCCGAGGCCCGCAGGAACTCCTCGATGGCCCGGTGCATGTAGCGGAAGTAGCTGGCGAAATACACGATGCCGTACGGGTCGGTGTCGCCGAAACGCACCCTTACGGTGGTGCGGTGTACCAGAGATGGCTGCTTTGCTTCGGGAATGGTAAGGGCCCTCCCGCCATTTAAATACTCCTTATTTTATTGACGTTTCAGCGCCTTTGTCCATCGAAAAATATCCCTGGTTCATAACAAATCCCGGCCGAAGATTTTTTGCGAACAGGGTTGACATTGTCCCCAAAAGAAAATAACCTTAGCGAGTCAAAGTTTCGCCCCTAACATGCACACCTGCCGATTAAAATTCCCTTTGTCACAGTAAAATCCTTAGAAACGGGGACAAGGGCTTATGTTGAAAAGGAGTCACCCATGAAAACTGTGGCTGACAAGCTTCAGGAACTGAAGGACCGTGAAGACCAAATCAAGGCCATGGGCGGCGCCAAGGCGGTGGACAAGCAGCACCAGACCGGGAAACTCACCGCCCGGGAGCGCCTTGACCTCTTTTTTGATCCCGGGACTTTCCGGGAAACGGATATTTTTGTCAAACACCGCTGCGTCAATTTCGGCATGGAGAAGGTGGAGATCCCCGCGGACGGGGTCGTCACGGGGTTTGGCCGGGTGAACGGCCGGCCGGTGTTCGCCTTTGCTCAGGACTTCACTTCCCGGGCTGGCTCGCTGGGCGAAATGCAGTCCAAGAAGATCTGCAAGGTCATGGACCTGGCCCTGAAGGCCGGCGTGCCCTTCGTGGGCTTAAACGACTCCGGCGGGGCCCGCATCCAGGAAGGCGTTGATTCACTCTCTGCCTTCGGGCAGATTTTTTACCGCAACGCCCTCGCCAGCGGCGTCATCCCGCAGATTTCCGCCATCATGGGACCCACCGCCGGCGGCGCGGTGTACTCCCCGGCCATGACCGACTACATCTTCATGGTGAAGAACACCTCCTACATGTTCATCACCGGACCCGACGTCATTAGAAGCGTCACCGGCGAACAGATCAGCCAGGAGGAGTTGGGCGGCGCCATGGCCCACAACGAAAAAAGCGGCGTGGCCCACTTTGCCTGCGAAAGCGATGAAGACTGCCTGAATCAGATCAAGCGCCTGCTGTCATACCTCCCCAGCAACAACATGGAAGACCCGCCGCTCTCCCCCTGTGCCGACCCCGCCGGGCGGGAAGAAGCGGCCCTGGACAGCATCATTCCGGACGATCCCCGGGCTTCCTACGACATGTACGACGTTATCCGGGCCCTCGTCGACGACCGGGAATTTTTTGAGCCCCAGGCCCATTACGCCAAAAATATGATCGTGGCTTTTGCCAGGTTGAACGGCCGCCCCGTGGGCATCATCGCCAACCAGCCCAAGGTCCTGGCGGGATGTCTGGACGTGGACGCGGCGGACAAGGCTACCCGCTTTATCCGGTTCTGCGACGCCTTCAACCTGCCGCTGCTCACCATCGCCGACGTGCCCGGCTATCTCCCGGGGAGCGAGCAGGAGCACCGGGGCATCATCCGCCACGGCGCCAAGCTCCTGTGGTGCTACTCCGAGGCCACCGTGCCCAAGCTGACGCTCATCACCCGCAAGGACTACGGCGGCAGCTACCTGGCCATGTGCTCCCGGGACCTGGGCGCGGACATGGTCTTCGCCTGGCCCACCGCGGAAATCGCCGTCATGGGAGCCGGGGCGCGGCCAACGTCATCTTCCGCAAGGAGATCAGAGAGGCCAAAGATCCCGAGGCCAAGCGCCAGGAAATAATCGCCAATTACGAGGATGTGCTCTACAACCCCTATATTGCGGCCTCCCGGGGCTTTGTGGACCAGGTCATCGCCCCCCGGGAAACCCGGCCCCGGATTATCGAGGCCCTGGAAGTGCTGTCCACGAAAAGGGAGACCCTGCCGCCCAAGAAGCACGGCAACATCCCGGTTTAACAAGAGTTCAAAGTTGGCGAGTTCAAGGCTTCAAAGTTAGAGCTGCAACCCAAACCTTGAACCTTAAGCTGTGAAGCTTTGAAGCTTTGAACTAACTATTCCGAACGGAGACCGTATGGCTATCAAACCTCAGATCCTGGCTGCCATCAGCGGGGCCTTGAGCGCTTATATCCAGGAAGAGGAGGCCATGCTGGCCTGCGCCGCTTTGCCTCTGGGCCAGACGGGGCCTATGCCCCCCGCCAATCTCTGGGGCATCAGCGGCCGCCAGTGGACCATGCAGACGCGGCAGCTCATGCAGCGCCGCAGTTTGAGATGAGCAGTCAACAATCAGCTATCAGCAGTCAGAGCGAACAACTGTCTGCTGACTGCTGGCTGCTACGCTCAGAAACGAACCTTTAAGGAGCACCGATACTATGGCCGGAAAAAACCCCATCAAATTCACCGACACCACCTTTCGGGACGGCCACCAGAGCCTGCTGGCCACCCGGATGCGCAGCGAAGACATTATTCCCTTTATGGAGCGCATGGACCAGATGGGCTACTTTGCCCTGGAGGTCTGGGGGGGCGCCACCTTCGACACCACCCACCGCTTCCTGGGGGACGACCCCTGGGACCGCATCCGCGTCATCAAGGGCATCCTCAAGAAAACCCCCACCAGCATGCTGCTCAGGGGTCAGAACCTGGTGGGCTATAGGAACTACGCCGACGATCTCACCTACCGCTTCGTGCGCTATACCGCCGAGGCCGGGGTGGACATCTTCCGGGTGTTCGACGCCCTAAACGACATGCGCAACTGGGAGGTCTCGGTGAAGGCCCTCATGGATGCCAAGAAGGAAGGGCTCATGGCCCATTTCCAGGGCGCCATGTGCTACACCCTGACCCAGCGGCGCCTGGGCGGACCTATCTTCAACCAGGAATATTTCGTCAAGTTCGCCAAGCGCATCGAGGAGATGGGGGCCGACTCCGTCTGCCTCAAAGACATGGCCGGCATGTGCTCCCCCGAGGACGCCTACGACATCATCAAGGCCGTCAAGGAGACCGTCAAGATCCCGGTGGAGTTCCACACCCACTACACCAGCGGCCAGGGTTCCATGAGCTATCTCAAGGCCATCGAGGCCGGGGTGGATATCCTGGATACCTGCCTGAGCCCCTTTGCCCTGCGGACCTCCCAGCCCGCCATCGAGCCCATCCTGGTGGCGGTGGAGCAGACCGACCGTGAATCGGACATGGACTTGGCCAAGCTCATCGAGATCGGCTACGACCTGGAGAAGGTGGCGGTGAAATACCGGGATCTCCTGGACACCAGCAAAATGGCCCAGATCGACACCGGGGTGCTCCTGCACCAGATCCCCGGGGGCATGTACTCCAATCTCGTCAACCAGCTTAAAGAAGCCAACGCCCTGGACCGCATCCACGAAGTCATGAAGGACCTGCCCCAGACCCGGAAAGAGCTGGGCTACCCGCCGCTGGTCACGCCCACCTCCCAGATCGTCGGCACCCAGGCGGTGATGAACGTGCTGTTCGGGCGCTACGAGATGGTCCCCGCCGAGGTCAAGGGCCTGGCCTTCGGCCTCTACGGCAAGACCCCGGCCCCCATGGACCCCAAGGTCCAGAAGAAGATCCTCAAGGGCTATGAGCGGGGTGAGAAACCCACCACCAAACGGCCCGGGGAGATCCTGGAGCCCGAGTGGGACAAGGCGGTGGCGGACACCAAGGGCCTGGCCAAAAACGACGGGGATATTCTGATTTACGCCCTCTACCCCACCACCGGCAAGCGCTTCCTCAAGTGGAAGTACGGCATGGAGGAGGTCCCGGCCGAGGTCAAGGGGAAGACGCTTGAGGATATCAAGCTGGAGGACGACGTTTACCTCACCATTAAGAAAAAGAAGCTGTTCAACAAGATCAAGGAATACCTCGACACCCTGGACAAACCCCTCCCCGCCAAGGGCCCGGGGCTCAGGACCTTCAATGTATTCGTGGAAGGCCAATACTACGAGGTGGAGGTGGAATGCACCTCCGGCGCGCCGGTGATCACCGGGGTGGCCCCCGCTGCCATGGCGGCACCGGCCCCGGCTGCCAAACCGGCTGCAGCCGCGGCACCCGCGGCGCCCGCGGCTAAACCGGCCGCGGCTCCGGCCGCAGGCGCCCAAGCCCTGGCTCCGGGGGATGTGCCTTTGCGCGCCCCCATGCCCGGCATGATTATCAGCTATGGCGTCAAGGTGGGGGACAAGGTCAACACCGGCGAACTGGTGTGCGTGCTCGAGGCCATGAAGATGCAGAACTCGCTCCCGGCGCCGGCCAGCGGCACCGTCAAGGCCATTCACTTTGAGCCGGGCGCTTCCGTGGCCAAGGACGCGGTGATTCTGGTGATCGGTAAATAATGCTCGGGATAGGATAATCCTTCCGCCGGCTTTTTACAGGCGAGGCTTCGGCCTCGCCTGTTTTTCATAGTAACCTTGCCCGGCGATCCTGCCGATAATTTTTCCCCCGCTGCAGTTAACGTTCTTTCTCCCCGGCCCGTCTAATTAAGCAAATATGAGGGTCAAGTCCTTGGGGGAGGAAATCAATATGAAACGCAAGTTGTTCAAGAGCATGATGCTTCTGGTTTCCGGGGTCGCCATGATTTCTTTGATTGGGTGCGGTACTACTGGCGCCCCCCAGAATTATCTCATGACCGGTACCGGTATAGGTACGGCTTTGGGGGCAGGTATAGGGGCCGCGGTTAACAGCAATAATCCCTGGAAAGGGGCGGCCGTTGGCGGCTTACTGGGAGCGGCGACCGGCGCCATCGGCGGCGAGGTCTATCGGCGAACCCAACAGCCTGCCCAGCCCCAGCAGGGCTACAATCAATACGGCCCGCAGCAGCCGGGCTACGGTTATCCGCCGCCTAACCAGGGCTACTACCGGGGGCCGAATAACGGTCCGCCTGCTTATGGTCAGTCTGGTCCGCCCCCTTACAATCAATCCGGTCCGCCCGCCTACGGACAGAGCGGTCCGCCTCCTGGCTATTATTCCCAGGATGGCCCCCCCATGCAGTAGAATTTGCCGCCTTTGCCAGGTATAATCTCGAGCCAGGGTATTGTCCCCACCCTGGCTCTTTTTTTTGGGATAAGACCTGACCTCCATGACTACATCCCCCGTTATTCAAGAAATACAACTGGCCCGGGTGGATCTTGACACCCACCCCTTCAGAATCGCCAGAAATGAAGATACCACCCGGCTGCAGGAATCCATGGCCGCGGTGGGGCTGGTGTCTTGTCCCCGGGTGCAGCCTCATACTCAGGGCCGGTGGCGCCCCATCACCGGCTGGCGGCGCCTGGCGGCCGCGGCAAGGCTCGGGTGGAAAAAACTCCCGGCAGTGATCCTGGGCCCGGAGATCCCCGAAGCGCACCTGCTGCTCCTTTACCTCCACGACAACGCCTTCACCCGCTCCTTCAACCCCCTGGAACAGGCGAGGCTGGCCTTTCGGCTGCTGGGGCATTGGGACCGGGAAACCCTGGTGGCTAAAGGGCTGCCTCTCCTGGGGCTGCCCCCGGCGTCGGCTTATCTTGAGCGCCTTCTGGCGGTAGCCGAGTTGGAGCCGCCCTGGCAGGAACTGGTGGAAAATGGCCGTGTCGCCCTCACCGCCGCCGCCCGTCTGGCCGCCTGGGACCCCGGCGACCGCCGGGCCGCCCTCCCCTTCCTGGCCAATCTCCCCCTGAGCCAGAGCAAACAGGAGGAATTCGTCGCCAGTGTCGAGACCTTGGCGCACCGGGAGGGGCTGCACCGCGCCGCTATTCTGCACAGGGGGGAGCTGCAGGAGGACCTGCAGGATGCGGCGGCAACTCCCCAGGCCCGGGCCGAGGCCGTGCGCCGCCGTCTCAAGGCTTGGGTCTCACCCCGCTATGAGGCCGCCCAAAAGGCCTTCGGGGCGGGCTTGAACCGGCTGGGACTGGCGCACCACCCCCGCCTGCATCTCAAAGAACCCCCGGCCTTCGAGGGCCCGGACTTTGAACTTCTCGTGAAATTTAAAGACAGCCATGAAATGGGGGAGCTTCTCCAGGAACTCGCCCGGCTGCTTGATGGTGAGGAATTTAAGGCATTGATCGACCTCATTTGAACCGCCAGAGTTTAAGATCCTCTAGCCGCTTCTTGCAAATTATCAGGCAGGACTTATGTTTTAGGAAATTTACGTACCCGGGCCCCCGCCCCATTTCGGCCTGGTAAATAATTTACCGAAGGATCCGCCATGACTGATTCCGGCCACACCAACCGCCTCAGCCAGGAAACGAGCCCCTACCTCAAGCAGCACGCCCACAACCCCGTGGACTGGTACCCCTGGGGGGCAGAGGCCCTGGAGCGGGCGCGTCTGGAAGACAAGCCCATATTCCTGAGCATCGGGTATTCCACCTGCCACTGGTGCCACGTCATGGCCCACGAGTCCTTCGAAAACGAGGCCATCGCCGCCCTGATGAACCAGCATTTCATCAACATCAAGGTAGACCGGGAGGAGCGGCCGGACCTGGACGAGACTTACATGACCGCGGTGCAGCTCATGACCGGGCGGGGTGGCTGGCCCATGAGCGTCTTTCTCTCCCCGGACTTGAAGCCCTTTTACGCCGGCACGTATTTCCCGCCGGAGGACCGGGGCGGCATGCCGGGGTTCCCCAAGATCCTCCAGGCCCTGAGCGAGGCCTATCACCAGAAGCGGGACACCGTGGTGAAGATGGGTCAGGAGGTGGAGTCCCGCCTGCACATGATGGCGGCCATGGGCGGCCAGGGCGGGGAATTCACCCCGCCTGAGCTCAGCCGGGCCGCGGCGCTCCTTAAGGATAATTTTGACCGTGAGCACGGCGGCTTTGGCGGCGCCCCGAAGTTCCCCCGGGCCCTGGAGCTGGGTTTCCTCCTGGCCCAGGGCCGCCTCGCCGGCGACCGGGAGGGCCTCACGATGGTGGGGCTGAGCCTCGCCAGGATGGCCCGGGGCGGCATCTACGACCAGGTGGGGGGCGGCTTCCACCGCTACACCGTGGACGGCGAGTGGCTGGTGCCCCACTTCGAGAAGATGCTCTATGACAATGCCCTGCTCGTGCCGTTGTACCTCGCTCACCTCCAGCTCACCGGTGACCCCCTGTCCCGCCGCGTCGCCGGGGAAACCCTGGACTTTGTGCTCCGTGAGCTCAGGGACCCCCGGGGGGGCTTCTATTCCGCCTGGGACGCGGACAGCGAGGGCGTGGAGGGCAAGTTTTACGTCTGGAGCGACCAGGAAGTGGCAGCAGTTTTAGGGGCCGACGCCCCCCTGGCCATGGCGGCCCTGGGGGTCACCAAGGCGGGCAATTTCGAGGGGCAAAACATCCTCACCGCGGCCTTATGTGACCAGGAGCTGGCCACCCGCTTCAACCTGTCCCCGGCAGAGGCGGCCCGGGCATTGCATGCGGCCAGGGAGCGCCTCCTGGCGGCGCGGCAGGCCCGCATCAAGCCCCACCGGGATGAAAAGGTCATCACCGCCTGGAACGGCCTGATGATCTCGGCCCTGACTCTGGGGGCCCAGGTTCTGGGCGATAAGAAATATTACGAGGCTGCCGCGGCGGGGGCCCGCTTCCTCCTCACCGAGCTGCGGCAGGGTGACCGACTGCTGCGCATCTGGGCCGGGGGTCAGGCGAGCATCCCCGGTTTTCTGGACGACTATGCTGGTCTGGCCAACGCCTGCCTGGATCTTTATGACACCGATTTTAACCCGGAGTGGCTTAAGTATGCCATCCGCCTGGGGGAACGGCTGGACGACCTCTTCCTGGATGCCGCCGACGGCACGTATTTTTACGTGGCCCGGGACCAGGAAAGCATTCTGGTGCGCTCCAAGAACATCTTCGATCAGTCGGTGCCGGCCGGCAATTCGCTGGCGGCGCGTCTTTGCTGGCGCCTGTGGCGTCTCACCGAAAAGGAGGGCTACCAGAAGCGGCTCCAGGCCATCCTGCGACGATTCCAGTCCCAGGCCCTGGAAAACCCCTGGGGCTTTTCCCATTACCTCACCGTGGCCACCCTCAATCTCATGCCATCCCTGGACCTGACCCTGGTGGGTGATCCCGGTGATTCCCGGATGCAAAGTCTTCTCGCCGAGGTTTACCGCCGATTTCTTCCGGAGCGGCGCCTGGTCCTCAAAAACCCTGCCGACCCCGCCAAAATCGAGGCATTGGCCCCGGCCGCCCGGGACTACCCCCCGGTGGAGGCAGGGCCGGTGGTCTATCTGTGCCATCATTTCACCTGCCAGCCCCCCACCGGCGACCCCGGGGAACTGGCGGCCAAGCTGGAGGAAATCAAACCCTCTGTTGTTTAACTGAGGAAGGGGCCAGGGCTTGCCGACCCCAGCCCCTCCCTCAGCACCCTCCCCAAGCTTTTCACCCAGGTTATCCCTTAGTGGTTTGTCTCACTTTTTCTGGTAAATAGTACTTAGGTGATTGCACCCATATTCTTTTAGCCCTATAATGGAGTCCAAATCCTGCCAGGGAGGGCCGGAAGATGGACCGAGACAGCCAGATCGAACTGGTGCGCAGCCTTACCAGGGAAGTGGTGGCCGCGTTGCGGCCGGAGGAAATGGCCACCTTTGCCGGCGACTTTGCCATGGCAGCCATAAACGGCGGGCACCTCCGGGTTGAAGAAAGTGTGCCCATCCACCCGCCCCGGAGCCAGACCCTGGACACGACGCTGGTGGCCGGCATGTTCTTCCAGGTGCTCCGGGAGGCGGAAAAGCTGCCGGTGAGCATCCCGGAGCGGGTCTCTTTCATCCGCCGCCAGGCCAAGAGCTATCTGGCCACCCGCCTGGCCGGCCAGATCCCCCTGTCCCAGTTTTTCCGCCTGCTGAATCTCATCGAAGAAAACGTCCAGGGCTATTTCGAGGAGGCCCGGGGCAGTTGGGTGAAACCCAAAGCCGCCCTCGTCAAGAACCAGGCCCCCGCCTCCCCGGAAAACGACATCCGTCTGGAGGACCTGCGCCTGGCCCTTAAAGCCCTGCCCCTCATCCCCAATGGCCGGCGCAAACTCACCTGCATGGTGCTGGAGGAGTTTTTCCGGGAGACCCGGGGCAGCTGGTTTAGGCTTCTGGACTTCGAGGAGCGCTTCGGGGTCAACAAGAAAACGGCCTGGGCCTACCTCACCCAGCTGCACCAGGCGGGTATCCTGCAGCATAACGGCGAAAAGGCCAACAAGGTCCGCTACATGCTGGCCAATTCCTTTCAGCGGTAAGGTTTTTGGGGGGGCCAGGGACCTGAGATCCTGCCCTCCCCCCAAACCCCCCTCCCAGCCCGCATAATACTCTAGTAACCCGGGCACCTCGCCCGGGTCGGCACGGGCTGGAAGCCCATGCTACCGCCAAGCGTCTTGTCTCCTGCCATCCCCTCGGCTGTTTTTCCCAAACATCTACGGTCTTGGCAGACCCTCCCCAAAAAAGTTATATTTATAAATTGGGGCTTCAGCCATAGTTCTTTCCCCTGATCACCGCTTTCTGGCAAGGAACCATTTTCATGACCAAAGAAAATAGCCGGGCCAGCCGGGGACGCAAACTGGAGATCAAGGTGATCCCCCCGGCCTGCCTGGACATGACCCTGGCGGAAATCGCCCGCCTGCTGGGAAACGGCCCCCTCCTGTGGCCCGGGGGTGTCGGCCGATCCCAGGGGCTCAAATTTGTGGATTATGACCTCAAAAAAAAGCGGGGCCGCAAGCCCAAAACCACCGGAGCCGCATCTTACACCCAAACATCCGGCTCCTCCCGGAAACCCTCATCCTGATACACCCGCCCCTGCGGCTGTTTTTCAGGTCCTGAACCAGGCTGCCAGGCCCACCGACCAGATCGTCATCCGGGGGGCCCGGGAGCACAACCTGAAAAACATCGACGTGGAGCTGCCCCGCAACCGCTTCATCGTTATCACCGGGGTAAGCGGCTCGGGTAAATCCACCCTGGCCTTCGACATTCTCTATGCCGAGGGGCAGCGGCGCTACGTGGAGAGCCTGTCGGCCTACGCCCGGCAGTTCCTGGAGCTCATGGACAAGCCCGACGTGGAGTACATCGAGGGCCTGTCCCCGGCCATTGCCATCGAGCAGCGCAGCGCCTCCCGGAACCCCCGCTCCACCGTGGCCACCGCCACGGAAATCTATGACTACCTGCGGGTGCTCTTCGCCCGGGTGGGTCAGCCCTTCTGCCCCCAGTGCGGCCGGCCCATCGCGTCGCTGTCGGTGCCCCTGATGGTGGATCAAATCATGGAACTGCCGCCGGGCACCCGCATTACCGTTTTGGGCCCGGTGGTGGTGAACCGCAAGGGCGAGCACGTCAAGCTCCTGGAGCGTTTGCAGCGGGAGGGCTTTAGCCGCATCCGGGTGAACGGCGAGATCTTCGACCTGGAAGAGCCCCCTACCCTGGACAAGAACAAGCGCAACACCATCGAGGCGGTGGTGGACCGGTTGGTCATCAAGGAAGATCTGCCCCCCCGCCTGACGGACTCCCTGGAGTTGGCCTTAAAGCTCAGCGAGGGCACCGTGCGGGTGGGCGTGGCCGGCGGGGAGGAACTGCTCTTCAGCGAGAAATTCGCCTGCGACGTCTGCGGCGTGAGCCTCCCCGAGATCAACCCCCAACTGTTCTCCTTCAACAGCCCCCAGGGGGCCTGCCTGACCTGCAGCGGCTTGGGGACCCGCCTCATCCTGGACCCGGACCTGGTGGTGCCTAACCCCGGCCTGTCCCTCCGGGAGGGCGCGGTGCGGCCCTGGGCTCAACGCCACACCCTGCGCCACCAGCAGATGCTGGAGGGCCTGGAAAAGCACTACCATTTCTCGGTGCACACGCCTTTCCAGGACCTGCCGGAGGAGGTGCAAAACGCCATCCTATACGGCTCCAAGGGCGAGCCCATAAAATTTTATTATGATTACAACGGCCGCCGGGTCCATGAGACCAGGCCCTTCCCGGGCATCATCCCGTGGCTCGAGGAGCGCTACCAGGAAACCGACTCCGCCTACGTGCGGGACGAAATCGAGCAGTACATGACGGTGCGCCCCTGCCCGGCCTGCCAGGGGGCGCGGCTTCGCAAAGAGGCCCTGGCCGTGAAGATCGCCGGGGCCAACATCAGCGAAGTGACCCACCTGAGCGTGGCCCAGGCCCAGGACTGGTTCGCCGGCTTAAAGCTCACCCCCCGGCAGCAGGAGATCGCCCGGCGGGTGCTGAAAGAAATCAGCGAGCGGTTGGGGTTCCTCCTGGAGGTGGGCCTGGATTACCTGACCCTGGAGCGGCCCACCTCCACCCTGGCCGGCGGCGAGGCCCAGCGCATCCGCCTGGCCACCCAGATCGGCTCGAAATTGAGCGGCGTCCTCTACATCCTGGATGAGCCCTCCATCGGCCTGCACCCCCGGGACACCCAGCGGCTGCTCTCCACCCTCAAGGTGCTCCGGGACCTGGGGAACACCGTCATCGTGGTGGAGCACGACCCGGACACCATCCTGGCCGCGGACTACATCGTCGACATGGGCCCGGGGGCCGGCCGCCACGGGGGCGAGGTGGTCTTTGGCGGGCCGCCCGAGGAATTGGTGGCCCGGTCCCAGTCCCTCACCGGCCTCTATCTTTCCGGCCGCCGGGAGATTACCGTCCCGGCCCAACGCCGACCGGCCAAGGGCTGGCTCAATCTCACCGGGGCCACGGGGCACAACCTCAAGGACGTGAGCGTGGCTTTCCCCCTGGGGGTGCTGACCTGCATCACCGGGGTCTCCGGCTCCGGGAAGAGCACCCTCACCATGGACACCCTGTACCAGGCCCTGAAGCAAAAACTCTACCGGGCCCGCATCCCGGCGTCGCCGTACGACAGTCTCGAGGGCATCGAGTTCCTGGACAAGGTGATCAATATCGACCAGAGCCCCATCGGCCGCACCCCCCGCTCCAACCCGGCCACCTACACCGGGGTGTTCACCCTGATCCGGGAGCTGTTCTCCATGGTCCCCGAGGCCCGTCTCCGGGGTTACAAGCCCGGGCGCTTCAGCTTCAACGTCAAAGGGGGCCGCTGCGAGTCCTGCCGGGGGGAGGGCATCAACAAGATCGAGATGCACTTTCTCCCCGACGTGTACGTGAAGTGCGAGGTCTGCCGGGGCCTCCGTTATAACCCCAGCACCCTGGAGATCCGCTACAAAGGGTACACCATCTCCGAAATCCTGGATCTCACCGTGGACCAGTCCCTGGAGGTCTTCGGGCCGGTGCCGGCGCTCAAAACCCGCTTGCAGACCCTGGCGGATGTGGGCCTGGGCTATGTGCAGCTGGGGCAATCAGCCACCACCCTGTCCGGCGGCGAGGCCCAGCGCCTGAAGCTCTCCCGGGAACTGAGTAAAAGGGCCACCGGCCGCACCCTCTACATCCTGGACGAGCCCACCACGGGCCTGCACCTGGCGGACATCGACAAGCTTCTCCAGGTGCTGAACCGCCTGGTGGAGACGGGCAACACGGTAATTATCATCGAACACAACCTGGAGGTCATCAAAACCGCGGATTATCTCATCGACCTGGGGCCTGAGGGCGGCGACCGGGGGGGGCATATTGTGGCCACCGGCACCCCGGAAGAAGTGGCGCAGCAAAAAGGCTCCCACACCGGCTGGTTCCTGCGGGAGCTGTTGCATTGATTACTTTGGGAGAGGGGGCCAGGGGTCGCGGACCCCTGCCCCCTCTCCCAAACCCACACCCCCAACCCCTTAAGTATTGGGAGCACAGGCTTCCAGCCTGTGCAGGAAGAGGCAGATGCCTGTTCACCCGGCTAGGGATATTGGGTCCCCCCGCCCTCCCCTCAGACTTTCCTCCCCAACCCCCTTTAAGTTTTTAAAGGCCAGGTCATGAGCCTCAAATCTAAAAATGCTAAGGGATTGGGGGAGGGGGTGTGGGGGAGGGGGTAAGGGCCCACGGCCTGGCCCCCTCTCCCACCAAAGAAAACAGGGCGGGCGGGAATGATTGGTTCCCGTCCGCCCGGTAAAATTTTACGCTGAAATTGTCTAGGAGTTGCCCATGGTGAGGTGGTAGGCCAGGTTGTCCAATTTGACGGTGAAATCGACGTTCTCCACGGACATGCCTTCGACCACCTGGAGCTGGGTGGGGGCGAAATTGAGGATGGCCTTGACGCCGGCGTCGATGAGGCGCTGGGCCACGCTCTGGGCCATGGGCGACGGCGTGGCGATGACCCCGATTTCGATGCCGTTTTCCTTGATGACCTTTTCCAGGGTGTCCAGGTGGTGGATGACCTGGCCGCTGGGGAGGCGCCGCCCCACCTTGGCCGGGTCGGTGTCGAACACCGCGGCAAATTCGTAACCCTGGCGGATGAAATTCTGGTGGGCCAAAAGGGCCGAGCCCAGGTTGCCGATCCCCACCAGGGCCATCTTCCAGACCTTGTTCAGGCCCAGGATGCGCTTGATTTCAAACAGCAGTTCCTTGACGAAATAGCCCACGCCCCGGATGCCGAACTCACCGAAGTATGCTAAATCTTTGCGAATTTGCGCTGGGTTGATACCGCATTTTTCCGCCAGCTTGTCTGAGGCAATAATCTTCACACCCTCTTGGGCCAAGGCTTCCAGGTACCTGGAATAAATGGACAAGCGGGTGATGGTGGCCGTGGGGATTTTCGAAAATTTCATAGGTGATCGCATAGGTTAGCTATCAGATGAGGCAATCACAAGTGGATTTTTGCACAAAGCGACAGGGTGACAAAAAGGGGGGAGCAACAGCCCCCCCCTATGAAGCTCAGTTAGACTTTCAGTCCCAGGGCAGCAGCAATGGGCTTGGTCATGGGGTACGCGTAGAGGATGATGAGCGCCACGACCAGAGCATAAATACAAAGAGACTCGATCATGGCCAGACCGATGAGCATGGTCACGGTGATTTTACCGGAAGCCTCGGGGTTGCGGGCAATACCTTCCACGGACTTCTGGACCGCCACGCCCTGGCCGATGCCGGTACCGAAAGCGGCGATGCCGATGCCGAAGCCGGCGGCGATGACCGCATAGCTGAAGAAACCGCCAAGACCAGGAGCGGCGCCGGCGCCCTCAGCCGCCAGAGCCAGAGAAGCCCAAACCAGGGTGAAAAGCAGTGCCAAACCGATTTTTACCATTTCGTAAACCTCCTACCAGATATGTGTAATGTGGCCTTCTTCCAAAATTAGTGGGCGTGCTCCATGGAACCGGCAAAGTACATCATGGCCAGCAGGGTGAAGATAAAGGCCTGCACCGTGCTGGTGAACACCGCCAGGAACATCATGGGGAGCGGCGCCAGGAACTTGCCGGCCAGGAGCAAGAGGATGGCCAGGACCAGGTCTTCACCCATGATGTTGCCGAAGAGACGCAAAGTCAGGGAGAGAACCCGGGCGCAGTGGCCGATGATCTCGATGGGGAAGAACAGCGGCGCCAGCCAGGGGATGGGCCCCAGAAAATGCTTGATGTACTTGGCGCCGTGGTACTTGATGCCCAGGTAATGGGTGAAAATAAAGGTGCACAAAGCCATGGCCAGCGGCGTATTGATATTGGAGGTGGGGGACAGAAACCCCGGAAGCAGCCCTATAAGATTGCAGACCCAGATAAACAGGAAAAGGGTGCCGATGAACGGGAAGAAGGCGCGGCCTTCCTCGCCGGTGATATCCACCATGAATTCTTCCAGTCCGCCGAGGATGAGCTCGAAGACGTTCTGGGCCCCGGCCGGCACCAGAGAGACGGTGCGGCTGGCCAGTAACCCCAGTCCCACCAGCAGGGCCATGATGAACCAGGTGTAGGTGACGTGAGGCGGAATGTGAAGATTGAAAGCCCCGGTCAGCAGGTCAAGAAACAGAATAGGGTGTTCCATGGGATGAATCGACCTCCTTTTTGTTCAGCTTGATCACCTCGATTACCGCAACTGCCATAAGGGTCAGAACCGTGGTGGAAAGCCCCGCCAGCAGCCCGAAAACATTGACCCAATCCTGGCTGAGTGACAGGAACAACACGGCCAGCACCACGAAAAAACGCAAAATCTGGCGGCCGGCAAAGAACGCCTTGGCCGGACCCCGGTCCTCTTCAGGCAGCCGGGAGGACGCCTCCAGGAGGCCCTTCAGGTTATGGTGGAGCCAGTGGAAGTTCAGGACCGCCACCAGACCCCCCACCAGCACCCCCAGCCCGAACTTGGGGCCTTGCCAGAGCCAGCCCAGGGCTACCAGCAGGGTCAGGACGGCCCAGTTGGCCAGCTTCAAGGTCCGGGGTGATAAGAGTTCCAAGCTTGCCTCACTTGTCCTTGTCTTGGTACTGCTTGCCCATGACGTACAGGTTCCGGAAGCCGGCGATGATGCCCAAAATCAGTCCGATAAAAAACCAGTAATTGTGCCCGGTCACCGTGGCCAGCCAATAACCCAGGCCGCCGCCAATGATGATGGCCAGAACCAGGGAAAAGCCGATGGCCGAGGCCTTATAGCCCCCGGACATGAGCTCTTTAAAAAATTGTTTGGTGTCTTCTTTCAAGTAAGCGCTTCTTGAGGCAAAGAAACTAAATGATTCTTTTCACATGTGCGTAACTATCACAGCCACCCACCCAAGTCAATCTTTTTTGCAAATTCCCGGACAAGAAACAAATAGGCTGTGGCATCACGATTTACCCGGCCCACGTAGGCTCGGCGGGGACTCGAAAATTTGTTTGTTATACAGACGGTTGGGTTCACGGGGGTGAAGCTTTTGTGCTTTTTTTCATTAGGCTTTTTTCGCGCCCGGGAATTTGGTAAAAGCGTGAACCCCGGGCTGCCCCCGGCCACGACGGCCGTCCGGCGGGGGACAGCTAACTTGCCGATATTACTGGTCCATTGATTCCCGGTGCAGGGGCAGTTCAATGACGAAGGTGGTGCCCTGGGGACCCGTTTTTTCCACGAAGATCCGCCCCAGGTGTTTCTCGATAATACCATAGCTGATGGACAGGCCCAGGCCCACGCCCTTGCCCACCCCCTTGGTGGTGAAGAACGGGTCGAAGAGCCGGCTCACCAGGCTCTCGGGGATGCCGGGGCCGGTGTCCCTGAAGGCCAGGCGGAGGCGGCCGTCCGGGGTCGCGGCGGCGGACACGGTGAGGCGGCCCATCCCTCCCATGGCATCGGCGCTGTTCATCAGGAGGTTGATGAAGACCTGCTCCAGGCGGTTTTTGTCGCCCAGAACCGGGGGCAGGTCGGGGGCCAAGTCCTTCACCAGATCAATGTGTTGGAACAGGAGGTGCTCCCCTACCAGGGAGAGGACTTCCTCCAGGATGGCGCCGACCTGCACGGGCACCATGCGGGAGGGCATGTACCGGGAGAACTCCAGGAGGCCTTTGACGATCTCCTTGCAGCGGGTGGCCTCCTTGACGATCTTCTCCACCTGGGCCCGCTCGGCGCAGGTCACGTCCAGATCCTCCAGGAGGAGGTAGCTCAACACCATGATGGATCCCAGGGGGTTGTTCATTTCATGGGCCACGCCGGCGGCCAGCTGTCCCAGGGAAGCCAGCTTTTCGGTGCGGACCAGGTGTTCCTCCAGCTGCTTTTTCTGCGTAATATTGCGGATGTGGGTCTGGCTCACGGGGCGGCCGCCAAAGCTGGTGGGGAAGGAGATGAGCTCCAGGTCGAAGGTGCTGCCGTCCTGGCGGATGCCTTTCATCTCGAAGACCCGGGGGCGGGGCGTGCCCTGGAGTAAGGTGGCCAGGCGCCGGGGCGCGGCCTGCTGAAAGGGAAACTCCAGGAGTCCGGAGAGGTCCCGGCCGATCATGTCACCCGGCTGGTCATACCCGAACATCGTGCGGGAGGCCCGGTTAGCGTAGAGCAGCTTCAGGTCCCGGTGCAGCACGATGCCGTCCAGGGAGGCCTCCACCAGGGTGCGGAATTTCTCCTCGGAATCCCGCAATTCCCGGGCCAACTGCTCCCTTTCGGTGAGGTCGATGATGGCCTGGACCGCTCCCTGGATCTGCCCCTCCTCGTCATAAATGGGGGAGCAGGTATTGTAAAAATAGCGCTCGGAGCCCCGGAAATCAGGGAAATACTCGTAGGCCTCGAAGGCCACCGGCAGGTCGGGGGAGCGCTTGAATTTCTTGGCGCCGAAAAAGGTTTCCAGGGCCTTGAAGTTCTGCTCCACCACCAGGGAGGCCATGGGGGGGCCTTCGTGGGAGTAGAACGGTAGCCAATAGCTATAACTCCCCACCATTTCTTCCCGGGGTTGGCCGGTGAGCTTTTCGCAGGCCCGGTTCCAGTAGGTGATGCGGTGGTGGCGGTCGATGACGAAGGTGGGCATGGGGAGGCCCTCCAGGATGCCTTCGGTGGTCTTTTTTTCCCGGAGGATCTGGGTTTGCCTGCCCTTGCGCTCGGTGATGTCCTTGACGATACCTTCGTAGCCCGTCACCAGCCCCTCCTGGTCCCGCCGCAGGATGCTGGTGAGGAGCACTGGAACCTGGCCCTCCGGCGCTTTATTGAAGACCACCTCCAGGTCCCGGACAAAGCCCTCCTCTTCTATGCGGCTTTGAAATGCCTCCCATTCCCGGATATCCCGGAATATCTCCTGCAGGTGGGGCAGACTGTGGCCCATGGTATTCGTTGGCAAACCGAGAAGGGCGGCGCCGGCCGGATTTAAGTCCAGAATTTCGCCGGCGGCGTCGGTGACGAAAATCATGTCCAGGGAGCCCTCGAAGATGCGGCGGTAGCGGCGCTCGGAGCGGCGGAGATGCTGGTACAGGCAGGCGTTGGCGATGGCCAGGCCGATCTGGTTCCCCAGGACACTATAGAAGAAGTCCTGATAGGGCTGGAAGGCCTCCGCCGCGGCCCCGGCCAGGTTTAAAAAACCGTTTACTTCCTCCCGGTATTTCAAGGGGATGCTCACCACGGCCTGAAAGCGGGGGTCGCTGCGGATGGCCTCGGAGAAGGTGGAGGTGGCCAGGCGGGGGTCGTTCTTGACGTCCAGCATAACCAGGGGCTGGGTGGCCCCGGAGAGATAGGGACCGATCATTTTTTCCAGCTCCCCCGTGCCGGTCCAGTGCAGGTAATCCATCCGGAAGCCGTGGGCCGCCACCGAAGTGAGGCGCTGCCGGTTGTGGTCCCAGACGAGGAGCAGCCCGGCTTCGATCCGGAAAAAGTCTAGCACCGTCTCCAGGGTCAGGTGGGCAATCTCCTGGAGGTCCTGGGTATGAGCCGTGATCGTGGCAATTTCATTGAACAGGCATATTTCCCGGGAGCCTGCCGGGGCTGCGGCGGTCGGGGGTGGGCCAGTGGCTGGACGGGCCGCCGGTTTGGACATGAGGAGGCCTCCTGGTGGGGGCGCCAAGCCTGGCGCTGAATTTCGGGGATACGGCACCGGCAGGGCACATTCCCTGCTTCGATCATACCAGACTTAGCCCTGGAAACAAACCGGTGGAGAAAGAGACTCTGGGGTGAGGGCCAGGGATCTGAGATCCCTGCCCTCCCCCAGACCCCCCTCCCAACCCTCATAAGGGGCCGGCTGAAAGTCACAGGCCAAGGCCCGACTTTCCCGGCAAGAAATTGCTAAGGGGTTGGGGGAGGGAGTTTGAGGGAGGGGGCAGGGGTCCACCGACCCCTGGCCCCCTCTCTCAAAAAATCTTTCACAAACCGAAGCGTTCGGCGAGGCCGGGCCAGACGCGGGCAGTGCGGCAGCGGTTGGCCAGGACGACAGCTTTAAGGCGGGCCAGGGCGTCCTCCAGGTCATCATTGATGATGAGATAATCGTACCAGTGGGCCTCCCCCAATTCGCCCCGGCCCCGGGCCAGCCGCCGGGCCAGTTCCGGCGGGGGCACCTCCCCCCGCTGCCGGAGACGCTCCTCCAAGACCGTGAGGCTCGGGGGCACGATAAAAATAAACGTGGCCCCGGGAAAGCTTTTTTTGATGGCCTTGGCGCCCCGGACGTCAATGTCGAAGACCACCCCGTAGCCCTCGGTCAGGCTCTGGGAGACGTAATCCCGGGAGGTGCCATAGAAGTAGCCGAACTGCTCCACCCACTCCAGAATCCCTCCCCGGTCCCGGATCTCCTGAAATTCCTCCGGGGTCACAAAAAAGTATTCCCGGCCATGGGTCTCCCCGGAGCGAGGCGCCCGGGTGGTGAAGGAGATGGAGAAGCGCAAACCGGGCACCGCAGCCAGGAGCCTTCTTAACAGGGTGGTCTTGCCGGCTCCGGAGGGAGCGCTGACGACGTAAATCTCGCCGGTCACCTAAGTTATTTCCCCGTCCCCCCGGGAGGCGCCATTATTGCCGCCCAGGCGTTGAGACAGGGTGTCGGCGTGGACCGCGGAGAGGATGACGTGGTTGCTGTCGGTGACGATAATGGCCCTGGTCTTGCGGCCGTGGGTGGCGTCGATAAGGCGCTGCTCCTGGCGCGCCTCCTCCCTGAGCCGCTTGCTGGGCGCCGACTGGGGCATGATCACCGCTACCACCCGCTGGCCGACCACGGTGTTGCCAAAACCTATGTTGATCAAGCGTCCGTCTGTCATTTGATCCCCCTGCATCTGTCACTCGATGTTCTGGACCTGTTCCCGGAGTCGTTCAAGCAGGCCCTTGACGGCCACCACGGCTTGGGCGATGTCCAGGTCGCCGGCCTTTACCCCGATGGTGTTGGCCTCCCGGAGCATCTCCTGCAAAAGAAATTCCAGCTTGCGGCCCACGGGGCCCGGCAGGGCCAGGGCCTCCTTAAACTGCGCCACGTGGCTTTCGAGACGGGTCAATTCTTCCCGGATATCCCGGCGCTCCGCCAGGAAAGCCACCTCCTGGGCCAACCGCGCCTCGTCCACGGCAGCCGTCTCGGCGAGGAGTTCTTCCAGGCGCGCCTGCAATTTTTCCTGCCAGAGCCCGGGCACGAGATCGGCCTGGGCCTTGATGCGTTCAAGCTCCCCGCCCATCTGGTCGAGGTGCGTTACCAGCTCTTCCGCCAGGGCCGCCCCTTCATTGCCCCGCATGACCTCGAGCCCTTCCAGGGCCTGGGCCAGGGCCCGGGAGACGGCCTCCCAGGTCTCCTCCAGGTCCTGGGTCTGCCTTTCCTTGCCCACCACCAGGTCGGCAAAGTGGAGCAGGTGTTCCAGGCGCACGGGCTCCGGCTCGGGGAGGGCCCGGGCCAGGTCGGTGAGCAGGCTCCTGATCTGGGCGGTCATGGCCGCATCCAGACACACCGTCAGCGGCCGTTCGGCCCGGCCTTCCCAACTTAACTGGACATCCACCCTGCCCCTGGCCAGGCGGTTCTTGATGTGCTTGCGGATGCGGTCTTCCAGGGCCCACAGGTGCCGGGGCAGGCTCGGGGACACCTCCAGAAAGCGGTGGTTGACGCTTTTCAGCTCCACTACCCACTTGAGGCCCCCGGTCTCCACTTCACCCCGGCCGTAGCCGGTCATGCTCCTGAGCATCGTTTCACCAATTCCTTGAGCTGCCACAAGTATTTCCGGCGCACCAGGGTAAGGAGCTCCGGCAAAGGCCCGCCGGTATAATCCGGGAAGCTCCAGGGCAGGGCCTTAAACCCAACCGGTCCGGCCAGGAGGGTCAAATCACCGTATATGCCCTGGTCCAGGTAAAGGCGATGGGAAAAGTTCTTGCCGGTGGCCAGAACCAGGCGCTCCCTGGCCACGTAGCCGGGGTCCAGGTTGACCAGGCGGCAGCCCCCCAGCGACCAGCGCTTTTCCAGGGAATTAGAAAAAATTTTCCACCGGGCGAGCTCGCCGGCACTGGCCAGGTGCAGAAAAGAAGCCAGGCAGCGCCACAAGCCGCCCCCCATTTCCCGGGCATAATAATCTGTGGAGGTAAACAACCAGAGGGGCCCCACCAGGTCCGGGGGGCCCAGGTAACTCGCCAACTGCCGGAGCACCGGCGCGAGCAAATCCTCCCGGGCCAGCATCAGACTGACTACGGGTTTCACTGCCAAGGGCAATGCCGGGGTGCTCATCGCCTGCTCCGATATAGGGTTGTATAATAGGCCGGTCTAAGAAAGCAATGGAAATTTCATGTGAAAAGAAGCACAGCTGCGGGTTTCCCCATGTCTAGATAAAATAACCGAAAGGTTTTGTTCCCAAAAACTTGGCCTCAGGTTGTGCGGACCCCCATCACCCGGCTCAACCCTTGCTTCTCCCTGGCAAAATGGATATCCTGTTTTCCAGGCCGGCCCTTGTCCTCGTGACATTTATCGCCCCAAGCCGCCCCGACTGAACCCGAACCAGAAGACCGAGGATGTTTGACGCCCATGCATGAATACACCTTTATACAAGGCATCGTTAAGGCCATTTTGGAGCGGCTGGCGGAAGAAAAATCCACGGCCCCGGTTAAGGAAGTGATCCTGAAACTGGGCGTCCTGGAGATTCATTCCGAGGCCGCGGCCCGGCAGGCCTTCGAAGTGTTGACCAAGGGGACCCCCCTGGAGCAGGCCAGGCTCACCGTGGAGGTCAAGCCGGTGATACTGCAGTGCCCCAAGTGTAAAAAAGAAGAACCTTACCCCGTGGACGAGCACACTCATGCCCATGAGCTTCTCCCCGTGGTCATGTGCCCGTTCTGCGACGGCCTGGCCACCCTCACCGGCGGGGAGGGGGTCGAATCCATCGAACTGATCTTTGAAGAATAGATCATTCGGCTTGTCGATATGGACCTCACCGTTTGCGAAACCTTTACGAGCCTCATGGGGGAAAGCACCCTGGCAGGCCTGCCGGCCTTTTTCATCCGCTTACCGGCTGCAACCTGCGCTGCCGCTACTGCGACACCCCCTACGCCTACGACGGCGGTGACGCCAGATCGGTGGCTGCCCTGGTGGAGGAGGCCCGCGGCTCGTCCTGCGGGCTGGTCCTGGTCACCGGGGGGGAGCCCCTGCTCCAGGAAAACACCCCTACCCTCCTCGCCGCGCTGGCCGAGGCCGGGACTGGAGGTGCTCATCGAGACCAACGGCAGTCTGCCCATCGAACGCCGTTGACCCCCGGGTGCGGCGCATCGTGGACCTAAAGTGCCCGGGAAGCGGCATGAGCGCTCATAATCTCTGGGAAAACCTGGAAGTCCTGACGCCCCGGGATGAGGTTAAATTTGTCGTGGCGAGCGAGGACGATTTTACCTGGGCCCTGGATGTCGCCCGGCGCCATGGCCTCACCGGCCGGGTGCCGGTGCTCATTTCGCCGGTTTTCGGGGCGGTTTCCCTGCCGGAGGTGGCCGCCTGGATTGTGAACAGCGGGCAGCCCCTGCGCCTTAACCTGCAGCTGCACAAATACATCTGGGGACCGGAGGCCCGGGGCGTATGAAGACCAGACCGCAAGCCGTCGTTCTGGCCAGCGGGGGTCTGGACAGCTGCGTAGCCGCGGCGGTGGCCCGCGAGGATTACGATCTCGCTTTTTGCCACGCCAACTACGGCCAGCGCACGGTGCACCGGGAACTCACGGCGTTCAGGGCCCAGGCGGCGTTTTTCGAAGTGGACCGGCTCCTGGAGGCCGACCTCTCCTTCCTGGGGCAGATCGGCGGCTCGAGCCTCACCGACCTCCGCGAGAATGTGCCCACCGAGGCTGAGGAACCCCCCGGCATCCCTTCCACCTATGTGCCCTTCCGCAATTCCCTTTTCCTGGCCGCAGCCACCGCCTGGGCCGAGACCCTGGGGGCCACCGCCATCTTCATCGGCGCCAACTTTCTCGACAACCCCGGCTACCCAGACTGCCGCCCCGCCTATTACGACGCCTTCAACCGCGTCATCGCCCTGGGCACCCGCCCCGGGTCCCACATCGAGATCAAAACACCCCTCATCGAACTCGACAAGGCGGGCATCGTGCGTCTCGGCCTCAAGCTCAAAGCGCCGTTTGAGCTTACCTGGTCGTGCTACGTGAACGAAGACCAGGCCTGCGGACGCTGCTCCTCCTGTGTTCTCCGCCTCCGGGGCTTTGCCGCGGCCGGGGTGCCAGACCCCATTCCTTACCGGAAAGGCCTAGATTTTGGGGGAGGGGGCCAGGGGTCGGCGGACTCCTGCCCCCTCTCCCCAACCCACTCCCCCAACCCCCTTCATACTCTGGTAGCCCGGGCATCTTGCCCGGGTTTACACGGGCTGGAAGCCCGTGCTACCGCGCTAAGGGGCTGGGAGGGAGCCTGAAAGGAAGGTGGGGGCGTGTAGTCCCCCGGTCCTCTCCTCAAAAGACGGTCAGTTCTTCTCCCGGTTACGAGGCGGGCGCCGGCCGGGCGGCTGGGGGACTTGGCCGCGGCGCATCATGGCCAGGACCTCCCAATCCGCCACGGGAGCCAGCAGGCAGGCATAAATTCCCAGGTCCATGGCCTCCTTGATCAAGTCCCGGTGTTCGTGGTGGGTTTTATCACAGAGAAGCACGACCCGGCAGGGGGGGCAGGCTACTTTTATCTTGGCATAGAGGCCGGGGCCATGGGTGCTTACCGTCCGGCAATCCACAAACACCGTGGCCTGCCCCTGCGCCTTCAAGGCCTGCAGGGCTTCCCCGGGGGACCCCACCACCCGCGGGACGTGATCATTGGCTGTGAGGAGTTGCACCAGGAATTCCCGGGATGGGGTGTCAGTCACCCATACAAGCGGGCCAGGTGGAGAAAAAGGAGAAGGCATTGTCCCTCGCATCATCACTAGCACTGATTCTCAGTGGAGTACGTGGAAAATTATGGTCCGGTCTGCTGCTTGGCCATCCCCAAAACAAAAGACCCCGCGTCGGCATGACGTGGGGCCCGCAAGATTATGCCGTGGTTGATAAGGCTTAAGTACCTGCTGGATATGGAAGCAAAAAATGAGCCATAAAAAAGGGAGGCTTTTTCAATCAGTTACCCCAAGTCGGTCATTCTAAAATTGTCCTGAATACGACCCGGCAAAGGGTTCTTGCCAGCCGGGATGTCGCTCATTGCCTCTGGTCCGATTCCCGACCCAGCTTATCTATATTGCACAAAAGGCTGTAAACCTAGGCGCCTTCCTCGGCGGATTTTCCCTGACTGAGCTTTTCCAGTTCGGACTTGAGGCGGCTGGCGAACTCCTGGCGGAAGGCCGGCAATTCCATGGCCTCTTCGATGCGCCCCGCCAGGTACAGGGCCATGCCCTTGTAAATCTGGGCCTCCGGGGACTGGGGCTGGCCCTGCAGTGCTTCATTGAACAGGGACAGGCTTTCCTCATACCGCCCCAACCCCATGAGGGTGCAGCCCTTCCCCAAAAGTACCTGCATCTGGCCGGGTTTTTCCGCCATGACCCGGTCAAAGACCTCCAGCGCTTCCTGGGCCCGCCCCAGGTCGTTTAGGACCAAGGCCTTGAACTCCAGGGCCTCGAGGTCCTCCCCGGCCTTGGCCAGGCCTTTATTTATATGGAACAAACACTCTTCCAGGAGGCCTTTTTCGGCCAGCAGCCGGGCCCCCTCTACGAGGGGCAGGGGCTCATACCCCAGCAGGCGATTGATCAGGCCGTCGTAGGTCTCTTCCACCACCCAGCGGCCGATCTTCGGGGCGACACCCCCATGTCCGGGGAGCACATGATCGACGTCTTTCTTGAGCAACGTTCTGACGGAGTAAAGATAGTGGTCAATGTTGCCGCCAGCCGCCTTGTCGTCAGGCTCGGCCATGGCCAGGGGCATGATGGTGTCGCCGCTGAACAGGGTTTTGGTGGGGGCGTGATAGAAGCAGAGGCCGTCGATGGTGTGGCCGGGGGTGTGAATCACCTCCAGGTCGAGGCCGCTGAGGTTGATGGTCTCCCCGCCCTTGAGTTCGGTGATCCTGAAGCCCAGGTGCTTGTACATTTCCTTGAGTTCCACCGGCCCCGCCTCATGCAGGAATATCTCCACGTCCAGGCTGGCGGCATACCCCGGATAACCCCGCACCATTTCCACCGCGCCCATGGCGTGGTCGTGGTGGCCGTGGGTGAGGGCGATTTTCTTGATGTCCGGGGGCTTGATGCCCATATCCAGCAGCTGCATGAACGCGGTGTAGTCGTTCCCCGGGTCCACCAGGGAGCAGTAATCCCCCTGTAGGAGATAGATATTGGAAGAAAAATCATAGCCCATGAGGAAGAACGTCCGGTCGAAGAGGGGATTGCTGATGCCGGTCAGTTTCCCCAGGTTTTCCCAGGATTCCTCCATATGGCTGTCGATCAGGGTCTTGTCGTCGTTCATGAGGCTGGCGGGGCTCCTTTACTCCAGGTTGTTGCCATCACTGTATCTCATCTTTGCAATACGGGGAAGAGCGCCAAGCCGCCCACCCGGCCGGCAAAGAAAACTGGCCCTCAACCGGGGTGCGGGAGAGGGCCAGGCAGGTTCAGGCCTTACCGGCGGTTACTTGGCGTAGGGGATGAAGTAGCTGAGCTTCATCTTGCCGTCGGGCCACCATTTGCGCTTCTTGGTCTCGCCCGGGTAGATGTCTATGATCTTGTCGCCTCGCACGATGTTCGTCAGCTCCAGCTCGACAAAATGGAACTCGGTGAGTTCGTACTTGACGATGACCTCCGCCGGGATGAGGATGGCGTAGCCGGTTTCCTTGCTGGCCAGCCAGTCGAACTTCTCATTGGGCTCGGCAGTCCGTTCTTCCTTGGGGTTGATAACCGCCAACAATTTCCCCTGGACCTTGTCGCCCGTCTTGACGTCAAATTCCTCAAAAAGCTCATCAGGGAGATAGAACCACAAAGCACGGTACCCTGTTTTGACATAACCCTTGACGAGCATGGGATCAAATCCACACACGCTGACACGGCATTTTTCGGGCATGCTTACCCTCCTATGTCGCCATATGCTAAAGTATGTGCCGTTTTGCCGGCAATATTTCCCTCAGTGAGGGATTTCCGTTTCCAACCCCAGATATTTGGCAACCTCCAGGACCTGGGCATAGCAGTAATCCATGAAGGTGATGCCTTCTTCGGGGGTGAGGTGCTCAGTTTCCACCAGCCGCCGGAGATAGGGATAGAGGAATTCCTCGATTTCAGAGATGAAATCCTTGCACAGGAAAAATTCCTCTTCCCCTGCGCCCGGGGTGGCGTGGCGGATGTAGTCATCCCGCCACAGGCCCACCCGCATCCGCAGCTCTTCCAACTCCTCCTGGCCGTGCTGGCGTACGACTTCAGGCGGTATATCAGGCGATTTTCTCGAATGCATAACACTTCTTAACCACGTCCATCTCGGAGATGCACCAGTAATGGGGCCAGTGGATTTTTTTGCACCAGCCGATGATGTCGGCGGGCGGGAAGCCGGAACCTTTCAGCACCCACTTGAGGTACTTGCACTGCCAGCAGATGTGGTCAGTCTGTTTTTCCGGCGTCAACACATGTGCCAAAAACTCGGCCGGGGTTCTTTTCTTTTCAGTCATCATTCTCCACTCCCTCCTTTACCAGTCTTTCGCTTCGCCCTTGGCGATTTTCTCCTGATATTCCTTCCAGACCTCAGGAGAGAGCTTTTCGATGTCCCAGAAGTAACCGAAGGAGCCGGCCACCCCTGCGGAAGGCGGCTGAGGACGCCAGCCCCGCACGGGTCTTCCCCGGGTGCTGAATTTCACCATGTCCGCCTTGCCCAGGTAGATGTGCCGGGGCAGGCAGTTGTAGGGCCGGGTCCGGCCCTCAATACCGGGGAGATAGTTGCTGTAGCCGTCCAGGGGCTTGTCGGCATAGAGAGGCCGCATGTCCGGCTTATGGCCCGGCTTTTCATCAGGCCCCGCATACATATGCCCCTGGATCATGTGGATGTAATAGACCGTGCCGCACTCGGCGCAGGCGGTCGTGCCTTCCCAGTTCCAGAAGCAGTAGGGGTCCAGGTAATTGACGGTGTTGCAGACCTTGCCGTCCTTTTCTTTTTTGCACCAGATGATATCACACATTGTCAGTCACCCCTCCGCCTAGATGATACCCTTGTTGTACATCTCATTGATCTTGCTCATGGGGACACCCAGGAGATCGTGGTAGATCTTGACGTTGTCCGCGCCCACGGGACGCCACTGCCACTTATGCTTCCTGGGGGTCTTGGACATGAGGCCACAGCTGTAGCCGCTCTGGATCAGGATGTCGCCGAAGAGCGGGTCGTCGTTCCAGCGCACCGTACCCCGTTGCCGGTAGTGGTCGCATTCATAGACTTCCCGGTCGTTCATCACCGGCTCGGCCAAGAGACCGTGCTCCTTCAGGATCTTTACTACTTCGGAGCGGCTCTTGTCTGCCGCCCAATCCTCTATGGCCTTGTAGATCTCGATCTGGGCCGGGGCCCCGACTCTTTCCTTGTGGGCCTTGTAGCGGCTGAAGAGGTCGGGCTTTTTGATGATGTTGCACAGGTCCTTGAAGTCGGCATCCTGGAAGGCGCTGAGCATGACATAGCGGGTCTCGAACTTGTCCTGGGGGTTTTCGGCCTTCGGGAAGTCCGTCTTGCCGGTCATGATGATGCCGTGGACGCACAACTGGGTGTCCCAGTTGCCCCAGCGCTGCCGGACGATGCCGAACTTGCCGTAGAGGGGCACGGTGTAGCCCAGGCAGCGGGTGGCCGCCTGCACCTGGGAGAACTCGATCATGGTGCCGAGCCCGGTCTTTTGGCGGTAATGCAGGGCCGCCAGCATGCACACGGTGATCTGGGTGCCGGAGTACCAGTCGATGACCCAGTTGGTGGCCTTGGTGGAGTGGCCGCCGAAGTCCTCGTGGGCGCCGGTGACGCTGGAAAGGCCGGCATGGGCCTGCCCCAGGATGTCATAGGAGCCGCCGAAGATCTTGGGGCCGTAACCGAAGCCGCCGCCCCAGACATAGATGAAGCGGGGGTTGATCTCCATGAGATCGCGGTAGCCCTGCTTCCAGCGGTCGAAGGTGCCGTGGCGGTAACACTCGGTGAGGCCGTCGCTCTGCCTCACCAGGTTGTAGTACAGCTTCTTGGCCTCAGGGACGTGGTAGTCCATGGTGATGAAGTACTTGTTGGCGTTGGCGTTGGTGTAGCCCAGGCCGGTGCCGCTCATGGGCCGGGTGTCGTGCAGGGGATAGAGATAGGCCTCGTTGAAGGGCGAGGTGTGGCGCATGGCGTCGCCCATCCGGGGCATCTCGATCTTGATGCACTCGGCGCCCATTTCCGCGATGTTGGTGACGGCGTGGGGCGTGAAGATGTACATGGTGGTGCTCAGCCAGCGGATACCTTTCAGGGCATCGGGCTTGGCGAACTCGTTGCCCACGTCGAAGGCCTTGCGGCAGTACTCCTCAAAGGGAGCCTTCATCTCATCGAGTTCTTCCTTGCTCTTGGGCCCGGGGAGTTCGTCAAAGTCGCAAACTTTGAGTTTCTTGATGTCGTCTTCAAACATTTAGATTACCCCCTTCGCCTTGAGTTCCCGCAATTTCATGGGACCAAGGCCCAGGTACCTTTTGTAGATTTCCCCGTTGTCGTGTCCCAGGGGCCGGCCCAGTGACTTCACCCGGGCCGGAGTGCGGTGCTGGTAGGCGCCGCAGGATTCGGCATAGAGCACGGTGCCGTACTGCTCGTCGTCGATGGTGTTGACCCAGGGGCGGTACTTGAAGTGCGGGAATTCACAGACCTCGTCGATATACAGAATCGGGCCGGCGGCGATTTCGTACTCCATCAGCTTGGTTTCGGCCTCGATGCGGTTGATGTCCCTGAGCCACTTGGTGGTGACGGTGTAGGTCTTGATGAGGGACTGCAAGGCATTCCGGGCTGCCATTTCCTTCAGGAGCGGGTCTTCATGGATGAGGCGCCCGAACAGGGGGAGGTCCCGCTCGATGCACATGCCGATGCGGTACCACAGCCGGTCGGTCTGGCCGCCGATCATCATGTAGCCGTCTTTGCAGGGGTTCCACTCGTACTGGTTCAGGTTCGGGTCCCAGGCGCCGGTCCTGGCTTTGATGGACTTGTTGAAGCCGTACCAGGTGATGTCGAAGTCCAGGATGTCCAGCAGGGTCTCGGCCCCCGTGCACTCGATGAACTGGCCGCCGCCGCCGAAGGCATCCCGGTAGTAGAGGGCCGCCAGGATGGAGACCGCCGCCTGTTCGCCGGCGACGTAGTCATCCAGCGCCACACCCGAGCGCACCGGGTCGCCGCCCTTGCCGCCCCGGGGGCACTGATCCGGCGGGAAACCGGTGTTGGACACCCAGGCGTCGGCGCAGGCCGCGAAAGGCGACAGCATCCACTGGCCGTGTTTGCTGAGACGGTCTTTCATGGGGCCCCACTGGCCCATCTGGCCGATCCAGCAATAGACCAGGCCGGGGTTCAGCTTGGACAGGTGGCGGTAGCCCAGACCCAGGGAGTCCATGTACCCCGGGGGGTATTCCTCGACGATGACGTCCATCTGCTTGGCCAGATTCTTGTACATCTCCTGGCCTTCTTTGGTCTCGACATTCATGGTGATGGACCGGGCGTTCCTGAGCTCGTGGAGGAAGTCCAGACCGCAGGGGGTGCCGTTGGCGGCATCCTTGAGCATGTATTCTTCCCGGCCGAAGGGGGTGAGCTGCCGGGCGGGGTCGCCGGTGGGCGGCTCGACGTTGATGAACTCCATGCCCTGTTCGGCAAGGAGGCCGGTAGCGAACTTGTGGCCCATGCGCCACAGGCCCATGCCCATCATCCTGAAACCCTGAAGGGCTTCGGGTTTGTCAAAGCGGTAATCTAACCTCAGGTTGTCTTCCAGAAACTTGCCGAATTCGCCTGCCTTCCGTTTTTCGTACACTTTCATGCACTCTTCCGGGGAAGGAGGCGGGGTTACGGGCCAGGGACGAACATCTGGCCCCATCAACGGCAGGGTGTCGGCCCGACTGTTGATTTCAATGTCCCTTTTCTCTTTCGCCATGTTTCGGCCTCCCATTTATCAAAATGGTCTTCAACGTCCGCGTCACGCTACCGTAACTGCGTAAGCGG
>CAVZAM010000041.1:0-18316 GCA_963773285.1 uncultured delta proteobacterium
AGCTCGAAGACCGTTCCGAGCCCCGGCGGGCACCAAGGAGATGCTGCGGCTGGCCAGCAGCCCCAGTCCCACCAGCAGGGCCATGATGAACCAGGTGTAGGTGACGTGAGGCGGAATGTGAAGATTGAAAGCCCCGGTCAGCAGGTCAAGAAATAGAATAGGGTGTTCCATGGGATGAATCGACCTCCTTTTGTTCAGCTTGATCACTTCGATTACCGCAACTGCCATAAGGGTCAGAACCGTGGTGGAGCTCCCCGCCAGCAGCCCTAAAACATTGACCGATTCCTGGCTGAGTGACAGGAACAACACGGCCAGCACCACAAAAAAACGCAAAATCTGGCGGCCGGCAAAGAAAGCCTTGGCCGGACCCCGGTCCTCTTCAGGCAGCCGGGAGGACGCCTCCAGGAGGCCCTTCAGGTTATGGTGCAGCCAGTGGAAGTTCAGGACCACCACCGAGGCCCCCACCAGCACCCCCAGCCCGAACTCCGGGCCCTGCCAGAGCCAGCCCAGGGCCACCAAGCACGCCAGGACGGACCAGTTGGCCAGCTTCAGGGTCCGGGGTGAGAGAGCATTTAAAAGTGTCCCTCACTTATCCCCTGGTATTTCTTGCCCATGACGTACAGGTTCCGGGAGCGGCGATGATGCCCAAAATCAGTCCGATAAAAAACCAATAATTGTGCCCGGTCACCGTGGCCAGCCAATAACCCAGGCCGCCGCCGATGATAATGGACAGAACCAGGGAAAAGCCGATGGCCGAGGCTTTATAGCCCCCGGACATGAGCTCTTTAAAAAATTTTCTGTGTCTTCTTTCAAGTGTGTGCTTTTCGATGCCAAGAAACTATATGATTCTTTTCACATGTGCGTAACTATCACAGCCACCCACCCAAGTCAATCTTTTTTGCAAATTCCCGGACAAGAAAAAAATAGGCTGTGGCATCACGATTTACCCGGCCCACGTAGGCTCGGCGGGACTCGAAAAATTATATGTTATACAGTTGGTTGGGTTCACGGGGGTGAAGCTTTTGTGCTTTTTTTCATTAGGCTTTTTTCGTGCCCGGGAAGTCGGTAAAAGCGTGAACCCCGGGCAGCCCCCGCCCACGACGGCTGTCCGGCGGGGGACCGCTAAGTTGCCGATATGACTGGTCCATGGATTCCCGGTGCAGGGGCAGTTCAATGACGAAGGTGGTGCCCTGGGGACCCGTTTTTTCCACGAAGATCCGTCCCAGGTGTTTCTCGATAATACCATAGGTGATGGATAGGCCCAGCCCCACGCCCTTGCCCACCCCCTTGGTGGTGAAGAACGGGTCGAAGAGGCGGCTGACCAGGCCCTCGGGGATGCCGGGGCCGGTGTCCGTGAAGGCCAGGCGGATGCGGCCGTCCGGGTCGCGGCGGCGGACACGGTGAGGCGGCCCATCCCTCCCATGGCGTCGGCGCAGTTCATCAGGAGGTCGATGAAGACCTGCTCCATGCGGTTTTTGTCGCCCAGCACCGGGGGCAGGTCGGGGGCCGGGTCCTTCACCAGATCAATGTGCTGGAACAGGAGGTGCTCCCCTACCAGGGAGAGGACTTCCTCCAGGATGGCGCCGACCTGCACGGGCACCATGCGGGAGGGCATGTACCGGGAGAACTCCAGGAGGCCTTTGACGATCTCCTTGCAGCGGGTGGCCTCCTTGACGATCTTTTCCACCTGGGCCCGCTCGGCGCAGGTCACGTCCAGATCCTCCAGGAGAAGGTAGCAGAACACCATGATGGATCCCAGGGGGTTGTCCATTTCATGGGCTACGCCGGCGGCCAGCTGCCCCAGGGAAGCCAGCTTTTCGGTGCGGATCAGGTGTTCCTCCAGCTGCTTTTTCTGCGTAATATTGCGGATGTGGGTCTGGCTCACGGGGCGGCCGCCAAAGCTGGTGGGGAAGGAGATGAACTCCAGGTCGAAGGTACTGCCGTCCTGGCGGATGCCCCTCATCTCGAAGACCCGGGGGCGGGGCGTGCCCTGGAGCAGGGTGGCCAGGCGCCGGGGCGCGGCCTGCTGAAAGGGAAACTCCAGGAATCCGAGAGGTCCCGGCCGATCATGTCACCCGGCTGGTCATACCCGAACATCGTGCGGAGGCCCGGTTGGCGTAAAGCAGCTTCAAGTCCCGGTGCAGCACGATGCCGTCCAGGGAGGCCTCCACCAGAGTGCGGAATTTCTCTTCTGAATCCCGCAATTCCCGGGCCAATTGCTCCCTTTCCGTGAGGTCGATGATGGCCTGGACCGCCCCCTGGATCTGCCCCTCCTCGTCATAAATAGGGGAGCAGGTATTGTAAAAATAGCGCTCGAGCCCCGGAAATCAGGGAAATACTCGTAGGCCTCGAAGGCCACCGGCAGATCGGGGGAGCGCTTGAAATTTTTGGCGCTGAAAAAGGTTTCCAGGGCTTGAAGTTCGGCCCCACCACCAGGGAGGCCATGGGGGGGCCTTCGTGGGAGTAAAACGGCAGCCAATAGCGATAACTCCCCACCATTTCTTCCCGGGGTTGGCCGGTGAGCTTTCCGCAGGCCCGGTTCCAGTAAGTGATGCGGTGGTGGCGGTCGATGACGAAGGTGGGCATGGGGAGGCCCTCCAGGATGCCTTCGGTGGTCTTTTTTTCCCGGAGGATCCGGGCTTCCCTGCCCTTGCGCTCGGTGATGTCCTTGACGATGCCTTCGTAGCCCGTGACCAGCCCCTCCCGGTCCCGCCGCAGGATGCTGGTGAGGACCACCGGAACCTGACCCTCCGGCGCTTTACTGAAGACCACCTCCAGGTCCCGGACAAAACCCACCTCTTCTATCCGGCTCTGAAATGCCTCCCATTCCCGGTATCCCGGAATATCTCCCGCAGGTGGGGCAGACTGTGGCCCATGGTATTCGTTGGCAAACCGAGAAGGGCGGCGCCGGCCGGATTTAAGTCCAGAATTTCGCCGGCGGCGTCGGTGACGAAAATCATGTCCAGGGAGCCCTCGAAGATGCGGCGGTAGCGGCGCTCGGAGCGGCGGAGATGCTGGTACAGGCAGGCGTTGGCGATGGCCAGGCCGATCTGGTTCCCCAGGACACTATAGAAGAAGTCCTGATAGGGCTGGAAGGCCTCCGCCGCGGCCCCGGCCAGGTTTAAAAAACCGTTTACTTCCTCCCGGTATTTCAAGGGGATGCTCACCACGGCCTGAAAGCGGGGGTCGCTGCGGATGGCCTCGGAGAAGGTGGAGGTGGCCAGGCGGGGGTCGTTCTTGACGTCCAGCATAACCAGGGGCTGGGTGGCCCCGGAGAGATAGGGACCGATCATTTTTTCCAACTCCCCCGTGCCGGTCCAGTGCAGATAATCCATCCGGAAGCCGTGGGCCGCCACCGAAGTGAGGCGCTGCCGGTTGTGGTCCCAGACGAGAAGCAGCCCGGCTTCGATCCGGAAAAAGTCTAGCACCGTCTCCAGGGTCAGGTGGGCAATCTCCTGGAGGTCCTGGGTATGAGCCGTGATCGTGGCAATTTCATTGAACAGGCATATTTCCCGGGAGCCTGCCGGGGCTGCGGCGGTCGGGGGTGGGCCAGTGGCTGGACGGGCCGCCGGTTTGGACATGAGGAGGCCTCCTGGTGGGGGCGCCAAGCCTGGCGCTGGATTTCGGGGATACGGCACCGGCAGGGCACATTCCCTGCTTCGATCATACCAGACTTAGCCCTGGAAACAAACCGGTGGAGAAAGAGACTCTGGGGTGAGGGCCAGGGATCTGAGATCCCTGGCCCTCACCCCAGACCCCCCTCCCAACCCTCATAAGGGGCCGGCTGAAAGTCACAGGCCAAGGCCCGACTTTCCCGGCAAGAAATTGCTACGGGGTTGGGGGAGGGAGTTTGAGGGAGGGGGCAGGCGGGCCTCGGCCCCCTGGCCCCCTCTCTCAAAAAGATCTTTCTACAACCCGAAGCGTTCGGCGAGGCCGGGCCAGACGCGGGCAGTGCGGCAGCGGTTGGCCAGGACGACAGCTTTAAGGCGGGCCATGGCGTCCTCCAGGTCATCATTGATGATGAGATAATCGTACCAGTGGGCCTCCCCCAATTCGCTCCGGCCCCGGGCCAGCCGCCGGGCCAGTTCCGGCGGGGGCACCTCCCCCCGCTGCCGGAGACGCTCCTCCAAGACCGTGAGGCTCGGGGGCACGATAAAAATAAACGTGGCCCCGGGAAAGCTTTTTTTATGGCCTTGGCGCCCCGGACGTCAATGTCGAAAACCACCCCGTAGCCCTCGGTCAGGCTCTGGGAGACGTAATCCCGGGAGGTGCCATAGAAGTAGCCGAACTGCTCCACCCACTCCAGAATCCCTCCCCGGTCCCGGATCTCCTGAAATTCCTCCGGGGTCACAAAAAAGTATTCCCGGCCATGGGTCTCCCCGGAGCGAGGCGCCCGGGTGGTGAAGGAGATGGAGAAGCGCAAACCGGGCACCGCAGCCAGGAGCCTTCTTAACAGGGTGGTCTTGCCGGCTCCGGAGGGAGCGCTGACGACGTAAATCTCGCCGGTCACCTAAGTTATTTCCCCGTCCCCCCGGGAGGCGCCATTATTGCCGCCCAGGCGTTGAGACAGGGTGTCGGCGTGGACCGCGGAGAGGATGACGTGGTTGCTGTCGGTGACAATAATGGCCCTGGTCTTGCGGCCGTGGGTGGCGTCGATAAGACGCTGCTCCTGGCGCGCCTCCTCCCTGAGCCGCTTGCTGGGCGCCGATTGGGGCATGATCACCGCCACCACCCGCTGGCCGACCACGGTGTTGCCAAAACCTATGTTAATCAAGCGTCCGTCTGTCATTTGATCCCCCTGCATCTGTCACTCGATGTTCTGGACCTGTTCCCGGAGTCGTTCAAGCAGGCCCTTGACGGCCACCACGGCTTGGGCGATGTCCAGGTCGCCGGCCTTTACCCCGATGGTGTTGGCCTCCCGGAGCATCTCCTGTAAAAGAAATTCCAGCTTGCGGCCCACGGGGCCCGGCAGGGCCAGGGCCTCCTTAAACTGCGCCACGTGGCTTTCGAGACGGGTCAATTCTTCCCGGATATCCCGGCGCTCCGCCAGGAAAGCCACCTCCTGGGCCAACCGCGCCTCGTCCACGGCAGCCGTCTCGGCGAGGAGTTCTTCCAGGCGCGCCTGGAATTTTTCCTGCCAGAGCCCGGGCACGAGATCGGCATGGGCCTTGATGCGTTCAAGCTCCCCACCCATCTGGTCGAGGTGCGTTACCAGCTCTTCCGCCAGGGCCGCCCCTTCATTGCCCCGCATGACCTCGAGCCCTTCCAGGGCCTGGGCCAGGGCCCGGGAGACGGCCTCCCAGGTCTCCTCCAGGTCCTGGGTCTGCCTTTCCTTGCCCACCACCAGGTCGGCAAAGTGGAGCAGGTGTTCCAGGCGCACGGGCTCCGGCTCGGGGAGGGCCCGGGCCAGGTCGGTGAGCAGGCTCCTGATCTGGGCGGTCATGGCCGCATCCAGACACACCGTCAGCGGCCGTTCGGCCCGGCCTTCCCAACTTAACTGGACATCCACCCTGCCCCTGGCCAGGCGGTTCTTGATGTGCTTGCGGATGCGGTCTTCCAGGGCCCACAGGTGCCGGGGCAGGCTCGGGGACACCTCCAGAAAGCGGTGGTTGACGCTTTTCAGCTCCACTACCCACTTGAGGCCCCCGGTCTCCACTTCACCCCGGCCGTAGCCGGTCATGCTCCTGAGCATCGTTTCACCAATTCCTTGAGCTGCCACAAGTATTTCCGGCGCACCAGGGTAAGGAGCTCCGGCAAAGGCCCGCCGGTATAATCCGGGAAGCTCCAGGGCAGGGCCTTAAACCCAACCGGTCCGGCCAGGAGGGTCAAATCACCGTATATGCCCTGGTCCAGGTAAAGGCGATGGGAAAAGTTCTTGCCGGTGGCCAGAACCAGGCGCTCCCTGGCCACGTAGCCGGGGTCCAGGTTGACCAAGCGGCAGCCCCCCAGCGACCAGCGCTTCTCCAGGGAATTAGAAAAAATTTTCCACCGGGCGAGCTCGCCGGCACTGGCCAGGTGCAGAAAAGAAGCCAGGCCGCGCCACAAGCCGCCCCCCATTTCCCGGGCATAATAATCTGTGGAGGTAAACAACCAGAGGGGCCCCACCAGGTCCGGGGGGCCCAGGTAACTCGCCAACTGCCGGAGCACCGGCGCGAGCAAATCCTCCCGGGCCAGCATCAGACTGACTACGGGTTTCACTGCCAGGGGCAATGCCGGGGTGCTCATCGCCTGCTCCGATATAGGGTTGTATAATAGGCCGGTCTAAGAAAGCAATGGAAATTTCATGTGAAAAGAAGCACAGCTGCGGGTTTCCCCATGTCTAGATAAAATAACCGAAAGGTTTTGTTCCCAAAAACTTGGCCTCAGGTTGTGCGGACCCCCATCACCCGGCTCAACCCTTGCTTCTCCCTGGCAAAATGGATATCCTGTTTTCCAGGCCGGCCCTTGTCCTCGTGACATTTATCGCCCAAAGCCGCCCCGACTGAACCCGAACCAGAAGACCGAGGATGTTTGACGCCCATGCATGAATACACCTTTATACAAGGTATCGTTAAGGCCATTTTAGAGCGGCTGGCGGAAGAAAAATCCACGGCCCCGGTTAAGGAAGTGATCCTGAAACTGGGCGTCCTGGAGATTCATTCCGAGGCCGCGGCCCGGCAGGCCTTCGAAGTGTTGACCAAGGGGACCCCCCTGGAGCAGGCCAGGCTCACCGTGGAGGTCAAGCCGGTGATACTGCAGTGCCCCAAGTGTAAAAAAGAAGAACCTTACCCCGTGGACGAGCACACTCATGCCCATGAGCTTCTCCCCGTGGTCATGTGCCCGTTCTGCGACGGCCTGGCCACCCTCACCGGCGGGGAGGGGGTCGAATCCATCGAACTGATCTTTGAAGAATAGACCATTCGGCTTGTCGATATGGACCTCACCGTTTGCGAAACCTTTACGAGCCTCATGGGGGAAAGCACCCTGGCAGGCCTGCCGGCCTTTTTCATCCGCCTGGCCGGCTGCAACCTGCGCTGCCGCTACTGCGACACCCCCTACGCCTACGACGGCGGTGACGCCAGATCGGTGGCTGCCCTGGTGGATGAGGCCCAGGGCTCTGGCTGCGGGCTGGTCCTGGTCACCGGGGGAGAGCCCCTGCTCCAGAAAAACACCCCTACCCTCCTCGCCGCGCTGGCCGAGGCCGGGACTGGAGGTGCTCATCGAGACCAACGGCAGTCTGCCCATCGAAGGCCTCGACCCCCGGGTGCGGCGCATCATGGACCTAAAGTGCCCGGGAAGCGGCATGAGCGCTCATAATCTCTGGGAAAACCTGGAAGTCCTGACGCCCCGGGATGAGGTAAAATTTGTCGTGGCGAGCGAGGACGATTTTACCTGGGCCCTGGATGTCGCCCGGCGCCATGGCCTCACCGGCCGGGTGCCGGTGCTCATTTCGCCGGTTTTCGGGGCGGTTTCCCTGCCGGAGGTGGCCGCCTGGATTTTAAACAGCGGGCAGCCCCTGCGCCTTAACCTGCAGCTGCACAAATACATCTGGGGACCGGAGGCCCGGGGCGTATGAAGACCAGACCGCAAGCCGTCGTTCTGGCCAGCGGGGGTCTGGACAGCTGCGTAGCCGCGGCGGTGGCCCGCAAGGATTACGATCTCGCTTTTTGCCACGCCAACTACGGCCAGCGCACGGTGCACCGGGAACTCACGGCGTTCAGGGCCCAGGCGGCGTTTTTCGAAGTGGACCGGCTCCTGGAGGCCGACCTCTCCTTCCTGGGGCAAATCGGCGGCTCGAGCCTCACCGACCTCCGCGAGCATGTGCCCACCGAGGCTGAGGAACCCCCCGGCATCCCTTCCACCTATGTGCCCTTCCGCAATTCTCTTTTCCTGGCCGCAGCCACCGCCTGGGCCGAGACCCTGGGGGCCACCGCCATCTTCATCGGCGCCAACTTTCTCGACAACCCCGGCTACCCAGACTGCCGCCCCGCCTATTACGACGCCTTCAACCGCGTCATCGCCCTGGGCACCCGCCCCGGGTCCCACATCGAGATCAAAACACCCCTCATCGAACTCGACAAGGCGGGCATCGTGCGTCTGGGCCTCAAGCTCAAAGCGCCGTTTGAGCTTACCTGGTCGTGCTACGTGAACGAAGACCAGGCCTGCGGACGCTGCTCCTCCTGTGTTCTCCGCCTCCGGGGCTTTGCCGCGGCCGGGGTGCCAGACCCCATTCCTTACCGGAAAGCCTAGTTTTTGGGAGAGGGGGCCAGGGGTCGGCGGACTCCTGCCCCCTCTCCCCAACCCACTCCCCCAACCCCCTTCATACTCTGGTAGCCCGGGCATCTTGCCCGGGTTTACACGGGCTGGAAGCCCGTGCTACCGCGCTAAGGGGCTGGGAGGGAGCCTGAAAGGAAGGTGGGGGCGTGTAGTCCCCCGGTCCTCTCCTCAAAAGACGGTCAGTTCTTCTCCCGGTTACGAGGCGGGCGCCGGCCGGGCGGCTGGGGGACCTGGCCGCGGCGCATCATGGCCAGGACCTCCCAATCCGCCACGGGAGCCAGCAGGCAGGCATAAATTCCCAGGTCCATGGCCTCCTTGATCAAGTCCCGGTGTTCGTGGTGGGTTTTATCACAGAGAAGCACGACCCGGCAGGGGGGGCAGGCTACTTTTATCTTGGCATAGAGGCCGGGGCCATGGGTGCTTACCGTCCGGCAATCCACAAACACCGTGGCCTGCCCCTGCGCCTTCAAGGCCTGCAGGGCTTCCCCGGGGGACCCCACCACCCGCGGGACGTGATCATTGGCTGTGAGGAGTTGTACCAGGAATTCCCGGGATGGGGTGTCAGTCACCCATACAAGCGGGCCAGGTGGAGCAAAAGGAGGAGGCATTGTCCCTCGCATCATCACTAGCACTGATTCTCGGTGGAGCACGTGGAAAATTATGGTCCGGCCTGCTGCCTGGCCATCCCAAAAACAAAAGACCCCGCGTCGGCATGACGTGGGGCCCGCAAGATTATGCCGTGGTTGATAAGGCTTAAGTACCTGCTGGATATGGAAGCAAAAAATGAGCCATAAAAAAGAGAGGCTTTTTCAATCAGTTACCCCAAGTTGGCCATTCTAAAATTGTCCTGAATACGACCCGGCAAAGGGTTCTTGCCCGCCGGGATGTCGCCATTTCTCTCTGGTCCGATTCCCGACCCAGCTTATCTATATTGCACAATGGGCTGTAAACCTAGGCGCCTTCCTCGGCGGGTTTCTCCTGGCTGAGCTTTTCCAGCTCGGACTTGAGGCGGCTGGCGAACTCCTGGCGGAAGGCCGGCAATTCCATGGCCTCTTCGATGCGCCCCGCCAGGTACAGGGCCATGCCCTTGTAAATCTGGGCCTCCGGGGACTGGGGCTGGCGCTGCAGTGCTTCATTGAACAGGGACAGGCTTTCCTCATACCGCCCCAACCCCATGAGGGTGCAGCCCTTCCCCAAAAGCACCTGCATCTGGCCGGGTTTTTGCGCCATGACCCGGTCAAAGACCTCCAGCGCTTCCTGGGCCCGCCCCAGGTCGTTTAGGACCAAGGCCTTGAACTCCAGGGCCTCGAGGTCCTCCCCAACCTTGGCCAGGCCTTTATTTATATGGAACAAACACTCTTCCAGGAGGCCTTTTTCGGCCAGCAGCCGGGCCCCCTCTACGAGGGGCAGGGGCTCATACCCCAGCAGGCGATTGATCAGGCCGTCGTAGGTCTCTTCCACCACCCAGCGGCCGATCTTCGGGGCGACACCCCCATGTCCGGGGAGCACATGATCGATGTCTTTCTTGAGCAACGTTCTGACGGAGTAAAGATAGTGGTCAATGTTGCCGCCGGCCGCCTTGTCGTCAGGCTCGGCCATGGCCAGGGGCATGACGGTGTCGCCGCTGAACAGGGTTTTGGTGGGGGCGTGATAGAAGCAGAGGCCGTCGATGGTGTGGCCGGGGGTGTGAATCACCTCCAGGTCGAGGCCGCTGAGATTGATGGTTTCCCCGCCCTTGAGTTCGGTGATCCTGAAGCCCAGGTGCTTGTACATTTCCTTGAGTTCCACCGGCCCCGCCTCATGCAGGAATATCTCCACATCCAGGCTGGCGGCATACCCCGGATAACCCCGCACCATTTCCACCGCGCCCATGGCATGGTCGTGGTGGCCGTGGGTGAGGGCGATTTTCTTGATGTCCGGGGGTTTGATGCCCATATCCAGCAGCTGCATGAACGCGGTGTAGTCGTTCCCCGGGTCCACCAGGGAGCAGTAATCCCCCTGTAGGAGATAGATATTGGAAGAAAAATCATAGCCCATGAGGAAGAACGTCCGGTCGAAGAGGGGATTGCTGATGCCGGTCAGTTTCCCCAGGTTTTCCCAGGATTCCTCCATATGGCTGTCGATCAGGGTCTTGTCGTCGTTCATGAGGCTGGCGGGGCTCCTTTACTCCAGGTTGTTGCCATCACTGTATCTCATCTTTGCAATACGGGGAAGAGCGCCAAGCCGCCCACCCGGCCGGCAAAGAAAACTGGCCCTCAACCGGGGTGCGGGAGAGGGCCAGCCAGGTTCAGGCCTTACCGGCGGTTACTTGGCGTAGGGGATGAAGTAGCTGAGCTTCATCTTGCCGTCGGGCCACCATTTGCGCTTCTTGGTCTCGCCCGGGTAGAGGTCTATGATCTTGTCGCCTCGCACGATGTTCGTCAGCTCCATCTCGACAAAATGGAACTCGGTGAGTTCGTACTTGACGATGGTCTCCGCCGGGATGAGGATGGCGTAGCCGGTTTCCTTGCTGGCCAGCCATTCGAACTTCTCATTGGGCTCGGCAGTCCGTTCTTCCTTGGGGTTGATAACCGCCAACAATTTCCCCTGGACCTTGTCGCCCGTTTTGACGTCAAATTCCTCAAAAAGCTCATCAGGGAGATAGAACCACAAGGCACGGTACCCTGTTTTGACATAACCCTTGACGAGCATGGGATCAAATCCACACACGCTGACACGGCATTTTTCGGGCATGCTTACCCTCCTATGTCGCCATATGCTAAAGTATGTGCCGTTTTGCCGGCAATATTTCCCTCAGTGAGGGATGTCCGTTTCCAACCCCAGATATTTGGCAACCTCCAGGACCTGGGCATAGCAGTAATCCATGAAGGTGATGCCTTCTTCGGGGGTGAGGTGCTCAGTTTCCACCAGCCGCCGGATATAGGGATAGAGGAATTCCTCGATTTCAGAGATGAAATCCTTGCACAGGAAAAATTCCTCTTCCCCTGCGCCCGGGGTGGCGTGGCGGATGTAGTCATCCCGCCACAGGCCCACCCGCATCCGCAGCTCTTCCAACTCCTCCTGGCCGTGCTGGCGTACGACTTCAGGCGGTATATCAGGCGATTTTCTCGAATGCATAACACTTCTTAACCACGTCCATCTCGGAGATGCACCAGTAATGGGGCCAGTGGATTTTTTTGCACCAGCCGATGATGTCGGCGGGCGGGAAGCCGGAACCTTTCAGCACCCATTTGAGGTACTTGCACTTCCAGCAGATGTGGTCAGTCTGTTTTTCCGGCGTCAACACATGGGCCAAAAACTCGGCCGGGGTTCTTTTCTTTTCAGTCATCATTCTCCACTCCCTCCTTTACCAGTCTTTCACTTCGCCCTTGGCGATTTTCTCCTGATATTCCTTCCAGACCTCAGGAGAGAGCTTTTCGATGTCCCAGAAGTAACCGAAGGAGCCGGCCACCCCGGCGGAAGGCGGCTGAGGACGCCAGCCCCGCACGGGTCTTCCCCGGGTGCTGAATTTCACCATGTCCGCCTTGCCCAGATAGATGTGCCGGGGCAGGCAGTTGTAGGGCCGGGTCCGGCCTTCAATGCCGGGGAGATAGTTGCTGTAGCCGTCCAGGGGCTTGTCGGCATAGAGAGGCCGCATGTCCGGCTTATGGCCCGGCTTTTCATCAGGCCCCGCATACATATGCCCCTGGATCATGTGGATGTAATAGACCGTGCCGCACTCGGCGCAGGCGGTCTTGCCTTCCCAGTTCCAGAAGCAGTAGGGGTCCAGGTAATTGACGGTGTTGCAGACCTTGCCGTCCTTTTCTTTTTTGCACCAGATGATATCACACATAGTCAGTCACCCCTCCGCCTAGATGATACCCTTGGAGTACATCTCATTGATCTTGCTCATGGGGACACCCAGCAGATCGTGGTAGATCTTGACGTTGTCCGCGCCCACGGGACGCCACTGCCACTTGTGCTTCCTGGGGGTCTTGGACATGAGGCCGCAGCTGTAGCCGCTCTGGACCAGGATGTCGCCGAAGAGCGGGTCGTCGTTCCAGCGCACCGTGCCCCGTTGCCGGTAGTGGTCGCATTCGTAGACTTCCCGGTCGTTCATCACCGGCTCGGCCAAGAGACCGTGCTCCTTCAGGATCTTCACCACTTCGGAGCGGCTCTTGTCTGCCGCCCAATCCTCGATGGCCTTGTAGATCTCGATCTGGGCCGGGGCCCCGACTCTTTCCTTGTGGGCCTTGTAGCGGCTGAAGAGGTCGGGCTTTTTGATGATGTTGCACAGGTCCTTGAAGTCGGCATCCTGGAAGGCGCTGAGCATGACATAGCGGGTCTCGAACTTGTCCTGGGGGTTTTCGGCCTTCGGGAAGTCGGTCTTGCCGGTCATGATGATGCCGTGGACGCACAACTGGGTGTCCCAGTTGCCCCAGCGCTGCCGGACGATGCCGAACTTGCCGTACAGGGGCACGGTGTAGCCCAGGCAGCGGGTGGCCGCCTGCACCTGGGAGAACTCGATCATGGTGCCGAGCCCGGTCTTTTGGCGGTAATGCAGGGCCGCCAGCATGCACACGGTGATCTGGGTGCCGGAGTACCAGTCGATGACCCAGTTGGTGGCCTTGGTGGAGTGGCCGCCGAAGTCCTCGTGGGCGCCGGTGACGCTGGAAAGGCCGGCATGGGCCTGCCCCAGGATGTCATAGGAGCCGCCGAAGATCTTGGGGCCGTAACCGAAGCCGCCGCCCCAGACATAGATGAAGCGGGGGTTGATCTCCATGAGATCGCGGTAGCCCTGCTTCCACCGGTCGAAGGTGCCGTGGCGGTAACACTCGGTGAGGCCGTCGCTCTGCCTCACCAGGTTGTAGTACAGCTTCTTGGCCTCAGGGACGTGGTAGTCCATGGTGATGAAGTACTTGTTGGCGTTGGCGTTGGTGTAGCCCAAGCCGGTGCCGCTCATGGGCCGGGTGTCGTGCAGGGGATAGAGATAGGCCTCGTTAAAGGGCGAGGTGTGGCGCATGGCGTCGCCCATCCGGGGCATCTCGATCTTGATGCACTCGGCGCCCATTTCCGCGATGTTGGTGACGGCGTGGGGCGTGAAGATATACATGGTGGTGCTCAGCCAGCGGATGCCTTTCAGGGCATCGGGCTTGGCGAACTCGTTGCCCACGTCGAAGGCCTTGCGGCAGTACTCCTCAAAGGGGGCCTTCATCTCATCGAGTTCTTCCTTGCTCTTGGGCCCGGGGAGATCGTCAAAGTCGCAAACTTTGAGTTTCTTGATGTCGTCTTCAAACATTTAGATTACCCCCTTCGCCTTGAGTTCCCGCAGTTTCGAGGGACCAAGGCCCAGGTACCGCTTGTAGATTTCCCCGTTGTCGTGTCCCAGGGGCCGGCCCAGCGATTTCACCCGGGCCGGAGTGCGGTGCTGATAGGCGCCGCAGGATTCGGCGTAGAGCACGGTGCCATACTGCTCGTCATCGATGGTGTTGACCCAGGGGCGGTACTTGAAGTGCGGGAATTCGCAGACCTCGTCGATATACAGAATCGGGCCGGCGGCGATTTCGTACTCCATCAGCTTGGTCTCGGCCTCGATGCGGTTGATGTCCCTGAGCCACTTGGTGGTGACGGTGTAGGTCTTGATGAGGGACTGCAGGGCGTTCCGGGCCGCCATTTCCTTCAGGAGCGGGTCTTCATGGATGAGGCGCCCGAACATGGGGAGGTCCCGCTCGATGCACATGCCGATGCGGTACCACAGCCGGTCGGTCTGGCCGCCGATCATCATGTAGCCGTCTTTGCAGGGGTTCCACTCGTACTGGTTCAGGTTCGGGTCCCAGGCGCCGGTCCTGGCCTTGATGGACTTGTTGAAGCCATACCAGGTGATGTCGAAGTCCAGGATGTCCAGCAGGGTCTCAGCCCCCGTGCACTCGATGAACTGGCCGCCGCCGCCGAACGCATCCCGGTAGTAGAGGGCCGCCAGGATGGAGACCGCCGCCTGTTCGCCGGCGCACGTAGTCATCCAGCGCCACCCCCGAGCGCACCGGGTCGCCGCCCTTGCCGCCCCGGGGGCACTGATCCGGCGGGAAACCGGTGTTGGACACCCAGGCGTCGGCGCAGGCCGCGAAAGGCGACAGCATCCACTGGCCGTGTTTGCTGAGACGGTCTTTCATGGGGCCCCACTGGCCCATCTGGCCGATCCAGCAATAGACCAGGCCGGGGTTCAGCTTGGACAGGTGCCGGTAGCCCAGACCCAGGGAGTCCATGTACCCCGGGGGGTATTCCTCGACGATGACGTCCATCTGCTTGGCCAGATTTTTGTACATCTCCTGGCCTTCTTTGGTCTCGACATTCATGGTGACGGACCGGGCGTTCCTGAGCTCGTGGAGGAAGTCCAGACCGCAGGGGGTGCCGTTGGCGGCATCCTTGAGCATGTATTCTTCCCGGCCGAAGGGGGTGAGCTGCCGGGCGGGGTCGCCGGTGGGCGGCTCGACGTTGATGAACTCCATGCCCTGTTCGGCAAGGAGGCCGGTAGCGAACTTGTGGCCCATGCGCCACAGGCCCATGCCCATCATCCTGAAGCCCTGGAGGGCTTCGGGTTTGTCAAAGCGGTAATCTAACCTCAGGTTGTCTTCCAGAAACTTGCCGAATTCGCCTGCCTTCCGTTTTTCGTACACTTTCATGCACTCTTCCGGGGAAGGAGGCGGGGTTACGGGCCAGGGACGAACATCTGGCCCCATCAACGGCAGGGTGTCGGCCCGACTGTTGATTTCAATGTCCCTTTTCTCTTTCGCCATGTTTCGGCCTCCCATTTATCAAAATGGTCTTCAACGTGCGCGTCACGCTACCGTAACTGCGTAAGCGGTTTCGCCATAAACAATAAAAATACCATTACCAAGGCCTGTGCCGGCGGCGGTGTGACCAACCCCCGCGCCGGTCCGCCACCTGGCTGATGTCCCGAGGGGTGGCGGCCCCCCTGCTGCTACCTCCTTTCCTCAAGATGGATTGCTATGATTAATGCTGGTTATGATAAAATTTGTCCTGCCGCCCGGGCCCCACCCGGGGCGGACAAGACCAGTACTTACCTGTTACAAAACCCTTGCCAAGCTGGCAATCCCGGCTTCTCATTCGTACAACTAGCTATTTTTATTAATATTTTATCCACAGAGACAAAGGCCTCGCTTTGCATCCTTGTGACAAAAAGCGCAAGTTCTGTCTTGTTTCGCGACGGTTTTTAACTATCTAACCTCCTACCTACTGATATTACTCACAATATCTAAGTCCAGAATACGACCCATCCACCGGCTATTTCGGGCGCCCCAGGTTGTAGCGATTAATCTTGCTGTACAGGGTGCTGCGGCTCACCCGCAGGCGCCGGGCCGCTTCGTGTTTGTTCCAGCCCACCTCCTTGAGCACCCGCAGGATCAGGAGGCGTTCGGTTTCCGCCAGGGAGGTGGGCAAAACTTCATCGCCGCCCTCCTTTAAAAAGCGGGGCAGATGGCGGCGCCGGATGTCCTCCCCCTGGGCCAGGATCACCGCGTGGCTCACGGCGTTTTCCACCTGGCGGACGTTGCCCGGCCAGTCGAAGTCCATCAGGGTCTGCATGGCGTCGGCGGAAAACCGCAGGATGCGCTTGTTTTCCTTGAGGTTGTATTTTTCCAGGAAATGCTGGCACAACAGCGGGATATCCTCCTTGCGCTCCCGCAGGGCCGGCAGCTGGATAGTGATGACATTCAAGCGGTAATACAGGTCGTCTCGAAACCGACCCTCCTGCACCTCCCGGTAGAGGTCCTTGTTGGTGGCGGCCAGCACCCGGACGTTGGATTCAATGGTGGCCTCGCCCCCCACCCGCTCAAAGCAGTGGTCCTGGAGGAAGCGCAGCAGCAATACCTGGGTGGCCGGGGGGATGTCGCCGATCTCGTCCAGGAACAGGGTGCCGCCCTGGGCCAGCTCGAAGCGGCCTTTCTTCCGGCGGATGGCGCCGGTGAAGGCGCCTTTCTCGTGACCGAACAGCTCGCTCTCCAGCAGGGTCGGGGAATAGGCCGAGCAGTTGGCCACCACGAAAGGTCCCCGGCTGCGCTTCCCCTGGTGGTGGATGGTGCGGGCCACCAGCTCCTTGCCGGTGCCGTTTTCCCCCATGACCAGGACGGTGGCGTCGGTGCGGGAGACGAGGTCAATGAGCTCGTAGACCTCGTGCATCTTCTTGCTCTGGCCGATAATGTCGCCAAAACTGGTTTTTTGGGGCACCGGGGCTGGACTCAGGGCGGCGGTATTCTCCCGGCGCACCAGGTAGCGCAGGTAGCAGGCCACCTGACCGAACAGGACATGGAAGAAGTTCAGCTCCTCCCGGGAATACCCCTGGGGGACGTGGGAGCCCAGGAGAAAAAAGCCCAGACAGTGCTGCTGGATGAACAGCGGCAGCCCGAACCAGCTCGGGTAAATACGCGAAATAACTTTGAAATATGCCGGCAACGTGCCCCGGTCGGCGTAGGTCACGACATGGGGCTCTTGCATGGAGCCCAGGTAGGTCAGAAATCCTTGCATCAGGCCGACCTTTTCCAGCCGGCGCACCAGGCGCTTTAAAGGGCCCGTGACCTGGTCCGAGCATTCCTCCAGGGGCAAAAGGCGGTTTTTATCGGCATCCAGGAGCAGGAAGAGGGGGTCGGCCTGGGGAAACAATTCACTCAAAATATCGTTCAGGTATTGCACCAGTTCAGGCAGAGAACGGTGGGAGGAGCGCTCCCGGGAAATCTCCGAGAGCTTTTCCAACTGGTGCTGGATTTTTTGGAGTTCCTGGGAGCGGAAGGCCAGGGATTCCTGCATGCGGCGCCGGCGGGTGACGTCGCGCTCGAGGCAGACCACCAGGTCGACTTCGCCCCTGCTGTCCAGGTGGGGATAGGCCGCGATCTGATAAATGTGATCGGTGCCGCCGGCGGCGAAGGTCCTGTCGGTCAGCACCGGGCGCTTGAGCCGGGCCGTCTCCTTGACCGGACAAAAATGGCCCTCTTCCTGGCACGGCGCCTCTTTGCTGTGCATCACTTCGAAACAGCGGTGATCCAGCACCTTCTCCGGTTCACGGCCGATGAGTTGCAAAAATGAGTCGTTGGCCAGGACCACTTTGCGGGTAGCGGGGTCGATGACAATGACGCTGTCGGTAATGCTGTTTAAAATCGTGTCCCGGAATTCCTTGGCGCACCGCAGTTCTGTTTCCAGTTCCTTCAGGCGGGTGATATCGGTGACCGCGGCGAGATAACCCTGGAAGGCGCCGCTTTCTTCTCTCGCCACCACCGACACCAGGACCGCCCTGGAGGTGCCGTTGCGCCACCTTAAGCGCAGGACCGCGGCCTCCGGCTGGCCCTGACGGCACTGTTCCAGTTGGGCGGCCAGGATACTGTCATCGCCGTCTTCCAGGTAATCAAAAATCGGCTGCCCGCACAGCCTCTCCGGTTGGAACCCCAGCTTGTCGGCCAACCACTTGTTGATGAAGGAAATACGACCCTCGGCGTCCAGAAGGATTATGCCTTCCTGAGCCAAATCGATGAGGGAGCGGAAGTAATTCGGGGCGGCGCTGGGGGATTCCGGGGCGAAGGCACAGGGAACCGCCTTCGGGGTGACGGGAGGCGGCGGCAGATGGGCATCGTGATGCCGATCCTGGACCATCTTTCTCCTTGGCGGTCAGGATTTCCTGGGCACAGAGGGTTGGTCAATACCCGGAGGTATGAATTCTCCTTGATAGTCTGTGCGAGGACCTCATCTTAAGATAAAATTTTTTTGTGAGTCAAGGAAAATTCTGATTGCCTCGAAATTTAGGGGTCGTAAATTACACATAACCTGTTTATTTCACCTTCATCTATTGGGATTAATGGAATAATATGGCCTGTATGGAAAGCGGCCGAGCCAGCCAGGAACCCACCTGCTGCGGCCAATGCCACGGCATCGCTTCGGGGCCGGCAAAAGCACTTGCCAACGTCGGCCCGGGAAAGTAGAATGGGTGAACGTGCCGGAGTGGTGGAACTGGTAGACGCAGGGGACTCAAAATCCCCCGAGGGCAACCTTGTGCGAGTTCGAGTCTCGCCTCCGGCAC
>CAVZAM010000042.1:0-251897 GCA_963773285.1 uncultured delta proteobacterium
ACAAAGCAATCACCTGGGTCGAGGGCATCCCAACCAGTATATCCGCCCCCCGGGGATCGCCCCGGAAGAATTCCACCCCAAAGCGCACCAAGCCGGCCAGCAGGAAATAGAGCCCCAGGAGCTGACCCTCGAACCGTTTCCGGGTGCGGAGGTGGTAGAGCACCGCAAAGACCCCCAGGATCAGCAGGGATTCATAAAGTTGCGTGGGGTGAATTTTCACTCCCACCGGACCCAGGCTCTGAGGATCGGTAAAGGTAACCCCCCAGGGTAGGTCGGTGGGCCGGCCGTAGCAGCAACCAGCCATGAAACAACCGATGCGGCCGATACTCTGGCCCAGAGGCATGACCAGGGCCAGGACATCGAGGGTCTTCCAAACCGGCAAGCTGTGGCGCCACATATAGAATACCGCGGTGAGGATTCCCAGGACCAGGCCTCCCTGGAAGGCCAGGCCGCCGTCCCACACCTTGACAATGTCCAGGGGGTGGGCCCAATAAAATGACCATTCCAACAGGACCTGAAAGAAGCGGGCGCCGATTAAGGCCGCAATGATGCTGTAAAAACACAGATCATACACCCGCCCGGGGGGCAAGCCCACCCGCCGGGCTTCGTGTCCCGCCAGGGCAATGGCGGCCAGAAAGGCCAACGCCAGGAAACAGCCGTAGGTGAAGATGGTCAGAGAGCCGATTTTTAACAGTATGGGATGCAAGGACTCTTTCTCCTTTTCTTAATTTTCCGTTAATCTGCTCGCCAGTTTATGGGGAGGAAAATATAGCTGGATGCCCCTCTGGTTCTCGGCCAGGGTGCGGGAAAACTGGTTTTCCGCTTCCATGCAGTACGTGCTGTAAAAAGGAAAGGCTAAAATCTTGTCCAGGGCAGCGGGGGTCACCTCCGCGGAGGAAATAAAAGACGCGGCCAAGAGGTTGGGAGACCGTGGATGTGGCCTCACCCTGAGGACCACCGGACATTCCAGCGGTTCCGTATCACCCAGGAAGGGTTCTGTCGAGCGGTTTTTTCGGCCCAAGATAATCAGGGAAGTTGACTGAAGCTGGGCTTCGGTGAGGTTTTCCTGGAGCCGGGCGCCCCGGGCAGTGAACTTGTTAATGACCCCCCGGTAGCGCTCTTTCTCACCGGACGGCGGCATCACAACTAGGTCTCGGGCAGCCAGCAGACGCTCCAGGGTGGGAGGGTTTTCGTCCGGCGCCAGCTTACGAAAAACGTCGTAGTTTTCATCGATGATTACTTGCTCCGGTTGGAAGTCCAGCCGGAAGGAGAAACTTTCCGTACTCCGGGTGAGGTCCATTTGAAAACTTCGGCTGCCTTGCGGGCCGGAGAACCGCACCGGCAGGGAAAGCCGTTTGACCCGGCCTTCCTGACCCAAGGCCAGGTTCACTACAGATACATCCCCTTCTTTTTTCAGACTTGCCTTGTCTATCCTGATCTGGGGTTGGCCTGTGCCGTCCACCCACTGATGGAAAAACCAGGACAGGTCCTTTTTGGTTTGGGCTTCAAAGGATTTTCGCAGGTCATCCCAGGAAGCCACGGCAAACCGGTTGGTCTTGAAAAAAGACCTCATGGCTTCGTAAAACGCCCCGTCACCCACTTGCCGGCGCAGCATGTGTAGCACCATGGCCCCTTTGCCGTAGCCGGTGGTGCGAGAAGCATCGTCAAAGCGCTCGGTGAACTTGCGCAGAGGAAATTCCCGCTGACTATCGGCGTAGGTTTGGAAACCGGAGAGGATGCGCCGCCGACACTGCCAATCCTGGCCCCTTTCTTCTTGCAGGAGATGATTGGAGAAATAAGTGGCCATGCTTTCACACCAGTTACCCTGGTCGTAATCCGGGGACACGGCGCAGCCGAACCATTGGTGGACGATTTCGTGGTCCAGGGTGCGCTCGAAGTCTTCCCTCTGGAAGTCCTTCGGTTCCAGGAGGATATAAGTCGGCTGAGCCTGACCCATCTTAAAGGAATTCTCCACAATGGCCAGCCGCCGGTAGGGATAGGGGCCCAGGAGTTGTTCATACTTGGCCAGGGCCTGCCTGGCCCCCTCCAGGTAGCGGGGAGCCAGGTGCGCGTCCTCCGGAAAAAGGTAGGTCAAAAATTCTATGTTGTTCTGACTCTCCCGAGATACCACCCAGTGGTTCGAGGCCGCCAGGGTGATGTCGTCTTGATCGTGCAGGGGATAGGGGAAGTCAAAAACAAACTCCACTTGTCCATCTTTCTCGGTGTGCGTGACCTGGTCCGCTTCGGAGATGGCCAGGTATCCGGAAGGCAAAGTAGCGGTGAGCTTAAACCGGCAGAACCCTTCCACCTGGGGATACCATCCCGATAGGAGGATAAGGTCCCGCTGGTTCATGGCGGTATCGCCGGTTTTTTTCAGACTTAGCTCATAGTCCACTTGGATGGGGCCTTGGGCATAAAGTACAATATCCTTTCCTGTCCGGCGACCCGAAGTGATTTTTTTCCCGCGGTGCCTGATCTCCAGAATGTCTAATTTGCCGGGGTCAATGGTCAGCTTGCGGCCTTGGGGAGCCAGGATGGTGGCCCGGCCTAAGACCTTCCCCCGGGGCAGGTCGAAAGAGACCTGTAAACGGTACTCCGGTAGCGGCTCCCGGGGATGAAGGGCCGCCTGGCCGGTAACTGACCAGACCAGCAGAAAAAGGAAAATCAGGAATCCATGCAGCAGCAAGCCCGGCCTGCCACCTGCCTGACATTGGCTCATTCCCACCCTCCCTGTTTAGACCTCTGTGACTGGCGGGACGGCCAGCCCGGCCCGGCCCGCAGGGGCGCGCCTTCCCCCTCGCGCCTTGACAACAGCTGCCGTTCTAACAGTTTCAGATAAACTACTCTTTGCTCGGGTTGTAAATGCTTTTGGAACTCGAGGCAGAGCCGTACTGCCTCCTCTTCCACCAATGTTTGCAGTGAATTGATTTCCTTGATTTTGCCCTGAATCGCGGGCCAGGATGGAGAATCTTGTTTCATAAATTCCCAAAGTTCTTTCTGTTCCCGCGCCAGTTCCATCTGAAGGCCGCGCCGCCGCTGTTGGTGTTCAGGCATCATGCTTTTGAATTATTGGCACTGCTCGGCTTGCAGGGGCAAGGACCGACAAAGCTCTTTCACCGTCAGAGGCGGCCCAGGTTGCCGCCGGCCAGCATCTTGAACGCCTTGACGGCTCAAGTAAAGGAGGGTGCCGAGGCTCGCCAGATTAAGGGCGAGGGAAAAGGCCAGCAGTAGGAAAAGCCCGGAGCGTTTCATAAGCTTTTCTCCTTCCCCACACCTTCAAGATCTAAATTCCTCACTTGGACTAGTTAGGCACAGAGTTGTCATGCAGCTTTCCATCTTTGATGTTATAGACATAATCGAACCCCTCAATCATGCGCACGTCGTGGGTGACCACGATCACTGCCGACTGATTTTCTTTGGCGATCTTCTTTAATAATTCCATGACCTTCTTACCTCGCACGGTATCCAGGGAGGCGGTTGGTTCATCGGCCAGGATCAGCTTGGGGTTATTGGCCAGGGCCCGGGCGATGGCTACTCGCTGTTGTTCTCCTCCAGAAAGCAGGGCCGGGAGATAATCAGCTCGGTCGGCGATTTCCATGTACTCCAGGAGTTCCATGACCCGGTTTTGGGCTGCCTCGCCCTTAAGACCCACCAGGCTCAAAGGGAAAAACACATTTTGCCGGGCCGTGAGAAAGGGGATGAGATTGTGGGACTGAAAGATGAACCCCATCTTCTCCCGCCGGAGGCGCCGGATGTCCACCCCACCGGACCAACCGTTCTTTTGAAAAATCGTCTGGCCGTCAAAGACAATCTTCCCCTGCGTTGGTTCAAGAATCAGACTGGTGCAGAGCAATAGGGTAGTCTTACCGGAACCGCTGGGTCCCAAAAGGGCCACCAGGTCGCCGGGGGACACCGAAAGATTGATATCCTCCAGGGCCCGCACCTCCAGGCGACCTGACCCGAAAATCTTGCTGAGGCCCTCAATCCTCAAGACATCCATTACTATCCTCCCAGAGCCATAGCAGGCTGGGTCTTCATGGCTTGCCACAGGCCCAGAATGCTGGCCAGGATACCTCCCGCAAAGGCGACTAAAAAGGTTAGCAGGTCATCTCCGGGCATGCGCAAGATGGTCTTGGGAAAGTATGGATATGTGCTCTGGATCAGGGCCAGGCCGAATAAAAAAGCGCTGATGGTCAACAGCAGGGACTGCTCCATGACCAGGCGCACGATGACCCCGTTGGCGGCGCCGATGAGCTTCATCACCGCGATACTGCGGATCTTTTCCATGGTGAAGGTATAAATGACCAGGGAAACAATGACCACCGAGATGAGCGACAGGAGCGTGCGGAAGAGCAAGAGCTGTTTGGTCATGCCGGCCAATCGTCCTTTTAACATCAATTGCACTTCTTCCTGGGTGGTGAACGCGGAAAAATAGAGCCACTTCTCGATGTGGCGGGCGACCGCGGCGCGGTCCGTCCCGGGTTTGAGCCGTACCAGGATGGCATTGATGATATGGGTATCGGGCGCCAGGGAGGTGGTGAGATTAGCCGCGGCCATGGGGGAAAGGGTTTTCTGGGAGTTCAGGGTGCGGGCTAGCCGCACTCGTTGGGTGCGGATTTCCTCATTGTCATCCTGGAACGCCACCTCCTGGGCGTCAGGCAAGGAGAGGAATACCAGGGGGTCCCCATTGGTATCGAGGCTCCCCTTGGTGAGGCCCACCACCGTATACGTGTGTAAGCCAAGAGGAACCTTGTCCCCCAGATGCACCCCCATTTTGGCATCGACCACCATTTCGTAATGAGCTTGCTCGATTTTCCGGCCGGCATAGATCTTTTGCGGTCCTCCCAGCCCCCCGAAGACATCGTAGCCGATGATGCTGAAATGCCGGCTCTGGCCTCCGACCTGTCTTTCCACGGTGTAATAAATGAAGGGACTGGCCTTCTCCACCCCCGGGACCGCCTTGACGCTATAATGGTAGTATTCGGGCATGGATGACTGTTCATTGAAAGGGCCGCCGCGATGGCGCTCTACCACCCAAAGATCTGGGTTGGTGGACTTGATGACCTGGGTGCCTTCATAAATATTGCCGCGATAGAGGCCGTTCATGGCCAGGACGATGGTAAACAGCAGCCCCACCCCGATTACCGTGGCAATAAACCGGCCGCTATGCAGCTTCAGGTCATAAACTGCTAAATCCATTATGCCTCCATTATGCCTCCATGTAAGCGGCGGTTACCTATGCCGCTCGCACTTCTTTCCCCAGCTTAACCGTTTCGGGGACCACGATGACCAGTTCACCTTCTTTTACCCCATCCAGGGCCGCCGCCCGTTTCATGGGCCATCACTGCTTCTTGGCGCCGCCGGGTCTAATTTTGGGGTTAATCAGTTTGTCTGGCTCAATCCCCGCCGGATTAACGATCACCATCTCGCCCTCCTTGAGGCCCTGAAGGACCGCCGCCCGATGACCATCCTGAAGGCCCAGGGAGACGGGACGGAACTGCGCCACCCCCTCAGCTACCACCAATACCCCCTTGGTGCCGTCGCTGCTCCATAATTGCGGATAAGGGGACGGCGGGGGCAGTCTGCCGGCCGGTGTCGATATCCACCTCGGCCTCTTCGCCGATAACCAGGGGTTGAGGCAGTTGGTCGAATTTCACGTCCACTTCCAGTTCCCGGGTCACGGTGTCAGCTTCTTTATTCAGGCGGACCACCTCCCCCTTAAAGGTCCGACCGGAGCGCAACATGATGTCGGCCTGCTGTCCAGGCTGTAATTGGGCTACCTGGGTTTCGTCGATCCAGGCAGCCACCCAGACCTGGTCCAGGTCCACCATTTGAAAAATGGGAGTTCCCGGGGCAATCGTTGTCCCCAGTTCCGCCTTTCGTACCGTAATCAAACCGTCCATGGGGGCCACAATGTGCGTATATCTATGAACCGCGGCGGCCGCGCGTGATTCGGATTCCGCCTGCTTGATTGCGGCTTCCTGGGCCGTCGTCGCGGCCTTGGCGGCCGCCACCTCGCTTTCCGCCACCTTCAGTTGGGCCTTGGTGGTATCAAAAACCGCCTTGGAGATGTAGCCGGGCTTGAAGACCTCCAGATCCCGCTGGTAGTTGCTTTCGGCCAGGCCCAGGTTGGCCTGGGCCTTGACCATATCGGCCTGGGCCCGGGCCAGATCCCGCTGGGCCCGGTTCCTGGCGGCCTGGGCGGCCATCTCTTTGGCTCGAAGCTCGACCGCATCCAGTTCCGCCAAAACCTGTCCCTTCTTCACCCAATCTCCCTGGTCAACGGAGAGTTTTTCCAAAATGCCGGTGATCTTGGCGCTCACCGTCACCGGCACTTTGGATTGCACCGTGCCCGGTCCGTGGACCTTGCCTTGAACCTCGGCTTTTTTGACCACGATCACCGGCACCGGCGGGCGATACCAGAACAGCCGATAGCCTAACAGGATGATGATAAGAATACCGATGACCGCCCCAATGGCCTTCTTTCCACCTGGTAATTTCACTTCTTTTGCCCCCCGTCAGTGCTTGGTTGAGTAGATTCATACGGGCCGGCGCCGGTAATTTGTTTGATGCGGGCCTTGCCGATCTCATAGGCCACGGTATACCTGATCAGCTGGAAGCGCGACGCGGTCAGGTCCACCTGGGACTGGAGCACGTCCAGGCCGATGGCCTTCCCCGACCGGTACAGGGCTTGAGAACTGGCAAAGGCTTCCTCATTGGTAGCTACGGTCTGGCGGGTGTTGGTAACCCCATGGCGGGCATCATCCTGGTCCTTCCAGGCCGAGGTCAGGTCCGCCTTGAGGCTGTCTAAGCGGTCCCGCTTGGCCTCGTGTAGTTGCCGGTTCTGAGAAGCCGCCTTGGCCACCTGGGCCCGGGTCACCCCCCCTTCAAAGAAGGGAAACTCCAGGAACACCCCGTAGAGATATTCCTCCCTGGTAAGATTCCCACTGGTGCTCGCCTGATCCCGGTGGCGGACATCGGTGGCGCCCTGGAGGCTGAGCTCGGGAAAATAACCGCCCCGGGCCGCCTTAACCAGGGCCTGGCTTTGCGACAACTGCAGGTCAATCCTTTTGAGCTCCGGATTGTTCTTCAGGACCCCCTGCCACAGGGAGTCCACGTTGCCGGCCGCCACAAACTCCTGGGGGAGACGTCCTCGGATATCAATCTGGGCATCTTCCTTTAATCCCAGGGTGCGAACTAATATTTGCTTGGCCAGGCGCACGGCGGTCTGGGCCTCGGCCACCGCCTGCTCTGCTTCGGATACCTGGGATTGGGCCCGGAACGAATCCAGGTGGGTCACTTTGCCGGCTTTAAAAAAGGCGTCGGTTAATTTGGCGAACTCCTGCCGCTGGCTCAGGGCTTCCCGGGCCACCCGGAGATTCTCCTTGGCCTCGATGAGACGGTAGAAGGCCTCGGTGACCGTGAAGGCCACCTCATCGGCGGTGCGCTGGACCTCCTGCTTCTGGGCTTCGGTGCCCTTTATGGCAGCCTGGGTGTTATGGTAGTTCTTGAGGCCGCTGAACAGGATCTGCTTGCCGGTTATCCCCCAATATTGCTCCTTGGTAAACAGGTTGGGCGGAGGCTGGCCGCCGGAAACAAACCGGTCGGCAGGCTGCCGGGTATAGTAGGACAGCAGCGTGAGGCGGGGAAAAAAACTGGACCGGGCCGCCTGGTAATCCGCCACCAACTCCTGGATCTTTTCCCGGCTGGCGCCCAGCACCGGGTTTTCCTTCTGGGCCAGGGCCAGGCAGTCATCCAGGCTGAGGGCCTGGTAATTCCTTTCCTGGGCTCCTGCCTTCCCAGCCTGAAGAGGAAGAACAACCCCAATTGCAAGGAGAATAAAGAACAAACTTTTAAGAATTGAATACATGGACTTATCCGTGGGGGAAGAACGCCAATTTTATCTCGGGCCGATCCAGAGGGGAATGCCCTTGTCGTCCCGCAGCCTTAAAACCTGGTCCCCCTTTTTCACCTCCGCGGCGATGACGGTGGGCTGCCCCTGGATGGAGAGGCGGGAACCCTTCACTTCCACGGTGTCTTTGGGGGCGATGGCAAAGTGCTGCTGTTCGATATACCAGGCAGGGCCCAATATGATCGGTAGGGTCTCTTTATCAGTCTTTACGGTTAACCGCAGGCCATAAGAACTTCCACCTCGGCCGGGGGTGTATTTCTCCACCGCAGTCACTTCACCGGCTACGGTGGTAACTGAGTTGGCATCCCACATCGTGCCGTAGTGCATCCCGCCTCCTTGCCCCATGCCGGGCTGTGCCCAGGACGCATTGACAAGGAGCAAACTCACCATGCCGATGACAAGTGTTACAGAAAACCTCAATGATCCCATGCCCTAATCCTCCTCAGAACTATGTGTCCGATGCTCTTAATAAGATTTCCCTCAATTTCCACCATATAAGCCTCTCCCGAACCGGCCCCAGGGTCCCCTGGGACCGCGCCCCCGGTGTTGGCCGCTCCGGCCTGTTAATAAGTGTTGCTTCATAAAGTCCATGAAGGCGATTTTCTGCTCCGCCTGGAGGCTGCCGCGAAATTTCAGACAAAACTGCACCACCTCTAATTCCAACTTGCCCTGGAGCCCGCTGATTTCCCTGGTCTTATCAGTCAGGGCCGACCAGGAAGGTTTCCCTTCCTGTAACATGTCGAATAGTTCCTGCCTTTGCGTCCGCCAGCCTCAGCTTCAGTTCGCCAACCCGTTGCTGGTGTGCGATCATCAAGCCGCGCATCATTTGACGCTGCTCCTGCCTGAGGTCAAGGGATTGCCAGAATTCCCGGAAAGACAAGGACGAGGCCTGGCGCTCCACGCTCATGGCTGGTGGGCTGCCAAAGCGCCAAAAGGCATAACTGGCAATTGCACCAATATTAAGGCCCACAGAGCATGCCAAAGGATAAATGAGCCAGTTGCGTTTCATGGGAAATCATCCTCTTCCCCACGGATCAGCTGGTTAGCCAACACCCATCCCCCTCAGCGAACATGCCAATTATCGCCCTGTGCCCAAAGCGGGCGGCCGTTTGCTTCCCTGAGCTTCATGGTGCGGTCGCCGGTCACCTCCGTGACCAAAAGGAAAGGCTTGTTGATAACCGAAATCCGGGAGCCGGTGACCGTCACCCGGTCTTTGGGAGCGATGGTGAGCCCTTTTCCCGCCATATAACCCTTTGGGGCCAGGATGGCCGTGATATCTCCTTCAGGTGTTCTGAGCACGGCTTGCATACAGTAATCCGCCCCATTCCCGGAGAGGGCCTGCACCACCCGCACCACCTCGCCGGAAAGAGTGGTCACGGTCCGCGGGTTGAACAGGGTGCTGTAGTGAAGGCGCCTGCCACTCTGCGCCCAGGAAGAGGAGATGCTGAACATCAGGATTAAAAGCATGATAGCCACAAGAACTAGGGCTCCCGGCTTTTTCATGGCTTTGGCACTCCTTATCATGGATTTACGAATATTCGGTTCCTTGCATATGTAACAACGCAAAACCACCAAATCGGCGCTTCTAAGTCGACATTTTTTAAATTTCATTCTTCCTGGCCCATTCCCGGCACCTGACCCCCGCGACATTTGGCGAAACTGGCAGGTCCCGGAAGAAGGGGTTCCCTTGGGGGGCTATTAATAAAAGGGTCTGCATCCACTGCCCGACCCTCTGGCAAATCGGCTTTTCCTGGATAAAAACCGGGTTACTGCCAACGCTGCCCGGCCCAGGCCGGCACCCCATTGGCATCGCGCAGCTTCAGGACCTGGCCGCCCTTCTTCACTTCCGCGGCGATGATGGCGGGTTGACCCTGATAGGTAACCCGAGACCCGGTAACCTCCATTTTATCCCCGGGGGCGATGGTCACGGCTTGTTTTTCTATGTACCAGCTGGGTCCCAGGTGAACCGCGACGGTCTCTTTGTCGGTCTTGAGGGTGAAATGCACCCCGTAAGACATTTTCTGGCCGGGAGTGAACTTTTCCATGCTTACTACTTCGCCGCTCACGGTTTCCACGGTTTGCGGATTGTACATCCGGCTGTAGGGATCGCGCGGGTGGTCCGCCGCCCGGCCCCATGCCGGGTTGGGCCCACGCTGCCGTCGCGGCCAGTACCAGGGCGAGGATACCGATCAGGCTGATAAACCTGCCGAGTTTCATCATGGTACCTTCTCCTTAAATCAATTGGTTATGGTAAGGCCGGAGTGATTCCAGCCGGGTTACTTAATCTTTCTTGACCGTTAGGCTGATCCCCGTGGCTCGCATGTTTAAGAAAATGGTCTCCAGGTTTGGGTTGGCGGCGATGGCTTTGATGAACTGGGGGTCGGGCTTCGGCTTGCTCATGTTATCTGCCAGGATCAATCCACCTGGGCGGACCAGGGGCAGAAGCTGGATAAGATATTCCAGGTTACCCCCCTCGGCATCCATAAAAAGGATATCGATGGGCTCCTTCAGTTGGCCGACCGTCCGGTGGGCATCGCCCTCAACCACCATAACCAGATTCTCTACCCCTGCCCGTTTGAAGTTCGCTTTGGCCAGCAAAACCTTTTCATTATCTATTTCATGGGTGATCAGTTTGCCTCCCGTGGTCTTAAGGCCCAGGCACAGCCAGAGAGCCGAGTAGCCTGGCCCGGTGCCGATTTCTACGACATTCTTGGCCTTCGTGGACTCGACCAGGATCCGCAATAATCTCCCGTGCAGCTCATCCACGATGGGGCCCTCAATGTCATCAAGAACGCGTAATATCCGCTTCTCTGATTCGTCTTTGGCCAAGGACGGGTTTTCTGAAGTTACCAGGTTACAGTCACGTTGCCGGCTCCCCATCTTGCTCAACCCCCAGCCTGGCGCCAGGAAGATTGCCAACATGGCCATGGCCGTTGCCACCATCAGGGGTCCGACAAATTTTGTCCTTGTAATCTTCTCCATCATTTTGGCGCTTCCCTCATGCCAACTACCTGCGTTTTTGTGCGCCTGCCAAGAAAATGGAGAGGGGAAAGGAGAAGGGGGTGGAAACCTTTCCCCTCTCTATCTTTACCAGTTACAGCCGAGGCCCTGGCCACAAACCCGGCCCCTACCCATGCCTCCGCCGGGGCCAGGTCCGGCACCCATGGCGGCTTGGGGGCAGATCTTTTGGGTCTGCGCCTGAAAAGCCGTGCCCTTCTCCTGAAGCTGCTCTCTCAAGGTGTTGATTTCTTGCTGTTTGGCCTGAATCTGGTTTTGGTCGGGCGTGGGGCTTTGCCACAATGCCGCCATCTCCGTCCGCTTGACCATCATCTGTTTTCGCAAGCCGGCGGTGTCGTTCATGAATTGCTGCCTGAGATCAAAGAGCTGGGCGCTCTGCTCCGGCGTCAGGTTGGCGTTCATGCACCCCCAACCGCCACGTGCCCAGGCGGAATCCGCGGCTCCTAAACTCAAGCATAAGACCGCCAACAGGGAGATGATTGTCCAGGTCTTGCTCAGTGCATGCTTGTTCATAGGTCATCCTCCATCATTATTGAGTATCCGGTAATCCGGTTGTCATCATATAAAACCCTCATATCCCCCAAATCCGGCGCGGGATAAATTTTTTTTCCGGGCAGCAGGTTGGCTGCGTGGGTCACAGCAAAATTTTTTTGGAAAGCGAAATCTTAGAGGGGGAGGGTGTGGCGTCGGTTGCCGAAAAATAATTTCGCCAAAAATTTTTTCCTTGCCGCGCCGGATTTTTGTTCAGGCTGGGTTTTATATGATAGTATCCGGATAATCGGATAACCGGTAGTTTAGATAGTTATCCCCGGCAATCACACAAGGAAAGGCAAGGAGGATGAAATGAAAAGTTCCATCGCGTTGGTTGTGTCCCTGTTTTTGGGATTGGCTGGTTGCTCTGCGGCAACCTCACCGGCCGTGCAGAGCAAGGCCGGTTCCGTGGCTTACCAGGCGCAGGCTGCGGATCAGTCGCAGGTACCCTCAAACTTGGATGACACTTACGTTGATTACCGGCCATGAGCCAGTAGTACATCCCTGCCGGTCTTCGCACCATGAACCCGGTTAAGGGAGGCAATCAGGAGTAAGACCCTGGGCAGGCGTTGCCAAGGAAAAATTGGCAAGCCTGCCCTGATTAGTTCTCCGAGGTTTAACTCAGGCATTCCCTAGCGATACGCACCGCTTCCCGAATCATTTGATTGGTATAACCCCACTCGTTATCGTACCAGCTCATGACCTTGACCAGGTTGCCATCCACCACCTTGGTCATGCTCAGATCCACGATGGAAGCCCGGGTGTCCATAATGACATCCGAAGAAACTATGGGGTCTTCGGCCACCCCGAGAACGTTCCGATAACGGGAGCCGGCCGCTTCTTCCCGGAAAATAGTATTGATTTCCTCTGCCGTAGTCGGCCTTGCTGTCAGGAACACGATATCTACCAGGGAGCCTGCAGGAACCGGGACCCGCACCGCCACGCCGTCAAATTTGCCTTTGAACTCCGGCAAGGTTTCGGTGGCGGCAATGGCGGCGCCGGTGGAAGTGGGGACCAGGTTGGCGGCCCCGGCCCGGCCCCGGCGCCATTTTTTGGCCGGCCCATCCACAATGGCCTGGGAGGAGGTGTAGGCATGGATGGTCGTCATGATGGCTTTTATCACCCCGATTCTCCTCCCCATGACTTCCATAACCGGCGCGATGCAGTTGGTGGTGCAACTGGCGCAAGAGACCAACTCGCAGGAAGCTCCCGGGACATTGACGCAACAGACCACCATGGGGATATCGCCCTCACCCTTCACCGGCGCCGACAGGATAACCCGTTTGGCCCCGGCCTGGAGGTGTTTTTCCAGGTCCGCCTTGCGGGTAAATACTCCGGTGCATTCAAAGATGATGTCCACGCCCAACTCGTGCCAGGGGAGTCGGGCCGGGTCCTTTTCGCTCAGGAATCGATATCGTTTCCCGGCCACCACCAAATCACCATTTGCGGTTTCCACCCTTTTCTCATACCTGCCGTAAACAGTGTCGTACTTCAGCAGGTACACCAGGTTATCCTGGGCCATGAGATCGTTGAGCGCTACCAATTCCAATTCCGGGGTGTCCAAAATGATTTTCAGAGCCGCCCGGCCAATCCGGCCCATGCCGTTGATTGCCACCTTAGCCATAGCATCCCTCCTTAATGCAGTGCCTTCCACCTAATAGCCCATAAAACTAAACTCTTTAACCAGTTGCAGTTGTCTTGAAGAAGGGTACCATGCAAAAATTTATTTGACAACATGCGGTTATCCGGTTATTTTATAAATATGAAAAAGGAAGCTGAACTCTTTAAGTCCCTGGCTGATGAGACCCGTGTGAAGATGCTCTGGCTGCTGATGGGCCGGGAGGAGCTCTGCGTCTGCGATATCATGGGGGTCTTGGCCATCACCCAATCCAAGGCTTCCCGGCACCTGCGCTACCTCTATCATTTGGGCTGGGTCAAGGACCGCCGGGACGGGGTGTGGATGAATTACCGGCTGAGCGTCGCCCCCGGCAGCCCGGAAGACAGGCACCTTAAGCTGTTGGCGGAGATTCTCAGTTCTCAGCCGGAGGCCCAGGCGCTGCGGGACCGATTGGATCAATGGCTGGCAGCCAAAGGACAGGACAAGGTCGCCGCCGCCGCGTGTCATTGCTCATAGAAATTGCCCAGGTCTTATCTGTTATTTTTTTATCTTGACTTAAACGTTTATCCGGATATATAGGATAACCATGAGGGCAGAGGCACGATTCTTTAAATCCCTGTCGGACGAAACCCGGTTGAAAATTCTTTGGCTCTTGTCAGGGACAGAAGAACTCTGTGTCTGCGATGTTATTAACGTCCTCGGCATCACCCAATCCAAGGCCTCCCGGCACCTGCGCTATCTCTATCATCTGGGCTGGGTCAAGGACCGCCGGGACGGCTTGTGGATGAACTACTGCTTAGCCGTGACCCCCAATAGCCCGAGGGAGAAATTGCTCAAACTCCTGGAAGAAATGCTGGCGGCTCAACCTGAAGCCCTGATGCTGCGGGGGCAGCTGGCAAGCTGCCTGGAGGCCAAGCGGCACCCCGAATGCGCCAAGAGGCTGAAGTCCAGTCTGAAAAGGTCCCGGTAAGGGCTGCCTGGAAAATAAAAATTTTGCCTTAAGATACTTAATAAATCGGTTATACGGATATCAAAGAGATAGGAGCACTTATGGCCGCCACCGTTGCCAAACGTCTGGGTTTTGTGGAGCGCTTTCTGACTCTGTGGATCTTTCTGACCATGGCGGCCGGGGTCGGCCTCGGTTATTTCCTACCCAGTTTCACCAAGCTCTTGACCTTCTTCCAGGTGGGCACTACCAACATTCCCATCGCCATTGGCCTCATTCTCATGATGTATCCGCCCCTGGCCAAGGTGCGCTACGAGGAATTGCCTCAGGTTTTCAAAAACTTCAAGGTCTTGACTTTGTCGTTAATCCAGAACTGGGTGATCGGCCCCATCCTGATGTTCCTGCTGGCCATCGTCTTTCTCCGGGGTTACCCGGAGTACATGGTAGGTTTGATCATCATCGGCCTGGCCCGCTGCATCGCCATGGTCATCGTCTGGAACGACCTGGCCCAGGGAGACACCGAATACTGCGCGGGTCTGGTGGCCTTCAACTCCATCTTCCAGATGCTGTTCTTTTCCGTCTATGCCTATATCTTTGTGACCATCCTGCCCACCTGGCTGGGCATCGCCTCGGGCCTGGAAGTCAAGGTCACCATTTTGCAGGTGGCGGAAAGCGTCTTGATATACCTGGGCATTCCCTTTTTCGGCGGCATGTTCACCCGCTTCTTCCTGGTCAAATGGAAGGGACTGAAGTGGTATGAAGAAAAGTTCATGCCCAAAATCAGCCCCATCACGCTCATTGCCCTTTTGTTCACCATTGTAGTGATGTTCTCCCTTAAGGGCGAATATATCGTGCAGCTCCCCCTGGACGTGGTGCGCATTGCCATACCTCTGACTATCTATTTCTTCGTTATGTTCTTTGTCACGTTTTACATGTCGGCCAAGGCCGGGGCCGGGTATCGCATTTCTGCCACCCTATCTTTCACTGCCGCCAGCAACAACTTTGAGCTGGCCATCGCAGTGGCCGTGGCCGTCTTCGGCCTGCAGTCCGGCGAGGCCTTCGCCGCGGTTATTGGCCCCCTGGTGGAGGTGCCGGTGCTCATCAGTCTGGTGGGCGTGGCCTTGCGGTTCCGACAGAAGTTTTTTATGCCCGCGGTGTGCGCTGCCTGTGGACTGGAGGGCAGCGCCAGCCCGCTCTTCAAAGCCCGACAGGGGGACCAGGATGTCTACTATTGCCCCACCTGCGTTCATGAAACCCTGCACAATCCCAAGTCTCAACCATGACCAGCAGGGACTACGCGGCTAATCTTCGCAAAAAAAAGGAGCTACTAAGGCATGTTCGAGACCATCATCCTGGCCACCGACCTTTCGCCCGTCTGGGATGAAATCGTCGCCTGCGCCGGGGAATTAAAAGCCCTGGGGTGCGCCCGGGTCATTTTGACCCATGTCATCACCCTCAAGTTCCTCATGGGCATGGAAGGAAGGCTCACGGCCGAGGCTCGGCCGATGCTGGAGAGGCAAGCCGCTCAACTGGAGGCCCAGGGGCTGCAGGTGACCATGGAGATGCCCTCTGGCCTGCCCGCTCATTCTCTTCAGGAGGTGGCGCGCTGCTGCGGGGCGGACCTGATCGTGGTGGGCTCCCACGGCAAGCAGGAAGGCATACTGAGGTCGGTGAGCAGCGCCATTGTGCATCACGCCACCACGCCTATTTTGCTCCTTCCCATGGACCTGAAGCCGGAAAAGCCACAGGGCAGTTGTCGTCTGCACTGTGACGAACTTTTGCGCCATATTCTCTTTCCGGCGGATTTTTCCGAGATCTCCGAGCAGGCCCTGGGGTACCTGGAAGGCCTGGCCTCCAAGGGAGTGGAGAGGGTGACGCTTTTGAACGCCCTGGACGTGCCCCTCCATGAAACCTACCCACCCGGCTACCGGGAGTGGGCCGAAGACGCGGCCCGGGACCTGCTGGGCCAATGGCAGCAACGGCTCACTCAGTCTGGGCTCACCCGGGTGGAGGCCGTCTATGATCCCGGCCACCCCCTGCCGGCCATTCTGGAGGTCCTGAAGAGCCAGGATATATCGCTGCTTATCATGGGCACCCAGGGACGAGGCTTCATTCAAGAAATCTTTTTGGGCAGTGTGGCCCACAATGTCTGCCGGTTGGCGCCGTGCCCGGTGCTGTTGATCCCGCCGGCGTCTCGGTAAGTGAAGCAAGATGGTCAAGAAGGATTTTTTTGATGTTAGGCGAAAAAAGTTTATCTGGCCGCGCCGATTCTTCTTCCATTAATGGTTCTTTATTTATAAATCCGGATATCCGGTTGTGATAAGGAATAAGCAGGAAAATCCCCCAATAGCGGGAAAGTCAGCATAGGTCTGATTTAAATCACTTGGATTAAAGGAAGGGAACCAATGAAATTTTTTCGTGGTACTTTGATCGGTTTGTTCGGCTTGGTGGCAGGTTTTCTGGTGGTCTGGGGGGCCATGCCGACCCAGGCGCAGGGTTCGGCCCCGGCCCAAGGCAAGCCGGCCCTCTATGAATTCGGCGCCAAGACTTGCATCCCCTGCCAACAGATGAAACAGGTCATGGCGGACTTGAAGGCCAGTCACAGCGACCAGATGGAATTTCGCATGGTCTATGTGGACGAGAACCGGCCCATGTTTGGACAATACCAGATCGTCACCATTCCCACCCAAGTGTTCCTCGATACCGAAGGTCACGAGGTGGACCGGCATCTGGGCGCCCTGACCAAAGAAGAGGTTATCAATAAGCTCAAGGAATTGAAGTTCATTAAGTAATCGAGGAGACCCTTCATGGCATGGAGTGAAACTTTGGGGCAGGTCATGCAGACCCGGCCAGTCCTGGCATACGGCGCCGCATATTTGGGCGGGGTGGTGGCTACCGCCAGCCCCTGCATACTGGCCAGCATTCCTTTGGTCATAGGCTTTGTCGGCGGCTATGCCGGAGGCAACAAGAAGCAGGCTTTCTTCTATTCTCTGACCTTTGTGGTGGGCCTGGCCATCGTCATGTCCATCCTGGGCGCGGTGGCGTCGCTCATGGGCACCATGTTTGGGGATGTGGGCACCTACTGGTATTTCGTGGTGGCGGTCATCCTCATGGCCATGGGCCTGCAACTGGCCGGGGTCATCAAGCTGAACCTGGGCGGCAACACCCAAAGATTCCTGCCACAACGCACCGGCCTGATCGGCGCCTTGATTTTGGGGGGGCTGTTCGGTCTGGTGCTCTCCCCCTGCGCCAGCCCGGTTCTGGCGGTAATCCTCACCCTGGCCGCCGTCAAACGCGAAGTGGCCTACGGTAGTTCTCTCCTCTTCGCCTATGCCCTGGGCCAGGGGACCCTCATCATATTAGCGGGCACCTTTACCGGGGTGATCGAAAATTTCCTGCAGTCCAGGGGAGCCAGATGGGGGACCATCATGCAGCAGGGGGCCGGCGGCCTGATCTTTCTCATGGGAGCGTATATTCTCTTCCAGGGGATTCGCGCCCTGTAATCGGGGGAGTTTTAGCATCGAATCGGGACAATACTTTTTTGAGGGTAAGCATGGATAATCAAAATTCGCAAGAGCAAGCGATGGCAGCGGAAATTGCCGTCGAAGCAACCGCACCGCCAGTGAACCTCATTGCCAAGGTGAAAGCGGGTATGGCTGAAATGTCGTCCAGGCAAATCCTTAAGCTGACCTTGCTGGCTCTGGGGCTCATTGTCTGGTATCCGATTTACAGCCGCTTGGACCCATTCTCCCGTTGGGTGGCTTATGACCTCTTCCGTATCGCCCCGGGCAGCCATCTAGGAGAATCCGTCGCCTTTTTCTTCCTGGACGTCCCCAAGGTCTTCATGCTGCTGCTCTTGATCGTCTGGGCCGTTGGGGTGGTACGCTCATTTTTCACCCCCGAGCGCACCCGGGCCCTCCTGGCCGGCAAGCGGGAGTACGTCGGCCATGGGCTGGCGGGAGCGCTGGGGGTGGTGACGCCGTTTTGTTCCTGTTCGGCGGTGCCCCTATTTATCGGTTTTATGGAAGCGGGCATACCGCTTGGCGTCACCTTCTCCTTTCTCATCACGGCTCCCATGGTGAATGAGATCGCCCTGGCGCTGCTTTTGGCCATGTTCGGCTGGCATATTGCCTTGCTCTATATGGCCACCGGACTGTTCATTGCCATCTCCAGCGGCCTGATCATCGGTCGCCTGGGCATGGAACGCCAGGTGGAAGACTGGGTCTATGAGATCCGCATGGGCAAGACTCCGGCCCACCTGCAAACCCTAACCTGGATGGGCCGGATTGATTACGGCTTTCATCAGGTAAGAGAAATTGTCGGGCGGGTCTGGCCCTATATCATTTTGGGGATCGGGGCCGGAGCGGCGATCCACGGTTATATCCCCGCCGGCATGATGGCCAAATATATGGGCAAGGCCTGGTGGTCGGTGCCGGCGGTGGTCCTGTTCGGGGTTCCGTGGTATTCCAACGCCGCCGGGGTGATTCCCGTCGTTGAGGCTCTCATGGGAAAAGGGGCGGCCCTGGGCACGACGCTGGCCTTCATGATGTCCATCATCGCCATTTCCTTCCCGGAATTGGTCATTCTCCGGAAGGTCTTGAAGCCCAAGCTCATCGCGGTCTTCGTCGGGGTGGTGGCCGTGGGCATTATCATCGTCGGCTATATCTTCAATGCCGTTTTGTGAGTCCGGCATTCAAGGGGTAAGCATGACTAATCAGAAACTGAAGGATGTCATCAAGGACCGTTACGGCAAGATCGCCCGGGGGGAAGAGACTTTCTGCTGCCCCTCTTGCGGACCCACCACCACCGAGCAATGCCTGGCCGTGGGCTATACGGCAGAGGACCTGCGTTTGGTGCCTGATATGGCGATCTTGGGGGTAGGCTGCGGCAACCCCGCAGCGCTGGCGGACCTCAAAGTTGGTGAGACCGTCCTGGACTTGGGCTCCGGCGCCGGCATCGACGTCTTCCTGGCGGCCAAAAAGGTCGGGGAAGGCGGCCGGGTCATCGGCGTGGACATGACCGGGGACATGGTGGCCCGGGGACGGCAACTGGCCCAGGAGCACGGCTTCGGCAATGTTGAGTTCCGCCAGGGCGATATTGAGCATCTTCCCGTGGATTCGGCCACCGTAGACGTTATCATCAGCAATTGCGTGATCAACCTGACCCAGGACAAACTGGCGAGCTTTAAAGAAATCCATCGGGTCTTGAGGCCTGGCGGGCGCATCCTGATCGCCGACCTGGTTACCGTCGGCGAACTGCCGCCGGACGTGCGGGCCAGTGCCGCGGCCTGGGCCGATTGCCTGGCCGGGGCCATGGCCAAAGAGGATTATTTGGAGACCATCCGAAGGGCCGGTTTTGCGCAAGTACGCGTGGTTTCCGAATCTCCTTATGAGGCCCCAGGCATGGATGAGCGGTTGCAAGGGCAAATAATCAGCGTGAAAGTGCGCGCCGTTAAGGGTCAATGACGGCCTGTAGAATTACTGATCTTAGGCCCTTTAACCGGGCTTTTAAAGAGTCTACCGGGAAAACGAATAGTTTATTGATATATAACTGTTTACCCGGTTGTCGCTATATATAACGTTCAAGAGGAAAGCCATATGGCACATAAAGATTTCGTGAAAGTAAAGGTCCTTGACCTGCCGGGGGTAAGCGGCGGTTGCGCCTGCAGCAACCCCACGCTGACCCCGGAATATGCCGCCATGTTACAGCAGAAGGTAGCCGAACTCAAAGCGGCCCTGGAAGAAAGCTTTCCCGGCCAGACCGGGGTGGAATACATGGACCTGCGGGACCATCCGGCGGAGAAAGAAAGCGAACTTGGGCAGCTTCTATCCACTAAAAAGTATCCCTCTCCCCTGGTGGTGATCGACGGGGACCCCAAGTTCGCCGGTTCCATCCAGGTGAAGAAGATCGTCAAGGAAGTTGGCGCCATCTTAGGATAATGCAAAGGAGAGAATGATGGGAGAGTTCCTGGAAACCACCTTTGAGAAATTCATTTTCAAGGTAAAGGAAGGCTATCTCTATAGCAAGGAAGAGTTCTGGGCGGACATTCGGGATGGCGTGGCCACTGTGGGGTTAACCGACTTCATGCAGAAAGCCAAAGGCGACGTGGCTTTTCTGGAGACCGTGGAGCCGGGTACCGAGGTTAAGCAAGGCGGCGAGATCGGAAAGATTGAAACGATTAAAGCTACCTTCGGAATCCTGTCGCCGGTAAGTGGCAAGGTGGTGGAGGTCAACCCGGAGATGGACGCCAGCCCTTATCTGATCAACCAGGACCCCTATGGGACCGGCTGGATTTATCGCCTCGAACTCAGCGACCCGGAAGGTGACAAAGCCCGGCTCATGGAGGCCAAAGAATACTTCGAAGTAATGAAGGACAAGGTCGCCCAGGAGGCGAAGAAGCTTTATGGGTAAGAAGCATAAAAAGATAGTGGTGCTCCCGTGCAGCGGCATCGGCAAAGTCTATGGCGCCCTGGCCCGGGAGACCACCTATGAACTTATGGAGCGGGTGCGGCCCGACAATGTGGTGACCACCTGCCTGCCCCTCCTGGTGATCAAGGACCCCGAGGCGGTGGCCCTGGTGATTGAAAACCCGGTGATCACCATCGACGGCTGCCCCAAGGACTGCGCCAAGAAAAGCGTGGAGGCTCTGGGCAAGGAGCCTGACAAGACCTACGAGGCCATCAAGTTTTACACTGCGCATAAAGATTTAAAGCCCGAGGGCGTTGCCGAAGTGAATGAAACGGGGCGCAAGCTGGCGGCGGTGGCCGCGGAGGAAGTGGCCAAGGTGGTGGATGAACTGGCCGCCGGGGAGGAGAAGTGATGGACATCCAGGTGCAAAAAGTGGGCATCGTCTCCTGCAGCGGCGAGGAGATTCCGGAGGGCACCCTGTGCCGCCTGGCCTGTCGCAAGGTGCTGGATGAGCGTCCCGGCGAAACCGTGACCATCTGCCTTCCCCTGTTTATCGCCGGAGGCGAGGAGGAACGCACCTTTGCCAGTAATTACCCCACCATCACGGTGGATGGCTGCGACAAGATGTGCGCGGCCAAGGCCACGGAGATGTTGTCGGGCAAGCCTGCCAAGTCGCTGTCCATCCCCGAGATTCTGAAGAAACACGGCTTAAAGGCCCCGGCCAAGCTGCGCCACTTCGGCCTGGAAGAGGAGGCCGCGGTCAAAGCGGTGGCCGATGAAATCGCCCAGGCGGTGAACAAGGTGCTGGAGGAAGATTAAGGATGATCACGGACCTCCTCCTGCGCGTCAAGGGCATGGTGCAACAGGGAGAATTTGTCTGAATGGGCTGCCCCGACGCGGTGCGCGCCGAATTGCTCAAAGTCCAGGGGGTACTGGCGGTAACCTACCACCCCGATCAAGATTTGTTTTCGGTCCGCTATGAATCCGTCCTGGCCACCCTGGAGACCATTTTTGCCGCGGTGATCGCTGCCGGCAAAAAGATGGGGCAAGAATACCTTCCGGAAAGCGTCCCATCATCTCTGGAGGCTTAATCCATAGGGGAGTTCATGCATGCCAATCTATAAAAATAAGGTGGAATGGCGAGGGGAGCACTTGGGCTACACCTGGTGCCAGAACGGCGTGGAGATGGAGTTTTCTGCGCCCCCGGACCTCTTCGGTAAGGCGGGAGTGCTCACCCCCGAGGACGCCTTTGTGGCCGCAGCCAACACCTGCTATTTTATGATGGTAGTTTGGGCTGCGGAGCGTTTCAAGATGGACCTGGTCTCTCTTCAAATTGACGTCGAAGGCGAGGTAGAGGAGCATCTGGACCGCACCTCCTGGTTTAAGCGGGTGACCTTTTTTCCCAAGATCGTGGTGAAAGGCAAGTCCAAGGAGATGGTGCAGCGAGCCCTGGACATGGCCATGAAATACTCCACCATCAACCAGTCCTTCAAGTCCGAACTGGTTATAAAGCCGGAGATCGTGATCCAGTAGAGGCGCTCATGGCGGAGCACTACGACATTGCCTTTTTGGGAGGCGGCCCGGCAGGCTACCAGGGAGCTGTCCGGGCGGCCCAACTCGGAGCCCGGGTGGCCGTGGTGGAGGAAAGCTTTTTAGGCGGCGTCTGCCTGAACCGGGGTTGCATCCCCACCAAGACGGTGCGGGCCTCCGCCGAAGTAGGCCGGACTCTGCGCCGGGCCCGGGAGTACGGCTTTCAGCCCGTGGAAGCCTCACCGGATATCCAGGCCATTCTTGCCCGCAAAGAGCGGGTGGTTTCAGGGCTGAGAGCCAGCATCGGCCGCCTCTTCCAGGCCCATCACATTGCCCTGGTGGAGGGGAGAGGCCGGCTGATTACCCCAAATAAAGTTGAGGTGGAACGGGAAGGCCAAATTAACCTTGTTGAAGCTTCAAAAACGGTGATCGCCACCGGATCCCGGCCGGCCCGCCTGCCCCTGTTTCCCCGGAGCTCTAAAATCTTTCTGGCCGATGAATTTCTTACCATTAACTACCTCCCCAAGCACTTGCTGGTCGTGGGTGGCGGCGCGGTGGGGGTGGAGATGGCCGCCATCTTCCGGGAACTGGGCTCCCAGGTGAGCCTGGTGGAAGCTCTGGACCGCCTGCTGCCTTATGATGATGCCGAGATGGCGGAGTACCTGACAGGCGTGCTCAAGCGCCGTAAGATCACGGTCAAGTGCGGCCTGCAGGTGAGTGGGGTTCAGGAAGGGGCGGAAAACTTCGCCATCCGGCTCACCGACGGCACCGAGCTGGCTCCGGATAGCATCCTTCTGGCCACGGGCAGGCACTTCAATACTGAGGCCCTCAACCTGGAAGAATTGGGCGTTCATCTGGATAAAGGGCGCATCGTGGTGGATGGCCGCCTTATGACCAGCGTACCCGGTATTTATGCCGCGGGCGACGTCATCGGCGGCTGGTTGCTCGCCCACGTGGCCTTCGCCGAAGGCATCTGCGCCGCGGAGAACGCCTTGAACCTGGGGAGCACCATGAATTATCAGGTCGTGCCCCGCTGCACCTTCACCCTGCCGGAGTACGCCGCCGTGGGGGTCTCGGAAGAGGAAGCCGAGTCCAAATACCCCGTCAAGGTGGCCCGCTTTCCCTTCAAATCTGCGGGGATGGGCCAGTGCCTGAGGGAGTTGGAAGGCCTGGTGAAGATCATTGCCCATAAAGAGACCGACCAGATCCTGGGAGCCCATATATCGGACCCCACGCCGCCGACCTGATCCACGAAATCGCGGTGGCTATGCGGGGGGGACTCCCCAGTCGAGTGATCATGGAGACCATCCACGCCCATCCCACCTTGTCTGAGGCCGTGCTGGAGGTGGCCCAGGCCCTCCACGGCCAGGCCATTCATATGCCGCCGGGAGGAGACGCGTGATGTCTTTGTCGGCGCCTGATTGGCTTATGAGAGAAGTGCGCCGCGCCAAACGCGGTAGGGGCAGAGAATTGGTGGCTCAAACCCGGGGTCTGTTGGACCGACTGTACTTGCCTACGGTATGCGACAGCGCCCGTTGCCCCAACCGGGGGGAATGTTTCTCCCATCACACCGCCACTTTTCTTATCCTGGGCGATGTCTGTACCCGGGGATGCGCCTTTTGTGCGGTGAACAAGGGCAAGCCTTTGCCGCTGGAGGCCGACGAACCCCAACGTCTGGCCCAGGCGGTGGCCGAGTTGGGCCTGCGCCACGTGGTCATCACCTCGGTGACCCGGGACGATCTCCCGGACGGCGGCGCAGCCCACTACGCCCGGGTGGTGGCAGCCTTGCGGGAGCACTGCCCCGGGGTCCGGGTGGAACTTTTGGTGCCGGACTTTGGCGGGTCCGGAAAGGCGCTGGCCACCCTGCTGGCCAGCGGGCCAGACATCCTGGCCCACAACCTGGAAACCGTGCCCCGGCTCTACCCGCAGGTGCGGCGGGGAGCGGATTACCGGCGCTCTCTGAAGGTTTGGAGCAGGCCAAGCAGGTTCTCCCCTAGTGATCACCAAATCCGGCCTGATGCTGGGCCTGGGAGAGGAAGCAAAAGAAGTTGAGGCAGTCCTGCGGGACTTACGGCAAGTAGCTTGTGACATGCTTACCCTCGGACAATATCTATCCCCCTCCCTCCACCATGCCCCGGTGGCCCGTTATGTGAACCCGGACGAGTTTGCTTCCTGGCAGCGGCAAGCTCGGGATCTCGGCTTTAAGAGCGTGGCCGCCGGGCCCTTGGTGCGCAGTTCTTACAAGGCGCCGGTCTTTTTTGAGGAAAGCCGATGAACGCCTGGCGTTATCTGGATACCGGGGCCCTGCCCGGCGCTCTCAACATGGCCATCGATCAGGCTATCCTGGGGCTCCATGCCAACGGCTATTCGCCACCGACTATGCGTCTCTATCAATGGAGTCCAGCCGCCGTGTCCCTGGGCTACTGCCAGAAGCGCCATAACCTGGATCTGGCAGCCTGCCGGCGCCTGGGAATTGAGGTCGTCAGGCGGCCCAGTGGCGGGCGAGCGGTGTTACACCTGGGAGATCTCACTTACGCGGTCATCGCGGGTACTGCCGATGGGATACCCTCCGCGGTCACCGCGGCTTACCGCCTGATCTGCGACGGCTTGCTGAAAGGCTTCCGCCTGCTGGGAATCGATGCCCGCATGGGTCGCGGCGTCATTAAACCGCCGCCGCATGAGATATGCTTTTTGAGGGGAACGTTAGGTTCCATAGTGTATCAGGAGAGGAAGTTCGTGGGAAGCGCCCAGACCTGGCACGCCTCCTCCATGTTGCAGCACGGCTCCATCATAATAGTGCCGCAGATCGAGACATTGATGAGTTTATGGCCGGGGAGCGCCGAGTCCCCGGCGGAGTTGCGAGCTAAGCTGGAGGGCCGAATCATCTCGCTCCAGGAGATCCTGGGACGGCTACCCGAGATGGAAGAAGTGAAAGCAGCCATTCGGGAGGGCATGGCTCAGGCGCTGGGGATAAGGTTTGACCCGGGAGAACTGACGCCTGGAGAATGGACCCTGGCCAAAGACATGGCAAATCGGGAGGACGAAAAGAATCCATGCCCGACGAGGACCTTACCCAAATCTCCCTCGGCCGGTTCCGGGTCGGTATTACCGGCCTGAAAGCGGCCATCGAGGAAGTAAAATCCTGGCAGGGGCGTCCCGAGGAAGAGATCGCCCAGGCTTTGCTTGCCAGGGTCAAGCCCAGGAACTATATCCCCGCCTCTGCCCAGGAGGAGTATAAACGGGCTTTCTTGCGGGAATTCAAAAAGGCTCTGGGCGAGAAGGTGGAAGAGGAGAGAAGTGGGCTGAGCATCAAGATTCTCGGTCCCGGCTGCCCTGCTTGCAACCAGCTGGAGCAAACCGTCATGGCAGTGCTGGCGGAGCTGGGCCTCCCGGCAGAGGTGGAGCACGTCCGGGATATGAAGGAGATCACCGCGCTGGGGGTGTTTGGCACCCCGGCGCTCCTGATCAATGACGAGGTTAAAGCTGTGGGCCAGTTACCTAACCGGGAAGCGCTGAAAAAATGGCTGCAGGAGGGTGCGGCGTCGCCAAGTTGAGCAAAGGGAGATATGCTGAAAAATAAGGTCCTGGTCTTTTTTCTCTTGGCTGTGGCTGCCTTATTGTTGCAGGTAATTCTGAGCCTTGGGAAGCCGGACGGACAGAGTAAAAGTTGTTGTCCCTCTTTTCTTAATTTGTCCCGTAATAGTTCTTCAGATAATCGGGCGGGGGACAACCGCTGAGGGCCGGTCAGCGGGGAATTTTTGGGAGAGCCATCCTCAAGGACCCCAGAAAACTCGATCTGAATGAAACCCCTCGGGAACCGGATGTATGATTTAACCCCGGCGGGTGCAAAATTAATGGCTAAGGAGGAAATTTTTCAGAATGGTTCGCAAAGCCGCTCTCTGCTCCTGGCGTTAGCCGTGAGCAACGCCACGGTTTCCCAGGCGGATCAGCGCCAACTGGGTCAGGTGGTGTATATCACCCTGAGCAAGGCCTGCAGCTGTACCTTGGAACTATGTCAAGCTGGAGACATTATTGTGGGCAATGTCTTTGCCGGCGAGAGAAAGCAGCTCCTGAAGCGCCTCGATTATTCCACGGATAAAGAAGCCGCCAGGGTGTATCTCAAGGAGTATGGTATTACCCGGGCACCCGCCTTGCTGTTTCTGGACAAGCAGGGCAAACTGCTGTGGATGGCCTCGGGGGAACTATCGGAAAAGGACATTCAGGAGAAACTGCGGCTGTTAGGCAATTGACCCAAGCCGCCTGAGATTCCAGTTGAATTAATTGACTTATGCAGATGACTTAACCAATAAAAATAACTGGGGAGAAAGAAATGACGAAAGGCAAAATCAGTATCATAGTTATCATGGTCTTAGTGTTCTTGGGTGCAGCTGTTCTGACCCACGCCGAACCGACTAAGGTGAACCAGGTGGTGTATATCACCAAAAGCAAAGCCTGCGGCTGCAGCGCCAAGAGCGTCCGCAAGGCGGACGCGTTGGTGAATCAGGTTTTTACCGGGCCGCGGCAGGCCTTGCTGAAGCGCATTGATTATGACACCGACCGGCAAGCCGCGGTGCCGTATATCGGCGAGTACCACCTCATGCAGTTGCCCGCCCTGATCTTTTTGGACGCCCAGGACCATATGCTCTGGATGGCTATAGGCAATGTGGCGGATGAGGACGTGGCTGCAAAGCTCACCCAATTCGGCGGCTGAATAACTTGCAAAGGAGATGAAATAGCATGAAAAAATTACAGGTCTTGGGCCCGGGTTGCCCCAAATGCGTGGAGTTGGCCAAGCGCACCACAGAGGCGGCCAAAGCTCTGGGCGGGGACTATGAGGTGGAAAAGGTGAGCGAACTGAGCAAGATCATGGCTTTCGGCATCTTTAGCACCCCGGCCCTGGTAGTGGACGGTGAGGTCAAGGTGGTGGGCCAGGTGCCCAGCGTGGAAGAAATTAAAAAAATGATCAGCTAACGGAGATAAGGATCGCACCTCATGCTGAAAGTCTTGTTTCTCTGCACCGAAAACGCCTGCCGCAGCCAGATGGCGGAAGGCCTGGTGAACCATGATCTGGCCGGTCAGGTGCGGGCTCTTTCAGCGGGGGTGCGACCTAGCCGGGTCAACCCCCTGGCTGTCCAGGTGATGGGTGAATTGGGTATCGACATCAGTCACCACCGCTCCAAGTCTGTGGACGACCTGGCCGGGGAACAGTTCGACCTGGTCATCACTGTCTGTGACCAGGCTCAGCAGCAGTGTCCCATCTTTCCCAGGGAAACCGAAGTCGTGCACGTCGGCTTCCCGGACCCGGCCAAGGCCACGGGTACTGAAGAGGAGATCATGGCGGCCTTCCGGCGGGTGCGGGATGACTTGCGGGGACAGTTGATCCCCCTACTCCGGGAAAGACTTAAACAGCAGCAGTCAGTGGGAAGCCCGGGGTAGGACAGGAAGACCAGTCATGTCGACAAAGTCGCCCCAACCTGAACCTGGCCATATCTGTGGTCATCCTGATTGTTGCCCGCCCAGGATAGTGATGATTGACCAACAGGCCGAATCAACACAAGACAATTCGGACGTCAAAGGCACAATCTCAATCGGCGCCCTGAAGCGCTGGCTCCTCTGGTTCCTGGCTTTTTTCGGCATCTACGCGTCGTCTTCAATGTGCCCTTTTTGCGGGACTCCAGGCTGTCCGGTAGGTGCCGCCAGCGCCGCCCTGGTGGGGGGATTTTTCGCCGTTTTGTGGCAGTATGGAAAGAATTTCTGGGAGAGTTTAAAGAGAATGGTTGCCAAGCCTTAGAGTGACTTCACGGAGGGGCCCTTGTTACTGGACCATGTCGACACCTTTGAAATTTTTCGCCCGAAAATGGACTCCACCAAGGAAGTGCTACACGCCATCGCCACGTTCAAGCCGGACATCTCTCCCTCCTTTCCCTATGTGAACGCCGAATTGGGTGGTTGGGATTATGATCAAGCCAATCAGGTGCTCCTGCTTAAGCTCTCCGACGGCAAGTGGATCACCCTGCACCCCCAAAAAATTGCCATTCGGGGGGCCAGAGACATGGAAGAGGCTCAGGCCCTGCTCGCCTGGATTCAGACCCAGCTCAACGACATATATGCACGCCGGGAAACCATCACCCCCCGTTACGTGAGTCAGGCCGGCCTCAAGATCATGGAGATTTTGAAGCTGCTGCCCCTGACCAATTGCAAGGTCTGCGGCTATGCCACCTGCATGGCCTATGCTGCGGCCCTGCGGGAAGGCGAGGTTTCCCTCGAGGCTTGCCAACTCCTGTGGGAAGAAAAATACCGGGAAAAGCGGGAAAAGCTGCAGGCCTATCTCCAGAGCTACGGCTGGCGGGCCCTGGATGAATTTTGAAACTCCCTTGAGTCAGGGGAAACACCTCCGGGAGGCAAGATGTTACTGGAACAGATTAACAACTATGAAATCTTCCGCCCCAAGTGCGACTATAGCAAGAAAATCCTGCACGGCATCGCCACTTTTGACGTGGGCATCTCCCCGGTCTTCCCCTACCTGAACGCCGAACTGGGAGGGTGGGATTATGACCGGAACAACCAGGTGCTAATGCTTAAACTCTCTGATGCCAAAGGGTTTACCTTGCAGCAGCATGAGATCGCCATTAAAGGGGCCCGGGATATAGAGGAAGACCATGTCCTGCTTGAAAGGATCAAAGGGCAGATCAACCAGGTCTTCGAGCGCCGGGAGGAGATCACCCCCCGCTACACCGGCCAGGCCGGGCTCAAGGTCATGAACATCCTGGAGCTGCTGCCCATGACGAACTGTAAGTCTTGCGGTACTCCACCTGCATGGCCTACGCCGCGGGCCTGCGGGAAGGAGAGAGCAACCTCCAGGACTGCCCGCCCCTGTGGGAAGAAAAGTACCGGGAAAAGCGGGAAAAGCTGCAAACATACCTCGAGAGTTTCGGCTGGCAAACTCTGGATGCGAATTAACGAGAAAGGTTCCCCTGATGCGAACATCTGTTCCGACAATTCCCCTGGTCGCCTGTTGCTTGATTCTGGGCTGGATCCTGATGGCCAGCAGCCCGGTCACCGCTGCCCCCCGGGTGGAACTTCCGGAAACTGCCCATGATTTCGGCAAAGTTTCTGAAGATCAGGAACTGACCTACACCTTTATTATTAAAAACACCGGCGACGCGCCCCTACACATCAAAGATATCGACCCCGACTGTGCCTGTACTGCCGCAAACTACGACCGGATCATCTCCCCGGGGGGCCAGGGGAAAATTACGCTGACCATCGCCCCGTTTTCGGTCCTTAGGCAGTTCACCAAGCACACCAAGGTTTCTTTCGACGATCCCGGCCGGCCCCAGGAGACTCTCACCCTGACAGGCCGGGGGGAACCCATCATAGAAATCCAGCCACACCATATCGTCCGCTTTCAGGGCGAGGCGGGGAACGAACTCAAGGCCCAGGTGCGCTTCATTTCCCATCTGAACATTCCCTGGGAAATCAGCGAGGTAACCACCGACATCCCCCAGTATATTGAGGTGAAGCTTAGGCCGGAGGAACGCGGCAAGATTTATATCCTGGAAGTTAAAAATAAGAGCCAGGAGGTGGGCCATTATGCCGGCAAAATCGAGATGAAAACCAACGCGGTGAGACGGCCTCGCCTGATTGTCCGGGTATTTGGCGATATTAGTTCACCGTCGGTGGTGAGACCGTGATAGTCCGTGGGTCATAAGGGAGGGGGCCAGGATAAAAACTTCCGCGCAAGACATACTTGACCAGGGGGGGGTGGGAGTCGCGTCTCCGGTTTGCTTTTTAAGGGCATCTCAAGTCCTACCCAGCAAAGGTATCTCGAGAGGTAGCCCGGGAGACCATGGGAGTTTGGACCATTACATAGTCATAAATGTGTCCTAAAAAAGCGCTAGCTCGTTTTTAGGGCGCCTAGGCGCTTCTATCAAGGGTTTTACCCCAGGGCTAGGTGGGAGATCGCGGCCAGGCATCTTCCACCTCTTGTCAGATCTGTCAAATTCCTTTTTTATTGTGGTGTCCGGACGGAATATTGAATCATGGGGGGGAGGGAGTCCCGTCCCCGGGTTCGAGTCCCGGGGCCATGCGGATATCCCAGGCGTGGCAGGCAGGGGACCAGGCAGCAGCAGGCCGCAGCAGTAATAGAGGAATACTATACAGGTGAATAGGTATCACAGGACAGGCAATGGCGACAAGGCAGGGACCAGGCCGGCAGGATAGGCCCGCTTTTGAGGAAAGATGGTACTATTTACCGGGTGATCTGAACCGCCTTGACCTGGACCGGGACCGCCGGCGCCGCTTCAACCGGCTTTTCCCCCTCAGCTTGAGCGCCGGGAGGATTGAACACGATAGAGAACCCCTGGAAGGTCTCGTCAGGCTTGCTCATCCCCAGGCAATTCGCCGCGAATTTCAGCGCCTCAAGGCGGACAAGATCACTTTTCGCAGATTCAGCCAGGCTTTTCAGCAACTTAGCGATTTTTAGCTCACCGAGCCCCACCGCCCGGAGGACCTTGGGACCAACCCCCCCGCCGGCTTCATACTTTTCCACGATTTTTTTGCGAGAAAATACAGATGATTATCGGAAAGCCCCTCATAACCCGCTAATTTCATGGAGGTTATTCTGTCACCGTCACCTGACAGGTAAATTTCCAGGAATTTTAATTCCTTAGCGGTTAATTGCTCACCGAGAGCCCGTGCCGCCTTAAAATCCGGGTTATCATTCTTAAATAGTTCTTTAAATTCTTCTGAACAGATATTTCCATTATTATTCTCTAGATAATTATTAGTAATAGATACGGCCGGCTTGATCCTTCCCGGCTTGCTTGCCGGCAGCCGGCTTTTTTTGGGCCCTGGACCCCGGCCGCGGTCCTGGCCGGCTTTTTATCCCAAGGCATTTTTACAGGCCGGCCCCGGCCGCGGGCCCTTTTCCTTTTCCGCCGGACCTCCCCGACGGCGACGCCAAAATTAACCGGGACCTCCCCCGGCTTTTTATCCTTTTCCCATCTTTTCCCCCTCCCCTGGCTGAAAATTGACCTCATGCGAGCCCCGACAAGGCACGATCACCGCCGGCCTGACCTTTACCCTTGCCCCTTTTCGCTTCAATTTCTCTTTTTCCTTTTTCTGGACCTGGACCGCGCCCCGATCCAACCCCGCCAAAAAATCACGCCGCGCCAACTCCGCCAAGAGGAGCCCCACGGCTTTCCCATCATCGGCTTTAAACTCAAGAGGAGCCCCAGGCCATAGACGCCGCGCTAAGCTCTAGGGGACTTTCTGCCTTTTTAGCTTGCCAATGTGACAGACCAAAAGCGGCTTGCCACGTCAACGGACTGACCAGGACCGCCGGCAGCCCGAGCGCGATGCACCACCCTTGCCACACCCCGAGGTTAACCAAAAGACCCTGGTTTCTGTTTTGAAACCCCGACTCTTTTTGCGGGAAAGTCTGCACCAATTCTATATAAATATACGCTTATTGCCTTAGCTCCGAAAAGGTAACGGTTTGAGCATTAAGACAAGCAGTGATCATCCGGTTAAACATTTGGGGTTCCCAGAAGCGTCGATTGAAGCGGTAACAAAATTCACCCAGATAACGGGGCAGATGCTTGTCACTGACGCCATGATAGACTCCACGGATATTGCCTTTGACGTTGGCGATCAAGGTATGGACCCAGGGAAACAATCTACTCGCATTTTTTCCCGAACCAGTCACGGTGGGCACATGAAAACTCGACTCAAAGTTCAAGACCCGATAGGCCTGCCAGCCATCGGTGCGGGCCACCACCCCTGTGGCCAGGCAAGCCTGAGCCATCGCCTTAATCTCGTCGCCGTTTACCCTGGGCACCCGGCGCATGGCGGCAAACCGTGGTTTATCTCCCGGGGTTTCCACCGCCACCACGACCTTGGATTTACCCGCGGCGCCACGGCCACGTTTGCCGGGTTTGGGGCCGCCGACATAGGTATCATCCAGTTCGATCAGGCCGGCCAACTTGTAACCGGCATCACGCTCCACCATGGCCTTGCGGATTTTGTGCCCCATGACCCAGACCGTTTTATAAGACCGGATTTCCAAAATCCGTTGCAGAGACAACATGGAAGCGCCGCTTTTCTGCCGCCCCATCAAAAAGATCATCAGAACCATTTTCTCAGGGGCGTTCTGGTCTTATGAAAAATCGTGCCGGCCGTCAGCGAGGTCTGGTAACCACAAGCTTTGCAGGCATATAAATGGCGCGTCCGATGAACGTAAGCTTGGTCGTGCTGACAGCGAGGGCACCGATAACCCTGAGGCCAACGCAACTCAAAAAGATGCTTCTGGCAAGCCTTTTCGGTCCTAAACCTTTTTTGAAATGCCAGGAGACTCAGGCCTTCCTGTTGCATAACATTTGCCCCATTTAGATAATTATTTTAGCAAATTATAGCTAATTTTGGGAGCATAAGCAATAAGCGTTTAAATATAATTATGTATTAACCCCCTAATGATTGATAACAGGTTATAGAGGAGGACCGGGGTTTTCACTTGCCACCTATACGCCCCCACCATGGCGCCGGCCCTGTCAATTATTCCAATGCCCCCGGACACCCCCACATCAACCCCGACAAAATACTTCACTTTTTATATTTCCCCCCGGCTTTTATGTCTGAAATAGCATAATAAATCCAATTACTAACAGCAAAGATTTTTTTTTAAAGTTTTTATTTATTTGACCGATTGACATATCAGACAGTTTTAAGTACATTGTATTTGCAGCACTGACGGACCAAACCACAAACCAACACGGCAACCGGCACGGAGGACCGGGTAACAGCCACCCCTCTTTGACAATTTGAACCGGGTAAGGGAAGGGACAAGGCGGACCAGGAAGGACCCCTGAAACGTCAACCTTACACGGGATAAAGGATCACCGACCCTCTAACGAGGCCCCCGGATTTATCTTTTTAACCCCAGGCGAAAAGGCCCGGACCCCGGAAAACTTTTCGCCTGTATTAAAAAGATAAACCAAACCCCCGAGGAGGACAGAACAATGAGTAACGACCTCACCGAAAAGGCCATGTTAGTGAAGCTGACCATTACCAAATGGAGCGCCCGCAAACACGACAAGGCCGTATCAAAAAAGGTTGCCGCGGAATATGGCACCGCAGAGGATCGCGGCCGCTATAACAAAATCTTGATTGCTCAAGAGCACCTAAAGGCAATCAGCCAGGCAGAGAACGCCGCCCGCACTTTTCACTATCAACAAACCTTGCCCTGGAAAGACGACGGCGCCCGGATTTTACCGAGCGCCAATTATCTTGAATACACCGCGGAGATAAGGCGCCTCAAGGCCGACTTTGAAAAAGAGGTTAGCGCCTTTATGGACGCCTACCCCGCCCTTGTCAGCCAGGCCCGGTATGAGCTTAACGGACTTTTCAACCAGGCCGACTACCCGAACCCCGCCAAAATCGGGACAAAATTCACCTTCGACATGGAGGTTGACCCGCTCCCCTGTGCCGAAGATTTTAGAGTTTCCTTACAGGCCGGCGAGGTTGACAAGATCAAATCGGAAATAGCCGCCCGCCTCAAGGCCGCGGAGCAGGACGCAGTAAACGACCTTTACAACCGGCTTCACTCCGCAGTTAAGCACATGATGGAGAAATTACAGGACAAGGAAGGGATTTTTAGAGATTCCCTGGTAACCAATATCCGGGACTTGTGCGAACTCATCCCCCGCCTGAATTTCACCGACGACGCCCGGCTTGAAGAACTCAGGACCCAGGCCGAAAAAGACCTTGCCGCCTATGACCCCGAGGACTTGAGAAAAAACCAATTCGCTCGCATGGAGACGGCAGACGCCGCCGCGGACCTACTCGCAAAAATGGCAGGTTATACGGGAATAGCAGCCTAACCCGCTTTCACCAGGCCAGGAACCGGAGCCACGAGCCCCGGCACCTGGCCCCGTGTAAACGGAGTTATTACTCAGTGCAATAAATAGATTAACATATTAAGGGACATATGCTATAGATATTGCATGCAAAAAGTCGATGCTCGGTCCATCTCGTCATCAGCTCAAGAACATCTTCGCCAATTAGCCGTGAAAGCGGTATTGGACGGTAAAAAACAAAAGGAAGTTGCAGAGCTCTTTGGAATTACACCGCAAACCGTCTGTATCTGGGTTAAAGCGTATCGCCTTCAAGGCCAAGGAGCTCTAAAATCGAAACAGAAAGGCCGGCCGCAGGGAGGCAAGCTCCTGCCTTGGCAGGCGGCACAAATTGCCAAGACGGTCATTGATCATCACCCGGAACAACTCAAATTGCCTTTTTACCTCTGGACCCGGGAAGCAGTAGCTCTCCTGATTAAACGCCGCTTTGGCTTAAAGTTGTCAGTCTGGACCATAGGCCGTTATCTCAAGCGCTGGGGTTTTACCCCGCAGAAACCGGCACGGCGAGCCTGGGAACAAAACCCGGCACAGGTTCGGCAATGGCTGGAGAAGGAGTACCCCCGTATTCGCCGCCAGGCACAGAAAGAGAAGGCCCACATATACTGGGGCGACGAAATGGGGCTGCGGTCAGACCATGCCGTGGGACGTTCTTATGGTCTCAAAGGACAGACGCCCGTAATTTTGGCCACTGGTCAGCGCTTCGGCTGCAACATGATTTCTGCCATTACCAACCAGGGGCAACTAAACTTCATGGTTTTCAAAGAGCGTTTTACTGCCCAGGTCTTCTTAGAGTTTCTCCGGCGCTTGTTACGTCAGAGTGATCGCCGGATATATCTCATCATCGACAATCACCCGGTCCACCGCTCCCTCAAGGTGAAAAACTGGGTAAAAGAAAATGAGGAGCGGCTTCGGTTAGTTTTTTTGCCCAGCTATAGTCCGCAAATCAACCCGGATGAATTGCTCAATCAAGATGTCAAAAGCAATGCCGTGGGTCGTCAACGCCCCGGTAATCAAACGGAGTTGATGGGCAAAGTCAGGAGCTACCTCCGCAGTCGCCAATGCAAGCCGCACATAGTCGCCAACTATTTCCAAGGCAAACACGTCCAGTATGCGGCATAAAAGTTAATTAGTTAAATGCTCTGAGTAATAACTACACCCCCCAGGAGGACCCAAAAAATGAAACCGTCACAACTGAAAAGACTTATGGCTAAGACGATCCCCGCCAAGGAGCCCATACTAATCACCGGCGCCCCGGGAACCGGGAAATCTGACATTGTGGACCAGGCCACGCGGGAGGCCGGCGCCGAGCTTATCATCTCGCACCCAGTAACCTCAGACCCCACCGACTTTAAAGGACTTGGCGCCCTGGTGGACGGCGAAGCGAAGTTTTTACCCTTCGACCAATTAAAGGACCTGATAACCGCCACGCGGCCGACTGTATTTTTCCTTGACGACTTAGGCCAGGCGCCGCCCGCGGTACAGGCAGCAGCCATGCAGTTAATTTTGGCCCGCCGCGTCAACGGGCACAAAGTCAGCGACGCGGTAACTTTTATTGCCGCCACGAACAGGAAACGCGACCGCGCCGGCGTCACCGGGATTTTAGAGCCCGTAAAATCGAGGTTTATAACCATCATCGAATTGACCACCGACCCGCAGGACTGGCTAAACTGGTATTTGACCACCGGCGCCCCCATCGAGGTTGCCGCCTTTATCAAATTCAGGCCGGCGTTATTGCACGACTTCAAACCCACCGCCGACTTGACCAACACCCCGAGCCCCCGCACCGTATTTGCCGCCGCCCGGCTTTTGGCCCTGGACCTTGAACCGGATTTACTTTACGAGGCCGTAGCCGGCGCCGCCGGCGAGGGATTCGCCGCGGAGCTTTTGGGATTCGTGAAAATTTGCCGATCCCTACCGGACCCCCACGGGATCATTTTGGACCCGATGAACTCCCCTGTACCGACGGACCCCGCCGCCCTTTATGCAATAACAACCGCCCTGGCAAACCTGGCCGGCGAACAGAATTTTTCAAATCTGATGAAATATGCCGGCAGACTCCCCCGGGAATTTAGCGTTTTACTTGTGAGGGATAGCAAGCGCCACAACCCGGACATTGCACAAACCCGGGCATATATCGAGTGGGGAGCAGCCAACAGCGACGTATTGATCTAACCCGCTTTCACCAGGCCAGGGACCCGGCACCGCCGGCGCCCCTGGCCCCGTGTAAACGGAGTTAAATCTAAAGAGCACGGAGGAACCTTGAAAGACCAGGCAACCCAAAAAATGATAAAGGCGCGAGCCGGCTTGATCCTGGACCGCCCTTTTTATGGCGCCCTGGCCCTGAAACTTTCCCTTAAATCTGACCATGGTTGCGGCACCGCCTGGACCGACGGAAAAACCTTAGGCTTCGACCCGGCTTATATCAATTCGATCAGCCTGGAAGAGGTAAAAGGCTTGTGGGAAGAGGAAACTTTGCATTGTTTCTTACAACACCACACCCGCCGCGGTGACCGCGACCCGCAGGACTGGAACGCCGCCGCAGACCAGGCCATTTTTCACATACTGGCCCAGGCCGGCAGCGCGTTACCGGCAGACTGTCAGCCCCGCCGCGAATTTAAGGACATGACCGCGGAGCAGGTTTACACAGCCATGGGAAGGGGAAAGAAAAAGAGCCCCCAGGGACAGCAACCCGGGCAGCAGCAGCCGCCGCAGCCAGGCCAGGGACAGACCCCCGGGCAGCAGCCGCAGCAACCCGGCAGACAACCCGGCGCCGGCCGCGGTGAAGTAAGAGACGCCACGGACCCGGACACCGGCGCCCCCTTGACCCCGGCGCAGATTGCCGAGGAGGAAACCAACTGGAAAATTGCCGGACAACAGGCCGCACAACAAGCGGCCGCGTGCGGTAACCTCCCCGGCTTTTTAGACCGGCTTGTCAAGGCGATTATCAACCCCCGCGCCCCCTGGCAGGACTTGCTTAGGCAATTCCTGGAGCGCACCGCCCGGAATGACTACACCTGGACAACCTTAAACAGCAACTACCTGTCACAAGGTATTTTCCTCCCGACCCTGAGGAGTAACGAACTCCCCCGCCTGGTAATCGCGGTGGACACTTCCGGCAGCATCGACCAAGCGGACCTTGACCAATTCGCCGCCGAAGTTTCTGCGGTCCTGGAAATGACCGCAGAGACGGAAATCACCGTTTTATATTGTGATACCGAGATAAGGGAAACGGAGACTTTCACCCGGGCAGACCTCCCCTTAACCCTCAAGGCAACCGGCGGAGGAGGGACAGACTTCCGGCCCCCCTTCACCTGGATTGAAGAGGAGCAGGAGCAGCCCGCCGCCCTGATTTACCTGACCGACATGGATTGCGACAAGTACCCCGAGGAGGAGCCCGACTACCCGGTAATGTGGACCAAGATCAAAAAACCCTGGACCACCTACCCGGCCCCCTTTGGGGAAATGATCGAAATTGACTAACCACCTGGACCCGAGCCCGCAGCCGATCCCCGGCCGCGGGCCCGGAGGAGCCCCACAAATGCAGAATTGCTTGACGTGTGACAGCCACCCTTGCCAATGTGCGGAGCTTTTTAACGAGATAGCCAGCGAGGATGAACCCTCAATTGCTTGGTGCGAGATTATACAGCCCCACTTTGCAGAGGATCCCCGCAGCCGGACGGACGAGCTTGAGGACTTCATTGAAATAATCCAGGCCCAGGCCCACCGGCCGGAGTCCCGGCAATATTGACCGGGGGAGAGAGATGAGACTACTTCTCATAATCTGGCTTGTTTTCGTGGTCATGGTGGGATTTTGGGGAAAAATCAAATAACCGGGGGAGGGGGAACCCTCCCCCCTGGAGGTTACAAGATGAAAGGCCGCAGACCTCCCCGGAGAATCCCGGAGGTTTTGGACTCGGAGGAACAGGCCCGGATGCTGAGGGAGTTGGAGCGATCCGACTCCCTCACCACGCTCCGTAACCTGGCCCTCATTCGGTTATTGCTTAATGCAGGACTCCGCGCCAGGGAGGCACGGGAGTTAAAGATAAAGCACCTGGATTTTAAAACCGGACGCCTCAAGGTGCGGGGGAAGGGCCGGAAAGAACGCGTCGTCTGGCTGAGCGCCGACGACCTGGCCCTGCTCCGGGCCTGGTTGGACCGGAGGCCGTCCGGTAAGCGGGCGCCGTCCGGTGACTTGCTCTTTACCTCCCTTGACGGCAGCCGTCCGGTAAATGAGCGTTGGCTCCGCAGGATGGTCAAGCGCGTGGCCGAGCAAGCCGGCATCGTCAAAGACATTCACCCGCACAGCTTGCGGCACACCTTCGCCACGGATTTGTTGAGATCCACCAAAAACTTGCGCCTGGTCCAGAAAGCCTTGGGCCACAGCAATATCGAAACCACCACGATTTACGCTCATATAGTTGACGAAGAGCTAGAATCTGCTATGAAGGAGTTACGCAAATGAAAAGAATACTGACCATCGCCATTTTGACCACCATACTCCCCGGCACGGCCATAGCTGCACCCTTCGACCCCGAATGGCACGACGCTTTCCGTCGGGGAGAACAGTATGGCGGAGGATTCGACCAGGGAAACAGGAGGCGATAATGACCGCAGAGGAATTTAAGGCGAGAAGGAAAAAGCTCTTTCCCACTCAGGCGCTTGCGGCCCGAGCTTTAGGCGTTACCCAAGGCGCTGTCGCCCATTGGGAAATGGGGATCCGGGCGATCCCCGGGCCCATCAAGCTCCTCCTGGACTCCCTGGAGAAAAACCCCGAGGCGGTGAACGCCATTGTCAACAAATCCAGAACCATAAGGGGGACAAAAAAAGGGGGGCGGATAATGTGTCAATATGGACTATATTAGGTTGAATTTTCAGGAAGCTGATAAGTTTCTAGTGAGAGCAGAACTTAACACTTGGGATCGTCAGTTGCCGCTTTAACCACCCGAATCTGGAAACCTGTCGGGGCCCGACACGATGCTTAGTCTTCCGAAGATTCAAGGCTGGCGAGTTATTCCCGGGCGCCCAATAACCGACCCACTTCCTTGACGATTTTTTGAACCAGGATAATGCCGGAAAATCTGTGCTTCCCGTCGATGAGCACTAAAGGAGCACATAATTTCTTGTTAACAAGGAGTTGCCCCTCAGCGCTTTCCTGTTCCGCCGGATTTTCCTGAAGATTGATGTATGTCACCCGGGTCTTCCCCGGGTAAGCCTTTTCCAGGGCCACTTTCAGCGATACCACTTTTTGTTGGATGAAGGCAAAGTATTCCGGGCCCCCATTGGGTAATAAACAGCAGCAGGGGCTACTGTCACTGGGCTGGTCCAGGATTTTCACTACCACCATTCCTGAAGGTTTCATGATGCTCACCTCTTCCAACGCTTCACCAATCCCTAACCTCTTGAACCGAAATTATGCGGCAACCTTGGCCACCGCAGTCCAAAAATATTTTTGGGGACCCCTCTCCCCGAGTTTAAGATAGAAAAGGTAGTTCTTTTGCAGCCAAATGTCTCGTGGGAGATATGATAGCAAATTTTTGCTGAAAAATTAATGCGCCAGAGGGACCGGTATGATGGCCATGGCAGTGCTACCTTGCGCACGATGGCGTCTTGCAAAAAGCAGCCTTGGCAGAAGGCCAGAGATGCCGTTTCCCAAAATTTTTGTCAAAGGAATTGACAGGATTATATTATATGAGTATTTACTTATATAAGTGACTGCTTATGATTAAAGATGAAAAAATACTGGAGTCGCTCGCCAAGCTTTTCAAGTTGTTAAGCGATCCTAATAGGATGCGGATTCTCTTTGCCATCGGCAAGGAGAAAAAATCCGTCTCGGAAATAATGGACGAGACCTCTTTGCCGCAGACCCTGGTGTCTTTTCACTTAAGGCCGCTGCGGGAAAGCGGCATTGTGGCGACGGAGCGCAAAGGGCCATTTATCTACTACACTGCCTCGGAACCGGTTTTAATCGATCTATTAATTTCTCTTGCCGGGGTTTCCCCCAAGGGGAAGAGCGCTGATGAGGTCAACTTTATCTTCCCGCCGATGCAGTTCATGCAGAGGTGGATGAAATGATGGATAACCCGATGCAAGATAAGGAGTCCGCTCCTTCGAAGCCCTCCGTTATCCGGCCTCTGGTTTTTCTCGCCCTGCTGGGAGCAATTATCTTTAGCGTGCGCTATTTCCAGTTGGATCAATACCTGGAAAAGGAGAGGCTGCGCCAGGTAGTGACAGGCTACGGCACCTTGGGACCGGTGATTTACATGCTCATCTGGGTAGTCGCTCCTCCGCTCTTCCTGCCTGGATTGCCCATCGGCCTGGCCGGCGGCATCCTGTTCGGCCCTTTTTGGGGGGTGATCTATACCATCTTCGGATCAACCGCTGGGGCTACCCTGGCCTTTTTGGTGGCTCGGTATCTGGCTCGGGATTGGGTGGCCGCAAAACTGGCCGGAACCCGATTGGCAACCTTGGATGACAAAGTGGGGCAACAGGGTTGGAAAGTCGTCGCTTTAACCCGCCTGGTACTGCTTTTTCCCTATAACTTGCTGAATTATGCGTTCGGTCTCACCAAGATTTCACTGACAGCATATGTCCTCACCACCTTCCTCTTCATGCTGCCCATGACCATCGCCATCATTTACTTTTCTGCCAATATCCTGGATCTGCTCCGGGGAAAGATCACTTGGGGCGTGGTGATAGGGATTATCCTGGTGGCCCTGGTCGGCATGATACCGGTTTTTTATAAGAAGCTCAGGGCCAAGAAGGCGCTATTGAACCCTGACGATTACCAATAAAAGGAGCGGAGGTTTTTCCATGGGAGAGAAAGGTTGCGGCCCTGGCATGGGCATGGAGATGATGGAAAAGATGATGGAGGAAGGGGGCACCATGTTGCCCATGGTAGAGAGGTGAATGCAGATGTGCGAGCAGATGACCGGGACGGTCATCGAGGTTGGCAGGTTAGCGGGTTTTGCCTCTCCGGAATTGCGGGGCCTGTTTGAGGAGTGGCTCAAGGCATTGGAGGGTGAGATTACCGACTTTCTTAAAGAACAAGGAACTTGCCTCTCGGCGGACCTGGCAGCCTATCTCAAGCTCTCCGAAGAGAGCGTGCTCTTCCTGATCGGCAAACTGGTCAGGGAAGGCAAGCTCAAAATAACCGGAGTTAAGTTGAACTAACGACCTGAATAAGGAGAAGAAAATGCCTCCGGATTATGGTTGGTGGGGTCACATGTGGGGCCCCATGTGGTTTTTTCCCATGGTCATGCCCATAGTCATGCTGGTGGTGTTGATTGTAGTGCTCTATCTAATCTTCGGGCGTGGAGGATTTTGCGCCCCTTGGCACGGACCGACCCGGTATTATGACCAGGACCGTTCCGTGGAATCGCCTTTGGACATCCTCAAGCGGCGGTATGCCAAGGGTGAGATCAGCAAAGATGAGTATGAGCAGATGAAGCAGGACCTGCAAAGTTGAGGGGGACACCCATGGCCGATGATTTGACCCCTCAGGACAGAAAGCGGATTGAAGAAGGCATCAGGGGGAAATATGGCAAGGTCGCGGTTAGCCCGGAAGGTCTTTTCCGCTACCCCACCGGTCGGGCGGGATTGGAGGCTCTCCACTACGACCTGCAGCTCATCCAGGCCCTGCCGGGGCCGGTGACTGCCGCCTACTGCGGCGTGGGCAACCCCTTCACTTTGGGGCCGATCTATCCAGGGGACACCATCTTGGACATCGGCTGCGGAGCCGGTGTCGATAGCATCATAGCCTCCCTGATGGTGGGGCCGTCGGGCTCAGTCACGGGCATTGACCTGGTCCCTGAGATGCTGGAGCGGGCAAAAGAGAACGCCAGGCTGAGCGCTTTGAATATCAACTTTCTGGAAGGCTCGGCGGAGGAAATACCGTTCTCTGATAGAACCTTTGATGTGGTGATCTCCAATGGGGTGTTTAACCTGGTTGTTGACAAGGTCAAAGCTCTGAGTGAGGTTTACCGGGTCCTAAAACCGGGAGGACGGTTCATGCTCGCCGACCAGATTCTGGCCGGGGAACTCCCAAAAGAAACCAAGGCCAGAATCGAGAATTGGGCCAGGTGAGAAGGCGGGGCCATACCGGGAAAGGTTTTCCTGGAACTATTGCAACAGGCAGGATTTGAAGAGGCGGAATTGGTGACCGAAACCGGTTTCAACAGCTCGCCGGTAACCAAGGGAGTGTTGTTCCGAGCCGTCAAACTGGCGGCGGCGATGGTGGGGAAGCAGAAGCCGGCCAGTCAAGTGGCAATACAGGAGGGTGAGATGGAATACTTACTCAAGCGGGCCTTAGAGTTGGGGGCCGAAAAAGCCAAGCTCATCGACACGGAAACGGTGGTGATGGCGGAATGGGTGAGATGGAAGTGTCAGTATGGTTGCCCTCTTTTCGAGAAAGACCCTTTCCATCCTCCATTGGCTCCAGATGCGGCAAGCACGAAAAAGGTACTCGGGGAATATTCCAAGGCCATCCTCCTCAACGGTCCCAAAGGTCAGACCCTCACGGAAGCAGCGGTCAAGCTGGAAGGCGAAGCTTACCATCGGGGTTATTATAAGGCGTTTGCGCTAACGGCCCTGGTCCCTGGCGGTGCGTCCGCCTGTGCGCCGCCGGGTCCAGCCCCCGTTCCCTGTTGCCCTCCTGGAAGCACCTGACCCTCCGGGGAGACTCAGGCTCAGTTGGGGCCTGTGATAGTTAATGAGGTCAAACCCTCGGCTCTTTCACCGAGTCCAAGTCTCGGCGGTGGGTGACCAACCAACCAGGCAACGGCTCCGGGCGAGCCGGTAAAGGAAGAGCCCGCTGCTCCAAGCCCGCCATCCACTTGACCCTCAGGCGCAGGCGAGGCTCCGGGTGAGCCTCACGGTGGTGAGATGACCAGGCTCAGGATCAGACCCATGATGGAGGCCTGCGGCATTGATGTGTTCAAGACCGCCCGGCATAATGGCTTTGAGATCGATACCCGCAAAGAGACCTACGGCAGGTGGAATTATTTCGCCCTGTTGTTGATTGAATAACCGCATCTATAGGCAATAAGGCAGAAATATCAAGATGGGGCTGCGGATGGAAAAACTAACGAACAGACAGGTTTTTGTAGAAATCATTGCCAAGAAGAAAGGATGTGTCCTTTGCGATCTGGCAGTTGGCATTCTGGAAGAAATCTCTTCCGAGCTTCATGGTCTAAGCCTGAAATGGGAGGTGGTCGATGTTGGCGACCACGAGGGCTTGAGACGACATGACAAGCTGAAAAGAATTTGTGGGAGCAAACCCGTGGTGCCTTCCATCGTGATCAATGAAAAGATCGCATTTGATCATATACCCGATTATGAATCTCTATACCTCGCTGTCATGGACGCAGCCCGAGAGGAAAATTGATGGCACAACAGCCGCAAGCGCCACAAAAGTCAGAGAAAAAGAAAAAGTAAATTCTGAAAAGCGCTTTGGGCTCTATAAATCTAATGGGCAAGGTCATGTGACCCTGCCCTCTTTTTGTCACCATTCAACTCCTATATGCCGATAGCAGATACCTTGCCATTATCTGGAATCGGCAAAAAATTCAGGTATGATCTGGATATAGAAGGGTTCTGTGGGGAGGGGGCTTACGCCCCCCCTCCTGTCCGGTGTTAATTCACCAATTCCTTGAGGGCGGGCGCCGGCGCAAACTTCACCGTCTTATGGGCCGGCACCGCCACCGTCCCCTTGCCGAAGGAGTTCATGGTGCGCGCCTGGCGCTCCACGATCTTGAAGGTCCCGAAGTCAGAGAGGGCAAACTTCCCCTCTGTCCGGATCGAGGCCAGAATAGCATCTTTCAGAGCCTTGACCGCCGCTTCCGCCTTCACCTTACTGATCCCCGCATCACTTGCCACTTTGTTAACCAACTCCTGCTTCGTCATGTCCTTTCTCCTTTCATCGTGAGTGAAAATTGGGTGAAAATTATTCCTCAAAGGGGATTTTCCCCCGGGAGGCCTCGATCATGGCGTCGTGCTCCTGCCAGTTGCCGCCGCCCGCCTCGACGAACATACGCTCCACCAGGAGCGCCAGGTTGTGCGCCTGGGCGTAGAGGTTGCGTTTCTCCACGGGGATCGCCTCAGCCGCCCGGCAAGCATCTATCAGGAGATTGCTCTGGAGTTCCCCCCGGGCGAACAGGCGGGACTTGATCCGGTAGTCGTCCAGTATGTCGATCTCTTCCGGGGTGATCCCCGCCGCCAGGAGAACGACGGCCTCCACAAATTCATGGAGTTGCACGGCCTGGGCGGCTAGCTTCCCCAGGCCTTCCCAGGCGGAAATGGTGAGCCCGTTCTCGTCCACGGTCCAATCGCCCGGGGTGTCATACCGCATAACCTTCTGGACAAGGAATTGTACGTTGTTTAGGTCCATATCAAACCTCAGGGATATAGTTGGCGAACTGCATAAACTCCTTCCGGTAAGCCAGGTTAATCCGGCCCGTGGGACCGTTGCGCTGCTTCGCCAGGTGGATCTCTGCCAGGCCCTTGTCCTTGGTGTTTTCGTTGTAAACCTCATCCCGGTAGATGAAGAGCACCAGGTCAGCGTCTTGTTCCAAGCTCCCCGACTCCCGCAGGTCCGACAGCACCGGCTTCTTGTTGGGGCGTTTCTCCAAATCCCGGTTCAACTGGCTCAAGGCGATTATCGGGACGCTCAACTCTTTCGCCAGGGCTTTCAGGGCTCGAGAGATGCCCCCCACTTCCTGCTCCCGGCTCTTGGCTTTGGGCTCCCTCATCAGCTGCAGGTAGTCCAGTACCACCAGGCCGATGCCGTGCTTGTTTTTCAGGCGCCGGGCGTGGGCCCGGATTTCCATGGGGGTCAGGGCCGGGCGGTCAACGATATACAGGGGACCGTTCACCACGGCGCTAATGTCCAAGAGCTTGTCCCAATCGTCTTGCTCCAGGCGGGCCGTGCGCAGCCGCCAGGCGTTGATGTGGCCGGCGCTTGCCATGAGACGCTGCACTAGCTGTTCCTTGGGTTGCTCCAGGGAGAAGAACAACGTCGGCACCTTTGACCTGGCTGCATGAAAACCGATGTTCAGCCCGAGGGCGGTCTTGCCCATGGAAGGCCGGGCGGCGATGAGGATAAGGTCGGCGTCCTGGAATCCCCCGGTGAGCTTGTCGAGGTCCACGAAACCGCTCGTGATCCCCAGGACCTCCTTCTTCTTCTCGAAGTTGCTTTCAATCCGGGAAACCTCATCGGGGACAAGCTCGTCCAGGGTAAAGACCACCTGGCCGGCCTGGTCCTCTTTGATGGCGAAGATTTTCTCTTCGGCCTCATCGAGGAAGGCGTCCACGTTCTCCGCCAGGACCGGGCCGAAGCAGCCTTGGGTTATCTCCTGGGAGGCTGTCAGGAGTTTCCGCAGCCGGGCCTTTTGGTGCACCAGGCGGGCATAGTAAGGGGCGTTGGCCGCGGTCCCCACGTGTTCACTGAGGCCGGCCAGGAACACGGGCCCCCCCACTTCGGCCAGTTTGCCCTGGTCCCGGAGCAATTCGGTCACGGTCACGAGATCCACCGGCCGGTTATTCCGGTAGAGCCAGAGCATGACCTTGAAGATGTGGCCGTGTGACGTCCGGTAAAAGTCCTCAGGCTCCAGGATCAGGGCGACCTCATCCAGGGACGCCGCCCGTAGCAGCACGGCGCCCAGGACTGACTCCTCGGCTTCCTGGCTCCACGGCGGCGAGATTTCAGGCGCGGTGCTCAAGCTGCTGTACCTCCTGGTGGATATGGGTTGAGGCGGCGCTTTCCATGGCTTCCTTGAAGTCTTTGAAACGCCGGTGCAATTCACTGATAGGGTGTCCGGGAGAACTGTTCCCATCCCCCCAGGAGGCTGAGCGCCTTTTCCACCACGGGGTCCAAATCCGCAGGCTTCTCACCGCTTTCGGCGGCCAGGATCAGATGGTTCCAGAGGTCAAGCACCGTCGGCTTGTTGGCCTCAATTAGCTCGCTGATCTTGGGAAACCACTTCTTGGTTTTCAGGTGCCCCCACACCACTCTTTCAAACTGGAGGTCCGTGAAGCCGGCATCGTTTAGAGCCGTTTGGTAAACCTTCAAGGTCTCCGGGGTCACCGGGTAATCCGGGTAAGCCGCCATGAGAACGGCCATGCCTCTATCAAAAATTTCGTTGTGAATCATGTTTTCCTCTGTTGTCGGTATTCTTGCAGCGCCTGGAATCCTTTGGGCTTCCTCGATCCCGACGCATATTTACCATCCAGTATTTTTTCAGCGTCCCTCACCATGACGTCCAGGGTTATCTTCCACAAGCGGTCATTGTCCCCCCGCACGAACGGCAGGTTCCACAGGAACAGGATCACCCGCTCCCACCAATCCTTTGTGGGGTGACGCTTGAGCGCGTTCCTAATTTTCACCATGTCCTTTTCTGTGCGGCTAAAGGGCATATCAACCCGGGAGAGTTCCGGCGGGGCTTTGTCATTCCACAGGCGGGCTAGATCCTGGACATGGAAAAGAGGAAGGGCCGGAGGCGCCGGAGGCGTTTCCGGCTGACTATTCTTTTCTAGGGTATCAGGTATCAGGATAGGGGATTCAGGATTCAAGGAAGAGGGAATCAGCCCGGCTCCTTCCGGAATTTCCGTGACAGGTAATTTACTTTCCGTGTCTTGCAATTTATTTCCGTGACTTTCCGGGGAAGGTGGAGGAATTTCGCTATCTGCCTCTTTTGGGTGCGGATTTTGGTGCTTGAGGAAGTTGTTTATTTGGAGATAGTTTTCTCCGTTGACAGAATAGCGGACGATGAATCCCTTTCCGGCAAGAGCGGTCAAGAGCTTTTCTGCATCGCAATCATCATAGGGCAGAATTTCAGCCTTGATCCGCTTGGGGCGATCCTCCAACCGGCCTTCCCGGTCAGCCATGCACCAAAGACCTTCAAAGAGGATACGCCCCAGGGGTTCTATTTCGGCAAGCTCCTCGTTTTTAAAAAAGCCAGGCTTTATATTCCTCGCCCGCATGGGGTTACCTCAGTCTATCTCACGGTATTTTTCAGGCGGTAAATGGCTTCCTGCTCCAGGGTCCGCTCATTGGCGTCGGCTTCTTCCTGGAGAGTTTGCAAGAGTTCCTGGTGGCGGTCAGCTTTCAGGAGTTCCCCGATGAGGGAGAATTTGGGGTCCATCATCATCTTTACCGCAACCCCCCCCTTACTGGTGTTAACGTGCAAACACTCCTCACATTGGCCGGTGGAAATGCCCCGGCTGTTGATCTTGGCGTCCCGGTCAGGATGCCTTTTGCACTTCGGGGCCGGCTTAATGAACCGAGATCCCGGGCCTGGGAAATACTGGCTTCGGTTCTGGCCTCGGAGACGGGAGCCTCAGCCACCAGGCCCAGGCTCTTCGCGGTGTCCGCCAGGGGCTCGGGGATGAAGGGTTCATTTTTAGCTTCGGGGGCTGCTGCTGCTTTCGGCATAATTTTTCCTCTCTTTTTTGCGGCGCCCTTTGGATAAGGGGCGCTCGGGTTTTGGTCGCTTCCGCTCTAAGGGGCATGCCCAGGTGGTCATGCACCGAGGGCAACTCCGGGGCGTCGACGCGGTCCAGTTTCTTGATAGGGCAGATGCAGGTGAGGCACTTGGTGATGAAGGTAATGTGGCCCGCCCGCTGCTCCGCCAAGGCCCGGAGTTGATTGCTCTGGCAAGCCCGTTCGGTGAGGACGGCGTTGTGGGTCGGGCAGGGGAAAGTCTCGGGGACTACCATGGAATGTCGTCTCCTGGCGCCGCGGCCGGCGCCGCTCCCTCTTTGGGGGGGCCGAAGCTCACCTTGTCGGCCACAATGTCCGTGGTGTAAACCTTCCTGCCGTCCTTCTCGTAGCTCGAATATTTAATCTTCCCCTCCACCGCGGCGAGTCTGGCCCTTGACGAGGTACTTCGCACAGGCCTCCCCGCTCTTCCCCCAGGCCACGATCCGGTGAAATTCGGTCTGGACCTTGCCGTCGTAGGTTTCACTCGTCGCCAGGGAGAATCTGGCGTAGGGCTTGTCCGCCGGCGTGTATTTCAACTCGACGTCGGTACTCAGGTAGCCCGTCAAACAGGCTCGGTTAAGTGATAGGCTCAAGAGATTTCCCCCGTCTCCAGGTCAAGGCGTTTCCCATCCCGCAGCCGGATCACCCGGCTCCTCAGGTCACTTGGCCGTATCCGGTTGTGACTCAGCCCATGGGTGCGGGCTCCCCCTGGTAGAGGAAGAGGCCCACATCATCGACAAGCATCGTCACCGGCCCTTTCTGCCATAGCGTCTCAGTCAGAGGTTGCCAGAGGCAGCTTTTCAAAACCTCTGACGAGCTCGCGGGCCGGGTCGCGCTTGTCCATGTCCCTCGCGCCCACGGCTCACTCCCTACGGGAGATAAGGCAGAAGTTTCTTGAGTTCGGGGATGAGGTCCAGGAGCTTCAAGCCCTTGAGACGATCATCCTCCCGGGCCGCTTCCAGAATCAGGATCACCCGCTTGATTGCCTTGTCGGCGATCGTGACGATGCGGCGGCGGCCGGCGTTGATGTGGCGGAGGTTGTTCGGGTCGAAATCCAGGGCCCGGGCATAGTCTAGCGGGATAGGCACCTTGAGTTTACGTAGTTTCCTTTGCATGGCAGAGATATTCTGCCAATATGTCTCAGTTGTCAACAAAAAATATGGTCACTTGTCGCCACAAAAATTTATTATTTTCCTTGACAAGTTTCGAACAGTGGTTAATATTCCCCACAGCGCCTCAGGGAATCCCTGAGGATAATTTTAGAGAGGGAGGAACCTCATGCCGGGGAAAAGAGCAATTTTTAGAGCCCTTGCTCTCCTTTTCCTTGTGACGTTCCTCGTTGACCTCTCCGACGGCAAGCTCGGCAACCGGCCCCGGACGGGAGAGCCGGTGGATCATGGGATCATGGGTTCGGCCCATGTCCCCACCTGGACCGTGGCCCCATGGTCGAGCTACCGCCGCCATCGCAAGACCCCAATACTTCCAGTCACTCTCGTCCTTCCTAAAGAGTTATACGCCGACGCTTTTTATGCGGGTTGCCATAGCTCCGGGGGAATCCCGCTCTCCCGACCCCGACTCCATGCCCGATGTCCGATTTTTTCCTTCTGTATGAGCATTTTTATGTTGACACCTGTGTCATAGTGCCATAGAATCTCTTCAAAAATTCTTTGAACTAGAGGCACGCCATGCAGAAAGCAACTGTCAACCAGGCCCGCGGCGCCGAAATTGGCGACAAATTGCGCCGCCTCATCGAGGAAAGGGGCACAAATGTTTTTGCCGTCTCTAAGGCAACCGGCATCGACAACGGCTACCTCTACAGGATGTTGGACGGGAAGCGAGAATGGAAACTCCGGTATCTTGAAACCATCCTCGGTCACCTTGGAGTTACCCTGGAGGAGTTTTTCGGGGGGGAAGTGGAAGTCCCTGTCGTGGCAGCTATCTCAGCCCATGAGTTGTTCCCCTATCCTCAGAAAATCCCGTCAGATTCTAAGCAGCTAATTTATTACCGGGGGACTTCTAACTTGCCAACCATCAAGAATGTTTACGCTCTGGAGATCAAAGAGGATATGCTGCCGGCCTTTACGAGCGGGACGATGTTGGTCTGCCAGAAAGATACCTATGACAAGATCGGGGATAAAGCCATGGTGATTAATCACGACGAGAAGGGCATGGCCCAGGTGTACCGGGTCTTTTTTGCCGATGATGCCATCACCCTGAAAGGCTTCGATCCTGCGATCCCTGACCGGACTCTGCCACGGAGCTTTCTGAAACTCTGTGACCTGGTAATCGACATTAAACCGCCCATAATCTAACTCCCACGCCAACCCGTTAAACCAAATTCCCCCTGGGGCCTCTCAGGGGGATTTTTTTTGCCCATTTTTTTTCTTGACTTATGTGACATATTGACATAGAACAGCGACACATAAATAAATGCTTGAGAGGAAAATATGACCGAGGCAAATTTGACATGGAAGCCGGAAGAACCGCGAAGCCCCCGTTGACGCCGAGCTCGCGGGGAACATCGAGCGGAGCAGGACCAGGGAATCCCTCAAATGCAGACTGTCGGACGATGAGGTCCGGGAGTTAGGCATCCAGAGCGCCAGGCTTGGCGCCCTCATCCACCAGGAAGAGGCGGACCTCAAGGCCGTCAAGAGCCAGTTCAACGCCAGGATCGACAAGCTCACGGCGGAACGGGCCGAGGCTGACACAAAAATCAATGCCGGTTGGGAGTTCCGCACCGTCGAGTGTGAGGTCGTCAAGGACTTCACCATCAACACGGCCCGCACGATCCGCCTGGACACCGACGAGCTCGTCCGGGAACGGGCCTTGAGCATCGAGGAACGGCAGCAGAGCCTCATCCCCCCGAGAACGCCGGCGATCCCGGCGATGCCTTAGGAGAGAGCAGCGCCGAATGAGACTCCCGAGCGTGACCCAGGTAATCGGTCCCTACAAGGACTTCTCCCAGGTGCCGGAACACCTCATGGCCGCGGCGCAAGAACGGGGCTCCGAGTTTCACGCCCTGGCTGCCGCCCACCTGATGGGCACCTGGATCCCCGAGGTCCCCGCCAACCTGGCGGGGTACTTCCGCAGCTTCACCCGTTGGGCGGACGCCCAGGTGGAGGAGGTTGTTTGGGTGGAGAAAACCCTGGTTCACCCGGTTTACCGCTACAAAGGCACCCCGGACGCCCTGCTGCGCATCCGGGGAGACGAGGGCTTGACCCTGCCTGATTGGAAAACCCCGAGGATCTTCGACAAGGCGTGGATTGTTCAGACCGCCGGCTACAAGGAGCTTGTGGAAGTCAACGGTTGGCCGGTGGCCCGGATCGCCAGTCTGCAGCCGCACCCCGAAGGGAAAACGGCGCAGTTCAGGGAGTTCACCAAGTCCTTAAACCTTGGCCTTAGTGTGTTCCTCTCACTCGTAAATTCCTGGAATTTCTTCTACGGGAGTAACTAATGGAACTTGATTTTGGTGTTGCCCTTGCGGACCGCGCCAAGGAACCGGAGATCGTTGACGCCTCCCAGGTCCCCCAGGCCGTCCGCGAGATGCCTGCCATAAACCCACCACCGCCGCCGGTGAAACTGGACATTCGGCCGGTGGCCCTGGCCGTGCTGCCCTATGAGGAAATCTGCCTGGCCTTGCTGAAAGCCGCGCAGAACCTCACGGTCACGGACGAGGCCTCCTATAAGATCGCCGTCTCCCAGGTAGCCGAGACGAAACGGCTTATCAAAGAGTTGGACCTGTCTTACAGAGGCTTCGTGACGCCTTACAACAATCATGTCGCCGCCATGCGGAACCTCTATAAGCGGCTGACTGAGCACCTGAAAAGCACCGACGAAATCCTCAGGCAGAAAATGAAGGCCCAACTCCAGAAAGAAAAATTGGAGAGGCAGAGGAAAGAGGCGGAGCAGCGGGAGGCCAACCGCCGGCTGCAGGAGCGTCTTGACGCTGAGGCCAAGGCCCAAAGAGAGCAAGCTGCCACCGTCATTCAGGAGGCCCAGGAAAAGCTCGAACAGGAAACCGATCCCGACGCCCGGGCCACCCTGGAGCGGACCATCGCTGAGGAAAACGTCGTCCTGGAAACCCCGGCCCCCGTCGTGGCCCCGGTTGCTATCGAGAAGCCCACCATCACCAGGACCGCCGAAGGCGCCGCCTTCACCAAGGACAAGTGGAAGTGCCGGATCACCAACCCGGACCTCGTGCCGCGGCAATATTGCGCCCCGGTCCAGAAACTCTTGGACGCAGACGTCAAGGCAGGGGTGCGCCAGATAGACGGCTGTGAAATCACCGAAGAGTTGGAACTCAACGTCAAAATTTAGGGGGAGAGAATGTCCAAAGAATTGCAGAAAGCACCGCCACCGTCCGCCAACGCCGACGCTCATGGAGAATTTTAAAGGTGAGGTCCAGAAGGTCACCCCTTACCTGAAAACCCTGCTTGGTAACGACGATATGGTGGACCGTTTCGTCAAAATGACCCACCTGGCCCTGATGCGGGATCCCAAACTTCTCCAGGCCGACGTCAAGAGCCTCCTCATGGCCTTGATTTGGGCGGCGTACCGGGACCTGGAGCCCGGCGTCGAGGACGGGGTGTGGCTCATCCCCTACAGGGTCAAAGGGGTGTTAACGGTAACGCCGGTGCCCGGCTACAAGGGTCTGATTAAGCGGGCCGAAGAGACGAGTTCAGTCGCCCGTGTCCAGTCTTATCCCATTTACCAGGGCGATACCGTCGAGGTCCGCTATGGTCTGGACGAGGACCTGATCCACGAGCCGAGCTTCGGGGACCAACGCGGGGCTCTCATCGGCGCCGCCGTCGTTTTTACCATGCCCGACAGAAGCAAACGGTTTCACGTCATGTACCGGGCCGACATTGAAAAAATCCGCAACTCATCCCCCGCGTGGAAGTCCGCTCCTGGAAGCGGGCCGTGGGCACGATCGGGAAGAAGCGATGTTCCGAAAGACAGTGATCAAGCAGGGCTTCAAGGAAATTCCGGTGAAAAGCCAGTTGCGGGACCTGATCCGGGACGACAATCGCCTGGAGGTCGGCGCCACCGTCGAAAGCCTTCTGACGGAAACCGGCCAGGAACTCCCGGACAACTTGGGCGGGGGGGAGGCCGTCGAGACCCTACCCCGGCCAAGGAAGAAAACCTCGACACGTCCGCCTTTGACAAGTTGGTGGATGAAAAGCTCACCGGCATCACCGAGGCTGAGGCATACAAGGCGAAGTACCAGGCTCTCCAGGCTTTCCTCCAGGTCACGGCGGACGGCCAGAAAAAGAAAATGAGCGTGCCGGCCCTCAAAGTCATGGCCGGCGCCCCCAATATGTTCCCGAGTCTTTTGGGACGCCTTCGAGAAGTACGTCGCCAAGCAGACTCCGGCGGCCGCAGAGACGGCGCCGGCCACCGAAAATCCGCCGGCAGAAACCACCGCCTCCCCGGAGGCGCGGAACCATGAGCGCCCGGGACCACGGTGATCGCTCCTCAGGGCCAGGGCACGATGTTCAATGGACAGGAGACGGACCCCTTTGCCGGCCCCGGGGACCTGGCGCCCGATTTCGCCAAGCGCCGGGAAGCCCTGTGGAATCAGATCGTCGAGAAGATGATCCCCTTGGAGGTCCTGAAAGAGGTTGACGTCCGCGAGCTCGACGACATTAACGCCGACAACCTCAGCGAGATCGAGCAGCTTGTCCAGGGCTATCTGCCCCCGAAGCGGGGCAAGAAATAAGAGATTGACCGGGGCGGCGCGAGCCGGTTGCAGCGAATCATCATGCTTCCCGTTCGTCCGGGCGGGTACTCCGGGCCCCCGGTAAGATTTCCGCCGCTGTCCTCCAGTTCCGGGCAACCTGGCCCGTCAACAAGCAGATTGTCCCAAGCCAGAGTGGGATGGAAGGTTCGGTAGCGGCGGGTAGCGCATGACAGCCGGGCCCAAGTCTGCTTTCAGGCGTGAAGCCCCCGGGCGTAACTCGGGGGCACCTATTCCAAGAGTTTGTTGACGTTGCGTGACCAAAACCATTACTCGATCCGCCTAGGCGCCAGGAAAAAGAGCTAGCGCATTTTTAGCATGGGTTTAGGAGGTAGGATTTGGCCCTCAATCTCCCCGAGCGAAGATGTGAGTATGAAGGTTGCCGGCAGCCCTTTAAACCTAAACGGGAGGGGCAAAGGTTCTGTAAGGCCAAATGCCGGAAGAGCCACTACAACTCCCTGAGGGCTCCGGAGGCCGTCTGCCCTCATTGTGGCAAGCCGATCTTTGAAAAACCCTCTGTATGAAGCGAAATAGGTTTGAGTAGCATGGCGGGTTATGATAAACCTTTCTCTATGAGAGGAAAAGTCCGAAAAGACCGTCAAAACTATTATATTGACCTCTGGTGGCAGGGCAAGAGAAACCGCATTTTCTCCGACAAGGACGGGGTTTCCTTTGGGGACTCTAAGAAACATACTGAGCGGATGCTTGCCCACATCAATTACGAGAACGATTATGTCCTTAGCTCTGAGAATGTGATGGTAGTTGAGTTGAGACAAGCATGAAGCATCCGGTTAAACATTTGCGGTTCCCAAAAGCGGCGGTTGAAACGGTAGCAAAATTCTGCCAGGTAGCGGGGCAGATGCTTGGGACTGACGCCATGGTGGATGCCCCGGATATTTCCTTTCATATTGGCGATCAAGGTATGGACCCAGGGCAAGACCTTGGGAGCTTCTTTCCCAGAACCGGGAACCAGCCACTCATGACGGAAACCGGGAGCATCATCCAGGAAGCTGTAGCCTTGCCAACCGTCGGTCTTGATCACCGCCTCGGCTGGCCAGACGCTCCCGGACCAAGGGTTGAATTTCTGCGCTGCTGACTCGGGGCACCATCCGCATGGCGGCAAATCTGGGTTTATCGGCCGGGGTTTCCACGGCTACCACCACCTTGGCCTTGCCGGCCGCGCCACGTCCACGTTTGCCGGGTTTGGGAGCACCGAAGTAGGTGTCATCCATCTCGATCAACCCAGCCAGTTGGTAGTTGGCATCCCGTGCGGCCATGGCTTGGCGAATCTTGTGCCCCATGGTCCAGACGGTTTTGTAGGTTTTAATTTCCAGCATCCGTTGCAGGGACAACATAGAAATGCCGCTTTTCTGGCGCCCCATCAGCCAAATCATCCAGAACCATTTGTGCAAAGGGGTTCTGGTTTTGTGAAACACGGTGCCTGCGGTCAAAGAGGCCTGATAACCACAGGCCTTACAATGGTATAAGTGGCGTGAGCGCTGGAAATAGGCTTTATCATGTTGGCAGCGGGGACAACGAAATCCCTCTGGCCAGCGCAGGCGAAACAAATGCTTTTGACAGGCTTTCTCAGTGCCAAACTTTTTCTGAAATTGCATCAGGCTGAGGGCTTTTTGTTGCATCACCTTGCTCCATTTAGCCAGTTATTTAGGCTAATTATACCTTATTATTTAGAGCAAAGGCAATAATCGTTTACGAGATTGACCACGGCGTCTTCGACGTTCGGAACTATATCAAGCGCGAGCTCAGATCTCTCCTTTTCGCCAACTATGCCGAAGCCTGGTTGGCGCGTCAGCACATACGCATAACAAAAGAGGGGATTTCCCGGGCTTATGTGCGTACCATAGGGTCTTACCTAAAGAACTACCTGGTGCCGTATTTTGGGAAGAAATCAATAAAGGACATTGTAGAGGGGACAATAGACGATTTTCTTCTGGAGTTGCCGGATCATCTCAGCCCAAAAACGCGTTCCAACATATTAGGGGTTCTCAGTAAAATATTTCACGAGGCTTTCCGGCGCCATGACATTGGCCGGATACCTGACTTCCCCAAGATTGACGTGCCGGAATCAGAAATTAAATTCCTTTCTCCAGAGGAACAGGAGGAAGTGTTAGCGCACATTGCCGACCCTATCATGCAGGCATTTTTTATTTTCTCCATGGGGACAGGCGTTCGCCAGAATGAAGCCCGAGCCCTCATGTGGAAATGCGTTAACCTCCAGGAGAACACCGCCGTTATTAAAGCAGGTATGGATGAGGAGACTTTTAGGGACCGCACCAAAGAGGGTAATGTCCGGCTTATAGCTCTCACCGAAGATGTGGTCGAAGCCTTAAATTCACTCCCCAGGAGTCTAAGTGGTTTCGTCTTTGACAAGAAGGGTAAGCCTGTGACGATGAAAAACTGTATGGCGCTCCTGGACCAAAGCAGCTAAGAAGGCCGGGGTTGAAGTAGGCCCCTACCAGGCCACTCGACACTCTTTAGCCTCGCAGCTAGTCAACCAGGACGTCCCCGGAAATATCCTCAAGAAGATTTTGGGCCACAAGACGAATCACATGATAGACCGTTACGCCAAACTTCATGTGGAAACTATGCGCCGGGCCCTGGAAAAGAGACCGTCAGTAAACCGTCAGCAGAAGAAAAAAGGCATTAAGTAAGCACCTGGTTTTATACGGCAAATATGGTTCGTTCCGTGGGTTCGAATCCTACTCCCTCCGCCATGTTTTATCAATAATTTTCAGGGGTTTCCGTATTTGGGAACCCCTTTTTGCCTGTGTGCAAACTGTGTGCAAAGCGGTTTTGTCAAAGCAGTCATTAGATTACCTCGGCAAGGGGCCCGATAAGATCCGCCTTCTGATTGTGCAAGTCAGAACAAAACTTCGGCGAGAAATGCCCATCCGATACCTTCTCGTGGGGTTCTCGATGAAGCCTGGCAGCAGACGGAACAGGTTTACCTGGGTGCCTTCGCATCTCCTCCTTTCTTTTCGTGAGCTTTGCGCCTCCGCGGCATTAGCCTGTCCCAGGCTGACAGAGGAGCCATAATTAACATGTTTTTGTTAATTAGTGCAATTGTAAGGATCGGGGCTATTTTGCCATCCAGAAGCAGGGACCGGACAGGCACTTGCCGGGTTGCTGTCCCGGCCGAGCCCTGGCCCAAAGCACCTGGGGATTTATGTCTTGCTGCCGAATGCCGACATCTAATGAAGTGACTAACTTCAATCAAGGGATGATTAGAGGAGCTATACATGGATGTTGCATCGGTACAAGGCAATGCGCACGCAGCGGCCGCAGTAACCCCGAATCAAGATCAGGCAAGTGCGTTGGTCCAGAAGGTGGTAAGAAATCCCAGCGCCAGTGACGGTGACGTACGCGCGGCCAAAGCCGCGGCTAACGATGGCGACCGGGATGACGCGGCCCAACAAGCCGCGCTGGCGGCTGCTACCGGGAAAGGAACCAAGGTAGATACCAGCGCTTAGCGAGCATGATCAGCAAAGGAGGTTTCCCTTTGCCGGAATAAGGCAAGGGGAAGCCCTCCCCGGTAATCTCCCGGACATCACGGCTTATCTTAGAGTAGTGACCTACCAAACCTAAAAACATTCCCCTCATTGATACCCACGAAGAATCTGCTGACCGGCACGTTGAAAAAAACCAGCGATTAAGGTAAGTTTGTGACTGGCGGCGTTGGTTCGAACCCTATTCCCTTCGCCAAGACTTTCCCAATAATTGAGGGGTTACTCTTTCGGTAAACCCCTTTTTTACTGGGTGCAGGCCGCCTGCCGACCCCTCAACCTCGGAAAAAAAAGGAACTGCTCCAACCCAAATCATGATTGCCGTTGAGCACCTGAGCAAGCACTATGGGGATATCGTCGCCCTGGATGAGGTGAATCTCCGCGTCAATGACGGCGAGATCTTCGGGCTCCTGGGGCCCAACGGCGCCGGCAAGACTACCCTCATCAAGATCCTCACCGGGCTCACCCGGCCCACCCGGGGCACCGCCGCCATCGCCGGTTTCGACGTGGTGCGCCAGCCCATGGAGGTCAAGCGGCTGATCGGCGTCTCTCCCCAGGAAATCAACCTGGACAAGGAATTGACGGCCTACGAGAACCTCCTGATTTACGGCAAGCTGCATCAGGTCAAGGACCTCAAGAGCCGCATCGTCTCACTCCTCGAGGCCGGGGAGCTTGCCTCCCGGGCCCACCACCGCGTGCGGGAGTTCTCCGGGGGCATGCAGCGGCGCCTGATCATGCTCCGGGCCATCATGTCCCGGCCCCAGGTACTGTTTCTGGACGAACCCACGGTGGGCCTGGACCCCCAGGTGCGCCGGCAGTTGTGGGACCTCATCACCGGGTTCAAGGCCGAGGGCATCACCGTGCTGCTCACCACCCATTACATCGAGGAAGCGGAGATCCTTTGCGACCGGGTGGGCATCCTCAACCGGGGCCGCCTCATCTCCCTGGACACCCCCCAGGCTCTGAAGGCCCGGGCCGGCGGCTACACCGTGGAGTCCATAAAAAACGGCCGGCGCCACTATGAATATGTCCCGGACCGGGACGAGGCCCAGCGCCGCGCCGAGGCGGACCCACAGGGGGTCATCGTCCGGCGGGTGAACCTCGAGGACGTCTTCATCAAGCTCACCGGCGAAAGCCTGGCAGGGAAGCCCCACCCATGAACTGGTACCCCATTTTTTTGCGGGAAATTCTCATCTTCGAGCGGCGCCTGATGCGCCTGGGCTACGTCATGTCCGCCATCCTCATGCCGCTCCTCTACCTGCTGGCCTTCGGCCTGGGGCTGGGGCGGCGGGTGAATATCGCCGGGGGCAGCTACCTGAACTACCTCCTCCCCGGGCTTGTCGCCATGAGCTCCATGATCAACTCCTTCACCTGGGTCGCCAACGGTCTCACCATGGGCCGCCTCTACTTCCAGACTTTCCAGGTGTATGTCCAGGCCCCGGTGAGTGCCGCGGCCATCGTGACGGGCCAGGTGGCCGCGGGGATTGTCCGGGGCCTGCTCTCCTCCCTGATTCTGCTGGTGCTGGGGCTGGTCATCGGCAGCGGCTTGCAGTTCAACCTGATGTTTTTCCTCTCCCTGGCGCTGAACTGCCTGCTCTTCGCCGCCCTGGGGGTGGTGGTGGGCATGCGCTCCAAGACCCACGAGGACACTGCCAACTTCAGCAATTTCTTCATCATGCCCATGGCCTTTTTCAGCGGCACCTTCTTTCCCATCCAGCAGATGCCCCGGGTTTTGCAGATCATCGTGGGCTTTCTCCCCCTCACCCATACCAACCTGCTCCTGCGCGACCCGGTCTGGGACTTGAACTCCCTGGCCTCCCTGGGGGTCATGGTGGTCTATACGGCGCTATTCCTGGCGCTGGCCATCGCCCTGGTGCGGCGCTACAGCGAGTAAGCGCGGCGTCTGCCGCCGTTCCGGCACAGCATTTGTTATACCTGACCGGGTCAGGAATGTCCGGCTCGACTCCCGCCCCGGCGAGGGTCCCATCTGCACCTTCATCCCCCCTGGCATTGTAAGCCTGGCGGCCCGGCGCTTCGAGGCTGCGGCCGGACGTGTTGCCAGGCGATTCATCCCCCACCGGAGTATAATTAAGGCGCCTCCGGAACCTCCCCAGGTCGAGGGTCCAAGGATGTGGACCGGGTGAAAAGTCGCGGGGTTGGTGTTTGGCGGGTTATTGGTGTTGAAAAAAACGGGTGATTGGGGTAAGTTGTTCGTGGGAGTCGGGTGGCGCCTGCTCCCGCCGTCTGGAGGAGAGATGACCGAGTGGCCGAAGGTGCTCGCCTGCTAAGCGAGTGTGGGGGGAAACTTCCACCGAGGGTTCGAATCCCTCTCTCTCCGCCACACCTTTTCCTTTAATATCAGATGGTTGTGGTTAAGGAGATGGCATCAAAACCGTCAGTGACTGTCAGTAACATCAGTAAAATTGGGGCACCGGGTTAAGGCCGTCAGCGGCCCAAAATTGATCCCGGTGCCTTAATATTTTTGGGGTTGAGGTCTGCGGCTCTGCCCCCGCCTCGCCACAAATTTCCTGGCCGCACCATACCCACCTGTTTGATCCAGGCAAAAATAAAGGTCAGTTAGCGACGCCTCATCAGCTTTTTCAGTTGATGTTTGAAGATACCGCCATTGCCATTTCAGCCTGATGCCTATTCCTGGGTCAATCAAGAGCGACTTCCCGCAGGATATCCAGATTATCCAGGGCCTTACCTGAACCCAGGACCACCGTGGACAGGGGATCTTCGGTGATCTTGATGGGCAACCCGGTCTCCTGGTGGAGCAGCACATCCAAATTTTTCATCAAGGCCCCCCCACCGGTGAGATAAATGCCCCGGTCAACGATGTCCGCGGCCAACTCGGGGGGAGTCTGTTCCAGGGCCGTTTTCACGGTGGCGACAATGGTGTCGATCTGCTCCTGAAGCGCGGTCCTGATCTCATCCGAATTGACGGTAATAATCTTGGGGATGCCGGTGGCCAGGTCCCGCCCTTTGACATCCATATACTCGATCTCGCCGGGATAGGCATTGCTGATCGTGGTCTTGATGACCTCGGCGGTGCGTTCCCCGATGGCCAGGTTGTAGGCACGCTTGATGTATCGCAGGATGGATTCGTCCATTTTGTCGCCGCCTACCCGCACACTTTTGGAGTAGACGATGCCGGCGAGCGATATGACGGCCACTTCGGTGGTGCCGCCGCCAATGTCCACCACCATGTTGCAGATGGGTTCGGTGACGGGCAGTCCGGCCCCGATGGCCGCGGCGATGGGCTCTTCGATGAGGTAAACTTCCCGGGCGCCGGCGGATTCGGCCGACTCCCGCACGGCCCGTTTTTCCACCGGGGTTATGCCTGAAGGCACGCAGACGATGACGCGGGGGCGGACCTGGGAGCGATGATTGTGTACCTTGCGGATAAAGTGCCGGAGCATGGCCTCGCTGATCTCGAAATCGGCAATGACCCCATCTTTCATGGGGCGGATGGCCTCTATGTTCCCCGGCGTGCGGCCCAGCATCATTTTGGCTTCCCGGCCCACGGCCAGCACCTTGTTGTTGTCCTTGCCGTTTTTCCGCACCGCCACCACCGAAGGCTCGGAGAGCACAATACCCTTCCCTTTGACGTACACCAGGGTGTTGGCGGTGCCGAGATCGATGGCCAGATCAGTAGAGAACCAACCTAAGATGGAGTCTATAAACATGACAGTCTCCCCGGCGTCGATACCAGCCGCAACCTACAGCACGACAGGCTCGACTTCTTCTGATTGGGTTTTCTCTGGCGGTTGGTTTTTCTCTGGCTGGGCCGGCTTGGCACACACAGGTCGCCTTGAGGGTCTTCTCTTTTGCTGCGCATGTTGAGGGAAAGTCCTGGGAGTCTTCAGGGAAGAATCTGCCAGGAACATTCCCTGGGCCCAACCCTGGGCTCCGTTAGCGGGGTTCCTTACTTTTATCCACTGGGAATCGGACTGACTGATTTTCTCGACCCTGTCGTTGAACTGTAAAGTATTCACCACTTGAGAGCTAACCAGGGGCAGACTGTGCAGATTAAGATTGTCAGTAGCCACATAATAAAGCTGTTTGGAGGCGGGCGGGATAGAACCGGTCCCCCTGGCGGCACTCTGCCCGGCAGGCCCGGCGGCGCGCAGGGGCGGGGCGGTTGCCGGCGGTTGTTCAGCAACCGCGGACGCCGGGATCCAACCCAGGCCCCTGTCCTTCTCCGCCAGCACCATCAACCAGCCTTCCTGATTCTCCGAAAGTTTTCTGACCTTGTCGCCCTGGCTCAAGACTTCAGGGGAAGACGCATTCTTTTGGGGGGCATCTTGCAGCCGGACCTTGCCCACCTGGACAAAGTAGGTCGGGGTGGGAATCGGCTGCGCGCTTAATAACGCACTTTGAATCCAGCCGATTTTGCCGCTCTGCATCGCCTGCACCATGCACCAGTCATCCGCCTGTCTTGACATGACAGCCACCTGATCGCCGCGGTAAACCGCCGCCACCTTAGAGCTGTCATACTTGGGAAATTCCCGCATGAAGGTTACCGGCGGTGTGATGTAGGATATATTCTGATTCTGATTTTGATTCTGGCTGGTCGCGGGACTCGTATTGGCGCAAGAGTTGACGGCCACGGCCATAAAGAGAAGTAAGAGTGGTTTTCCGAGCTTTTGGAAAGAAGGCATTATTTTGTACTCCCATCCTGACTGTGATGAATTATTATCTGAGAAACACCCTGGGCTTAAAGCAGGTGGTTCAGCATCACTGAAAGCAACCCCTGATTTGAACTCAGGCCGCTACTTCTCGGGTTTTTCCTCCCCTCGGTCAATCCTTGAATAAGCCATTTCCCCGAGACGTTTGAAAAGTAAATATTGAAATTACTTTCCAAGTTACGCTTCCTTTTTGAAAGGACATCTTCAAGGGTAGTGTCACAGGCAACCTCGGCGACGATCGTGTGGGCGTCTTTCTTCTGGATACTGGCAAGATTAAAGTTCAGATCGAGATAATTATATTTTTGCCAGGTCTTTAAAAGACCTTCTTTTTTTTCAGCGAGATTGGGAAACGTGGGGGAATAAGCGTCAAAGAAGAGATCGATATCCTTGGCCAATTGTGCCTTCCGCAACTGATCAAGAATACCCTGAATCTCTTGCCGTTCGACAAGAGTTGTAGTCGACGGCAGTGGTTCGGGAATAGTGGCTGGCAGCGCGGCCTCCGGCGCCGGCACGCTTTTTTCCGCCACTTTAGAGTCCGGGGCAGCAATATTACCGGTGGAGGGAATTCTCGTCAGCACCAGAATGAGGGCTGCCAAGAAAACGATCATCAAGGCCACCGAGAAAAAGAGCTGAAACCACATTAATTTTAAACCACTCGCCAAGCCGTGCTGGAGGAGGCTTACCACCTCACGCCCTGGCCAAGTTTCATGAATATCGGCTGCTGTGATCGGTTTCTCTGCTAACGTAGAATTGTTGCCTTTCAACGTATCTTCCATGTCCCACCTCGCGTTGACACTTTTCCGGAAATCGGCAAATAAACCAAGAAATTAGGCCACCAAAGGATTAATTACCGGAAGGAATAAGGCCAAATTTGAAGAAATTTTACTGCTTAATTTACTTCCTTACTTCTTAATGCAATTGAGTGACTTTATTTCGTTTGAAAAAATCATGTGGGAAAATATTTCCCGTTGCATTGTCGCACTTCCCTTTGTAACAAGTGAGCATATTATGGAGAATACTTTCAGTTATGCTGATAAGTAAATGAAATTCGTAGGAGATATTATTTGTTTTATTGATAGTTCCATCATCGAACGTATTTATTTCTTGATCAATGAATGAATTAAATCTGTATTTCAGCGAAAGAAGACCATTATGTATATTACCAATTTCTTGTTTGAAGGAATTGATGACATTACCGATGTGTTCATCTCTGGTTTCAGTAGTATCTGGAATTACCTTACCTCCATTGAGACAACGGTCCACTCGGGTGGACAGTTCTTGGGCAGTGAAGGGTGGCAGGATGTAATCATCCACTTTTATCCGGAACACGTCCATGGGCAGGGTAACTTTGGCATAGCCCACCACCATCAGCTTGGGTTGAGCAGAGCTTCTTCTGGCCCACCTCAATAGATTTAACTTATCTTCTTCATAGCCATTTAAACTGACCAGTAGCAAATCAAACCGATGGCCAGGCAACTCTTCTAACGCGGACCGCGCATTGGGAGCCAGTGTGACCAAGTATCCCCAATCCTGGAGAATACGCTGGATGTCTACCAGCATCGGGAACTGCTCATCTACGATCAAGATTTCTTTAAGTTCCATCCATCCATCTCCCGGTTATTGCTCCGCCCAGCAGGATTGCCTCAGCAGACATGAAAAATGCGGACATCAGCATGAATGTCCTCAGGATGGCTTTGCAGGTGACGCCGCCAGGCATGCTCCTCTTGCTCATGGGCCTGCATGGGGACAACTGCTGCCCGCCAATCTTTTAAAAAAGGCTCCACCCTCTCTGGTCGAGTCCCCCCTGGCATTGTCCTTCCCGATTGGCTTGGCATAGTAAATCCTGTGGCGTTGGATTGTCTGGAGAAACCTGGCGCGGTTGCTCTGATCAAATCCTGACAGGCGGTGTTATAGAGGATAGGCTGGGAGAGCGGAGAAGTCTATTCCCGGAATATTCATTTTCATATGATCAATTTGATCACATGAAAACCGCTGACTTACAGAGGACTGGGGATGTAATCCTTGGAAATGGCATACTTAACGAGATCGGCCATGCTTTTGAAATTTAACTTTTCCATGATATTGGCCTTGTGCCGGCGCACGGTATGGACGCTGATGAAAAGGGCTTCGGCAATCTCCTGCAAGCGTTTCCCCTCGGCCAGGAGGGTCAAAACTTCCCGTTCCCGCATGGTCAGGAGATCGCTTTTGTCTTCCACCTGGGTCAAACTTATCAAGGCGTCGGTAAGCAGGGAAGAAAGGTATTTCTCCCCCTTCTGCAGGGCTTGCACCGCCTTGATCAAGGCCCCGCCCGGGTCTTCTTTCAGCAGGAAGCCATCAGCGCCGTCCATGATGGCCTGGCGGATAAATTCTTTTTTGCGGTACATGGTCAAAATGAGGACCTTTACCTGGGGATAGAGTTTTTTTATCTCGCGGATGGCCTCCAGTCCCCGTAAATTGGGCATGGAAATGTCGAGAATGACCAGATCGGGGGTAGATTCTTTCAGGAAATCCAACAATTCAAGGCCGTCGTTGACTTCACCGCTAACGTGGACGCCCTTGATGCGTTCGATGATCTTCCGGATCCCTTCCCGAAACATGGCATGATCATCGGCCAAAACAACATTATAGGAGCTCACTCGATGCCCCCTCTTCAGGTATTGGAATGGTAAACATGATTTTGGTGCCGTGCTCAGGCTGACTGAAAAGTTCAAACGATCCCCCCAGAATCTTTATCCGCTCCTCCATGGACAGCAACCCCAGGGTTTTTTTCTCCGCGGCAACTTTGTAGCGGTCAAAGCCCCTACCGTTATCATTCACCGAGAATAATACTTTATTTTGTGCTTTGCCTATTTCCAGGGACACCTGGCTAGGATGTGCGTGTTTGCCGATATTTGTCAAGCTCTCTTGCACCACTCTATAGATAACTGTTTGGATGTGCAAAGGAAAAAGGCCATCCAGGTTTTCCACCTGCACCGACCAGGCAATATTTTTTTGCAAAAGAACAAAATCTTCAATCAGGGAGTTGAGCGCGGCAGTGAGCCCCAGGTCCTCTAAATCACCGGGGCTTAAATCCAGATAGAGCCGCCGCACTTCGCCTATGGTGTCGATAATGAATTGGAGGATATTCTTAACTTCGTTCTTTAAAGAAACCTGTTCGGGCTGTAATTCCTCCTCCAAGGATTCCAAGCGCATCTTGAGAATCAACAGGGAGTGACCAAGTTCATCGTGCAATTCTGCAGCTAGACGCTTGCGTTCCTTTTCCTGGGCAAAAAGAAGCTGCTCGGTGAGGTAACGCAATTTCTGTTCACTTTCCCGTAAAGCCTCCTCTGCCTGCCTCAGGGCGGTGATGTCTATGCCGATGGTGCCTATTATGGGACCTTGATCATCCTGGTTCATGATGGGAAACTTATTTATCAGCCAGAAATGCCTGAGCCCATCCTGCTCCAAAGTCTGAATTCTCTCAATGGGTTGACCCCTTTCCATCTGCTGCTGATCCGTCGCCAATACAGCATGGGAAAAATCCTGGGGCCATATTTCTTCCGGGGTTTTCCCCCACAATTCGCCTAAGCGCAGACCGAGCACCTTTTCCCACGTCTCATTGGCAAAAAGGTACCTGCCCTGGGCATCCTGCATGGACGCGGTGCCCGGCAGATGCCGCATAAACGCGGCAAAGCGGGCTTCACTTACCCGCAGCTTTTCTTCGGTTTTCCGCCGTTCTTCGCTTCCTATGAAAAGCTGGGTGTAGGAATTTTGCAGCTCTTCGATTTTGGCTATGACTTGCCGCTCCATGGCTGCCACTTGATTTTGTGCATGATGGAGGAGACGGCTGGTGGATTGGGCATACCACCAGGTGACCCCAAGGAGAAGGGCGACGACGGCTAGTGTAATGAAAATAAAGGAATTTTCCACTGGCAGACTGGCAGTGCTAAAGAATTGAAGAGTGACGGGACGAAACCATATACTTTCTTTACCATCGGCACTTGATGAGAAACCTGCTGGAGACAACCCATAAATTTAGGTCTTGCTAAATAATGCTTTGCGATGACGCAGATCCAGTTCAGTCCGTAGGATATAGACTGTACTTCCCTGTTACCCTTAATGTTTTAGCTCTTTAGTCTGTGCCTCTAGATTTTGAATCACCCATCGCCCCGATTCTTTCGTAAATTTGACGTCATAAGCCCTGGAGGTTGTCGAGATGGTATGGTTCTTTCGATCCAAGGTCTTGAAGGTCCAGTTCACTACCCCGGCAAGTGTATTCTCGTTCTCTTGACGTACTCCGGTGACTTGAAATTGCATATCAAGGAAATCATAACGCCGCCAACTTTTCGCGGTCAGTTCCCGTTTTTGTTCGATTTGCGGGAAGGTGGGGGAATAAGCCTGCAGAAACATAGGCATATCTTTTTTGTAATGAGCATCACGAATAGTATTGAGGAGTCTTAGCAGGTTTTCATTTTCCAGGCCATTAGGGACGGGGGTTCGGGAATCCTGGGCCGGTTCAGCTTCGGTCACTTGCACCCCGGTACCTGGCAGTACCCGATTTTTTTCTTGGGCCAATTTCGAGGTGAGAGGCATATATCCCAAAACCACCAGGTAAAAAACTGCCAGGATTATCACCACCACCCAGATAAACAGCAGTTGCCGCCAGATACCTCTGATGGCTTCAATTAAATTGTCATTCAAGCGGCGGGAAACCTGCACTGCTTCGTGGGTTTCGGCCTCCAAGGCAGCTTGTGTCAATTGCAAGGATTCTTTAGATTGTCCAAAAGTGTCCATGATGTCCTCCTCAGAGATGGAGGTCGGCCGGCAGGGTAATTGAAGATTGGTTACCAGTATATCATTTTAACCGGTCCATGTGAACGCCCCATGCCGTTGTCGACGCCGGCTTCGCCATTTTGGTTTGGTGGCGGCCGTGGTATAAGAGGGTATGCTGAAAGCCAAAGTTTACGTCACCCGGCTTATCCCCCAGGCAGGCCTTGATCTCCTCAAAGAAACCTGTGAAGTGGCAGTAAACCCCGAGGACCGGCCGCTTACCCGGGAGGAACTGCTGGCCCACGTGGCCGACAAGCACGGTGTCATCGGCCTCATGACCGACCGCATCGACGCCGAGTTCTTCGATGCCGCCAAGGCTTCTCAGGGGTTATGCCAACTTCGCCGTGGGCTTTGACAACATCGATGTGGCCGAGGCCACCCGGCGGAGGATGCCCGTCTCCAACACCCCCGGGGTACTCACCCTCGCCACCGCCGAACTGGCCTGGGCTCTGCTTTTCGCGGTGGCCCGGCGCATCGTGGCAACCGACCGCATCATGCGTTCGGGCAGCTGGCCGGGATGGGGTCCCCTCCAGTTCCTGGGGCTGGGGGTAACGGGAAAGACCTTGGGGATTGTAGGGGCCGGCCGCATTGGCACCGCGGTGGCCCTGATGTCCAGGGGCTTTGGCATGCAGGTCCTCTACACCAATGTCAGCGGGCAGGAGAACCAGACCCTGAAGGCCGAGCTCGGGGCCCGGCTGGTTTCTTTCGGCGAGCTGGCGGCAGAGTCTGATTTTATCAGCATCCACACGCCGCTCACTCCTGCCACCCGGCACCTCTTCAGGGCCGAGACCCTGGCCCGGATGAAGCCCACCGCCATCCTCATCAATACGGCCCGGGGCCCCGTCATCAAGGAGGATGACCTGGTGGCGGCGCTCAGTTCCCGCCGCATCGCCGGCGCCGGCCTGGATGTCTACGAGTTTGAGCCCCGCATGGCCGAGGGGTTGGCCGAGCTTGACAACGCCGTCATCACCCCCCACATCGGGTCGGCCACCACCAGCAGCCGCACGGGCATGGCTCTGCTGGCGGCCAGGAATCTTCTGGCCATGCTGCGGGGCGAGCGGCCGGAATCATGCCTCAACCCCGAGATTTATGAAGGGAAATAAGTGGGGGGAGGGCCAGGGAGCAGTGGCTCCCTGCCCTCCCCCCACACCCCCCTCCCAACCCTTTAAGTTTTTCCAGAGCCGTGGGCCTGCGGCCATGGCTTTGGAAGATCTATAAAAATCAAGGGATTGGGGGAGGGGGTGTGGGGGAGGGGGTAAGGGCCCACCGGCCCTTAGCCCTCTCCCCCACAATAGATTCAAGTCACCCGTGGCTGGGGCGCTTATCCACCAGGAGGCACATCAGATCCATGACATTGGTGCGGGTGGGCCCGGTTTTGAATAACAACCCCAGCTGATCGAAGAAATGGTACGAATCGTTGTCCGCCAGGTAATCCCCAGGACTTAGCCCCCGCTGCCGGGCCTTGCGGCAGGTATCCCCGTCCACCATGGCGCCGGCCGCGTCGGTGGGACCGTCCGTGCCATCGGTGCCGGCGCTGAGGAGAGCGATGTGCGGCCAACCCTCCAGGGCCAGGGCTGCCGCCAGGGCCAGTTCCTGGTTGCGGCCGCCTTTGCCCCCGCCCCTGATCCTCACGGTAGTTTCGCCCCCCGCCAGGACACAGGCAGGCGCCGGGATAGGATTGCCCGACATGACGATCTCCTTGCCGATGCCCGCCAGGACCCCGGCGACCGCGCTCGCTTCCCCCTGCAAAAAAGATGACAGGATGAGGACGTTGTAGCCCAGCTGCCTGGCCTCCCGCGCCGCCGCCAGGAGGGCGCCCCGGTTACTCCCCACCACCAGGTTCTGAACCTTCCTGAACACCGGGTCGCCGGCCTTGGGGGTATCGGGAATATTGCCCATGGCGCCGTCCCGAAGCAGCTGGACCACGGCCGCCGGCAGCACGTCGTTAAGCCCGTGGCGGGCGATGATGGCCAGGCAATCGGCATAGGTGCCGGGGTCGGGGACGGTGGGGCCGGACGCGATGACGTCCAGGGGATCTCCCACCACGTCGGATAACAACAGCGCCGCCACCGTGGCCGGATAGGCAATTTTGGCCAGCTGCCCGCCTTTAATGATGGACAGGTGTTTGCGCAGGGTGTTCACTTCATCGATGGCGGCCCCGGAATCAAGCAGGAGCTGGGTGGTCTGCTGCTTTTCCGCAAAACTCACGGGGGGGCGGGGGGCGGGGGTCAGGGCGCTGCCGCCCCCGGAGAAGGCGCATAACACCAGGTCCTCGGCGGTGCATTGGGCCAGCTCGCCCAGGATCAACCGGGTGGCGTCCAGGCCGGCCTGGTCGGGCACGGGGTGGCCAGCTTCGAACACGGCAATCTTTTTCAGGGGGAGGCCATGGCCGTATTTGACGATGATCCAACCGGTGGTAAGACGCTCCCCCAGGATGTCTTCGAGGGCCCGGGCCATGGGCGCGGTGCCCTTGCCGGCGCCGGTGACGATGATTCTCTTAAAGGAATCAAGGGGATAGACGTGCTCCCCCACCCGCAGGCGGTCTCCGGCCAAGTCAACGTGGCGGTGCACCGCTGCTTCAGGGTCCACGGCCTTAAGGCCAGCCATGAAGATTTTGGTCAAGGTTCTGATGAGGTGCTGATCCATGGTCGCAGGCCTGAACCAAATGGGTGGGGGAGGACCGAGAGGTTAAAGGCGTGGGACTTGGGAAAGGGGGCAAAGACCAGAGGCTCTGCCCGCCTCCCCAAGGTTACCGATATGCCGCGCTCAGGGCAGCATGAAACTGAGCCAGTAGGCCTGGAGCAGGGTGATGACCGCGATGACCAGGCACATGCCGACGCTGTGGAAGAAGGTCCAGCGGAAAATGGCCCCTTCTTCGCCCACGAGGCCAGTGGCGGCGCAGGCCACCGCGATGCTCTGGGGGGAGATCATCTTGCCGGTGACGCCGCCGCTGGAGTTGGCCGCCACCATGAGGTGGGGATCGACGCCGATGCCCTGGGCCGTGGTTTTCTGCAGGGAGGTAAACAGGGCGTTGGAGGAGGTGTCCGAGCCGGTGAGGAACACACCCACCCAACCCAGGAAGGGCGAGAAGAACGGGAAGGCCACGCCCGCGGAGGTAAAGGCCAGACCCAGGGTGGAACTCATGCCGGAGTAGTTCATGATAAACGCTAACCCCAGGATCAGGGCGATGGTGAGGATGGGGAAACGCAGCATGTAGATGGTGCGGCCCAGGCAGGCAAAGGCCCGGCCGAAGCCGTAGTTGGGCATGATAAGCACAGAAATGAGTCCGGCGATAAAAATGGCGGTGCCCGCGGCGGTACCGATGTTGACGTTATAGACCGCGGCATAGGGGGTATCCTTGGCCACGATGGGGGCAGTCTTGATCACCAGGTTGTGGAGGAAGGGCCAGTCAAACTTGGTACCGATGGGCGCCAGGACAGCCTTGACGGATTCCAGGCCCCACAAAAACACCATGACGGCCAGGATGACGTAAGGGGCCCAGGCCCGCACCACTTCGCTGGCAGAATATTGACAAGAAACCGGCCCGGCGGGTTTTTCATCGGCAAAATGAAAGACCTGCTTGGGCTTCCAGAGGCGTAAAAATATGCCCAGGCCGATGATGGTGACGATGGCGGAAATGATGTCCGGCAGATACGGGCCGATGAAGTTGGAGACCAGGAACTGGGAGACGGCAAAGCACACGCCCGCCACGATGATGGCCGGCAAAACCTCCAGGGACCGTTTCCAGCCGCACATGGTCACCGACAGCCACAGGGGCACGATGAGCGACAGGAAGGGCAATTGGCGCCCCACGATCTGGCTGATGTGCATCATGTTGAGGCCGGTGACCCCGGCCGCCACCACGATGGGGATGCCGATGGCGCCGAAGGCCACGGGCGCGGTGTTGGCGATGAGGCAGACGCCGGCGGCGTAGCGGGCGTTGAAGCCCAGGCCCACCAGCATGGCCGCGGTGATGGCCACCGGCGTGCCGAACCCGGCGGTGCCTTCGATGAAGGACCCGAAGGCAAAGGCGATGAACAGGGCCTGGAGGCGGCGGTCATCGGTGACGCAGGCCAGGGAATTCTTAATGATCTCGAAATCGCCGCACTCCACCGTCATGTTGTAGACCCAGATGGCGGTCACCACAATCCAGACGATGGGAAAGATACCGAAGGCCGCCCCATACACCGTGGCCGAAAGCGCGTAGCCCACCGGCATGCCCCAGGCGATGATGGCCAGCAGGACCGCGGCCAGGGTGGCGAAAAACGCCGCGTAGTGGCCTTTGGAACGGCGGATTCCCAGCATATACAGCAGGATGAACAACGGAATGGCTGCTACGATGGCGGATACCGCCAGGTTCCCCAGGGGGTTGTAGTGTTGCAACCAGGTCATCAGCTTTACCCTCCATCAAATTAAAGGTCAGGTTTGGGGAGGGCGCGGGCCCACTGGCCCTTACCCCTCTCCGCTACGTTATTCTTTCTGGGCCTCGGCCACGGCTTCGGCGATGTGCTTGACCTTGATCTTGCCGCCGCGCTGGTCCATGCCGCCCTTGAGCTGCAAAACGCAGCCGGGGCAGTCGGTGACCAGGAGGTCGGCGCCGGTTTCCTCCACCGCGTCCAGTTTCTTCTTGAGCAACTCGGCCGACAGCTCCGGGAAATCAGCGGAGAAGGTGCCGCCCATGCCGCAGCAGACGTCCTCGTCCCGGGCGGGAAGGTACTCCAGGCCAGCGGTGGCCAGCAAGTCCCGGGGCTCCTGCACCACCCCCAGACCCCGGCAGAGGTGGCAGGGGGAGTGGTAGGCCACCTTCTTTTTGCCGCCCCGGAAGCGCTCGGGCGTAACTTTGAGGACCCGGGTCAGAAATGAGCTGAAATCCATGAGCTTGTCCGCCAGCTGCACTGCCTTCACCGCGGCGGGTTCCCCGGCCAGGAGCTTGGGGTAGGCCTCCTTGATGTGGGAGCCGCAGGAAGCGCACAGGGTCAGGATATAGTCGTACTCCGCCGGGTCCAGGGCCGCGAGGTTCTGCAGGGCCACTTCCCGGGCCACTGCCTTTTCCGCCATCATCTTGGCGGGCAACCCGCAGCAGGTCTGCCCCAGGGGATACTCCACCTGCACCCCCTGGCCTTTCAGGGCCTTCAGGAAGGCCACGCCCTGCTCGGGATAGACAAAGTCCACCAGGCAGCCGCCGAACAGGGCCACCCGGTAGCGGGGGTGGTCCACTTTCTGGTAGAGCTTGGGCCACAGGTCCCGGAAGGATTTGCGGGCCAGGGCCGGCAGGCTCCGGAAGCCATGTTCTTTGCCGAAAAAGAAGGGCAGGTGGCGGATAAAGCCCTTGTCCCCGGCCAGGGGCTTCTGGGCCAGTTTGGCCTGGCGCAGGAGGAAATGGAAGAGCTTGCGGTCTTTCAAGACCCGGCGCAACAGCTTGTTCTTGAGGGGCAGCTTGTCTTCCCCTTTCAGCACCTCGCAGTAGGTTTCCTTGATGAGGTGGGGGAGATCGATGCCGGCCGGGCACACCGCCTTGCAGGCCTGGCAGTTGAGGCAGTTCGTGCACGATGGCCCGGTCGTTTTTGCGGCCGTGGTAGAAATAGGTGAGGATGAGGCCGATGGCGCCGATATAGACGTGGCCGTAGTTGTGCCCCCCCACCAGGCTGTAGATGGGGCAGACATTGGCGCAGGAGCCGCAGCGGATGCAGCGCAGGGCCTCGGAAAACACGGGGTCCCGGGCCAGGGCCAGGCGGCCGTTGTCCAGGAAGACGACGTGCATTTCCTTGGTGCCGCCGGGGGCGGTGCGGCACTCGTTGGCCCCGGTGATCCAGGTGACGTACGAAGTAATAGTCTGGCCGGTAGCCCGGCGCGGCAAAATCTTCAAAATGCGGAGCGCCGAGTGCAGATCGGGCACCAGCTTGTCCACCCCCACCAGGGCCACGTGGACCCGGGGCAGGGTAGTGGTGAGGCGGGCATTGCCTTCGTTGCTGATAATGCCCAGGGTGCCGGTCTCGGCGATGGCGAAGTTGGCCCCGGAGATGCCCATGTCGGCGGTGAGGAAAGCCTTGCGCAGCTCCCGGCGGGCCACCTTCACCAGGTTGGCGATGTCGGGTTCCTGGGGTTCGCCGGTCACCTTGGTGAACAGGTCGGCCACCTCCTGGCGGGACAGGTGAATGGCGGGCATGACCATGTGGGACGGCCCTTCGTGGCGCAGCTGGATGATCCACTCCCCCAGGTCCGTTTCCACCACCTCCAGGCCCTCGGCCTCCAGGTGGTCGTTCAGGAAGGTCTCCTCCGCGGTCATGGACTTGGACTTGACGATCTTTTTGACCCCATGGCCCCGGGCAATGCCGGCGATGATCTGGTTGGCCTCGGTGGCGGTGGCGGCCAGGTGCACCTTGACCCCGGCGGCTTCAGCCTTGGCCTTGAAAGCCTGGTACAGCTCCTCCAGGCGGGGCAGGGCCTCGGCTTTCCTCCGGGCGATTTCCCGGCGCAGGCCCTCCACGTCCACCCCCTGGAAGATGCGGCCCTGGGCTTCCTTGTACGCCGTGGCAAAGGTCCCCATGGCGGCGCGCAGGAATTTGTTGTCCAGGGCCTTTTTCAGGCGCTTCTTGTAGTCCTTGAGGTTCTGGGCCGTGTCGATCATGATTCCTGATCCTTAAGTATGAGTACGTGCACTTCCTCCGGTCCATGGACGCCGATGGTGAGGACCCGCTCGATGTCGGCGGTGCGGGAGGCGCCGGTGATGAAGGCCAGGTAGCGGGGGGGCGAGGCCATCAGGCGGTGCAGTTCGTCCTCCAGGGCGAAGGCGCTGGGCCGCAGGCGGGAGACGGGGAGGACCGCGACATGGGTTTGGGCCAGCATGGTGGCCAGGCGCAGGTCCTCGGAGCTGGAGTCCAGGACCAGGCTGCCGGTGTCGGCTATACCAAAGTCGGCCAGGGTGAGGGCGGTGTGCAGGGTGCCGGCGTGCTCCCGCAGGTTGATCCGCCACCAGGCTTAGGTCCACCCGGCGGCAGGCCTCCTCCAGGGCTTCCCGGTCCGGGCCCTGCCAGCCGAACGCGGCCAATTCCCGGCCGCCCTGCCGGGTGGTGAGGTCAACGGCATAAGCAAAGGCGGCGGGTAAATCCGCCACCTCGGTGACCACCACCTGCACGGCCGCGGCCTTTTCCTTGAAAAGAGTGAGGTCGGTCTGTGCCTCCATGGCTTTTGCCTCTATAGATGTGCTAAAGGGTAGGGCGGTGGCTGGGTGAGCCAACGCAATTGGTCTTACCAAGACAAAAACAACCGAAAAGTTAAGGAAATATTAATTGGTAATACCACTTGACAATAGGGTATGAAACCGTAAAATGCTTGTCAAGGGAAAAATTGGCAGGGCGCATTTTTTCATCCGGAGGTGCGCATGGCGCCGTTACTCAAGCCCATCAAGGTGAAGCGCGTTTCGGACCAGGCCTATGAACAGATCCGGGATTTGATTTTCCGGGGGCAGCTGCGGCCCGGGGAGCAGATCATGCCGGAGCGGGACCTGGCCCAGGCCCTGGGGGTGAGCCGCCCCACGGTGCGGGAGGCCATCAAACAGCTGGTGACCATGGGGCTTCTGGAACACCGCCAGGGGCAGGGGACCTTCGTGCGCTCCATCAGCGACCAGCGGGACGCCAACCCCCTGGCCGCCATGATCGAGGGCCACAACCCCACCCTGGAGGAACTCCTGGAGGTGCGGATGGGCCTCGAGGGGCAGGGAGTGAGCCTGGCGGCCCAGCGGGCCACCCCCGAGGACCTGCAGGTCCTGGAAAAGGCCCTGGCCCGGATGCTGGAGGAAAACCGGGGCGGGCGCCTGGGCATCGAAGAGGACGTGTCCTTTCACATGGCCATCGCCTATGCCACCAAAAACCCGGTGCAGATCCACATCATGAAGACCTTTTACGACATGCTGCACTACGGCATCAGGGAGAATCTCCACTACCTGTATGAAGAACCGGGGAACCTGGAGCAGATCGGCCAGCAGCATACCGAGATCTTCAGGGCCATCAAGGACCATGATCCCGAGGCGGCCTACGCCGCCATGAAACGGCACATCACCTTTGTGCTGAATTTTGTCCAGGAGAAGCGGGCCCTGGGTCTGGTGCCGTTACCTGCCGCCACGGGCCGGGGGCAGGCCTAACCGATTTCCGCCGTTTTTGGGGTCGGTTCGGGGAGTAAGAGGCTAAAAAGGCTGAGCCGGCACCCCATTGTATGCAGATAAAGATAAGACCACCTCTCCAGAAGAGATTATTTTAACAGGAAATAAAATGGTCTTACCAATTATTTCTGGCCAGCTTAAAAATATATGTAAAATTAAGAGTAGACGAGTCCCCACCCCCGGAAGGAGAACAATATGGTCAGCGACAGCCTGGCAAAAGAATTTCAGCAACTCCTGGGCAAGGACCAGGTGTTTCTCCAGGAGGCCGACCGCCTCACCTATGCCTATGATGCCGCGGTCCTGGAACCGGTCCTGCCGGCGCTGGTGGTGCGGCCCAAGACCACGGAACTCCTGGGCCGGGTGGCGCGCCTGTGCAACGAGAACGGCCTGCCCCTGACGGTGAGGGGCGCGGGCACCAATCTCAGCGGCGGCACCATTCCCCATCCGGGGGGCGTGGTGGTACTCACCAATGCCCTCAATCAGATCCTGGAGATCAACGAAGAGGACCTGTACGCCGTGGTGCAGCCGGGGGTGGTCACGGCCAAGCTGGCCCAGGCGGTGGAGGCCAGGGGGCTCTTCTACCCCCCCGACCCCGGGAGCATGGCGGTGTCCACCCTGGGGGGCAACGTGGCGGAAAATGCCGGGGGCCTGCGGGGCCTGAAATACGGCGTCACCCTGGATTACATCATGGGCCTGGAGTTTTTCTCGGCCGCGGGGGAGACCATCAAGACCGGCTCCCGCACCGTCAAGTGCGTCACCGGTTACAACCTCACCGGGCTCCTGGTGGGCTCGGAGGGGACGCTCGGGGTCATCTCGCAGATTATCCTCAAGCTCATCCCGCTCCCCCAGGCCCGGCAGGCCATGCTGGCCACCTTCGGGGACGTTTCTGGGGCCTCGGAGACCGTGGCCGCCATCATCGCCAACCGCATCGTGCCCGCCACCCTGGAATTCCTGGACAACTTCACCATCCGCACCGTGGAGGATTACAGCCACGCCGGCCTCCCCGTGGACGCGGCGGCGCTCCTCCTCATCGAGGTGGACGGCCATCCCGCCGTGGTGGCGGAGGAAGCCCAAAAGGTGGAGGCCATCTGCCGCGAGCATGGCGCCACGTCAGTCCATGCCGCTAAAGACGACGCCGAGCGGGACCGGGTGTGGAGTGCCCGGCGGGCGGCGCTCTCGGCCCTGGCCAAGCTCAAGCCCACCGTAGTCCTGGAAGACGCCACCGTGCCCCGGAGCAAAATTCCGGCCATGGTACAGGCCATCCAGGAGATCAGCCGGCGCTTCGATCTCCCCATCGGCACCTTTGGCCACGCCGGGGACGGCAATCTCCACCCCACCATCCTCACCGACCGCCGGAATGTGCAGGAGTGGCACCGGGTGGAGGCCGCAGTGGACGCTATTTTCGACGCCGCCCTGGGGATGGGGGGCACCCTTTCCGGGGAACACGGCATCGGCGCGGCCAAGTCCCGCTACATGGAAAAAGAGGTGGGCGCGGGGCACCATCCTCTACTCCAAGCGCATCAAGGCGGCCCTGGACCCCAAGAACATTCTCAATCCCGGCAAGAGCATCGGGGAGTGGGCTCGTGAGCGGTGAGTAGTGGGGGAGGGGGCTAAGGGCCGGTGGGCCCTTACCCCCTCCCCCACACCCCCTCCCCAATCCCTGTGGAGATGTTAGCAGGTGAACTGTGTCTACGGTCACAACTCTAAGGGTTGGGAGGGGGGTGTGGGGGGAGGGCAGGGAGCCACTGCTCCCTGGCCCTCCCCCCATAAGACCCATTACTGCATTTACATTAGGAGAAAATGATGTCCAGCCTCAAAGAGCTGGCCCGCCTCATGAAGGAGCTGGATGACCAGATGGTGGCCTGCATGCGCTGCGGGCTGTGCCAGGCGGTGTGCCCGCTGTTTGCCGAAACCGGGCGGGAGGCCGATGTGGCCCGGGGCAAGCTGGCTCTGCTCGACGGCCTGGCCCGGGAAATCCTCACGAACCCCAAGGGGGTGCAGGATCACCTGAACCGCTGCCTGTTGTGCGGCTCCTGCGCCGCCAACTGCCCGAGCGGCGTCAAGGTCCTGGACATTTTCATCAAGGCCCGGGCCATCCTGTCCGGCTACATGGGGCTGTCCCCCTGGAAGAAGATCATCTTCCGGGGTTTCCTCAGCAAGCCGGACTGGTTTAACCGGGTCATGGCCTGGGGCGCCAGGTTCCAGGGGATCTTCGTCAAGCCGGTGGACGATCTGCTGGGCTCCTCCTGCGCCCGCTTCATGTCGCCGCTCCTGGCCGGCCGGCACTTCAAACCCCTGGCCCCGGTGCCCTGGCACCAGCAGCTCCCCGGGCTCGACACCGCGCCCGGCGCCGCCAACCTCAAGGTGGCCTTCTTCGTGGGCTGCCTCATCGACAAGATTTTTCCCCAGGTGGGGGAGGCCACGCTCAAGGTCCTGGAGCACCACGGCGTGGGGGTGCATCTCCCGGTGGGCCAGGGCTGCTGCGGCATCCCGGCCCTGGCCAGCGGCGACACCCAAACCTTCGCAAAGCTGGTCCGCCACAACCTGAAACTCCTGGACGACCCGGCCGCGCCCTATGACTATCTCATCACGGCCTGCGCCACCTGCAGCTCCACCATCAAGAAGCTGTGGCCCCTCATGCTCCAGGACGCCACGCCTGAGGAGCAGGCCAGGGTTGCGGCCCTGGCGGACCGGACCCTGGACGTCAGCCAGTTCCTGGTGGACAAGGTGGGGGTGGCGCCCGCCGCCGTGGGGGAACAAGCCGGGCAGACCAGCATCACCTACCACGATCCCTGCCACCTGAAAAAATCCCTGGGGGTGGCGGCCCAGCCCCGGGCCCTCCTCCGGGCCAACCCGGGCTACGTGTTCAAGGAAATGCCCGAGTCCGACTGGTGCTGCGGCTGCGGCGGCAGTTTCAACCTGCAGCACTACGAAACCTCGGCGGCCATCGGCAAGCGCAAGCAGGAAAATATCGCCAAGTCCCAATGCCAGGTGGTGGCCACGGGCTGCCCCGCCTGCATGCTGCAGATCACCGACATGCTGTCCCGGGCCGGGATGAGGGTGCCGGTAAAGCATGTGGTGGAAATCTATGCCGAGCTCTGTGATTGAGGTTCAGCGCCGGCCTTTCCGAAGCGAGGGATTGCTTTCCCCGCTGAACCATGCTGTAATTGCAGAAGAACTTTGCAAGGATCGAGGGCGTTTCCCTAGAGGATGAGCATGGAAAAGGGCGGTCTTGGGCAAATCCTGGCTCTGGTGGGCCTGATTATTTTTGTGCTCTCCGGCGTGGGGCGCCGCCAGTCCGCACGCCGGCCGCAGTCCCCGCCGCCTTCCCAATCCTGGCAGCGCTGGCAGCTGTGCGGCACCCTCACTGCCATCGGCCTGATTGTCGCCGGCCTGGTGCTCATGGCCACGGCGAAATAGGTGTTGCTTGGGAGAGAGGCAGCGCCCAAAAAAAATGGCCCGGGTTTCCGAGAAAACCCAGGCCGGGTGTGGAGGGGTCATGGGACTTGCCTGATTGATCGGCACTATTTTCGGAAACCATAAATTTTTTTCATTGCACCCCCTCTTTTTTCACTTAGACCCCGCATCTAAATCATTCGAGGACTACGACATGAACCCTGAAGAAGCCTACCAGTGGCTGGCGGCCCACAGCCGGGAGACGGCCACTCTGTATACGGTGGAGCAGCTCCTGGCCTGGGACCAGCGCACCTGCATTCCCCCCAAGGGCCACGCCCACCGGGCGGCGCAGTTGAGCCTGTTGGCCCGCTTGCTGCACGAACGGGAGACCGACCCCCGGGTGGGGGAGCACTTGGACCGGGTGGCAGGCAGTGCATTGGCGGCTGACCCGGAGGGCACCGAGGCCGTCAATCTGAGGGAATGGCGGCGCCATTATGAACGGGCGACCCGCATCCCCCCGGATTTGGCGGTGGCGTTGGCACAGGCCGCGGCCGAGGGCCAGACCGCCTGGGAGGAGGCCCGCCCCAAAAACGACTGGGATTCCTTCCAGCCCTTCCTGGAGCGCCTGGTAAGCCTGTCCCGGCAGCAAGCCGAGGCCTATGGCTACGCCGCCGAACCCTACGACGCCCTCCTGGACGGCTACGAAGTGGGGGAGACCGCGGCCGGGCTGGAAGTCCTGTTCAGCAATTTGCGGGAATCCCTGGTGGGGCTGCTGGACGCCATCCGGGGAAGCAGTCTCAGTCCCGACGAGGGGATTCTCCACCGGCATCTACCCGCGCGCGGTCCAGGAGCAGTTCGCCCGGGAGGCGGTGGTGAAGATCGGCTACGACTTTGAGGCGGGGCGCCTGGATCCCACCGCCCACCCCTTCAGCACGGGGCTCGGCCCCCGGGACATCCGCATCACCACCCGCTACGACGAGCATTTTTTCAACGCGGCGTTTTTCGGCACCCTGCACGAAGCCGGACACGCCCTCTATAGCCTGGGCCTACCCCAGGAGCACTGGGGCACGCCCCGGGGCATGGACGTGTCACTGGGCATCCATGAATCCCAGTCCCGCACCTGGGAAAACCTGGTGGGGCGCTCGCCGGGGTTCTGGCGGAGCTTCTACCCCCGGGCCCAGGAGCTCTTCCCGGCCCTGCGGGACGTGGACCTGGACGCCTTTCACTTTGCCATCAACCGGGTGGCCCCGAGCCTCATCCGGGTCGAGGCGGACGAAGTCACCTACAACCTGCATATCATCGTGCGCTTTGAGTTGGAGCGCAGCCTCATCAACGGCGGCTTGGAGGTCCGGGACCTGCCGGAGGCCTGGAATGCCAAGATGCGGGAATACCTGGGGCTAACACCGCCCGACCACCGGGACGGGGTGCTGCAGGACGTGCATTGGTCCGCCGGGCTCTTCGGCTACTTTCCCACCTACACCCTGGGGAATATTTACGCCGCCCAGTTTTTCGCCAGGGCAGCCGAGGAGGTGGGCGGCCTGGACGAGAGGTTCGCCCGGGGGGAATTCTCGCCGTTCCTCCAGTGGCTGCGGGACAATATTCACTCCCAGGGGAGCCGCTACCGGCCCCGGGACCTGGTGCAGCGGGTCACCGGGGAGGAACTGAACTCCCGCTTCCTGCAGGATTACCTCAATAGCAAATTCAAGGACCTCTATGGGTTAAAGTAAACCGGGGCCATGGTTATTGTGGGGGAGGGGCAGGGAGCCACCGCTCCTGGGCCCGCCCCCCACAAGCATTCTTAAGCTCCGGATCTGGCCTTTTTGAGCATGGCGATGGGCTTGGCCATGTCCAGGATATGGGTGTGGAGTGTGGCCAGGGAATTTCCCGGGACGCCCATCATGAGGTGGCAGGGGCCCAGCGCGGATTTGATGCGGCAGCCCAGGCCCAGGAAGGTAACGTTGGGTGCGCCGGTGAGCAGGGGAAAGGCGGTGATGTCGGCGCAGCCCCCCAAGGCCCCGCCGGATTGGGGCAGGTCCATCTTGCCGCCCCGCTCGTAATTCACGGCGTAGAGGAGCCACATGACCTGCTCGCTGTCCGCGGTGAAAACCACTACCTGCGGGGTCTCGGTAAAGGTGGACAGAGGCGCCACCAGCGCCGCCCTGGTTTTCCCCTTGTCCAGATAGGTTGACTGCTGGATGGTGGCGGCGGAGGCCTCCTCGCTGGCAAACAGCCCCACCCCGTATTTTTCCAGTACCCCGTCGTCCAGGAAGCGCTCCAGATCCTCAGATTCAAAGCCCAGAACCGAGGTGCCCAGTTTGCAGCCCTGGTGTTCCCGGTCCAGGAGGAGCGTCATGCCTTTGCCGGCCAAAGCCAGGGCCTGGCAGTAGCTTTTGAGGTTCTCGGTGGTAAAAAGCAGGCCCTCGGGGAGAGGGTCGCCCTGTTTGTAAAGGACCACGCCCACAGGCTCGTACTGCAGATCCAGCTTGGCAACCAGATCAGTGGAGACGGTTTTTAAATCGGCCATGGCTGACTCCTCGAGTTGTTTTGGCAAATAAAAATAAAAAAGAAAAACCGAAAGCGACGTTGTTCATCTCGGTGCCTGACGGCCAAAAAAGGCCTGGGTGACCCGGACTTCCCGGCCGCTGGCGGCCACACCCACCCCGATGTCGGTGAACTCAGGGTGGAGCAGATTTTGCCGGTGGCCCGGGCTGGACATCCAGCTATCCACGACGATGCGGGCCAACTGCCTGACATCCCCGGCCGGGTAGCCGCTGCCCATCCAGATGTTTTCTCCCGTCCAGGACATGGGATACCGGCATCCGGCCCGGATACGGTCGAAAGGCGTGCGGCCCTCGGGGCTGTTGTGGGCGAAATAATTCCTCACCAGCATGTCGGCGCTGTGAGCCCGGGCTACATCACGCAGGCAATTTTCCCAGGTCAGGGTAGAAAAGCCGTTTTTTTGGCGCACCTCATTGGTGAAATGAAAAATCGCCCTCTCCAGTTCGGGCAGGTAAGAAACCCCCGCAGTCGGAACTCTGGCACCAAGGGCTTGAGCCACGGCCAGGATCAGGGCCAGGCCGGCGCCCATGACCAAAATTTTACTCCATAACCGGCTCATGATGAGGCTTCCTCGAAGGTAAATAACATCGGCAAACTCCCCGTGCTGCGCCGTGGATCACGATACCATAAAATTAGAGTGGGGATAAGGACAAAAGGTTTAATCGGCCAGACGTGTCTTGAATTTATCCTTATACCATCAATGGTTGACATACGGATGAGCCTGTGGCATGGTGAAAAAAATCTGCACCGGAGGCCCCTATAGGTGAGGCCGTTGGTGGTTCGAGGCACAACACCCCGAGTGGCCCGGCTGGCAAAGGCCGGGAGGTCCGAAAAGGCCTGAGACCCTACTCGGGGTGCCTTTTTTGGGGGCCGGGTTGTGCACGCCGGCGGCAGAATAATCGTCCTGATCAAGATGAATCACTGACCACAAGAGGGTAGGGGAGGGACTGGACCATGCGGACCTTGGCCATCGCCAACCAGAAGGGGGGGAGCGGCAAAACCACCACCAGCGTCAACCTGGCTGCGGCCCTGGGGGAGCAGAACCGCCGGGTGCTCATGGTGGACCTTGACCCGCAGCACTCAGCCACGTCCTGGTTCGGCCTCGATGACCCCGGCAAAGGGGTCATGAACATGTTCCTGGACGGGGGTGGGCTGCTGGATTTTGTCCAGGCCACTAAGGCCCCGGGGGTGGAAGTGGCGCCGTCGTCGGCCTGGCTGGTGGGGGTGGAAAAGATCCTGGCCGGGGAACTGGGGGCCGAAACGATACTAAGGCGGCAATTCAACAAGCTGCCGGCGCAACACTGGGATTATATCCTGATCGACTGCCCGCCCACCCTGGGCATCCTCACCATCAACGCCCTGGCCGCGGTGCGGGAGCTCCTGGTGCCGGTGGAGGCCCACGTCATGGCCCTGGACGGCCTGGCCCAACTGCAGCACACCGTGGAGGTGGTGCAGGAGCGCCTCAACCCGGAGCTGAAAATCTCCGGCATCCTGGCCTGCCGGGTTGACAGCCGCACCCGCCATGCCCGGGAGGTAGTGGACATGCTGCGGGAACGCTCCGGCGACCTGGTGTTCCAGACGGTCATCCGGGAAAATATCCGGCTGGCGGAATGTCCATCCTTCGGGGAGCCCATCACCCGGTACGAGCCGAAAAGCGCCGGGGCCGACGATTACCGGGCCCTCGCCCGGGAGGTCATCAGCCAGGAAGGGAGGGTATAGCATGGCCAAACGCCCCACCATCGGGAGAAACCCGCTGGACGCCATGGTGGTGGAAAGCCACCTGGATAAAGTGGTGCCGGACCTGGTGACCAGCCCGCCGGAAGTCCAGGCGTCCCTCAGGCAGGACGAAGTGGCGGAACTCAAGGCCGCGCTGGCGGCCCGGGACGAGGAAAATATCGCCCTCAAAGAGGCAGTGGTGAAACTGAAAACCCAGGTCTACGAGCTCAAAAAGCGCCTGGAGCAGGGCGACCCCCTCCTGGTCAACCTGAAAAAGCGGTTTGGATTGTAAGCGCAGCCTCGAGGGAGGGGGCCAGGGGTCAGTGGGACCCCTGCCACCCTCCTTCAAACTCCCTCCCCCAATCCCTTGAGGCGATAACACGGGCTTCCAACCCGTGCCAGTCCGGCAAGATGCCCGGACTACCAAAAAATTATGCGGGTTGGGAGGGGGGCCTGGGGGGAGGGCAGGGACCTCAGGTCCCTGGCCCTCCCCCCAGAAAGCTTACTTCCAGCAGGGCCTTGGCCAGGTTAAAGCTGCGCCAGCCGGGGGTGGGGCTGGTTTGGGGGGATTTCAGGAAGGCCAGCAAATCATCGCAGGTGTCGATGTCAGGCCAGGGGGGCAGGAGATGCACCGTGAGCCCCAGGCGCTCGGCCCGGGCCAGGGTGTCGGCCAGCACCGTGGGTCCTGACCAGGCTAGGTCGTGAAAGAGCTCAGGCTGGGGGCTCCGCAGGCCCACCAGGTAATAGCCGCCGTCCGGGCAGGGTCCGAAAACCGCCTGGGCCTGTCCGCTCGCCAAAACCGCCTCGGCCTCCAGCACCAGCGCTCCCGGGAGATCAGGGCTGTCGCTGTTCCGGATCAGCACGGTCCCCGCGCCCTGATTAAATCCCCAGTCAAAGGCCCGCCGCAAGCGTTCCCCCAGGTCCTCCCCCCTTTGGGGCGTTAAAAAAATACCAGGGCCGGCCGTACTCCGGAAAAATTCCCGGGCCGATGCCGGGGTGTAGGCCAGGGCCAGCTTTAGCCGGGATAATTTGGTCATTTCTTCCAGGACGTCTTCCAGGAATTGACTGTACAACTGCGCCGCGGCCTGAGGCGTGAGCGGCGGGCACAGGCGGGTCTTTACCTGGCCAGGCCGCGGTTCCTTGGCAAAAATCATGAGAAGGGGGCCACCTGCCAAAGAATTTGGGGAAGCCAGGTTTTCTGGGGGCGGTATTTCCATTATGGTAATAGAGAAATAGAAAGATCGTCATGCAGTCTTTGTGGTGAGTACAAGATTGCATTAGGGTAGAAGAGATACTTAGTAATGAGGCTTAGCCATATATGCAAGTAAGAAAAATCGTTAAGAGGCCTTCGGTGACTGCTGCCGCCATCTCCATCATCATCCCGGTGCTAAATGAAGCGGAGACCCTGGGAGATACCCTGGCCATTCTCCCCCGGGACCGGGACCTGGAAGTTATTCTGGTGGACGGCGGCAGCACTGACGATACCCTGCAGGTAGCCGCCCGTTTTCCCCAGGTGCAGGTCCTCACTGCCCCCCGGGGCCGGGGGCGGCAGATGAACACCGGGGTCCTGGCCTCCTCCGGCGGCCTCCTGGTCTTTCTCCACGGCGACACGCGGCTAACGGCAGAGCATCTGCGGATCTTGCGCCGGGTGGCCGCGGACCGTGCCTTTGCCGCCGGGGCCTTTGCGCTGAATCTCACGCCGCCGCGGCCGGCCTTGCGCTTCATCGCCTGGGGGGCCAACCGGCGGGCCCGCCTCCTGGGGCTCCCCTATGGCGACCAGGTGCTGATGATCAGGCGGGGGCTTTTCTTGTCCGTGGGAGGTTTCAGCAACCGCCGCCCGGAAGACCTGGACCTGGTGCTGCGCCTGAAGAAGCAGGCCCGCCTGAGGCTGCTTGGCCCGCCGGTGTCAAGCTCCGGACGCCGCTGGCTGGAAGGAGGGTACTGGCACACCACCATCAAGAATTGGCTCTACCTGGCCCGGCACCTGGCCGAGCGCGCCCTGACGGACCGCTGGCCGGAGAAGGGAGACTTGGTTGATTGTGGGGGAGGGGGCTAAGGGTCGGAGGACCCTTACCCCCTCCCCCGCACCCCCTCCCCCAATCCCTTGAGTGTCATGAAAAATTATGGCCGGGACCGGAGAACTGCTGTCCCCGGTCCCGGCCACAAACTCATAGGGTTGGGAGGGGGTGTGGGGGGAGGGCAGGGAGCCGCTGCTCCCTGGCCCTCCCCCCACACCAATTAAATCCCCCGGGTGTAGCCGGTGAAGCGGTAAAGGTCGCTCATGAGCTCTTCGTATTCGCCCTTGAGTTTCTGGAACATGCGGGCGTTTTCCATGGCCAGGGCGGCCTGCTCGGCCAGGGACGAAATAAAAGTGATTTCGTCGTCGGTGAAGTCCCGGTGCTCGCTGGTGTAAATGCGCAGGACCCCGATGACGTGGCCTTTCAAAGCGATGGGGACGGAGAGGATGGACTTGATGCCTTCTTCCGCGGCCTCTTTGGGGTAGGTCGCCCGGTTATCCAGGCCCACGTCATAGATGGACACGGCCTTCCCCAGCATGGCCTCGGCAATGGACTTGTCCGCGGTGACGGGGCCTTTGTTCATGTAGCGCTCGCTTAAGCCGTAGGAGGCCACCAACTCCATCTGTTGGCGTTTATCGTCCAGGAGGCGCACCGCCGCGGCCTTGATGTCCAGGGCGGTGGTGGCGGTCTTGACCAGGAGCTGCAGCACTTTTTTGACCTCCAGGGCCGAATTGATGGCCTTGGCGACCTCCTGGAGGCCCTTCAGGAAATACAGTTCCCGGGTGCGGGACTCGTACATCCGGGCGTTGGAGATGGCCTGGGCCCCGAGCTCGGCCACGGCGCAGGCAAAGTCCACTTCTTCCAGGGTGAATTCCCGGGTCTCGGCGGTCACCAGCCGCATCGCCCCGATGACGGTGCCCTTGTAGACCATGGGGATGGCCACCAGCGAGGCGATGCCTTCCTCCCGGGCCTCGTGGGGATACTGCATGCGGGGGTCGCTGGAGACATCGTAGATGGCCACCGGCCGGCCGCTCAGGGCGTCAGTGATGCTTTTGTCGAGATCCACCGCCCCTTTTCCCAGATACTTGTCGCTGAGCCCTGCTGCCGCCACCAGTTCCAGGGTATTGGTCTTGGGGTTGACCAGCCGGATGGTGGCTCCCTTGAGGCTCATGGCGTCGGCGACCTGGCGCACGATTAAATCCAGGACCTCGCTCACCGCCAGGGTGGAACCCAGGGATTTGCTGATTTCAATGAAGCTGCGGAGATACATCCTTTCGTGAAATGCCATCATGACTGTCTCTCCCTTGGAAAAAACCTGCGCCTGAAATAAAAAAGCCGTCTTACAAGATCATGGGGAACAAGGCAGGGGCCGGAAAAATACGCCCATGCTTTTTCCTACCACAACTCCTGGCTTTCCGCAAAAGTTTTCCGAGGGCAGGGGGAACTTCCCATATCTCTTTGGCCCGGTTTTTGGTATAAACGGCCCAGAGATGGAATTCATCCCCCTTTATTTCGGCGACAAACTGCAGGTGGTGAACCCCCACGGGGTCATAGGTGTAGTGACCCTGTGGTCCAAGCCGGAGTACGTCATGGAGCGCTTCCGGGAGGCCGGGGTGGACCTTGACCCCGCCACCAGCCCCATCGCGGTCTTCGGGACCCTGTACGGCAACGGCCTGCGGGAGCTCCTCCGGAACCTGCTGTATAATCCGCAGATCCAGGTGTTGTTGATTTGCGGGCATGACCGGTCGGGGTCGAAGCAGGAGTTGGAAAACTTTTTTAAGAATGGGTTAGAGGTGGTTCACGAGTCAAATATAAGCTACTCAGGTCCGAACAGGAAAAACCATACCGCATCATGGGCACCCGCCGTCTCATTGACGGTCTGCTTCAGCCTGAGATGTTCGAGAGAAAGCCTCGGATAGAATGGCTGGGTGATCCCACCACGACCATTATTTTGGGGAAACCTAATAACACCACCATCCTCTCTCAAATAAAAGTCTTTTTTTTAAATTTTGAGGGGCCTGAACGAACTTCTTTAGAACAATCTGCTGGGAAAATGATACGACCAGTCTCTGTCCCACCCCTTCCTCAGGTGGAGACTCTTTATTACCCAAGCAATCCTCGAGCCCATCAGATTGTCAGCAAAGGTCCTCTGGAGGCCTGGCTGGACTTGCTCTTTCTCATTACCAGGTTCGGCCGCCGGGTGACCCTGAAGAAGGGGGAGCGCCTGGAGTTGCAAAACGTCAAGGTCGTAGTGGAAGAGCCCCAGATAATAGAGCCTAAAATTTTGGCAGCCCATAATCTGGACGAGGGAAAAATTGGCAAATATTACATGGAATTTCTCGAAGGTGAACTCAGGCCGGATGAGGCCTACACCTATGGCCATCGGTTGCGGACCTATTTTAAGCTGGATGCGGTGGAGGTTTTGGCGGAGCGTTTGCAGCGGGACCCCGAAGACCGCAAGGCCTATTTCACCCTGTGGGACAACACCCGGGACCTGACCGCCAAGGAAAGCCGCCCTTGCTTTGTGTCGGCCTTTTTCCGAAAATTTGCAGACAAGCTGACCCTCACCGCCACCTTCCGCACCCACAACGCCCTGGACGCCTGGCTCCTGAACCTTTACGGGATGATGGCCCTGCAGCAGGAAGTGGCCGGGCGGGCGGGCATGACACCGGGGGCCATCACCGTGTTCAGCCACTCCATCAGCATCGACCCCCGGGAGTTGGACCGGGCCCTGGCGGTGGTGGAGAAGCGCCGGTGGAAAATGCACCTGGACCCCATGGGCTATTTCCGGGTCACCCTGGACGGGAACGAAATTCTCGTGGAACACCGGGCCGAGGATGTTACCCTGAAGGAATACCGGGGCCGCACCGCCATGTCCCTCCAGCACCAAATCGCCCGGGACATGGCCCTCTCCGACCTCAATCACGCCATGTACCTGGGCAGGCAGTTGGCCAAGGCGGAGATGGCCCTGAAGGAGGGGCGGGAGTTCGTGCAGGATTAATCCGGAAATACCCGGGAAGGAAATGCCGCAAAGAGTTCTTTCGCTTCAATCAGGATGACCATAAGAGGGATAATGCATGGCCACGAGAGAGATTTTCCTGGATTGGGAGGGGCCGTTCACCACGGATGAACTGGAGGATTTAAACGACCCCCGCATCGATTACGGCCTCTACCAGGTTTACGGGACCCACCCCCTTTACGGCGAAGAGGTGCTCCTGTACCTCGGGGCCACCGGCGGCGGGCGCACCTTCGGGACCCGGATCGCCGAGGAGCAGACTTACTGGGAGACCGAAGAGGACTTCCAGCCCCTCGTCGTTTACGTGGGGCGCCACATGGGGGTGGTGACGCCCACCAACGGGGATTGGGAAGAGGAAATGGACCTGGCCCTGCGCCTCCTGATCTTTGCCCACGCCCCGGTGTTTAACGCCCGGGAGGTGGCGGCCTCCCCCGATGACGACCTGAAGGAGGTGCACGTGGTCAACTGGGGGCAATACCTGGACCTGGCCCCGGAGGTCTCCGGCCGCCGCTACCTCTACAAGTTCCCGGACACCCCCGAATATACCTACTATGGCAAGCAGGGCGAGCATTAAGAGATCGGAGGAGGCTAAGGGTTACCACACGCTGAAAGCCTGTGCCACCTGGCACTCCCCCTTTCCCCAACCTCCCATTCCCAACAAGATCTTCGGGAGCACGGGCTTCCAGCCTGTGCTGCACAGGCAAGATGCCTGTGCTCCCAGTCAAAGGGTTGGGAGGGGGGTGTGGGGGGAGGGCAGGGATCTCAGATCCCTGGCCCTTCCCCCACTGGCCAACTTGCCCTCCTGGCCACCGTGCATGGGGACCCGGCGGGCTACGAGAGGGCCTGGCGGTTTTTTGAGCGGCTGCGGCCGGAGGTGATCACGGTGGAGATCAGCCGCTTTTCGGTGCGCTACCGGGAGCGGGCGGCCAAGGGGTGGCGGCGCCGGTTGGCTGCGGCCCTGGGTGAGCTTTCCCCCGATGCGGCAAAGAGTCTCGCGGTGGCCCGGGTGGCGGCCCAGGCCGAGGTGCCGTTCGAATACCGGGCGGCCCGGGACTGGGGGAAAAGCCATGCCGTGCCCGTGAAACCCCTTGACACCGGCGCCGCGGCGCGCCATCATTTGCCCCGGTATGCCGGGGAACTCCTGACCGCAGCCAATCTGCGGTGCCTGTGTGACCACGGCGCCACCGGCACGCTTACCGAATTCGTGGCGAGGGAATTTCGTCGGGCCCGCCTGGCCCGGGAGGGTAAGCTCAGAGCGTTGCCCCTGGCTGGCGACGCGGCCGATTCACAGCCGGGAACGCCTCTGGGCCAAGCGCCTGAAGCGCCTGGTAAGCACCGGGAAAAGGGTGGTGCACCTGGGGGGCTGGGAGCACCTGGTCTTGTGGCCGGGGGGCGGCGGTTTGTCCCGGCTCCTGGCTGAACTTAACCCGGAGATCATCCTGCTGGACGAGGCCGATCTGATATAAGTGTTGGCTAGGAAGGCAGGGAGGGCCAGGGACCTCGCGACCCCTGGCCCCCGCTCCCCAAGACTCTGCGAGAAAGGGGAGAAAGGGGTGGAGATGGAGACACGCCAGGTAACGCTGCCGCTGGGGCCTGACCGGGAGTTTCGCGCCGTTCTCGGCATTCCCGGCAACGCCACCATGGACGCCATTCTCATCCTGGGGCACGGCGCCGCCAACACCATGGACCAACCCCTCATTGCGGGGGTGCACGAGCGCCTCACCCGGGAAGGCCTGGTTCTGGTGCGCTTCAATTTTCCCTATGCGGAGGAGGGCAAAAAGCACCCCGACTCGGACCCGGTCCTGGAGGGGGCCTTTCGCCTGGTGGTGGAATACATCACCGAGATGGAGGAATTCAAGGGCCTGGAATTGTTTTTGGGGGGAAAATCCATGGGCGCCCGCATAGCCGCGCAGATCGTGGCCCAGGACGTGGGGGCCAGCGGCCTGGTCTTCCTGGGCTATCCCCTGCACCCCCCGGGCAAACCCGAACAGCTCCGGGACCGCCCCCTTTATGGGCTGCCGTGCCCGCCCCTGTTTATCCAGGGGGGCCGCGACCCCTTCTGCCACCTGGACCTCCTGGGCAAGGTCATGGGCCAGATCCCGGTGCGCAGCGACCTCCACGTGCTGCCGGGCCGGGGGCACTCCCTGGAGGCGGGCAGCCGGGAGGTTTCCGGGGAGGTGATGGACGAGGTGGTGCGGGTCATCCTGGGCTGGATGGACAGCTTGTAGGAAGGAAATATTCTGAAGTATTCCAGGCTAATTATCTGGTAAATGCCGCCAGGTTCCTTGAGCAGCCGCAGAAATTTTATGGTATTTCTATGATGAAATTCTCTTGGGATATTCCGGCAATATCTCCACAAGAAACTTGATATGAGCGTTATTCTGGTTGTAGACGACGACGCCCCCACCCGGGAGGCGTTGGCCACGGGCTTAAAAAAGGCGGGGCATGAGATTGTCGCCGCCGCCAACGGGGCCGCGGCCCTGGAAGAGGTGCGCCGCCAGCCGGTGGATCTGGCCATCATCGACCTGAAACTGCCTGACATGGAGGGCACCAATCTCTTCGAGGCCATGCGGGTCATCCGGCCCGAAGTTATCGCCATCATGATCTCCGGCCTGGCCACGGTGAACGATGCGGTGGCCGCGCTGAAAAAGGGCATTTACGACTTCATCACCAAGGATTTCCGCATGAACGAACTCCGCAAGGTGGTGAGCAAGGCCCTGGAGACCCAGCAACTCCTGGCGGAGAACCAGCGCCTGCAGCAGGCCTTGAAGGAGCGCAGCGCCAGCGGGCGCATCATGGGACGCTCGGCGGCGTTCCTCAAAGTCATGCAGATGGTGGAGCGCATCGCCGGACTGAAAAGCACCGTGCTGCTCTCCGGGGAGAGCGGCGTGGGCAAGGAACTGGTGGCCGAGGCCATTCACCTGCAGAGTCCCCGGCGGGACCGTGCCCTGGTGAAGCTGAACTGTGGGGCGCTCCCCGAGGGGCTCATTGAGAGCGAGCTCTTCGGGCATGAAAAGGGGGCTTTCACCGGGGCCATCCAGCAGCGCAAGGGCCGCTTCGAGCTGGCCGACACCGGCACCATTTTCCTGGACGAAATCAGCGAAATCCCCACCTCCACCCAGGTGAAGCTCCTGCGGGTGCTCCAGGAAGGGGAATTCGAGAGGGTAGGGGGGAGCCAGACCCTGAAGGTGGACGTGAGGATCATTGCCGCCACCAACGTGGACCTGGAGGCTGCCGTGGCCGAGGGCCGCTTCCGTAAGGACCTGTTTTACCGCTTAAACGTCATTCACCTGGCCATACCGCCCCTCAGGGACCGGCAGGATGACATACCGCTCCTGGCCCTGCATTTTCTGGACAAATTTTGCCTGGAGAACAACCGGGCCATCATGGGCATTGCCCCGGAGGCCATGGCGGCGCTGAAGAGCCACTACTGGCCCGGCAACGTCCGGGAACTGCAGAACGTGGTGGAGCGGGCCGTGGCCTTGTCCCAGGGGAACATGATTGATCTGGCCGACCTGCCTGACGAGGTGCGGCATCACTCCCCCGAAGACGACCAGATCAGCATTCCCGTGGGGGCCTCCATGGAGGAGATCGAGCGGCTGGCCATCATGCAGACGCTGAAAAAGACGGGGTGGGACAAGGAACTCACGGCCCGCCTGCTGGGGATTGGCCTGGCCACCCTGTACCGCCGTTTGAAGGAAATGGAGCCCAAAGAGCCCGGGCCGGAGGAGTCCTGAGATGTCCTTCCCCAATTTTCTGGACCTGAGGTTTCTGCCGGTAAAAGATGCCGAGGCGGTGATTCTGCCGATTCCTTACGAGGCCACCACCACCTACGGCTCGGGCACCCGGGAGGCCCCCGAGGCCATTTTGGCCGCGTCCCGGCAGGTGGAGCTGTGGGACGAGGAGGACGGCTGGGACCCCAGCGCCGCGGTGCGCCTGGCCACCGCCTCCCCCCTGACCGCCGAGGTTTCGGGGCCCCAGGCCATGCTGGACAAGATCAGGAAAAACGTGCAGGCCTGGGTGGCCCAGGGGAAGGTGGTCCTGGCCCTGGGAGGCGAACACACCATCACCATGCCCCTGGTGCAGTCCGTGCAGACCAAGTACCCGGACCTCCAGATCGTGGCCCTGGACGCCCACGCCGACATGCGGGACAGCTATGAGGGCAGCAAGCTCTCCCACGCCTGCGCCTTAAAAAGGGTATATGACCTGGGCCGGCCCCTCACCACCCTGGGGGTGCGGAGCTACTCCCAGGAAGAAAGCCAACTGGCCTGGGTGGCGCCGCGCTATAAGATGTTCAAGGCCAGGGAACTGCACACCCCGGAGGGTTGGGCCAAGGCCGTCGAACACCTGCAGGGCCTCTCCGGCCCGGTCTACGTCAGCATTGACGCCGATGTTTTTGACCCCGGAGTTATGCCAGGGGTGGGAACGCCTGAACCCGGCGGCCTGAGCTACTACCAGGTTCTCACCCTGTTAAAGACCGTGGCCCAGCGGGGGCCCATCGTCGGCCTGGACCTGGTGGAACTGAGCCCTATTCCCGGGCAAAGGGTGAGCGAATTCACCGCCGCCCGGGTGCTGTACAAGGCGCTGGGGTATATGTATCAGTCACGCCGCCCCGCTTGAGGGCGGCATAATTATAATTGGGGGGAGGACCGGGGGAGCAGCGGCTCCCCCGCCCTGCCCCCCAAGCCCCCCTCCCAACCCCCTATTAGTGGGGGGCGGGCTTGTGCCGGCCTGCCAGCCTGTAAAAAAACTCAAGGGATTGGGGGAGGGGGTTTGGGGGAGGGGGTAAGGGTCCTCCACCCTTAGCCCCCTCCCCCAAAACTATCTCAAGGAATGGCCATGCGAAGAAAAGCTGAGGATTATCACGACGGGGCCAAGGACGGCCTGGAGCCGTTGGAGGCCCTGGACCTGGAGAAGATCACCGATTTCGACGAGATGCTGCGGGCCCTGGGGAAGACGGCTTTCGGGGCGCGCCGGTTAGGTGAGGCGGCCGAGGTTTTGGCGGCCATGGTCCAGGACCCGGAGGTCACGGTGGTGGGGACGTTTTCCGGGGCCATGAGTGTTGCCAAGATGGGCCTCATGCTCTGCGACATGATCGACCGGGGCTGGATCGATGTGGTCATCACCACCGGGGCGCTGGTGGCCCACGGGTTCATCGAGAACCTGGGCCGGGCCCACTACAAGTACCCCCCCGACCGCTCCGACCGGGAACTCTATAACCAGGGCTACAACCGCATCTATGACACCCTGGAGATGGAGGCCAACCTGGATTACGCCGAGGAGGTGGTGCGGGAGGTCCTGGAGAAGCTGGACCGCGAGCAGGTCTGGTCATCATCGAGCCTGTGCCGGGAGTTAGGACGGCACCTGGCGGGTCAGACCGAGCAGCCGGGATTGCTGCGCAACGCCTTTTTGAAGGGGGTGCCGGTTTTTATCCCGGCCTTCACCGACTCGGAACTGGGCCTGGACCTGGCCGTTTACATGGTGCGCCAGGCCACCGAGAAGGGCGAGGAATTATCACAGGCCCTGACTTCTCTGTCAGTGAAATTCAACCCCTTCCTGGACCTGGGAAGTTATGCTCAGAAAGTGCTTGCGGCCAAAAAACTGGGGATCTTCACCGTGGGGGGCGGGGTGCCCCGCAACTGGGCCCAGCAGGTGGCCCCCTACCTGGAACTCCTGCACGGCCGCCTGGGTCTCGACATTCCGGAAGTGAAGTTTCAATACGGGGTGCGCCTCTGCCCTGAGCCGGCCCATTGGGGCGGGTTGAGCGGTTCCCCCTACCGGGAGGGCATCTCCTGGGGGAAATTCAAGGCCCCGGAGGACGGCGGCCGCTACGCCGAGGTGCTCTGCGACGCCACCATCTCCTGGCCCCTCATCATGAAAGCGGTACAGCAGCGGCTCGAGAAAAATAAATAAATAAGGATCGAGACACCTGTGCCACGCGTTTAGCTGCCCGGGGAGAAATACGCCATCTCCATGGGCAGACCGTGATTATCCAGGGCGGGGGAGGGCGGCATGGTCCTGAGCCTGGCACCGCCGATAAGCCCGGTCACCGCCGCAGCCAGGGCATCCAGGAGATCGTCCCTGCTTGCCCTTTTCCCTGTTATCCCAATTAGTCCTTCAGCAATAATGTCGTCGCACGGCGGGTACACTGCCTTTAAGGCGTCGCGCCGCTCTGCAAATCCCGCCCTTTTTTTCTTGTTGACCTGCATGGGCCGGCCCCCGGCCAAGGCCCAGAAACACACCTCGGGATGTACCTCCCGCATGATCCGCCGTGCAGAAGCTTCTCTTCTCAAGAGTTGATCAACTTCCCGGATTTTGGGGAGCAGGGCATATGACTGCTGTGATATGCCTTTCCCGCCGGCTATCTGCCGATGGATGGCATTTGCTTCCGGGTAGGATTGATACGTACTTTCCAGCAGCTTCCGGCGGGGGGCTGGAAAAACGCTGGATTTGCGGGGGCCCAGAACCTGCCGGGCGGCAGTATCACAAACCCTCTCGGCAGGCCCATCCTCCAGCAGGCCTATGGGAATGTCCACCAGGATCAGGGCAGCTTGGAAGCAGGCGGACCACAGCGAAGCCATATCGGAAAAGATGCGGGTTTCTGCGGTGCCGTCCCGGCTGAGCCTCACCGCCAGCCAGCCTCCCCGGCAGCCGTCCACCCCCACCACGAACATCACTCCTCCTGCTGGCTATCGCAAGAAACGCCGCAGCAGCTGCAGAGCTTTCCTTCCCTCAGCGTATCATAGCCTTCCCGCACCAGGACCGCGCCAATGATCAGGCCGATAATGGGGTCGGCCTGCCAGAGCCCCGCCACGTAATTTAGCCCTAAGCCCACCAGCAGGGCCAGGGACAGAAACGCGCAGGCCAGGTTCTGCCTGGCGTCGGCCCTGAGGCTCCTGCTCCCCAGGTCGGCACTGGTACGGAGTTTCAGGGCAAAAAGCAGCGGCATGAAGATCAGGGAGGCCAGGGCGATGAAGATGCCCAAAAGGCTTGGGGCCGGGGCTTCCTGAAGGGCCAGTTTTTGCAGGGATTCATACAGGACATAGGCCGCGAGGGCGAAGAAAGTCCAGCCCACCATTTTAATGGCCAGTTTTTCCCGGCGTTCAGCCTGGGCCGAGGTCATATCGGCATGACCGCGGAAACGCCAGATCATGATGCCGCCGGAGAAAGACTCCACGAAGCTGTCCAGGCCGAAGGCCACCAGGGCGATGCTCCCGGCGAGGCAGCCGGCCAGCAGGGACAGGGCCCCTTCGAGGAGGTTGTAACCCACGGTCAGGTAGGAGAGGAAGAGGGCTTTTTGGTGCGGGGAAGTAAGGGTCATGGCATCCTTTAGCAACCTCTGCACGAGTCAGCGAGAAGAGGAGTCGGGGCAGAGCGTCGCGGTTCAATTTATGGGACGGTTTTCCACCTGCGAATAAAACCAAGGTAAAAGAACGTCAAAAAGAGAGCGGCATGGACAATGGCGCGCATGCCGCTGATGTCAGGGGTCTCAATAAGGCCTGTGCCCAGGATCGGCACTGAAACCCGGGCCAGGTAAAGGTAGAAAAGAACCCCGGCGTTCACGAAGAAGGCGCCTGACAGGAACTTGCACACATCTTGCCAAGGAATCCGCTTGAACATGTCCGACTCCTGTCACGAGGCCCGTGCCGGGTAGACTTCTATGGTTGGGGAGATGTGAACCCAGGGGCGGTCTTGTCGATAAAGCCCGCAGGCGCTTGATGTATTCCGGGCCGCCCAAGAGATAGGTGTCGGGGGTAAGGGTCTGTGACCAACGGTAGCATGGGTCACCAGCCCATGGGGCATGCCAGGCGAAGCGAAGAATCTTGTGTTGGAGGTCTGAGATCCGTTACTTCGTTCAGGATGACAAGAAAATCAGTTGGTGATCCGTGAACACGATTATCTGTTTAGTGGCTCCTTGCGCAACTAAGCAGTTCGAGTGCCAATACATGATGATGCTAACTCCGAGCAAGGCAATGGCCCCTCCGAGCAAATCAAAGGCGTCTGGCGCGATCTTGTCGATCTTCCAGCCCCAAAGGATAGAGAGAACAATGAAAATTCCCCCATACGCGGCGTACACCCTGCCGAAATTAGCGGGTTGCAAGGTTGGGATCAATACCGTAGAGCACCAGCACAGCTCCGCCGCCAATACGGCGAACCAGATGCTCCTGCACTCCCGTAACCAAAGCCAGACCAGGTAGCCTCCGCCGATTTCGCACAATCCGGCCAAGAGGAAAATGACAATGGATCGGATGATCTGCATTTGGTTCTGACATTTTTTCGTTCTGGGCCATTCCCTCAGGATTTGGGAGGGCCTAATCCGCCTCCCTTAATGTTTCCCTTCCCAGCCCACTTCTTCCAGGCCCGATTCCTCCACCACCTTGGCCAGGATGGCCAGTTTGACGGGGCGGACCTTGCGGTACACCTCCTGGGGGGGCTTCACTTCGCCGTCCACGGTGAGCAGCGTCTGGATGGGAATACCGAAGAGGCGCTCATTTTCCTCGAGGTAGGGGAGGATGAGCTGCCAGTCGGCATCGGTCAAGGGCACAATTTCGCCGCCGTTCAGCTGTTCGTCCACCATCTGCTGGTAGGGGTCCCGCATGAAAATCGCCCCGCCGGAGGCCAGGGAAAAGAGGTTGGAGCCGGGATAGGGGCTGGCCTGCACCTTGACCCGACCCCGGTGATCGAACTCCATGCCGTTGACGATGACAAAGCCGCCGCCGGTCATGGGGTCGCCGGCCATGAAGGACTCGGCCAGGAAGTCCAGGGCCGTGCCGTTGATCACCACCCGGGGGCGGCCCACGGCGTTGATGAGGGGGCGGCCGGCGGCGTTCCCCATGATGTAGACTTCGCCGCCCTTGGCGCCGTACATGAAGGTCTGGCCCACATCGCCGAAGACCACGAGCTTGCCCCGCTTCATGATCTGGCCCAGCTGGTCCTGGGCGTTGCCGTGGACGTAAATCTGCATGCCGTCAATGCCCGAGGCCAGGTAATCGCCGGAGCTGCCGTAGACGTCGAAGCGCACCTGGTCGGTGTCGAGGCCGAAGCCGCAGCCCAGGAAGCGCTGCCCCCGGTAGCCGTAGCAGATGAAGCGCCGCCAGCCCAGCTCGAAGGCCCGGCACAAGAGGCGGGCGTCGCAGTCGTCGCCCTCGGGGGGGAATTCGGCGGCGTCGAGGATCAGGATCGCATCCTGCCGGGGCGGGGCTGCCAGGCTCTCCCGGGTCTGCCAGTCGATATAGTTATAGCGGCTGGCGTGTTTCTGCCCCATTTTGGGGGAAGCCGCAAAAATCCGGGCCAGGGATTCCTGCAGCAGGCGAAGCAGGTGGCTGCGCTTCTTTTCGCCGGTATCGTAGCGCCGGTCAGTGAGCAGGGTGAGGGCCTCGATGATGGCGCTTTTGCGGTCATCATCCTTGGGGGCCAGCTGCTCCACCACCTTGAGGAATTCCAGAAATCGGGCATAGGGCCATTTGGTGAGGCGGCTGGTGACCATCTGAAACAGGGCCTGGCCGCTGGCATCCTGAAGGTGCTCTTCCACCTCGGGCGCCAGCTCCTCGAACCGCTCCGGGGTCACTTCCGGGAGGTAGCCCTCCCAGGGGTGCTGGAACCAGGGCACGGTCTTGGGGTTGCCGAACTTGTCGTGGCAGGACAGGACTTTTTTGCCGTTCTTGCTCTCCAGGGAAAAGGTAAAGGAGCCGCCGTCGGTGTGGCTGCCGCCCCGGGCGTTCCAGTACAGGTCCGCCACCGGGCAGAAGCGGGGGTCTTCCTCGGCCAGGCTGGCGAGCGTCGCGTCGATGGCCTGCTTCTCGGAGCACACCAGGCCGATCTGCACTTCCCCTTCGGACAGCGCGAAGACCTGGGGCCGGAGCATGCTGGTGTCGGTGATGCCGATGAGCTCGAGTTTGTTTTTGGCGGTGTCGTTCCTGGCGATGATGAAGAACCAGGGGCCGTCCGGCGACCCGTGGATGCAGGTGGACTGGATCTGCCGGTAGATGCGCTGCTTTTGCGGCGGCAACAGATCGAAGTCCCGCTCCGTGGTGGGGGCCAGGGCCTCGATGACGTACTCCAGGGGGTAGCCGTAAAGCCTGTGCCACAGGTCGAAAAGCAGCACCGCCACCTCGGTGTCCGTGAGGAACTGCGGGAAAAAGTGGCGCTGGCTCAGGTACTCGCTCACCGCAAAGTAGTTGGCGAAGTCGCCGTTGTGCACCAGGGCGACGTTGAGCGCCGCGAAGGGGTGGGCGCCGCCGGGGTGCCAGACGCGCCCCCGGGTGGGGTAGCGCTGGTGGGCGATCCAGATGTGGGCCTTGAAATCCAGGAGCTGGTAGTATAACGCCGCTTCCTCGGCGTAGCCCACGATCTTCAGGATCATGATGTTGCGGCCCTGGGACAGGACAAAGGCCTTTTTCTCCCCCAAAGAGGCGTAGAAGGCCTGGTTCAGCTTGTAGCAGTTCTGGGCGACGAACTCGTCTTCCACCAGGCGCAGGGGGATTTCGTAAAGGCGGTGCTGCTGCACGAAATGCTGCAGGACCTCGGGCTTGACCCGGACAAAATAACGCCAAACATCCGGGGGCTGCACCGTGAGGCCGGGGAGATCCCGCCAGTCCCTGACCGTGGGGATCTTGGCCTGGTGCACCACCTGGAAGACGTTGGTGATGAACTGGCTTTCCACCTGGCGCCGGGCCTCGGGGTCGAGATAGGCCACCTGGATGAGGTAATCTTCCTCCAGGACCTCCTGGGAAACCCCGAGGGATTCGGCGTCCAGGCCCACTGCGGCGATGCCGCCGCCCTTGCCGTTGCCCCGGTTGTGCATCTGGACGGAGGGGAGAAAGATGTGCTTGCCGGACACCGGCACGCTGGCGGCGAAACCGGTAACCCCGCAGCCGCCCTCGTCTTCACCCTTGACGATCTTGTCGACGGGGTAGGAGCGGGGGAAGTCCTGGCGGGTTTCCCACAATTTCAGGCCATGGTGGAGGGGATCTTTCTTATGTTCCATGTAAGTCACCGATTAAAGTTCAAAGTTCGAAGTTCAAGGTTCAAAGTAAAAAGAAAGAAACCTTCATTTAGTAATTAAGGTCCCTTCTTAATTTCAATCAAGTCTCCTTAAGGATGCTTTCACTTCCTTTAAAGGCTCCCTTTGTGTTACATCCTGTTTGGCTGTGCTTTCTTAAGTGCCTTGATTTCTATTTAAGTACTTTGATCTCATCCTGTTGAATTTCGTTCTTTACCTGGAGCTTGGCGAGTTGGCTTTGTAATCTAAGATTCGCTTTCTTTAGTTCTGTAACATAATTCCCGAGTTCTGGATCAGCCGCTCTGATTTTGGCTGCGAGACTTGCTGGCCTATTCACAATATAATTCCTACATCATCGAATGTAGCCGCAAGCTTAGCTTGCACAGGCTGAAGCCTGCGGCTACAGGGCATTTCATGTAGGGCGCGTCTAGGCGCCATCTTGGTGCAGAAGACGCCACCCCAATAACTTGAACCTTGAACTTTAAACTTAATAACTATTTATCCGCCCAGGCGGGCATGGCTTTCAAATAAAGGGTGGCGCGCTCCTTGGCCTTGGCATCATCTATGTTGGGCTGCCAGGTCTTGAGCCATTCCACCACGCCGGCGTAGATTTCCTCGTAAGGCCTGAGATTGCCGTCCTCATCCACGCACTGGTTGCAGTAATGGGCCACCGGGCCCTGGAAAAAAGGCATATCCAAAGGCGCTGCACAGGAATAACAGAAATCGGTAAACATAAACTACCTCGGGTTAGTTAAAGTTCAAAGTTCGTTATAGAGCCTGGGCAGGCTAAAGCCTGCGGCTACCAAATTCTGTAAGGTACGTCTGCGCCCTTGTACTCATTATGGTGCGTGAGACGCACCCTACTAATTTATCCCAAAACCGAAAACCGAAGACTGAAAACCGTCCTTACGCTCCGCGCCGGATGTCGTCGTCCACCGGGAGGTTGTAGTAGTCCAGGTGGACCAGGGTGTCGGTGCGGCCTACCAGTTCCCGGATGCTCCGCATACCGAAGCGGCGCAGGATCTCTTTGAGCTGCCAGGTCCAGGCGGTGTACATGTTACTGACCCTTTTGGTGCCCCACTCCACGGTCATCATGTCCACCAGTTCCGGGTCGGTGGTGGCGATGCCCCGGACACAGCCCCGGCCGCTTTCGCACTGGTGGCAGCGTATGCACTCCAGGGCCACCAAATCGGCGGTGCCGATCTGCACGCCGTCGGCCCCCAGCGCGATGGCCTTGGCCACGTCGTAGGCGGTGCGGATGCCCCCCGAGGCGATGAGCGTCACCTGGTCCCGGATGCCCTCCTGCTGGAGAAACTGGTGCACCTTGGGGATGGCGAACTCGATGGGCATGGCGATGTTTTTCTTGGCGATGTCCGGCGCCGCGCCGGTGCCGCCGTAGCTGCCGTCCAACTGCACCACGTGCGCCCCGGCGTAATAGCTCCCCACCGCCACCATGTCAACGTCGGTGGGGGTGGAGACCTTCACCGAGACCAGGGCCCGGGGGTTCACTTCCTTGATCCAGTCGATGTGCTTTTTGTGGTCCTCCACGGAATAGACGCTGTGGAAAGGGAAGGGCGAGAACAGAGCGCTGCCCGCCACCGACTCCCGCATGCGGGCCACGGCGGGGGTGACCTTGTCCCCCAGGAGGTGGCCGCCCAGCCCCGGCTTGGCGCCCTGGGCATACTTGAACTCCACCATGCGCACCCGCTGGATGGTGTCCTCCCGCACCCCGAACAGCCCGGTGGCTACCTGGGTGACCACGTGGTGGTCATAGGGGTAGAGGGCTTCGGGATAGCCCCCTTCGCCCGTGGACATGAGGGTGTTGTAGCGCACCGCGGTCCTGAGGCGGCTCAGGATGGTGTTTAAACTCACCGAGCCGAAGGACATGCCGCCGCCGTACCAGGGCACGGACAGGGTGACCAGCGGCCGGCCGTCAGCCCGGCGGTTCAGTTCCACTTCCAGGGAAATGTCGTCGTGCTTGAGCTTGGCGTCCTTGCCCCGGGGCGGGAACCGGAAGCGCATCTTGTCGAAGCCGCCCCCGGAGGCGCCGGTGCGGTACTCGATGTCGGCGTAGGGCAGGGTGCCGAATTCGGCCATCCACCAGGTGGCTATGAGCAGATCCGCCGGCCAGCGGCTGTCACCGAGCGAGTTGTAGGCGGGGTGCAACCGGACGGACAGGGCCTGGGTGGGGCAGTTGGCCACGCAGAAAAAGTCGTTTTTCTCACAAGTTGGCCCGACGCACAGGTAACTTTTGGGCCGCCGGATAAATTTCCCCACCTTGGTGTGCACGCCATAGGGGCAGAGTTCCACACATTTCCCGCACTGGATGCACTTACCTTCGTTGCGCCAGACGCGGTACTTGGACAGGGGGTTCTTGAAACGGCAGGGGGTGCGCACCGGGTCCCAGGGGGCGGGGCCCCAGGGTTCGTCTTCCATGATTTTGGCTGGTTCGTTGGCCATAGGTATTATCCGTTAGAGCTTGAGCTTTAAGCCATAGTAAGCTAAAAGCCGTTTTGAAGTTATCATTTAATCGAAATGAGCTTGATTCCCCAATCAATTCATGGAAAAGCCGCCCGGCTGTATAGCAGGCGAGCGCCTGCTCACATTGAAAAACTGAAACTTATCTTACTTTTTATTCCCCTTCCCGGCGGTCCCCTTCGGTCGCGGCCCGGGCGAACAGGGGGGCAAAAATCTCCCGCTGCAGGTCTTCCACAAACATGGCCCGGCCCACTTCGCCCCGGAGGCGGCGCACTTCCCGGAGGCCCATGGCTCCCAGCACTTCCAGGAGCTGGTTGTTCCAGGCCCCCATGAGGTTCACCAGGCGCTGGGCGCCCTTTTGGACCTCCAGTTTCTCCATGGCCACGGGACAGGACTCGCCCTTGAGGCACTTCTTGCACATCCGGCATTCCAGGGCGACGAGCAGCGGGATATCCACCACCACGCCGTCGGCCCCGCAGATGATGGCCTTGGCCACGTGCTCGGCCATGGCGATGCCGCCCGAGGCCAGAAGCGTCATGGTGTCCCGGAGTTTCATTTCCACCAGGCGCAGGTGGGTCCGGCGGATGAGGTCTTTCAGGTGCAGGTTGCCTGCTTCCCCATAACCCCGGGCCTTGGGGCCCGCGGCCAGGTGGATAATCTCGGCGCCGGCACCGGCGAGCTCAGCCGCCCGGTTGGCGGCCCGACCGTCCGCCGGGACCTTCACCAGGCACAGCACCTGGGGATGGCGGTGCTTTAAATTGGCGACTTGGTCCACCACGCCGTCACTGTCCAGGATCTCCACCAGGCGGACTTCCTTGAGCAGGGGGTCGTCCAGTTCCAGGGTGTCGGCGGTGTAGCTGGGCACCAGGTGCGCGGCGGATTGGGCCAGCTTCTGGGTGATGCGGCTGCGGGTCACCACCGTCAGGGTGCCGAGGCTCTTGCCGGCTCTGAGCGTGGTTTCGAGGACCCGGGGGAGCCCCGCCCCCAGGGGCGGCTCGGAGAGCAGCACCGGCAGCGGGATTTCCAGGAGGGGCGCAGGCTCGAAGGCCAGGTCCCCCTGGTCGTCGAAGGCCAGGAACAGGGGGCGGCGGCCCATATCGATGGCGGTGCTGATGTACTCCCGGCCGTGGATGCCGTCCCGGGTGGGCCGCACGATCTCGGACATGTCGGTCCAGATGGAATCGAAGCCCTCACCCGAGAAAGGCCCGCCGTAGCCGGCGCCGGAGACCGGGATCTTGCCGGTTTCGGCCTGGTACCAGGTGCTGAGCAGAATCTCCGGGGTCCAGTAGTCGTCGCCCAGGCCCTCGTACTGCGGGTTCAGGGTCTTTTGGACCAGCTCCCGGGGGCAGCCCTGGACGCAGCGGAAGCAGTTCTTGCAGACGCTGTCGATGGTGTCGGTAAGGCTGGTCTGGTCGAAGCCCCGCTGGTCGAAGGCGTGGTAGGGACAGGTCTCTTTGACGCAGCGGGTGCAGCGGATGCAGCCTTCACCCCAGTCCAGCACGGTGCCTTTGCCGTGGGCCGGGAAGCGGGGCGCGGTGGGCTGAATGTGGATGTGATATTTGGCAGGCATGGTATAAGCCTCACGCCTGCTGATCGGGTCTCAGCACCCGCCTGGGGCCGGCGCCCTCCCCGCAGGACCAATCCTTGGGGGGGCAGAGCTCCGTGAGGCGGTCCAACTCACCCAGGGCCAGGAGCCGGTCGTAGATCTGCAGCCAGGCGCAGGGCACTTCGGGGATGATCTCCTTGGCCAGGTTGATCTCGCAGAGACCGTCTTTAGCGCCGCCGCAGGGGCCGTTCATCAGGCTCTTGGCGCAGCGGGACACCGGGCAGATGCCGCCGGTGATGGCCAGCATGCAGTTGCCGCAGCCCCGGCAGTTTTCCAGCCACAGGCCCCGCTCGGCAGTCTCGCCGATGAACAGGGTATTTAAGGCGGGGAAGACCGGGGTCTCGGGGAGCCGGGCGGCCAGGGCCTGGACGCCGGCGCCGCAGGCCAGGGACAACACCGCGTCCGCCTCCTGGGCCGCCTCCACCACGTCCAGCAGGAATTCATGGACGCACTGGCGGTCCACACTGGATTCCTGGATCTCCATTTCCTTGCCGGCCAGCCGGAAGGCCATCTGCAGGGCCGCGGCCAGCTCCGCCACTTCCCGGCGGCCGCCGCTGGCGCACTCGGCCACACAGGTATCACAACCGGACAGGAGCACCCGGTCATATTTTTTCAACATGTCCTGGATTTCTTCCAGGGGTTTTCTCGTTCCGACAATCACAAGTTACTCCTTTTTCCGGGCCCCGGCCCGGGCAGGATTTACTTTCAGGGTCCGGGCCCGCTCCACAATTTCATCCACCGCGGCGTCCAGAGCCTTCTGGTTGCCGGCCGGCAGCTGCACCAGGTCTAACCTTTCCGGTTCCAGGCCGATTTCCTCCAGATACGTCCGGGCATGGCCCACCCGTTTGGTCATGCGGAAGCTCCCCTCCACCAGCTGACAGGCGGTCTCAGGGCAGCCCACCACCCAGAGGAGGTCGGCCTCGGTCGCCAGAACGCGCAGCATCTGAAAAACCTCGACCTTGCTGCTGCAAGGTTCCACGATCACCCGAACCTTCAGGCCGGCCTGCATAAGGGGGCTGATAAACACCTCCGGGTCAGGTACAGCCTGACGGCAAGCCATCAGTACGACGCTCTTTTTCTGGGACATAGCAGTTTGTTTACCACCCATCAATTCAGAGGAAAGTGCAAATTTTCTTTTTACATTAATTTAACCTGGTTGGAAACGGGAAAAATTCCCCTTTCACATTCCGGGGAACGGGCGGCCGGCATTCCAGGATCAGGCGCGGTTATTGTTATCTATATACCAAATATTGTGCAGGATAAAAAGGGTGAGGCCGCGTTTTTCCCTGGTCTTCAGGTCTTGGGCACGAAGGTCTTACGCTCATCGATATCGCCTGGATACATCACCGCCTCGTGGCCGCGCTCCCGGGTGCGGATGCGGATGACCTCCTCCACCGGATAGACAAAAATCAGCCCGTCCCCCGGTTCCCCGGTATAGGCGGAGTTGAGGATGGCCTCGATGGTGTCCTCCAGGTTGTGCTCGCTTAAGATAATGTTGATCTGAAGTTTGGTGAGCATGTCCACCTGGTAGGTGCCCGAGCGCCCGGCCAGTTTGATGCCGCCCTGGCGGCCGTGGCCGCGGATCTCGAAGCAGTTAAGGCCGACGATGCCGATCTGGCGCAGGGCATCCTTGACGTCGAACAGCTTGTCTTCCCGGATGATGGCTTCAATTTTTTTCAGCATGGCTTTTGATTCCCGGTTTTCGGCTTTCAGCTTGCCCTTGCGGACCTGCCGCGGTCAGCGAAAGCAGATAAGCGAAAGCAGATAAGGGTTTTCTGGTGTCAAAGTTCAAGGTTCAAAGCTCGAAACTCGAACTTAGGGCTAAGTGTAGGCCCGTTCGCCGTGGGAGCTGATATCCAGGCCCACTTCCTCTTCCATGGGGGTCACCCGGAGGCCGATGCTCATATCCAGGAGCTTGGCCAGCACATAGGTGACGACAAAGACAAAGGCGATGGTCACCGCGATGGCCAAAAGCTGCACCGCCAGTTGGCCGGGATTGCCGAAAAACAGGCCGTTGGCGCCTCCCGGGTTAACCTCGGTGGTGGCAAACAGCCCGGCCGCAATCATGCCCCAGAGACTGCTCATGCCGTGGCAGGGCCATACGTCCATAGACTCGTCCAGGTTCCGGCGGATGCGGAAGCGGATGCCGTAATAGCCGATGGGCGCCGCGACCGCGCCCACCACCATGGCCGCCATGGGGGTGATGTAGCCCGCCGCGGGCGTCACCGCGGCCAGCCCCACCACCATGCCGGTGACCAGTCCCAGAGTACTGGGGCGGCCGTCCAGCCAGGACAGCAGCACCCAAACGAGGCCGGCCGTGGCTGCGGAGGTGTTGGTGGTGAGCAGGGCATTCACCGCCACGCCGTTGGCCGCCAGCGCACTGCCGCCGTTAAAGCCGAACCACCCCACCCAGAGGAGGCCGGCGCCGATGACCGTCAAGGGGATGTTGTGGGGCTCCATGGGGATTTTGCCGAAATCTTTCCGGGGCCCGATGGCCATGGCAAAGGCCAGGGCCGCGAAACCGGCGGCGATGTGCACCACGGTGCCGCCGGCGAAATCCAGGACGCCGAGCTTATTCAGCCAGCCGCCGCTCCCCCAGACCCAGTGGCACAGAGGGTCATATACCAGGGTGGCCCACACGAGGCTGAAGAGCAAAAAACTCTTGAAACGCACCCGCTCCACGAAGGCGCCGGTGATGAGCGCCGGGGTGATCACCGCGAACATCATCTGGAATGCGGCGAACAGGTTATGGGGGATGGTCTTGGCGTAATCGGGATTGGGGAGGGCCCCCACCCCGTTGAAACCCAGGAAGTTCAGACCGCCGATGAAGCCGCCGATATCCGGACCGAAAGACAGGGTATACCCGAACAGGATCCACTGCACCCCGATCAACGCCATGAACACGTAGTTCAGCGTCAACGTGGACAGGATGTTTTTCTTCCGGGCCATGCCCCCGTAAAACAAGGCCAGGGCCGGAGTCATCATCAGTACCAGGGCGCAGCTCGTCAGGACCCAGGCAGTATCGCCGGTGTTTATGGCGGTGTTCATCCCTCAATCCCCCTTGAAAACGTTAGAAAAGGTTATTGGGGGGAGGGCAGGGACCTGAGGTCGGTCCGCTGACCCCTGGCCTCCTCTCCCAAAGACTATCCCAAAACATCCAGTCCCATGACAAACCAGGGCCAGGAGGGTCGGTTCCCCCCTGGTCCTGGCAGGAGCTTCAGTCAATCCGGCTATGCGCCGGGTAGAGCAAGACTTACAGGATGGGCAGGTAGCGAGCAATTTCGAAGGCGCTGACGTGCATGCGGTAGGCGTCCCACTCCATCTTTTTGTTCTCGATGAACTTGCTGTGGATATGGTCGCCCAGGGTTTCCTTGATAAGGGCGCTCTTTTCCACTTCCTGGATGGCTTCGTGGAGGCTGCCCGGCAGCTCGACGATGCCTTTCTTGTGCCGCTCGGCTTCGGTCATATGGTAAATGTCCTGCTCCACCGGCTCGGGCAGGGGGTACTTGTTCTCGATGCCCTTGAGGCCCGCGGCCAGCATGACTGCGAAGGCGAGGTAGGGGTTGCAGGCCGGGTCGGGGGCGCGGTACTCGCAGCGGGTGGCGGCTTCCTTGCCGGGCTTGTACATGGGCACCCGCACCAGGGCGGAGCGGTTGCGGCGGGCCCAGGCCACATACACCGGGGCTTCGTAGCCCGGCACCAGGCGCTTGTAGGAGTTGACCCACTGGCTGCAGATGGCGGTGATCTCCCGGGCGTGCTTCAGGAGCCCGGCGATATAGTGCTTGCCCTCGGCGGACAGGTTGTACTGGTCTTTGGGGTCGTGAAAGGCGTTCTTCTTGCCTTTGAAGAGGGACTGGTGGGTGTGCATGCCGCTGCCATTGATGCCGAAGATGGGCTTGGGCATAAACGTGGCATAGACGCCGTTCTGCAGGGCGATGGCCTTGACCGTGGCCTTGAGCGTCATGGTCTTGTCAGCCATGACCATGGCTTCATCATAGCGCATGTCGATTTCGTGCTGGGAAGCGGCCACTTCGTGGTGGCTGTACTCGACGCGCACGCCCATTTTTTCCAGGGCGAAGATGGTCTCGCGGCGCCAGTCGTTGGCCAGGTCCAGGGGCGGGGCGTCGAAGTAGCCGCCCTCATCGAGGATTTCCGTGCCGGTGCTGTCGGCGAAATAGAAGAATTCCAGCTCCGGGCCGAGATATGAGGTGTAGCCTTTCTCCGCGGCCTTGGCCAGCATGCGCTTTAACACGTAGCGGGGGTCGCCGGGATAGGGGGAGCCGTCCGGCTGGAGGATGTCACAGAACATCCGGGCCACGGGCTGATCTTCCGGGCGCCAGGGCAGCAGCTGGAAAGTGGTGGGGTCGGGCTTGGCGATCATGTCGCTCTCTTCGATGCGGGAGAAGCCCTCGATGGAGGAGCCGTCAAAGCCCATGCCCTCGGTCATGGCCTCTTCCAGTTCCGACGGGCGGATGGCGAAGCTCTTCAGAACGCCCAAAACGTCGGTGAACCAGATCTGGATGAAGCTGACATTGTGATCCTTGACTGCTTTGTAAACATCTTCAATGGTTTTGCAGTGCACAGTAACCTCCTTGCGAAGAAATATCTTTGCTTTCCCGAAGACAAGCAAAGAGTGTGCCCAAGGCCTTTCTCCCGTAAACTCAAGGACAAAGATCCCGGCGGGCGGTATTGCTAACCATAAATACTACATATTTGTCAATAAAATCGGGCTATTTTTACATAAATGGCAAACAATTCTGGTGAAAAGCCATTTTTGTCGGCATGCAGGGGCGCTCCCTGGACGTTACCGTAAAAATTTCCTGGGAGCCTTTGATGAAAATTATAGAATAGCAGACAATGAGGCCCCAAGGCAAGAGAACTCCAACTAAAGTTTCTGCTGAGGGGACTTTCCGGTCAGAGGCGAAATTAACGGCCCCGGAACTGCCGGGGGTCCAGACTGTAGCATTTTATTTTATAGCCCAATATGCGCAGGCTCGTGTCGAGGAAAGCGGCGGCCTGACTTTGATTCCCCCGGGTGGCGGTGAGGGCCTCGGCGATGAGTTCCCGCTCCAGGCTTTCCACCTGGGAGGCCAGGCTCATGCGGTTGAGCTGCGACCCCTGTCTGCCGCCGGATGGGGGATAGGCGCAGGCCGGCGGCTGCAGGCTGGGGGGCAGGTGGGCGCTCAGAATGGTCTCGGCGTCGCACACCAGCAGGGCCCGCTCGATGACATTCTCCAGTTCCCGGACGTTCCCCGGCCAGTGGTATTGCATGAGGAGATCCAGGGCCGCCTGGGAGAGGCGCCGGGTGGGTTTCCCCTGCTCAGCGGCGTGCCGGGACAGGAAGTGCTCGGCCAGGAGGGGGATGTCGGCCTTGCGTTCCCTTAAGGGCGGCAGATAAATGGGGAAGACGTTTAAGCGGTAATAGAGGTCCTCCCGGAAAATCCCCTCGGCCACCAGTTTTTCCAGGTCCCGGTGGGTCGCCGCCACCAGGCGCACGTCGGCCTTGAGGGTGGTGGTGCCGCCCAGCCGGGTGAATTCCCGCTCCTGGATGACCCTTAAGAGCTTGAGCTGCACGGTGGTGCTCAGGTCCCCGATTTCATCCAGGAAAACCGTCCCACCCTGGGCCAACTCGAAGCGCCCCGACTTGCGGCTCAGGGCCCCGGTGAAGGCCCCCTTTTCGTGGCCGAAGAGTTCGCTTTCCACCAGGGTTTCAGGCAGCGCCGCCAGGTTCACCTTGATGAAGGGCTTGTCGGCGCGCTTGCTGTTGTAGTGGATGGCGTTGGCCACCAGTTCCTTGCCGGTGCCGGATTCTCCCCGGATCAGGATGGTGGCGTTGCTGGTGGCCACCCGGGTGATCATCTCGAAGACCTGGCGCATGCGGGAGCTGGTGCCCACGATGTTGCCCACCTGGTAGCGGGTCTGGAGCGCGCCTTTGAGCTTCAGGTTTTCGTCCCGGAGGGCATCTTTCTCCTGGTCGATGAGCAGGAGGTTGTTACCCGCCTGGGCGATGATGGAGGCGATGATGGTGAGGAGGCGGACGTCCCGGTCGAGGTTCAGTTCCTGGTAGCGCCGGTCCACCGACAGGGCCCCGATGGTCTGGTGGTTGATCTTGATGGGCACGCAGATGAAGGACAGTTCGTCCTTGGCTTTGCCCCGGGAGCGGGTGCGGTTCAGGAACAGGGGCTCCTGGCTGACCCGGGGGACCACCATGGGCTCGCCGGTCTCCACCACCCGGCCGGTGATGCCTTCCCCCAGCTTGTAGCGGCCCCGGCGGCGGGCCTCGGCAGTCAACCCCTGGGCCACCTCGATCTGGATTTCGCTGGTGCCGGGGGTCAGGATGGTGATGGTGCCCCGCTCCATGCCCAGGCTCTGGGCCAGGACTTTGAGAATTTGCTGGAGATTGCGGGCCAGGGGGCCGGGGCCGTTCAGGATCTGGGTGATGTCGAAAAGGAGGGCGAGCTCCGAAATCCTCGCCGGCTGCAGATCCTGGAACTCTAATGATTTGTTTTCCACCATCGGCCTACCTCACCTGACAAAAACAGCAAAAGTCATGCCACCCGGTGTTTTGGCGCCAACCTCCCTTAAATTGTAACATATTTGCAGAATTTCGTCTTTTCAAAAAAATCTTATTATACATATTCGTATAATTGTTTTCTTAAAGTCAGGCAGCCCCGGAAAAATCACCGGGGCGTCTCTTGCAAAGGTCTCTAACATGCTATAACTTGTAAGGAAAATATCGGGGGAGCGGTTGCGGGCCTGCCGGAAACCGCGGGTCCTCCCCCCTTTTCCTGGCCGGAGGCCGTATGAAAGAACACCATCACGAGGGTGACAGTTTCGTGACCGTCGTCGGCCATCATGCGGTTGCTGTCCTGGACTATGTGGGGAACCTCAGCCTCTTCCTGGCCCAGGCCGCCCACAGTCTGTTATTCCCGCCGTGGTACTTCCGGGAAGTCATTAACCAGATGTATTACATGGGGGTCAAGTCCCTGTCCCTGGTGATGGTGTCGTCTTTTGCCCTGGGGATGGTCATAGGGTTCCAGGGGTACCACGCTCTCACCCCCTTCGGCGCCGGCATGTATATGGCCACCCTGGTGTCCATATCCACGTGCCGGGAACTCGGCCCCATTATTTCGGGAATCATCCTGGCCGCCCAGGGCGGGGCGGGGATGGGGGCTGAACTTGGCTCCATGCGGGTTACCAGTCAAATAGACGCGCTCACCGTTTCCGCGGTCAGTCCCATGAAGTACCTGGTGATTACCCGCATCCTGGCCTGCACTCTGGCCCTGCCCCTCATCGCGGTATTCGCCGATATCTTCGGTATGTTGGGAGGTCTGGTGGTGGCTATTGGCCAGGTGGGCATGACCGCCAACACCTACTATTATTTGACCGTCAAGTACATGTCTCTCAGCGATTTGCTCCCGGGGATACTCAAGACCGTGATTTTCGGCTTGATCATCGGCACGGTGAGCTGCTATCACGGGTTTACTACCGAGAAAGGCACCTTCGGGGTGGGCATGGCCACCAGAAGCTCGGTGGTGGCCTCAATCCTCCTTATTCTGGTCTCCGATGTCTTCCTCACCAAAATCACCCTCCTTATCTGGGGCTGAACTGGCTGATCTGGAGGCCGAGTCTCCCCTGGAGAAGGCCCCCGCCGATAAGCCCCTTATCGTCTACCGGGGGGTAGGCAAGAGCTTTGACGACCGCGTGGTCCTGCGGGACATCGAACTGGAGATCTACCCCGGGGAGACCGTGGTCATCCTGGGGCGCAGCGGTTCCGGCAAAACGGTGATGACCAGCATGCTGGTGGGCCTCGAGACTCCGGACCAGGGCACCATCACGGTGGCGGGTAAGGACCTGACCACCCTGGAAAGCGACGAAGACTGGCGGGATCTCCGCCTCCGCACCGGCTATCTTTTCCAGGGGGTAGCCCTTTATGACTCTATGAACATCGGGGACAACGTGGCCTTTCCCATGCAACAGCATACCAATCTGTCCCAGGAGGAAATTTATGATCGGGCGCGGGACAAGCTTTCCCAGGTGGATCTGGAGGAAGTGATGACACGAAGACCGGACGAGCTCTCCGGGGGTATGGCCCGCCGGGCGGCCCTGGCCCGCAGCCTGGCCCTGGACCCGAGGCTCATCATCTACGACGAGCCCACCGCCGGGCTTGACCCCATCACGGTGGACGACATCGGCCGGCTCATACGCCGTCTCCAGGAAGATTTAGGGGTCACATCAGTGGTGGTTACCCACGACTTACGCCTTACCGAGCACATCGCCGACCGGATCGCGCTGCTGGAAGACGGGACGCTCGCCTTCCTGGGGACGTTTGAGGAGTTCCAGCAGTCCGACAACCCGGAGGCCCGGCTTTTTCTCCACCCAGGGGAGGCTGCCCAGAAATGATCTCCAGGAAAAACGAGACTGTTGTCGGCCTTTTTGTGTTGGCTTCCCTGGTGCTGCTCTTCATCATGGTCATCATCATCGCCCAGCATGAAGGGCTCTGGGCAGACTACGTCCATTACCAGACCATGTTCAAGGACGTCAAGGGTCTCCAGACAGGCAACGAGGTCCGGCTGTCCGGGGTGAACATAGGCAGCGTCACCCACACCATTGTGCAGCCGAACGGCCAGATCCTGGTGAAATTCAAGGTGAAGGCGAAGCAGCAAAAAAACATCCACGAGGACGCGGTGGCCACCATCGGCAGCATCGGGCTTCTGGGGGACCGCAGTCTCGACCTTACCTTCGGCACGCCTTCCAAGCCGCCCTTCCCGGTGGGGGGGATGATGGCGTCCAAGGAACCGGTGGGTTTCCAGGAGATTCTGGACAAGGCCGCGAGCGCCTTGGACGACGTCAAGAAGGCCTTCGCCAACGTGGCGGACATCACCGGCACCATTGACAGCGGCCAAGGCACATTGGGGAGGCTGGTAAAGGATCAGGATCTGTATAATCACGCACTGCAGACTATCGACAACGCCAAGGGTTTCACGAATTCTCTGAACAAGGGCACCGGGGCCCTGCCCATGATTGTCCACGACAAGAAGTTTAAAGACGAGATCCAGAAGACCATGAAAAACATCGGGGTAGCGGTGAGCAATGTCAAGCAGGGGTCGGCGCCGTTGTCCGAGGCGTTGAGCAAGCTGCCCGACATTGCGGACAAGGTGCAATCCTTTACGACGAACCTGGACAAAGCGGGGAAGGGGCTGCCGGACCTGGTGGACACCGGCCAGAACGCCTTGAGCGACGCCGACCAGGTCATCAATGGCGTCAAGAAGGCCCCCATTGTGCGCCGCCTGATCTCAAAACCCCAGGAGCATACCATCCAGATTGACGAGGAAGTAAAATAAAGTCATTAGTTTAGAATAGTTACATGGCGAGGATTATCAAAGTCACGGGGTGAATATCGATTGGCAAGCGACTGCAGCAAAGGGAGGACAGGTGGGCAGACTAAACCGGGCTTTTTATGCGGAGCCGGCACCGGGGGCCGGGTTAAAGACTTTTGCCCCGGCCGTGCGGGCTAGCCGCCTTTTTCTCCGGAATACCGTGATATTTTCCCTCATGTGTTGTCTCGGGCTGCTCTGCTGCCTGGCCCTGGGGTGCGGCGGCACCTCGAAGCTGGTGGACATGCGGGAAGAGGCGGTGAAGCAGAACGAGAACGGCTACCAGTACTACCGCGAGTCGAAGTGGGGCCAGGCCCAGGCCAAGTTCAACGAGGCCTTGAAGCTGAACCGCCTCATTGACCACCCGGAGGGCATGGCCGCCAACCTGAACAACCTCGGGGCCATTGCCCTGGAACAGGGAAAACTGGCAGACGCGGAAAAGTATTACCGTGACGCTCTCCGTATGGCAGAAGAGGCGGGGAACGGCCGTGGCATAGGCGAGTCCCTGAACAACCTGGGCGTCGTCTACATGAAACTGGGGCGCTGGAACGAGGCCGACACGCTGTTTCAGCAGGCCCTGGGCTACGCCCGCAGCCTGCCCCCCCACTGCTCACTTTTGCCCCTGACCCTGACCCACCTGGGGGATGTGGCCCGCCACCGCAAAGATTACCAGCAGGCCCTGAACCTGTACCAGCAGGCCCTGGACCTCGACACCGCGGCCAGAAACCAGGAGGGCCAGGCGGTGCGCTGGGGGCGCCTGGGCCGTACCTACATGGACATGGGGGATTACGCCTCGGCCAGACAATACCTCGTCAAGGCCCTGGACATGTTTCGCGGTCTGCAGCGGACCAATGGCATCGTCAACACCCTGGACGCCCTGGTGACCCTGTCCCTGGCCCAGGGAGACCGTACCCAGGCCGAACTGTACGCCCAGCGCCTGGTGAAAATCTACCAGGCCCGGAACCAGCCCCAGGAAGCGCAACGCCTGGAAGCCCTGATGCAGACCCCGGTAAGATGAGGCGGGTGTGGCCTGCCTATCTTAACGACGATTTGGGGAAGTCGAGGGCCCCCGTGGATTTCCCCTAAAAATATGAGAAAAATTTAAGGGCAGGGCTGCCGCGTTCATGGTTGGTTCGGGTGCGCGGGCACCCTGCCGGGGCACCTTTTAACACCATGCTCTTCTCCTCCCCCCAGAGGGCCGCGCTCCTCAGCGTCGCCTCCAACACGCTCCTGGTGGCGGCCAAAATCGCCGTGGCGGTGGTGAGCGGCAGCGCCGCCCTGCTCAGCGAGGCCCTGCATAGCGGCCTGGACCTCCTGGCCGCCCTCATCGCCTGGCTCTCCCTGCGTTTTGCCGCCCACCCCCCCGACCGGGAGCACCCGTATGGCCACGGCAAGTGGGAGAACATCAGCGCCTTCCTGGAAGGCCTGCTGATCCTGGGGGCAGCCCTGTGGGTGTTTTACGAGGCCGGGCAGCGCCTGTTCACCCCGGTGCCCCTCACCCACCTGCGTCTGGCCATGGCGGTGCTGGGAGGCTCGGCCCTGGTGAATCTCCTGGTCTCCCTGACCCTGAAACGCGCCGCCAAGCGGTTCGACTCCGCGGCCCTGGACGCGGATGCGGCCCACCTCAGCACCGATGTCTATACCTCGGTGGGCGCCCTGGCCGGGCTGGCGGGGTATTATTTCACCGGTTACGCCCTGTTTGACACCGGCGCCGCCCTGGCGGTGGGGGCCATCATCTGCGGCGTCGGCCTCAAGGTCAGCCACCAGGCCGTCCACGGCCTCCTGGACACGCGTCTTCCCGCCCATGAGGAGGAGGCCGTGAAGCAAATCGTCTCCCAGGTCACGCCTGATCTGGAGCTCAAGGAAATCGTCAGCCGCAAGGCCGGGCCGGTGCGGTACCTGGACCTCACCCTGACCGTGTGCCGCTGGGAAACTCTGGAAGAGATCCATCACCTGTGCGACCGTCTCGAGGAAGAGATCGCGGCGCGCTTCCCGGGGGCCCGGATTTTCATCCACCCTGAACCTTGCCTGCTCCGCCAGGAAAACCACGACGCCGCGAACTGCGCCTGCCCTCTGCACCTCAACGTCTCTTATCCCATCAGGCAATAGTCGGTTATAGAGAGGAGCCGCGGGTCAGCCGGACGCCCTCTCCCAACCCCTTAGCGCCCCAAAAAATCCCGGTCTTTGCCCCCGGAACAAGCCGGGCCGCCTTCTTAAACCGAGGCAGCCCGGGTGGGGGTGGGATGAGGAAGATGATCCCTACTGATTTTGCTGGTTATGATTCCGGTTGCCCTGTTGCTTTTGCTGACCCTGGGGCCGGGACTGATTCTGAGGCTGAGGCTGGTGCTGGGGCGCCTGGTGTACCTGAGCCTGGGGCGGTTGGTGCACCTGAGGCTGAGGAGCCTGGTGTACCTGTGGTTGCGGGGCCTGGCGCATCTGGGGTTGATAATGCGGCTGCGGCTGCCGTTGCACCTGGGGTGCGCCTGCGGTTGAGGCTGGTGCTGCACCTGGGGCTGGGCCTGGGGTTGAGGCTGGTGCTGCACCTGGGGTGGCGGCTGCACCCGGGGAGTAAAGCCTGGACCGGCCGGTGGCGTCCCCGGAGGGCTGGTCTGCGTCTGCCCATGCCTGGGGTGCTGGTCTGGAGTCACGCTGGCCTTGGGGCTCTGCTCATGCCTGCTCCAGGGGCTTGGCTGATATTCCCGGGGGTTGTGCCTCTCGTGAGGCGTTGCCGCCTGGGATGGTCCGGGAGTTCCGGGAAAGCTCTCCGCCCCTGGCATTCTTCTCTGCCGCCCCATGTTCTCCTGGGAAGCCAGGGGCTCATGAGGGGCAAAGGCTGGCGATGGTCCCGGGGCGGTATAATGAGAGTGGGTTGGCCCGTAATTGGCAGGGCCGGTCATTCCCGGGGTGGTGCTGGTCGGTTCAGGGCCATGATGCCGCGGCTGCCGCCCGGGTTGTACCACCGTGGCCTCCGGCTTGGTCCCCGGCGCCTGGGGCACCTGCCAATGCCTGGCGCTGGGGGAAACGGGTTCAAGGCGTTGGGGCGCCGGAATGTTCCGCCAACGTTCCGCGGTCTGGCGGTTGGGCCGGATCAGGGAGCTGGCCGGCAAGGCCGCGCCGGGAACGCCGCGGCGCCAGGGTCCGGCTTCCGGACCGGCCAGGCGGGCTTTCGGTATCGTCCCCGGGATGCCCGGGACGTTTTTCATCATTGTGGCATTGACCAGGTTGGGTTGCACCAGGTTGGCCCGGGCCACGTGCCCGCCCTGGAAACGGGGCCCCAGGGGCAGGGGCTGGCGGCTGAGCATGGCCGGGGGCATGACGTCACGCCAGTACGGGTGGCGATCCAATACAGCCGCCGCCGGGACCACGTTGCGCCGCTGGTAGATGTTCACCTGCTGCATGTAATTGGTGATGGCGGTCTGGTTGATGCGGGTCACCCGGGCCACGTAGGGGATGGGCGGCCCCCAGTTGTAGTAGCCCCCGCCGCCGGCCATAAAGCCCCCGGGGTAGTATCCCGGGGTGTAGTAGTTGTTGACGATGATGGTACGGCCGTAATAATAAGGCACATACGCGGGCGGAATCAGGGCGTTGGAGCCCCAGTAGGAATACGTCGGCGCATAAGGGGCGTTTAAGCCCAGGAGAAAGCTCGCGGCCTTGACGAAGATCCAGAAGGGCGAGGTGATGAGGCTGTCAACGGGCCCGGCGTAAGAGCCTGTGCCGCTGTAACCCTCGGGGTAATAACCCGGCGCCGGGGTGTAGTCGGGGGGCGGTACGGGCGCCCAACCGACATAGGAGGTGTCCGGGGCTTCCGACTCGGGGGAGGTCCGCCAGGCCACGGTGTTGGGGTACCAGGTGCGTCCGGGCACCCACACCCAGCCGTATTCCGGGGTGGGCATCCAGTTGCCGTAGTGGTATGTCTCAGGGGCCCAGGGCTCCTGGGTCTCAAAGACGTACCCTTCCTCCGATGGCGTCCAGCGGCCGTCGACGTAAGGCCGCCAGTTCTCCTGGACCTGGGTGGGGTACCACACCGGGCCGTAATCGCCGTAATCCACCCACTGGCCTTCCTGCTTCAGCTCATCATAAAAAATGGCGGCGTCTTCCATGGAGGCGCAGGCAGGGCGGGGGGCCAGGGCCGCTCCGGCCAGGATGAGCACCAGGCCCAGAGCGAGGGCTATCTTGCTGAACCCTTGCTGCAGATTCATTTTTTGTCTCCTTGCCACCAGGTTAAAGTCCGAGATGTCCGCAACACTTTTTTCTCCCAAATCCTGATAAACAGCCGTTTCAGGCCGGCCGATCTTGGCTTCTTCTTATTCATTTTATTAGATGAAAATACCTTGCCATATATTAAGTAAAACCCAAAAAATATTTTTAATCGGCGGGGTAGTTTTAAGGCCATCAAGGGGCGGCAGTGAGCTCCCGGCCGCTCAGGGAAAGCTTCCGGCGGCCCAGGCTGTGGGCTCTTACCTGGGAAATATTGGCGGGAGGAAGAGGGGCCATGATCCTGAGGGTGTCTTTCTGCCAGGGGGAGGGATATCCAGGTTCTGTCAGAAGGGAAAGGTTGATTCGGAGCTGAGAGACGTGCAGAAGAGATATAGATGATACTTTTCTTTAGAACTATACAACGAAAGGGATTGGGGGTGCTGGGGTTTGGGGGTAAGGGTCTGCGACCCTTAGCCTCCTCCCCCAACATTCTCAACTCCCAATCATCAACTTCGTCCCCACGCAGCTCACCATGAAGGTGTCGGGAAAGTTCAGGGCCAGTTGCGTCAGGGCCTTGAAGCCCGTGCAGTGCCCCGCCAGGATGATCCCCGGGTTGAGCTCCTTTAAGCCCTGAATGGTCTCCTTGATGAGGTTGTCGCCGCCCACGGTGAGGTGAAAACCCCCCAGGATGGCGGCAACTCTTTGTACGCCCGTGAGCTTCTGGGCGTATTTCACCATGTTCACCACGCCGGGATGGCAGCAGCCGCCGATGACCACCAGGCCCCTGTCCTTGACGTTCATGACCAGGGCCTGCTCGTCGCTGAAGGTGTCGTGCTCCTCGGTGCCGTTTACCACCCGTTTGGCGCCGGGCAGCGGCGTTTCATAGGGGGTGGTGGCCTCCACCGTGCCGGTGAGCAGGGCCAGGTCCTGGACCAGTACGGGGCCGCGGTTTTCGTGCAGGTCCACGCCCCGGCTCTCCAGTTCCCGGCGCTCCAGCTTCCAGGGGCCGATGCGCCCCCGGGGCGTGATGAGGACCTTGGGAAGATAGGCGTCCTCATGGAGGTACACGGGCAGCGGGGCCTGGCGCCGGTCCAGGAACTCCAGGAGGCCCCCGTAATGGTCCGGGTGGCCGTGGGTCACCACCAGGGCGTCCGCCTCCTTGGGCTCATGGCCCAGGGCCTCGAGATTATTGAACAGGGGGAGGGGCGAGTTGGCGGTGTCCATGAGAATCCGGGTAGTCTTGCCGTTTTGGGTCAGGGTGACCCAGAAGGCCAGGCCGTGGGCCGCTATCAGGGGTTTGGGGAGGCGCCCCGGCGCCACCCGCTCGACGATGCCAGGCTTGGAGGGCTCAAAGACGTCAAAAAAGTTGTCCACCAGGATTTCCACGGTGACGGAGTTCAGGGCGGGGATTTGCATACGGCTCTCCGGAAAGGTCGGCTTGGGGTAAGCCAAGGAGCTTTATTTTATAAATAAATCCGTATAATAGCCTATCCTTCAAACCTGGCGGCTGTCAAGATAATTTGCACTATATAGAACCAATGTTCCTTATGACAGGCTATGGGGGAAGAGGGGGAGAAACCAAATCCCCCCATCCCCCCTCTGCAAAAGGGGGGAGTTAGGGTGATCATTCGGTAAGTCCCCCTTTTCTAAAGGGGGCTTTAGGGGGATTTGATGATGCAGAGATCTTTGGGAAGGTAACGGGCTAGCGATTCATAGCCGCCAGGAAGTCGGCGTTGGTCTTGGTGTCCTTGAACTTTTCCAGCAGGAATTCCATGCTGTCTACGGGGCTTAAGGGGGAGAGGAGCTTGCGCAAGATCCAGATGCGGTTTAAGTCCTCGGGGGGCTGGAGCAGCTCTTCTTTCCGGGTGCCGGAGCGGTTGATGTCGATGGAGGGGAAGATGCGCTTCTCGGTGAGCTTGCGGTCCAGGTGGATTTCCATGTTGCCGGTGCCCTTGAACTCCTCGAAAATGACCTCGTCCATGCGGCTGCCGGTTTCGATGAGCGCGGTGGCAATGATGGTGAGGCTGCCCCCTTCCTCGATGTTGCGGGCGGCGCCGAAGAAGCGCTTGGGGCGCTGCAGGGCGTTGGCGTCGAGACCGCCGGAGAGGATCTTGCCGCTGGCCGGCACCACCGTGTTATAGGCCCGGGCGGTCCTGGTGATGGAATCGAGCAGGATCACCACGTCCCGCTTGTGCTCCACCAGGCGCTTGGCCTTCTCCAGGACCATTTCGGCCACCTGGATGTGGCGCTGGGGGGGTTCGTCGAAGGTGGAGCTGATGACTTCGGCCTTCACCGAGCGCTCCATGTCCGTCACTTCCTCGGGGCGTTCGTCGATGAGGAGGACGATGAGCACCACCTCGGGGTGGTTGGTGGCGATGGAGTTGGCGATGTTCTGCAGGAGCATGGTTTTGCCGGTGCGGGGCGCGGCCACGATGAGCCCGCGCTGGCCCATGCCGATGGGGGTCATGAGGTCCATCACCCGGGCGGAGAAGTTTGATTTCTCCGTTTCGAGGTCCAGGCGGTGATCGGGGTAGAGGGGGGTCAGATTGTCGAAGAGGATCTTGTCCCGGGCCACCGCGGGGTCTTCGAAATTGACCAGTTCCACCTTGAGGAGGGCGAAATAGCGCTCGCCTTCCTTGGGGGGCCGGATCTGGCCGGAGATGGTGTCGCCGGTGCGAAGATTAAAGCGCCGGATCTGGGACGGCGAGACGTAAATATCATCCGGCCCGGGGAGGTAATTGTAATCCGGGGCCCTCAAGAACCCGAAGCCGTCCGGCAGTATTTCCAGGACGCCGCCTCCGAAAATAACCCCGTTTTTTTCCACCTGGGCCTGGAGGATGGCGAAAATGAGCTCCTGCTTTCTTAAGCCGCTGGCCCCTTCCACATTGAGGTCACGGGCCAGGGCGGCCAGATCATTGATTTTCTTGTGTTTCAAGTCAGAAAGATTCATCGTTTCCTCTTAATATTGCATAACGTTATAACGGCGCGCTAAGTTGTTTTTTCCCTGCCAGGAATTTACAAAGTGGTTTGGGGAAATAGACCTGAACGGCGGATAACTGGGTAGCAGAATGTGTACCCGTTACTTCGCAAAAAAACGCAACTCACGCAACTCATTCAAGTGATGTGGTGTCAGACCTGGGAGTCAAAAGGATACCGGACTTACTTAAGTTTCGGATGATGCCCGAAAAACTTTAAGGAAGGTTGATTCGACGCTAACTTTTTTCAGGATCTTTGTCAAGGTGATTTTTTGCCATTTTCAGTTGCTGCCACAGTTTTTTTACCTGGCGGCGGGTGTCTTCCAGCGAACCCCGGTTGTCCACCACAAAATCCGCCCGGGCCTTCTTGTCGGCAAGTGGCAGCTGGGCCGCAAGAATTCCCGCCGCTTCCCCGGGAGCACGGCCGTCCCGATGGCAAAGCCTGGCCAGCTGCTCCTCACGGCCCGCGTCCACCACGATAACGACATTATACCTTTTTTCCAGGCCGGCTTCAAAAAGCAGCGGCACCTCCACCAGGGCGCCGAAGACCCCCTGGGCCGCCAGGTCCTCAAGGCGCCGGGCCATCTCCCGGGCCACCCGGGGGTGCACGATGGCATTGAGCTTCCGGCGGGCCCCGGTATCCCGGAAAACCAGTGCCGCCATCCTGGCCCGATTAAGGCTGCCGTCTTCCATGAAGAACTCCGGCCCGAACTCCCGGCGCAGCTCTTCCCAGGCCGGCTGCCCCGGAGAGACTACTGCCCGGGCCACCTCGTCGGCGTCAATGACCTGGGCCCCCAGGTCCCGGAACATTTTGGCCACCGTGGATTTGCCGGACCCGGGCCCGCCGGTGAGCGCGATTTTGAGCATGGCAGTGAGAGGTTTATTTTGAGGGAGGGGGCCAGGGGTCAGAGGACCCCTGCCCCCTCCCTCAAACTCCCTCCCCCAACCCCTTATGCAGGGCTTTGGTGGCGCAGGCTTTCCAGCCTGTGCGGCGCAGGCTAGAGCCTGCGGCTACGCTTCGCCTGATGCAGTGATGGTAGGGTGGTTGCTGACCATCATAACATTCGACGGTCAATGCCCACCCTACACTACCTGGCAGAAGGCGTGATGCACAGGAATAACGCCGCCCCGGTGTATTATCGCAGTACAGGGATTCTTGGGAACCACCGAGTATTCAAAATAAGTTTGCTTATCATTCAGGATGCGAAAATAAAAAGCCTTGTCAACTTCTTTCAGGAAATTGCCCACATAATCCCCAAAATCCCAGATATAGAAGGAGGTTCGGTCCGGCTGGGACAGCGGGTGCAGGCGCACAACCGAGCCACCCTCGCAGAGCAGAAACGGCGCTGCGGTCTGGGGGATAAAATCGTGGCGCAGGTCGACGCATCCCGGGAAGAGCGCGCGGAGTTCGGTCCCCGCCAGAAAATTAAACGGGCCAGCGGAACACAGGGCGAGGTCAAAGCGCCCCGGAATGGCGGCATAGAGGGTCAAGAGGGGCGTTTCAGCCGTCTCCCTAAAGAATACGGAGGCCAGCAGCGCGGTGACATACTCGTCGAGGTTGAGATTAAGTTCCCTCCCGGCCTGCTGCACTTCTCCCCCATCAAACCAGAGGGAGCGGCCGATGGGCAGGGAAAGCCCCAGGCAATAATTGAATGCCACCCGACAATAATCAGCCAGGCGCAAGTTAATGACGGGAAGCATGTGGCGGGGGAGTCATCTATAGAATGTGGGGTTATTTTTGGGCATTTAGCAAAACTATCAGGAACCAAGGGGGATAAGCCCTCCAATCATGGGGAAAAAGCTACCTATATGCCTTGCCCCGAGGGCGAACGGCGATTATCATGATTTCTTGTGTTATCTCATTTACCCGGTAAATGATGCGCCAGTCCCCAACCCTGGAAGTGCGTTGCCCAGGTTCCATTTTCACTACTTTCGAAATTCTGGTGGAATAGGGTTCCACAGCTAATTCGTTCAAACGATCCAGCAAACGCTTGGCCATAACCTGGTCCAAACGATCCAGTTGCTTTTTTGCCGGCATAGACAACTGAACGCGATAACTCAACGGCGGCGTTCCTTTTCATAATCTTCCAGGCTTATAAATTCGCCCCTTTTCAAGGCATCCTCACCTTCTCGAATGGCAGCCAGGTCTTGAGGCGTAAAAGGCTCGTTATCATATTCTTCTTGCCGGCCTGACTGCTCATAAAGAACGTCCACCAATTTCCTGAACAATTCGGCGTTTGGCCCTTGAGCAATGGTTTTCACCTTGGCCATGAGGTCTTCAATGGCGGGTTCCATGGCGCACTCCTCAATTTAATAAACTTTGGTCATAACTTATTGCAAATTTTCCAAGAAGTCCAATGCCCCCTGAAAATCCGCCGGCAAGGGGGCCTCGCCAACGATGGTCTCCCCGCTCGTGGGATGGGTCAGGCGCAGCAGCCTGGCGTGGAGAAGCTGCCTGGTGACCAGGGGGCGGAGGCTCTCGAGGCGCAGGTGGCCCTTGAGGCGGGCGGCGCCGCCGCCGTAGGTGGCGTCCCCGACGACAGGGTGGCCGAGCATGGCCAGGTGCACCCTGAGCTGGTGGGTGCGCCCGGTCTTGGGGGATAACTCCATGAGGGTCAGGGGGCCAGGATATTCCTGCACCACGCGCCAATGGGTCACCGCGGGTCTGCCCCGGCGGGGGTGGGCGCTCATTTTTTGGCGCGCCGCAGGGTGGCGGCCGATTTGCTGGTCAATGGTGCCTGCTCTCTGGTCGAATCGTCCCCACACCAGGGCCACGTAAATCTTCTCCACCTCCCGGTCATGGAACTGGCGCACCAGGTGGGCGTGGGCCAGCGCGGTCTTGGCCGCCGCCAGCACGCCGCTGGTGTCCTTGTCGAGCCGGTGCACCAGTCCGGGGCGGCTCAGGTCCCCCACCTCGGCCAGGTCCGGGCAGTGGTGCACCAGGGCGTTTAGGAGCGTGCCCTCCCGGTGGCCGGGGGCGGGGTGCACCACCAGGCCGGGGGGCTTGTTCACCAGGATAAGGTCCTGATCTTCGTAGAGAATGTCCAGGGGCAGGGCTTCAGGGGCGAGTCCGCTGGGCTCGGGGGGCGGCACCGTCAGGCTTACCCGGTCGCCCAACCGCACCCGGTAGCTGGCGGGCCGGGGCTGGTCATTGACCAGGACCAGGCCGTTTTTGAGCCACCGGCCAAGACGTGCCCGGCTGAACTCGGTGGCGCCGCCAAAAACTGGTCCAGGCGGCTGCCCAGGTCCGCCTCAGAAACAATGAACAGGTGAGGGGGGAAGCGTCAGATCTTGCGGATAACGGCGCCATTCTTGATTTCGCTGAAGATCATGCGGCCCGCCGCGGTCTGGAGGACGCTGGTGACCGAAACCTCCACCTCACGGCCGATGTGGCGGCGGGCGTTTTCTATGACCACCATGGTGCCGTCATCCAGATAGCCCACGCCCTGGCCGTAGGATTTGCCCTCCCGCAGGATCTGCACGTGCAGGGTCTCGCCGGGGAGGACCGCCAGCCGCAGGGCGTTGGCCAACTGATTGATGTTCAACACCTCGACGCCCTGGAGTTCGGCCACCTTGTGGAGGTTGAAGTCGTTGGTGAGGATCTTGGCGCCCAGGCGCCGGGCCAGGACCACCAGCTTGGAGTCCGCCCCGGTCTTGGAGAGGTCCTCGTCCACCGAATCGATGCGCAGGTTGTTGTACTGCTGCAGGCGCTTCAGGATGTCCAGGCCCCGGCGGCCCCGGGAGCGGCGGACGTCGTCGGCGGAGTCGGCGATGTACTGCAGTTCCTCCAGGATGAACTTGGGGACCACGAAATTGCCTTCGATGAAGCCGGTTTCCACGATGTCGGCGATGCGGCCGTCGATGATGACGCTGGTGTCGAGGAGGATGGGAAACTTGCCCACAGGCTTGTGGGGTTCCAGGAAAGACGGGGCGTTAACCTCGGAGACCTTTCTGCCCCCCAGAACCAGGCCGATGTAGCCGAAAATGGCGGAAAACATGATGTACAAAGGGATCTGCAGGTGGGGCTGGGCCAGGAACTGGGCAAAGGGGTAGCAGGCCAGCTTGGCGATCCCCAAGCCGATGAAGAGGCCCAGGGTGCTTCCCAGGATGATTTTGAGGGGAATGCGCTTGATGAGGTTTTCGAGGCCCAGGGTGAGGAAGGCCAGGGCCACGCCGGCGACCGCGCCCACCCAACCGGCCCACCAGAGAGGTTGAAAGGGAGGGATATTTTGCGCGACGAGGTAGCCCGTGACCCCGCAGACAGTTGCCAAAAAGGCACCGGTGGCCACCCTCTTCAGCAACTCTGAGCTACCCCCTTTCCGGAGTCCCCGGACCGGCAGGGAATCAGGCGAACCAGGCGAGGCCTTGTTGCCTCTATGGCGGCGTCAAAAGCCCGGCCCTAGACGCTGGCTCGTTATGAACTTTGACTTACTTCTGTGCTACGGAAACCTGGACCTCGTCCTCCAGGCCCAAAAGCTCCTGGAGTTGGGCTTCGATTTCAACCTCCTCTTTATTATTAACCAGACAAAGCTCTTTCACCAATAGATTTTTTGCGGTATCCAGCATTTTCCGCTCCCCGAAGGAGAGCTCCTTCTCCAGCTTGAGCAGGGTCAGGTCCCGGAGAACTTCCGCCACCCGGAACAGGGAGCCGGTCTTGATCTTGTCCATGTAGTCCCGGTAGCGGCGGTTCCAAGTCTGCTGGTTGAGGCAGGTGGGCCTCTCCCGCAAAATCTCGAAAATCTCGTTCACGGCCTGGCGGTCGATCACGGTACGCAACCCGATGTTGTTGGCGTTCTTGGTTGGGATCATGATGATCATGTCGGTGTCCAAGAGGCGCATGATGTAAAAACTCTGCAGAAACCCGGCAACCTCTCGTTCCTGGATGGATTCGATGACTCCTACTCCATGGGCAGGATAAACTGCCATGGCGCCAATTTGGAACATGACTACCACCTCCAGCGAACCTCATGCGCGTTTTATCACAATATCACAACAAACGCAAGTCTAATTAAGTCTGGAATCTGAATAGGAGAATTCCCCGTCCGCCACCACGTGATCACGGCCTTCCACCTGAAAGAGTCTGCCTTTGAGTGAGGGGGCCGCGGGTCAGAGGATCCCTCCCTCAAACTCCCTCCCCCAACCCCTTGATGCTTTTGAACCGGAAAGTCGGGCCGTGGCCCTGACTTTCCTGCCCCCTCCGCGGGTTGGGAGGGGGGCTTGGGGGAGGGCAGGGACCTCAGGTCCCTGGCTCTCCCCCCAAAAACTCGTCAAGCCTTCTTTGGTTTCTCCCAGACGCCGGGAATCCGGGTGCCGCAGTGGCCGCAGTTGCCGTTCTGCATGGTGACTGCCGTGGTCTCAAAGCCCTGTCTGGCGATGATCACCTTGCCGCAGGAGTGGCAGTAAGTGCTTTCCGCCTCGTGGCCCGGCAGGTTGCCGATATAGACATACTTCAACCCGGCCTGGCGCGCCGTTTCGTAAGCCTTTTCCAGGGTGCTCACCGGCGTCGGGTAGAGGTCGAGCATTTTGTGCATGGGATAAAAGCGGGAGAAGTGCAGCGGCGTGAGGGGCCCCAGGTTGTCATTGATCCAGCGGCACATGGCGGTGATTTCCCCCGGCCGGTCGTTGTGGGTGGGGATGATCAGATTGACGATCTCCAGGTGCACCCCCCGGCGCCGCAAGGTCTTCAGGGTGTTGAGAACCGTCTTGAGGTTCCCCTCAACCACACTCTGGTAAAAATTATTGTTAAAGGCCTTGAGATCAATGCAGGCCGCGTCCAGGACGTCCACCAGCTTTTCCAGAGGCTCCGGGTTGATGTGGCCGTTGCTGTGGCAAACGTTCAGGATGCCGGCCTTTTTCGCCAACTGGCCCACGGCCAGCATGTATTCATAGAAAATCACCGGCTCCACGTAGGTGTGGGCGATGGAGGGGGCGCCGTTTTTCTGGGCTTCGGCCACCACCTGGTCCGGGGGCAGGTCGAAGTTGTTGGTTTCCTCGGGGAGGACCTGGGAGATTTCCCAGTTCTGGCAGAACTTGCAGCGGACGTTGCAGCCGGCGGTGGCGATGGAGTAGGAGGAAGTGCCCGGGAGCACATGGAAAAACGGCTTTTTCTCCACCGGGTCCAGGTGCACCGCGCAAGGGTTGCCGTAGACCAGGGTGACGTACTTGCCGTCCCGGTTTTCCCGCACGCCGCAGGACGCCCCGGTCACCGGCTGCGACTTCACAGGCCTTGGGACACAACAGGCACTTGACTTTATTGCCGGGTAAAGCCTGGAAATACAGGGCGGGCTGGGGATTGATAAAACCCGCGGTGGTGCCGTTGCATTTTTCGGTTTTTTCGGCCCGGGTAAGGCGGGGGAGAGCGAGGAGCGCCAGGCTGCAGAGGCTTCCCTGCACGAAAGTGCGGCGACTAACCCCCCAGGACCCAGATTCCGGCGGGTCCTTGCGCATGGCGTTTTACCTCTCTGGCCGGCACCCCACCCGGTGGAAGAAAACCGGGAGTGCCCCCGAAGCGTGGGCAAGGGTGAAGTGCAGGGTGTCGGCTAAAACTACGTGGCCAGGCTGGCCGGGTGCGGTTTAGAAGGAGCGGGAACCGTTAATGCGGTGGCGGAGAACTCCGGAAGTCTTGAACACCACGACTTTGCGGGCGCGCAGGATGAGATTTTCCTTGGTCTGGGGGTTTCTCCCCCGGCGGGCGTTTTTCCGCCTGACCGAGAATTTCCCGAACCCGCTGACGAGCAAGTCCTCTCCAGCGGCCAGGGTATCCTTGACGATCTCCAGGACGCGCTCCACTACCGCCCGGGACTCCTGCTTGCTTAAACCTACCTGAATTTGTAAGCGGCTGATGAGCTTTTCTTTGGTGAGGGCCATGACCTAGCTTTTATAACCGGCTGATTGACTGAATGTTTATAACTTATAATAAATAGTCCAGAATTTTGTGTCAAGGATTTTTTCCCCGTAGTCAGGCGGGGCGGGGGGCTCGTTCCGGCGGCTGGACCACGTGCCGGCGGGGGGTAGGGGCCGGCCGGCGCAGACCGAAATCAAGGGCGCCGAAGCGGCAGGCCTGGACACACCGGAGGCAGAGGATGCATTCCGGGGAGTCCCTCTCCTCGTAGGCGCGCACCCCGGTGGGGCAGGCGGGCACGCAGGCCAGGCAGTGGACGCAGTTCCCTTCGATGAACTCGAGCTTCACTATGGAAATGCGGTTAAAAAGGCTGTAGAAGGCCCCCAGGGGGCAGAGGAGCCGGCAGAAAAAGCGGCTGATGAGCACCACGCCGGTTATGATGAGAATGAACCAGAAAAGTTTGTTCCAAAACCAGAAGCCTATGGTGCTCCACAAATTAGGCTTGATGGCCAGCAGGGGAAAGGCCCCCAGGAGAGTCCCGGCGGGGCAGAGGAGCTTGCAGAACCAGGGGTGTCCGAGGCCGACTTCGTCGATGATAAAATAGGGGCGCCAGGATCACCAGCCCCACCAGCACGGCGTATTTGCCCCATCTTAAGGGCCGCCAGAAAGAAAATTTGGGAGTGGGGATCTTATAAAGCAGGTCCTGGACAAAACCGAAAGGGCAGAGCCAACCGCAGGGGACCCGGCCCACCAGGACGCCGATGAACCCCAGGTAGCCCACAACGACGCCGCCCAGCTGGGGGATGTACCCGGCGGACATGCGGACGGAGGCCAGGAAATTTTGAAAGGCCCCCACCGGGCAGGACAGCAGGGCGCCGGGGCAGGCATAGCAGTTGAGGCCGGGGTGGCACACCGCCTTCAGCGGGCCCTTGTAAATGTCCAGGGTGAAGGGGAACAGCAGGTAGCCGTTGGTCCCCAGGGAGACCAGGGTCTGGACCAGGCGCCGAAACAGGTTCAGGTTCACTTAACCCACCCCGATGCAGCTTAGGCAGATGGTCCGCCCCACGTTGTAGAGGAAGTCCAGTTCGCCCAGGTTGACCCCGATGAGGAAAAGCAGGGAAAAAACGATAATGAGGCCCACGGCCCAGGGGTTGCGCATGGCGTCCCTCCCTATCTCCGCCCGGATTTTTCAGTATGACTGAGTATCACTGTATTATAGACTCAAGAAAGAGTTTTTTTCATATGATTTTGATTTATAAAGAAGAAAAGCACCGGGAGGTTGCGCCCGGCCTGCGGTTAAAGACTTCGGACCCCGGGTCCGGCAACCTGCTCCAAAAATCAGGATATCGCATGCATAAGACCGCGCTCATCGTCACGGACATGGTAAATGATTTCATCGACCCCGTGGGCGCCCTGTACGTCGGGCCGGCCGGCCGCGCCATCATACCGTTTGTGGCCCAAAAGGTCAAAGAAGTCAGGACCGCGGGCGGCGTGATTGTTTTCGTGTGTGACGCGCATGCCCCGGATGACCGGGAGTTTCGCCATTTCAAGGCCCACGCGGTGGCCGGCACCTGGGGCTCGGCCATCATCCCGGAGATCCCTCGCCTGCCCGGCGACTACCGGGAAGACAAAACCCGCTACAGCGCCCTGCACCGCACCGGCCTCGAAGATATCCTCAGGCGGGAGAGGGTAGGGCAGGTGGAACTGGTGGGGGTGTGCACCTCCATGTGCATCATGTTCACCGCGGTGCACCTCCTGGACCTGGAGTTCCCCTGCCGGGTGTACCGGGACGGGGTGGCGGACTTCGACGAGGCAGCCCACGCCTTCGCCCTGAAGCACATGCACCGGCTGGGGGTGGAAGTGGTTTGACCCGGCCGCTTCGCTTGGGGCAGAACCCGCGGCCGCCGCCAAAAAAGGCGCAACCGCCTGATAGCCCTTGGATATGGGGTCACGCTGTGATATCATTGCTGTTGGCGAAATTAACGGCTAGCGGGTCTTTCTATGGATTTCTGGATAGTGGCCGGGGTGCCGGTCACGTCATTTCTGGTGGCCCTCTCGGGGGCCCTGATGCCGGGGCCGCTCCTGACCATCACGGTGGGGGAGGCCACCCGCCGGGGGTTCTGGGCCGGGCCGCTGATCATCCTGGGTCACGGCCTCCTGGAGTTGACCCTGGTGCTCCTGCTCCTGACCGGCCTGGGGACCATCCTGAACCGCCCCCTGGTCCTGGGGACCGTGGGCCTGGTGGGGGGCGGCATCCTGGTGTGGATGGGGCTGGGGCTGCTCCGGGCCTCCCGCACCAGCCAGCTTAAATTCGAGGCCGACAGCGCCAGGGGCCTGCACCCGGTGTGGTCCGGCATCGTCATGAGCCTGGCCAACCCCTACTGGCTCCTGTGGTGGCTCACCATCGGCCTGGGCTACGTCATCTTCGCCGCCAGGTACGGCTTTCTCGGCGTGTTCCTGTTTTTCACCGGGCACATCCTGGCCGACCTGGCCTGGTACACCCTGGTGTCGGCGGCGGTGGCCTACGGCCGGAACTTTTTCACCGACAGCCTGTACCGCGGCTTTCTGGCCGGCTGCGGCTGTTTTTTGTTTTTATTCAGCTTGTATTTCGGTTTTCAGGGCGTGAAATTTCTGCTCAGCATCTGACGGTCATATTATTAAGCGAGGCACGGGCAACATGATTCAAAAAGGCTTGATGGTGGGACTCCTGGAGGTCAACTGCTACCTCATCGGGGACGAAGACACCAGGGAAGCGGTGGTCATCGACCCGGGCGGGGACGAGGACGAGATCCTGGAGGCCGTCAATTACCATAATTTTACCCTGAAATACATCATCGACACCCACGGCCACTTCGACCACGTGGACGCCAACCAGCCCTTGAAAGACGCCACCGGCGCGCAGATCGTCATCCACGAACTGGACGCCGCCATGCTGCAGCGCATGAATGAGGCGATGTTTTTCACCGGCAAACCCATGCGCACCTCCCAGGCGGACGTCCTGGTGAAGGAGGGCGACGTCATCACCTTCGGGGCGCTGAAACTCAAGGTCCTCCACACACCCGGGCACACCCCGGGGGGCATCTCCCTGGTCATGGAAAACAGCCCCCTGGTGTACGTCGGGGACACCCTGTTCGCCGGCTCCATCGGCCGCACCGACTTTCCCGGGGGGGACTACGACTCCCTCATCGCCGGCGTCCGGGAAAAATTGTTCACCCTGGGGGATCACTACGTGGTCTACCCCGGCCACGGCCCCGTCACCACCATCGGCCACGAGAAAAAATACAATCCGTTTTTTTAGGAGATATTCGTCGGGGGAAGGGAGCGCAGATGGGGCAGCGGCCCCTTTTCCCTTTCTCCCAACGCCCTCTACCCCCAATCCCTTAAGTTTTATTTTTAACCCACTAAAGGGGGCTTGGGAGCGGAGTTTGAGGGGAGGGCGGGGGAGCCACTGCTCCCCCGGCTCGCCCCTCAAGAGAACACGATGATTTTCAAGGACAAGCGCATTCTGCTGGGGGTGAGCGGGGGCATCGCCGGCGTACAAGGCCGCGGAGTTGGCCCGGCGCCTGACTGCCGCCGGGGCCCAGGTAAAGGTGGTGATGACCGCGGCGGCCGAGCAGTTTGTGGGGCCCCTCACTTTCGGGGGGCTCACCGGCCAGCCCGTGTCCCGAAGCCTCTGGGGGGACAAGGTCAACCCCATGGAGCACATTTTCCTGGGCCAGCAGGTGGATGCCATCGTCATTGCGCCGGCCACCGCCAATTTTATCGGCAAGGTGGCTTCTGGCATCGGCGACGATCTCCTGACCACCATCATGCTGGCCGCCACCCGGCCGGTGCTGGTGTGTCCGGCCATGAACTGCGAGATGTGGGCCAACCCGGCGGTGCAGGAAAACGTGACCAGGCTTGAATCCCGGGGAATTGAAATTATGATGCCGGCGGCGGGCGAACTGGCCTGCGGGGCGTCAGGGTCCGGGCGGCTGCCGGAGCCCGAGACCATCGTCGAGGCCCTGGCCCGGCTGGTGTCCCCCCAGGACCTGGCCGGCCGGCGGCTGCTGGTCACCGCGGGGCCCACCCACGAGGACCTGGACCCGGTGCGCTTCCTCACCAACCGCAGCAGCGGCAAGATGGGCTACGCCGTGGCCAGGGTGGCCCGGCGCCGGGGCGCGGCCGTGACCCTGGTGAGCGGCCCCACCGCCCTGGCCGACCCTTACGGCGTCGAGGTGGTGCGGATCAGGTCGGCGGAGGAGATGCTTAGCGAGGTCAAGGGGCGTTTCCCCGGCGTGGACGCCCTGATCATGGCCGCGGCGGTGGGCGACTACCGGGCGGAAAAGCTGTCGGAGCGCAAGTTGAAGCGGGGAGCCCCGGCGCAGCAGATCAGCCTGGTGCAAAACCCCGACATCTTAAAACAGATGGCCCCCCTTAAAAAGCACCAGGTGGTGGTGGGGTTTGCGGCGGAGACCGACAATCTCGTCACCGAGGCCGAGCGCAAGCTCAGGGAAAAAAATCTCGACCTGATTGTCGCCAACGAAGTGAACCGCCCCGACAGCGGCTTTGCGGTGGACACCAACGTAGTCACCCTGGTGTTCCGCCGGGAGGAAGCGCCCCAACCCCTGCCCCTCCTCAGCAAAGAGGAAGTGGCTGAAAAAATCCTGGACTGGGTGGCGGGGAAAATAGCCGACCGTCAGCGGGAGGGGAGCGTCTTTGTCTGAAAATCCCCGCCAGGAACTCCAGGAGCTGGTGACGGGCCTTGACGCCTGGCTCAGGTTTCAGCGCCGCCTGGGCTGGCAGGGGGTTCCCCGGCCGGAGGAAGAGGCCACCGCGCCCCCAAAGTCCCGCCAGGATGACCGGCCCACCCTGACCGAGATCCGGGAGGACATGGGGGACTGCCGGCGCTGCAAGCTTTACCGGACGCGCACCAATCTGGTTTTCGGGGAAGGCTCCCCCCAGGCCCGCCTCGTGTTTGTGGGGGAAGGGCCGGGGGCCGAAGAGGACCTCCAGGGAAGGCCGTTTGTCGGCCAGGCGGGCCAGCTCTTAAACAACCTCCTGGCCAAGCTGGGGCTGAGAAGAGAGGAAGTGTACATCACCAACGTGGTGAAAAGCCGCCCCCCCGGCAACCGGGACCCGGAGCCGGATGAAGTGGCGGCCTGCCTGCCTTTTCTGATTCAGCAGATCAAGAGCATCCGGCCCCTGGTGATTGTCACCCTGGGCAAGGTGCCCACCCATCATCTCCTCAACACCACCGAGAAAATCAGCAAACTGAGGGGCACCTGGCAGAATTTTCAGAACATCAGGGTCATGCCCACGTTCCACCCCTCGTATCTCCTGCGCTTTCCCCGGGAACGCCTCAAGACCTGGGACGACATGCAGCAGGTCATGGAGTACCTGGCGGCCCATGAAGAGGACTAAATCCCTCCTGCTCTGGCTGGGGCTTTTTCTGTGCCTGGCCGGCCTGACCGGCGACACGTTGCTGGCCCAGTCCAGGTCCGTCTACGTCCTGCCCGCGGTGGGTTCCATCAACCCCGGTTTGGCGGAGTTCATCATCGAGGGCGTTCACGAGGCCGAGCGGCAGAAGGCCGTGGCCCTGGTCATCGAACTGGACACCCCGGGAGGCCTGGACAGCTCCATGCGGGCCATCAACCAGGCCATCATCAACGCCAGGGTGCCGGTCATCGTCTACGTCTATCCCAAGGGCGCCAGGGCCGCGTCCGCCGGCATGTTCATAACGCTAGCGGCCGACATCGCCGCCATGGCCCCGGGCACCAATATCGGTGCGGCCCACCCCGTGTCGGTGGGCATGGGCAAGATGGACAAGACCATGGGTGAGAAGGTGATGAACGACATGGCCGCCTACGCCCGCTCCCTGGCTATCGAGCGGGGCCGCAACGCCGACTGGGCGGAGAGGGCGGTGCGCCAGAGTGTGTCCATCGACGCCAAGCAGGCCCAGAAGCTGAAGGTGGTGGACCTGATAGCCGACGACCTGGATGACCTGCTGGCCCAGGTGAACGGCCGGGAAGTGAAGGTGGACAAGGAAAAGGTCGTGCTTAAGACCCAGGGGGCGCCGGTCAAGACTGTGGCTGAAAGTTTCCGCACCCGTATCCTGAAATACATCGCCGACCCCAACATCGCCTTCATCCTGATGATGATCGGCTTGGCGGGGCTGTACTTCGAACTGGCCCACCCCGGCGCGGTCCTGCCGGGTGTGGTGGGGGCGATCAGCCTGCTCCTGGCCTTTTACGCCTTTCAGACCCTGCCGGTCAATTTCATCGGGTTGCTGCTTATTATTCTGGCCTTTATCCTGTTTTTCCTGGAGATTTACGTCACCAGTTACGGCCTCCTGGCGGTGAGCGCCACCGCGGCGCTGTTCCTGGGATCTTTGATGCTGTATCAGAAAGGAGAGACCGGGATGGGGGTTTCCTGGTCCATTTTGGTGCCCACCGTGCTGGCGATTTCGCTGTTCTTCCTGCTGGTGGCCGGGCTGGTGCTGAGAAGCCAACTGCGCCGCACCCTGACCGGGAAATCCGCCATGGTGGGGGAACAGGGCGTGGCTTACACCGACCTTAAGCCTGAGGGGCAGATCTTTGTCCGCGGCGAATATTGGCAGGCGGAAAGCGAAGGACCCGTGGCCGCCGGGGACACCGTGGAAGTGGTGAAGGTGATCGGGTTGAAGCTTTATGTGCGGCCGGTAAAATAAAAAACGGGGCTGTAAGCAGTAAAGCAATAGGCTTTAAAATTTAAGCATATCCTTGGCAGGATAGTGGACCGGCGCGTTTGGCAACAGGTGAGATTAGATAAAAAACAACTTATAGCTTGAGGCTTAAGGCTTAAAGCTTATTTTGGAGGCAGGCATGGCATTTTTGACCAGTTACTTCTGGATTCTAATTGTCGTCATTTTCTTTTTGATCAGTGCCGTCAAAATCCTGGCTGAATATGAGCGGGGGGTTATTTTCCGCCTGGGGCGGGCCCTGGAACATGCCAAGGGGCCGGGCATGATCATCCTGATTCCCATCGTTGACCGCATGGTGAAGGTCAACCTGCAGCTCATCACCTACGACGTCCCCAGCCAGGACATCATCACCCGGGACAACGTCACCATGAAAGTGAACGCGGTGGTTTACTTCCGGGTTATCGACCCGGTCAAGGCCATCATCGAGGTGCGGGATTACTATGCCGCCACCCAGCTGCTGGCCCAAACCACGCTGCGGAGCGTGTGCGGCCAGGTGGAAATGGACGACCTGCTTTCCGAACGGGAGAAAGTGAATGCCCAGTTGGCTGAAATTCTGGACAAACACACCGACCCCTGGGGCATCAAGGTGTCCCTGGTGGAGCTGAGGGCCATTGATCTGCCCATCGAGATGCAGCGGGCCATGAGCAAGCAGGCCGAGGCGGAGCGGGAACGGCGGGCCAAGGTCATCAACGCCGAGGGCGAGTTCCAGGCAGCCGCCAAGATGGCCGATGCCGCGCACGTGATGGCCGCCGAACCCATGTCGCTCCAGCTCCGGTACCTGCAGACGCTGAGGGAAATCGCCGCGGAGAAAAACTCCACCACCCTGTTCCCCATCCCCATCGACCTGATCAAGCCCTTCATGAAGCTGATTGAGTACACGGAGAAGAAACAGGAAAAGGAATGAGCCGGCAGGTAGTCAGTGGGCGCGATCTTCACATTGCTTACGATGACAAAAATTGATGCAGGGACAGCAAAATCTGTTTCCCGGGCATATAATAACCGCAGGCTGTAACAGGCCTGAAACCAAGAAAGAGAGAGGATCATGGCTAAAAAGGAAAAGAAGGACAAAAAGGAAAAACCCCTGGACCGGATGACCGCGACGGAACTCCGGAAATACGCCCTGGAAATGGGCGGCCTGACCGGGGTGCACGGCATGAACAAGGAAGAGCTCCTGAGCGCCATCAAGGCAGAGAAGGGCATTGCCGAAGAAGGGAAAGCCGCCAAGACGACGGTAAATATGCGGGACCTCAAGCAGAAGGTCAAGGACCTGCGGGCTCTCAAGACCGAGGCCTACGAGGCGGGGGAATCCAACAAGAAAATCAATATCCTGCGCCGCCGCATGAACCGCCTGAAAAAGCGCACCAGAAAGGCGGCCTGAGCCTTGGCGGGGGAGAGGCGGCCGGTGGAGGGGGGGCCGGCCTGGTGGGGCTCTGGAAGCCCGTTGGGCCGGGTGCTGCTCCTCCTCCTGCTCATCATGGCGGTCGCCGGCCGCAGTGCCTGGGCCGAAGACCCCCAGGAGGAGAATAAGTCCCCGGTGGTGCTGGTGCCCCGCATCGGCGTCGGCATCGAGTACGGCGGCTTGGTGGTGCGCCGGGGGGACTTTTCCTCGGCGTTTAAATACGACTACCTCGTCGATCTCCTGCAAATCGGCCCTCACCTCCTCTATGCGGACATTGCGGGGGAGTTTGACTGGGGCACGCCCGGGCGGAGCCTCCAGATCAACCGCACCCGCAATAGCCTCGTGATCGCCGGCTACCGCTACGACCTGGGCAATAACTTTCCCGGGGCACTGGGCAATTATTACGTCGGCGCCCAGTTGTATCACCGCTGCAACAACCCCTTCCAGGGACCGGGGAGGCTGGCCCTCAGCCTGCATAACCGCACCGTCGCCGACACCTACTATGCCGGCCTGGAGTTCGTGGACAAGGCCATGCTGGTGGCCCAGGAGAACCGGGGCATCGTCTTTGATCCGACCCGGCCCTTTGAATTTCTGGGGCGGTTCCACGTGGCCGTGAACCTCAACCGGGTGATTGCCCGGCAGGACGTCAACCTGGACTGGCTGTTTATCGGCCGGGTGCGCCTGGATCTGCTGCGCTTCCACAACCTCGTTCCTTACGTGGAAGCGGGCGGGGAACTGTTGGGCCAAGGGGATTGGAACTTCGTCCCCAAGGTGGAGACCGGCGTGCGCGTCCACTTCAAAAACGTCTTGTTCACGCCTTTTGTCCAGTGGGGCCACACCGAAGAGTGGCTGCGCATCTTCTACGGGGATAAATCCATCCACTTCGAATCCAGGAGCTACCTGTACGCCGGCGGGCGGTTGGAATTTCTGCTGGATAAAGAAAGCCTGGCTCACTGGGCCAGCGACGCCGAGTGGCAATTTTTCCCGGCGGTGCACGGCCAGGCGGACTACGGCGTGTATGCGGGCAGCCGCTATAATCAAGCCGCGGGCGGGGTCAACCTGAACCTGGACCTGGTCCGCTGGCAGCATCTCAACCTGTTCAGCAATATCATGATGCACATGGACAGTGCGCCTAATACCTTCGGCCCCGACAAGATGCTCCTGGCGGTGGATTATGGTCTGCGCTACGACTGGCCCAAATTTTTCCTGGAGGCCTTTGGGCGCAGCGCCGCCCGGTTGGACGCTTATAAATTCCACGACGGTGGAGAGAGCCCCAACCAGGCTGGGGCCCGGGTGGGGACCCAGGGGATGCGCCTGGGGCACTGGGATGACGGCATTTCATTTGATAAGGGGACCAGCTTCCAGTGGCTGAACAAGTTCAACGCCCAGGTGAGCCTGGCCCACTATTTTAACTCGATTCGCTGGCCGGCTAACTGGAATATGGCGGCCCAGGGCCGCTGGGACATCCTGCGCTTCGGGCGCTCCGGGCGCATGATCCCGTATGTCTGGGCGGGGATCGACTGGATGGACGCCCACCAGGGGAGCCGGGACGTGACTGAAGGCTTTGTGGAACCGGGCCTGCGCTTTCACGGGGTCATGGACCTGGCCGTTTTTTACCGCTTCCAGCACCGGGAGACCATTTTCTCCTTCCGGGGGCCCACGGAGAACCAGAACCTCGTCGGGATCCGGGTCTTGTTTTAAGGCCTGAGATTTTTCGGGGGGAATAGGGCGAACATCTTCCCCCGGAGAACCTTCGTTCTTATCATTAAGGAAGACTGCACCAACCAACAAGGAGGTAAGCATTATGTGTGATACGTCAGGAGGAGGCCACGGGCACGGCCAGCACGGCGGGCATGGATTCGGCCACGGCGGCGGCCACGGCTCCGGTTGCTGCACCCCTCACCACGGCATGGGCCATCACGGCAGCTGCCAGGGCGGGGGCTGGCGGCGCTTCATCTCCCCGGCCGAACAGCTGGAGTACCTGCACAATTACCTGGATGAGCTGAAGAAGGAAATGGCCGGGGTAGAGGCCAGGATTCACGAACTGAAAGGGAAATAAGCAGAAAATTGGTGGCACAGGTTTCAGCATGCAACCGTTGAGACACCTGTGCCACCAGGGCTGCTCCCTCTCCCGGGTCGCTCCACACCTCTCTCCTACGCACAGGTGAGGACAGCTCAGCCTGTCCGGCACGGGCAGGATGCCGGTCCGCATGGGAGATGGAGCAGACGTTTGATGAGAGGCAGCACGGCCGCGCTGTGCCGCCCTTCAGTCCGGAGTGACAGAAACATGTGGTCTGAAAGCTGACGAAGGTTACACCTTCCAGGGACTGAGGTTTCTGCTAGGCGGAGACGGAAAGAGCCATGGAAATATCAGGATGCCTCCAGACCGCCCTGCTACCCCTCAAGCACAGGCTGGAATTGAGGACGCTGATATGCCAAAACCGTCTTAGGGAGTTCCGAAAAGGCAGAAAACTGAGCAGCCTCGTCTGTGTCTAGCAAAGAACCGAAACCAAAGGGGGTAAGGCTGGTTGGCCTTACCCCCTTCTTGTCCTGCATATATGTAGAGTTATATGTGAAATCTACCCCGTGAGGCCAGGGAAGATCTTGACGGAGTTGACGGCCAGGTCGTAGAAGTAGCCGGGGAAAATGCCGATGGCCAGGACGCTCACCGCGGTGAAGACCACGGCGAAGGTAACGCCCTTGGAGAATGAGATGGGCCCCAGTTCGGCCTCGGCCGGGCGCATGTACATGAGCACGGTGATGCGCAGGTAGTAATACACCGACACCAGGGAATTCATGACGCCGATGATGGCGAGCCAGATATAGCCGGCCTTGATCGCGGCAGAGAAGATGTAGAACTTGCCGATAAAGCCCGCGGTGGGGGGCATGCCCGCCAGGGCGAACATGAACAGGGCCATGATGGCGGCCAGCCCCGGGTACTGGAAGCCCAGCCCGGCATAGTCGTAAATGTTCAGGTAGCTGTCTTTCTTGCGGCCCACCAGGATGACCACGCCAAAGGCGCCGATGTTCATCAGGGTGTAGGCCAGGAGATAATAGAGAAGGCCCGTGGCGCCCAGCTCGTTGGCGGCCACCAGGGCTACCATGAGGTAGCCGGCGTGGGCGATGCTGGAGTAGGCCAGCATGCGCTTGATATTGGTCTGGGCGATGGCCACGACGTTCCCCACGGTCATGGTGGCCACGGCCAGGACCCACAGGACCATGTTCCACTGGACCGTGAAGTGGGGGAAGACCTCGAACATGACCCGGGCAAAGGCAGCGAAAGCGGCGGCCTTGACCCCCACCGCCATGAAGGCGGTGACGTTGGTGGGCGCGCCTTCATACACATCCGGAGTCCACATGTGGAAGGGCACGGAGGCCACCTTGAAGCCGAAGCCCACGATGATGAGGGCCAGGCCCAGCAGGGTCAGGGGCTTGGTAATGTTGGCATAGGTGGCAATTTTGGCGGCCATTTCGCTGAGATACAGGGTGCCGCCGGAAGCGCCGTAGAGCATGGCCATGCCGAAGAGCAGGAAGCCGCTGGCAAAGGACCCCAGGACCAGGTACTTCAGGGCCGCCTCATTGCTCCGGGGGTCTTCCCGGAAGAGGCCCGCCAGCACGTAAACCGCGATGGACATGATCTCAAGGCCCAGGAAGATCATGATGAAATGGGCGCTGGCCGCCATGAGGAGCATGCCCGTGGTGGCAAAGAGCAGCAGGGCGTAATATTCACCCAGGTTCTTGCCGAACTCCTCCAGGTAGTGGGGAGACAGGAGAACCGTGAGCGCGGCGCCCAGGAGGATGATCATGTAAAAGTAGAAGGCAAAATTGTCGAGATACACCATGCGGGAAAAATCGGTGCCCGATTTGCCCCACAGGCAGTGCGTCTGCCAGGCGGCCACGGCCAGGGCGGCCAGCGCGATTACCGGGAAGATGCCCTTGCTGCTCTTGGACGAAAAGGCGTCCACCAGCAGGATAAGGATGGCCGCAAGGGTCAGGGTAATCCAGGGACCGATGCTCGACAGGTGGAAAATGGGTGCGGTGATGGTCATCTCGCCTCCCCCTTAACGAGGTGGGATACGGTGAGGTTTTCCGCCGTGCCGCCCTTGGCCTTGGCCATCCTGGCGACAAACTGGGCGGTGGTGGCTTCGGTTTTCTTCAGGAACGTGTTGGGATAAACGCCGATCCAGACAATAAACAGCAGGAGCGGCGCAAAGTAGCCGATTTCCCGCCAGGACAGGTCCTTCAGGTGCAGGTTCTTTTCGTTGGTGACCTTGCCGAACATCACCCGCTGGAACATCCACAGCATGTAACAGGCGGCGAAGATAACGCCGGTGGCGCTGATGGCGGCATAGAGCTTGTTGACCTGGAAGGCCCCGAGGAGGATGAGAAACTCGCCCACGAAGCCGTTCAGGCCCGGCAGCCCGATGGAGGACAGGGCCACGATCATAAAGATGGTGGCAAAGATGGGCATGACGTTGGAGAGCCCGCCAAACTCGGAAATCAGACGGGTGTGGCGGCGCTCGTAGACGCAGCCGACGATAAGAAACAGGGCGCCGGTGGAGAGCCCGTGGTTGATCATCTGGATCACGCCCCCCTGGACCCCCTGCATGTTGAAGGCGAAGAGCCCCAGCATGACAAAGCCCAAGTGGGAGACCGAGGAGAAGGCGATAAGGCGCTTGATGTCCGGCTGCACCATGGAGACCAGGGCCCCGTAAACGATGCCGATGACCGCCAGGATGCAGAACAGCGGCACGAAATAGTGGGCGGCCTCAGGGAACAGCGGCATGTTGAAGCGCAGGAAGCCGTAGGTCCCCATCTTCAAGAGCACCGCCGCCAGGATGACCGAGCCCACGGTGGGCGCTTCGGTGTGGGCGTCCGGCAACCAGGTGTGGAAGGGGAACATGGGCACCTTGATGGCAAAGGCGATGGCGAAGGCCAGGAACATCCAGAACTGCATGTGGAAGGGGACCTGCAGGCCGTACAGGCTCAGCAGATCGAAGGTATAATTGCCGGTGACCTTGCCGTTATAGAAGTAGAGCACCAGAATGGCCACCAACATGAGCAGGGAGCCGAACATGGTGTACAGGAAGAACTTGATGGCGGCGTAGACCCGGCGGGCGGGGTTGCCCCAGACGCCGATCAGCAGGTACATGGGGATGAGCTGCAGTTCCCAGAACACGTAGAACAGGAAGATGTCCAGGGAGGCGAAGACGCCGATCATGCCGGCCAGCATGAAGAGCAGGCAGATCATGAATTCCTTCACCCGGTTCTTGACGTCGTTCCAGGTGGCCAGCACGCAGATGGGGGTGAGGAGCGTCGCCAGGAGAATCAGGAGCAGGGAAAACCCGTCTATCCCCAGGTAATAGCTGACCCCGTACTGGGGCAGCCAGTTGTGGCGCTCCACGAACTGCATGCCGCCGTAGGCGTCGTTGAACCCGCACCAGAGGCGCAGGGACAGGACGAACTCCACCAGGGAGACGACCAGGGTGTACCCCTTCAGGACCTTGTCGTTCTTCGGGTCCAGAAACAGCAGGGGCAGGATCCCCACCAGGGGGAGAAAGATCAGCACCGAGAGAATGGGCAACTGCATGGCAACTCCTAAGGGTTACAGCCCGACGAGATAACCGACAATGACGGCGACTCCCAGGACGATGGCCAGGGCGTAGTTCTGGAGGAAGCCGGTCTCGAGTTTGCGGATGTGGGAGCTCAGCCAGGAGACGACCCCGGCGGAGCCGTTCACCGCGCCGTCCACCACCTTGACGTCCACTCCCTGCCACAGGAAGTTGGAGCTTTCCTTGATGGGCTCCACCACGGTCATGTCATAGATCTCATCCACATAATATTTGTGAAAAATGAGGTCGTAGAGGATCTTGTACTTTTCTGCAATAAGAGCGGGCAGGTGCGTTTTCTTGATGTACAGGTGGTAGGCGGTGATAATACCGGCCACAGCCACCGTCATGGAAAAGATCATCATGCCCACTTCAAAGGAAATGGAGTAATGGGCCTCGTGGTGCCCGGCCGAATACATGATGGAGGGCGCCAGGAATTCCTTGAACTTGTGGGCGCCTTGGAGGATGGGGATCCCCAGCAAACCCACCGTGGCCGAGCCTAGGGCCAGGACCATGAGAGGAATGGTCATGAGCTTGGGGGATTCGTGGATGTGATGGGCCACCTCGTGGTCCACCCGGGATTTGCCGTAAAACACCATGAACACCGCCCTGAACATGTAGAACGCGGTGATGAAGGCCGCGGCGGTGGCAATGCCCCAGTAAATCAGGTGGCCGTCCACCAGGGAGTGGAAGAGGATCTCGTCCTTGCTGAAGAAGCCGGCGAAGGGGAAGATGCCGCACAGGGCCAGGGTGGCGATCATGAAGGTCCAGTAGGTCACGGGGATGTGCTTTTTCAGATCCCCCATCTTGCGCATGTCCAGCTCGCCCGACACCGAGTGGCTGATGGAGCCGGCCCCCAGGAAGAGGAGGGCCTTGAAGAAGGCGTGGGTCATGAGGTGGAAGATGCCGGCGGTGAAGGCGCCGACGCCGCAGGCCAGGAACATGTAGCCCAGCTGGCTGACGGTGGAGTAGGCCAGGACCCGTTTGATGTCGAACTGGCACATGCCCATGGAGGCCGCAAAGATGGCGGTGAGGGCCCCGATAATGGCCACGACCATCATGGCGACGGGGGCCAGGGTGAACAGGGCGCTGCAGCGGGCCACCATGTAAACCCCGGCGGTGACCATGGTGGCGGCGTGGATCAAGGCGCTGACCGGGGTGGGGCCTTCCATGGCGTCCGGCAGCCAGGTATACAAGGGAATCTGGGCGGACTTACCGGTGGCTCCCACAAAGAGGCACAGGGTGATGGCGGTGATGATGCCGCTCCCCACCGGGTACTTGGCGGCCAGGGCGAAGACATCATGGAAATTGATGCTGCCGAAGGTCCAGAAAATCAGGAAGATGCCCAGGAGAAACCCGAAGTCGCCGATCCGGTTGACCACGAAGGCCTTCTTGCCGGCGTCGCTGGCGGACTTCTTCTCGTACCAGAAGCCGATGAGCAGATAGGAGCACAGGCCCACGCCTTCCCAGCCCACGAACATCAAGAGGAAGTTGTTGGCGCTCACCAGCAGGATCATGAAGAACACGAAGAAGTTCAGGTAGGCGAAGAACCGGGAGAAGCCGGGGTCGTCATGCATGTAGCCGATGGAATAGATGTGGATCAAAAAGCTGATCCCCGTGACCACCATCAGCATGATCAGCGCCAGGGGGTCCACCAGGAAGGCTACCTGGGCCTTGAAGGCGCCGGAGGCGATCCAGGTGTACAGGGGTACTTCCACCGGTTTGGCGGCCGCCGGGAGCTGCAGGTACTGGAGGAAGATGGCCAAGGTGAGGGCAAAGCTCAGACCCACCATCGACGCGCCCAGGGTCCCCACCGTGCATTTGGGCAGGCGGTGACCCATGAGGCCGTTGATCATAAAGCCCACCAGGGGAAAAACCGGAATTAGCCAGACATACTCTATCATGGGCATTGCCTCACCACTTGAGGATGTTCAGGTCGTCCGCGTACACCGTGGCCCGCTGGCGGTAGATGGCCACCACCAGGGCCAGGCCCACCGCCACTTCGGCGGCAGCCACGGTCAGGACAAAAAAGACGAACATCTGGCCGTCAACGGCCTTGAAATGATCGGCGAAACCGATGAAGGCCAGGTTGACGGCATTCAGCATCATCTCCAGGCACATGAGGATGATGAGGATGTTGCGCCGGATGAGGACCCCGATCGCCCCCAGGGCGAACAGGGCCACGCTTAAACCCAGGACATATGGCAGCGGTACAACCATTACGGGTTCTCCCAGCAATTAACCAGCAAAGTTCAAGGTTCAGAGTTCGAGGTGCAAAGCTTACGGCAATTTTTTCTTCGACAGCACCACCGCGCCGACGATGGACACCAGGAGGAGCACGCTGGTGACCTCAAAGGGCAGCAGGTAGTCGGTGAACAGGAGCTTGGCGATGGACTCGGTGTTGCCGAGGCCGGGGGCCGCCGGCGAGCCCGGGGTCAGATGCACCCGGGACAGGCCATAGGCAATGAAGAAGGCCGCGGCCAGGCTCACCACAATGCCCCCCAGCTTCTGGGCCGAATAGGGCCTTTTCGTGGGCTCTTCCGGTTCCCGCAGGTTCAGGAGCATGATGACGAAGAGGAACAGGACCATGATGGCCCCGGCGTACACAATGATCTGAATGGCGGCGATGAACTCGGCGTGCAGCAAAAGATAAATGCCGGCCACGCCGAAGAAATTGACGATGAGCCAGAGCGCGCTCCGGAGGGGGTGGATCTGAAAGACCACCAACACCCCGGAGATCAAGGACACCGCAGCCAATCCGAAAAAAATCAATTCCATCCCTTACGCCTCCCCGAGGGAAGTAGGCAATGTGCCGTAGATTACAGCCAATCCGTCGTCCGCATCTGCGACTTGGGCTGGGTAGCCCGGTCGATGTCGAGAATCAGGACTTCTTTGTTGTACTGGGCCAGTTCGTACAGCTTGTTCAGCTTGATGGCCGCCTTGGGGCAGGCCTCCTGACAGAAGCCGCAGAAAATGCAGCGGGTCAGGTCGATGACAAACTGGGTCGGGTACTTCTCGTGGTTCGGCCCCTCGGCCGGCACGATTTCCTTAATGGCGTTGCTGGGGCAGACCACCTTGCACAGGGTGCAGGCCACGCAGCGGCGGCTGCCGTCGTCATTCACCACCAGCTCCGGGTGGCCCCTGAAGCGAGGATAGGGGTCCCGCTTCTCCTCCGGGTACTGGAGGGTGATGGGCTTGCTGAAGCAATACTTCAGGGTGGTGGCCAGGCCTTTTAATAACGGTATCAGCATGAACTACCTCTGCAAAAACAGGATAACCATCCCGGTGACCACAATGTTGGCCAGGGTCAAGGGGAGCAGGACCTTCCAGCCCAGTTTCATAAGCTGGTCGAAGCGCAGGCGGGGAAAGGTGCCTCTGATCCAGATGAAGAAAAACACCAGGGCGAAAGTCTTGATTAAAAACCAGACGATGGGGGGAAGGAACGGCCCCTGCCAGCCGCCCAGGAACAGGGTGGTGCCCATGGCGCTGGCTACGATGATATGGGCGTATTCCCCCAGCATGAACACGCCATACTTCATGGAGCTGTATTCCGTCTGGTAGCCCGCCACCAGCTCGTTTTCGCACTCGATCAGGTCGAAGGGTGTCCGGGCGCACTCGGCGAAGGCGGCGATGAGGAAGAGCAAGAACCCCAACGGCTGGTAGGCGATGAACCACATGTGCTGCTGGGCTTCGACGATCTTCACCAGGGAAAGCGACCCCGCCAGCATGAGCACCCCGATGACGGACAGGCCCAGGGCCAGTTCATAGCTCACCATCTGGGCCGCCAGACGCAGGCCGCCCAGGAGGGAGTACTTGTTGTTGGAGGCCCAGCCGCCGAGCACGGCGCCGTACACCGCCAGGGACCCCATGGCGAACACATAGAGGAGCCCGACGTTGATGTCGGCGATGACGCCCTGGTTCAGGGCCGCGACGTTCAGGTCGATGGTGTGCCCGTAGAAGGTGAGCTGCGCCGGCAGGATGTTCTTGGCGAAGGGGATCACCGCAAAGGGCAGAAAGGCCATCACCGCGGTGACGATGGGGGCCAGGACAAAGAGGACCTTGTTCGCCCCCGGGGGCGTAAATTCTTCTTTGAAGAGCAGCTTGATGGCGTCGGCCAGGGGCTGAAACAGCCCCCAGGGACCTACCCGGTTGGGGCCGTAGCGCAGTTGGATGAATCCCAGGACCTTGCGCTCCATAAGCACGGTGTAAGCGATGGCCGTCAGGAAGGCCACGAGCACCAGGGCGATCTTCAGGACCGAGAGAATAATCAGGAGAGGCAGGTTCATCGTTTTATGCCTTCTGAATGGTTACGCGAACCAGGTTGGAGTTGAGCGTCAGCTCGTTGGCCGCCGGCGTCCCGAAATGATCGGGCAGGAACGCCACTCCCTGGGGCAGGTCGGCGCTTAGTTTCACCGCGGCCGTGACCTCGCCCTGGGAGGAAATCACCTTGGCTTCGTCTCCGTCCTTGAGGCCCAGGCCGACCGCGTCCTCGGGGTTGAGCCGGAGCGCCGCCCCCGGGGTCACCTGGAGGGTGCCCCCCGGCGCGTGGGTGGTAAAGGAGCCGGAGTGCTGCAGGGACTTGCCGATGACCAGGGCCAGGGGCCGCCGGCCCGGCAGACTGATGTCCAGGTCGAAGGGCTTGAATTCCCCCTGGACATTGGCCGAAACCAGCGGGCAGGGGAGGGCCAGCTTGGGGGCGACACCCGCCCACAGGGGCATAAGCCCCGCCATTTCCTTGAAGATGTGGGCCGGGTTGCGGTAGGACATGCGGTACCCCAGGCGGCCGGCCAGCTCAACAATAATCTTCCAGTCGGGGCGCACGCCGTTTACGCCCAGGGCCTGGTTCACCACCCCCAAAAGCCCGGTGCTGCCGAGGTAGGTGCCTTCCTGCTCGGCGTGCACCGCCACGGGCAGGACCACGTCGGCCATTTTGGCGGTGTCGGTGAGGAAGGCGTCCTGGACCACCATGAATTTCAGCTTTTTGAGCAGCTTTTCGGTGCGGGAGCGGTTCGGCAGCCAGCGCAGCAAATCGCCGCCCAGGGCGTACAGGGCCTGGGGCGCCTTCTCGTCGTCATTTTCCAGGAGGTCCAGCACCTCGAAGAGGTTGGGCCCGGGCTCGGCCGCCGGGGTTTGGGCCCCGAAGAAGGCCGGGGCGTTGTCGGCGTTCAGCGGCAGGTAACCCGGCAGCCGGTCGGGGAGCACCCCCACTTCGCAGACCCCCCGGGTGTTGGCCTTTTCGGCGATGGGGTAGAGCTTGCTGCCGGGAGTGCCGGGGTGGCCGACGAGGAGGAACAGGTCGGCCAGCGCCAGGGCGGTCATTTCGCCCTTGTCCTGCCCCATGAGCTCCAGCCCGAAAATGATGGCCGGGGCCTTGGCATTGAGCAGGAGTTGGGCCGCGGCCTCGAAGGCGGCGGCGTCCAGGCCGGTTTTGTTGGCAAATTCCTTGGGGGTGATCTTTTTCGGCGCCTCGATAAATTCCTCGAAACCCTTGGCCTCAAAAGCGGGCTTCAGTTCCGGGCTGGCGGCCATGAGAGCCTTGAGGAGCCCGGCCACCACCAGGCGCTCGGCCCCGGGCTTGTAGCGCAGGCTGAGGCTGGCGTAGCGGTCGAACTTGGTCTGGCGGGGGTTGGCCACGATGAGCTTGAAGGCGTCGTTCTGCCGGGCCTCCATGACGGCCCACCCCAGGGGCGGCATCTCGGGCGTGAGATCCGTGCCGATGACCAGGGCTACATCCGCCTTGGGGAGCTCATCGAGAGTCCCCAAAACACAGCTGAAGCCGCTCCCCTGGGCCCCCTCGGGCACCTTGTAAGGGGAGTGGTAAGGCTCACTCTTACCCGCGGGGCCTTCGATATTGGTGACCTTGGGCCAGCCGAAGACCTGGGCCAGGGCGTTCACGGCCTTGAGATAGTGCGCCCGGCCCGGGTTATCCAGGTTGTTGGTGCCTAAGCCAGACCTAAAAAATTTCTGGAAGAGGTAATTGGCCTCGTTGGTGGCCCGGGGCGAGCCGACGCCATAGAGGGCGCCGGGACCGGCCTCGTCAATAATTTCCTTTAAACCCTGGGCCGCAAAGGCCATGGCCTCATCCCAGGTGGCCTCCTGCAGGGTGCCGTCTTTCTTGATCAGCGGGGTCTTGAGGCGGTCGGGCGAGTCCACCACGGGGAAGCCGAAGCGCCCCCGGCCGCAGAGCAGCACCGAATTTTCATTGATCACCCGGACGATGTGCCCGTCCTTGACCTGCACGGTATAGGTGCAGCCGCCGCCGCAGAAGGGGCAGGCCATTTCGGTGTTTGCCACCTCCCAGGCCCGGGCTTGGTACTTGAAGGTCTTGTTGATGAGCGCCCCCACCGGGCAGATGTCCACGCAGGAGCCGCAAAATTCGCAATCCAGGGGCAGCAGGCCCGACCCCAGCTCGGTGTAGTAGCCCCGGTTCATGAAGTTGATGGCCATGGCCCCCACGTGGTCCCGGCAGACGCGCACGCAGCGGCCGCAGGTGATGCAGCGGTCGGGGTGGCGCTCGATGAGCTTCGAGGCGTAGTCGATGTTGGGGGGGAGCTTAATGGCCTCGTAGTCCACGGCGCCGACACCCAGGACGTGGGTGAGGTCCTGGAGCTCGCACTCGCCGCCCTTGTCGCAGATGGGGCACTCGAGGGCGTGGTTGATGAGCACCAGCTTCATTAATTCCTGGCGGATGGCCAGAACCCGCTCCGAATTGGTGACGACCTCCTGCCCCTCGGCCACGAAGGTGGCGCAGGCCGGCAGGGGCCGGGGCGGTCCGGGCTTCACTTCCACCACGCAGATGCGGCAGGAACCGATGGGCTTGAGCGCCGGGTGATAACAGAGGTAAGGGATGAAAATACCATTCTCTTTGGCCACCTCGAGGATGGTCTTCCCTGGCTCCGCCTGAATGGCCCGGCCGTCGATGGTAAGATTGACCATAAGTCTTTCCTGTTCCAGACAACAGTTGATGATGTAGTTAATATCCAGTAACGAGAGGCTGCCACTCGCTCTGAAAATGCTGTCTTATTGAATAAAAGTCACCTTGCCGTCATCCAGGTTGAAATAGGCCCCCAGCACCCTAACCTTACCGGCCTTCACCGCCGGAGCCATCACGGGTTCCGCGGTCTTGAGTTTGTCGGTGATGAGTTTGATATTGGCCTTGACGGCATTGTCCACCTTGTCGCCGGGCTGATCTTTAACCTGATCCACCGCGGGCTTGATGGCGTCCACCAGGGCAGGGAGGTGCCCGGGAACCGGCTCGTTTTTCTCCAGGGCCTCGACGGTGGCCTGCACGGCGCCGCAGCGCTTGTGGCCCAACACCATCACCAGGGGCACCCCCAGGTGATCCACGGCGTACTCGATACTCCCCAAGGCGGCGTCATCCACGATATTGCCGGCCAGGCGGATGATGAAAAGATCCCCAAGCCCCCGATCAAAAAGAAGCTCGGGGGGTACCCGGGAGTCAGAGCAGGCGATCACCACGGCGAAGGGGGCCTGGCGCATGGCCACGTCCGCCAGGCACTTGTTGCCCTGTTTAGGGGTTTTGCCGCAGTAGGCCTTGATGAACCGATGGCTCCCCTCTTTGATGAGCTTTTCCGCCTGGTCCGGTCCGACCGTGGATTTTTCCGCGGCGAGAGCTGCTCCTAGAGGGAGGTACCCGATGAAGACGGCAACCACCAGTACCAGGATTTGTCTTTTCATGGCCATACCTTCGGTTGTCCCTATCTGTCCACGTCCGCCAGGACGATGTCCATGGTGCCGATGATGGCGATGAGGTCGGCAAACAACCTCCCGGTGGCCAGCTTGTTGGTGGCGTTCAGCACCACGAAGGAAGGCGCCCTGACCTTGACCCGGAAGGGCTGGGCCGTGCCGTCGCTGATGAGGTAAAAGCCCAGCTCGCCTTTGGGGGCCTCGATGGCCTGGTAAATCTCGCCCTTGGGCGGGATGATGCCTTCCTGGATAATCTTGAAGTGATTGATGAGCGCGGCGATGTCGGTGTAGACCTTTTCCTTGGGAGGCAGGCTCACCCGGGGGTCGTCCACCTTGATGTCGCCGGCCGGCAGCTTTTCCAGGGCCTGGCGGAGGATGCGGTTGCTCTGCAGCATCTCCTGCATGCGCACCAGGTACCGGGAGTAAGTGTCGCCTGCTTTGGTTCCCAGGGGCACGTCGAAATCAAAGTCTTCGTAACTGGAATAGGGGTTGTCCCGGCGCAGGTCCCAATCCACCCCGGAGCCCCGGGCCATGGGACCGGACCAGCCCCAATCCAGGGCCTCATCCGCGGTCATGACGCCGACGCCGATGGTGCGTTGTTTCCAGATGATGTTTTTGGTGAGAAGATTGTCGTAATCCTTCCATTTTTCCGGGAATTCTCTGACAAACTCCATGGCCTTGGCGACAAAGCCGTCGGGGAGATCCGCGGCCAGGCCGCCGATGCGGCAGTACAGCGGAAACATGCGCGCTCCGGAGACCATTTCGCAGAGGTCCATGATCTTTTCCCGCTCCCTGAAGCCATAGAACAGCGGGGTCATGGCCCCGAGATCGTGACCGCTGGTGCCCACCCAGAAGATGTGGGAGGCGATGCGGGTGAGTTCGGCCATGATCACCCGGATATACTGGGCCCTTTTCGGCACCTCGATGCCTAAAAGCTTTTCCACCGCCAGGCAATACCCGAAATTGTTCACTTCCCCGGCCAGGTAGTCCAACCGGTTCATGAGGGGCATGCATTTGTGGTAGGTGCGGCCCTCGCACATCTTTTCGATGCCCCGGTGGAGGTAGCCGATGTCCGGGTCGGCCCTGAGGATGAGTTCGCCGTCCAGCTCCACCTCCACCCGGAGAACCCCGTGGGTGCTGGGGTGCTGGGGCCCCACGTTCAGGACCATGGTTTCCGTCTGCGGAATGGGTTTTACGGGTTCCATGAGTATTCCTTAAAAACGCTGTAAGCTGAAAGCCTCAAGCAATAAGCCGCCAGTGCGTTTGACCCACTTCTGGCTTTATCTTTTTATGCCTATGGTGCGATCTACCCAATCGCCGGCGGGCTGATCTCCCTGCTGGGGGTATTCCTTGCGCAGGGGATGGCCCTTCCAGTCCTTGGGGAGCAAAATCCGCCGCAGATTGGGGTGGCCCTTGAACTTGATGCCCATGAGATCGTAGGCCTCCCGTTCGTGCCAGTCGGCGGTGGACCACACCTGGGACACCGAATCGATGGCCGGGGCGGTGTCGCTCTCGAGAAAGGTCTTCAGCATCACCCGGTCGTGGTTCTTGTGGGAATAAAGATTATACGCCAACGCGAACCGGGGGCTTTGCGGGGCGTAATCTACGGCGGCGATCATGGCCAGGTACTTGAGGGACAGGTCGGCGTCGTCCCGCAAGGCCTGGCAGATCTCCCGGATGCGGCCGGGCTTGACCACCACGGTGGTATCCCCCCGATACTCAATGACCTCGACGATTTCGGCGGGGAACTGCTTCTTGAGGAAATTGGCTGCGAGATGCATCAGGCCGCCTCCCTCCGGGCCGCCAGCTTATCCCGGTATTGTTGGGTCAGGAAGGGATCCTTGAGAATCTTTTCGTGGAGCTTGAGGATGCCGTACAGCAGGCCTTCGGGCCGGGGCGGGCACCCGGGGATGTAAACGTCCACCGGGAGGTACAGGTCGATGCCCTGGACCACCGCGTAGGAGTCGAAGATACCCCCGGAGCTGGCGCAGGCCCCCATGGCGATGACCCACTTGGGCTCGGTCATCTGGTCGTAAATGCGCTGGATGGGGGGCATCATCTTTTTGCAGACGGTGCCGGCCACGATCATGAGGTCGGCCTGACGGGGGCTGGCCCGGAAAGCCTCCATGCCGAAGCGGGCAATGTCAAAGCGGTTGGCCGCGGTGACGATCATTTCGATGGCGCAGCAGGCCAACCCGAAGGTGGCGGGCCAGAGACTATTTTTTCTGCCCCAGTCCACCAGCTTCTCCAGAGAAGTGGTGAGGACGTTGTACCCCAGATGTTCTTCAATACCCATGTAAGCGCTCCATGCCAGGTGAGGTTCGCCCGCCCGGCAAATTTCTCACCTCGGTGCAGAAATCAAAACTGACCGGCTCATTACTCCCACTCCAGGGCGCCTTTGCCCCAGACGTAGGCCAGGCCCACCACCAGGATGCCGATGAAGACCATCATCTCCCAGAAGCCGAACCACCCCAGGGGCTTGAAGACCACGGCCCAGGGGTACAGGAAGATGGCTTCGATGTCGAACACGATGAAAAACATGGCGATGACGTAAAAGCGCACCGAGTAGCGGGTGCGGGCGTCGCCGATGGGATCCATGCCGCATTCGTAGGGGAGGTCCTTGGTGTAGCTGTGCGTCTTTTTGCCGAGGAACTCGGACAGGAGCACGATCACGCCCACCAGGCCCACGGCGATGGCCATGTAAATCAGGACAGGTAAGTAATCTATGAGCATACCGAAACCTTTTTGCAGGTTTGAGATTGCGTTATTTCAGGATTAATGCCCGGCGGCGTGGGCGTGCTGGCCGCAGACCCCGAGGGAACAGTTGCCCGCCACGTGGGCCAGCCACTCATCTTTAAAGCGCTCGATGGTGGTCTTGAGGAAGCTGTGGGGGCTCCAGCCCAGGGCGCAGTTGGTGCTCTCCACCATGGTCTTGCTGAGCTTCAGCAGCCGGTCCAGGTCGGCTTCCTCGCCTTTGCCGTCGGCCACTTTGCACACCAGCTCGTAGAGGACCCGGGTGCCCCGGCGGCAGGGCAGGCAAAAACCGCAGGACTCGTGCTGGAAGAAGTACATCAGGCACTTCACCACGTCGACGATGCAGGTGGTGTCGTCCATGACCAGCATGGTGCCCGAGCCCAGCGCGCCTTCCACTTTGCTCATGGAGGCGTACTCGAGGGGCGTATTGACCTGTTCCGGCAGGATAAAGCCGCTGGCCGCGCCGCCGGGCTGCACTGCCTTGATGCTGCGGCCCTGGCGCACGCCGCCCCCGAACTTGTCGATGAGCTGGCTCAGCGGCAGGCCCATGTTGCATTCCACGACGGCGGGCTGATTCACGTGGCCCACCACCTGGAAAATCTTGGTGCCCTTGCTGTCCTCGGTGCCCTTGGCGGCGTACCACTCGGCGCCCTTGACGATGATGTCCGGCACCGCGGAGAGGGACTCGACGTTGTTGACGATGGTGGGTTTGTTCCACACGCCCACCTGGCCGGGGAAGGGCGGCTTGACCCGGGGGTAGCCGCGTTTGCCCTTCGATGGACTCGATGAGCGCGGTTTCCTCGCCGCAGACGTACGAGCCGCCGCCGGTCTGGACCTGTATGTCAAAGGAGAAATCGGTGCCGAGAATCTTGTCCCCGAGAAAGCCCTTGGCCCTGGCCTGGTCGATGGCGTTCTGGAGGCGCAGCATGGACAGGTAGTATTCACCCCGGCAGTAGATGTAGCCTATGCTCGCGCCCACTGCGAAGCCGGTGATGGCCATGCCTTCCACCAGCCGGTGGGGGTCGCCTTCCATGATGTAGCGGTCCTTGATGGTGCCGGGCTCGCCTTCGTCGGCGTTGCACACCAGGTACTTGGGCGACGTGGGCAGCGGCCGGGTGAAGGACCACTTGAGCCCGGTGGGAAAGCCGGCGCCCCCTCGGCCCCTAAGCCCCGAAGCCTTCACCACCTCCACCACCTGCTCCCCGCCCATGGTGAGAGCCTTTTTGAGGCCCTCGTAACCGCCCCGGGAGACATAGTCGTCCATGCTCATGGGGTCGATCTGGTCGACGTTCCGGAGGAGCGCCAAGTCATCGGGGCTGGCCGGGTAGTCGCTTAGGGGGTTGGTGGTGCGCCGGATGGTGCGGTAGTCGGGGGCCTTGCCGGCCCGGTAGTCCGCCAGGATCTGCTGCACCTTGTCGGCCGTGAGGCGCCCGTGCACTACCTCGTTGATCTGCATGGCCGGTGAGACCTCGCAGACCCCCAGACAGGCGGTGAGCTCCAGGGTGAAAAGGCCGTCCGCCGTGGTCTGCCCCACCTGGATGCCGAGCTCTTTCTCCAGCATCTCCTTGAGGCTTTCGGCGCCCATGATGTGGCAGGGCGGCGACTCGCACAGGCGGATGACGTAGCGCCCCCGGGGCTGGGTGGCATACATGGTGTAGAAGCTCAAGACGCCGTAAAGGTAGGCAAAAGGCACGTTGAATCCCCGGGAGACGAGGTCGAGGGCTTCTTTAGGGAGCCAGTTGCCGCAGACGCTCTGGACCGCGTGGAGGGCGGGCAGAAGACCGCCTTTAATGCGGCTGAAGCGGGAGCAGATGTCCTTGATATCGGTTATCTGCGACGGACTCAGGGTGGCGCTTGCGACTGCTTTGATCTCCAGCATGATCAATCCGTGGGGAGAAATTGTGAAAGTTTTCTTTTAATCCCCAACTTTTTATTCCCAATCCGCCTGCCTGTCAAGTCTTTTTTTCCGGAAAAAAGAGTGGTGGGGGAGGGGGCTAAGGGTGGAACCCTTACCCCCTCCCCCACACCCCCTCCCCCAATCCCTTGAGTTTGGGCCAAACAAACTAAAAGGGTTGGGAGGGGGGTGTGGGGGGAGGGCAGGGAGCTGCTGCTCCCTGGCCCTCACCCTGCATAACTCTACTTATACTCGGGGCCGAGCGGGCCAGGATCTTGAGCCAGGCGCCGGTTTCCCGGAGGGCCATGCGGGTGAGCCAGAGGTAGCGGCGGTTCTGCCAGTAGTGCCGGATCACCCCGGGGACGGGGAGGGGGTGGAGGCTCACGGGGTGCTGCCGGTAATGGCGGCGGAACAGGTAGTGGGCCCGGTGCATGTGCAGGGCGTCCGAAACCAGGCCCACGGCGTCCAGGTTACGTGCCAGGATCAGGGGCAGGGTGTGGCGGGCGGCCTCCCGGGTGGTGCGGCTTTCCTCCTCCAGGACCAGGCAGGCTGCCAGGCGGTCCCGGAGTTGCTGGCCCCCTTGCGCCTGCACCTGGCTCAAAGCGTGGTCGGCCATGGCCCGGGCCTCGGAAACGGCCAGACCCTCCCTCGAGCAGCCCCCGGACAGGATCAGGCAGCCCGTGGCGCCCCTTCCAGCCAGAGTTTGAGGGCGTGCTCCACCCGGAGGCGGGCGATGCGCCCGGGCCGGCCGTCCGGGGTGATCCGGGCCCCTAAAACCACCAGGCAGTCCGGGGAGGCGTTTTCCGTAGTCATAAGTGATGAACTACTTTAATGCCATTGCGCCAGTTCCAGGGTGACGCCCTCCGGCCCGTAAAAATAGATGAGCTTGCGGTTGTGAAAGTCCATGATGTCGTTGCGGAACTTGACGCCGTTAGCCTTGAGCCTGGCCACCTCGGCCTCGATATCGTCCACGGCAAAGCAGACGTGGTTGTACCCCAGTTTGTTGAGGTCATTGATATGCGGGTCGGGGATGGGGTCGGGGTGATGGTATTTCACCAACTGGATTTCCTGGCGCACCGGCGAACCGGCCAGCACCAGGGTCACGTGCCGGGCCTCGATGCCCTCGATCCCCATGTACTGTGCAATGATGCCCCCCGCGATCATGACGTCGATGTCCACCTGAAAGCCCAGGAGCCCGAAGAAGCGCACGGCTTCCTCCATGTCCCGGACCACGAAGGTAACGTGATCGAACCTTTTCACCATGTCCGTACGCCTCCTTATCTAGGAGCTTGAAGCTTTAGCTTATAGCGTCCTGCCAGCTCACTTATCCTGCTTGCGGCGCTCCCGGCGCAGGGCCCGGGTGCCGGATTTCCAGGCCGGTTCGCCTTTTTTGTCTTTGTTCCGGGGCCGGTTGGCCTTGGCCAGAAAATCGGGGAGGTCCATTACCACGGTGCCGGGGAGGGGAGGGGACGGCGCCGCCTTCTCCGGCCTGGGTTTTTCGGATCTTTGGGGTTTAACGGGCGGCGGGGCCAGTTGCAGGAACTGCCGTGGAATCTCCCGGGCCAGGCTTAAATTCTCCCCATAATTTTCTAGATATATGCCCGCCCGCACCGCGGCCTGGGCCTGCACCGTGACCAGGACAGGATCGGGGCTGCGGCGGCGGCCGAGCTTCAGGGCCAATTCTTTGGTGTGGGCCAGGACCAGCTCGCGCTCCAGGGGCGCCTTGAGGCCGGCTTCAAAAACCCGTTCGTGGGATTTGGGGGTGATGGCTATATAAAGCAGGGCAGGGGGGTCTTCGCCGGGGCGCCTGAGATCGGCCGGGCCGGGATCAGCCCCCTGATCTTGTCCCCGGTCAATTCAAAGCGGGGCGGGGACATAAGGCCGGTCAGCTGCTCCAGGTCGTGCCGGCGCGCATGCGCCAGGCCCTTCTCCCCGGCCAGGGCCTGGAGGAGCTGCTTTACCGGGACGAAGCCCTCCGGGTCCAGGACCAGGCCGAATTCGTCGGGCCGGTGGCAGAGGAGATAGGTGAGCACCTTGGCCAGGTCTTCCAATGGGCGGGGCAGGCGCGTCATAGCAAGGTCGCTGGAAATGTTTTTAGAAAAGGGGCCCAGGGGATTGCCTACCCGAGCCCTTTTTACTCCCGTCAAAGGAGAAGTCTCCTGTAAGCTTACAGGTATTACGTCTCCCCTTCAACGTTATCCTGCAAAGGCTGGGAGCCCCAGTAGGCCAGGTTTTTCGGCACGGCCATCCGGGCGGCCAGAGCTGCCATTTCCACCACCAGCTCCCGGCAGAAGAGGGCCCGCTCCCGGCAGTGCCAGTTTTGCCGCCATGGTTGGCAGAGGTCACGGCACTGGGTGCTGCCGAAGCGTTGCTGGAATTCATTCGGCAAGCGATTAAAGAGGCGATAGAGGCCGGGATTGCCGTAAAGCTCCTCTTTGCCTTGTTTATGATCCACCGGGACCCGCCGGCGGCCATATACCGCGCCCAGGGCGGCCATGGCTCCCACCAGGGACCCGCAGGCATCCCCGAAGAGGCCACCGCCGGCCCCGAAGCCGGTCATGACGCACATGGTCTCCGGGGGCAGCCCGGTGTCGAGCTGGGAGAGAACCGCCTCAAAGACGCACTCGGCGCAATTAAGGCCGGTCTTAAAGTTATCCATAGCACGCTGTTTTACCAGGGCCACGATGTCTTCGCTGTGCAAGCTGTTCTCCATGCTGCGTCCCCGTAAAAAATTCTAAAAGGAAAAAGAAGGGGTTATGCTAAAGAGTTAAGAGGAAAGTTGAAGGTAATCGGACCTGTCCCTAAAATACCATAGAGACCTTGACAAATCAATCAAACATGGTAATTTTATATGTTGAACTTATGGACTTCCAGTACTTCAGGACACAGCACCAGGAACCTCTGCGAGAGGCGCTGGTGGTGGCCGAGGAGATGACCTCGGACTTTTTCAAGCTCACCAGCCGCCACTGGCTGGCTGCCCGGTATGACATCTCCACCCTGGCCGACCTGAGCGTTGAGGAAATTTCTCCCCACGCCCTGGCCATGGTGGCCAAATACGGCGGCTGCCACCCGGGGCGCGAGCTCAAATCCTCGTCCTTCGACTTCTACCGGGTGTGCCTCCAGGACCACAACATCCTGAAGGCGCTGACCGCCCGGCGCGACCTGAAACTTTTCCCATTGCTGTGCTACATCCTGACCCACGAGCTGGTGCACATCGTGCGCTTCAGCCGGTTCGAGGCCCGGTTCGAGACCACGGATGCGGACAAGCGCCGGGAGGAAAACCGGGTGCACCACCTTACCTGGAAAATTCTGGCCCCGCTCAATTCCCTGGACCTGGGGCCGGTCATCGAGTATCACCGGCAACATTGGCAAGGAGGTTGTTAAGTATGCCCATTTACGAGTACCAATGCACCCAATGCGGGAAGGTGACGGAGGCCTGGCAGAAATTTTCCGATGCGCCCTTGACCGTCTGTCCGGCCTGCGGCGGCGCCATGACCAAACTCGTCAGCAACTGCGCCTTTCACCTCAAGGGCAGTGGTTGGTATGTCAGCGATTACAGCAGCAGCAGCCGGCCCAATTCCGCCAATCCCGACACCGCCAAAGAGGCGGGGGCAGCAAAGTCGGCAAAATTGAAAGCGGCGGCCGACACTGCTGCGGCAGCGGCACCCAAAATAAAGTGAGGGACCTGCTAATTTCCCCAGGTGGGGAAGAAAGAGAGCACCCGTGGCAGAAATAAAGAGCGCCCTGGAACTGGCCCTGGAAAAGGCCGAACAGTACGGCCGGGCCTCAAAGGATGACCTGCGCCAGGACACGTTTAAAGAGCAGGGGCGGCAGTGGGCGGTCCAGAATCTCAAGGGAGAAGAGGTGGACCTGGAAAAAAAGCTGGCCGGATTGCCCGCCGAGGGCCAGGCCAGCGCCCGCCAGGCCATGAAAGAGGTCTTCCTGAGAAATATTATCCTTCCCAAGGAAGAAGCCATTGACGCCCGGCAAAACCTGGCCATGGCAGGGGTGATGGCCTCCGCCACCAATAAAAAGGCCATGGCCCGGGTCAAACAGGAAGTGGAGCAGCTCATGCAGCAGTTCCTCATGGCCAGGACCAGCGCCTACCAGCAGTTGAAAAGCAGGTTCAGCCAGACCCTGGGCAGTTACACCAAGGCCCTGGAGGCCCAGCTGAGAAGCAAAGTCAACCTGGAAGTGGAACAGATCCCCGAATTCCAGCAGGAATGGCACAAATTCGAAGCCAACATTGTGACCCAGTTCGAGCCCGTCCTGGAAGACCGCAAGCAACAGATGCTGCAATTATAATAGCTTGGGGGGCGGGCCAAGGGAGCCGCGGCTCCCTGCCCTCCCCTCAAACTCCCCTCCCAACCCTTTTAGGTTCGTGGCAGGGAGGCCTGCGGCCCCGACTTCCACGATTTATTCACACCCTATAAGGAATTGGGGGAGGGGGTGTGTGGGAGGGGTTAGTGCCCACCGGCCCTTAGCCCTCTCCCCCACATCTTACCCGGTTCCCTGGAGGACCTCATGACCCCGGCGGAGAAGATAGGGCCGATCCTGGAGTTATTGGACCGCCATTATCCCGAGGCCCACGTCACCCTGGATTTCAAAAACCCCCTGGAGCTGCTGGTGGCCACGGTGTTGTCGGCCCAGTGCACGGACGTCAGGGTGAACCAGGTGACCCCCGCCCTCTTTGCCAAATACCCCGCGGCCGCGGACTATGCCAAGGCCCCCCTGGCCGACCTCGAAGAGATGATCCGCCCCACCGGCTTTTTTCACAACAAGGCCAAGAGCATCAAAGGCTTCAGCCAGACGCTGGTGGAAAAATTCAACGGCCAGGTGCCGGGGTCTCTGGAGGAGTTGGTGAAGCTGCCGGGCGTGGGCCGCAAGACCGCCAACGTGGTCCTGGGGAACGCCTTCGGGGTGCCGGGTATCTTTGTGGACACGCATCTCGGCCGGGTCTCCCAGCGCCTGGGCCTCACCAAAGAAAAGGACCCCGTCAAGATCGAGTTCGACCTCATGCCCATAGTCCCCAAGGAGCGCTGGGTGAAGTTTTCCCACCAGATGATCCAGCACGGCCGCCAGATCTGCCACGCCCGCAGCCCCCAATGCCCCGCCTGTCCCCTGTTGCCCTGGTGCGATTTCGGGCAAAAAAACCAAGGCGGCGTCAAAGCCTCATCGTAAGGTAACGTCGCAGCTCCCCTCACACCCCGCGCCAATCCTGATTCTTTATTTTCATAATTATCGGAAAAATCCCGGAAAACCGGTTCCAAGCCTTCCTAAGCAAGGAGCCCGGCGTTGACATGCCGGAGGATTGATGGCATAAAACCGGAAATGATTTTTTTGGGGGGATGACATTATGCGACGTACACAGTCGTGGAAGGTTGCCGGGATTCTCCTGTCGCTGCTGCTGCTGGGCGGCTGTCTCGTGGGTGTCGGGGCCATGGTGGGGGTCGGCGCCTACCAGTGGATGGAAGGCACCATGCAAAAAGACTACCCCAGGACCATGGAGCCTACCTATCGTGCCTGCGTGGAAACCTGCAAGGTCATGAAGCTGAAAATCCAGAAAGAATCATACGGCCCCATGCACAGCAACATCACGGCCACCGCGCCGGACGGCACCAATGTGTATATCGAACTGGTGGCCCGGCCCAACAACATCACCACCGTCAAAGTGCGCTTCGGTTTAATGGGTGATAAAGATCAGTCCGCCTACTTCCACCGCAATGTCATGAAATATCTGGGCATTCAATGAGGATGCCGGGGAGCGAGTTATAATAGGGTTCAGAAGACCAAAAAGGCCGGAGGCGAACTGCTTCCGGCCTTTTTCCTGCGCAGCTGGGGTTGGCAACCCCGAGCCCGAAATTAAAATTGTTTCAGGAAACGCAGGTCGTTGTCGAAGAACAGGCGGATGTCGTCAATGCCGTACTTGAGCATGGCGATGCGCTCCACCCCCAGGCCGAAGGCGAAGCCGGTGAATTCTTCGGGGTCGTAGCCCACGGCCTCAAAGACCGCGGGGTGGACCATGCCCGCCCCCAGAACCTCCAGCCAGCCGGTGATCTTGCAGACCCGGCAGCCTTCGCCCCGGCAGATGACGCAGGCAATGTCGATCTCGGCGGAGGGTTCGGTGAAAGGGAAATAGCTGGGGCGGAAGCGCAGGCTCACCTCGGGGCCGAACATCTGGTGCACGAACTCGGTAAGCACGCCCTTCAAGTCGGCGAAGGTTATGCCGCGGTCCACCAGGAGCCCCTCCACCTGGTGAAACATGGGGGAGTGGGTCATGTCCGAGTCCCGGCGGTAGACCTTGCCCGGGGCGATGATGCGCACCGGGGGCCGGCGCTTCTCCATGACCCGGATCTGCATGGGGGAGGTGTGGGTGCGCAACAGCACCTTGTCATTGAAATAAAAAGTGTCCTGCATGTCCCGGGCCGGGTGGTCCGGCGGGAGGTTCAGGGCCTCGAAATTGTACCAGTCCAGCTCCACCTCGGGGCCGGTGACGGCCTCGAAGCCCAGGTGCAGGAAGATGTCGCAGATCTCATCCATGGTGCGGGTGAGGGGGTGGAGGCGCCCCAAGGGACCCCGCCGACCTGGAAGCGTAACGTCAATCGCAGGAGCCCCGGCCCGGGCGGCGGCCTCTTTCAGCGCGGTGAGGGCCTCGGCCAGCGCGGTCTCTAAACTTCCCTTGGCCTGGTTGGCCGTTGCACCCACCCGGCGGCGGGCCTCCGGGTCCAGGTCTTTGAGCCCCCGCAACACCGAGGTGAGAACCCCCTTGCGCCCCAGGTACTTAACCCGCAAGGCCTCCAGGGCCTCAGGATCGGCAGCTTCCCGCGCCTCCCGCCGACCTGCCTCTACCAGCTCCAATATTTCCTGCTCTGTAACCATGGCGTGTCTCGGTTGGTGCGGGAGAGGGCGTGTGGGGGAGGGGGTAAGGGGCGTCTGCCCCTAGCTTCCTCCCTCACAGCAATTCTTTCACCCCCCTCAACTAGCCGGGCGGGTGAGGTCAGTGAGGTGGGAAAAGACGTTGGGCGCAAAGATGGCCAGGTCGGCCAGGGCCTTCCGATCGATGGCAATTTCAGCCTTCTTCAAGCCGCCCATGAATTTGCTGTAGGACATCCCGAGCGGTCTTAAGGCCGCGTTGATGCGGGTGATCCAGAGGGCGCGGAACTCACGTTTGCGCACCTTGCGGTCCCGGTAGGCATATACCAGGGCCCGTTCCACCGTTTCCCGGGCCGACCGGTAAAGACGGCGGCGGCCGCTGCGGTAGCCGGTGGCGAGCTTCAGATATTTTTTTCGCCGGGCCCTTGAGGCCACCTGTTTTCTGACGCGTGGCATGACTTACTCCTGATTTAGATATACGGTAAGAGCCTTTCCAGGCCTTTCATTTCCGTGGGGTGGGCAAATTCCGGCAGACGCATCTGGCGCTTGCGTTTCCGAGATTTGCTGGTGAGGATATGACTGTGACCGGGCTTCTTAAATTTCAAGCGGCCGCTGCCAGTGGGTTTGAAGCGTTTGGCCGCGCCCCGGTGGGTTTTGATTTTGGGCATAATCTAACCTCGTGCAGCAGTTTCTGTGTTTTTTAATAGTTCAATTATGCAGCGGTCAGTGGGAAGACTAACCCCCGGGAGGAGGGCAATGCTCGACCCCTGACTAAAATTTTCATTATATAACCGTTGGGCGGGAAACCGGAAGCAAAAATTGCCGGCAGCCGGAATTTTATTTGGGGGCCACGATCATAAACAAGGTGCGGCCCTCGTGCTTGGGTTCCTGCTCCACCAGGGCCACATCCAGCAGGGCATCGGCCATCCGCTTGAGGATGGCGTACCCCCGGTCCTGGTGAGCCATCTCCCGGCCCCTGAAGATCATGGTCACTTTTACCTTGTCCCGGTCCGCCAGAAACCGCCTGATGTTCTTGAGCTTAAAGTCCATATCGTGCTCTTCGATTTTGGGGCGGACCTTGACTTCCTTGACCTGGATGGTGGTTTGCCGGCGCCGGGCCTCTTGCTGCTTTTTGCTCTGCTGGTATTTGAACTTGCCGTAGTCCATGATGCGGCAGACCGGCGGGTTGGCCTGGGGGGCCACTTCCACCAGGTCCAGGTGCGCCTCGGTGGCCATGGTCAGGGCATCCTTGAGGGGCATGACCCCCAACTGCTGGCCGTCATCGCTGATGAGGCGGACCTCAGACGCCCGGATAAGCTTGTTGATCCTGACACGCTGGGTGGGGGGCCTCTGGATGTTGCTGCTTCTCCTTACTGGCAATGGTTTTCTCCTGGAAAGGGAATGCGGCTTTCTTCCTTTAATCTAGCTATAAAAGCGCCGATTTCCAGGTCCTTTAATTCCGTGCCGTCACGGAGGCGGGGAGAAAGGGTGCGGTTGGCCGCTTCCCGGTCCCCGATGATCACCATGTAGGGAATTTTTTGCAATTGGGCCTCTCTGATTTTGTAGCGTAGGGTTTCGGGGCGGAGATCGATATCCACCCGCAGGTCAGCGTTCAGCATCTCCTTAGCCAGTTCCCGGGCGTAATCGTGCACCCGGTCGGTGATGGGCAGCAGGATGGCCTGGACCGGGGCCAGCCACACCGGGAAGGCACCGGCGAAATGCTCCACCAGCACGCCCATGAAGCGCTCCAGGGACCCCAGGATCACCCGGTGCAGCATCGCCGGGCGGTGGCGGCCCGCCGTCGGCGCCCACGTAGGTGAGGTCGAAGCGCTCCGGCAGGGTAAAGTCGCACTGGATGGTGGCGCACTGCCAGCGGCGGCGCAGGGCGTCCTTGAGCTTGACGTCGATCTTGGGGCCATAGAAGGCGCCCTCGCCCTCGCAGATGTGGTAAGGCTGGCCCCAGGTCTGAAGGGCCCCGGTGAGGGCATTGGTGGCCAGGTCCCAGTCGGCGTCGGAGCCGATGGACTTCTCGGGGCGGGTGGAGAGTTCCACTTCGTACTCGAAGCCGAAGATGGCCATGACGTCCCGCACAAAATCAAGGACCCCCAGGATTTCACTTTCCACCTGTTCGGGGGTGCAGATGATGTGGGCGTCGTCCTGGGTGAACTGGCGCACCCGGGTAAGCCCGTGCAGGACGCCGCTGCGCTCGTGGCGCAGGACCGTCCCCAGCTCGAAGAGGCGCAGGGGCAGCTCCCGGTAGCTCCGCACCCGGGACTTGTAAATGATCATGTGGGCCAGGCAATTCATGGGCTTGATGCCATAAGCCTGCCCTTCCACCTCGGTGAAGTACATGTTTTCGCGGTAATTGTCCCAGTGGCCGGAGCGCTCCCACAGTTCCCTTTTCAGGATTTGAGGCCCCATGACCATCTGGTAGCCCCGCTTCAGGTGCATCTGGCGCTCGAAATTCTCGATGAGGCTCCGGAGCAGCGCGCCCTTGGGGTGGTAGATGACCAGGCCCGCCCCGGCCTCTTCTTCAATGGTGAACAGCTCCAGCTCCCTGCCCAGGCGGCGGTGGTCCCGGCGCTTGGCCTCCTCCAGGAGCTCCAGGTGCTCCTGCAGTTCTTCCTTGGTGGGGAAGGCGGTGCCGTAGATGCGCTGCAGCATGGGGAGGCGTTCGTCCCCCCGCCAGTAAGCCCCGGAGATGCCGGTGAGCTTGAAGGCCGGAAGATAGCCCGGTGGAGGGGACGTGGGGCCCCCGGCACAGGTCCACGAAGGACCCCTGGCGGTAGAGGCTCACTTGGGCCTGGTCGATGCCCTCCAGAATCTCGACCTTGTACTGTTCCCCTTCCTGCTCAAACCGGCGGATGGCCTCTTCTCTGGGGACGTCCTCCCGCACGAAGGCAAGGTCCTGGGCCACCAGCTCCGCCATTTTGGCCTCGATCCTGGCCAGGTCTTCCGGGGAGAAGGGTTCCTTGGTGTCGAAGTCGTAGTAAAAACCCGCTTCGATGGCCGGGCCGATGGCCACCTTGACACCGGGGAACAGGGTCCGCACCGCCTCGGCCATGAGGTGGGAGGTGCTGTGGCGCATGATCTCGAGGCCCTCGGCGCTGTGCACCCGGATGGGGGCCAGGGTGGCGTCCTGGGTGAGGAGGGCGGTGAGATCCACGGGATCGCCGTTTATTCTGGCGGCCACCACCTCGTGGTCGGTGCCCACCCCCAGTTCTTTCAGGGCCTGGGCTACGGTGACGCCGGCGGGGAAATCCCGGCTGGCGCCTTCGGCAAGGGTAATTTTCATTATGGCTTTACCAATAAAAAAGGCATCTTCGGCAATCCCCGGGGGCGCCAAGATGCCACGTCAGTCATCAGGAGTAATCCATACAGGCGGGTTTTGCCTTCCCTCTTCGCGCACTGGAAGTTATCAATAAGTTACTATAACAGAGAATATTCTGCATAACTACCTTATATTTGTCAAGGTAATTTCAGCGAAAACGCCTTTTCGAGGCAACGTGGCCGCGTTTTAAGCCCCTTTTCTCCTGCAGCCGCACCCGAAGGTGCCATAATTTTATTTGCTGTCCAGGGAAAAGCGTCTTGTTTTCACCCGGCAAACATGACATTTTTCCAGTATGGCAGGATGGCGGGGGACCTTGGGGGGCAAATTGGTGAGATGGCTTGCCGGGTTGATGCTGGCCGTAGCGGCAGCCATGGTGCCGTGCTGCGGCGACGCCAGCCCGGACCGCATCCCCCGGATACTCGAGGCCTCCTGGGTAAGCTACCGGCAGCATTTTATCAGCCCGGATGGCCGGGTGGTCCTCACGGAGCAAGGGGACGGCACCATCTCCGAGGCCCAGGCCTATGCCCTGCTCAGGGCTTTGTGGGCCGGGGACGAAGAGACCTTCGCCCGCGTCGTGACCTGGACCAGGGCCAACCTGTCCCGTGAGCGGGAAACGGGGGACCACCTGCTGGCCTGGCAGTGGGGCAAGAAACCGGACGGCTCCTGGGGAGTCCTGGACTGGAACAGCGCCAGCGACGCCGACCTGGACTATGCCCTGGCCCTGCTCCTGGCCTCCCGGCAGGGCTGGCGGCCGCCCTCCGGCGTCTCCCGATTATCTGGCCCAGGCCCGCCTGGTGGCCCAGGACATCCTGGACAAAGAAGTGGTGGAAGTGCCGGGTGTGGGGCTGTACCTGGCCCCGGGGAACTGGCGTGCGGCAACTCCGCCCTATCTCATCAACCCTTCCTATTTTTTCCCCGCGGCGTACCGCTGTTTCGCCATGGCCGGCTTTGACCCCCGCTGGAACCGCCTGAACCACGATGCCTACCCGTTTCTGGCGCGCCTCGCCCGGGGCCTGGGCGAGACTCCGGGTGTGGGGCTGGTCCCCGACTGGGTGCAGGTGGCGGCGGACGGCACCCTCTCGCCGCACCCGGAACGCAGCCAAAACTTCGGTTGGGAGGCGGTGCGCCTGCCTTGGCGGGTGGCCGTGGACCGCCTGTGGTTCGGGGATTTGGCCGCGGCCAAACTATGCCGGGAGCAATTTTTGCCGTTTTTCACCAGGGAATGGCGGGACCGGGGCAAACTCCTGGCGGCCTACCACTATGACGGCACCCCCGCGGAGGACTTCGAGAGCCCGGTCATCTACGCCGGGGCCCTGGCCGCGGGGCTGGCCGGGGACGACCAGGAATTCGCCGGGCAGATGGCCAAAAAAATCCTGTCCTTTTACCACGAAAAGGGCAATCAGGCTTATTTCGTCAGCCCGGACAAGTACTACGCCAACAACTGGGCCTGGTTCGGCCTGGCCCTCTACGCCGGCCGGGTGAAGATGTATTGAGGAAAAGCCGTGGGGGAGGGGGCTAAGGGGCACAGCCCCTTACCCCCTCCCCCACACCCCCGCCCCCAATCCCTTATATTTTCAAAAACGCAGGTCTGCAGTCCATCCTTATACTTAAATTAGTGAAGGTGGGGCGGGCGTCCCCGCCCGCCATCTGACTACTGACTGCCGACCGTTGGCTACTCACTGAAAAAAAGTTTCGGTCATGTGACGGGTAATGGCCTGCACCCGATGGCCATAGGTGTGTTGGCTCAAAACCCGCTCCCGGGCCCGGGTGGCCACCCGCCGGCGGGTTTCGGGGTATTTCAGGTAATAGGCCAGCTTGTCCCGGGCCTCCTCGGTGGAGCGGAAGGTCACCACTTCATCGGGGGCAAACAGGTCCCACAAGGCTTCCTTGTGGTCCGTCAGCAGAAAGGCGCCGGACGCCGGCACGTCAAAGATTCTCTGGTTGAGGCCGTTTTTCATCTGCAGGCTGGTGAGGTTGAGGTTGACATCGGCGCACTGGTAAAAAGCGGGGAGTTCCCGGTGGTAATTGAGGGAGCCGCCGTACGTTGCGGGGTCGGCCAGAAAGTCGGCCCAGGCCGGGTCCCCGAAGATTTTCAGGCCGGTCTCGGCGAGGGCGCTGACCCGCTCCACCCGGTCCCATTGGGAGGCCTGCCACAGGACCGCGGCCTCCAGGTCCACCTGGGCGCTCAAAGGCAAGTCGCCAAAGCCGGGGTAAATCTCCATCAACTGCGGCACGGCCTTATAAGCTGGAACTCCATTGGAAGTCCCGGGCGGCGGCCTCGATATAGGCCAGGGTTTCAGGCTGTCCGGCGTAGCGCGCCAGCTGCTGGCTCACCCGCTCGGTCCAGGTGCTGCCCACAAAGGCCGCGGCGTGGCAGCCGAAGCGGTCCACCGGGGGGTGGCGAAAGGGGCGGAACAGGCGGGTGTCCGCGGCCAGGGGCAGGTAGGTCACCCAGGGAAAACCCATATCCCTGAGCCCGGAAACATAGTGCTTGTCCCAGACGAAGACCGCTACCCAGTCCGAGATGTTTTCCGGATAAGCCCGGACGATGAAATCCGGGTTGTCCACATACCAGGTGGCCGCGGGCAGGCGGGACTCCTGCAGGATTGAGGTCAGCCAGCCGGACTTGTCAAAGCCGATGTGGTTGATGCTGAACAGGAAGTCCGGCAAAAACTCCACCAGGCCGGTGAGGAGCCGGGAAGCCAGGGTACTGTCCCACTCCAGGCCCACCTGGAATTCCTGCACGCACAATCCCAGGGTCTTGAAGGCCCGGAGGCATTCTTCTTCCAGGAAAAAGCCCTGGCGCAGGAAGAAGATCCGCTGCGGCGGGCCGTTATTGCGGCGCTCGCTTAAAAATCGGCTCAGTCGACGGGGGGCATCCATCATCATTTCCAGAATGATTCAACCTTCTTCCATGGCACCGGTTTTGGGCCTTGAGGCTTTGTCTTAAAAAACGACTTTTCCGTGAAAAAACTTAAATCCCTTTTTTATTTGCATCCTTATCCGCAGGAGAATTCCTTTCTACGGCAACCATGATTATGTTATAGTGGGAAAGCCATCTCATGGAGCTGGAACTCCCCAATATCTATACGGTTTCGAGCCTCACCCGGGAAATCCGGGAGCGCCTGGAGACCTCTTTCCCCCTGGTCTGGGTGAGCGGCGAGGTGTCGAACCTGCGCCAGCCGGTCTCGGGCCACTATTATTTCACCCTCAAGGACGCCAACGCCCAGCTGCGGGCGGTGCTCTTCAAGGGCGACCACCTGCACCTGCGCTACAAGCCGGGGGAGGGCCGCCAGATCCTCTGCCGGGGGCGGGTGACGGTGTACGAGGCCCGGGGGGACTACCAGCTCATCGTGGATTACCTCGAGCCCGCGGGGCTGGGGGCCCTGGCCCAGGCCTTCGAGGCCCTGAAAACACGCCTCGCGGCCGAGGGCCTCTTTGACGCGGCCCACAAAAGTCCCCTGCCGTTTCTGCCCCGGCGCCTGGCCCTGGTGACCTCTCCCACCGGGGCGGCGGTGCGGGATTTTTTGCGCGTCCTTAAGGGCCGCTTCCCCTTCGTGCAGGTGCTGATCTACCCGGTGAAGGTGCAGGGGCCGGAGGCCGCCGGCGAGATTGTCCGGGCGCTGGCCGAGGTGCCCAAATACCCCGGCGTGGAGGTCATTATCCTGGCCCGGGGCGGCGGCTCGCTGGAGGACCTGTGGCCCTTCAACGAGGAGGCGGTGGCCCGGGCCATTTACCGCTGCCCCCTGCCGGTGGTCTCGGCCGTGGGGCACGAGGTGGATTTTACCATCAGCGATTTTGTGGCGGACGTGCGCGCCCCCACCCCCAGCGCCGCGGTGGAGCTGGTGGTGCCGGACCGCCTGGAGTTGGAGCGCCGCCTGGAGCGCGTCGGCGCCTCCCTGTACCGGGCCTGGCGGCGGCACCTGGACGCCGAGCGCCGGCATTTGGTGGCGGTGGCCCGGCGCCTGCCGAACCTCTCCCGCCGGGTGACTGAGCTGCGCCTGCGCCTGGACGACAAGGCCGAGGCTCTGTCCCGGTGGCTGGTCAGATACCGGGCGAGCTTCGCGCAGCGCCTGCAGTTGGCCAGATCCCGCCTGCTGCTGCTGAGTCCCGGGCGCAGAGTCAAAGAGCTGCGGCAGCACCTCGACCAGCTTCGCCCCCGGCTCACCCTGGGGTTTTGCCGGGGTGAGGAGACCAGGCGCCGCCACCTCACGTACTGCGAAAGCCGCCTGGCCAACCTGGACCCCATGGCCATCCTGGCCCGGGGCTATGCCGTGGCCACCCGGGTGCCGGAGGGGACCATCATCCGGGACGCGGCCACCGTGCCGCACGGGAGCCGGCATCAAGGTAAGGGTGGCCAAAGGGGCCATGGATTGTGAGGTAGTGGAGGTAAATAAAATTTAAAAATGGACTCAACTGGAACTAAAATTAAATATTTAGATGCATCTGTAATTGTTAAATTATATCTCGATGAAGAGGGAAGTATCTGCTTTTAGAAGACTATTTCTATAATAACACGAATTTTTGCACTGTAGAAATAACATTCTATGAGGCTATGAATGTATTAAAAGCAAGGTTGTTTAATAAAGATAATGAGAAATATCATAAATCTATAGAAGATTTAGCAATTAATTATTTTAGCAAGGAATATGATGGAAAATTTGAATTAGCAATTAATTATTTTTGCAAGGAATCTGTTGGGAAATTTGAAGTTGAAGAAGTAGAATTAAATGATTATAAAATATTTAGGGATGTTAGTGAAATAGTGTGGAAATATAATAATTGACTTTGCAGATGCAATTCAAATTTATGCTATTATGAAAGGAAAATATTTCATATCTTGCATTAGATTCAAAATCTGTATTAATTACCGCTGACGATAAACTGGAAATTGCCGCAAAAGACAATGACATAAGAGTTTGGAATTGTAGAAAATCAGGCAAGCCTGAATGGTTGGATAACTAATGGCAAAAAAAGAGAAACCGGAAGCAAGTCTTTGAAGACGCCTTAAAACGCCTCGAGGAAGTCCTGGACTCCCTGGAGCACGGCAACCTGAACCTGGAGGAGTCCGTCAAGGCCTTTGAGGAGGGCGCCGGGCTGGTGCGCTTCTGCCACGCCAGGCTGGACGACGTGGAGCGCCGGGTGGAGCTGCTCCTCAAGGACGAGGCCGGGCGCTTTTTCACCAGGCCCTTCCCCGAAGAAGAAGGGGATTAATGATCCGCGATCCATGTCTGGTGCAGATGAGTACTCAGTGATTCTTGCAACTACTGATGCTGCTAACTGCTGACTGCTGGCCACTATCCAAATAACTCTGCTATTGAACGGGAACCACTCATGGACTTGAAGGCATATCTGCAAAAACACCGGGACCTCATTAACCGCACCCTGGCCATGTATCTCCCGGGGGTGCGGGGGCCGGCCTTCCGGGTGGTGGAGGCCATGCACTACAGCCTCATGGCCGGGGGGAAACGCCTGCGCCCCATCCTGTGCCTGGCCGGGGCCGAGGCCGTGGGCGGCGACGCGAGCGAAGCCCTGGCGGTGGCCTGCGCCCTCGAGATGATCCACACCTATTCCCTGATCCACGACGATCTGCCGGCCATGGACGACGACGACCTGCGCCGGGGCCTGCCCACGTCCCACAAAAAATTTGACGAGGCCACGGCCATCCTGGCCGGGGACGGCCTGCTCACCGAGGCTTTCCGGATTATGGCCGAGGCCGCGGCCAATTTTTCCGGACGGGAGGCAGTGCTCCTCGAAGTGATCCAGCTGGTGGCGCAGGCCGCCGGCTACCAGGGCATGGTGGGGGGGCAGATGCTGGACCTCCAGGCCGAGGGCCGCAAAATCACCCAGAAAGAGCTGGAGACCGTGCACCGCATGAAAACCGGGGCGCTCCTCACCGCCGCGGTGCGGTCCGGGGCCCTGGCGGGGGGCGGCAGCCGCCAGGAAGTGACGCTCCTTACCAACTATGGTGAGAAATTTGGGCTGGCATTTCAAGTTACTGATGATATTCTAGATGTTGAGGGTGACGCGGCCGAGATGGGCAAGGCCGCGGGCGCCGACGCCAGGCGGCAGAAGGCCACCTACCCGGCCCTGTTAGGCCCCGACCAGGCCAAGGCCTGGGCCCGGCGCCTCGTGGAGGGGGCCGTGGCCGATCTCACGCCCCTGGGGGAGCGGGCCGCACCCCTTAAAGAATTGGCGCTCTATCTGCTGGAGCGCCGCGCCTGACCATGGGAGAGAAGCATGACCGAACACCAGGAACGGTGGCCGAAGCCCGAGCCTCGGTCACTGTTGAGCACTATCAGCAGTCCGCTGGACTTGAAGAAGATCGCCCCGGAGTTCCTGCCGGAGTTGGCCCGGGAGATCCGCGACAAAATCATCTCCACGGTCTCCATGACCGGCGGGCACCTCGCCCCCAGCCTGGGGGTGGTGGAGCTCACCATCGCGTTGCATTACGTCTTTAACACCCCCAAGGACAAGATCGTCTGGGACGTGGGCCACCAGGCCTACACCCACAAGCTCCTCACCGGGCGCCAGGACCGCTTCCACACCCTGCGCCAGTACCAGGGCCTCAGCGGCTTCCCCAAGCGCGCCGAGAGCCCCTACGACTCCTTTGACACCGGCCACAGCTCCACCTCCATTTCCGGGGCCCTGGGGATGGCCTGCGGCCGCTGCCTGAAACGGGAGAGCAGCCGGGTGATCGCGGTCATCGGGGACGGGGCCCTCACCGCCGGCCTGGCCTTCGAGGGGTTGAACAACGCCGGCGACCTGCACAAGAACCTCATCGTGGTATTGAACGACAACGGCATGTCCATCGCCCCCAACGTCGGGGCCTTGTCGTCATTTTTCAGCCGCAAACTCACCGGCCGCACCATGGTCTTCCTGAAAAAGCAGGTGGAGTACCTGCTGCGCTCCTTCCCGGGCATCGGCGAAGAACTCTGGGCCTGGGCCCGCAAGAGCGAGGAGTCGGTGAAGGGCTTTTTCACCCCGGGCATGCTGTTCGAGGCCCTGAAATTCAACTACCTGGGGCCGGTAAAGGGGCACCGCCTGGACCACCTCATCGAGACCTTCGAGAATGTCAGGAACCTCCAGGGCCCGGTCCTGGTGCACGTCCTCACCACCAAGGGCAAGGGGTATCTGCCGGCGGAGACCGACCCCACCGGCTTCCACGGCCTGGGGAAATTCGACCCCGACACCGGGGAGGCCACCAAGAGCGTGGGGGAAGTGCCCTCCTATACCCAGGTCTTCGGGGACACCCTGGTGCGCCTGGCCCAGGAAAACAAGACTATCGCGGCCATCACCGCGGCCATGCCGGACGGCACCGGCCTGGTGGAGTTCCGCAGCAAGTTCCCGGACCGTTTCTACGACGTGGGCATCTGCGAGCAGCACGCCGTCACCTTTGCCGCGGGCATGGCGCTGGAGGGCATGCGGCCGGTGGTGGCGCTCTATTCCACCTTCCTGCAGCGGGCCTATGACCAGGTGCTCCACGACGTCTGCCTTCAGGACCTGCCGGTGGTCTTCGCCATAGACCGGGGCGGCATCGTCGGCGAGGACGGCGAGACCCACCAGGGCCTCTTCGACCTGTCTTTCCTGCGCTTCCTCCCCAACCTGGTGCTCATGGCCCCCAAGGACGAAGACGAACTGCGCCATATGCTGTACACCGCGCTGGAACACCACGGCCCGGTGGCGGTGCGCTATCCCCGGGGACAGGGGGTGGGGGTGGATTTCAGCCCCATTTTGCACCGCGTTCCCATCGGCAAGGGCGAAGTGGTGCGGGAGGGGGAGGATCTCCTGATCCTGGCCATCGGGGCCAGTGTCTATCCCTCCCTTAAGGCCGCCGAGGAACTGGAAAAGCAGGGCTTCCAGGCCACGGTGGTGAACGCCCGTTTTGTCAAACCCCTGGACGATAATCTTATCCTCTCCCTGGCGGCCCGCCGGGGCCGGGTCCTCACCGTGGAGGAAAATATGGGCCAGGCCGGCTTCGGCAGCGCCGTCCTGGAACTCCTGAGCGACCGGGGCCTCATGGTGCCGGTGAAGCGCCTGGCCATCCCCGACGTCTTCGTGGAGCAAGGCGCGCCGGGCATACTCCGGGAAAAGTACGGCCTGGACGCCAAGGGTATTGTCGCCGGCGCCCTGGAACTCCTGGGCCAACCCGCCCATTCCCAGAAGGTGGTGTGGGGGAATTTTAGCGTAGGAAGTTGATCTTGGGGGCAGGGTAAGGGCGCAGACTCTTGCTCTTTATTACCAGGCGTCGGTAAGAGGCAGATATGACCAAGACAGCCAAAAAAGACATAGTTCAATCAAGAATCCCAAAACGGATCGGTATGTTAAGATCGATCGCGATGCGGGGAAAATAATCAGTCAAAAAAAAAGCGAAGGACCTTATAAAGGCATACCAATAGCCAGAAAGAGAAAAAAGTGATTTTTTATAGTCCGGCGGACGGCGTTCCCTTTACTGGAATGGTTGAATACAGTCCACGGACATGTTTTCTTATGACAAAACTCGGTGACCCTATTCCCAAAGAAGTTATTAAGGTTCGTTCTCATCTTACAGAAGTTTTTTCTGATGAGAATATTACATTAATAGATGCGAATGATATAATAACAGGTGGAGATTTTCTTTTAAAAATTTGGCAAATTCTCCTGGGAGTTCCCCTTGGCATCGCCATCATTTCTGAAAATATGTCTAATAAAACTCTTTCTAATATTTATTATGAACTTGGCCTTGTGCAGGCATATGGCAAGGAAAATATTGTTATAAAAACAGAGAAAGCCGAAATTCCTTCTGATTTTGTCAGGACAGAATATATAGAGTTTCCTTCTGATTTTAAAAGAAAACTGAGAAAATATTTGAGAAGATTTTCTAATTTGCCCAAATACTATGAAAGGATGTCACAAGTGGTCGAGAAGAATTTACTCTTAGCCATTGACTATTTAAGAAGGGCATGGCTTATTTCAGGGGAAAATAAATATAAGGATAAAGCTCGAGAGATTTTTCAAAAAGCTTCTATAAAAGGTCGAGCTAAAAATAGCGTCGAGATGCTCTTAGTTGATTTCTGTCTTACCTGAACATTTTCTATCCCCAGTTTTAAGATCCTGACAATCATGGGTTATGTGAAATATGGGGATAAGTGCTACAAGGAGGTAAAATACTGCCAAGTGTGATAAGTGCGGGTGTGAGTGTGAACCGATGAACTGCGGGACCTGGCCGGCAAGCAGATTTGCGAGGATTGCTTCCTGGACGGTGTCGAAATCACCAAGACCTGCGACCCCTGGGCGGTCCATTCGGCCAAGAACACCCTGGCGGCGGACGGCAAGCCGCAATTGACCCCCCTCCAGCAACAAATATACGACCTCATTGTCCAGGAGAAGGAGCTAACCCCGGCGGCGGCGGCTGATCGCCTGCATATTTCCGAAACCGAACTGCGGCGTGAGTTTGCCACCCTCAGACACCTGGAGCTGCTGAAAGGGAGCAAAACCCCCAGCGGCGTAGTCATCACCACTTTTTAGCGCCTCGCCGACTTGGCGGTGCCGCCCGGCCATCTTCCTTGAACCATCCAGAAAGCCAAGCCGCACAACGCAAACCCCCCAAAGCCCGTCTCGACCAACTCCTGGTGACCCGCGGCCTGGCCGACACCCGGGCCAAGGCCCAGGCCCTGATCCTGGCGGGAAGGGTGCGGGTGGACGGGCAGGTGGTGGCCAAGGCCGGGACCCTAATAGCGGCGGCGGCCAGGGTGGAGGTGGCCGCGCCGGCCTCCCCCTACGTCAGCCGGGGCGGGGAAAAGCTGGCCGGGGCCCTGGACCATTTCGGGGTGGACCCCCGGGGTCTCATCTGCCTGGACGCCGGGGCCAGCACCGGGGGGTTCAGCCAGGTCCTGCTGATGAGGGGCGCGGCAAAGGTATTTGCCGTGGACGTGGGCTACGGCCAGTTGGCCCCCGTCGTCCGCAACGACCCCCGGGTGGTGGTGCTGGAACGGGTGAACCTCAGGCTTCTCCCCAGAGAGGCCGTCCCGGAGCCGGTGGATCTTGCCACCCTGGACCTGTCCTTTATTTCCCTCACGCTGGTGCTGCCTAAAATACTGGAGTTCATGAAGCCCGGCGGCGCCATCCTGGCCCTGGTGAAGCCCCAATTCGAGGTGGGCAAAGGCAGGGTAGGGAAGGGGGGGGTGGTGCGGGAATTAAGCCTGCAGCAAGAGGCGGTGGCTAAGGTAGCGGGGGCGGCCCGCAGCCTGGGCCTGGCGGCGAGCGACGGCTTCCCCTCCCCCCTGAAGGGACCCAAGGGCAACCAGGAGTGGTTTCTGCATCTGTCGGTGCCAACGATTTTCCCAAGTATTTCCGGAACCTATTGACAAACGGGGGGCGCGTTCTTACTATTAGCCAGGCTCCGGAAAAAGTTTCTCAGCAATAGAAAATCCGCACCGAGGGTAAAAATATGGGAAACAACATAAAGACTCTGTTCCTGCTGGTGGCCTTGACCGCGCTCATGATCTTCATGGGGAACCTCATCGGCGGGCAGCAAGGCATGATAGTGGCCTTTATCATGGCCATGGGCATGAATTTTTTCAGCTACTGGTTCTCCGACAAGATGGTCCTGCGGATGTATAACGCCCAGGAAGTGGAGCCGGCGCAAGCCCCGGAACTCCACCAGATCGTGGAGGACCTGGCCCGGGAAGCGGGGGTCCCCAAACCCAGGGTGTACATCATCCCCACGGAGAGCCCCAACGCCTTTGCCACCGGCAGAAATCCGGAACACGCCGTGGTAGCGGTGACCCAGGGCATCCTGCGCCTCCTGACCCCCACGGAACTTAAAGGGGTGCTGGGCCACGAGATGGGCCACGTCCTGCACCGGGATATCCTGATCCAGACCGTGGCTGCGACCCTGGCCGGGGCCATCATGATCGTGGCGAACATGGCCCAATGGGGCGCCATGTCCGGCGCCGGCTCCAGCCGGGAGGGCGAGGAAGGCGGCGGCATGGGAAACCTGGGACTGCTGGTCATGGCCATCATGGCGCCTTTTGCCGCCATGCTTATCCAAATGGCCATCTCTCGCTCCCGGGAGTACCTGGCCGACGAAGCGGGGGCGCGTTTTACCCACAACCCCGAGTCCCTGGCCAGCGCCCTGGAAAAGCTGGCCTACGGCGTCCAGGCAGCCCCCATGCAGGCCAGCCCGGCCACGGAACCCCTGTTCATCGTCAACCCTTTGACCGGGGGCGGCCTCATGAGCCTGTTCAGCACCCACCCCCCCATCGAGGAGCGCATCGCCCGGCTCAGAGCCATGCGGAGCTATTGATGGGCGACGCCAACATTGATTGACGGTCTCAAGGGGTCATTTGCCCGGCGGTGAATGGCCCTTTTTGTTGCACTTCCGGTCCCCGCTTGCAGTGCCGATCAAAAGAAACAAGCAACAGAATAGTGCGCCCTCAGTCAACCACCCCCTGGTAAATAGCTGGAACTTGCCGGCTGAACATAAAAAAGCCGCGGTTTCGGGAAAAAAATATATTTTCCGTTTATAATGACTCATATCCCGGCAACCAAAAGCTGGAGGGAGTCACATGAATCTGCAAAAAATTCGTCTCGTCAGACTGTTCAGTATCTTGTTTGTGCTTATGTTTCTGGCCTGGACCATGCCCACCCAATCCCTGGCCCGGGCCGGCCGGGGCATGTCTGGAGGAGGGTCCTTCGGGAGCCGGGGGTCCCGCTCGTCCACCCCGGTGACGCCCTATACCCCGCCGTCCAGTTCCGTTCCCAGAACTACGCCCTATACCCCGGGCTACCAGCCCGCGACTCCTGTCCGGCCGCCGACCACGCCTTACGGGAACCTGCCGCCGGCCTCCCCAGGCTCCACGGGCGGCTTCTGGCGTAATGTTGGCGGGGGCCTGATGGGAGGCTTTGCCGGCGGCATGCTGTCCAACTGGCTGTTCGGCGGCGGCGGGGGCGGCGGCGGTGGCACCCCGGCCCAGGGCGGCGCTTCGGGGACTGCTGCTGGCGGCGGCGGCGGTTTCGGCTTTTTCGAACTGATCCTCCTGGTGGGCATCGGTTACATTCTGTATCGTTTCCTCTTCAAAAAGCCCAAGGAGGACGCCGCGGGCGCACCGGGGGCCTACCAGAGCAGCACCGCCGGCGGCACCCTGCAGGCACCGTATTATGAACAGACGCCGTCGCCCTCGGAGCCGGAAAGAGACCTGGACACGGGTCTTGGCCACATCAAGTCCATGGACCCGCTGTTCACGGAAGAAAAATTCAAGGACCAGGCCATGGACTTTTTCTTCAAAATTCAAGGGGCCTGGGTCGACCGCGACATGTCCACCGTCAAACATCTCCTCACCCCGGAGATGCTCCGTCTCCTCCAGGAAGACGCCGACAGGATGCGCCAGGAAGGCCAGATCAACAAAATCGAGAATATCGCCGTGCGGGAGGTCAACCTCACCGAGGCTTGGCAGGAATCCGGCCAGGACTACATTACCTTCCGGGTCTATGCCAACCTCCTGGACTACACCATTAACGAGAAAACCGGGGAAATCGTGACCGGCAGCAAAACTGACCCGGTGAAATTCGAGGAATACTGGACCTTCACCCGGGCCGTGGGCAATAACCCCTGGCAACTGTCTGCCATTAACCAGGCTAAGTAGGAATAGTGGGGGAGGGGCTAAGGGGCAGTGGCCCCTTAGCCCCTCCCCCACGCCCCCTCCCCCAATCCCTTTAGTGGGTAGAAAAATAGGCTGCAGACATCATCGTGTCTGCCATCCTTTTCGCGGGTTGGGAGGGGGGTGTGGGGGGAGGGCAGGGACCTCAGGTCCCTGGCCCTCCCCCCACGTCGTCTTACCTCACTCCCAGGCGCTGGGGGTGGGTATAGATATTCAAATTTTGGCCGCGAGCGAAGCCCACGAGGGTGAGGTTTAGGTCCTGGGCGAGTTTTATGGCCATGGTGGTGGGGGCGGAGACTGCGGCCAGGAGGGGGAGGCCGGCCCGGGCGGCTTTCAGGGCCATCTCCAGGCTGATGCGGCCGCTCAACAGGGCCACCAATTCCCCAAAATGGCGTTTTTCCAGCAGGGCCCGCCCGATGACCTTGTCCATGGCGTTGTGCCGGCCGACGTCTTCGGCGCTCATGAAGATGCTGCCGTCGGGGTTGGCCAGGGCTACCGCGTGGGTGCCGCCGGTAGCCTGGAACACGGGCTGAGCTGTGGGCAGGCGGGCCATGAGGGTGAGGAGCTGGTCGGGGCTCAGGGTGAGGGTGCTGGTAACCGGCGCCAGTTTTTGGCAGATCTCGGCCACCGCTTCTTTGGCGCAGAGGCCGCATGAGGAATAGGACACCTCGAGGTGCCGGCGGCCGCGGCGCGAGAGCGCGGCTTCGGTGAGCATCACGTCCACCACGTTAGGGGGGAGGAGAGGGATCGGTGGCGGTACCGCAGAAATGAATGGTGATGACTTCGGCCAAGTCCCGGACAATGCCCTCGGTGAAGAGGAATCCCAGGGCCAGTTCTTTTTCGAGGCCCGGGAGGCGCATGAGCACCTGGAAGGGCTCACCCCCCAGCCGGATTTCCAGGGGCTCCTCCACCACCACCCGGTCCGGGGCCTGCTCAACGTGACCCTGCCGGTAACGCCAGACAGGGAATTCGCCAAAGGGTTCAAGTGATCGGCGACTTGGTCTTAGAAACAGGGTTGTGGTTAATCTTGCACTCGGAACTAGGCTTTTTTCTGAACTACTGAAAATAGGCAACCGGGAACCTCAGCCCTGAAAAGCAGGTGCAGGGGACCGGTTGAAGGGAGGTCAAATGCCCACGTGTTTTAAGTGCGGGTGTGAGTGCGAACCGGATGAACTGCGGGATCTGGCCGGCAAGCAGGTTTGCGAGGACTGCTTCCTGGACGGTGTCGAAATCACCAAGACCTGCGATCCCTGGGCGGTCCATTCGGCCAAGAACACCCTGGCGGCGGACGGCAAGCCGCAATTGACCCCCCTCCAGCAACAAATATACGACCTCATCGTCCAGGAGAAGGAGCTAACCCCGGCGGCGGCGGCTGATCGCCTGCATATTTCCGAAACCGAACTGCGGCGTGAGTTTGCCACCCTCAGACACCTGGAGCTGCTGAAAGGGAGCAAAACCCCCAGCGGCGTGGTCATCACCACTTTTTAGCGCCTCGCCGACCTGGCGGTGCCGCCCGGCCATCCCCTTGGACCACCCAGAAAGCCAAGCCGCAAAACGCAAACCTGAAAAAGCCCGTCTCGACCAACTCCTGGTGACCCGCGGCCTGGCCGACACCCGGGCCAAGGCCCAGGCCCTGATCCTGGCGGGACGGGTGCGGGTGGACGGGCAGGTGGTGGCCAAGGCCGGGACCCTGGTAGCGGCGGACGGCCAGGGTGGAGGTGACCGCGCCGGCCTCCCCCTATGTCAGCCGGGGCGGGGAAAAGCTGGCCGGGGCCCTGGACCACTTCGGGGTGGACCCCCGGGGTCTCATCTGCCTGGACGCCGGGGCCAGCACCGGGGGCTTCAGCCAGGTCCTGCTGATGCGGGGCGCGGCCCGGGTTTACGCCGTGGATGTGGGCTACGGCCAGTTGGCCCCCGTCGTCCGCAACGACCCCCGGGTGGTGGTGCTGGAACGGGTGAACCTCAGGCTTCTTCCCAGAGAGGCCGTCCCGGAGCCGGTGGATCTGGCCACCCTGGACCTGTCCTTTATTTCCCTCACGCTGGTGCTGCCTAAAATACTGGAGTTCATGAAGCCCGGCGGCGCCATCCTGGCCCTGGTGAAGCCCCAATTCGAGGTGGGCAAAGGCAGGGTAGGGAAGGGGGGGGTGGTGCGGGAATTAAGCCTGCAGCAAGAGGCGGTGGCTAAGGTAGCGGGGGCGGCCCGCAGCCTGGGCCTGGCGGCGAGCGACGGCTTCCCCTCCCCCCTGAAGGGACCCAAGGGCAACCAGGAGTGGTTTCTGCATCTGTCGGTGCCAACGATTTTTCCAAGTATTTCCGGAACCTATTGACAAACGGGGGGCGCGTTCTTACTATTAGCCAGGCTCTGGAAAAAGTTTCTCAGCAATAGAAAATCCGCACCGAGGGTAAAAATATGGAAAACAATATAAAGACTTTGTTCCTGCTGGTGGCCTTGACCGCGCTCATGATCTTCATGGGGAATCTCATCGGCGGGCAGCAAGGCATGATAGTGGCCTTTATCATGGCCATGGGCATGAATTTTTTCAGCTACTGGTTCTCCGACAAGATGGTCCTGCGGATGTATAACGCCCAGGAAGTGGAGCCGGCGCAAGCCCCGGAACTCCACCAGATCGTGGAAGACCTGGCCCGGGAAGCGGGGGTCCCCAAACCCAGGGTGTACATCATCCCCACGGAGAGCCCCAACGCCTTTGCCACCGGCAGGAATCCGGAACACGCCGTGGTAGCGGTGACCCAGGGCATCCTGCGCCTCATGACCCCCACGGAACTGAAAGGGGTGCTGGGCCACGAGATGGGCCACGTCCAGCACCGGGATATCCTGATCCAGACCGTGGCTGCGACCCTGGCCGGGGCCATCATGATCGTGGCGAACATGGCCCAATGGGGCGCCATGTCCGGCGCCGGCTCCAGCCAGGAGGGCGAGGACCGCGGCGGCATGGGAAACCTGGGACTGCTGGTTATGGCCATCATGGCGCCTTTTGCCGCCATGCTCATCCAAATGGCCATCTCCCGCTCCCGGGAATACCTGGCTGACCAGGCGGGGGCGCGTTTTACCCACAACCCCGAGTCCCTGGCCAGCGCCCTGGAGAAGCTGGCCTACGGCGTCCAGGCAGCCCCCATGCAGGCCAGCCCGGCCACGGAACCCCTGTTCATCGTCAACCCTTTGACCGGGGGCGGCCTCATGAGCCTGTTCAGCACGCACCCCCCCATCGAGGAGCGCATCGCCCGGCTCAGGGCCATGCGGAGCTATTGATGGGCGACGCCAACATTGATTGACGGTCTCAAGGGGTCATTTGCCCGGCGGTGAATGGCCCTTTTTGTTGCACTTCCGGTCCCCGCTTGCAGTGCCGATCAAAAGAAACAAGCAACAGATAGTGCGCCCTCGGTCAACCACCCCCTGGTAAATAGCTGGAACTTGCCGGCTGAACATAAAAAAGCCGCGGTTTCGGGAAAAAAATATATTTTCCGTTTATAATGACTCATATCCCGGCAACCAAAAGCTGGAGGGAGTCACATGAAACTGCAAAAAATTCGTCTCGTCAGACTGTTCAGTATCTTGTTTGTGCTTATGTTTCTGGCCTGGACCATGCCCACCCAATCCCTGGCCCGGGCCGGCCGGGGCATGTCCGGAGGAGGGTCCTTCGGGAGCCGGGGGTCCCGCTCGTCCACCCCGGTGACGCCCTATACCCCGCCGTCCAGTTCCGTTCCCAGAACTACGCCCTATACCCCGGGCTACCAGCCGGCGACTCCTGTCCGGCCGCCGACCACGCCTTACGGGAACCTGCCGCCGGCCTCCCCAGGCTCCACGGGCGGCTTCTGGCGTAATGTCGGCGGGGGCCTGATGGGCGGCTTTGCCGGCGGCATGCTGTCCAACTGGCTGTTCGGCGGCGGGGCGGCGGCGGTGGCACCCCGGCCCAGGGCGGCGCTTCGGGGACTGCTGCTGGCGGCGGCGGCGGTTTCGGCTTTTTCGAACTGATCCTCCTGGTGGGCATCGGTTACATTCTGTATCGTTTCCTCGTCAAAAAGCCCAAGGAGGAAGCCGCGGGCGCACCGGGGGCCTACCAGAGCAGCACCGCCGGCGGCACTCTGCAGGCACCGTATTATGAACAGACGCCGCCGCCCTCGGAGCCGGAAAGAGACCTGGACACGGGTCTTGGCCACATCAAGTCCATGGACCCGCTGTTCACGGAAGAAAAATTCAAAGACCAGGCCATGGACTTTTTCTTCAAAATTCAAGGGGCCTGGGTCGACCGCGACATGTCCACCGTCAAACATCTCCTCACCCCGGAGATGCTCCGTCTCCTCCAGGAAGACGCCGACAAGATGCGCCAGGAAGGCCAGATCAACAAAATCGAGAATATCGCCGTGCGGGAGGTCAACCTCACCGAGGCTTGGCAGGAATCCGGCCAGGACTACATCACCTTCCGGGTCTACGCCAACCTCCTGGACTACACCATTAACGAGAAAACCGGGGAAATCGTGACCGGCAGCAAAACTGACCCGGTGAAATTCGAGGAATACTGGACCTTCACCCGGGCCGTGGGCAATAACCCCTGGCAACTGTCTGCCATCAACCAGGCTAAGTAGGAGATACTGGGGGAGGGGGCAAGGGGCAGTGGCTCCCTGACCCCTCCCCCACGCCCCTACCCCCAATCCCTTTAGTGGATAGAACCACAATCAGGGCTCAGACATCATCGATGTCTGCGGCCAATCTTTCTACAGCGGGTTGGAAGTCAAGGGTTTGGGGGGAGGGCAGGGACCTCCGGTCCCTAGCCCTCTCCCCACGTCGTCTTACCTCACACCCAGGCGCTGGGGGTGGGTGTAGATATTCAAATTTTGGCCGCGAGCGAAGCCCACGAGGGTGAGGTTTATTTCCTGGGCGAGTTTTATGGCCATGGTGGTGGGGGCGGAGACTGCGGCCAGGAGGGGGAGGCCGGCCCGGGCGGCTTTCAGGGCCATCTCCAGGCTGATGCGGCCGCTCAACAGGGCCACCAATTCCCCAAAATGGCGTTTTTCCAGCAGGGCCCGCCCGATGACCTTGTCCATGGCGTTGTGCCGGCCGACGTCTTCGGCGCTCATGAAGATGCTGCCGTCGGGGCTGGCCAGGGCCACCGCGTGGGTGCCCCCGGTAGCCTGGAAGACAGGCTGAGCTGTGGGCAGGCGGGCCATGAGGGTGAGGAGCTGTTGAGGGCTCAGGGTGAGGGTGCTGGTAACCGGCGCCAGTTTTTGGCAGATCTCGGCCACCGCTTCTTTGGCGCACAGGCCGCAGGAGGAATAGGACACCTCGAGGTGCCGGCGGCCGCGGCGCGAGAGCGCGGCTTCGGTGAGCATCACGTCCACCACGTTGGGGGGGAGGAGGGGGTCGGTGGCGGTACCGCAGAAATGAATGGTGATGACTTCGGCCAAGTCCCGGACAATGCCCTCGGTGAAGAGGAATCCCAGGGCCAGTTCTTTTTCGAGGCCCGGGAGGCGCATGAGCACCTGGAAGGGCTCACCCCCCAGCCGGATTTCCAGGGGCTCCTCCACCACCACCCGGTCCGGGGCCTGCTCAACGTGACCCTGCCGGTAACGCCAGACAGGGAGTTCGCCAAAGGGTTCAGCCATGGTCAACGTTACTTTATTTTCCGGTTAAGATCAGTGAGAGCAGCGGCGTGACTGCCGGGTTCCCCCCACCCCAGCTTGGTGCGCAGGATCTCGAAGTAACTGCGGTGGGGGGAAAGGATGAGCTTCAAGGTCCGGGGGGCGGCGCTCATCTCCACCCGGTCGTCCTGCTGCAGGGTGTGCCCCTCCTGGCCGTCCAGGGTGAGGTAGGCATCCTGGACCTCCTCTTCGAAGGTGACGCTCACGGTAACGGTGTCCGGCAGGATAATGGGGCGGTTGCTCAAAGTAAAGGGGCAGATGGGAATCAGGATGATATGGCGCAGGGTGGGATAGACGATGGGCCCCCCGGCGGACAGGGTGTAGGCCGTCGATCCCGTGGGGGTGGAGACGATGAGGCCGTCGGCCCGGTAGGTGGTGAGGTATTCCCCGTCGATCCAGGTGGCGAGCTCGACAATCCTGGCCAGGGCCCCTTTATTGATGACCGCGTCATTGAGAAAATCTTTTTCCCAGCAGAACTGCCCCTGGCGGCACAGGCGGGCGGTGAGCATCAGGCGCTCTTCCACCGCGAAATTGCCCGCCAGGACCTGCTCCATGGAGGGGTAGAGCTCGTTTAGGGAGATCTCCGTGAGAAAGCCCAGGGCCCCCACGTTGACCCCGAGAATGGGAACGCCCAGGACGGCGTAATGGCGGGCCACGCTGAGCAGGGTGCCGTCGCCGCCCAGGACCACAATAACTTCGGTCTCAGGGGGCAGGGAAGAGACCTGGAGATCGGGCTCATTTTCCAGGTGCACGGCGTTGACTCCCCGGCCGGCACACCAGAGCACCAGATCCTGACCTGCCTGCCAGGCCGACGGCTTGTTTTTTTTGCTGACAATGGCCACGGACCGCACCGGGCTCACCTCCCGCAGTTGACAACTACCATATTCTCAGTTATTTATCAAAACCATTGTCACCCCGCCACTCGCAGAGTGACGGTGATTGTGGGGGAGGGGGCTAAGGGCCAGCGGGCCCTTACCCCCTCCCCCACACCCCCTCCCCCAATCCCTTAGAGGGGTTTAAAAATTTCCCAGGCCGTGGCCGGAGGCCCCGGCCCTGGGAACCTCTAAAGGGTTGGGAGGGGGGTGCGGGGGGAGGGCAGGGAGCTGCCGCTCCCTGGCCCTCCCCCCGCAAAACAACTTCAAAAGGAGCACACCTTGGAATTAGCGCGGCGCATCCGGCAGATACCGCCTTCGGCCACCCTGGCTTTGAATGCCAAGGCCAATCAGCTCAAGGCCCAAGGCGTTGATGTAGTGAATTTTGGGGTAGGGGAGCCTGACTTCCGACACCCCGAGCCAACATCCGGGAAGCGGCCATCCGGGCCATAAACGACGGCTTCACCCGTTACACCCCGGTGGGGGGCATCCCCGAACTGAAAGACGCCATCATCAAGACCTTCCAGGACAGTTACGGCCTGGCCTACAAACCCGGGGAGATCATGGTCTCCTGCGGCGGCAAGCACGCCCTGTACAATCTCTTCCAGGTGATCTTCGACCAGGGCGACGAAGTGGTGGTGCCGGCGCCCTTCTGGGTGTCTTACCCCCCCATGCTGATGCTGGCCGAGGCCACGCCGGTGATCATCCCCACCCGGGAGGAAAACGGCTTCAAGCTCACCGCGGCCGAATTAAAGGCGAAGATCACCCCGAAGACCAAGGGGCTCATCCTGAACAGCCCCTCCAACCCCACCGGCATGGTGTACACCAAGGCGGAGCTGGAGGCCCTGGCCGAGGTCATCCTGGCCCACAAACTCCTGGTGGTCTCGGACGACATTTACGACCGCATCCTCTTCGACGGCGCCTCATTTGTGAACCTGGCCATGCTGTCCCCCGAACTCAAGGCGCAGACCTTCGTGCTGAACGGCGTTTCCAAGACCTATGCCATGACCGGCTGGCGCATCGGCTATGCCGCAGGGCCGGAGCAGGCCATCGCCGCGGCGGTGAATCTCCAGAGCCAGAGCACCAGCAATCCCACCTCCATTTCCCAGAAGGCCAGCGTGGAGGCCCTAAACGGCCCCCAGGACACCGTGGCCGCCATGGTGAAGGAGTTTGCCTGGCGGCGGGATGACGTCTACCGCCGGGTAATGGCCATACCGGGTCTCACCTCCCCCAAGCCGGGCGGGGCCTTCTATATCTTCCCGAATTTTTCGGCGTACTACGACCGCATCACTCCCCGGCCGGGGCAGGGCCACTCCCAGGCCCTGGCGGAGTATCTCCTGGACGAGGCTCAGGTGGCGGCGGTGCCGGGCGCGGAGTTCGGCGAGGACCACTGCATACGGCTGTCCTTTGCCACCTCCCGGGAACGCATTGCCACCGGTATCGCCCGCATCGAGGCAGCCCTGCAGAAGCTGGGGAAATAAGGAAGGGTAATTTAGGGGAAATAAGCGCGGCCGGCTGCGATTGAAGGGCGGCCGCGCTGTCCGTTCAAGGAAGAGTTAGCGGCGTGCGGCCCGTTTGGAGGCTTTGAGCGGATTGACTTTTTGTTCCGGCTTGGCCCCGTTGCCGTTGCCTTTCTGGTGGGTAGCCAGGTTGCAGACCCCCCGGCGCCACTTTACCGCCGGATCGGGAAAGGCGTTGCAGTAACGGTCCTCACTGGCGGCCAGGATACGGTCGCAGCCTTCACAGGACTCCACCACGGGACGGCATTTGCCGCCGTTAAACGAACAGCCTTTCTTGGTCATAAAAGTGCAGTCAACACCAGGTTTGATGCTTTCACAGTGCATGGCGATCAGCCCCCTCTCATTACTTTATTAAATCTTATTAAATTTATATTCTTTCTGGAAAATGTCAACAGCCGCGGCGTTTTCCCCTAAAGAATTTATCGCCTCAGGTATAATAGAGCTTGCTTTTGACCAGGGAGACTCCACCATGAAACCCCAAGACACCCTCAAGGCCTACCAGGAAAAGCGCCAGTTCGGCAAAACCCCGGAACCCCCCGGGGGCAGCCGGGAGGCCTCGGCCACGCCCATGTTCGTGGTCCAGAAGCACGCCGCCCGGACCCTCCACTACGATTTTCGCCTGGAGGTGGAGGGGGTGCTGAAATCCTGGGCCGTGCCCAAGGGACCCTCGCTCAACCCCCAGGACAAGCGCCTGGCCGTGCCCACCGAGGACCATCCCCTGGAGTACGCCGACTTCGAGGGGACCATCCCGGCGGGGGAATATGGCGCCGGCACGGTCATGGTCTGGGACTTCGGCACTTACCGGAACATCACCGAGAAAAAGGGGGAGTCAATCCCCATGGCGGAGGCGGTGGCCCACGGCCACGTCAAGGTCTGGCTGGAGGGGAAAAAACTGCGCGGCGGCTTTGCCCTCACCCGCTTTAAAAAGACGCCGGAAGAGGCCTGGCTCCTGGTGAAGGCCGACGACGAGGAGGCCGCCCCCCAACGCAACCTCATCAAAGAGGCGGCCGACTCAGCTCTCACGGGCCGCACTCTGGAAGAAATCGCCGCGGGAAAGTGACCGGGTAACCCGCCGGGGTTCACAGGGCCGTAGTGTTTCTGGCCCCGCGCCGCTCAGGTGGGGGCAATAAAAAAAGCAGGACCATGACTGGTCCTGCTTTTTGCTTGGGTGAAGGCTGATGCTTGGCCCAGGCAGGCGGCGGACTGCCTTTACATGCTGTGAATCATGTAAAATACCAGGAAAATACCGATAGTTAGAAGTCCTATGCCCACCAGGATGTCCAGCAGGATGGACGGCTCGTAACTATCTTCGTCGATTTCCCTCTCAATTTTTTTATAACGGAAAAAGGCCAGGATGCCCATGAGGGCGCCCATGGCCACCAGGACGATGCCGAAGGCAGAGGACCAGTCGGAAGATGCCGGGGGCAGGTGCGTGCTCTTTGCCTCTCCCAGGAGATATGGCAGCCGTTTTAGGAACAGGGCAAACTTTTCCACCACAAAGCCAAAGGCCATAATGCTGATACTGGTCCTGACCCAGGCCAGGAAGGTCCTCTCGTTGGCCAGGCGGTCCCGGCGGTCGGTGGGTTTGCGGGGTTTGCCCTGGTCTGATGATTCCTGCATCAAGAGCCCTTTCTTCTATCGATTTACCTGCAACACGCAGCCTGGCGCCAGACGGCCCTTTCACCGCAGCCTGGGCAGCCACTTGCCGGTGTGCTGTTGATAGGTTCGGTAGCTGTCCCCGAACATCTTCTCCATGAGATCCTCTTCATAGGCGGCGATGAAATTGTAGAAGGGGACGATGACCGCCAGGAGGGCCAGAGAAAGCAGGGAGGCCGTGGCCACGGCCAGGGCCAGGTAAACCAGGAGGCAGCCGAGATACAGGGGGTGGCGGACATAGCGGAAGGCCCCGGCGGTGACCAGGGCAGTGGGCAGGTGCCCGTGGCGGCCGTGGCTGATAACCTCGTGGCCGAAGCTTATCAGCAGGAGGGCCGCGGCCAGCAGCAGGCCGGCCGTGGTCAGCCGCAGGGCCAGCGGTATGTAGCCAGCAGGGAAGGTGGAGTAGTGCAGGACAAAAGAATCCAAAACCCAGACAAGCAGGAACAGGATCAGGAGGATCAACTGCCCCAGGTCGCCGTAAGGGTGCTCGCCGTTCGATTCAGCCATGTTTTCTTGAGTCCGGTAACTTAGCCACCACAATATGTTTAAATGATCAGCCGTTGTCCTGTCGAGCCCCTTTTTCAGGAGGCCGCAGGGAGGCGGGTGACGCCGGCAGGGCCGGGAAGGGGACTCCCTGGCCCGCCGCCTCCAGTACCTGAAGATGCTGCTTCGTCAGTTCCTGGACGAGCCGCGTCCCCAGGATCAGGAGCTGCCATACCCGGCGCCGGTAGGGGAGCTCCGGGGGCGCCGCTTCTTTCTGCAGGTGCCGGAAATACGGGTAATCCATAAGTTGGTCCCACAGGCTCAGAACCTTCTTGAACAGGCCCGGGTAAAAATACGGCAGCTCCTCCCTTTTGTCCTCCAGGAAGGCCACGGCCTGAAAGATGCGCTGGTAGGGACCCAGGTGGCGGCGCTCGGCATGTTTGCGGGTGAGCTTTTCCAGGGTCTGGAGCTGGTGCGCCTGGGTGAGAATGGCCATCTGCCGCAGGGCCTCCCGGTGCAGGTCCGGATACCGGGAGAAGGCCTCCTTGTAGTCCTTGTTGATGAGGTAGCTGTTTAAGACCTTCCGGGCCGCCTCGAAATTATCCGGGCTGTAGGTGGCCAGGCGCCGCTGGTTTTTGGCCAGCCAGGCCAGCAGGAACTTGAGACGGTCCTCGTGGGTCTTGGGGGCCGCAATGAGATCCGCGCGGCCGTACATGATGGAGCCGAGATACTCCCCCCGGACGATGTCGGTGAGGTCTTTTAAGGCGCGGTGGGTGTCTTTGAGGAGGTTGAACCCGGAGTCCCGGCCGCCGTGGTAGGGGTGGATGATCTCCTGGGACACCACCGACAGGGCCCGGTCCTCCAGGACGTTCAGGGGGTTGTGCTTGTGCTGCTTGTAGGTCACCTTGAAGAGCACCACCCGGCGCTGGCGGTCCACGAAAAAGCCCTGGTCGGCCAGGTGGGAGTGGGTTTCGGTGAAAGCCGCGGGCAGGGTCACCAGGGCCACCTTTTCCACCAGGGGGTATTTCTTCCGCTCAAAGCCGCAGAGGCTGGTGATGGTGCGGTCGGAGGTGCCCAGGATCTTGATGAGGTACTGCTCCTTGGCCCGGCTCAGCTTGCGGGCGAACAGAGCCCCGGAAGTACGGCGCTCGGCGGCGATGGGGAAGCCGTAGAGTTCCATGAGGAATTGATAGACGAAATAACGCTCCCGCTCGTAGACGGCGTTGTCCAGCTTCCTGAAGCGGCCCATCTGGCGGCCCAGGGCTTTTATTTCGCCGTCCAGGTCTGAGGGAAACGAGGCATACACCCCCATGAGCCGGAAGATCCCGTCCATATCCGGGGCGATAACCTGGGCCCGGTCCAGGTGATAGAGAAAATCCTGCAACTCGTAGTAGAGGCCCAGATCGGTGATGTCCCGCTGGGCGAAGCGGGTGCGGAACTGGGCCCGGCGCTCCTTGTCCAGGTGCGGGGAAATCTTTTCCAGATTGTCCCTGAGGGTCTTTTTGTCCTCATTGGCCGGGTGCAGGAGATCGAACTGGAAAATTTCCTCCTGGTAGGACAGGGGGCGGTTTAGGGCCACGAGGCCGAAGCTCGGGAGTTCCGGGTGCTCGGTGGAAGGCCGCTCGAAGGAGGGCAGGAGCTCACGGGCCTCCACCAGGGGATACGAGCCGGAGTAGGCGGCCAGCAGGCCCTTTTCCATGTGGACGTATTCCAGGAAATCCTTGAGGAGATAGCGCTCGTCTATGGCCGCCTCCCCCTTGAGGTACTTCTTCAGGGGCACGCCGTCCAGCTTGACCTCGCTGAAGTATTTCCGGTTTCCGGCCATCAGCCCTCGGTGACCTTGACGAACAACCGCCGGTGACGGGGCCCGTCGAATTCGCAGAAATAAATGCCCTGCCAGGTGCCCAGGAGCAGGCGGCCCCGGCTGTACAAAGACGGTGAGCTGGGGGCCCGTCAGCGTGGCCTTGATGTGGGCCGGGGAGTTGCCCTCGCCGTGGCGGTAAGGCTCATGGTCGCTGATGACCTTGTTCAGGACCATGAGCATGTCCGCCTTGACGCTGGGGTCGGCGTTCTCGTTGATGGTGACCCCGGCGGTGGTGTGGGGCACGAAGACGTGGCAGAGGCCTTCGGTGACGCCGCTGTCGGCCACCACCTCCTGAACGCGGCTGGTTATGTCGATGAGCTCGGTTTTGCTGCCGGTGCGCACTTCCAGGGTAGTGGGCATGCTTACCTCCGGAGCAGCGGTTCGGTGGGGGGCGCGAGCAATGGCGAGGCCTGGGATTGAGGCTCCTTGGATTTGAAAAACTCCCAGGCCAGCATCAGGGCGTAGCGCACCAGTTCCTGGAGAAAGGGGTTTTCGCCGGAGAGTTGGCCCCTATCCCCGGAGATGAGGTCCTCCCCGGCGGCCTGGGCGGCCCGGGCCTCCTCGGCGCGGCCCGCCAGGTCGAGAAAGCAGGCCTGCGCTAGTAAGCGGCGGCCCCACAGGGGCCTCGTTTCCGGGGGGTAGAGTGCCGCGGTGGCGTCGTCCAGCACCCCTTCCTGGCGCAGGCGCTGCTGCTGCTCCGAGAGCACCAGGGGGCTGTCCTGGGCGGCTTTGAGCCGTTCGATCCAGGGAAGGATGTCCTCGGGGCTGGGGAGCCAGGAACGGCAGAGTTCGCTGATGGCCAGGGCCCGGGACTTCTCCAGGAAGCCGCTTTTTTCCGTGGGACTCAAAGGGGGGAGCAGGTCTTCCAGGGCCGGGGCGTCCTGGGGGCGGCCCAGTTGGCGCCAGAGGGTCTCCCGCAGGGGGAGGTAGGCGTCCCGGGCGGCCTCGCCGTCGGGGGTCAGGGCCAGGGCGGCCTCCAACAGGCGCAGGACGTAGGCCGGGGGGGCGGCGGCCCAGGCGTTTAAGCCCTGGCTGTGGAACTGCTCCCATAATTCCTGCTGCTGACGGCGCTTCAAGGTCAACAGGTGACATTCCCGGAGGCCCTGCTGGTCGTTGAGGCGGGTCACCAGGAGGGTCCCCCCCAGGATTTCCCGGGGGCCTTCCAGGATGACGTAGCGCTCGCCGTTCCCGAAGATTGAGGACATCTGGGCCTGGAGGACGGCTGCCGGGGTGGGTTGCGGGCCTTCAGTTTCCCCGGAAAAAAGTCCCGCCGGGACCGGCACCCCCCGGGTCTTGAGGACGTGCAGGGCCTTTTTCAGGGCCTTCAGTCGGTCCTTGCCGGGGGCTTCTCCAAACCGCGCCGCCAGGAGGGGAGGGATGTCAGGGTGGGCAATTTGCGCCAACCCACTGATGAGATGTAAGTCCCAGGCCAGGTCCTGGGGGCTGGGGCTCACCAGGTCAGGGAGCGCCGCCGGGGCCTCCCCCGCGGCCAGGGCGGACTTGAGGCGGGCCAGCTGGTCTTCCAGGGCGGCGGCGCGCTCGGGAGGAAGCGGGGGCAGCCCCGCGGCCCCCCGGCGGCTCTTGTGGTGACGCTCCTTCATGCTCTTTCCGGGGGGCCCGCTTCAATGGCCACCTCGTCGGTGCGGCCCATCTCTCTCAAATAGACGTTCACCCGCTGGGTGGGCGGCAGGTTCAGGATCATGCCCACAAAATCGGGCCGGATGGGAAGTTCCCGGCCGCCACGGTCCACCAGCACCGCCAGCTCGATGCGGCCGGGGCGGCCGTAATCGATGAGCGCGTCCAGGGCGGCGCGTATCGTCCGGCCGGTGAAGAGCACGTCGTCCACCAGGAGGACGTCCTGATCGTCGATGGATTTCGGCAGCTCGGTTTTCCCCACCAGGGGCTTGTGGTTGATGCGGGTCCAGTCGTCCCGGTACAGGGTGATGTCCAGGACGCCCACCGGCATGGTCTTGCCCAGGCGGCTGCTCATGCGGTCGGCCAGGCGTTGGGCCAGAAAGGCGCCCCCGGTGCGGATGCCCACTACCACCAGGTTGTCCGGGTCCCGGTGCCCGGCCAGGATCTCCTCTGCCAGGCGGTCCAGGGTTTGCCCCACTTCGGTGGCCGAAAGAACGATGTGTTTTGGCGTGGTCATGGCATGAATGCCTCTTTTGCAAGGATTACTTTACCTTACCATGTGCCGGCCCAGAAGACAAGATGGAATGGGGGGGTTTGCTCCGGGGCGGGATCGTGATTATAATTGACAGATAAAGCACGTGCCTGGTCAAGACGGCACGGCCCACGGCAAAGGAAACGGCATGACCCTGAGGGAAGCGCGGGAAATTCTGGGTTTGGCGCTCACCGCCACACGGGCGGAGATCACCCGGGCCTATCGCCGGGCGGCCCGCCGCTGGCACCCGGACCGGGCCCCGGCGGACCGGGAGCTGGAGTACCGGGGCCGCATGCAGCTGATCAACGACGCCTACCAGCGCCTCAAAGAGTTCCTGGAGGGCTACCGCTTCCGCCTGGAGGACAGCGAAAGCGTGGAAGACGTGGGCGAGTGGTGGCGGGAGCGGTTTTACACCGGGGTCTGGGGGCCGCCGCCTGAGAAAGGCCAGGCCTCAGAGGATAAAGGGGCGAAGCTTGACGCCGGGCGGCAGCGCCCCGGCAAGGGCAAATGAGGCCGATGTCGGGGCAGCTTATTTTTGGGGCGACCAGGCGCAAGCGGTTGCTCTACACGTAATATTTTTTTGCCGATGAGGTGATCTTTGACCCAGGATGACATCGTGGAAGTGGAGAATTTTTCCACCCGGATGGAAGCGGAAATGGCCGCGGGCGTCCTCGAGGCCGAAGGCATCTACACCCTGGTGTCGGCCGATGACGCCGGGGGGACCTATCCGCCTCTGCAGTACCTTCGGGGGGTGCGGCTCATGGTCTTGCCGGAGGATGAAAAACGGGCCCGGCAAATCCTGGCGGACTGGCGGCAGGCCCGGCCCCTGGAGGACGATGAGGATATCGGTGAGTGAGCCCTTAACAGAAGGCCGCCGCCGGCCTCTAAAGAATTATCATGGAAATTTTCTTTATCGATTATGTCCCTTGCTTCGCAAAAGACGCTAGAAGCTTAGCGGGTGAGGGGCTAAGGGCCGGTGGCCCTCCCCTCACTTGAAATATTCTCTTTGGGAGAACAGAGAAATCAGTTTTTCTTTTTTAAAAAATATGCACAGCAAATCGACCAAAATCGCCTTAAGGAATACGGCTCCGGCAGGCCCCGGCTGGCGGCGTTCCCTGGTTTTCACCCTGTTGGCCTTTATCCTGGCTGTGGCCGGCCTCGGCGCCCTGGCCCCGGCGGCGCCGGTCGGATGCTGCAGCCGGCAAGGTCCTGGAAGAACTGCGTTACCAGGTGGACGTCTGGGTCTGTAAGGACGCCATGCGGGCCAAAGTGGACTTCCGGGAGGTGGGGCCCGGGCGCTACCGGGCCGACCTGGACGGCCGCAGCCAGGGTCTTTTGTCCGTCCTGACCGGCGGTTGGGAGGGCGGCCTGTCCACGGAGATGGAATACTGCCAGGGCAAGCTGCAGCCCCTGGTCTACCGGGAGATCGCCATCAAACAGGGGAAAAAGCGGGTCATGGAATACCGCTTCGATTATGCCCAGAAAAAGGTGGAGCTTTTCAAGTCGGATGACCAGGGAAAGATGACCAAGCGCTGGGAAACGAGCCTCAACGGGCCCATGTACGACCCCCTGACCTTCTTCTACAACCGCCGCCTGACAGGCGCCGCGGCCAACGAGAAAGGCGGCGAGTCGGTGAAATTTCAAAGCATCCCCTATCCCAAACCTGACGAGATCACCCTCAGGGTGGGGGACCAGACCCCCGAGGGCCGGAAAATCATGGTGGACCTGGGGAACCGCATGTTCAAGGAAGAGCACAGCCAGGTCTATGCCATCCTGGACTCGGATGGGGTGCCCACCAAGGCCTGGACCCAGGTCATGAAATTCGGCAACGTGGACATCAAGCTGCTCCCCGGGGGGAAGCGCCTGAACAAGGCCGAGGTGGCCAAGGGGCCAGGACAGCCCCAGGCCTGCCAGCAGTGACTGGTCGGGAAAGGGGGTGCAGATCGCGATTCCTGACCCGCTTTGCAGGTCCCATGGCCGGCCGATTTTTGCCGCAATTTTTTATTTGACAGATGGCCCGGTTAGCAGCATATAATTAGGCCCAGGAATTTCATGGAGAGGAGAGACAACATCATGCGGTGCAGCGGGATTAATCAGGCGCCTCTGATCCGGTCTGACAGCCGGGGCGGCCTGAGGTCCAGCCGCAAAAGTCTGCTGCCTTTCTTGTCCTTACGCGCGGGTGTAGTAGTCTGCCGAGACTGACTTTGCAGGCGTACTTCGCTCACGAGGCGGCCTGCGGGCCGCTTTTTTTATGGCTTAAGCCCAGGACCAGGGGGGTGATCACCGTCAGAGCAACGGCCATGCGAGGAGCTGATGAGAAGCTCCGAGGTCAGGTATAACTGGCGTTGACAAAACAGCTTTTTTTCTTTAAAGATGCCTTTACATTGTTAAATTTTTGTTTGTCGAGGTGAGGTATGGAAGAGCAAGATTTGGCCCTGATCAGAGTCTGGCAAGAGCAGGACCCCGAATTGAAGCAACGCGTAGACGAACACGAGGATTATGAGCGGCGCCTGGAGGAATTTAACCGGCGGCCCTACCTCACCGCCGAAGAAACCCTGGAGCGCAAGCGCCTCCAGAAGCTCAAGCTGGCCGGCCGGGACAAGATCGAAGAGATCCTGGTCAAATATCGCGATAAGGAAACCAGCACATGAAAATGACCGGCGCCCAAATCGTCTTTGAATGTCTGAAACGGGAAGGGGTGCAGCATATCTTCGGGTACCCGGGAGGGGCGGTCATCGACCTGTATGACGAGCTCTCCCGCCATCCCGACATCAAGCATTACCTGGTGCGGCACGAGCAGGCCGCGGTGCACGCCGCCGACGGCTACGCCCGGGCCTCCGACAAGGTGGGGGTGGCACTGGTGACCTCCGGCCCCGGGGCCACCAACACGGTGACCGGCATTGCCTCCGCGTACATGGACTCCATCCCCATCGTGGTGTTCACGGGCCAGGTGCCCACCGCGCTCATCGGCAACGACGCCTTCCAGGAGGTGGACATTGTCGGCATCACCCGGCCCTGCACCAAGCACAACTACCTGGTGACGGACATCCACCACCTCGCCCGCACCATCCACGAGGCCTTTTACATCGCCCGCTCCGGGCGGCCCGGGCCGGTCCTGGTGGATCTGCCCAAGAATATCCAGCAGGCCAGCATCACGCCGGAGTTCCCTGGGGAAGTCAAGATGCGGAGCTACCAGCCCACCTTCCACGCCAACCCCCGGCAGATGAAGCGGGCCCTGGAGATGATCCTGGAGGCCAAGCAGCCGGTGCTATACACCGGCGGGGGGATCATCGCCGCCAACGCCTCCGGTGAGCTCCAGGCCCTGGCCGAGGCCCTGCAGATCCCGGTGACCAGCACCCTCATGGGGCTGGGCGGCTTCCCCGGCGTCCACCCCCTGTGGCTGGGTATGCTGGGGATGCACGGCACCTACGCCGCCAACATGGCCGTGTCCCAGTCCGACGTCCTCATCGCGGTGGGGGCCCGCTTCGACGACCGGGTCACCGGCCGCCTGGACGCCTTCGCGCCCCACGCCAAGATCATCCACATCGACGTGGACCCGAGCTCCATCAGCAAAAACGTGGTGGTGCACATCCCCATCGTGGGCGACTGCCGGGATGCCCTGCACCAGCTCAACAGCCTGATGAACCAGGAAGCCCCCCGGGATTGGGCCCAGGAGCGCCGGGAGTGGCTGGAGCAAGTCAAGGACTGGACCACAAAGCACCCCCTCAAGTACCAGAAGTCCAAGGACGTCATCAAGCCCCAGTTCGTGGTGGAGAAACTCTGGGAAGCCACCAAGGGGGACGCCTACATCACCACCGAGGTGGGCCAGAACCAGATGTGGGCGGCGCAGTTCTTCAAGTTCAAGCGGGCCCGCCAGTTCATGACCTCCGGCGGCCTGGGCGTCATGGGTTACGGCTTTCCGGCCGCCATGGGGGTGCAGGTGGCCAAGCCTGACAGCATCGTCATCGACATCGCCGGCGACGGCAGCATCCTCATGAATATTCAGGAACTTACCACCGTGGTGGCTAACAACCTGCCGGTGAAGATCGCCATCCTGAACAACAACTTCCTGGGCATGGTGCGCCAGTGGCAGGAGCTTCTCTATGAACGGCGCTACAGCTCCACGGACCTCACGGCCCAGCCGGACTTCGTCAAGGTGGCCGAGGCCTTCGGCGCGGTGGGGCTCAGGGCCACCAAACCCGATGAAGTGGAAAAAGTCATCCGCCAGGCCATGGAGACTCCCCGGCCGGTGATCATGGACTTTGTGGTGGACCGGGAAGAGTGCGTGCTGCCCATGGTGCCCCCCGGTAAAGCCACCCACGAAATGCTTCTGGCATAAGGAGGAGAGGCGATGAATCCCACCAAACATGTCAGGCGGCATACCATTTCGGTGTGGGTGGAAAACCAGCCGGGGGTGCTCTCCCGGGTGACCGGGCTGTTTTCCGGCCGGGGCTTCAACATCGAATCCCTGTGCGTGGCCGAGACCACGGAGCCCGATGTTTCCCGCATCACCATCGTCAGCAGCGGCGACGAACAGATCATCGAGCAGATCATCAAGCAATTGCACAAGCTCATCAATACCTTGAAAGTGGTGGACCTGAGCGAACTGGAGCACGTGGAGCGGGAAATGGCCTTGGTGACCGTGAAAGCGGAGGACAAATCCCGGGCCGAGGTCCTGCGCATTGCCGACATCTTCCGCTGCCGGGTGGTGGACGTCAGCCCCACCACCTACACCCTGGAACTCACCGGCACTCACGAGAAGCTGGGGGCGGTGCTGAGCCTGCTCAAGGTTCACGGGATTTTGGACGTGGTGCGCTCCGGCGCCCTGGCCATCCAGCGGGCCAAGAAGGATTAGAGACGGTTGAAGGGGGGACCGGGAACGGCGGCTCCCCCGCCCTCCCCTCAAACTCCCCTCCCAACCCCCATTAATCGGGAGCACCGGCATCTTGCCTGTGCAACACAGGCTGGAAGCCTGTGCTCCCTGATTTCGGGGTGGTAAAAGGGTAGGGGGGACAGGACCTCAGGTCCCTGGCCCTCCCCCCAAATCACCTGCACTTAACCAAGAGAGGACAAGAATGGAAATCTATTACGACAAAGATGCGGATTTAGGGGTTTTGCAAGGCAGGAAGGTGGCCATCATCGGCTTCGGGTCCCAGGGGCACGCCCAGGCATTGAATCTCAGGGACTCCGGGGTGGATGTGGTGGTCTCCGAGGTGCCGGGGACGCCCAACTATGAGTTGGCGGTGAAGTACGGCTTTAAGCCGGTATCGGCCGGCGAGGCCGCGGCCCAAGCTCAGGTGGTGCAGATCCTGACGCAGGACCATGTCCAGGCCAAGCTTTATGAAAACGACCTGAAACAACACATGTCCGGGAAAACCCTGTTATTTTCCCACGGCTTTAACATTCACTACGGTCAGATCGTGCCCGCCCCCGATGTTGACGTGGTCATGGTGGCCCCCAAAGGCCCCGGGCACCTGGTCCGGGCCGAATACGAGAAGGGCGCCGGGGTGCCGTCGCTCGTGGCCATCCACCAGGATGCTTCAGGGAAGGCCATGGACACCGCCCTGGCCTACGCCAAGGGCATCGGCGCCACCCGGGCCGGGGTGCTGGAGACCAGCTTCGAGGAAGAAACCGAGACCGATCTTTTCGGCGAGCAATGCGTGCTCTGCGGGGGCGTGTCCGAGCTGGTGAAGGCGGGCTTCGACACCCTGGTGGAGGCGGGCTATGCCCCTGAAATCGCCTACTTCGAGTGTCTGCACGAACTCAAGCTCATCGTCGACCTGTTCTACCAGGGCGGCATCAGCTACATGCGCTACTCGGTGAGCGACACTGCCGAGTTTGGCGACTACACCCGGGGCCGCCGCATCATCACCGAGGAGACCCGGGAGGAGATGGCCCAGATCCTGGACGAAATCCAGACCGGGGAATTTGCCCGGGAGTGGATCCTGGAAAACCAGGCGGGCCGGCCGGTCTTCAATGCCCTGCGCCGCATCGAAGCCGAACACCCCATCGAGGACGTGGGCAAAAAGCTCCGGGGCATGATGCCCTGGCTGCAGAAGAAGTAAGAGGGTTTTCCGTTTTCAGGTTTTCTGTTTTGGGCAAGACCTGCTTTTTCCGTCGTGGACCATCTGCGCCCTGAATATCAGCAGCAATATCGCCGATCATGGGAAAATATTTTCTTGAATCTCCCGGCATCTTATGTATTGTAATAAGCGCCCGGGGTAAGAAACCCCGGTGCAGTAAAGCAGCAGCAAGTCACGAACATTACAGCCACGAAGGCTTGTAACCCTTCCTCCCGGGAGGGGGAGCTTTCGTGGCTTTTTTTTGGTCTGCCGCTCAGAATGGTCCGCCTGGACGAGGGGGAGGCCACGAGGCCCTCGTTGACAGCGGAGGGCGGTTGTCACTGCCCAAGAAGGATAGGAAAACATGCATATTTCGGAAGGGGTGTTGAGTCCCGCGGTGTTGGGCGGGGGTGCGGCCCTGGCCGTGGTGGGCACAGCCATCGGTTTGAAAAAACTGGACTACGAGGCCATTCCCCGGGTGGCTATACTCTCGGCGGCGTTTTTCGTGGCCACCCTGATTCACGTGCCGGTGGGACCGGTGGGCCTGCACCTGGTACTGAACGGCCTCATGGGGCTCCTCCTGGGCTGGCTGGCCTTCCCCGCCATTCTCATCGCCCTGTTCCTGCAGGCCCTGCTCTTTCAGTTCGGGGGCCTGACGGTCCTGGGGGTGAACACCGTGACCATGGCCGCGCCCGCAGTCCTCTGTTTTTATGCCTATCGAGGCCTCCTGCGCCGGGGGGGGATGCCGGCGTCGGTGGCTGCCTTTGCCTGCGGGGCCACCGCCATTCTGCTGAGCGGCGTGCTGGTGGCCGCCGCCCTGGTGTTCACCGGGCAGGGTTTCCTGGAAGTGGCGGAAATGGTCCTGGTGGCGCATATTCCGGTGATGATTATCGAGGGCATTATTACCCTCTTTGTTTTCCTGTTTCTCAAAAAAGTCCGCCCGGAAATGTTGGAGGGCATCTATGCCTGAAAATTTGTTGAGTAAAAGACTGCTGACGGTCCTCAGGGTTCAGGGGCTCTTGCTGCTCCTGGTCCTGGGGGCTCTCGCGACCCCCGCCCTGGCCCACCGGGTGCTGGTCTTCGCCTACGCCGAGGGTGACACCATCCACACGGAGAGCAAATTTGTCCCCAACAACCCGGTGCGTCAGGGCAAGATCCTGGTCATGGACGCCAAAACCGGCCAGGAATTGTTGACCGGGACTACTGACGACCAGGGCAAGTTCTCCTTTAAAATCCCCCCCGAGGCTGCGGCCCAAAAGATGGATCTCAAGATCGTCGTGGAGGCGGCCATGGGCCACCGGGGCGAATGGCTGCTCAAGGCCGCGAGCTACCTGCCGGGGGCCGAGGTTGCGGCGGCTCCAACTCCCGCCGCCGCACTGTGCCCCGGCCGCGGCCCCGTCACCTGCAACCCCGGGTGCCAAGGCCGCCAATGTCGATCAGCAAGCCCTGGAAGCCGCCTTGAACAAGGCCCTGGAGCGCCAACTCGCCCCCATCAACGAAAAGCTCACCGAATTGACCATGCACCGCACTTCGCTTCCGGACATCCTGGGCGGCCTCGGCTATATCCTGGGCTTCTTCGGCCTGTGGGCATATTTCCAGAGCAAAAGGAAGGCAGATTCTTGAGTACCATAGCGGAACCCTTTTCCGAAGGCGTCTCCCTGGCGCACCGTCTGGACCCCCGGGGGAAAATCGTGGTGGCCGCGCTCTTCGCCATCCTGATTGCCGTGGCGAAAACCTTTGCGGTGGCCCTCATCGGGCTGGGACTGGCCCTCGTGTTTCTGGCCCTGGCCCGGCTCCCCCTGAAAAAAGTGCTGGTCCGGCTGCTGGTGGTGAACAGCTTCATTTTCTTCCTCTGGCCGGTCCTGCCATTTACTTACCCCGGGGAGGCGGTGTGGAATCTTGGTCCTTTCGTTGCCACCCGCCAGGGTCTGGCCTATGCCGGTTTGATTACCGTGAAGTCCAACGCCATCATCATCGCGCTTGATGGCCCTCATCGCCACGGCGCCCATCGTCACCCTGGGACAGGCCCTGCGCCGGCTCAGGCTCCCCGACAAGCTCTGTCATCTGCTGCTGTTTACCTACCGCTATATCTACGTCTTCGAGCAGGAATACCGGCGCCTGGTCCTGGCCATGAAGATCAGGGGCTTTCGCCCCCGCACCAACCTGCACACCTACCGCAGCTACGCCTATCTGGCGGCCATGCTCCTGGTAAGGAGCTTCGACCGGGCCGAACGCGTGTTTGCGGCCATGCGCTGCCGGGGGTTCCAGGGGACCTTTTACAGCCTGCGGACCTTCACCTGGCAACGCCGGGACGGGATTTTCCTGGTGGGGTCCCTGCTGGCCCTGAGCGGGCTTTCTTTCCTGGAATGGCTCAGGCCCATCCTTCTTTGAGGATTCGAGGAGTGGAACATTGATTGAATTGCCGAACATCCTGTTTGCAGGTTCCAGGACCTTCTGGTTTCAGCGCGGCTTTGGTGTGCATAAATATGTCGATGATACATGCTTGACATTCGGAGCAAAGGCTTTTATATTGCAGTTCAACTGCAAATGGGAGCCTACAGGGCTCAATAGGGAAGCCGGTAAAAAACCGGCACGGTCCCGCCGCTGTGACCGGGGACGAAACCTGCACAAGGCCACTTTCCTGCTACACCAGGATGGGAAGGCGCAGGTAGTAGAACGATCCGGAAGTCAGAAAACCTACCCATTTGCCGGGGTTCATTGCCACGAGGGATGGCAGGCCGTGAACCCTACCTTAAGGATCAAGGAAGAGGGTGCAGTCCTTAAGCCTACGCGCTTAAGGACTTTTTTTATTTTCGGGGGATATGCCCAAAATGGCGCCACCTAAGGAAAAGCGAACTGGAAACCCGGAATTTTCTCCAAAGCAAGACTATTGTCCCAGGCTTTTTAATCTTTATTTACCAGTATTCTCCTGAATTTGGCGAGGCCAAACCCCATCCTCTTGAGGCTATTATGAGCGAACCGTTGATCGAATTGAATGGCATCACCTACACCTACCCCGGCGCCTCCCGCCCGGTGTTCGAGGGCTTTAATTTCCAGCTCCGGCCGGATAATCACCTCGGCCTCACCGGTCCCAACGGCTGCGGCAAGACCACCATGCTGCATCTGATCATGGGGCTGTTGCGCCCCCAGGCGGGGAGCATCATCGTTTTCGGGGAGGAAGTCAAACAGGAAAAAGATTTTGTCAAAGTCAGGCAACAGGTGGGCCTGCTGTTCCAGAACCCCGACGACCAGCTCTTCTGCCCCACGGTCCTGGAGGACGTGGCCTTCGGTCCCTTGAACCAGGGGAAGCCGCCGGCCGAGGCGGTCCGGATCGCCCGGGAAACCATGGACGGGCTGGGGTTGGCCGGTTTTGAAGACCGGGTGACCTACAAGCTCTCCGGGGGGGAGAAAAAGCTGGTGGCCCTGGCCACCGTCCTGGCCATGCAGCCTAAGTTGCTCCTGTTGGATGAGCCCACCACCGGTCTCGACGAGGCCACCCGGCACCGCCTCATCCACATCCTCCAGGACCTGGACATCGCCTACATGATCGTCTCCCATGAACCCGAGTTTCTCCACCACACCGTCAAAGAATGCTGTCATGTGCATAGTCACTGCTGCCAACCCACACCAAATCAACCGGGAGGAAATGAGACATGAAATAGATACAGTATCTTCTTGCAAAGCCGACGGGTCCCCATGGGGACAACAGGGAAGCCGGTGAGAATCCGGCGCGGTCCCGCCGCTGTGACCGGGGACGAAACCTGCACGTGGCCACTCCGCCTGGAAAGGGTGGGGGAAGGCGCAGGGAGTAGGACGATCCGGAAGTCAGAAGACCTGCCCGTCCGACTGGCCGGCGTCCCCGCAACAGGGACCGAAGGCCGGCCCGAGGCTCAGCCTCGGGTCCCCCTGGGATTAAGGAAGCTGGGTGCATTCCCTGGGTCATATGACCCGGGTTTTTTTTTGCCACCAGGGCGGCGGGCCGGAAGAGGGGAGGGCTTCCCTCCCGCTATTCTATCACCCTATGGAGGTTTCTATGAAACAAGGCCTAATCGTTTACCTGGTGGGAAGCGAGTCGCTCCCGGAACACTTTGACCTCTTGGAGGCGGGTCGCAGCCTGGGTCATCCTGCCGACCGGATAGAACTGGTCTCCCGGGACGCGGGCTTCTTTTCTGTAGAGGACGCCTGGCATTTCCTGGCCACCCAGGGAGGCTGTGGTCGCATCAGCCTGATGGTAGCCGAGGCTCAGGAGCATGGAAGCCTGCGTCCCATAAGCCCGGTGGTGCGGTTATACGGCTAGCTGGAAAGAATGTGGGAGAGAGAAAGCTTCCCCCCAAGAGACTTTCGCAACCGTCGCAGCCGGCAATCGTGAAGAAATGGGATACGAAACGAGTACGGTTTTTTATGGCTCTGGTTTTCCTGCTATCGTTGGCCACGCTTATCCTTGGATGGGCGGCCAGAGAGGCCAGCGCCGCGGCGGAGGGAAAGGCCCAGGAGGCGGTGGCCCGGGCGGTGTATCAGGCGTGCTTTCGGAGGTAAATTCGGAAGTAAATCGGAAGTAAAAAGGAGAGGTCATGAGCAATAACAGCGGCGAATTACCGGAAAAGTGTGTTCAGTGCAAGAAAGCAATCAACACAAACACTAGGCTGACCCGAATTCCCGTGGATGAGGCGGTGAGCATCTTTGTTTTATCTTCAAAAAATGGGATTCGCCAGGAAATCCACATGTGTTTGTGCGAGTTCATGGAAAAGATCGGCAAGACGCTCATACAGAACATGCTCTGGGGCAAGCCCGGGGAACCGGAGGGAAGATACTCTGTTCTCAATTAAATTGTACGGGACTTCCAGTGCCAAAATTCCGAAAGGGAGCCATCCTTGACCGCAGAGGCGCAGGATACTATCAAACCGAGATTAGTGGTGAGCATGAGGAAACGAAACCGGCGCTGGAAGCAACCGACCAGGTAGTTTGAATTTCCAGAGAAACTCGAGCATGCAGACACCCATCGTTTTGACCGCCATTGAATTTGGGGGCGTTTTCAGAAAATTCCCGGGGTAACCTGGACTACAGGAGAGGAGAAAACTGATGGGGCGTATGGCCAGAAATGGAATTTGTCTGTCGGTGATGTTGGTTTTTCTGTTGGTCGGGCTTTTTTCCTTGCCGGGGGCGGCCCAGACAGGTCCTGCGGAAGTTATCCTGGAGAAGCCGCAGCCTACTTCCGAACTGCCGGGACCCGAAGAAAAGGAAGAAAAGAAGGAAGAGACCCCCACTACCTGCGGGCCTTTGATCAGTGATACCTGCGTGCCCATCGAGGAGCACCATGCCAGTCTCCAAGTCCTCTGGGGCTTATCCCTGGTCCGGACCTTCGCTGACAACAACTGGAAGTCGGTGAACGCCGGGGGGAATTTCGGCACGTTCATCATGCCGGTCAAATTCACCTATGGACCCACGAAAAACCTGGAAATCTATGCCATCGCCCCTCTCGTCGTCAACTATGTCAACAATGCCACCGTGCCCGGCCCCGGCGGCCAAACTTCGGCTACTTACACCGGCATCGGCGACATCAGTTTGTTTTTCAAATACCTGTTCATCGAGGAAGGCAAGTTTGCGCCTTGGATGCCGGCGGTCACTGGCGTGTTTGGCACCGGTTTCCCCACCGGCCATGCCTCCCACCTGAATCCCAGGTTTCTGACTGTGGATGACATTGGCAGCGGGGCTTTCACCTTCACCACCGGCCTCAACCTGTACAAGTGGCTGAAACCCTTTCTGTTCTACAGCAATCTCTGGATAAGTACCCCGGTGAATATCTATCCCACCAATTTCAATAATGTCCGTTCCCGGGAATATGTGACCGCCAATGTGGCGGTGGAATATCCCTTCAACAAGAAGTGGATTGCCCTGCTGGAATTTTACAGCACCTGGACCTGGCAGCCCATCGTCTCGGCCCAGGGCTACCAATCCCCCGCGACGCTCCTGGGAGTCCTGCCGGGGGTCGAATACTTTGTCTCGGATAAGTGGGCCTTATCTTTGGGAACGGCCGTCGATCTGGCCGGGAAATCCACCCCCCTCAAGGTCACCCCTTTGCTCAGCGCGTACTACAGTTTTTAGTCTGGATAGGCAGATCGGAAGAGCATATGAGCGCCTGGGGCAGCAGGCCTGAGCGCCCTAATTTCCATAATGACATTGCCATTGTCTGCTTACAGCAAAGAAAATGGAGGATAACAATGCACCGGTTTTGTGTCTCAGCTTGGTGCCTGGCGCTCGTCCTCGGCCTGGCCGGCGTCTGCCAGGCGCATTTCGGGGTGATCCTGCCGGACAAGTCCATGGTGATGCAGGGCGACAACGCCAACCTGGAGCTGACCCTGGCCTTCTGCCACCCCTTTGAACAGAATGGCATGGACATGGCCAAGCCCAGGAAGTTCGGCGTGCTGGCCGGGAAGGAAAAAACCGATCTGACGAGCACCCTCCAGGAGACCAAGGTGCTCGATAAAGAAGCCTGGAAGACCACCTACACTCTGAAGAAACCGGGGGTTTACGCCTTTTATGTCGATCCGACGCCCTATTGGGAACCCGCGGAAAACAAATACATCATTCACCAGACCAAGACCTACGTGGCCGCGTTTGGCGCCGAGGAAGGCTGGGATGAGGAAGCGGGCTTAAAGGCCGAGATCGTCCCCCTATCCCGGCCTTACGGCCTCTATGCCGGCAACGTCTTGCGGGGCGTGGTCAAGTTCAAGGGCAAGCCTGCGGCCGCGGTCGATGTGGAAGTGGAATGCTGGAATGCCGACAAGAAGGTGGCGGCGCCCAACGAATATTTCACCACCCAGGTGGTGAAGACCGATAAAAACGGGATTTTCACCTTTGCGGTGCCCAGGGCGGGCTGGTGGGGCTTTGCCGCCATCAATCTCGACAAGCAGGCCATGGAGCACGAAGGCAAGAAAGTGGACGCCGAGTACGGTGCGGTGATGTGGGTGCAGTTCACCGATTGGCCGGCGGAGGCGGCGAAGTAACCCCAAAGGGGCCGCGGAGTGCCGCTCAACTGCGAACTTCTGCCAATCTTTTGCAGGCGGGGACCTTCTATTCCGTGACGATAAATTTGCCGGTCATATTTTCGTGGCCGCTGCCGCAGAAGTTGTCACAGTGAAATTCGAAGGTCCCCACCTGGTCAGGCGTAAAAGTGATTTTGGTGACCTGGTTGGGCCGAACATCCCCGCGAATTTTAAAGGCCGGGCAATTGAAACCGTGGAGGCGATCCAGGGAAGTCAGTTCCAGGACCACCGGCACCCCCTTTTTCAAGGTGATTTCATTGGGCGTGTATTCGAATCTTTTGGCCTTGATCTGAATCACCTGCTCCGGCGCGGCCAGCCCGGGCAGGCTAAACAAACTCCAGGCCAAAATGGCCATAGCGGCGGCTCCTAATAAAAGCCACCTTTTCTTTTGCAGCATGGGGTTACTCTCCTTAGCCTGAGGTCGTCTTGACGGGATATTCGGTAATCACATAATCCGGCTTGGCGTACTGGGCTTGAACGCTGCGGAAGCCCAGGCCTTTATAAGGGGCCGCCTCGTCCCAAGGTATGGGCGCCTTCTTGGGGACCGAACCGGGGGCCGGCAGGTTCCACATCAGGCCGTGGGCCGCATGGTGGGCAATGTGCCCGGTCATGTGATGGTTCTCCTGGTGAATGTGGCCGTAAAACACGACGACGTTGGTATAGGGCAACAGGAGATCAATGGCCTTGGCGCCGTCTCTGGTGGCCCAGTCCCACTCCGGCATGAGATCGAAGAGGGGGCGGTGGGTGAGGATGACGATGCGGTCGTCTTTTTTCAGCTGTTTCAGTTGCTGGCTCAGCCACTGCAACTGGGCATCCCCCAGCGCGCCGCCGGGGTCGGAGACGTTGTCCAGGGCAATGAAATGCACCCCTTTGTGGGTGAAGGCGTAGTTCGACTTGCCGAAGACTTCATGGAAGGCCTTGCCGTTGTCCAGGCTGGCATCGTGCTCTCCGGCCAGGAATTTAATGTTTTTATTCTTTAGCTGGGTCGTGATGATCTTCTTGACCTCGGCCATGCGTTTGCGGCGCTCCTTGTCATCATCGGTGGTTTGGGACAGATCCCCGGTGAAGACAATGAAATCCGGCTTAATCGGCAGAGTGTTGACCAGTTCAATGGCCTTGGGCAAGGTGCCGGTGGGGTCCGGGTTGATCTTGGGATTGACAAACCCCCAATGCGGGTCGGAGAGCTGCACAAAATAAAAATCGTGGGAACCAGGCCCGGCCTTGCCGCCCAGCTTCTCGGCGGCGCCGGCCAGATGGGGAAGGCCGGAGACGAAGACCAGGCTTACGCCTGCCATCTTGAGGAATTCACGCCTGTCCATTCTTGATCTCCTGAAAAGATTCGCCTTTGCCACTTAAACACCGGGGCATTTTCCCCACGGAAAATCCTGGCCGCGTCCACGGTCAGGCCTTCTTGAAGCGCGCCCGGCTGAGGAAATAAATGATAATGCCGAGGATGGCCTGCGTCACGGTGGCAAGGCCCAGAATAACCCGGTAAACGGCGCCGGCCGGGTTCCAGTCGGCGTGCAGGGTGAAGATAGCCTGATACCACCAGGAGTCGGTGGCGGCAAACAGCATGCCCAGGCTCATGAACAGGCCCGGGAGCACCTGGAGGAGGAGAAACCAGACGTACATAATCCCCAGGTGATAATGCATGGTTCTGACCTTGCCTTCATCCACGGCGGCTCTCCTTCCATCCCAGACAATAGTTACGTCCAGGCCCGGTACAGGGCCCCGGCCAGGGCCGCGGCCACTGCCAGACAGACCACCAGCCAGGTCACCCGGTTCAGATATTGAAACTCCATGACGCGGCCCCCTCTATAACGAAAAATACTCGTAGGAGATGCGGGACATGGGCACCCCCAGCTCCTTAAGGCTCGCCACCAGGCCCCGGGTCATGGGGGGCGGGCAGCACAGGAAGAAGACGCTGGAGTCGAGGCGCTTACCACACAACCGGCCCAGCTTTTCCCGGTCCAGGCGCCCGGACTCACCCGGCCAGTTACTGTCGGGCCGGGTCAAGATATGCACCACCTCCACCCGGGGCGCCTCCGCCCCGGCCATCCGGTCCAATTCCTCCTTAAACACAATGTCCGCCTCGCCCCGGTTGGCGTAGAGCAGCAGCACCCGGCGCCGGGCCCCGGTATCCCGCATGTGGCGCAGGTTGCTCATGAGGGGGGTGATGCCGATGCCCCCGGCAATGAAGACCAGGTCCTGCTCTTCGGGGTAGAAGACGTGGGAGAAACGCCCGAAGGGAGCCTGAATGGCCACCGGGTCGCCGGGCTTTACCTTGGCGATCTGGGCGGTAAAGTCCCCCGAGGCCTTGATGGTGGAGGTATGGGACCCCGCCAGGGCCGGGCTGGAGGAAATGGTGAAATGGTGCTCTTCCGCCGGCAGGCCCTGGGAGGCCAGGAAGCTCACGAACTGGAATTGCCCGGGAATGAAATCAAACCTCGGTTGTCCGGCCGGGGGTGCGAAGCTCACGGTCCAGACGTTGCTGGCCTCCTGGCTGACCCCTATGACCTGGTAGGGGGCCTGTCTCAGGCGCCAGGGGGTGTAACCGCGGTGATAGGCAAAGAGGGCCAGGGCGGCGGTCAGGAAAATGATCCACAGAACCTTCATGAACAGGATGGACTCTGAGATGCTGGCCGCCCAGCTGTGGGTAAAGGCCAAGATGATAATAGCGGGGGCCAGAATATCATGCCAGCGCCGCCAGGTCTCGAAAGACAGGCCCAGTTGCCGGCGCCAGACGCTTATCCCCACGTGCACCAGGAGGAGCACCAGGGTGGATTTCCCGACCCAGATGTACCAATCGCCGTCCAGGGCCAGATGCCAGCCTCCGCCCCCGACAATCAACAGGACCGGGTGGGAGCAGCAGCAGCAGCGCCGCAAAGACCCCCATGCGCCGGTGAAACGGGAAGGTGAGGTTCAGGCCGAAGGGCCGTTCGATCCACTTGAGGCGGGCGGCCAGGGCCACTTGCAGAAAGATGATGGTGAAGGCAGTGACCGCAAAACAGCGGCCGAGGTTATAGGGGAATTGATCCTTGGCGTCCAGGTTAACCAGGGCTTCCGTGATCACCGGCGTGAGAACCAGGATCAGGTAGATGACGAGGCGGGAGGCGGCTGTCCAACAGGGGAGCATGAGTCCTCAATCTTGAGGGGGATTTTCCCCTAAAATAATCACTCTTATATTCAGGTCAACAGCCGGAGAGGCCGATAATAGAAAAAACACCACCGCGTCTTCGTACAGCAATTAATCCCTCTCACCAGGAAAAGATTTTTTTGCCCCTGGAAGTTTGATACAATTTTGGCATGCCTGCATCCGACGTCTTGGGCCGGGGACCCCTGGCCAAACCGGGCTACCTCTTCATCGGCGCCGCTCTGGGGCTGACCCTGGCGTTTCGTCTGCTGAACTGGGGCCTGCCGGCCGCCCTGGCTTTTCTGGCCGCAGCCTTCCTGGTCTATTTTTTCCGCAACCCCAACCGCACCATTCCTGCCGACCCGGCGGCTATCGTGTCCCCGGCGGACGGCAGGGTCATCCTGGTGGACGAGGTTCAGGGGAACGAGTTTCTGCACAGCCCGTCCCGGCGGGTGGCCATTTTCATGAATGTCTTTGACGTCCACGTCAACCGGGCCCCGGTGGCCGGGCGGGTGGTGCTGTCCCGGCACCGCCGGGGGCGCTTCCTGGCCGCGTTCAAGGAGGAGGCCTCCCGGGTGAACGAGCAGCAGGCCATCCTCTGGGAAACCGTGGCGGGTCTCAGGGTGCTGACGGTGCAGATAGCCGGCTTGCTGGCCCGGCGCATCGTCCCGGCGGTAAAGGAGGGGGACGTTTTGCCCAAGGGCGAGGCCATGGGCATGATTTGTTTCGGCTCCCGGGTGGACCTGTATCTCCCCAGAAATTGTGATATAATGGTTAAATTGGGCGACCGGGTCAAGGCCGGGGCCAGCATTATCGGGCGTTGGTCTTAAGCAGGCAGGATGGCGATGCCTTTAAGGTCACACGAGGGACGTATGAGCTTCAAAAGAAGACGGAAAAGGAAAGACCGGCGCAAATTCCGGGGGACCTACCTCATCCCCAACCTCATCACCACGGCCAGCCTGTTTTCCGGTTTTTTCGCCGTTGTCTCCTCCATTAACGGCCGTTTCGAAGCAGCCGCCCTGGCCATACTCGTGGCCATGGTGCTGGACGGCCTGGACGGCCGCTTGGCGCGGCTTACCCAGACCACCTCGGGCTTTGGCGTCCAATATGATTCCCTCTCCGACCTGGTGGCCTTCGGGGTGGCCCCGGCGCTCCTGGTCTACCTGTGGGCCCTGCAGGGCTTCGGCCGCTTCGGCTGGGTGGCGGCCTTCCTCTTCGTGGCCTGCGGCGCCCTGCGGCTGGCCCGCTTCAACGTGCAGACCGGCTCCATCGACCCCCGCTACTTCAACGGCCTGCCCATCCCGGCGGCGGCGGCGTTCGTGGCCACCGGGGTGCTGTTTTACCTCCACCTGGGGGGCTGGGCCTCGCTGCGCCATGTCTACGTCCTGGTCATGATCTACGTGCTCTCCTTCCTCATGGTGAGCAATATCAAATTTTTCAGTTTCAAGAAACCGGACCTGATCAGTCGGCACCCCTTCCAGACCCTGGTGACCCTGGTGCTGATCTTTGTGGTGGTGGCCACGGAGCCCTATTTCATGGGCTTTATCCTCACCGCGGCCTACGTGGCCTCCGGAGCGGTCAGTACCTATTATTATTACAGCCGCCTCCGGGCGACGCCAAAATCCGAGGAAGAGGTGCCCAGCCCCAAGCCCATGAACCCTTAGGGCCGTTCATTTCCTGCCTGCACCCATGCCGCCGCCCCTCAGCACCAGAAGAACTGTCCTTTTTTCCCTCATCACCATCTGCATTGCCATAATTGCCGTGGAACTGGGGCTGCATGTCATTGATTGGGCCGCCAGCCGGCTCGGTCCGCATCCGGACACGCTTCCCTTTCACGGCGTCTATCAAGACAAGGAGTGGGCCGCCGCCCTGGCCCGGGAATCGGACGGCCGGGGCCAGGTTTACCACCAGTACCTCACCTGGGTCTCCAGGCCCCAAAAGGGCAAGTTCGTCAATCTCGACCCGGCAACGGGCCGCCAGACCTGGAACCCGCCGGATTTTAAAGCCCCGGTGACCACGGTCTTCGTGTTCGGCGGCTCAGCATGCTGGGGCTACGGCGCCCGGGACGACTACACCATGCCGTCCGAGCTGTCCCGCCGGCTCAATGCCGCAACCCCCCATTTTCACGTCTATAATTACGGCGAACCGGGCTACACCTTCACCCAGGGGGTGCTGTCGTTGATCACCAGGCTTCAGGCCGGGGCCCGCCCGGACTACGTCATTTTTTACGACGGCTTTAACGACGTCTACGGCGCCTACCAGTCCGGCCAACCCGGCACCCTGCACAACATCGCCCAACTGCGGGAAAAGCTCGAGAGCAAGCCCCGCCAGCTTTACTGGCAGGCCGTCAAGGAGTGGCTAAAGGAAAATATTTACCTGTACAGCAAGGTTTTCTGCCCGATTTTTTCAGCCTCCGGAGAAACGCTTCCGGGAGGTGGGGGCCGGGTTCAGCGACCAGGACCTCAAGAATCTGGCTGCCGGAACCGTCCAGTATTACACCCAGTCCATGATGCTCCTGGATCACCTGGCCCAGGCTTACGGCTTCAAATACGCCTGCTTCTGGCAGCCGGCCCTGTTCACCGAAGCCAGGGTCCTGCCCCAGGAGACCAGGGCGGACGTGCGCCTGGAGGACAAAAAATTCGCCCGGCTCTATCAGTTCTCCAACCAATATCTCGCCCTGCACCCCCTACCGAACATTTTTACGAATCTGACCGATGTGTTAAGCCGGAGAACCCAGCCCTGTTACATCGACCTGGTCCACATGACGGAGGAGGGCTACGGCATGGTGGCGGAGCGTATGGACAAAGTCCTCCGGCAGGAATTTGCCTTGAGGGATTAAACTCTGGATGCGGGATTATTTAGAATTTCGAAACAGGGAGGCATTCAAAAGCAGGTTTTGATATGGAGCCGCTATCTGGATAAAATGGATAGGGCAGATATTGGCAAGTGAGGCGCCCTTTTGGGAAAATTTTTTTCCAAAGGAAAAGTCATGCTATAATGTAGCCGATGAGGCCATCAGAGGAGGTGCACAGAATGAAAAGATTTGGGATCTTGCTAATCGTTGCAATGTTAGGTTTGGTGTTTGCCTTAAGCAGCCAGGCAGAGAAAAGCCCAGCCAAAACGGCGGCCCTGCCGGGAAAGGCCGAGAAAGCAGCGCCTCCGGCGCCACAAGCAGCTCCCGTTCCTTCCACCATGACCAAGAAGCAACAGACAATGATAGGCTACGTTGGACCTATTGAGAAAACAACTCTGAATAATAACTATTTCCGCGAAGTTTTATTCACCGGCAGACACAGCCAGCTCGTGGTAATGTGTTTGCAGCCTGGTGAGGAAATCGGCAAGGAGATGCACGCAAACGTAGACCAGTTTTTCCGCATCGAAAAAGGTAATGCTAAGTTCATCTTTGGAGAGAAAGAAGAACATCTTGTCGGTGACGGTGACGCTGTTGTGGTGCCTGCTGGTACCTATCACAATGTTATCAATATGTCTTCAGAAAAACCGCTTAAGCTGTATACGATTTACTCTCCTCCAGTTCATCCTGATGGGACTGTACATAAGACAAAAGCTGAAGCGGAAGCCGCAGAACATCACTAAGCCGAGATTATATTTTTGATTTGAATCCCATGATTGCTATCCTGAGCCAGACTGTGTCGTCCTTCCGGGGCGAGGTCGATCCTGCTGCTTTCGGGTGACCTGCGGAAAAAAAGGGCTATTACCGCCGGAAACAAAATCCTTGAACCTTGCATAATAATACCGCGAGTATATTGGGCGGAAAGAAGTAATTGAATGAAATGGTGCTGAGGATGTTCAGAGTCGATAACTGCTCTAATGAAAAACTTATCAAATGGCAAAATATTAAACCTATCCGCACCATATCTACCATCCGAGGGGCAGTGTGTATTGCCTTAAGGGGCTCCCGCCCGGGGACCAGGGGTGAAAAATGTTGCACTTTCTCAAAAATATCTGTAGCATATAAGCATTAAAGCCGATTAATTAATTAACGATGAACCCTTTACCCGCCCCATCATCAATAAGCCTCACCCGGCGGGGGCCTGCGCCCTGTCCCTGGTCCTCCTCTTAGCCTGCTAGGCAGCAGGCAACCTACACCCTTACCCCCACTATTATTGGATTAGTCGTTTGGCTGTGACAATCAGTCACGGTCCTGATATATTTGACCTGTTTTTGAGGAGGACTTTGTCATGCCCGAAAAAGTATATATCTTCGACACCACGCTCAGGGACGGGGAGCAGACCCCCGGGGCCAGCCTCAATGTGGACGAGAAGCTGCAGATTGCCCGGCAGCTGGAGCTCCTGAACGTGGACGTCATCGAGGCCGGGTTCCCCTTCTCCTCCCGGGGGGACTTCGAAGCGGTGAAAGCCGTGGCCGGGGAGATCAGGGGGTCGCAGATCGCCGCCCTGGCCCGGGCCCAGTCTCCGGATATCGACGCGGCCTGGGAGGCGGTGAAGGAGGCCAGCGAGCCCCGCATCCACACCTTCATCTCCACCTCCGACATCCATCTCAAGTACCAGCTCAAGAAGAGCCGGGAAGAGGTCCTGGAGCAGGCCGTGGCCGCGGTGCAGCACGCCAAAAAATACTGCAGCAACGTGGAATTTTCCGCCATGGACGCAGGCCGGAGCGACCTCGCCTACGTGGCCCAGATGTTCGCCGCGGTCATCGACGCCGGGGCCACCACGGTAAACTTCCCCGACACCGTGGGCTACACCATCCCCCACGAATTCGGCGCCAAGATCAAGTACCTGGTGGACCATATCCCCAATATCCATAAAGCCATCATTTCGGTGCACTGCCACAACGACCTGGGACTGGCCGTGGCCAACAGCCTGGCGGCCATTATGAACGGCGCCCGCCAGGCCGAGTGCACCATCAACGGCATCGGCGAGCGGGCCGGCAACGCCTCCATGGAAGAGATCGTCATGGCGCTGGCCACCCGCAAAGACCTGTTCGATTTTTACACGGAAATCGTCACCCAGTATATCTGCCCCACCAGCCGCCTGGTGAGCAAGCTCACCGGGGTGGTGGTGCAGCCCAACAAGGCCATCGTGGGGGCCAACGCCTTTGCCCATGAGTCCGGCATCCACCAGGACGGGGTCCTCAAGGAAGCCAGCACCTACGAAATCATGACGCCTGCCACCGTGGGCCTCAAAAAGTCGAGCCTGCCCCTGGGGAAGCTGTCGGGCCGCAACGCCTTCAGGACCAAGCTCCAGGAGATGGGCTATTACCTGAGCGACGAGGAGCTGAACCGGGTGTTCGGGCGCTTCAAGGACCTGGCCGACCGCAAGAAGACGGTGTATGACGAGGACCTGATCAGCCTCATCGAGACCGAGGTGATCTATAAGTCAGTGCCGGAGCACTTCCGCCTGGAGGAACTGGTGGTCCTCACCGGCACCACGGTCAAACCCAATGCCACCGTAAAGATGAAAATCGGCGATGACCTCAAGACCACCTCGGCCTTCGGGGACGGGCCCATCGACGCTACCTACCGGGCCATCACCCAGCTGGCCCAGTCCAAGTGCAAGCTCCTCAAGTTTGCCGTGTCCTCCATCACCGGGGGCACCGAGGCCCTGGGGGAAGTGGCGGTGCGCCTCGAGGACGAGGGCGCCGTCGTCACCGGCCAGGGCGTGGATCCGGATGTGGTCACGGCCAGCGCCCGGGCCTATATCAACGGCCTGAACCGCCTTAAATTCACCAAGGAAATGGGCCCCAAAATGGGCAAACCCGAGGAATTGTAAGTAGAAGAAAAGCACATTGAGGGGAGGGCGGGGGAGCAGTGGCTCCCCCGCCCTCCCCTCAAACTCCCCTCCCAGCCCCCTTTTAGTGGCTTTTGCAAGACAGGGCTCGTGGCCTTAATTTGCGAAAAACTAAAGGGATTGGGGGTGGGGGTGTGGGGGAGGGGAAAGGGCCCACTGGCCCTTAGCTTCCTCCCCCACAAACATACCAAAGGGAGACTGACATGGCGAAAGCTCAGACGATTACGCAGAAGATTTTGGCGGCGCATTGCGGCAAAGATTATGTGGAGCCGGGCGAGTTGATCCTGGCCAAGGTGGATATTGCGTTGGGGAACGACATTACCGCGCCCATTGCCATCAAGGAGTTTCGGGAGTCCGGGGCCAAGAAGGTCTTTGACCGGGAGCGGGTGGTGCTGGTGGCGGACCATTTCGCCCCCAACAAGGATATCCCTTCGGCTATCCAGTGCCAGATCTTACGGGAATTCGCCAACGAGCAGGGGTTGGTACATTTTTACGAGGGCGGGGACATGGGGGTGGAGCATGCGCTGCTGCCGGAGAAGGGCATTGTGGCGCCCGGCGACCTCATCATCGGCGCGGACAGTCACACCTGCACCTACGGGGCCCTGGGGGCCTTTGCCACCGGGGTGGGATCCACCGACCTGGCCGCGGCCATGGTCACCGGGGAGTGCTGGTTCAAGGTGCCGGAGAGCGCTCGGTTTACCTACACCGGCACCTGCCCCCCCTGGGTCACCGGCAAGGACCTGATTCTCTACACCATCGGCGACATCGGGGTGGACGGCGCCCGCTACATGGCCATGGAGTTTGTGGGGGAGGCGATCACCGCCCTGGACATGGCCGAGCGCTTTTCCATGGCCAACATGGCGGTGGAGGCCGGGGGCAAAAACGGCATCATGGCCCCGGACAAAACCACCCTGGCCTATGTCCAGGGGCGGGCCCTGCGGCCCTATAAGGTCTATGAGAGCGACGCCGGGGCTTCCTATAGTTATGAAAAAACTTATGACGCCGGCAAATTGGAGCCGGTGGTGGCCGCGCCGCCATCGCCGGAAAACGTGGTGCCGGTGAGAGAGTTGGGGCAAGTAAAGATTGACCAGGCGGTGGTCGGCTCCTGCACCAACGGCCGGCTGGAAGACCTGCGCCTGGCGGCCAAAATAATCAAGGGCCGCAAGGTGGCCAAGGGGGTGCGCCTTATCGTCATCCCCGCCACCCCGCTCATCTATGCCCAGGCCATGGAGGAAGGGCTCTTCAAGATTTTCCTGGACGCCAATGCAATAATCAGCCCGCCCACCTGCGGACCTTGCCTGGGCGGTCACATGGGCATCCTGGCCCCAGGCGAAGTGGCCATCGCCACCACCAACCGCAACTTCACCGGGCGCATGGGCCACCCCCAGTCCAAGGTGTACCTGGCCAACCCCGCGGTCACCGCGGCCAGCGCCATCGCCGGGCGCATCGTGCATCCCGAGGAAGTCCTGGGCCGCGCCGCAGCGTAAAAGCAGCAGGGGAGGGGGCTAAGGGGCGTGGCCCCTTACCCCCTCCCCTGCATCCCCACCCCCAATCCCTTAAGGGGGGTATGCAAATAAGTCAACTCCGCCTAGCCAGCACTACCCGGGGAATACCCTGGTAGTCATCCACGCTTTTCAGGGCATCGTAGGCCCCGGTTTCCTCCAGAAAGCCCATGACCCGCCCGGCCTGACCGGCCCCAACTTCCAAGGCCAGCCAGCCGCCCGCCTGCAAATAAATATGGGCTTGTTGACACAATTGCTTTAAAAGGTCCAGCCCATCTTCTCCCCCCAGGAGAGCCCCCGTCGGTTCGTAATCCTTGATTTCCTTTGAAAGCCGCTGCCATTCGCCCCGGGGCACATAAGGAAGGTTGGCCACCATAAGGGCAAATGTGGGGCTGGCCTTCAAATGGGACAACAAATCTCCCCGCAAAAAAGCGATCCGCGCCGCCACCTCATGCCGGCGGGCATTCTCCCGGGCCACCGCAAGGGCCGCGGCCGAAATGTCCACCCCCACCCAGGTAAGCCCAGGCAGCTCCCGGGCCAACGCCACCACCAGCGCGCCTGAGCCCACGCCCACGTCGATGGCCAGACTCACTTTTGCCGGGAGCACAGGCATCTTGCCTGTGCTGCACAGGCTGGAAGCCCGTGCTCCCGGAGCTTGAGAATGGGGGAGTAGGGGAGGGGGCAGGGGGAGGTGGCACAGGCTTTCCAGCCTGTGAATATCCCTGGCTCCCTCCCCCAAAAACATTCAGCACCGCCTCCACCAGCACCTCGGTCTCGGGGCGGGGGATGAGGGTGTCGGGGGTGACCAGGAAGTCCAGGGACCAGAATTCTTTGTGGCCGGTGAGGTAGGCTACGGGCTCCCCCTGGCGGCGGCGGACGACGAGGGCCTTGAAGCGGGCCAGTTCCTCGGGGGTGAGGGGCTGGTCATGGCGCAGGTACAGGTCCAGGCGGCTTAATCCCAGGGTGTGGGCCAGGAGAATTTCAGCGGAGGCCCGGGGCTCGGCGACACCTTTTTCCTCGAAAAACCCGGCGGTCCAGCGCAGGAGTGCCAGGATGGTCCAGGGGACGGCGGGGGCGTCGCTCATTTAGGCCTGCAAGGCCTGGGAGCGATAATGGGTGGTAAGGCCGTTCAGAAGTTCATCCAGGTCGCCGTCCAGGATGGATTCCAGGCGATAGAGGGTGAGGCCGATGCGGTGGTCGGTGATGCGTCCCTGGGGAAAATTATAGGTGCGGATGCGCTCGCTGCGGTCGCCGGTCCCCACCTGGGTCCTGCGCTCCTGGGCGATCTGGCGCTGCTGCTCCTGCTGCTTCAGGTCAAACAACCGGGCCTGGAGGACCTTCATGGCCTTGGCCTTGTTTTTGTGCTGGGACTTTTCATCCTGGCAGGTGACCACGAGCCCCGTGGGCAGGTGGGTGATGCGCACCGCCGAGTCCGTGGTGTTCACTGACTGGCCCCCCGGCCCGGAGGAGCGGTAGACGTCGAACCGCAGCTCTTCGGGGCTGATATGGACGTCCAAGTCTTCGGCTTCCGGGAGCACCGCCACGGTGACCGCGGAGGTGTGGATGCGCCCCTGGGATTCGGTTTCCGGGACGCGCTGCACCCGGTGGGTGCCGCTTTCGTATTTGAGCCGGCTATAGACCCGGTCCCCCGAGATCAGGGCAATGACTTCTTTGAGTCCCCCCAGCCCGGTGGTGGAGTGGCTCATGACCTCGAGCTTCCAGCCCCGGCGCTCCGCCAGGCGCGTGTACATGCGGTACAGGACCGCGGCGAAGAGCGCCGCCTCCTCACCGCCGGTGCCGGCCCGGATTTCCAGGAGCACGTTCTTGTCGTCGTTGGGGTCCTTGGGGAGGAGCAAAGCCCGCAGGTCCTCCTCCACCTGGCCGATCTGCTCCTTGAGGGACTGGATTTCCTCCCGGGCCATGGCCTTGAGGTCCTCATCCGACTCATCTTTCAAGAGGGACTGGCTGTCGGCCAGCTCTTTGTCCAGGTGTTGGTGGCGCCGGAAGGCCTGAACGAGGGGGGCCAGTTCGGCGTGCTCTTTCATGAGCTTCTGGTAGACGTCCTGGGCCCGGATGACCTCCGGGTCGGCCAGGCGCTCATCCAGTTCGGCATATTGCTTTTCGAGATTGCGCAGACGGTCGGTAAACATAGGATACCTAGTAGTATAATGCGTTTCCCTTTTTCCGGCAATGTCCGTGTGGATGAGACCGGCGAGCTTCTCCAGGGCCAGGTAATGAACGAGGCCCCAAACATGAGATAACCGCGTTTTTTTCAGGTGGAGTCGGGGGGACGGGAAGAATGGCCGGACAGAGGAATTAGCTGATATGCAGGCGGTTGCGTCCGGATTTTTTGCTCTGATAGAGCAGGTGGTCGATTCTGCTGGTCAGTGACTCCACGGTGTCACCAGGGAGAACCAGGGTGGCTCCCAGGGAGATGGTCACGGTCAGGGGACTGCCGTCCACAACCACGGCCGATTCGGCCACGAGGCGGCGGAAGCGTTCTGCGGTGAGCCTGAGGCGTTCCAGGTCCTTGAGGTGGCCTAAAACACAGAGAAACTCGTCACCGCCCCAGCGGCCCACCAGGTCGAAGGAGCGGCAATTTTGGGCCAGGGTATGCGCCACTATCCTCAAGACCTGGTCCCCGGCCAGATGCCCGTGAGCGTCATTCACCGCTTTGAAATTGTCGATATCAGCAAACACCAGGCCGAAGGGCCAGGCATAGCGTTGAAATTCATTGAACCTGGCATCAAGAAAAATCTCCAGGTACTTGCGGTTGGCGATGCCGGTCAGGGTGTCGAGATAGGCCAGATTTTCCAGTTCGCTGAGGCGCTGGAGCGCCGCCACCTTTTCCGAGTTGTCACTGAAGATCTCCACGGCCCCCAGAATTTCTCCCGAGGGGCTCCTGAGTGGCGTGACCCGCACGGCAACCGGCAGCCGGTGCCCGTCCTTGTGGTGGAGATACACCGCCGCGGACCGGGGCCGGCCGTCCTTGATGGTCTCGGCCAGGGGGCAGGAGTGCAGGCAGAGGCAGACGCCGGTGTCGTCGACGTGCCGGAGGAGGTTGTCGGCGCACCTTCGTCCCATGACCTCCTGGGGACTGTAGCCGGTGATGGCGTGCGCGGCCTTGTTCCAGAAGGTAATGCGGCGGTCCGGATCGACGTAATAAACCCCATCGTAAAGGTTGTCCAACAGGTCCCGGTAAAAGTCGGCATGATAGGCGGTCATGACACAGGGGATTCCTTCCGGTGGCGGGCCGGTGGTTTAGGGCTCACCCTCTAGTCTTCGGGATGGCGCCAAAAAAACATTACCGCTAATTGCCGCCGCTATCTATGCAGGTGAAATTCTAATCGGGGAGCTTCTGCTGAAAATTCAGGCGCCTTGCCGGGCGGGGAGAATCAGTCGGCCGCGGCCAATCGGCGGATGATTTCGGGGATGGTGTTCTTGGCCAGGTGAGACATGGAGCCGCCCCCCAGGACCACCTGGAGGGGGATGCCCAGGTCGCCGGCAATAAAGAGCATTAAGTCGCAAATCTCGAAGAAGCAAGGCTCGGTGAGGCCGATGGCGCCGTAGTCATCGGCGTGGGTGTCGAAGCCGTAATACCAGACCAGCAGATCCGGTTTGAATTGGGGGATGCGGGGGAGCTCGCGCCGCAGCTTGTCGATGTACAATTTATTGACATCGGCCTGCCAGCCCAGGCGGTAGACGTCCACGTCGACTTTGGTGCCGTCCGGGGAGAGGTAGTCGGCGCCGCAGAAACACAGGTGCAGGACCTCGGGATCGTCCTGGACGAGCTGGCGGGTGCCGTCGCCGTGGTGGGCGTCGGTGTCCACAATGGCAAAGCGCCGCCACGGGCTGACGGCCCGGGCCCGGGTCAGGGCGATGACCACGTCGTTAAAGCAGCAGGCCCCCCAGAACTGGCGAAAGCCGGCATGGTGGCCGCCCGCCCCGATGAAGCAGAAAGCCCGGTCAATCTCCCCCCGGGCCAGGGCCTCCATGGCCGCCACCACCCCGCCCACGGATTCGTAGGCGGTGGAGCACATGCTGTCCCGGGCCACATTGGGGATCATTTCCGGGGCATGCACCTTGAGGATGAGCTCTTCGGAGACCCGGGGGGATTTAAAAAGGCGCACGTTGGGGAGCTGCAGCACTTCGTCCAGGGCCTCGGGGAAGTCCCGCAGGCGGTTCCCCACGGTCATGTAACTCTTGCGGCTGAAGGAGGGATGGTAATAAACGCCGACCTGTTTCATGGGGGCTGTAGGCTTTAAGCTGTAAGCTATAAGCAAAAAAGCTAAGACTTCTTGCTTAAAGCTTAACGCTGTCCTTGGGGTTTTGTGCAGCTGCTGCGTTTAATCGGTCTTCCCAGTCCTGGTACTTGGGGAAAAAGAGCCAGAAGTAAAACAGGGACAGAAACATGAAAGTGTAAAAATCCATGGCATTGCCCTTTAAGAGGAAAAGGACCAGGCCGAAGAGGGCCACCGCCTCGCAGAGGGCGAAGGTGATCACCGTAGCCATGACCAGTTTCTCAGCCGATCTGGCCCCCAGAACTTTCTGGATGATCTTAATGATGAAGAAATTGGCGAAGGCCAGGGCAACCAGGAGGTATTTCAGCATTTGGGCCCCGGCCGGGGTGAAGCCCGCCAAGCCGGTAAACGGCGCCAGGGTTCTTTTCAGCACCTCCACCACCAGGGCGTAGATGAATACCGAGCCGATCATGGCCAGGCCGACGAAATTGACCCGGAGGTACTGGATTTTTAGCGGCGTGTCGTTCATTTGCAGGTCAGAGTCGGCAAGCTCCCTGGCTATCATTCCAAGCATCAAGCTTAATGCTGGTGGGCCGCCACCCACGGCTCACCAGGGCAGCCCGAACTACATGTCGGTCCTGAGCAGCATGGTGCGAATCATCTCGGCCAGGAACTTGGCGTCATCCGGGGTCAGGTTGTTGATGGCGGAGTTGAATTTTTCCACCCGGTCTTTCTCTTCCAGAAAAAAGGCGATGTCGGCCGCCACCCGGATGGCATCTTGCAAAACACCGTGCACCTCCACCAGGTTTTGGGGACTGTCGTCCTTTGCCCGCGAAAGAGTCAATCATGCCGGTCAGGCGCCGGAACTCCTCCTGCCAGTCGCTGAAATCGGCCTCCATCTTGGTGAAGCCCTCGGCGTCCCCCACCAGCCAGAAGCCCACCAGGTCCTTTTCCGCGGGGGTCAAAAGTTCCTGGTTATCGAGCTTCTCGAGGATCTTGCTGATGTCTCCGGCGGTGGCGGCCTGGAGCTTCTCCCTGACCCGGTCCTTGACCTGGACCAGCTCCGAGCTCACCCGGGTGAGATCATCCGCTGAACTGTTGCCGGATACAGTCTTCATGCTCTGGAAAACTCCCTGAAGCAGCTGCATGTCTTCCTCCGTTCTAGAAAATATCCGCAGTCAAAGTGAAGGATGCCGCATCACTTCGAGCCACCAACCGACGCCGCCAGGCCTATTCGAACCGCTCCCCGACCTCGGGCTGCCTGGCTTTGATGAAGTCCGGGGCTTTTACTTTACCCAGGTCCTTGGTGCGGAAACGGGTGAGGCGCACCGCCCCCCCCTTCACCGCCACGAAGACTCCCAGGTCGGGATTGATCTCCAGGACCTCCCCTGGTGGGGCCTGGTGATCTTCCTCGATGAACCGGGCGTTGTAGACCTTCACTTTTTCCCCCCGGAATAAAGCGGTGGCCCCGGGTTGGGGGTCCGTGCCCCGGATGAAGTTGAACACCTGGTGGCCGGGCTTGGTCCAATCTATCCGGGCCACCTTCTCGTCGCAAGGCGGATCATAGGTGGCCCGGCTGTGATCCTGGGGGATGCGGGGGGCTTCCCCCCGGGCGATGAGATCCACCGCCTCCAGGACCGCCTCCACGCCCAGGGGGTAGAGCTTGTTGAAGTAGAGTTCGCCGGTGGTTTCGCCGGCGGGGATCTCCACTTCTTTCTGGAGGAGGATGTCGCCGGTGTCGATGCCGGCGTCCACCCAGAAAATCGTCACCCCGGTCTTGGTCTCGCCGTTGATGATGGCCCAGTTGATAGCCGAGGCGCCCCGGTATTTGGGGAGGAGGGAGGGATGGTAGCAGATGGAGCCGAGCTTGGGGACAAATAGCAATTTTTCTGGCGCAATATCGGTAACAAAGGCCAGAACCGCCACGTCGGGGTTGAGAGACACCATCTGGTCATAGGCTTCCTGGTCCTTCAGATGCTTGGGCTGAAAAACCGGCAGGCCCGCGGCGCTGGCCGCCTCCTTCATTGGATCAGTCTTCCCCCCCCGGTCCGGCGGGCAAAACACCCCCGCCACCTGTTGCCCCCTGGCCAACAACCCCTTTAACACATCCGCGCCAAATGCCGCCTGCCCAATCAACGCAATCCGCATGGCTCCCTCCTGATTGGATGTGATAGTTTTTTGAGGAGAGGGCCGGGGGACCAGTGGGTCCCCCGCCCTCCCCTCAAACTCCCCTCCCAACCCCCTTTAAGGGGAGCCGGAAAAGGCCGGGCTTTCAGCCTCGACTTTTCCGGCATATTTTAATCCCACCTATAAGGGATTGGGGGAGAGGGTTTGGGAGCGGGGGTAAGGGTCCGCTGACCCCTGGCTCCCTCTCCCAAGAAATTATCCCTTAATGGTGTTCTTCTGCGGGTGGTGTGGGCTGCATTTTGGCGGCGATGCCGATCAGGGTGCAGGCCGCCACGACGGCGCCCAGGGAGACGTAGATACTGGGCATGGCAAAGGCCACCACGATGCAGACAAACACCGCCATAATAAGAGGGGCCTGTTTTTTACGGAACGCCGGTGCGGGCTGGTCATGATGTTCGTGGGTGTCATGATGTGCGGCCATAAAGCGTCTTCTCCTCAGGATGGGCTTGAAACAGGTCCCTGGGTTTCGATGAACTCCAGGGCATGGGCAAGGCGTTTGAGGCTTTCCGGCTTATCGAGCAGAGCGATGACGTCGGTCAGGCTGGGGCTGGCGGTGCGGCCGGTGAGGGCCACCCGGAGCGGCTGGGCCACGGCCACCATCTTCACGCCAAACTTGTTGGCCAAGTCATGCAGCAGGCCGGTGAGGGTTTCCTCGTTGAGACTCGGCAGGTCTTCTATGGCCTGCATGGCACTGCGCAGAGTGGGGGTGGCGTCCGGGGTGAGAAATTTCTTGGCGCCCTTCTCTTCGTAAGGCCGGGGGTCCTGGAAGTAGAACCTCGCGGCCTCGGCCATCTCCACCAGGGTCTTGGCCCGGGTCTTGAGGGTGGCGGCCACCCGGGCCACGTAGTCAAGATCGGGTGAGGCGATCCCCAGGGGGGCCAGAAATGGGATCAGTTCCCGGGCCAGGTCGTGGTCGTCGCTGGTTTTGATATAGTGGCTGTTCAGCCACAGGAGCTTCTCGTCGTCGTGCACCCCCGGGGCCTTGCCCACCTGGTGCAGCGAGAAATATTCAATGAGCTCCTCCCGGCTGAAAATCTCCTGGTCGCCGTGGGACCAGCCCAGGCGGGCCAGGTAGTTGTTCAGGGTGTGGGGGAGAATGCCCCGGTCCCGGTAGGCCAGGACCGGCAGCGCGCCGTGGCGCTTGGACAGCTTGGTGCGGTCCTTGCCCAGCATGAGGGGCATGTGCCCGAACAGGGGGGGTGTTGCCCCCAGGGCCTGGTAGATCAGGATCTGCCGGGGGGTGTTGCTGATGTGGTCGTCACCCCGGATGATGTGGGTGACCTCCATGGTGATGTCATCCACCACCACCGCCAGGTTGTAGGTGGGGATGCCGTCCGCCCGGCGGATGACCAGGTCGTCCAGTTCCTGATTTTCAAAGGCGATGTGCCCCTTGATCTGGTCCTGCCAGAAGGTGGTGCCGGTCCTGGGGAGTCTTGAAGCGCACCGCCCGGTTGGGGGCGGCGGCCAGGCCCCGGTCCCGGCAGCGGCCGTCATAGCGGGGCTTGTTCCCCCGGGCCAGGGCGGCCTTGCGGCGCTCCTCCAGGTCCTGGGGGTCGCAGTCGCAAAAATACGCGGCCCCGGTCGCCAGCAGGCGCTCGGTAAATTCATTATAAATGGGGAACCGGTCCGACTGGCGGAAGGGGCCTTCATCCCAATCAAGGCCCATCCAGGAGAGGGACGCCATAATCTCGTCGACGAACTGCTCCTTGGAGCGTTCCTGGTCGGTGTCCTCGATCCTGAGGATAAAAACCCCGCCGTGGTGCCGGGTGAACAGCCAATTGAACAGCGCGGTGTGGGCCCCGCCCAGATGCAGGGCGCCGGTGGGGCTGGGGGAAAAACGGGTGCGTACCTTAGTCATATGTATGCCTGAAAATATGTGGGTTTTACCACAAATAGGCGGCCAAGCGCAAAGAATTTCCGTGGTTTCCGGAAAGCCGATGCCCTGATCCAGTTTTGCAGATAGCTGCCAACTATCTAAAATCAATTCTTTTGTTGATATCGGCAAGATATTGCCGTCAATCCACCCAAATTACCCCCCGTCTCCGTCAATTTACCTCGAGTCTCAAGGAGCCCGACCATTCCCTTAGCCCACGGGTACCAAAGGGAGCACGGCCGGGTTCAAAGTCCCACGCCATCCCACCAGCCTGCGCACCAAAGGGGTGGATGGTAAACTACTACAGAGAAGATACTGTAGCGCGATGAAAAATTTGTGATATCCTATCAAAAATGAGCTTAAGTTAATAAAGAGAAGGTACTTGGAACCAAAAACCCCATATCATGTGTTAGGTCATTGCCAAGATGAAGGAGGTCAATATGCGGCGGCCTTTTCAAACCATGGCGTTACTGTTCATCCTCAGCGTAAGCCTGATGGCAGGTTTATCCCAAGGAGGCACGGCAAAAGATGCCAAATCCTATATTGATCAGGGGGTAAATTTAATTAAAAAAGGACAATATAATGAAGCTATTGTTAGCCTTGATCAAGCCATTCAGATAGACCCTGATTATGCTCTGGCTTACAATTATCGGGGTATAGCATATTTTCGCACTAAGTCCTTCGACAAGGCTTTGACAGATTTTGACAAGGCTATCCAGTTAGATCCTAACCTTGCCGCAGCCTACAACAACAGAGCTTATGCCTATTTTCAGAAAAAGGATTACAAGAAAGCCGAAGAGAATTTGTTGAAGGCCCAGGATTTGAAATATGCGGTTGACTCAGAATTCTTAAAAAGCATTCGCCTTCGCCTAGTGACCGGGAGTAAAAAATAAAACTCAAGACCGTCAGCGGTTTTGTTCAGCCATCAGTTCCTGGAAAGCCTTTCTGAGATTTACTCGGACGCTACCGTTGTCGTCATGCCAGATCACAACGACACCAGTCGGGTCATGTCCTGAGCCCTGCCGATTTCTGCTATCTATCCTCAATGAACTCCAAAAAGTTAAATAACTCTATACTACCATCCTAGTCGCGCACCACGGTTTCCACCTGCACCTCGAATTCCTTGAGCCACTTCCACAGGGTGACCCGGCTGACCCCTAGCATTTCCGCGGCCTTGGTCTTTTTGCCCCGGGCCGCCTGCAAGGCGTTCAACAGCTCTTCCCGGGAGATCCGCTGGGGGCCGGCAGTCTCGGCGCGCCGGGGCCGGGCGGGGGCAGGGCGTTTGCCGGCCATCTGGCTCGGCAGGTGCTCAGGCAGGATCACCCCTTCCTTGCACAGCACAAAGGAGTAATCGATGACGTTGATAAGTTCCCGGACGTTTCCCGGCCAGTGGTAGGCCAGGAAGATCTCCAGGGCCTCCCGGCTCAGGCCGGTGATGGGTTTCTGGGTCTTGGCGGCGTTCCGTTCCAGGAAGTGCTCCACCAGGAGGGGGATGTCCTCCCGGCGCTCCCGCAGGGGGGGCAGATGGATGGGGATGACGTTGATGCGAAAAAACAGGTCTTCCCGGAAGAGCCCGCGTTCCATGAGCAGCTGCAGGTCCTGGTTGGTGGCGGTGATGATGCGCACGTCCACCGGGATGGACCGTTGGTCCCCCACCTTTTCGATGGTTTTTTCCTGGAGCACCCGCAACAGCTTGACCTGGGTGGCCAGCGGCAGGTCGCCGATTTCATCGAGGAAGATGGAGCCCCGGTGCGCCGCTTCGAAACGCCCCACCCGGGTGCGGTCGGCCCCGGTGAAGGCCCCCTTGATGTGGCCGAAAAGTTCGCTCTCCAGGAGGGACTCGTTCAGGGCGGCGCTGTTGACCTTGATGAAGGGGCCCTTGGCCCGGGGGCTGAGCTTATGGAGCGCGGCCGCGGCCAGCTCTTTGCCGGTGCCGCTCTCGCCGTACAGCACCACCGGGGCATCGGAGGCCGCGGCGCTGGTGAGGAGCTGATGGAACTGCAGCATGACGGGAGAGCGCCCCAAAAAGCCGTGAAAGCCGTCATCCCGGTGCAGCTCCCGGCGGAGGCGGCAGATTACCTGGTCCCGGGCGGAGATCTCGCTTAAGTCGGTAAGGGTCTCCACGGCCCCGATGACCAGGCCCGTTTCATCCCTCAGGAGGGCTGCATTTTTGAGGAAGGGCAGGGTGGTGCCGTCCTTTTTGGTGAGCACGCAGCGGAAATGGTGGACGCCGCCATCCCGGAAAAGCTGGCACTGGCGGCCCGAATTGTGGGGCTTCAGATCGCGGCAGCGGTCGCAGTTGAGCACGGTGCAGGACTGCCCCAGGAGTTCCTCCCGGCTGTAGCCGGTGAGGCGTTCCATGGCCGGGTTCACGGCCACGATGACCCCCTTGGGGTCCACCACCATGAGGCCGTCCATCATGGTCTCAATAACGGTTTCCCAATAGCGTTCCCACCGCCCGGGCAACAGCGGCCCGGGGCCATGATTTTCTTTGGGCTGGTTCGGCATATCTTACCCTCTTTCCCGTGCCGGCTTGGAAAGGAGAATCGCACGGCAAAGTTAAGCTGCAGCTAACAATTGTTAATTGATGTATTAACAAATGTCAAGGGAAAAACCATCGGTGCCCTGATGACAGGATGCTTTAACTGCGGCGGGTTTTGCCAGACAGACATGGGGGCACACCGCCCAGGGCCACACGGGTGAATTCCCGGCCTTGACAGGTAGTGGGGGGATGATTAGCTTACAGTGCAAAACATATGCTCATCACGGCAAACGCCGACCCACTTCTCCACTGCTCCTCATGTTCCTGATGTTTCTGTCAATTGCCGATTACTATTTTTGACCAGTGGTTTCAGACGCAACTTACTCCCATAGAACAATAACCATTCATCATAATGCAGCAGGAAGCCGCAACCTTTAACTTAAAATATGAAATAACCGATGACCTGTGAGGCATAATGTCAAGCGAGCGCCCCTTCCACTGGAGAAAATACAGCCGGGGGCGATGGTGGCACCGGGCACCTATAGGTCTCACCGCGTAACCGGGGGACATCACCGGACCCAGGCAGGCCGGGAGTGCTCCTCACCCGAAAACCATTGACCCCGGTGTAGCGGTCTGATATTTTTTAAGTGTCGGGATTTGCCCACGAGGGGTTCATATGTCCAGAGTAGCCTCCTATTTCTCCAGGGCCGACCGCAAAAAACTTTTTTTCGATTACCTGAAGCTCATCGGCATCCTGGAGATCATCATTTTTATCGTGGTGGCCCTGTGGTCTGCGGACGATAAGTACCACCGGGTTTACACCCCCTTCCCCTGGAAGGAATACATCTTTGTGGCCTTTGCCTTCCCCATCATGCTCACCTTTCTTCTGGGGGTGATCGTCACCGGGTTCAATTACTTTTTAGGCCAGGATGTCATGGCCTCCCAGGAAGAATCCGGGGCAGAGGCCGGGTGTGACGAGACCGCGGTCCTGGCCCAATTGAAGCGCCTGCCCCTCTTGGCCATTCTGTTCCTGCTCCTGGTGACCATTTTCGCGCTGTACAACATGCACTACATCATGGTGTGGCTGTCCTCCATGACCTCCCAGACCTTCAACTTCCTGAGTTACGTGTTGGCCGGGGCGGGGGTGGTGGTGACCATCTACATGATGTTCTTCCTGTTTTTCAAGTACCGCCTCAACCAGCGCCAGATGAGATACCAGTACTACAGCGACATCTCCGACCGCCATGGCCTCATCATCCTGGACGACCGCACCGTCATTCACAAAAGCGGTCAGCTCCTGGTGAAGGGCAAGCGCTGGGGGCGACCCAAGGCAGAGAAAAATGCCGCCATCCCCCAGGAAGCCGAGGGTGTCAAAGTCTCCGCCGAGGAGCCGGAAATGCTGTCCTCCCAACCCTCCGGGCGTCCGCAGTTGCCGGCGCCCAAGCCCTGATGCCCGGGGCCCCCGTCACGGCGGCGCTATTGGCTGCACTTCCCCAGGAGGTGCGGCCTTTTTTACGCCTGGTGCGGGCCCGCCGGCTCCCCCAGGGGGCCCTGCCGGTGTGGGCATTCGACTTTGCCGGCCGCACCGGGGTGGCGGCGCTCACGGGCATGGGGGCGAGCCGGGCGGCCGGGGCCGCGGCCTCCCTCCTCGAGCACTACCAGCCCCGGGTGATCATTTCTGCGGGCTTCGGGGGTGCGGTCACGCCGGAGCTGCCCCCGGGAGGCCTGGTCCTGGGGGAGACTTTCTGGCGGTATGAGCCGGAGACCGGGACGCTCCAGGAGTTGGCGGCGCCTGCCTTTCCAGTTCCCCTGGCCGAGGTGCTGGCCAGGCTCAATGAGGCGGGCCGGCCGGCGTTTAGAGGGAGCGTGGTCACCACCGCCGGCATCATCCACAAGCTCAGCCAGGGCGGGCCCCTCCGGGGGCTGGTGCACCCTGTCCTGGACCTCGAGACCAGCGCCCTGGCGGATTATGCCCGGGATCGAGGCCTGCCGTTGCTGGCGGTCAGGGCCGTGACCGACGCCGCCGGGGAAGAAATCCCGGTATTCATCCGGCAGGCAGCCGGGGCCGGCAAGACCCCAGGTGCGGCCGCGGTCCTGGCCTGGGCGGCCCGGGATCCCCGCCGCCTGGCCGAACTCGCAAGCCTGTGGCGCCGTAGCCGTCTGGCCGCAGCTAACCTGGCCCTGGCCTTGGAAGTCATGTTGGAGATGCTTTAGAGGAACGGCTCAGCAGCCGTTTTTTTTGCATTTGGGGTTGGGGGGGCGGGTTGGGGAGAAGGGCAGGGTGCCGCTGCCCCTGGCTCCCTCTCCCAAGAAGCTGCTTTGATTACTCCTCCCGGGCAAACACCCGGTAGAGCACGGCCACGGAGATGGCTATCCAGATAATCAGGGCCAGCCAGGCTCTGCCCAGGCCGGAGGCCGCGATTCTTGCTGCACGCCGGTTGCAGCGACGCCGCATAGGGGATGAGACTGAGACCCACCAGCAGGCCGGTGAACAACATGACCACGGCTACATCGATGAGATTCATGGTGGTAAAGATGAAATAGCCGATGATGATCAGGGATATCAGGTAAAAAACCATCAGCACGGCAGTGTGGCCCACGGAAGGTCTGGGCCATCCCCAGCCATTGCTCCCGGGCGATCAGCAGGAAGGCCAGTTTTAACAGGACGAGCACCGCAAAGATAACGGCCAGAACTTTCTTCCCCAGCATCTTCCTATCCCCCTTGAATCTCAGGTGATCGGCCGGCAGTGAGCCTCTCTTCTATAATGAATCAGTATTCAAGGGAACACAAGACAAGATAAGGAACTCTCCCTGAAGAAGGGTTCAGCAGGGAGGGACGCTTAGTGCAGGGGGTGCTTACCGGCTCCCCTCGGGCCACACCTTCAAGACCAGCCAGGTGAAAAAGGGGAGATAGATGAAGACGCCGGCCAGGAAAATAGTGAGTTCGCCGATCCACAGGGTCATGGCCAGGTTGAAGGCCAGGATGCCGAGGTAAAGACCGGGTCCCAGGAAGGCCCGGCCGGGAAAGTCCCGGCGGCCCCAGTCCCAGAAGGCCCCTTGGGGCAGGTAGGCCGGGAGGACCTGCAGCAGGCGGACGAGGACCATGGACACCACGAGCCAGCCGGCGAAATTGGTGAGGGGGATGCCGAAATAGGCCCCGGGGCTGGGGTAGCCGTAAATCTGCCCCAAAAACCAGCGGTAGCCCCGGAGGGCCAGGGGGTCCACCACCACGTCCAGGGTCATCATGAGCACGCCGCCCAGGATGGTGGTGCGCCAGGATTGCAGGAACGCACGGTCGTCGAGAGAAAACCGCCAACCCTGCCAGCGCCCGGGGCTCAGGGCCAACAGGGCCAGGCTGTAGCTGGCGAAGGCCATGAAAACATAGGACAGGGAATCCATGAAGGGGACCCCGGCCACCCAGAGTTCCCGGTTTACGGTGGCGGGGATATAGATGTAGATTCCGAAGGGAAAGCCGGTGTGGATGGAGCACAGCTCCGCCAGCCAGGACACCAGGTAGCCCGCGGCCAGGAAGGCCAGGGTGCGGCCGAGGCCCAGCTGCCAGGCGGCCAGCACCAGGTAGCAGGCCAGAAAGAGAAAGACATAGGGCCGCAGCAGCAACGTCCCCCAGAGAAGACTCAGGAAATGCATCCAGGTTTCCGGTTTCCGGTTTTCGGTTTTCGGTTTCGTAAAACGAAGGTCATTGGCACCCTCGTGCCTCTGGCAATCCTTGAGGAATATTATTTTAAGTGGATTAAGGGAGACAGAGTGTGCCTTGATCAGGATCACAGAGGTTGAGTTTTCCGACTGTTGGATATCATATAACCGAAAACCGAAAACCGAAAACAGAAAACCGCCCTTCATGAAAGTCGTTCTCGCCAAAACCTCGGGATTTTGCATGGGCGTCAAAAACGCCATGGAAATGGTGCTGCGGGCCATCCATGAAAACCACGCCAAAATCTACACCTATGGCCCCCTGATTCACAACCCCCAGGTGATGGACCTCTTGAAGGAGCGGGGCATCAGGGTCCTGAAAAAGGGGGAAGTCCCGGATTCGGGGTTGGTGGTGATCCGGGCTCACGGCATCCCCCCCCAGGAGCGCCAGGAACTGGAGGCGGCCGGCGCCCGCATCATCGACGCCACCTGCGTCAGGGTGGCCCGGGTCCAGGCCATTATTCGGCGGTGGGCCCATAAGGGGTTCGCCACCATCATTGTGGGGGACGCCGATCACCCGGAGGTGCGCGGGCTCATGGGCCACACCCGGGGGCGGGGCTTCGTGGTGTCGACGCCCGAGGGAGTGGCGGCGCTGCCGGAGCTTGACCAGGTCATCGTGGTGGCCCAAACCACCCAGAGCGAGGAGCATTTCGGCAAACTGGTGCAGGCCATTACGGCCCGCTTTCCCGGGGCGGAGATCCGCAACACCATCTGCGACGCCACGGCCAGCCGCCAAAGCGAAATCGGGGCACTGGCCCGCCAGGTAGAGGCCCTGGTGGTGGTGGGGGGCCGCAATAGCGGCAATACCCAGCGCCTGGTGGAAATTTCCCAGGCCACCGGGCTCCCCACCTTTCACGTGGAGACCGAGCAGGAACTGGACCTCAGGGCCTTGAGCCGCTACCAGACGGTGGGCGTCACCGCCGGGGCCTCCACCCCCCACTGGCTCATCGGCAACGTGGTCAGCAGTCTGAAACACGCCTGGGCCTTCCGGCCGGGTTCATTCACCAGCTACCTGTTCCGGGTCTGGCGCTTCTTCCTCAAGTCCAATCTCTACGTGGCCCTGGGGGCCGGCTGCCTGAGCTACGTGTCTTCCCTCCTGCAGAACGTCTGGCCCGATTTGAGCTATTTTTTCGTGGCGTTTTTTTATGTCTACGCCATGCACATCCTGAATCACTTCACCGACGCAGCCAGCAAACTCAACGACCCCGTGCAGACCATGTTTTACGGGCGGCACCGCCTGTTTCTGCTGGTGAGCGGCGCCCTGTCATCTCTGGCCTCCCTGCTGCTGGGCCTGTACCTGGGGTGGGAGCCCTTCGCGTTTATCCTGGTCATGAGCTTCCTGGGGATCTTTTATAACCTGAAACTCATACCCGGGCGCCTGGCCGCGGCCACCCACATTGCCCGCCTGCGGGAGATCTCGGGCTCCAAAACCCTGTTCACCGCGCTGGCCTGGGGGGTCCTGGCGGCCCTGATCCCGGTGGTATGCTCCGAGGAAGGGCTGTCGGCCGCCACTGCCGTGGCCTTCTTCTTTGTGGCGGGCCTGGTGTTTATCCGCACCGGGCTTTTCGAGATCCTGGCCATCGAGGGGGACCGGGTGGTGGGGAAAGAAACCCTGGCCATCGCGCTGGGGCCCAAGCGCACCCTGGACCTTCTGTCGTTGGGGGCCGTCTTCCTGGTGGTGATGCTTTTTGGCGCGGCCTTTATGGGCATCATCCCGCCCCTGGGCTACGTTCTCATCCCCTGCGGCCTCTACGCCCTGGGGTACCTCACCCTGTACCGCCTGGGCCTCATGGAATCAGGGCTCATGCTCGAATCCCTGGTGGAGGGGAACATGATCCTGGCGGGTTTCCTGGCCTTCCTGCTGGACCCCCATCACGGCCCCTTTCAATTGTTCTAGCCTTGCCGCCCGGTCCTCACCGGGCCTCCCGTCTCGGCCTGCCTCACCCTAATCGCTTAATATTGCTCCTCAGCGCCTGCTCTCTACGGTAAGAAAAGCCCTCAATTTTTTTAATTTCCTGGCCAGCCCCGGGGTGGTTTAAAAATTTTACCTCCAGGGGTTAAGTTTTGGCGAAAAAGAGTCGAATATGAGGGAGGGAGATCCCAAGCCGCCAGGAGCATAGCCACGCAGGGCTTGCCCGAAGGCACCCGGAAGGGGCTTAATACAAAAAATTGAACCACGGGAAAAAATTTTTGAATTTTTTTGTTGACAAACATGTTGCGCACAAATACCATGCCCTAGCTGAAAGAGATAACTACCCGAACAAGGGGGTGATTGCGGTCAAAGCGGTTTTATGGTTACCAGAGGTATCAGAAAGGGGAAATGGTAACTAAGTACATAAAAAATAAGGGGGATAACATGAAGAAACTTTTTGCTTTTCTAACCGTAGTGGCCATGCTGGCCATCCCGGTTTCCGCCATGGCGGTGACTCAGCCGCGCGATTGGGAGCTGGTCGGCTACACCAAGTTGGAAACTTTCTGGAACAGCGTCGCGGTTAACAAGAACCTCTCGGGCCCGCTGCTTCGGTCCAATGCGGTGCAGCCCCAGAATATGGGGACCCTGCGCTTCACGGCCCAGTCGTCCCGGTTCGGCCTCAAGGTCAACGGCCCCGAAGTGCTGGGCGCCAAGACCCAGGGCTACATCGAAATCGACTTTGATTCCTCGCAGGACGGCTTGCAGAGTGCCTCCAACAGCTACATTCCCCGGATGCGCCACGCCTGGTTCCGGATGGATTGGCCCGGCGGCTGGCAGCTCCTCATGGGGCAGTACTGGGGCATGTTCTGCGACTTCTACCCTGAAACCGTCAACGACGGTCCTTACCAGAACCACGGCCAGGCCACCCAGCGGATTCCCCAGGTCCGGATGACCTACAAGACCGGCCCCTGGACCTTTGCCGGCCTGGCGGGCGCGCAATATGACACCAATGGCGACAATACCACGGCCAATATTGGTAATTTTACTATGCCTGGTCAGCTTCAACCTGTTCAAGGTTTGGTCGGCTCTGGTAACGGCTCGAGCATCGGCAACTTCCTGGGCCAGAGAGCCATCATGCCGCAGTTCCATGGGCAGGTGATCTTTGAGAAGGACCTCTACGGCAAGGCGGCCTTTGCCAACCGGCCCCGGGGGTTCGTGTTTGACTTCAGCGCCGGTGTGCAGCGCATCCAGTACCTGAACGGCCAAATCAACAACCCGTTCACCTTTGGCCAGGGTAACTATCCAGCAGCTCGGCAACAGAGTCCTGGTCCAGAGGAACACCCAGACCTTGACCCCCTGGGTGGTCCAGGGCACCTTGTTTATCCCGATCCTGGTTACCCACACCGACAACCTGGCGGGCACCGCTTCTGTGACCATCCAGGCCCAGATCGGCCAGGGCTTCAGCTTCTTCGGCAACGGCGCCGACTCGGACAACTCCTACTTCAGGTATGACTCACGTGACCTTCTTCGGTCAGCCCGGCTTTAACACTCCCAGCCGGCAACACATGGTGCCGGGGTCAACTTTCTCGAGTGGCTCAACTACCGGCGCCACCTGACCCCGAAATACGGCGGCTACATCCAGGGACAGTATTACTTCACCAACCAATGGTATGCCGACGTGATCTACGGCTTTAACAAGTCGTATGGCGTTAACATGCAAGACAGAAACTTCGCCATCAATCCGACCGGCACCACCAACCGGCCCGGCAGCCTGGATACCTCTAACATCCAGAGTTACACCTATGCCACCAACAATAATGACCAGTCTAATTTCACCGGTGAGCTCCAGGCCAACCTGTTCTTCACCCCCAACAAGAACCTCAAGTTCGGTCTGGGCTACTCCTGGCTGAGAACCACCTACTTCCAGAATGTGACCATCGGCAGAGTCCAATCGAATGCCGGCACCAACCACAGCATCCGGTTCGGCGGTTGGTTCTTCTTCTAACCTGAAAACTGGTTGACACACCCAAAGCCCACGGGGTAATATCCCTGTGGGCTTTTTTGTTTGGATGCGGTTTGGGGAGCAGATACGCTGCTGCACAGGGAAACGCCCTGTGCGCCCCGTTCCTGAAGCCCGCCCGAAAGTCGCGCTGGCAATAAACCAAGATCTGGAGATGTGGGAATGCGTCCACCCGTGAAGAATATCCTGACTGTACTTGTCCTTTTCATCATCGCCGCCGTCCTTGTGCCCGCCGGTTGCAGCAGGGTCAAGGAAAGGTGGCGCCAGGTGTCCGGCACCCGGGCGCCGGATACGGACCTGGAAGGCGAGGCGACGGCGCCCCCTGAGGCCGCCCAGGAAGAGGTGGTCATCGACGGCAAGACCATGGTGCGCAGCCGGAACCCTTATTACCTGACGATGCCGAATGAACCGGAGTACGTCTATACAGAGAAGGGGAAAGAGCTCAAAACCTTGCAAGGCATGATCGAGAAGTCGATAGCCAAAAGACTGGGGCTGTCGACAACTTCTGAGCCCAAAGGGGTGCCGGAAGCCAAGGTCAAGGAGATGGCGCGCCAGGAGGTGGACCGCATCCTCAGGGAGCAGGGCCTGAAGGGCTTCTATCCCCAGGGAAAACTGCCTTACGCGGTGATGGGACGCTACGTGGCGGTGTACCCCAATCCCGACAATGCCAGGAGCATGGAAGGGCCGAACCGCACCCTGTCTACGACCCTGGCGGATTATCTCGCCAAGCAGAAAGACATCAAGATCGCGGCCCCGGACAGGGTAAGGAGTATTATAGACACGTCCCGGGCGGCAGGAGCCATAAATCTTCGTCAGAATCTCCAGGCCCTGGGTGACGCTACCGGGGTGCAGGCCCTCATTGTAACCGGAGTGGTCCCCTCCTCCGGGAAAAACCCGAATTTCCTGGTCCTGGAGATCTATGATACCTTCAAGGGGGCCAAGGTAGACAGCTTCGCTTACCCGGTGGAAGGGACCCCGGACCTGGCGGCCATCCAGCAGTTTGTCCGGAATAACGCTTTGAGGGTGGCCGCGGCCCTCATGGAGGTTGACTGGTTCGGCCGGGTGGAGTTTGTCAAGGAGGGCAACGTCTACCTCAGCCTGGGGGACAGCACTGGCCTCAAGGTGGGGGACCGCCTCAAGGTGGTGGCCCCGGGAAAAGAGGTGGTCAACCCCAACACCAATGCCCCCCTGGGCTTCGGCGGGGATGTGTCCCGGGGCGAGTTGAAGATCACGGAGCTGCTGGGAACCACCGGGGCGGTGGCTCAGACCTTGAGTGGCGGACCCTTTAAGCCCAATGACAAGGTGAAGCCCATCGTCAGATAGAAGGGTTTCCGGTTTTCAGTTTTCAGTTTTCGGATAAAATAAAAACATGGGTGGTCTGCATAAATCGAGATCTTATCGGGACTTGGAGGTCTGGAAATTATCGATTGATTTCGTTAAAGAAATGTATGTAGTTACCAATGGGTTTCCCCCTGCGGAGATATATGGCCTGACAAATCAAATGAGAAGAGCCGCAGTCTCGATTCCCTCAAATATAGCCGAGGGGCAGGGGAGAAACTCTTCAAAAGAATTTAGACAATTCCTGGCTATTTCCTTGGGGTCAACAGCCGAATTAGAAACCCAGTTGATTATATCAAATAATATTGGTTACATAGAAGGAGGGGAGTTGAATAACCTTTTAGAAAAATTAGATAGAATCAGGAAGATGATAAAAGGCCTTTCAGGCAAAATTGCACCAGTCTAGCCGAAAACCGAAAACCGAAAACTCTATCCCCCATCTTTTCCATGCCCCCCATGTAAGGGCGCAGCTTCTCGGGGATGAGAACGCTGCCGTCTTCCTGCTGGTAATTTTCCAGGATGGCCACCATGGTGCGGCCCACCGCCAGGCCGGAGCCGTTCAGGGTGTGTACGAGTTCCGTGCCCTTGGCGCCCTGGCGCTTGAACCGGATCTCGGCGCGTCGGGCCTGGTAGTCGGTAAAGTTGCTGCAGGAAGAGATTTCCCGGTAGAGGTTCTGCCCCGGCAGCCACACCTCGATGTCATAGGTCTTGGCCGCGGCGAAGCCCATGTCGCCGGTGCACAGCACGATGACCCGGTAGTGCAGGCCCAGTTCCTGAAGGACCGCCTCGGCGTTTTGGAGCAGGAGTTCCAGCTCCTGGTAGGAGGTCTCGGGAGCGGTGAATTTTACCAGCTCCACCTTGTCGAACTGGTGCTGGCGGATGAGCCCCCGGACGTCCTTGCCGTAGGAGCCGGCCTCGGAGCGGAAGCAGGGGGTGTACGCGGTGTAGTAGATGGGCAGGTCCTCCCCCCGGAGGATTTCGCCCCGGTGGATGTTGGTCACCGGCACCTCGGCGGTGGGCACCAAATAATAATCGAAGCCCTCGAGCTTGAACAGGTCCTCGGCGAATTTGGGCAGCTGGCCCGTGCCCCGCAGGGAATCGGCGTTGGCCATGAAGGGGGGCCAGACCTCGGTAAAGCTGTGCCGGCGGGTGTGCAGGTCCAGCATGAAGTTGATCAGCGCCCGCTCCATGAGCGACCCGGCGCCTTTGAGGAGGGCGAAACGGGCCCCGGTGATCTTGGCGGCCCGCTCGAAATCCAGGATCCCCAGGGCCTCGCCGATGTCCCAATGGGCCTTGGGTTCGAAGGCAAAGCGGGGGGGCTCGCCCCAGGTCTTGATCACGGGGTTGTCGTCGGCGGAGGCGCCCACGGGGACGCTGGCGTCAGGCAGGTTGGGCAGGGTAAGGAGGAATTCCCGCACCCAGGGATCGTACTTGGCAGCTTCCGCCTCCCATTCCTTGATCCGCTGATTAATCTCCTTGACCTCGTCCATCAATGGCTGGGCCTCGCTGTGCAGGCCAGCCTTTTTCTTTTTCCCCACCTCTTCCGACAAGTGATTGCGCCGGTGCCGGAGTTCTTCTATTTCTGCCAGGGCCCGGCGCCGTTCCACATCTTTGGTGGCGAATTCACTTAAGGAAATCTCCAGTCCCCGCTGCCGCAGGGCGAGTTCAACCTTGTCGATGTTGTCCCGGACAAATTTCAGATCCAGCATGATGGCTCCACCGTATGGCTTTCCTGCCAAGTCCCTGCCATTTAGGGAATCAGGCTAAGGCCTAAAGCTTATAGTTTAATTTTCTTGATCCCCGCCGAAACCTTCCTTGATCTCCTCCAGCAGGCGCACCAGGCCGTCAGCATTTTGGCGCTGGATAAAATAAAGAATGTCTGCCACCGCGTCGTCCAGGGCCCGTAAGGCCGGCCGGTTGGCAGGGTTGGCCAGCTGGATGCTGGCGTAAAGCGACGCGTCCTGGCTCAGGAGACGCCGGGCCAGGCGGTGCAGAGTGGCAAAAGTGGGGGTGGAGTAGTCCTCCAGGTCCTGGGGGGAGACCCCCAATTGGCGGATGGACTTTTCCAGAGCGATAAGCACAAAGTGGGACAACCCCTGGACCACGGCCATGAGGCGGTCGTGATCCGTGGCGCTGGTCACCTTTACCCGGGCCCCGGCCCGCTCCAGGAGGTCTTTGAGCCAATTCAGCCAGCGCTCACCCCGGCCGGGGCACAGGACCACGGTGCGGCCCGCGATGCTTTTTTCCCGGGGCCCGAACAAGGGGTGGGTCCCCACCACTTCCCCCGGAAAGGCCTTGAGCATGGCGTCCAGGGGGCGCTGCTTCACCGAGGTGACGTCCATGAGCGCGGCGTCGGGGCGCAGGTGCGGGGCCAGTTCGGTGGCGATGGCCACCACCTTGGGGATGGGCACGGAGAGGATGACCACGTCGGCCCGGGCGGCGACTTCCTGGGGGGTTTCCCGGGTGTCAAGGTCGGCGGACAGAACGATGTGGCCCTGATCCGTAAAAAAACGCTGCAGCCAGCGGCCCATCTGCCCGGAACCGCCGATGAGGGCTATGGTGACGGGACTCATGCGATGGCTTTCTGCCTCAGGAGGAAGTCGGCCAGGGTTAAGCGGACCATGGCCTCGATAACCGGGACGATGCGGGGGATGGCGCTGACGTCGTGGCGGCCCTTGATGGTGAGGCGCCGGGCGTGGCCGTGTACATCCACGGTATCCTGTTCCCGGGAAATAGAAGGGATGGGCTTCACCGCGGCCCTAAGCACCAGATCGTCGCCGTTGCTGATGCCTGCCAGAATGCCGCCGGAGTGATTGGAGGCAAAGCCCGCCGGCCCCAGGGGATCATTGTGCTGTGAGCCCGTGAGGCCCGCCGCCTCGAAACCGGAGCCGATCTCCACACCCTTCACCGCGCCCACGGACATCACCGCTTGGGCCAGGGCCGCGTCCAGTTTGTCGAAGACGGGCTCACCCAGGCCGGCAGGGCAGCCCCGGGCCCGCACTGCCACGATGCCCCCCAGGGAATCCCCCCGGGTCCTGGCCTCCTCCACCCTGGCGGCCATGGCGGCCACTGCCCCGGGGTCCGGGCAGGCGAAATGGTTTTCCCAGATGGTGGCTTCCTCCACCGCGCCAATTCTGACCCCGCCAAATTCCACCGTGTAGCCCACGACGGTGATGTTCCGGGTGTCGAGGACCTTCTGGGCCACGGCCGCGGCGGCCACCCGGGCCACCGTCTCCCGGGCTGAAGACCGCCCGCCGCCGCGATGGTCCCTGATACCGTACTTGGCGTGATAGGTGAAGTCCCCATGCCCCGGGCGAAAAACTTCTTTGAGATGGTCGTAGTCGCCGCTGCGGGCGTCGCGGTTCAAAATGGCCAGGCTGATGGGGGTACCGGTGGTGCGTCCCTCGAAGACCCCGGAGAGGATTTCCACCCGGTCCTGTTCCCGGCGCCTGGTGGCGTGGGGTTGGACGCCGGGGCGGCGCCGGGCCAGAAAGGTGTCGATGTCGGCGGCAGTCAGGGGCAGGCGGGGCGGGCAGCCGTCGATGACCGCGCCCAGGGCCGGGCCGTGGGACTCACCCCAGGTGGTCACCCGGAAAATCCTGCCAAAGGTGTTGCCTGCCATGGTGCTCCTGTGGAGGTAGCGGTAAGCTGTAAGCTAAAAGCCGTAAGCCAAAAACATCAAATCGGTTTGCCTTTTTTTATCAGGAGCTTAAAGCTCATGGCGTACGGCCCACCGCCGCCAAAATACGCTCCACCACCTGGTCAACCGCAAGGCCGGTGGTATCCAGGACCAGGTGAGCCGCAGCCCGATAAAGATGATCCCGCTCGGCCAGAACCTGGGTGATTTCGGCTACGGGGTCGGCACCGGTGAGGCTGGGACGGAAGGCCCCGGTGCCCGGGTCGGCCCCGAGGCGTCGGCCCAGGGTGGCCAGGTCGGCCGTGAGCCAGATGACCAAGCCATGTTCCCGTAAGATTTCCACGTTATCCGGGTCCAGGACCACCCCGCCCCCGGGGGCTAGCACCTGACCGGCAAGCCTGGCGTAATGCTGCACCAAGTCCTTCTCGCGCTTCCTGAAGCCCGGCCAGCCTTCCTCGGCCACAATCTGGGCGATGGAGCGGCCGGCTTGGGTCACCAGGACCTCGTCCAGGTCCACGAAGGGGCGGGCCAGTCTTACGGCCAGGGCTTTGCCCACCGTGGTTTTGCCGCAGGCCCGGCAGCCGACGAGCACCAGGTTGCGGTCGCCTGTCAATAGAAGCGTTTGTGCCACATTATCCCGAGGCTCGGCCTTGCCCCGCGGCCATGGAAAAAGTCAGTAATGGCGAAGATTGCGCTAAGTTTAACGAAATTGCCGGGAGAATGAAAGCAAGAAAGGAGACTGCGGGGACCGTGGCGCTACCACTTCCCCAGGAGAATCAAGGCCCCGATGGCCACAAAGGCGAGCCCGGCGGCTTTTTTAATGACTTGGGGCGGCACATATTGGGTAACCACCCCGCCAAGCAGCACCCCCAGGCAGGTGGCCAGGCACAAGGCGGAGCAGGCCCCGGCCAGGACGGTCCAGGGGGCGCTTTTCTCGGCGGTGAGGGTAAGGGCCGCCAGTTGCGTTTTATCCCCCATTTCCGCCAGAAAGACGGTGCCGAAGGTGGCCCAGAAGATCTGCCAGTTCATGAAAACATTCCCGAGCGGTTAAATTTTGCGGCGGCCGGCCACTCGCTTGGCAGAGAGCAAAATCACTTCACCTTCCCGGGCGGCGTCGACGTACAGAGGTTGCCCCGCGGCCTTCGTCATCTGCCGGGCCCGCTCGACGAGGTCGCGCACCTGGGCATCGGTCCGTCCGGGGTCGTGGTGGGTCAGGAGCAATTTTTTGACCCCGCCCTCAAGGGCCAAGTTTACCGCCTCCTCGTAAGTGGAATGCCCCCAGCCGCGGTGGGAGGGCATCTCCTCGGGCAGGTACTGGGCGTCGTGAATCAGCACGTCGGCGCCCTGGACAAACTTGACGAAATCGGGGGAACGGTAGCCCCCGTCCATGCCGAGTTCGTTGTCGGTGATGAACACCATGACCTGGTCATCTTCCTGGAACCGGAACCCCAGGCACCCCTGGGGGTGGTTCAGGGGCAGGGATTCGACGGTAACGTCATCCAGGACCAAGGGGCTCCGGGAGGTCTTGTTGATAAAACTTATGTGAGCCTTCAGCTGCTCGAAGGCCACGGGGAAAAAACCGTCGCCCATGTGGTCGTCAAAGACCCGTTTCAGGGCCTGAAAGGCCAGGGGCCAGCCGTCCACCTGGATCTCCGAGTCCTCCCGGTAGATGGGGAAAAAAAATGGCAGGCCGATCAAATGATCCCAGTGGTTGTGGGTCAGGAGCAGGTGCATGCGGACGGAGGCCACCGTGTTTTTCAGGTGCTCGCCCAGAAGCCTGATGCCGGTGCCGCCGTCGATGACGATGCGCCGGCCGGAGCGCAGCACTACCTCCACGCAGGTGGTGTTGCCGCCGAACTCCAGGGTCAATGGCCCCGGTGCGGGGATGGACCCCCTGGTGCCCCAAAACCGGATTTCCATGGTGCCTGCCTCCTTAGCAGGGCAAGAGATGCAAGCCAGAAGCCAAACTTAAGCGAACCAAAGCATCAAAATTCGCCCAGAGTGTGGGGTTGCGGCTCCTGGGCCAGCCAGGCGTCTGCCAGCCCGAAGCAGCCGGTGAGCATCATGTCCCCCAGGGGTGCGGCGAAAATCCCCGGCCAGTCCCGGGCCAGAGAACGCCGGGGACCGGTGATGACCGTAAAGGCAAAGGGCCGCTCCTTGAGGTAATCCTGATGAATGACGCACCCATGACCACCATCGTCAAAAATTTCATTATGCTTAAGGGCGCCGGCCTGAAAACGGCTCAAATGTTGAGCAAGTTTACCCGGCGTCAACATGCCGGTGTGGTGCTCGTAAATGCCGAACACCCGATCTTCCCTGATTAGCGCAGCAAACGTATGGGCGTTCCCGAGGTTGACCACGGTGAGCCCGGTCTCCCGGTGCTTCCGGGCCTCGGGGTCAAGGAGGGCCCCCCGCATGCCCGCGGTGCAGGTGTCCATGAGGAGAACCCCGGGCAGGGCCGCCGCCACGGCCCGCATACGGGTGAAGCATTCGGGCGGCTCCCTGAAGGCCAGGTCCGCAAGGTTGCCCCCCCGGGCCAGGACCTCCCGCCAGTATTGGAACCGGAATTCCCGGTTGCTGGCCTGGGGGCTGAAGCCGTGGTCCTGGACCGCCACCGCGAAATGGCTGGGCCAGGGCACCTCGAAGGCGGCAAGCACGGCTCTCAGGGCCTCCAGGTCTACGTCTCCCAACACCAGGGGTGCGGCCTCCGGCGGCGGGCTATCCGTGCAGGATACTCCCCACTGTTTGACCATGTCAATATTGTCGTGCAGGGTGAGGGCCGCCTGGGGCGAGGCGTACACCGCCAGGCCCCGGGCCAGGTGCCGGCGCACCGCCGAGGCGATGGGACCCCCGCCCATGAGCCGGCCGGTGAGGAAAACGGCGCGGCCGGCCTCGGTGAGACGGCGGAGACGGCGGGCAATAATCTGGGTGGGGGCCGGCAAGACCATCTTCACGGCGTTTTCCACCGCCTGTCCCGGCTCCCAGAGAAATATATCCTGGGTGCCGCCGCCCACATCCACGGCCAGAAGCGCTCCCTCAGACATGCTCCACCTCGGCTCTGGCCGCGGCATCCAATACCAGCCGCAAAGCTTGATCCCGGGCCGCCCGGAAAGCCTCGGAGCCCCGGGCCGGCTGCCATTTCAGCGTGAACAGTTCATCAGAAACCACCAGAAGCCCCGCCGCGGCAATGCCCCGGAAGCGGCTCACGGCGAAGAGGGCCGCCAGTTCCAGGTCGATCCCGATAATCCCCTGGTCCTGGCAGTGTTGCACCAGGGCCCCGGTCTCCCGGTAAAAGGCGTCGGTGGACCACACCGGGCCTGCGTGCCAGGTGACTTCGGCAGTGCCAAGACCGGCAGCCAGCAGGCCGAAAAGGGCCGGGTGGGGGGGAATGCCGTCCGGTTCCCGGGAGTAATGGGGGGAGGTGCCGTCACCGGGGATGGCCCGGTCGGGGAGGATCAGGTCGCCGATGTGCACCCGGGGGGACAAAGACCCGCACCAGCCCAGGACCAGAACCCGGCGGGCCCCCAGCACGATGAGCTTTTCCAGGACCATGGCGGCGTAAGGGGCCCCCATAGCCGGGGCCACCACCGTGAGCTCCGCGCCCTCCCAGGCAGCCCGGCGGCAGGCGCAGGACCAAACCTGGCGCGGCTGCTCCCGGGTCCCGGCCAGGCGGCACAGGTCCCGGTAATCCGGCTGGGTGAAAGTCATGACCACCGTTGGGGTAACCGGCTCTTCACCCGCCTCCCGCACCGGATTGATCAGGGCGTCTCCTGCAGAGGGAGGCTCGGCCGTCTGGAAACGGCAGGCTCCTGCCGGCTGCCGGGTCAGCCCGTTGGCCCCCCCGCTCATTTATCACCTATAGTTTTCATACCGGTACGCCGCGCCTCCCTGACTTTCCAGACAAAGTAGACCACGGCTGCCAACAGGCAGGCCACCACCAGGTAGTCCAGGACGTGGGTGTACTGTTGGATGAGGCGCCAGTTTTCTTTGAGACGGACGCCGCAGTAGGCGAGAAAGCCGTTCCACAGGCAAGCCCCCGCCGCGGTGTAAAGAACAAAGGGGGCCAGGGGCATGCGGGCCAGACCCGCAGGTATGGAAATGAGGTGGCGCACCACCGGGATGAAGCGGGAGACAAAAATGGTGACGCTGCCGTAGCGGGCAAAGAATTTTTTGGTCCATTCCAGATGGTGGGGGTTGAGGAACAGGTACCGGCCGTAGCGCAGCACCGCCGGTTCGCCCAGAACCCCCATACCATAGGACAGGAGAGACCCGACAACGGAGCCCAGGGTGCTGGCCACCACGACCCACACGGGGTCGAAATGGCCGGTGAAAATGAGGAACCCGGCGAAGGGCATGACCAACTCACTGGGAATCGGGGCGATCATGCTCTCCAGGGCCATGAGGACAAAGATGCCGGCGTAGCTGCAGTGCTGGATAAAGGCGGTGTTGTAGGCACAAAGTGCTTCGGTGAGTCCCATGAAAATTACTGTTCTCCTGATTGGCGTTCGTGCAGCGCCATTTCCAGCCGCGCCTGCCGTTCGGCCAGCCCCGGACTCAGGCTTACGGGGTACCGGGGCGGGTCGGCCAGCGCCTTGTAAGCCTCGGGGAGGAGGGCAAACTGCCGGCTGAAATAGTCCCGGCTCTCCTCGAGGCTGGGCAAAGAGTGAAGCGGCGTGCCGTTCTCCATGACCTTGTGCAGCAAAGGCACTCCCTGGGAGAGGGCTTCCTCCCGGAGAGCAATAACGTCGCCCCGCATGAGCTGGTGGTCATCGAAGCTGCGCCAGATCTGCTTCTGATCCGCCAGGGTCACTTTGCCGGTGGACAGCTTCAACACCGGGCGACCGGCGTATTTTACCAGTTTGTAAGAAATATCGAAATAGGGAGCGTCCGCGGACGTGCCGATTTTGGTGCCCACCGCGAAGCTGTCGATACGGCCGCCCTGGGCCAGCGCCTCCGAGATGGTGGTTTCGTCGAAGCCGCCGCTGGCCAGGATCTGCACGTCCTCCAGGCCTTCCCGGTCCAGTATGCCCCGCACCTCCCGGCTAAGCGCGGCAATATCCCCCGAATCCAAACGCACCGAACGCAAACGTTCGCCCCGGCGCGCCATTTCCTTGGCCACCTGCGCGGCCTGGCGGGCCCCGGCGATATTGTCGTAGGTATCGATGAGCAGGGTGGCGGTGCGGGGAAAATTTTTGGCGAAGACCCGAAAGGCCTGGAGTTCGTCGGGAAAACTGGTGATGTAGGAGTGGGCCATGGTCCCGAAGGTGGGGATGCCGTACATTTTTCCGGCCAGGACGTTGCTGGTCCCGGTAAAGCCCACCAGGTAACAGGCCCGGGCCACCTTGAGGCCGGCGTCCACGCCCTGGGTGCGCCTGAGGGAAAAATCCACCAGGGGCCGTCCCTGGGCCGCATAGACGGCGCGCGCCGCCTTGGAGGCGATGAGGCTCTGGAGGTTGATGATGTTGATGAGGGCGGATTCCACCAGTTGCGCCTCGATAATGGGGGCGCTCACCTCCAGGATGGGTTCGTCCTTGAAAAAAATGCTGCCCTCCGGCAGGGCGTGGACCGCACCGGTAAAGCGCAGGGTTTTCAGGTAGTCCAGGAAGGAGGCGCTAAAGAGCTTGGTGGACTCGAGATAAGCCAGATCGTCGTCGCAGAAATGCAGGGTAGCCAGGTATTCCAGGGCGTCGGCGAGCCCGGCGGCCACGAAGTAGCCGCGGTCTTTCGGGTAGTTGCGGATGAAAAGGCTGAAGGTGGCCTCCCCGTTCATGTCCTGGTCGAAGTAACAGGCGGCCATGGTAAGCTGGTAGAGGTCGGTGAACAGGGCCAGCCGTTCTCCGGGGGGGCTTGGGGCATTGCCGCCTTTCTTTGCAGGCTTAAAAATCGGGATTATTGTGGTCAAGCCATGGCCGCCGGCCGTTTGCCTTTATCGGCCTGCTTCATGGCTGCCTTAAGTAACAAATATTATATTATTTTTTAGGATTTTTCAGCAAAGACAGTGCAAGCACGTCATCCACGAGAAAAAACATCGGCGGCCAGATCCAGGCGCTTGCCGGCCTGCAGGTGATAATAGCCCAGAGCCGCCACCATGCCGGCGTTGTCGGTGCACAGGGGCAGGGGTGGCAGGAAGAGCTCAACACCTGTTGCCGCGCTTTTTTCCTGGAGAACCTGGCGCAGGCGGCCGTTGGCGGCCACCCCGCCGCAGACCGCGAGAGCCTGGCAACCGGTGATCTCGAGGGCCTTCCAGGCCCGGGTGGTGAGGCTTTCCACCACCACCTCCTGAAAACAGGCTGCCAGGTCGGCCCGGGAGGTGGGGTCGCCGAGGATTTCCGGGTGTTTCTTGAGGAGATAGGCCACCGCGGTCTTGAGGCCGCTGTAGCTGAAAGTGAGGGGTTCCTGGAGGATGCGGGGCCGGGGCAGGTTATAGGCCCGGGGATTGCCGGTCCGGGCCAGCGCCTCGATGACCACGCCGCCGGGATAGCCCAACCCCATGAGCTTGGCCACCTTGTCAAAGGCCTCCCCAGCGGCGTCGTCCCGGGTGCGGGCGAGCAGAGTCACGGACAGCAAACTGTCCACCCGGTACAGGTTGGTGTGGCCGCCGGACACCACGAGGGCCACGAAAGGGCAGGGCGGGGGACTGTCGGTGAGCCAGAGCGCGGCGATGTGGGACTCCAGGTGGTGGACCCCGGCCAGAGGAATGCGCAGACTGTAGCTCATGGCCTTGGCCACCGCCATCCCCACCACCAGGGCCCCGATGAGGCCGGGACGCTGGGTGGCCGCAATACCGTCCAGGTCCTGGAGCGTCACCCCGGCCTGGTCCAGGGCCCCCTGGATCACCGGCACAATGTTTTCCAGGTGCCGCCGGGCCGCCAACTCCGGGACCACCCCGCCATAGGCTCCGTGCAGCTCGAACTGGGTAGCCACCACACTCCCCAGCAGGCGCCGTCCATCTTCCACTACCGCAGCCGCGGTCTCGTCACAAGAACTCTCGATTCCCAAGATCAGCATAAGTTTTGGTTATTGTTTTTGGGAGAGGGGGCCAGGGGTCAGTGGACCCCTGCCCCCTCTCCCAAACCCGCTCCCCCAACCCCTTGAGTTTGAAGGGAGCACAGGCTTCCAGCCTGTGCAGGAAACCGGCAGAATGTCCATTTCCTTTTAAAACAGCCGCTTCTGGCTCGGCTGCTTTTTGGCATTTTCAAATCGCCATGGTCCAAGAGGGACCCATCCGCCAGGATGTGCCGTATCTGGGCTCCCTGGGCCTCAAGTTCGGGAGCGAGTAGCTGGCCCCGGTGGCACCGGGATGGGTCGGCTTCGGCGCACAGCACGCAAACTCGGGCCTGGCGGGCCTCGTCCAGCAGCCGTGCCAGCCCCTCCTGGAACTGGGGCCGGGACCGGAGATGCTCCCAGACCAGTTCGTCGGCCAGGGGCCGGTCAATATCCTGGGGTTTGCCCCCCAACTCCCGCCCGTAAAAGAGGTAACGGATGCCGGCCTCCTGGAGGAGGTTTTTAAGGGCATCCCGGTTGAAGTGCGGGTTGTAGCGGCTGTAAGGCCGGCTACGCACGTCAGCCACTACCTCGATTTGGTGCGCGGCGATAAGTCTCAGGAAATCTTCGGCAGTATGGGTGCTGTGGCCGACGGTGTAGATGACCATGGGCATAGGGAAAAAGACAGATGGACCGGCGAATCTGACAGGATTTTATTCAGCGGCAGCCGGGGCCACCATCAAAGATCTGACCTGGGACAGCTTTTTCTTGCCCATGCCGTGAACCGCCAGGAGGTCGTCAAGGTTTTTATAAGGGCCCTGGGAGGCGCGGTACTGGACGATGCGCTGGGCCAGGACCGGACCGATACCCGGCAGGGCCTCCAGGTCCTCGGCGGTGGCGGTGTTCACATCCAGGGCCGACCCCATGGTCAGGAGCCGTTCCCCGGACATGTGGCCCAGGGTATATTCACCCCCTTGCCCCACCTCGAGGAGCGCTTGCGAGGGGAGCTTGGCTGCAGACGAAGGCACCGGCTGGGGTCCGCCGGCCCGGCGCCAGGCTTCGGGAAGGGTAGGGTGGGCTGAAAAAGCATACACCCCGGGGCGGGCCGCCACGCCGCTCACTTCCACAAACGCAGCAGGGCAGGCGGCGCTGGTGCTATGGAAAGGCAGCCAGCCCAGATAACCCCGCCCGGCATAAAGCCCGAAAAACAGCGCGGCCACCAGGAGCATGGTTCCCAATTGGGCGCGGCTAAACGTGGGCATAGTCAGTAATAAGCAAGCAGTGAGCGGTAAGAATTAACAGGGTCGCTTTGGCATCTGGCATCCGGTAACTGCTCACTGAAAACCTACCCCTTAGGCTGCTGCTCGTCCTTAAAAAGCTTAAAGGTGACGCTGTCCACCAGGGCCTGCCAGGAGGCCTCGATGATGTCGTGGGCCACGCCCACCGTGCCCCAGCTGCGGTGGGCATCCCGGGACTCGATCAAGACCCGGACCATGGCGCTGGTGCCGCCGGGCCCAGGGAGGACCCGCACCTTGTAGTCCTCCAGGCGCACCTCCTCCAGCCGGGGATAGAAGCGCAGCAGGGCCTTCTTGAGCGCCTTGTCCAGGGCATTCACCGGGCCGTTGCCGATGGCCGCGGTGTGCACTTCGTGGACCCCCACCCGCACCCGGATGGTGGCCTCGGGCATGGGAGGGTCGTCTTCCCCCACCTTCTGGTCGAGGACCCGGTAGTTTATCAGGCGGAAGTATTCCTTGTATTGTCCCAGCGCCGCCCTGAGCAGCATCTCCAGCGAGGCCTCGGCCCCCTCGAACTGGTAACCCAGGGACTCCATGTCCTTCACCTTTTCCAGGGCCAGGCGCACCTTGGGCTCATTGGGGTGGAGATCCAGGCCGAAATCCTTGGCCTTGAGGATGAGGCTGCTCTTGCCGGCCTGCTCGGAGACCGGGATGTAGCGAGTATTGCCCACCACGGTGGGGTCGATATGCTCGTAGGCCCGGGGGTTTTTTTTCACCGCGTCGGCGTGCATGCCCCCCTTGTGGGCGAAAGCGCTTTTCCCCACGTAAGGCTGATAGCGGTTGGGTCGCAGGTTGGCCAGCTCAAAGACAAACAGGGACACCTCCCGGAGGCGCTTCAGGTTGGCGTCGTTCAAACACTCAATCCCCATCTTGAGCTGCAGGTTGGGGATTATGGAAATCAGGTTGGCGTTGCCGCAGCGCTCGCCCACGCCGTTGATGGTACCCTGGACCTGCTGGCAGCCCAGCTCCACCGCGGCGATACTGTTGGCCACGGCCAGGTCGCTGTCGTTGTGGGCGTGGATCCCCAGGGGAAACCCGGGAAAGCGCTCCTTGACCCCCTTGATGATGTCCATCAAATCGGTGGTCAGGGTGCCGCCGTTGGTGTCGCACAGCACCAGTATCCCGGCGCCGCCGTCCACCGCGGCCTGAAGCGAGCTAAGGGCATACTCCCGGTCTTCCTTGAAGCCGTCGAAGAAATGTTCGGCGTCGTAGACGAGCTCTTCCACCCGGGGCTTGAGATAGGCCAGGGTATTGGTGATGAGCTCCAGGTTGCGCTCCAGGGTGGTCCTGAGCACTTCTTTGACCTGGAAGGGGGAGGACTTGCCGAAGATGGTGATCACCGGGGCCCGGCTGAGGAGCAGCTCCTGCATGTTGGAGTCGGCGTCGGGCAGGCGGTCCTTATGGTGCGTGCTGCCGAAGGCCGCCACCTTGGTGAGCCCCAAGTCGTAATTCCTGATCTCGGTAAAGAAATCCCTGTCCTTGGGGTTGGCCCCCGGCCAGCCCCCCTCGAGGTAATGCACCCCGAGCTGGGCGAGCTTCTGGGCAATGCGGATTTCGTCCCACAGCGAGATGACGAAATCTTCCGCCTGGGTGCCGTCCCTCAGGGTGGTGTCGTAGATTTTCACCTGGCGCATGGCCGCCCTCTAAGACTTGGTGGGTTTCGGCGGCGGATTCTCCAAGCCAAAGGCATCGTGGAGCACCCGCACCGCCAGTTCGGTATATTTGTCCTCGATGACGCAGGAGATCTTGATTTCGGAGGTGCTGATCATCATGATGTTGATGCCGGACCCGGCCAGGGCCTCGAACATGTGGTAGGCCACGCCGGCGTTGTTGCGCATGCCTACGCCCACGATGGAAACCTTGGCGATCTGCTCGTCGCTCACGATCTCGCCGGCGCCCACTTCCTGGGCCACGCCCCTGACAATCTCCAGAGTCTTGGCGAGATCGGCCTTGGGCACCGTAAAGGTGATATCAGCAAGGCCGTCAATGCTGGTGTTCTGAATAATCAGGTCCACCACGATGTTGGCCGCGGCCACTGGCTTAAAAAAGCGCACGGCGATCCCCGGCCGGTCGGGAAGCCTGGTTATGCTGACCCGGGCTTCATTGCGGCTCAGGGCCACGCCGGAAACCGGAATCGCTTCCATTTCTTCATCCTCCATACATACCAGGGTGCCGGGGTGATTACTGAAGGTGGAGCGCACCTGGAGGGGCACCTGGTATTGCTTGGCAAAACCCACGGAACGGATCTCCAGGACCTTGGCCCCGAGGGAGGCCATCTCCAACATCTCGTCGTAGGCGATTCTGTCGAGGAGCCGGGCCTTTTCGCACACCCGGGGGTCGGTGGTGTAAATTCCGTCCACGTCGGTATAAATTTCGCACAGGTCGGCCTTAAGGGCCGCGGCAATGGCCACCGCGGTGGTGTCGGAGCCCCCCCGGCCCAGGGTGGTGATGTTCCCTACTTCGTCCACCCCCTGGAAACCGGCGATGGTGACCACCCGGCCTTTTTTCAACAATTCCTTGATACGGCCCGTGTCAATGCCGATGATGCGGGCCCGGCCGTAAGCCCGGTCCGTGTAGATGCAGGCCTGGTGACCCAAAAGGCTCGTGGCGTCCACCCCCTGGGACCGTAAAAACATGCTGAACAGCGACACCGTGGCCTGCTCGCCGGTGGCCAGGAGCACGTCCAGTTCCCGGGGGTCGGGAGGGTCGGACAGCTCCCGGGCCAGCTTGATGAGGCGGTCGGTTTCCCCTGACATGGCGGAAAGCACCACCACCATCCTGTTGCCGTCCATGACGCCCTTCATCACCCGGTTGGCCACGTTGGCGATGCGGTCGGGGTTGGCCACGGAGGTGCCGCCATATTTTTGTACGATGAGTGGCAAAATTCAAAACCTCAACAAGTTTAATACGATTTTATAGCTTATCCGGGGAAAAAAGGGAAGGTTAAGGCCGCGTGGTCGGCTCCAGGGGATAATATTCAGGGGTTGCAGATCCGCACGGGAAGAAGGGTGAAAACCGGGATACGAAAAACGTCCGGATCGCCGGAGCGATTTTATTTAACCTGAATATGGAATGACGCGTCACTGCAGTTGCATGTCAAAGGAAGATGCTTATTTTTTCTATAGAGAATAATTTTAGAAAGGAGGCCAGCCGATGAATCTTGAATTGAGTGCCGATGAATCGAAGGTTCTTAAACACGCCCTGGAAGTCTATCTCTCTGACCTGAGAGAGGAGATTGTCAAGACCGAAGCCCATACGTGGAAGCGTGATTTGCACCAGGAAGAAAAGGTTATTAAAGCCCTGATCGGCAAATTAGGTTAAAGAGTTGGCGGTCTTCCGGCGTCTGGGCTGCCAGTCTTTTCCGGCGGCGGCAGACATCAGGAGAAATTGAGCCTTCCCTCCCGCCAGCATGCATGGTGACGCACATTTCGGGTCTGGTTCTGGTGGGATGAAGGGGGCTTCAAGAGGGAATTTCAAATGGCAGGGTCAGCCATGGCTCTGCCTTTTTTATCTAGAACTGGATGTCCGATGAAAGCGGCTGGGAGGTACGCCGGTTCAGTCACGGTGGGCTAATTGGCCAGGGGAAAATTTTTCTCGAAATAAAACCGGCGATGGAAAAGGTCATTTTCCATCGCCGCAGATTGACGTGCCTTGAAGTGAAGATCGGGTTAGAAGAAGAACCAACCGCCGAACCGCACGCTGTGGTTCGTACCGGAATTCGACTGGACTCTGCCATTCGTGACCTGCTGGAAGTAGGTGGTTCTCAGCCAGGAGTACCCTATACCGAACTTGAGGTTCTTGTTGGGAGTGTAGTACAGGTCGGCCTGGACTTCCCCGTCGTAGTTAGCTATGTCAGTCAAGCTGGCAAAGGTGTAGGACTGGAGGTTTGAGGGATCCAGACCCCGGAAGCCCGTCGGCGCAAAGAGTTTGCCTTGAGGGTTAAGGGCGAGGTTTCTGTCCTGGGTGTTGACGCCGAAGGCCTTGTCAAAGCCGTAGGTCACGACCGCGTGCCATTCGTTGGTGAAGTAGTAGTTCGCCGAGATGAAGCCGCCGTATTTCGGGACCAGGTAGCGCCGGTATTGGAGTACCTGGTTAAAATTGACCCCGGCACCAGTGTTGCCGGCAGGGGTGTTAAAGTTAGGCACGCCGAAGTAGCCCACGCTGTCAACCGTGAAGTAGGAGTTGTCCGCGTCGGTGCCGTTGCCGACGAAGCTGAAGCCCTGACCGATCTGGGCATTGATACAGACAGAAGCGGTGCCGGCCAGTTGAGGGGCTATGGGTGACCAGCACCGGGATGAACAGGGTGCCCTGCACGATCCAGGGAGTCATGGTCTGGGTGTTCCTCTGAACGTAGTTGTTGCCGTTCAGGAGCTGATAGTTTCCATTGCCAAAAGTCACATGGCGTACCCAGGTTGCCGGACAGGTACTGAGTGTGCTGAAACGCGGCTTCGACTTCAGCCGTGAAGGCCTTGGCCTTATCCTTCCAACCCGCTTTGCCGTACAGGTCTTTCTCGTAAATAACCTGCCCCTGGAACTGCGGCAGGCAGGACCTCTGGCCCAGGAAGGCCCCGATGTTCGAAGGGGTACCGGAGCCGGGCAGGCCTTGAATAGTTTGGGCAACTGTGCCGTTGTTGAAGTTTATGTTGACGTTGCCAAACGACAGTCGTCGCATTGTCGTTATTGGTGTCGAAGGGCACGCACGCCATGCCTTGGAAGGTCCAGGGACCGCTCTTGTAGGTCAACCGGGCCTGGGGAGGCCGGTGGGGAGCTAGGAATGCCGTGATTTTGAAATGGGGAGTCGTTGATGGTTTCCGGTTCAAAATCGTCGAAAAAGTCCCAGTACTGGCCCATGAGGAGCTGCCAGCCGCCCGGCCAATCCATCTCGAAATAGGCGTGGCGCAGCCGGGGAATATAAGAGTTGGAAGAGCTCTGCAGCGGGTCCTGCGCGGAATTAAAATCGAACTCAAAATAGCCCTTGGTCTTGGCGCCAAGGGTCTCGGGACCGTTGATCTTGAGGCCGATCCGGGAATACTGGGCGGTCATGCGGAATCGCCCCATTGAATTGGGCTGGAGCGCGTTGGAGCGGTTAATGGTTATGTGGTAAGTTCTTTGCTGACCTGGTTGCTGTCAAACCACGTCTCAAGCTTGACGTAGCCCACCAGCTCCCAATCCCCGGCAGCCACGGCCATGGCGGACACCGGCACTGCCAGCAAGGCCAGCATCGTAAAGAAAGCAAAAATCTTTTTCATCTGTATCCCCCGTACAACATTAGTGACCATTTCCCCCTGTGATTAACCTATTGTAATGAAGAAACAATTACGACGTGGATGCCGAACCTCCTTGCCGTTGTTATTCTTCCCATGAGAATCATTTCGCATGACAATCATAGTGATTTTGATCCATCAGTCAATATAGAGAAAGATTCAACATATTTTCTAGCTTATATCTAACCGCCAGCTAATAATGTTTGATTGAGGTTTATTTAGGAATTACAACAGAAGTGCCCTTTGTTAGGACAAAGATAAGGCGCGGATACAACTGATGAAGAAAGGAAGAACAGTGTTAGGAGAAGATTAGTGGCAGGTTAGAGGCTTCTAACATGAGAAGTCTACGTATGAATGGTTATTTACTACTTATATAAGGCTTGGCTTTACTCAACGCGCTCATTTTTGGCCAACCGGTCTATGTCCCAGTTGATGCCGTAGAATTGGATCCCCTGGTGAAAGCGGCCCCGGCTGCTAAATACGGGGCGCATCCAGATAACCCGGCCGTTGACCACGAGTTCAGTCTCGCCGTCCGGGAGGAGGACGGTGAATTTTATGGGGGTGTTGGGCCCCAGCGCCGCGGTGGTGTCCAGGCGGGCCCCCATGCAGCTGACGTCCACCATCCAGGCGTCTGTGGCCGGCTTGCAGTTGATTTCGCGCACGGCCCAGCGCACCGGATAGCGTTGGGCCCGGCGGGGTACCCGCCGCCGGGGGGGTTGGACGGTTAATGGAATGACTCGCATAATTTTTTCCTTGCTTATTCTAAGACTGGAGAAAAATGATTAATGCCAAGTTCGCGTCCGCTATAAACTACCTGCAACGGAACACATGAATTATCTTTTTCCGAAAACCGCAAACAATCTCACAGCTTCCCTTGCCGCGCCAGCATGTCCAGTTCCCAGAAGGCGCTGAAAAATCGCAGGCCCAGGCGGAAGCGCCCGGGTTTGCCGATGAGGGGCTTGATCCACTTCACCAGGCCGGAAAGCTTGGTCTCTCTTTCGCTCCAGGGAAACCGCACGACAAATTCCAGCGGCGAGTTGAGCGCCGAAAAATGGGGGGTTTCCAGCTGGGCCCCCAGGGAGCTGACGTCCACCAGGTATGAGTCAGGGACCGACTGGCTGTTTAATTCGTGAAGGGACAGCCGCACCGGGAACCGCTGGACTTTCCGGTCTACCCGCCTTTTAACCACCGACATAGGGCATCTCCAATCCCTGCCAAAGAATTATCGGTAATTCCCTGCAAAAGCTTAAACTTAGTAGCCGGCCGCCTTGAGGCCACACAAATTCAAGGCTACGTTGGGGAGGGAATGAATTTTGCCTATTTTTACATTGACGCAAGGGACTTGTTGATGGTATGAAGGCTTATTACGAGAAATAAATCACAAGAAGGAGACTCCCATATGTCTGCCAAACTGATCAAAGGGGCGGAAGTCGCCGCCGAGATTAGAGTAGAGCTGAAAAGAGAAGTGGAAGAACTCAAGGCCAAGCACAATATCACCCCCGGCCTGGTGACCATCCTGGTGGGCGAAGATCCGGGCTCCGTGAGCTACGTCACCGCCAAACAGAAGACCGCCCATGAGCTGGGCTTTCATTCGGTGCAGGACAACCAGTCCCCGGACATCACCGAAGATGCCCTGTTGAAACTCCTGGACAAATACAATAAAGACCCCAAGATCCACGGCATCCTGGTGCAGTTGCCCCTGCCCAAGCACATCGACAGCAACAAGGTGCTTTACGGCATCAACCCCGACAAGGACGTGGACGCCTTCCACCCGGTGAACGTGGGCCGCATCCTCATCGGCAACTATGCCTTCCTGCCCTGCACCCCGGCCGGCTGCCAGGAGCTCATTGTGCGCGGCTACGGCGACCCCAAAGGCAAGGAAGTAGTGGTGGTGGGCCGCAGCAACATCGTGGGCAAACCCATGGTGGCCATTATGATCCAGAAGAAGGCCGGCGCCAACGCCACCGTCACCTGCGTACACACCGGCACCCCTAAAGACAAAATGATCGAGCACTGCAAGCGGGCCGACATCCTCATCGTCGCCGCGGGCGTGCCCAGGTACGTTCAGGCCGATTGGGTAAAACCCGGCGCCTGTGTCATCGACGTGGGCGTTAACCGCATCGGTAAAAGCGAAAAGACCGGCAAGGCCATCCTGGCCGGCGACGTGGACTTCGAGACCGTCAAGGAAGTCGCATCCGCCATTACCCCGGTCCCCGGCGGCGTCGGCCCCATGACCATCACCATGCTCATGAAAAACACCGTCATGGCCGCCAAACTGGCCGCCGGCCTGGTGAAAATTTAGTGTGAGGTTATTGGGGGGAGGGGGCTAAGGGGCAGCGGCCCCTTACCCCCTCCCCCCAACCCCCACCCCCAATCCCTTGAGGGTGGGGAAAATAGGGCGGGGCAGGGCGTGGACTAGGTCCATTCCCTGCCCCGTTTTTTGCTCTTTATCCTACGGGCTGATTATTCCAACAGATTGCCCTGGTTCTCCTCCGGGGTCGGGCCTTTCCTTTTCCGGGGGGCCTTTGGGAAGGTGGCCTGACTCCCCGGCCCGAGGTAGGGATATTCCAGCCTTTTCCCGCTGTCCTCGAACGCGGTGATCTGGGCCGCGGACTTGTCCCCCGACTTCTCCTGAAACAAGACGTTATAGGTGGCCTTGCTGTTAAAAGGCGGGTCGAGATAAATCAGGTCAACGCTGTCCGTGGGGACGTAGGTCCTGAGAATGTCCAGGTTGTCGCCGAAGTAAAGCTGATTTTTCCAGGCTTTCATAGGCCACGCGTCCCTTTAACCTAAGGCTGTGCTGATCCGGGCCACCAAGTTATGCGAACCGTAAACGGGGAGGCGCGGCTT
>CAVZAM010000043.1:0-25092 GCA_963773285.1 uncultured delta proteobacterium
GCGTCTCCTATTTGGTTCCGGGACTGGGTAGGTTCAATCTCAAGGACCTCAACAGGGACATATCGAGGACTTCTGTCTGGAGCTTCCCAGCCGCCTGTCTATAAGGACCCGGAAGCACATATAGGTCAGCCTACAGAAGGTCCTGACTGACGCCTTCCGCCGGCGGGATATCGGTCGGGTTCCGGATTTTCCGAAAGTGGAAGCACCAGAGCCGGAGATTCGGGTCATCGATGAGGAGACTCAGGAGCGCATCCTGGAGAAGATCAACTGCCCCATTCGCAGGGCATTCTTCCTTTTCCTTATTCGCACCGGCTGCCGCCACAATGAGGCCCGTGCCTTGAGGTGGGAGCGGGTTGATTTGGAAGAGGGCGTGGCTAAGATTGCCGCCGGCATGGACGGTAGGATTTACCGGGATTCCACCAAAGAAAAAAATGTGCGGGATGTGCCCCTCACCGATGACCTGGTGGAGGCTTTACGGCGTCTACCCGCCCCGCTGAAAGGCAGCAACTTCGTATTCACCTTAAACGGGGGCCCCCTTACCATCAATATGGTATGGCGCACCTGGGATATCGCCTGCAAGGCAGTGGGGGTTAAGATCGCCCCATACCAGGGCACCCGCCACTCCCTGGCCACCCAGCTCCTCAATGAGGGAGTATCTGACAAGTTGATTCAAGGGCTATTGGGGCACAAGACTCGGGAGATGATGGATCGGTATGCCAAGCTGCACATCACCACTCTCAGAGAAACCCTGCAACGGCGCAGGTCTCCGAGAGATGAAAAAGCTCTTGTCCGGAGCAGGACAGGAAATGCAGAGACAGACTGAACTTCCGGGGACCGTCCCCAAAACGTCCTTGGAACTTTGGGGACAGTATAAAATAACCGAGATATCAAATAGTTAAAAGTATCCGATGGAGGTTCGAGCCCTCCTCCCCCAGCCAATTTTATTTAAATTACGGTTGGATACACTTCTCAAGCAAGCCTATTCGCCACCGCTTCCGGACTTTTTTAAGTCCCCCGCGCGCTTTTCTCACCATAAAACGCCCTCACCGGTGTATTATCCGGCAGTATTGCCCCCGCTGGTTTTATGCCCGGGGCACGGCAGGGGGCTAACCCCCGGGCCGTGAGGCCGGGGCGGCACTGACGCTGCCGTACTTACGGCCCGGATTAAAGACCTTCACGAGAGGAAAGAGTTTTTAGCATGTCTCTCATAAAAATTCTCATCCTTGCTGTCGTTCAGGGGGCCGCCGAGCTTTTGCCGGTGTCCAGTTCGGCCCACGTCATCGTGGCGGAAAAGCTCATGGGCCTTGATCCCACCAGCCCGGAGATGACGCTCCTCCTGGTGATGCTCCATACCGGCACCATGTTCACGGTGATCACCTATTTCTGGGCCTACTGGAAATCCCACTTCTTTTCCTCCCGCCAGAAATTCTGGATCTTCGTCCGGCTGATCATCGCCGCCACCTTTATCACGGGCGTCGTTGGCCTGGTCCTGAAATACCTCATCGAGAAAATCGCCCTGGGGCATATCCATGGGGCCGAAGTGGAGCTCCTCTTCGGCAACCTCCCCCTCATCGCCATGGCCCTGGCTGCGGCCGGGGTCCTGATCATTTACTCCGGCATCCAGGAGAAGCTCGTCCACGAAAAACAGCTGCTGGGTTTCAAGGCCGCCGCCTGGATCGGGGCCGTGCAGGGTCTGTGCCTGCCTTTCCGGGGGTTTTCCCGGTCCGGCGCCACCATCTCCACCGGCCTTTTGCTGGGCCTGGCCAAGGAGCGGGCCGAGGCCTTCAGTTTCGCCCTGGCCGTGGTCCTCACCCCCCCGGTCATCCTGCGGGAAGTCCTGAGGCTGCTCAAGGCCCACGCCCTGGCCGGCTCTCCGGGGGGCAGCCTCATGGGCCTCTTTTTCCCGAGCCTCTTGGGCATGGCCCTGAGCTTCGCCTCGGGGCTCCTGGCCTTGAAATGGCTGTCCCGTTGGCTGGAACAGGGCCGCTGGCAGTACTTCGGCGTCTATTGCCTGATTTTTGCCGCGGTGGTGTTGTCCCTTTATAAGCTGGGATTTTAGCTGCCGCAGGATTGATGCCCCGCCACCCGCGCCGCGCGCAGGTCAAGCCACCGGCACCGCCCTTGTTCCCGGCGGGGCCGTTCTTCGATTACTCCAGAACCGGGAATCTAACCTAATCCCCCGAGCACTGCCTTGAGCTTCCCCAGGAGGTCGGCGGCCTCGTCCCGGCCCGGATTCACCGGCAGCCGCCCCAAGATCCCCAGGCCCTCGCTGGCTTCGTGAAACTGAGCCTCGTTAAGATCGCTCACCACCGCGGTGTTGACTAAGGCGTTGACCATGAGCAGCTTCCGGACCAGGTCCAGGGGGGAGATATCCGGGAGGCCGGCGTCGATGATCGCCAGCTGGGGGGCGGCCCGGCCCACTGCTTCAAGAGCCGCGGCGCCGGAAGCCGCGTTCTCCAGGCGCACCCCCGAGTCGGAGGACAAGGCATCGGCGAAACCGTGCCAAGAGTCAAGGCGGGGGGTGACGAGGAGGATGTGCAGCATGGTCACCTCTCTTCTGAGTAATTTAGGCAACTTCTAGCACCCCACTAATGGATTGGGGGGAGGGGGTAAGGGTCCACTGACCCCGGTAGCACGGGCTTCCAGCCCGTGGGAACCCCACTCCCCCACTAAACTCCGGTTATAACTAGGCTTGCTGACCGCCACCGCAGGTAAACTCGGTGTCGAATTTGGGCAGCTGACCCTTAAGGAACGCCGCCACGGCCTCCCCCACGGTTTGCGCGCCGTTGCCGTAGCGCACCTCGATGCCCGCCTGGTTGAACCCCATCAGCGGCCGCATGCCCATGCCGCCGGCGATGAGGACCTGGACGCCGTGCTGCGCCAGGTGGTTCACCGGGGCCATGCAGCCACCCTGCTGGTGGGGAACGTTGGGGAGCGTTGCCACCTCCGTCACTTTGCCTTCGGCAATCTTCACCAGGGTATAGAGGTCGCAGTGGCCGAAATGGGCCCCCAGCGGCGCCTCGAGCCCCCCGGGATGAGTTGAGGGGATGGCGACAATCGTAGCATTCATCTGCTTCTCCTTGGTTTCCTTGAATGTTGGATTAAATAATCCTGCCGGCCACGGGCGCTGCCGCTGAGCCCGGCAAGGTTTCGCACTAATGCCGCAGGCCGGCCAACGCCTCGATGCGGGACCAGCCGCGCTGCACAGCTTCGGTGAAAGGCCCCCCGGGCATCTCGGTTACCACCAGGCCCTGGATCATGGCCCGGGTCATCACCGGGTCGTGGGGGAGGTGGGCGGCCACCGGGTAATCCTGCTCCCGGCAGAAGGCCTCGATGCCCAGGGTTTCATCCTGATTCAGGTCGCACTTGTTGATGATCACCGTGAGCGGCACCCGGAAGTGCCGGCACAGTTCCGCCACCCGCTCGAGATCGTGGCGGCCCGATGGGGTGGGCTCGGTGACCGCCACCGCCAGGTGCGCCCCCGACAGCGAACTGATCACCGGGCAGCCGATGCCCGGAGCGCCGTCGCAGAGGACCAGGGGCGCCGCCGATGCCTTGGCGAGCTTCCGGGCCTGCTGTTTTAAGACCATCACCAGCCTCCCCGAGTTTTCCCCCCCGGGGAAGAGCTGGGCATGCACCAGCGTCCCGAACCGGGTGGAGGAGATGTACCACTGGCCGCAGTGCTTGTCCGGGAATTGCACGGCCGCCTCCGGACATAAGGCCACGCAGACCTTGCAGCCCTCACACCGCCTGGGGTCGATCTCGAACCCCGCGCCGTTCTCCCGGATGGCCCCGAACCGGCACAGGGTGGCGCACAACCCGCAGGAGGTGCATTTCTCCCGGTCGATTACCGCCTCGTGCCCCGAGTAGAACTCCTCCTCACGCTCCCGCGCCGGCTGCAGCAGCAGGTGCAGGTCGGGGGCGTCCACGTCCAGGTCGCAGATGATCTTGTGGCCGGCCAGATGGGCGAAGGCCCCGGTGAGGGAGGTCTTGCCGGTGCCGCCCTTGCCGCTGATGATGATGATCTCACGCATGGGCGCTCTTCCGGGCGTCCGCTAATCCGGCCAGGCCCCGCAGCCGGTCCGGGAGCGCCGCCAGGGTTTGCCTGGCCCCGGGGGACACCTCCGTAATGATGCGGCCCCGGGCGTAGGCCTCGGCAATGGCCCGCTCATAGGGGATCTCGCCTACCACCGGCAGGCCCTGGTCCCGGCAGAACCGGTAAATGTCGTCAGTGCCCAGCCCGGCCCGGTTGATCACCGCGGCCAGGGGTTTGTTTAGGGGGCTGAAGGCCTCCCAGGCCAGCCGAAAGTCATAAAAGCCGAAGGGAGTGGGCTCGGTCACCAGGACAATGACGTCGCTGTCCAGCACCGCGGCCACCGCGGGGCAGCTCACCCCCGGCGGCGCGTCGATGATGGCGTCCCCGCCGGTCGCCGCCAGTCTGTCCTGCAGCCTGGCCTTCACCAGGCGCATCAGGGGCGGGCTCATGGCCTCGCCGACCCGCAGCCGGCCGGTAATAAAGCCGATGCTGCCGGCCTGCCCCCAACTGATCTGTCCCAACTCCCGCTGCCCCGCCGAGACCGCCTGCTCCGGGCAGATCTCGATACAGCCGCCGCAGCCGTGGCACATCTCCGGGAAGGTCAGGATCACCTCCCCCATGACCGCGATGGCCTTGAACTGGCAGAGCTCGGAGCAGGCGCGGCAGCGGCTGCACCGCGCCTCATCCACCACCGGCACCATGAGATGAGCCGTTTCCTGCCCGTTAAGGTCCGGCCGGAGAAAGAGGTGCAGGTTGGGCTCTTCCACGTCCAGGTCCACAGCCGTCACCGGGCCGTCCCAAAGCGTGGCCAGGGCGGCGCTCACCGTGGTCTTGCCGGTGCCGCCCTTGCCGCTCGCCACCGATACGATCATCGGCCGGTCCGGTTGGGGGCCTGGGCCATTTCCACCTGGCCGTCTTTGAAGCGCTCCACGGCCTGGCCCACGGTGAGGCCGTCCAGGTTCTGCCCCACTTTGATTTTGGCCGCGGTCAGGGCCTGGAAGGCCTTGGGGCCGACGAAGCCGGTGAGGAGGCAGTTCGCCCCCGCCTGGACGATTAATTCCGCCGCCTGGATGCCCGCCCCCTGGGCCATCACCTGTGACTGGCCGTTGTCGACGTACCGGTGTTCCATGGTATTAATATCCACCACCACAAAGCCCGCGGCCCGGCCGAAGCGGGGGTCCACCTGATCGTCCAGGGACGGGCCTTCGCTGCTCACGGCGATAATATTCATATAGTCCTGTCCGGTTCGGCCAGCCGTTTCTGGACAGCCGCCGGCCCGCCCTCCACATATGCCTGTTCGTCCTGCCGGGCCCCACCTTTAAAACCTGCCATGCTGCTGCCTCCTTGGCCATTGATAGTCCCGGGGATGAAACCCCTTACCGGGGCTCCCGGAGGTGACGCCGTCTGGCCCACCGCCTCCCGCCACCATCTTGTATGGCTCTTGCTTTTCATCATATCTCTAATTGACCATATGTTCAATAAAAAATTTCTGCCTGGCTTGGCGCGCCGCACCGGCAGGGACTCAAATCATAATGTTGGTCGATTTCCTGGGGTTGAGGGAGGGTAGGTGGGCAGGTAGCAGCAACGGAATTTTATAAAGACTATACCACCGGCTGGTCTTTTTTCGACTCCAGCGCGCCTCGCAGGTGGTCCCGGTCTTTCCTGGCCTGAAAAAGCTCGGCCTCCAGGGGCCCCCGCTCCGGGGACGGCCCGGTGCCCAGGGCGGTCATTTGCCGCTCCAGATCCTCCACCTTCCGGGTCAGCCGGTACAGTTCCCGGGCCAGGTAGCGCAGGGGCATGGCCGCCAAGCCTCGTCAATGATGATTGGGTTCGTTCGCCACTTCCACATTTAGGGGAGGCTCGGGCCCCGTCACCAGGGGCAGCACGAAATAGAAATTGTTGCCTTCGTAGGTGGGTTCATAGCCCACCACGCCCCCATGGGTCTCGATTACGTTGCGCATGAAGTAAAGGCCCCGGCCAGTGCCCACTTCCTTGTCGATGTTGGAGCCCCGGTAGCCTTCCTCGAAAATCCGGGGCACGTCTTCCGGGGGGATGTGGGGGCCGGTGGAGAAGACGTTGAACTTGATGCCGTCTTTGCCGGGGCCGAAAAAATCCTTGAGTTCCTCCCGGCCGAAGGACAGGTACTTGCGCCCCTCGTGGTTGGTGCGGGTGTATTTCACCGCGTTGGAAAACAGGTTGGCGTAAACCTGGGCCATGAGACCCTTGTCCACGGACAGGGGGAAATCCACGTCGGGGACGCCGCCCAGCCCTACGTCGATGTCGATGTTGCGCTCCTTGAGCTTGGGCATAAACAGCTGCAGCTGGGGGGTGATGATGTCGCTCAGCACCCGTGCGGTGCGCCTTCTCAGCACCAGTTGGCCCTTCTGGAAATGGGACGGCCGGAACAGGCTCTCGATGAACAGGCTCACCCCCCGGTACTGGCGCTCCAGGGTCTGGTAATCCTGCTCCATCTCCTCCGCCAGGTCGTGGAGCTGCGCCGCCTCATCCGAGTCCGCCTTGAAGCAGCTGCATTCCAGGGCCTTGAGCGCCTTGATCTTGCCCTTGAGCTTCCGTAAATAAAGACTCAGGCTGATGTTGGGGAGGATGATGTTGTGTTCGATATCCGCCACCAGGCTGTTGATGAAGCGGATGTGCTGGATGTTCTGCCAGGCGATGATCTTGTTGTGGAGGTTGTAGCCCAGGCGGTTGGTGTATTTCTCCAGGAAGAAGCGCCGCCGCTCGGTGATTTTCTCCTGGGGGAAGACCTCCAGCATGCCGATGGGCTGCTCCTTGGTGTAGAACGGCAGGCGGTCCACCAGGATCATGTTGCCCTGGATGGGCCCCACCCAGGAGTCCCTGATGCTGTAGGGCTGGTTGTTGAGGCAGATGCCCTCCGGGGCCGGGGGCTGGTCCGGGTGGATGCCCTGTATGGTGTCGCACACCAGGCTCAGAATACCCTCCCGGGACACCAGGTAGAGGCGGGAGTCCAGGTCGAAGAATTCCTTGATGACCGTCACCGACAGCCGGTAGAAATTGTCCAGGGTCTCGTATTCCTGGGCCAGGTCGAAAAATGTCTTGAGTGCGTCGTTTTCCATGGCGTCAAATTTATACGCCTGGAAGGAGCGCAGTTTCTCCTCGATCCGTTCCTGGATTTTTTCGAGATCCACCGGCATTGCTTGCACCCCGTCTTGGTCGGGAAAGCTCTCATGGGTCGAACTTTTTTTAGGTTAAATAATAGAACCCGTTGCCAAACCAGTTTTCCGTCATCCTCAGATGCACCCGGGCGTATTCCCGCCGGCCCAGCTCGTAGAGGTCCCCGCCGTGGCAGTCGTTGATGACGATGGTGGGCAAGTCCTCCACCTCCAGGCGGTGGATGGCCTCGGGGCCGAGATCCGGGAAGGCCACCACGGATCGCGGCCTTGATGCACTTGGAGATCAGCGCCCCCGCTCCCCCGGTGGCGCCGAGATACACCGCGGTGTATTCCTTGAGGGCCGCCAGCACCTCGGGGCTCCTTTTCCCCTTGCCGATCATGGCCTTGAGCCCCAGCTGCAGCATGGTGGGGGTGTAGGCGTCCATGCGGGTGCTGGTGGTGGGGCCGGCCGCGCCGATAACCCGGCCGGGCCCGGCCGGGCTGGGGCCTACATAGTACAAAATCTGCCCCTTGAAATCCACCGGCAACGGCTCGCCGGCCTTGAGCAGTTCCATGAGCCGCTTGTGGGCCGAGTCCCGGGCCGTATAGATGACGCCGTTCACCAGGACCTGGTCACCTGTCACCAGGGACCTCACCATCTCATCGGTCAGGGGCGGCGTTAACTTCACCTGTTTACTCATGACCCCTCCTAAAGGACCATTTCCTGGTGGCGGCTGGAGTGGCACTGGATGTTCACGGCCACCGGCAGGCTGGCGATGTGGCAGGGCTGCATGAGGATCTTGACCCCCAGCGCCGTGATCCGGCCCCCCAACCCCGAGGGCCCGATCCCTAAATCATTCACCGCGGCCAGCAACTCCTTCTCCAGGGCCGCCACTTCCGGGTCCGGGCTGTGGTCCTTGAGGGGGCGCAGGAGGGCTTTTTTGGCCAGCAGGGCCGAGCGCTCGAAGTTGCCGCCGATGCCCACCCCCACGATCACGGGGGGGCAGACGTTGGGGCCGGCCTCCGCCACCGTGGCCACCACCCGCTCCTTGATGCCGGCCACGCCCTCGGCAGGCTTCAGCATGAAGAGCTTGCTGCCGTTTTCGCTGCCGCCGCCCTTCGATACCACCATGAGTTTGATGCGGTCCCCGGGGACGATGTCGGTGTGAATGACCGCCGGGGTGTTGTCGCCGGTGTTTTTCCGGGTCAGCGGGTGGCACAGCGATTTGCGCAGATTCCCCTCGCCGTAGCCCTGGCGCACGCCCTCCTCGATGGCCGCGGCGAAATCGCCCCCGACGATCTGCGCCTCCTGACCCACTGCCGCGAAGATCACCGCCAGGCCGCAGTCCTGGCACAGGGGGATCCGTTCCTGCTTGGCGATGCGGGCGTTTTCCAGAAGCTGGCGGAAGATTTCCCGGCCGGCCGCCGACTCCTCCTCCTGCTCGCCCCGGGCAAAGGCCTCCAGCAGGTCTTCGTCCTGTTCGTAGTTTGCCGCAATGGCCGCGTTTTTCACCGCGGCAATGATGGTTTTCACGTCAATCTGTCGCATGATCTCCTCAAAAACAGTAAAAGCATGTTTGTGGGGGAGGAGGCTAAGGGTGGAACCCTTACCCCCTCCCCCCACCCCCAATCCCTTGAGTAGGTGAGAAAATTGTCAACGGCCGGTGCGTAGCTCCGGCCGTTGACCACCCACTGATTAGGGTTGGGAGGGGGGTGTGGGGGGAGGGCAGGGAGCCGCTGCTCCCTGGTCCTCCCCCCACAATGGCTATTTTTGCCTCAGCCCTCCATGTCATTCTTAAAGAAATTTTTATTGGCAGGGGCTGGGGCCTTGGGCGCACCCTCGGTCACCGTACTCTTTTCAGGGTAGAAATCTTCCTGTTGATCAGCCGGCTCTTCTTCGTCGTATTCTACCTCAGGCTCGTCCCGTCTGGGCGTGTTTCTGACCTCTTCGGCGAACTGCTGCACCGGCTGGCCCTTCAAGGCCGTCTGCATGTAGTTGATAAAGATGGGCGCCGCCGCCTGGGAACCGGTTTCTTTTTTGCCCAGGCTGCGTTCGGAGTCCATGCCCACCCAGACCCCGGTGATCAACGACGGCGTAAAGCCGATGAACCAGGCATCCCGGGTCTGGTTGGTAGTGCCGGTCTTGCCGCCGACGGGCCGGTCCAGCACCTGGACCCGGGTGGCGGTGCCATGCTCCACCACGCCCAGCAGCAGGTTGGTCATGATGTCCGCCGTCTCGTTGCTGATCACCTGGCGCCGCCGGGGCCTGGCATCATAAAGCTGCCGGCCGTCCCGGTCTTCGATGCGCTCGATGAAAGTGGGCTCGACCAGGGTGCCGTGGTTGGGAAAGACCGAGTAGGCCCGGGTGAGCTCCAGCAGGGTCACCTCCGAGGCCCCCAGGGCCGAGGCGTAGTTCGGGTATATGGGGGAGGCGATCCCCAGGTTCTTGGCCATGTTCAGCACCGCCGGGACGCCGATGGCCATCATGGTGCGCACCGCCGGGATGTTCCGGGACTGGGCCAGGGCCGTGGACAGCCGGATGGGGCCGTAGTAACGGTGATCGTAGTTCTGGGGGCTCCATTCCTCCCCGTGGCGGCCCCCCGGCAGGGACAACGGCTCATCCTCGAGAATGGTGTTGGGCCCAAAACCCCGCTCCACCGCGGCCGCATACAGAATCGGCTTGAACGCGCTCCCCGGCTGCCGGTGCGCCTGGGTCGCCCGGTTGTAGGTGCTGTCGGTGAAATCCCTGCCCCCCATCATGGCCCGGACCTTGCCGGTCTCCAGTTCCATGGACAACAGCGCCCCCTGGACCATGGGGGCCACCTGGGGCACCGCGGTCCAGCGGTTGTTGCGGTCGCGGTCCACCAGGCGGACCTGCAGCACATCGCCGGGCTGGAACGACGCCCGGGGCTCATCGTCATCCTCGTTCACCGGGGGCAGGGTCAAATGACCCCAGCCCTCCCCGAAGCGGACCCAGGTCCCGGGGTTCTTCTTCTTATCCACCGGGACCACCAGGGCGTTCACCAGGATGCCCTTGCGGGGCGGAAATTTTTTATAAAACGCCACCTGGCGGGCCTGATAGGCCGGCCGGTCTTTGGCCTCTATGTGCCGCAGGGGGCCGTGGTAGCCGTTCCGTTGCACCAGGCCGTTGATGCCTTCCTTGATGGCCCCCTGGGCCACCTGGTGCAGCCCCAGGTCAGCCGTGGTGTAAACCTTCAGGCCCAGGGACATCACCTGTTCTTTGCCGAAGCGCTCCTCCAACTGGCCTCGCACGTACTCCGTGAAGTAGCCGCATTCCTTGAGCCAGTCCGGCCGCAGCGGCTTGAGCTTGATGGGCTGGCGCAGGGCCGCGGCCGCTTCCGCCTGGGTGATGTAGCCCATGTCCACCATGCGCCGGAGCACATATTCCTGGCGCTCCTTGGCCCGCTGGGGGGCCAGGTAGGGGGAGTAACGGCTGGGCGCCTTGGGGATGCCCGCCAGAATCGCCGCCTCCGCCAGGGAGAGGTCTTCCACGTGCTTCGAGAAAAATTCCTGGGCCGCAGCCTCCACCCCGTAGGCCCCCCGCCCCAGGAAAATATTGTTCAGGTAGATGGTGAGGATTTCTTCCTTGGTGAGGTACTTGTCGATGCGGTAGGCCAGCACCGCCTCTTTGATCTTGCGGCCGAAGCTGCGCTCCGAGGAAAGCATGATGCGCTTCACCACCTGCTGGGTGATGGTGCTCCCCCCCTGGACGATTTCCCCCGCCTCCACGTTCCGGATGAAGGCCCTTAAAATGCCGTACAGGTCCACCCCGGGGTGCTCGAAAAAGCGGGTGTCTTCCGCGGCCACGAAGGCCATCACCAGGTGCTTGGGCAGGCGGCCGTATGGCACCTCGATGCGCCGCTCACTGTAGAACTCGCCCATGAGGCGGCCGTCCCGGGTGTAAATGCTGGTGATTACCGGCGGCCGGTATTCCTTGATGCTGGTGAAATCAGGCAGGTTTTTGATGAAGACGAAATAGATGAACGCGGCCACGGCCAACAGCCCCAGGAGCCCGGTAAACAGGAGCCCATAGATAATCAGGCCCAGCCGCCGGGCCCAGCGCCGCCGGTTCGCGAACCGGTCGATCCTGGGGTCGATCTTGGCTTCCCCCTGTCCTTTGAATAGTTTCATGATACGTGCTCCCCCCCAACGGTTACGGTGCTGCTGCCGTCCCCTTGGGCTCAGGCTTGTGGGCCAGGGCCCTGGGACTCCGCCGGCAAGCCCCCCCAGACTTGCCGTCAGAAGGTGATGATCCGGTACCCGTCCAGTATAAAAGGAGCCATGCCGGCGTGCCCCGACATGTCCGCCAGAATAGTCAGGCCCTGCGTCCGGGCCGCTTCCAGGCTCCCCATTTTCTGGGCGCAGGCCTGGCAAATTCCCGCGATCAGGCCCTTTTCACGGGCCTTGCTGTAGTGCTGGTAGAAGGGGTGCACCGTCTCTCCCAGTTCCGGGATCAGGCGGCAGGCCGCCCCCTCGATGACGATCTTGACCTCGTGGCCCCGGGCCGCCAGCTCCAGGCCGTTCAACAGCACGTGGATAAAACACATGGCCTCGCCGTTGAAGGCGAACAGGGCAAATTTTTCCGTCATGGGCGCTACCCGCCGCTTATTTCTCCCGCAGTTCGAAATTCTTCATGAATTCAGCAATGTGCAGCCCCAGGTAGACGCATTTAAACCCTTCCATACAGGAGTCGGCGTCGGGTTTCTCGAGAAAGGTGGTAAGGGCGTGCCCCTCTTTCTCCATCTTTATGACGTAGACGTTTTTTTCCTTGTCGAAGGTCACGTCGGTCTTCACCTGGTGCTTTTCAATATCCGGGTAAAATTCCGTGATTTTTCTCTTCAGGTTTTCCATAGAGTATGACATCCCGAACCTCCCTCTGCGGTTTCCGCCTTTTCCAGGCTTCACTTAATTGTTAAATTATATCAGTATATTCTAAAAGTAAAACCAATATCCGCTTTTTCCGGGCAGATATCCCGGTCTGATTAACAAGTTGGGCCTTACCGGGAAGGTCCGCAAGATGGGGGGATGGCTCTTTTAGGGGAGCGGCAGGGCTGGCAATATCAATTTTTGGGCATGGGCCTAACCGGGATGGCCACAGTCCCGCCCTGGACCAGCCGGTCAGGCTCGTGAGGTCATCCGGAGCGCCGGCGAAGGCTCTCGCTATTTAGGAAAGGGAGGCCTTTACCAGGTGTCGGGTGACAGAACCCTAGCCTGGATAATTCACCAAGCAGCACAGAACGTGGTGGCACAGGCTTGATAGCCTTTGTAAAAAACCATCTGCTTTTTTAGGTTATTTATTTTAGGTATATATTTCATATAGTTGACCAAGAATTCTCAATCTTCATACATAAAGCGGGCTAGGGGTCCAGCCTTATTCCCGGAGACGGAAGGCCTGGGGCAAAAGCTCAGCGATGGGAGCCGTGACCAGGCCCTCTTCCCCCTCAAAAATCACCAGGGCCCCGGGGCCGTGCTCCTGGATCACCTGGCGGCAGGCCCCGCAGGGAGCCAAGGCCCCCGTCCGGTCGCTCGCCACCGCGATGGCCCGGAGGCGCATCCCTGGCCCTTCGCCGGCCACCGCCGCCGCCACCGCCGCCCGCTCGGCGCACAGGGACAGCCCATAGGAGGCGTTCTCCACGTTGGCGCCGCTAAACACCTGCCCGCCCTCGGTCAACACCGCCGCCCCACCTTGATCCCTGAATAAGGCGCGTAAGCCCGATCCAGGGCCTCCCTGGCCGCGTCCAACAGCCGGGTCCGATCAGCTTCTGACAGGGTTGTGGCAGGCATAATTGTTCAATGACGCATTTCCGGTATCATGTCCGGATAGGGATATCTGAAGTAAAAACTCGATTTCCGGCATCAGAAACCCCCGCTTCTGTAAGCGCCGCAACAAATGATTCATACATAGCCCAAGGAAATTGGGATGGACCAATAATCAGGCGGTCGAACAATCTTGACAGGTCAAGATCACCGGGGAGACCAGAAACCTTACTGTCAATTGGTATTTTGTAAACAGTCTGAGGGATTCCCCCGATAATCTCAGTCGAGAACTCAATGAGTGGAGAAGGGAGGCGCTTAGGAGCATAAACAACACGCCACTCCCGCTCTTCATGAAAACCTTTGTGTTTAAGACAAACAACACCTATCATAAGCATATGAAATATCATATTGACTATGAGTTGACGATCTACTGAACGGAGAAACTCAGAATTGGTTCGAACATTGTTGATAACTATACGAAGCTGGTCAAAAACTTCCTCTTCCTTGAAATAAGCTACTGGGCTAAATTGAGACTGTTGCGAAACACATCGTAAATTTTGCTTAAAATGATTGAAAAATCTCTCGCTAGAAATGCTCAACCTGGTGTAATATCAGGTAAATAATATTTTCCCTGGAGGCCCGCATGAGCAAGACCGGCAGCGCCAACGGCTCCTTCTTCGGCAACTTCATTTACGACCAGTTGCTCCGCCGGCGCCCCCATTTTCTCCACGATCTGTCTCGGGCTGTGGACTTTGCCTTTGTCAAAGCGGCCCTGAAAGACTTTTACGTGGATTGGGGCCGGGATCCCTGGGACCCGGTACTCATGTTCAAGCTGGTCTTTTTGCAGTTCCTCTATGACCTCTCGGACCGGCAGCTGGAAGAGCGGGCCACCTGGGATCTGATGTTCAAGTGTTTCCTGGGCCTGAGCGCCGAGGAACTACCTCCCGATCACACCACCTTGTGCCGTTTCCGGCAGCGCCTGGGGGCCGAGGGCTTCCAGAAGCTCTTTAACCAGGTGGTGGAGCAGGCCCGGGTCCAAGGGCTGGTCTCCGACCGCCTGCACATCATCGACGCCACCCACATGACCGCCAAGGTGGACCTTTTTCGCCTGAAGAAGGAGCACCAAGACGGTGATGACGACGATCATTACGTGGACCGGAGCTCTCCCGATCCAGACGCCCGCTTCGGCCGCAAGACCCCGAAAAAGGGCTTCTACGGGTACAAATGCCACGTGGTGCAGGATGCCGACTCCGAGTTCATCGTCCAGGCCACGGCCACCCCGGGGAACGTCCCCGATGGGGCGGTCTTGCCCGAGTTGGCCCAGCCCCAAGCCCGGGAACTGACCGGGGACAAGGCCTATGACAGTAAAGCCAACCGCGCCCACCTGGCGGCCCTGGGCGTGGCTCCCGGTCTGTACCCCCGTTACCCTCGCCCCGGACGGCCTCGTAAATCCTGGCGGGAACGCCCCAAGATCGAAAGAAAGTTCGCCGAGTGCAAAAAGTTCCACGGTTTGCGCCAGGCCCGCTACTGGGGACTGACCAAAGTGGCCATCCAGACCTTCATGGTAGCCTTGGTGGTCAACCTCAAACGTTGGGTCAGGCTCCTGAGGCTGCGAAGTCCGGCCTGCTCCTGGACTCGGGCTTAAACGCCAACTCAAACCCTTATCAAGGGATCTTATTAAGCACAGGGCGCCAATCGACGACTAAAATTCCGAAAACGAGGTGAACTCCTTTAATCAAACTCGAAAACTGTTCAGGTTGAACTTGTAGCCCAAGCTCATCCAACAACAGAAACGCCAAGACTTAAGTCTTTCGCAACGGTCTCAAATTGAATATTCATTACTTCAGAACCTTCAGATTCCCAGGGTACATTAATAACAATAGCAACACGAGCTGTGGTCCCACCAAACGCACGCCACATTGAAAGACGCCCATGAAAATCCTCTTCCACGTCATGCTCTGAAACCGCTGCAATATAAGTGTTGAAGCGAATATCATTCGTCAATTGATCAAACAACTTAATTGCTTCCGGTGCAACTCCTGTAGCAACTCCTTCAAGAGCCTTTATAAACTCTTTTTTATTATTATCATTACTAAAAAATTTTAAGAGAATGCTATAGCCAAGCATTACCTCACTGTAATCAGACATGCAAGTTGTGTTGCGCATCCAAATGCGTTTACTTTTGATGATTTGCAACGCTGCCTCGGCTGAGGTGTAATGAACAAATCTTGCAACGGATCCGGTTGCCTCATAATACTGGGATATTCTCTTTGTTGCATAAGGCATGAAGATACCTTGAAGTCGCTTCAATCGTTCACGGTCTGGATTAGTCCTACGGGTTTGGTCTGCGCTTGTCATTATGGAACCCTCAATCCTTAAATTTCCTATCCATTGTCCTATACTGTATCGCCTCGGCCACGTGCGCCGGGGACAGGGCGGCCTCCCCCTCCACCTCAGTCTCCCTCTGTGGGTGTCAATTCTTGCCGATTGATGGCTCCTTGTCAAACGCCCTTTTACGGATTGGCGGGCGCCGGGGGCGGAGGCGCCAACGGTGACACCGTGTAGATCTGGTCGAGCACTGTCACCATGAGGGTATTGGCCGTCGGCGCCATGTCGAGTGAGACGGTCAGATTGGTCCACACCACCAGCGTCATCTGGTTGGCGGGGTCGTAGCCGATGAACGAATTGTAGCCGGGGGTCTCGCCGCCGTGAAAATAGACGGCATTCGGCCCCCAGCGCATCTGGGCGATGCCGTACCCGTACTGTTGGCCGTTGGGCTTCTTGGGGTCCTCGGGCTTGAGGCTTTCGAGCCAGCGGCGCTGATAGGCGGGGTTGAGCACGCGGCCGGCAACCAGCGCCCGTATCCAGGTGGCGAGATCGTTGGCGGTGGAGATGACGCCACCGGCCGCCGCGGCAAAGGAATGGTTCAGGTTGGTATAGTCGTGGGGCAGGACTTCCCCGGCCCTGGCCGCGGCTTTAAAATCGGGCGAGTACGGCGGCGTGCCCACTAAGGCTTCCGAGGTGTTGCCATACAGGTAGCCGTGCGAGAAAGGTGGGGGGATGGTGTTCGAGGTGGCAGCCGGGAGCAGGGTGCTCCGCAAGCCCAGCGGCCTGAACAACCGGGCGTGCATAATCTTGGCCAACGGCCTGCCATCGGCCTTCTCAGCGACTAGCCCCAGCAGCGCGTAGTTGGTGTTGCAGTATTGATAGGCCGTACCGGGCGGCAAGTTGGGCGGGTGCTTGAAAGCGATGGCCAGCAATTCCTCCGGGGTCCAGACCTTGGCTCGGGTCACGGTCGAGGGTAGCGGAAAATTCGGGGGCGTCGGTGTAGTTATAGAGGCCGCTGCGCATTTCCAGCAGTTCGGCGAGGGTGATAGAATCACCGTTGGGCACCCCCGGGATGTACTTCGAGATCGGCTCGCTGAGGTTAAGCTTGCCCTCCTGAGCCAGTTGCATGATCACCGCGGCGGTCATCGTCTTGGTATTGGAAGCGATCCGGAAGTGGGTGTCGGCTTTGGGCGGGGTCGTGGCGCCCAGCTTCGTGGTGCCGTAAGTGACCATGAACTCGCCCTGGGGGGTGCGCAGGAGGACCACGGCGCCGGGAACCAGAAGCTTCCTGGCGGTCGTGGCCACGGCGGCCTGAAGCGCGGTCCGGCTAATCGGTTTGAGCCCCGCCGAACCGGGCGCGGTGCCCGGCGGTGTGGCCGGCGTTGACGAAGTCTTTGCCCACGAGCTCACGGCCATCAGGAAGGCAACGCCGACCAAGCAGCTCGCCACCTTAAGATGCTTAAGACGCCGTTGCCAGCGCCACGGCCCGAGGGATCTCCTCATGGCGTTTTCTCCGGTCATTTAGAAAATAATCTGTATTAAAAAGTTATTCCTCCTGTGCAAAGGATGCCACAAGACAAGGCAGTTCTCCACCTTAAGGTAATAATTTATTTATGATTATCTATCTTTTGACGATTACTCAGAAAGTTTTTTGGACAATTTATAATTTTCTATCCATTGTCCTATACTGTATCGCCTCCGCCACGTGCGCCGGGGACAGCGTCGCCTCCCCCGAGAGATCAGCAATGGTGCGGGCGATCTTGAGAATGCGGGAGTAGGCCCGGGCCGACAGGGCCAGCTTCTCCATGGCCGTCTGGAGCAGCCGCCGGGTCTCCTCGGTGAGAGCACAGAACTCCTTTAAGTGCCTTGGGGTCATGTAGGCGTTGGCGAAGATCTTCCCCCGGGTGAAGCGGGCCCCCTGGGTTTCCCGGGCCCTTTGCACCTTAGCCCGCAACTCCCGTGAGCCCTCCTCCCGGTCGGTGGGCCCGGCCAGCTCCTCGAAGCGCACCGCCGGTACCTGCACCTGGAGGTCGATGCGGTCGAGGAGCGGCCCGGAAATCCGGGAGCGGTAGGTGTTGATCTGGTGGGGGTTGCAGGTGCAGGGGCGCCGGGGGTCGCCGTAGAAGCCGCAGGGGCAGGGGTTCATGGCCGCCACCAGCATGAAGCGGGCCGGGTAGGTGAGGGAACTCGAAGCCCGGGAGATGGTGACCCGGCCTTCTTCCAGGGGCTGGCGCAGGACCTCCAGGGTGGCCCGCTTGAACTCCGGCAGCTCGTCCAAAAACAGCACCCCGTGGTGGGCCAGGGACACCTCGCCGGGCTTGGGGCTGGTTCCCCCGCCGATGAGACCGGCATCCGATATGGTGTGGTGGGGGGACCGGAAAGGCCGCTGGCGCAGCAGCGCCTGCCCCACCGGCAGGAGCCCCATGATGCTGTAAATCCGCGAGGTTTCTATGGCCTCCTCGAAGCTGAGCGGCGGCAGGATGCTGGGAAGACGCTGCGCCAACATGGTCTTGCCGGCCCCGGGCGGCCCCACCATGAGGACGTTGTGCGCCCCGGCCGCGGCCAGCAGCAGGGCCCGCTTCACCGGCTCCTGGCCCCGCACCTCCCTGAAATCCACCTCATCGGCAGGCTCCCAACCGGCCTCCGCCGGGGCCAGGGGCGGGGTGGGGGTGAGGGCCAGGCGCCCGGCCAGAAAATCCACCACCTCGGTCAGGGTGTCCACCGCGTAGAGCTCCAGGCCCTGGACTACCGCGGCCTCCCGGGCGTTTTCCCGGGGGAGGATGAGTTTTAGCCCGGCCTCCCGGGTGCTGAGCGCCATTGACAGGACTCCCCGGGTGGCCTTGAGGCGGCCGTCCAATGAAAGCTCCCCGAACAGCAGGTACCGGTCCAGCCCCTCCGGCGGCACCACCCCCTGGGCCGCGAGCAAACCCACCGCCACCGGCAGGTCGAAGCCCGTCCCCTCCTTGCGCACGTCCGCCGGGGCCAGATTAATGGTGATGCGGTTTCCCGGGAACTGATAGCCGGAATTCTTGAGCGCCGCCCGTACCCGGTCCTTGGCCTCCTTCACCGCGGTCTCGGGGAGGCCCACGGTGGTGAAGGCCGGCAGCCCCGGGGCCAGGTCCACCTCCACCTCGACAATATAGGCGTCCACGCCCTTCAAGGCGCCGCTTTTTATTCTTGCCAACATTTTTTAATTCTTGACCAACTTTTTTGAGAACTTATGAAAAGTGAAATATCACGTTCAGGATTCTACGGAAAGGCCATGGAAAAGAACAGTATTTTGATAGCAGATAGAAGGCAAGGTTAATCCGTCACCATGCCTCATGCCTGATCTTGACATATAGACATTTTGTCTATACATTTAAGGCGTGCAGTTTGAGTGGGATGAACGCCAACGCCAGAGCAATTTATCAAAGCGCGGAATTGACTTTCTGGATGCCCTGGTAATTTTCCAAAACCCTATGATGGTGAACCTGGATAAAAAAAATGACTACGGGGAAGATCTCGTTATATCGGGATCGGGTTCCTTCGGACCAAGGCGGTGGTAATAGTATTCACTGAACCACGCCCAGAAGTGATCAGATTGATTTCCATACGGAAAGCTACCAGACATGAAGAAGAAAGATTTAGAGAAGCGCTCACAGACTGATTGGGTCCGTCTGAATGCCATGCGGGATGAGGATATTAATTTTTCCGATATGCCGGAATTAGGTGAGGCTTTCTTCAGGGATGCCGTTCTCCGTTTGCCTCCACCAAAGGCAAAAGTTTGCATAAGATTGGACCAGGACATCCTGGAGTGGTTCAAGGCCCAGGGTAAAGGATATCAAACCAGGATAAACGCGGTTCTCAGAGCTTTTAAAGAATCACGCCACTCCTGACGACTCAGCCCTCCCAGTCTTTCTTTAACTTAAAAGTTTGTCTCATATTTTCAGGGTGACCTTGGTGCGGGCCTGCTCTCCCAGGGAAATAAATTCCTTGAGCATCTCCAGGGACCCCATCACCAGGCCCTTGATCTGTAAGTGCCGTTTTTTCAGGTAGTTGAAAAAGTTCTCATACTCCTGCCGGACTTCCCGGGCTTCGTAGAGGTTGACGTTGGTCTTGAGCCGAACGTCCCGGTGTTTGTCCGTGAGGCGCTGGTAGGTGTTGAGCTCGTCGAAATAGGTCTTGAGGTTCACGTAGGTTTCGATGACCCGTTTGCCGGAGTCGGGGTCGAGGGTCCCCAGGAGGTGGGCGGTGTTGTCGTAGACGCAAAAATAATTCTGTGAGGCGCAGATAATCCCCCCGAAGGTCAGCTCCTCGGGTTTATCCAGGCTCTCCAGTTCCCCCCCCACCAGGGCCATATACCCCGTCCATAGCGTGGTCAACTCGGTGTGCAGCGCCTGAAAAAGGTTGAGCAGCGTGCGGGCCTCCTGATCCCGGACCAGCTTCTGGCTGTTGAGAGACTGGGCGTAGGCAATGATACGGCCGCTGAAAAAGGCCCCCATCAGGGCGCCGCCCAGGCCGCTGAGTATGCATAAAATAATCTCCACCATTTTTCCCCCTCAACATGCAGTCCTTCCTTTTTTCGGCATAACCTTTTAGTAAGTTGAGGGCAATTTGGGGGAGCGGCAGGGAGTTACAGGCTTTCCGGCAATAAAAATATGCTAGGGGGGTGGGGGAGAGGGCTTGGGAGAGGGGGCAGGGGTCCACCGACCCCTGGTCCCCTCTTCCAAAAGTCACCTTACCTTGATAGCTGGGTGTGGTCGATTTTCATGCAGCGGTCCATGACCACCTCAAGGCCAGCTTTCCTGGCTTTCCGGGCGGCGGCGGGCGCCACCAGGCCCTGCTGCATCCAGACGACCCTGGCCCCTGTGGCGATGGCCTCGTCAACGATGGCCGGGATGGCCGCCATGTTCCGGAAGATGTCCACTACTTCTATGGGGAAAGCTCGCGCTTCCAGAGTTCTCCCGCTCGATCGTCGTGCGAATCTCGCGCCGGCGGTGACTGACACAACCGTCCCAAGGCGCGTTTTTGGCGCCGCCTAGACGGCGCGGTGTCTGTCACCTGGATCTTATGAGTCCCGGCCCCTCCCCTCGCTCAGCACCAAAGCCGGATGGTGCGACTTCGTATCCACCCTCATCTTCGTGCATACCTCATGAAAGCTCAGATGCGCAAATTCCTTCGGCACCTCCAGCTCCGCCGCTTTCTGCCCGGCCTGCGCTACTGGAATCGGCGGCGGAATGTACCCGTCACTCGGGTGTGGCGGATCCATGGGCACCGCCGCCAGAATCTCGCCAGCGTGATCGAAAATTGCGTAGATTTTCACTGTGTCCTCCGATTAAAACGGCGCCCTCATCGCGGCGAAGAAGATGAGCCCTGGCCGGTCGACCCTTACCCAGAGATTGGCATTTTGGCTTCCGTCAGCCTCGTAGGAAAACGTGGTTCTCTCAACCTCCACCTGTTGGAACCCAAGATAGTGATCGGCCCCGCTCGGAACCATGTTGTAGCTCCAAAAGTGAGTGTCGTCGCGGAAAGGCCAGAAATAGATTATCTCGGGTGACTTTTGATAGACATCGGCCGTGCGAAATACTTCGACAGGAACGCTCATTTTCTCCTCCGAACGGGAACTTGCAGGTCCAGTATACCCTGGGGGGGCGGGCTTGAGCCCAGCGGGGCTTCAGCCTCGCTCCCACAAAATTATCGAATCTTTTTTAGGTTCTTTGTCAACCAGAAAGCGACGAACGCCCCCAGGCCTCACGCCAAGATACTGGGCGTGGTCGATTTTCATGCAGCGGTCCATGACCACCTCAAGGCCAGCTTTCCTGGCTTTGCGGGCGGCGGCGGGCTCCACCAGGCCCTGCTGCATCCAGACGACCCTGGCCCCTGTGGCGATGGCCTCGTCAACGATGGCGGGGATGGCCGCCACGTTCCGGAAGATGTCCACCACCTCTACGGGGAAGGGGATGTCCGACAGGCGGGGGTAGCACTTCTCCCCCAGGATTTCCTTCTGGCCGGGGTTTACCGGGATGATGCGGTAGCCGTGCTCCTGCAGGTACCGGGCCACCTTAAAGCTCGGGCGCTCCGGCTGGGGGGAGAGCCCCACCACCGCCACGACGCGGTAATTCTGAAGGATGTCCCTGATCTCCTCCGGGGTCGGCACTTGGTCGTCCATGGCGCCTCGGTCCCGCTTCAACAGGCCCCGCTCTCAGGAGGCCGGCTGGCTGTCCTGGGGCGTATCCGGGGTTTCCTGCATCTTCATGGTGTCTTCGATTTTCAGCACCATTTTCAGGTACTGGTACCCGAACTTCAGGAGCTCCAGGTCGTCGTCGTAGATGCGCTGCTGGGTCTCTTCGTCAACGTTAAACACATTCAGGAAGCGGGAGCTGAAGACGAACCGCCGGAACTGATCCAGGTCGTACATCACCAGGTAAAACAGGTTGGCGGTTTTGTCATCCATGTCGGGCTTGCCCACCGAGCTGCGCCGGAGCATCATGGCCTTCCACTCCCGGTTTATGTCGTCGTAGTAGTCGGCCCCCTGGTCTTTTTTCCAGGTCTCCACGTTCCACTCGGTGTCGCTTTCGAAACCCTTGCAATGCGCTTCCTTGACCAGGAAGTAAAATTCATCCAGGCCCTGCTCCGTCACCAGGGAACCCTGGCCCACGGGATAATAGCGGCAGGTGGCGGGGCGGTCGGTGTAGACCTGGCAACCTTCTACGGGCCGGACAAAGGGACAGGCGCCCCCGTAGCGGGGCATGTCCATGACCACCAGGGGCAGGCCCGATTTCTCGTGGACGTCCCGGCGGGTGTATTTCTCCAAAAATTCCATTGAGGTGATCCCCAGGCGCTGCTTCAACCGCAAAATGTCATAGGGGGTGAGGATAATGGTGGTCTTGCCGCAGCAGGCGGTAAAGCACGACACCCCGGGGTGGCAGCGGAAGCAGAAGCGGCTCTGGGGGGTGAGTCTCACCGGCCGCACGGCCTTCATATTCAGGTCAACCATTCGTGACTCCTTGAAAAACTGATCATTGGTTTATTGTATCAAAATTTTTGCGATTTCCCCGGTAGAAAATCTTTTTGGCTTCCATGGCGGGGGTTTGGAAGCAAAAGGCCCAGAACCTCGCGACCTTTTCTCTTGACGAATATCATCAAACTAGTAGAGTAATCTACTATTGGAGATCCTCTCATAATGAACCAAGACAAGTGTCCCTGCACGGGTAATAATCTCGATAAGCTTATCCAGCCGATGATCCTCACGATCCTTTCTCAAGAAGACCTTTATGGTTACCTGATTGTCCAGGAAATTGCCGATAAACCTATGTTCAACGGCCAGAAGCCTGACGGAACCGGGGTCTATCGTTCCCTTAAACTACTGGAAAAGCGGGGCTTAGTGTCTTCCGAATGGAGCCTGTCAGATTCAGGGCCGGCGAAACGTTTTTATAAACTCACGGCAGCCGGGTCTGAATGCCTGTTGCGGTGGATTGCGAGTTTGGAGGCATATCGTCAGGCCATTGGAGCACTTCTGGACGAAGCTTGCCAGGCATGCGGCAAGGCAAGATCGACGGGCAGCAATGATCAAACGCCGGGCAGAGCAGAATATCTGCCCCTTTAGGGCTCATAGAATCGAATTTTGGCTGGCAAAGGGGTGAGGTACGAGCCGCCTCAAGCAATGCCCCTGCAAAGCTCCAGGCCCAGAATAACCTTAGGCTGCCGTCGCCTTGATATGCATGAAATGGCATGATTCTGGAGCCTGCAGGAAGAGGATTGGCGATTTTTGTTTAGGAGGTACGATGCTGCGAGAATATCTTCATAGTTTCGCCGGCGAAGTGCTGGGCACTTTTATTTTGGTATTTTTTGGGATCAGCGCGGTGGCGGTAAGCGTGCTTTTTTCCGCTCACTCCGGATTGTTCCAGGTGGCCATGGTCTGGGGCATCGGGGTTTTTTTAGCAATCTATTGTACCCGGCATCTCTCCTGCGCCCATCTGAACCCTGCCGTCAGCCTGGCTATGGTACTGGCCAAAAGGATGCAGCTCAGAAGACTGCCGGTTTACTGGTTGGCGCAAGTCATGGGGGCATTTCTCGCCGCTGCCGTCTTATATCTCCTTTTTGCGGATTCCATCGCCAGTTTTGAGCGAGTTCATCATCTGGTGCGCGGCGATAGCAATTCCCTGGGGACGGCCATGATTTTTGCCGATTATTTCCCCAATCCCGGCGCCCCCGCCAACATAGTATCGGTCTCTTACTTAACCGCTTTTCTGGCCGAGACCCTGGGAACTTTTCTGCTGGTCACCACCATTTTCATGTTGACCGAGGGTTGCAACGTGGGCGGTCCCCCGAGTTCCATTGCCCCGGTGATGATCGGACTTACGGTCACCGTGATTATCACCGCCCTGGCCCCGTTGACCATGGCTGGTCTTAATCCGGCCCGGGATTTTGGTCCCCGCCTCTTTGCCTATCTGGCCGGCTGGGGCCCCATCGCCATTCCTGGCCCTCGAGGGGGTTTTTTTACTATTTATATCTTAGGGCCGTTTTTAGGCGGGGTGGTAGCGGCCTTGTTGTTTCGGTGGGTCTGGGAGCCCCTCATGACCGGGATAAAGGTGGCCTGCGTCTGCGACGAAGTGCCTCAGAAATCAGCAAAGTTGTGATACGGCATAGATGACGGCTGCGAAGTTGAGCGGGGCGATCTGTTTTTGAGTGTCCAGTCCCAGGGACTATCTTCACTATAAAGGAGATGGCAGATGAGCAAGAAACCTCTGATGTTTTTTGTGGGCGGTTTTCTCGGGGCCGGGAAGACCACCGCCATTCAGGCCCTGGCCAGGATATTTGCCCAGCAGGGCCTGAAGGCTGCGGCGATTACCAATGACCAGGCCACCGGCCTGGTGGACACCCTGTTCCTCGCCAATGCCGGCGTGCCGGCCGAAGAAGTGGCCGGATCCTGTTTCTGTTGCAATTTCAATGGATTGGCCGAGGCTATACAGCACAGCATCAAGACCGCGGCCCCGGACGTCATCCTGGCCGAGCCGGTGGGGAGCTGCACTGACATCGTGGCCACGGTAATCCGCCCCATGCGTGCTTTGATGAAGGACCAGGTGGACGTCCTGGCTTATTCCGTGCTGGTGGAACCGGACCGCATCGTTGAACTTTCTGATGAAAGTGCGCCTTGGTCCATGAAGTACCTTTTTGACAAGCAGCTGCAGGAGGCCGACTTCATTGTCCTCACCAAACTGGACACACTTCCGGCCGAGCGCGCCCAGGAACTGCTGCAGGAAATGGCCCGGCAGAATCCCGGTTCCCAGGTGTTGGGGATTTCCGCGCTGCGAGGCGAAGGACTGGACCATTGGCGGCATCTCGTGCAAACCACGCCTCCGGGGGAGCACTGGCTCAAAGATATCGACTACCGCAAGTACGCCGCAGCTGAAGCTGAGATGGGTTGGCTGAACGGGACGGCGACCTTAACTTTCCCGGCTCCTGTTGAAGGAAAAGATATCAGTGCTGCCCTGGTTGAGGGATTTGGCCAGGCTATCAGGAAGCACCACGGAAGCATCGGGCATATGAAATTGCTGGCGGTGGGACCGACTGGCAGCGTCAAGGTGGGACTGACGCATGTAACCGAAAAACCCGAGGTCGAGGGGACCTTCACCGCACCCTTGTCTCATCTGCAATTGACCATCAATATGCGCGCCACCTTATCACCCGGAGACCTGGCAGCCATAGTTCATGAGGTGATTGACCATTTAAAAGAGTCGAAGCAGGCTGTGGCAGACATTTCCACGCTCAATACCTTCAGACCGGGTGAACCCAGGCCAACGCACCGTTACGCAGTGTAAATTGTGGGGAGAGGGC
>CAVZAM010000044.1:0-24489 GCA_963773285.1 uncultured delta proteobacterium
GGCTTCGGGCCGCACCATCGGCAATTCGTCCGTATTTAGCCGACGCATTTTGTCCAGGGCGTTTTGCAAAGTATCATCAGAAAAGACCCGGAGAACTTCGGTGGTGGCCACATCATCTTTCGCCAGGATTAATTTGGCGACTCCTGGCTGTCAAGCTATTCATTCCAGCTTGGGTTGATCCTATAGCAGGTGTCGGCTCGTGACAGTGATTGAAAGCCTGCAGCGGTTTTTCATGTCCCGGTTCGGATAGGCCTGTTAACTATTTCCGCACCAACTTAGGGAATTCCAAAATAAACGTGGCCCCAGATCCGGGTTTGCTTGATACCGAAAGACGACCTCCTGATTTATCGAGCAGGTGGAGAGTGACTTTCAGGCCTAAATGGGTGCTGTCGGTTTCCCGCCGCCCGCCCCCGGTCAATAGATGCTTTTTCAACCATGCCGCATCCACCCCGGGGCCATTGTCAGCTACCTCTACCCTTATCCAAGCGCCTGTATCTGCTATCCTTATTTGGAGCCAATCACCATACTTCATGGCGTTGCTAAGGATATTTTGCAGGATAACTTCCATGGTATAAGGGTCGAAGGGAAAAACCAGGGAATCTCGGCATAATTCTAAGGGTAACCCGTTGATTTCCACTCGTATTTCCTTATTCCGAAAGCGCAGTCCCATCAGGTCTCGGACGGCCCTGTCCAGAAAGGGGTAGAAATCTTGTGGCTCATGATTTAAAGAGTCGCTGGCTAAAGCCCTCAAGAACAAAAGTTCATGCGTCAACGCCTCAGTAAGGCGCTGGGCGGTGTCCTCTAAAATAGCCACATTGCCCCCTAAAGCATCTAACCCTTCCCGTGAGTGGCTGCAGGCACACCCCGGCTGAGAACAAAGGGACAGCTCTTTATCCAGGCCATCCAGCTTACGTCTGACCCGGTTAGAAAAACCTTTAATGCCGATGGCCAAATTTTTGTAATGATGCCGCAGCGTAGATACCTGTAGTTCGAATTCTTGATTTAAAATCTGCAACCTCTGATGGTGCATCTTAAGGCGGTGGAACATGAACCCCAGGGCTGAGCCGTAAAGAGCTCCCGTCAGGATGATCCCGGGCCATTCACGAAGAGTAAAGAATCGACTGATGGCCTGATACAGGCGCAAAGGAGTCTGGTAATAGATGGATTCCAGGACGCTTTGCAGCACTAAGTTCAAAGTTTCACTGGCAATAACCTCAAATATCGGTCCCAATAGCGCCCCCACCAGGATATAAGCCCAGGGGGAGTTGGTAAGGGAGTTGGAAGGCTTTAAAAGCACAGTCACTTTGCTCTTGGGTTCCATAAGTTCACCATGGTAAGGGCCCATGATTCTTTAGATAGTCTTTTGGGCTCAAATAAAGCGGCTTGGGGAAAGCATCTAGTTTTCCACCCCTCGCCTAAGCCGAGTCGAGTTTTTATACTCACGTTGCCTGAAAATCATGAGACATTTTCTTTGAGTATCGCCCCTTGGTTGATGGCACCTGTAGCATAACTTTATCCTTAGAACTTCGTAAGAAAATTTGCCGCCAAGTAATATGTTAAGCCGATTAAAATTATAGAAACACCCCATTCTAAATGCTCCTAATTTGGCGTTGGCGCCCACATTAAAATCAGGACGAGCCACAAGCTACACCGGTTAACGACCGAATGCGCCTGATATTGTATCAACGCACTAAAAATTCAACCTATTCAACGCATATCAACACTTTTGAGCCTGAGCTTTAACCAGAAGAACTTCCCGACAGTCCTGCCAGGAAATCTCAGTCAACAATCGCATGGCCAACTACCTGCGCCGACACCATGACCAGGAAAAACAATGGGTGAGTATGTAGTTGATAGACTTTTTTTCGAAGGTTCACGGGACATAACTTGAATTTTAGGGCAAGCCCTAGACCCATGATAATCACCATCATAACCAGACCCATTTCCGGGAGAGCCGAGGACTTACACCGAGACGTAAGCCAGTGCCACAAAACGATCCCCAGGATAGCCGGATTTAAGTAATAATGGATAAACCCCAAATGCTTTTTCTGCGAGCAGTTGAAACTGCTCAGCCAACTTTTCAGCTTAGGTCCCAAGGGGGGGTAGTTATTGGCCCACCTGATTAAGATGCTCATGGTGATGGTCAAGTTCGCTCCAACTAACAGCCATGCGGCAATCTGGCCGGCGGTCTCGTTGCCCTCGTTATCTTCATCCAGGAAGGGCAACTGGTGTTGGCCTTCCCGCTCGAAATGCCCGTTCCTTTTATGATCATCATCCGCCAGGCTGGAGGCTGAAAACAGCCACCCGCAGCCGATCAAACCAGCCAACAGCAAAGTTATTAATGCGTTTCGTCGCGTTTTCATATCCGTTTACTCCCTGAGTGAGTCGGTTTTGTGCCCTTAATCGGGCTCATCCCGGCTTATTTCAAGAGAATGGCCAAGAGTTGATTGAGAAAAGCCGTGGTGGCTTCGTATAGAGCGTCGAGCTTCCCCCAAAAACCCGATCCTGAGTCGGGAGTCTGACCCGCGGTCTGGGCCGATTTTTTTTCAGCCCCGTCCTTGCCGGCCTCGGCAGTTGTGGGGGCAGTCTCCGGTTTGGCGGGCTTTTCAGGTTCGGCTTTCCCCGCCGGGGATTTCAAGGCATTGAATTTATCTTCAACGGATTTGATTTTATTTTGAATTTGGTCCTGAATGTCTTTTTGATATTTTTCTTTTTGAGCCTGAATGACATCCGTAATTTCCCCCATCACTGAAGGAGCTTTCTTTTTGTCTTCCGCCGCCGAATCTGGGGTGGCTTTGTTGGGGGATTGTTCCTGACCATAGCCAACCGCCGGCGACATAATGAGCATAACCGCCAACATTAAAGCGCTTCCTAGTGTTTTCATTATTATTTCCTTTAGTTGCGTGGTTTTGGAGATAGGCGACCCCTGCAACCGGATTTGAGTTAACCCGGGCATAGGCCGTTTTGGCCTGATAAACCAGTCGGTTCGCCAAGACCCATGAAAAATCAGGGCAGGTCAAAAATCTTGATCGAAATCGGATTATCGCGTTAAGGCCGCGACCGTGGTACTAAGCTTGGGGAGGTCGGTAGATCGTAGAAACTGAAAGCTGGGGAATTAAGGTGAGGTGAGACTGGGAACACGGTAGGACCTGAGGGCCAATAATGATGGCGCCATTTTGGACTAACACGGCGGATGTATCACACTCGTCCACCTCGGCGCAATGTATAGTGGCCCCGGGCTTGGTTTCGGTGCAGGCATGCACAGGCACCACCCAACCGGCAAGGAGCAGCATAGCCACTAACAAAGAGACAACCCTGAGCACCGTTCGATTTTCCCTTTCCAGGTTTTTTTAAAATTATATCACGCCCTTCAGAAAAACCATCCACCTTTTTCTGACACTTTAAGTAGCTGTGGAGCGCCCCCTTCTCCTCTTCCGGACCATCTTGACGATCTCAAACCACATGATGCCGGTAAGACCCGCCCCTAAACATATGGCCAGATCTACCGGATGGAGAGTGCTGAAATGAAACATGTGGCGCAAGAATGGCAGGTAGATGACGCCAATGAGCACAACCAGGGCACCGCCTATGATAAACCACAGCGCCTTATTGGGTTTGCGGAAGGTACTCAGGATAGTATCCGACCAGGAACGGTTGGTTAAGATCAATCCCAGATTGGCAATAATCAGCGAGGTAAAGGTTAAGGCTCGCGCATCATATTCGCCCTGTCCACGGGTCAAGGCAATAAAGAAAACGGCTAACACAATTACCAGAACACCTGTTCCCTGGAGAAGACTGATTCCCAAAGTCCGCCAGTCAAATAATGGCGCTTCGGGTGGGCGGGGAGGGCGGCGCATGATATCGGCTTCCTCCGGTTCCGCTTCGAAAGCAATGGAACAGGCCGGATCGATAATCATTTCCAAAAATACGACGTGCACCGGAAATAGCACCAAGGGCCATTGAAAGAGGATGGGTAGGAGTCGACAATCCGGCGATGGGCACATGTATTGCAAATATATACGCCATAGCCTTCTTGAGGTTGTCAAAAATCCTGCGGCCCAGTTTCACCGCCTGCACAATGGAGGAGAAATCGTCATCAAGAAGCACCAGGGCCGAGGCTTCCCGGGCCACATCAGTGCCGCGGCCTCCCATGGCGATGCCGATATGAGCCGCTTTTAAGGCCGGGGCATCATTGACGCCGTCGCCGGTCATGGCGACAACTTCGCCATTGTTTTTCAGGGCATTTACCAAACGCAGCTTTTGTTCCGGCACTACCCGGGCAAAAATATTCACGGTCTTAATGCGTTTTTGGAGGGTGGCGTCATCTATGCCCTCCAATTCGGCCCCGGTGATACACCCATTTTTTGCAGACAGGCCAATTTTGCGGGCGATGCTCATGGCAGTGGTGGGATAGTCCCCCGTGATCATGATGACTCGTATGCCCGCCCTGTAACATTCCTTAAGGGCGCCAGGAACACCCGGCCGCACCGGATCGGCAAACCCTAATAACCCAATGAACTGAAATGGGAATTCGTGCTGTTCATCAGGTAACGTCGGGGAATGAAAGGCAGCTTTGGCTACTCCCAGAACCCGTAATCCTTGACTTGCCAGGGAGTGAACCTGATGATTGAGTTGGTTGATTTCAGCCTCGCCCAAATGGCACAGGTCAGCGATGGCTTCGGGAGCTCCTTTGGCGGCGACCAGATATCCGCGCTGGTCAGCCGCTTGCCAAACCTGTGCAAAGCTCAACAGCTCTCGCGACAGAGGGTACTCTCGCAGCATCTGCCAGTCGTCATGGAGATGTTCGGTTTCCTTCAGGTAGTGGAGGCCCAGCTCTTTCAAGGCCTTTTCCATAGGATCAAAGGGATCCGGTCGACTGGCGAGAATACTCACCTCAAACAGTTCATGGAATTCCTCCGGCAGGGGGTTTTTTTGGTGCTCACTAACAGTCCAGGAATCAGTGTTCACCACCAGTCTATCGATGGACATGCGGTTTTGCGTTAACGTCCCGGTCTTGTCTACGCAGAGAACCGTCGCCGCCCCCAGGGTCTCCACCGTGGGTACCCGGCGGGTAAGAACCTGTTTATGGGAAATGCGCCAGGCGCCTAGCGCCAAAAATATGGTCAAGACCACGGGAAATTCTTCCGGCAGGATGGCCATCGCCATGGTAAGGCCGGCCAGGACCCCCTTGAGCCAATCTCCTCGCGTCAGACCGTAGACGACCACGACCACAATGCACAGGGAAAGGCCGATGATGGCCAGATTGCGAACCAGACGACCGGTTTCCTTCTGCAGGGCGGTTCCCTCAATGTCAATAGTCTGTAGCGCCTTGCCGATTTTTCCCAGTTCCGTGTGTCTGCCGGTGGCCCGCACGCAAGCGATGCCCTGACCCTGAACCACCAGCGTTCCCGAATAGACAAAGGGGAGATCGTCTCCTCCCGGACAGCCCATGTCTATCGGGGCATCACAGGGAACTTTCCGGACCGCCACCGATTCCCCCGTCAAGAGAGACTCATCCACCGAAAAATTGGTGCAGGAAAGGAGGACGGCATCAGCGGGAACCCGGTCCCCTTCGGAGATGATCACCATATCGCCCCGCACCACTTCCCGCCCCGGCAGGCGTTTGGGTTCGCCGTCCCGGATAACCAGCGCCCGGGGACTGGACAGATCCCGTAAGGCCTCCAGGGTCCTCTCCGTCTTCCGTTCCTGATAGAATGTGATGCCCATCACCATAAAAACAAAACCAAGCAGCATGAGAGCTTCTTGTAAATCACCGAGAATTAAATAAACAATGCCGCAGGCCACTAAAATTAAAAACATTGGTTCTTTAACAACATCAAAGGTTATGGCCAGTATACTGCGTTTTTTAGCCGAAGGTATCTCGTTATACCCATCTTCCTGTAATTTCTGTGTGGCTTCAGCCTCTGAGAGACCGGAAATATTATTGATTGCAATCGGTTCTGTCATAATAAAAGACCTTTAGCCAGATGGAATGTATATGTAATGCCTTATTACACCATAAGATGCAATAATAGTTTTAAATCATGTATATTCAGGGGAGCCCTGCTTATTCCCCAGGCTCCCCTGAAAGAAACTTAACTTCAGAAGAGGAATCGAGATCCGATCGTTTATTTGCGTTTTTCTGATTCGATCTCGGCCGCGATAAACTTACCGTTACAGGTCACCCCTTCTACTTCAACAGAAGTGCCCACCGTTATTTTTCCATATTTTTCCTTGACCCTGGTTTCCTCGGTTACAAAAACATTTTTGCCATCAATCTTCCACTCTCCGATGTGCCCTTTCTCGGGCATGGCTTGGACAACGCCGTGAAGTTCTGTTGCCCAAGCATTCATCGTCAAAGCGGCCAGAAGCAAAACGGTAGTGATGAGAGCGGCTATCTTACGCTGGTCTTCTCCTTTTTTAGGCAGAGGATATCACATTTTCTGGGATGATTCAGAGGGGCTCATGAAGTCTGACCTGCCCCCCCCCGAAAACTGATCCCTAAGTTATATTGGGTCTTGAGTGCTCTGGGTTGGGAGGAGAAAGCGGGGCTGATAAGTTCCGAACTCTCATAAAAAAGACCAAGGCAGGTCATTAGTGACCCTGCCTTTTATTGTCAACGAAAGAGCGTATATCTGCTCTCGGTAGAAACTTATCAACAATTTGAAAACTTCTCATATCCAGTCAATATCGACACTTTTAAGATGGGCGAGGTCTGTTACGACCTTGCCCTCATTGCCAATTATTAACCATATAGGTTCTCGACCCACCTCACCGCTTCCACATCGCTGACCTTCCCGAGGTATCTTTGGGTAGTGGAGAGGTTGGCATGCCGGAGGATGACCTTGCTGACGATCTCCACGGGCACTCCTGATCTCGATGCATAGGTGGCTGCATGGCGCCTCAGGTCGTGTGGCCGGAGGTGGACCCCCACCAGGCTGCCGGCCTTTCTGACCATGACCCGGGCCGCAGTATAAGTGATGGGGAATATTCTCTGGTTTCCTGTAGTGCCCTTGTCTTTGAGGTAATCTTTCAACCGGTCGGCCAGCTTCTTGGGGATAAAGACCACCTCCGTGCTTTTCCCGCTTTTCGGATTCCGAATGGTCAGCTTTTGATCGTCCACATCCATGGCAGTAAGTTTCAAAACCTCACCAACCCGCATGCCACCCCGGGCCATGAGCTCCAGCATGAGACGGTTTCGCACCCTGGTAGTTCTGAAGATGATCTCGTCGATGACCTCTTTTTCGTGGATTTGCCAAGGAGATAGCTTTCCCGGCCGGAAAAGCTTCTTCAGCATGAAAAGCTATAGAAACTTTCGAACCGCAGATTTTCACCTTCCCTTTGGCAAACCATCCATAGCTTGAATTGCATCCCATCCTAACTTAAAAATTGGTACATTTACTGGAGGCAGGTCAGCAGAAGCAATGGCGGCCTTAATTGTTTGGGTAATCCTGAGGGTGTCAAGGAAGAGAGTTTATGAAAAGAGTAGCCTGCATCGGTACGAAAGAGATTTCACCGGAAGAGCAAAATTTGCTCATCAAGATCGGCGGTTGGTTGGCTCTCCAAGGCTTCACCGTCTCCAGTGGCAATGCCGCCGGCAGCGAGCGGTTCTTTGCCCTGGGGGTAGGATGGTGAACCCCCGCCTGGTGGAGCTGCATCTGCCCTGGGAGGGCTACAACCCTGAGTTCATATTCCTGTTGAACCAGATGATTGTGGAACCCGACACGCATGAGCGGCAGATGCTGATCAAACAGCTGCATCCGATGGCGGAAGCCCTGGACGACCGAACGGTCAGGTTGCACTGCCGCAATATCGGCATCATCGAGGGCACCGAGTTTGTCATTGCTCTGCCCAACTGGGACAAGCCCGAGGGCGGTGGCACCGGTATTGGCATCAAGGTGGCCGTGCACTTCGGTATCCGTATCTTTGATCTCAGCAAAGAGGAAGACCGGCAACGTATCCTGGCCGAGATCGAAGATTAACCTCAACCCCGAACTCTCTAGTACTCAAGTCATCGAGCCTCTAGCCGTCAAGGTCAGGGGCTTTCTTATTGGGCAAATTCAACCAGAAGGATATGAACCAGATAGTCCTGCCGATTATCCCCGAAGTATAGCCGTCCAACCCTATTCCTAAGAAAAATCTCGCCACCACCGGAAGGTGGCCTGTCCCCACTAGTTGTAACAATCGCCAATCTAATTAACTTTCCATATCCAAAGCATCTCTGCAATTTTTCGAGAAGAGGTGATAACTGCAGGGGTTGGCAAGCTATGCGCTATCCGTCCAGAGTTCTCAGGAGACATGATATCATGTGCCCTCCCACCATTGCGGGTTCTCTTGACATAGTGATCATAGCCCCTACCTTATAGACATCTCCGATACCTCTTTCCTTATAGGCCCCCAGGCCCTCTTCTGCCATTACCTAAGCCGGGCCAACAAACTTGGAGAACCCAAGGTTTCAGATCCTCGGTCTCAATAGTGTTTGCTAACTAACCTCAAGAAGGAGGAAGTCATGTCTCAAACCACTGGTCGCTCCAAGAGGAGCGAAAAGGGGCTGCTGACCCCGGACAATTGCGTGGTCGCGATCATCGACCTCCAACCCCAGATGCTCTTCGGCGTCGCCAATTTTGACCGTCAAACGATCATCAACAACAATGTGGCGTTCGCCAAAGCCGCCAAGGTTTTCGGGGTCCCCGTGGTCCTATCCACGGTGGAAACCAAGAGTTTCAGCGGCAATATCTGGCCGCAGATCCAGGCAATCTTCCCGAACCAGACACCCATCGAACGTACCACCATGAACTCCTGGGACGACAGGAATTTCGTCGCCGCCATCGAGAAGACCGGCCGGAAAAAGATCGTGCTTGTCCGGGCTGTGGACCGAAACCTGCGTCGCGCTTCCCACTATTCAGGCCATTCACGACAACTACGAAGTCTATGTCGTTGAAGACTGTTGTGGCGATGTCAGCCAACTCTCGCACGACAACGCCATGAAACGGATGATCCAGGCGGGGGCAAAGCCGGTCACGGTGCTCTCCGTGATGCTCGAGTGGCAGCGGGATTGGGCCGAGCGCGATACCTATGACGCGGTCATGGATATCGTCAAGAGCCATTTCGGGGCTTACGGCGTTGGTGTGGAATATGCCTACACCATGGTACACGGTGCCCCGGCCACGAAGTATCCCGAATACATTGTTCCGCTCCCCGCGCTGCCGCACAAGTAACATTCTGGGGCGAGGATAACCCCACCCCTTTGCCAGAACCAATCAACCTGGAAAGGAGGCTCGCATGCCGGCCGACATAATGCTGCATAATGCCAAGATTGCCACGAATAGTGTTCCGTCGTTCGTCGAAGCCATCGCTATCAAGGACGGTAAGATCAGTGCTACCGGCACCAACGATGAGATTCTGCGGCAGGGTGCGCCCGCGACGAAAGTGATTGACGCCGGGGGGAGAACCGTCATTCCCGGGCTCAACGATTCGCACATGCATCCGATCCGGGGCGGCCTCAACTACAACATGGAACTGCGCTGGGATGGCGTGCCGTCCCTCGCAGACGCGCTGCGTATGCTGAAAGAGCAGGCCAGGAGGACGCCACCCCCGCAATGGGTCAGAGTGGTCGGCGGCTGGACCGAGTTCCAGTTCGCCGAAGGCCGCATGCCGACTCTGGAGGAGATCAACGCCGCCGCGCCCGACACCCCCGTGTTTGTCCTGCACCTTTACGACCGGGCCTGGCTGAACGGCGCGGCCCTGCGCGCCGTCGGGTACACGAAAGACACGCCCGATCCCCCTGGCGGGGAGATTCAGCGGGATAAGCAAGGGAACCCCACGGGGCTGCTCATCGCCCGCCCGAATGCCATGATTCTCTATGCCACCCTCGCCAAAGGGCCAAAACTCTCGCATGAGGACCAGATGAACTCGACCCGCCAGTTCATGCGCGAACTCAACCGCTTCGGCATCACCAGCGTCATCGACGCGGGCGGCGGTTTTCAAAACTACCCGGACGACTACGGAGTCATCGATGAACTGCACCGGCGGGGCGAACTGACCGTCCGTTTTGCCTACAACCTGTTCACCCAGAAGCCCAAGGAGGAGTTGGCCGACTTTCAGCGCTGGACGCAAATGACGAAGCCCGGGGAAGGGCGATGATTTCTACCGGGTGAACGGCGGGGGCGAGATGCTCGTCTTCTCCGCGGCCGATTTCGAAGACTTCCTCTGGCCCTGCCCGGAAATGCCGGTCGTGATGGAGGACGAACTCAAGGCGGTTATCCGTCACCTCGCCGAAAATCGTTGGCCGTTCCGCCTGCACGCCACTTACGATCAGACCATCAGCCGGGCCCTGGCCGTTTTTGAAGAAGTGAATCGCGAGGTTCCCTTCGACGGTCTGCATTGGTTCTTTGACCATTGCGAAACCATCACCGACCGTAACATCGAACGTGTCAAGGCACTGGGCGGCGGCATCGCGGTGCAGGACCGGATGGCCTTTCAGGGCGAATATTTTGTGGAGCGCTACGGTTCCCAGCAAGCAGAGCGCACGCCCCCCATCCGGCGGATGCTGGAGATGGGCCTCCCGGTGGGGGCGGGCACGGACGCCACCCGGGTCTCCAGCTACAACCCCTTCGTCGCCCTTTACTGGCTGATCACGGGCAAGACCGTCGGGGGCATGACGCTTTACCCGGAGAACAATCGTCTGGACCGCCTGGAGGCGCTCCGTCTCTACACCGTGGGCAGCAGTTGGTTCTCTTCCGAGGAGGGCAAGAAAGGGTTCCCTGGTGCCGGGGCAATTGGCCGATCTGGCGGTTCTTTCCGCGGATTATTTCTCGATCCCGGAAGAGGAGATCAAACACCTCGAATCGGTTCTGACCATGGTCGGCGGCCGCATCGTCTTACGCCGCGGGCGCGTTCGAGGACTGGGCCCGCCGCCACTGCCTGTCAGCCCCGACTGGTCGCCGGTGAAAAGCTATGGCGGGTACGCCCACCGAAATGTGGCTCAGCCGCGGCAGCATCAATGCAACCACGCTCACACCCCCGGGGCAAAGGCGCACAAGTGGGTGTTAGGCAAGTCCGGGCTGTGGTCCCTGGGCTGCGATTGTTTTGCCTTTTAGAACTCAAACGACCCTGCGAGAACTTACGCCGGCCTGTCCGGCAAGAGAGGAGGTACGCATGGACACTACGGGTTTTACTGAAAAAGTGCTGCAGGCTTACGCCAATATTGAGGACCCGAGGCTGAAGTCTATCGTGGCGGTACTGATCAAACACCTGCACGCCTGCGTCACTGAGATGCAACCGACGGACGAGGAATGGGAGTTTGCCTGGGACTATATGCGAAGGATGGCGGCCATAACCGGCCTGGAAAGAAATGAGTTCCTCTTGTTGGGTGACGTCATCGGCGTGAGCCAACTCATCGAAACGCTCAATCACGAAAAGCCCGGCCAGCCCGTGGGCTATGCCCTGGTGGGGCCGTTCCTGCGGGCCGGCGCCCCCTTCCGCGACACGAGGTGCTGCCACCGCCAGTGACGATACTGCCGGGGTGCGCGTCCGGATCTCGGGAAGAGTATATGACTTTGGGACCAAGGCCCCCATCAAAGGGGCGATTCTCGACACCTGGCAGGCCGCGACCAACGGCTTTTATGAGAACCAGGATGAGAAGCAGCCGGACTACAATCTGCGCGGCCGTTTCAAGACCGATGCAGAGGGCACCTTTGAGGTTGTGGGACTCATGCCGACCGCCTACCCGGCTCCCACGGACGGCCCTGTGGGTGAGCTTTTGCGGGCCGCCAAAAGATCGCCTTACCGGCCGGCGCATATTCACTTCATCGTCTCGGCCCCGGGTTATGAAACGCTGGTCACCCAGATCTTTGTGAAAGGGGATAAGCGCATCAAGGACGATGTCGTTTTTACGGCGAGTGAGAACATGGTGGGGGATTTCCAGAAGGAAGGGGACCATTTCCGGCTGACCTATGATTTTCCGCTGCAGCCCGGGGTCTCCAAAATGCCCAAAGCCCCTATCCCAGCCTAGGAGAGCGGTATGGAAGACGTTGCCAAACTTATCGTCGGCGCCTGGCGGCTGGTCCACTCCACAATCAGCCATGCGGACGGGAGCAAGGAATATCCTTTCGGAGAAGATGCTCTCGGCTACATCTGCTACAGCGATACCGGGGTCATGGCCGTGCAAATAAGCAGGAAGGCCAGAGCCGAGGTCAAAGATCCGGCGCGCCTGAAGCACGATTATCTGGCCTACTTCGGCCGCTATGAAATCGACCCCGACAAGCGAGTAGTCCGCCACTTTCTCGAAGGGCAACTCTTTCCCGGCAACCACCCCGCGGTTCTCGAACGTACGTACCGGTTCGAGGGCGACCTCATGTCACTTAGGCCGGTGGATCGAACCGATCAGGAGATTTTGTGGCAACGGGTCCGATGAGCTTCCACTGCCAGAAAGCACCCACTAACCTTGATTGGAGGGCATGGTGAGAGGTCTTTACTTCCGATCCACGGGCTCCTTGGACAATCTGCAAGTCGAGGAACTTCCCATGCCGGTTCCCAAGGCAGGCGAGGTTCTGGTGCAGGTCCTGGCCGCGGCCATCAATCCGAGCGATGCGAAGAATGTCATGGGGAAAATGCCGGAAACTATAACACCTCGGGTTCCCGGCCGTGATTTCGCCGGCCGGGTGGTCTCCGGGGATTCCTTCTGGGAAGGTAAGGCGGTCTTCGGAACCGGCGGGGATATCGGTTTCGGCAGGGATGGCAGCCATGCCGAATTTGTGGCGGTTCCCGTGGAGGGACTCGTGGAACTGCCGCCGGACCTGAGTTACGAGAAAGCTACGGCGATTGCCCTGGGATATTTCACCGCTTTCGCCGGTGTTGTCCGAACGGGTGCGGTAAAACCTGGCGAAACCATCCTGGTCACCGGGACCACGGGGTCCGTCGGGTCGGCGGCGGCAAGAGTGGCGGCCTGGACGGGGGCCCGGGTGTTAGGCACCATGAGGTCTGGTCGAGACACAGGCCCGCGCCACGATCTTCCCTCGGTGGAATGGATCGACCTCGAATCGCGTCCTCTGCCGGAATCGGTGCAAGAATTGACGGGAGGCAAAGGAGCCGACCTCATTCTGGACACGGTAGGCGGGCCACTTTTTGAGCCGTGCCTTGAGTCTCTCGCCCAAAGGGGACGACAGATTGCCATCGCCTCGATCGGCAATCCCCAGGTGACCTTCAATCTCGTCGACTTTTACCACAAGGAAGCAAGTCTTCTGGGGGTGGATACTTTGAGGTTATCGCCCGCTGAGGCGGCAGAAATTCTCAAGGCCCTGCTCCCGGGTTTCAAGGAGGGCATCTTTTCTCCCCCAGCCGTGGAGCCGGTTTCCCTCGATGAGGCGCTGAGCGCCTACCGGGCGGTCATGGCGGGAAGCTCCGGAAAAAAGTTTGTTATCCGGTTTGAAGAGGGGCATGCCTTTAGATAACCGCGAGCAGAGTAGCATGGACTTCAACGAGGGTGACAGCGAGGGTGACAGCGCCGTGGTTTTTATCGACCCACGGCGACAAGATAGCTGACCTGATACAGGTCTTCCTCCGCAAAAACGTTAAGCGTCAGATGCATCGGCCAGGGAGCGTTGGCGGCAAATCTAAGTGAGGAAATTTTTTTATGAAGAAGACACTCACAGGCAAAGTGGTGCTGGTAACAGGCGGCCGCCGCGGCCTTGTCGCCGCCATAGTGAGATGCTTCTGTGTTCTCAGCCTAGTAGTGGGCGCAATCCATGTGCCGACTCAGGCGGCTGCGCAGCAGGAGCACACGGCGGAACAAAAAGCGCCATCGGCGATTCAACAAGAGATGATGGCAGGCATGGAAAAAATGGACCGGGATATGATGGCCGCACCCATGACCGGCGACCCCAGCCATGACTTCATCGCCATGATGATCCCGCACCACCAGGGCGCCATCGACATGGCGAAAGCTTACCTGCTCCACGGCCAAGACCCCGTCCTGCGACGGCTTGCTCAGGAGATTATGGTTACGCAGCAGCAAGAAATCGAGCTGATGCGTCTCAGATCGGCAGCCTTATCAAAAACCGGTGCGGCCACCGCCCCATTAGGGACGAAACCAGAAGCGACAGCTTCAATTACCCCTTCCAGTAAGGACCGGGTCTACACCGCCGACCAGACCTCGAACACCGTTTCGGTGATTGATCCTGGTTCTAACATATTACTGGGCGTCATCCGTCTGGGCGACCCCGTTCCCGGCGCGCTCAGCCCGCTGTACAAAGGCCAGTTACTCGTGCACGGCCTGGGCTTCTCGCCGGACCACCAAACGCTGGCGGTAGTCTCCATCGGCTCCAACTCAGTCACCCTCATCGACACCGCGACCAACAAAATTAAAGGCGTCGTCTATATCGGACGCTCACCGCACGAGGGGTTCTTCAGCCCCGACGGCAAACAACTCTGGGTGGTGGTGCGCGGCGAAGACTATATCTCGGTGATCGACCCGGTGAAAATGAAGGAGATACGCCGCGTGAAGACCGCCAATGGACCGGGCATGGTGCTGTTCCGCCCGGATGGGCGCTATGCCTTTGTGCCTTCGAGCTTCACGCCTGAACTGGACGTGGTGGACACTAAAAGTTACCAGGTCATCGCCCGTGTCCCACAGGCCAGCCCGTTTTCACCGAACCTGGCCGTGAGCCGGGACGGCACCGAGGTCTGGTTTACCCTCAAGGACTCGGGGAAAACGCAGGTGATGAGCGCGCAACCGCCTTTCCACATCCTGGCCACCCTTGATACCGGTCCCATCACCAATCATGTCACGCTCGTGGACAACGCCAAGGGCAAGTTCGCCTATGTGACCGTAGGCGGGGAAAACGTCGTGAAGGTCTATCGCCGGGGCAAAAAGCCGGAATTGGTCGCCACCATTCCCACCGGCGATCTGCCGCATGGTATTTGGGGATCAGGGGATGGAACGCGGGTCTACGTCGGACTTGAGAACCAGGACGCCGTCGCGGCCATAGATACCCTCACGAACACGGTCATTGCCACCATTCCCGTCGGTCAGCAGCCCCAGGCGCTCGTCTTTGTTCCCGGGGCTGTGCCAACGGGCGACGGCACGGCCAATTTGATGCCGCTCGGCGAAGCGGGCCAGGCGGCGCATCTTACCATGATCGCGCCTGAAGGCAGCGGCAGGGCGGCGCAGGCAACGGTTTCTGTAAATGCCTTAGGTCTGGTGGACTTATTGCAGATCGCGGCATCCGGTTTGCAACCTCAACAAACCTATCGGCTCTGGCTGGTGACCTCCCAAACCGCCCCGTACGGACAGAAGGAGGAACTCGTCAGCTTCAAAACAAATCTGGCCGGGGCGCAAATTGCCCAGGTAATCGGCCCCTTCCGGCAAGTTCTGACCGCCAAGCGCGAAGGCACTGTCGAGCAAGCTCAGCCGCGGTTTCTGTTGCTTACTCCCGCCGACAGCGAGGCATCAGAACTCGTCCAGAAAGCTCCCTGATGGCAGCGGACGGGTGGGGCCACCGTTATCCAAGAGCCCCAGGCCCACCCTTAGAGACGCAAGAGAAAGTTAAGGCTATGTTCAGCCGACGTGAATTTTTAAGGATAGCGGGATTGGCAGGGGCATCACTGGCTTTCCCCTGGAGACTTAGGTGCTGGGGTCTGGAGGTCTCCCAGGCTTTCAGCGAGGCGAAGAAATGGGAATTTTCCGGCACCAAGCCGGGAACTGTCTTTACGAGATATGTCGATCTCCTGCCCCTCCTGGAGGTGATGCCAGATACCGGGGTGGCGAACCAATATCAGGTGGAGATGAAGCAGTTTACCCAAAAAATTCACCGGGATCTGCCCCCTTCAACACTTTGGGGCTTTGGGGCAGTGGGTTTCTCCCCTTACTGGCCGGGACCTACTATTGAGGCCAGGGTGAACGTGCCGGTGAGGGTAAGATGGATCAACAATCTTCCCACCACCCACTTACTGGCCGCGGCCATGGATCATACCATCCACGGGGCGGAGCAGCAATTTCCAGAGGTGCGGTCGGTGGTGCACTTGCATGGAGGTGCGACACGGCCTGATAGCGACGGCTATCCTGAGGACTGGTATTCTCCCACCGGCGCCAGGATGAACGGCGGGGTTGGGAATAATTACGCCGACTATGTTTACGATAACGGGCAACGGGCCACCGCGCTCTGGTATCATGAACACACCTTGGGGATAACCCGCCTGAACATCATTTCAGGGCTGGCCGGTTTGTATCTCCTTCGGGATGACCATGATATCGGGGGTAGGCCTGCGGCAAACCCTGGCAAACCCCTGCCAGGAGAAAATACCTTGGGCCTGCCTGGCCCTGCCACCGGTCACGGCTCTGGACCTTTTTACGAGATGCCGTTGCTGATCCAGGACCTGGCCTTTAATACCGATGGTTCTCTGGCCTATCCCACCAAGGGCGTTAACCCGGACATCCATCAACAATGGGTGCAAGATTTCTTTGGAGACGTCATCTGTGTCAACGGCAAGGCCTGGCCTTATCTCCAGGTGGAACCGCGGCGCTACCGGTTCCGCCTGTTAAATGCCTGTAATTCGCGCGTTCTCAACCTAAGCCTGGATTCCCACCAGCCCCTCTGGCAGATCGGCTCTGACGGCGGTTTTTTGCCTAAGCCGGTGCAGCTCAAAAGCCTCCGCCTGGCCCCCGCCGAGAGGGCCGACCTTATCCTCGACTTCACGGATCTGGCCGACGGCACCATTACGCTCCTCAATAATGCCAAGACCCCGTTCCTGGAAGGGGAGACCCCCGATCCCCAAACCACCGGGCAAATCATGCAATTCCGGGTGGCCAAACGCCGCCTTGGCTATGACCATAGCCTCCCGCCACACTTCCTTACCCTGCCTGCTTGTGCTGATCTAAGGTCTTTGGTTACTCCTGCCCTGATTAAAAATCCCCGGCGGGCTTACCTGAATGTCATGCAGGGGCCCAAAGGACCGGCCATGCTGATGCTCAGTGGCCGGCACTGGGATGACCCGATTACGGAGGACCCCAGGGTAGGCTCCGTTGAGGTTTGGGAAATCATGAATCTCGCCAATGACCTGCACCCTATTCACCTTCACCTTATCCAGTTTCAACTCCTGAACCGGCAGGACTTTAACGTCAAGGACTACCAGAAGGCCTTGGCCCAGGCCCCCTTGTCAATTCCGGACCCCGCGCCTTACCTCCTCGGGAAGCCCCTGGATCCTTCCCCGGAGGAAGCTGGCTGGAAGGATACTGTGGTGCATATGGTCGGCACGGTAACCCGGATCGTGACCAGATGGGCTCCCCAAACTGCTCCCCTGCACGGGCCGGGCAGTCCCAGGCCCGGAGTTAACCTGTTTCCCTTTGATCCCACCCAGGGGAAATATGTCTGGCACTGTCATAACCTGCAGCACGAGGACAACGACATGATGCGTCCTTTGGTGGTGTTGCCCTAATTCAACTTTGGCCGGGAAAAGGAGCAAGAATATGGCCGAGATCGAAAAATACGACAACCTGGTGATCGGCAGCGGGGAAGCCGGGAAATACCTGGCCTGGAGCCTGGCCAAGGCGGGCCAACGCACTGTGGTGGTCGAAAAGAAGCTGATCGGGGGCTCCTGCCCCAACATTGCCTGTCTGCCCAGTAAAAACGTGATCTATTCTGCCAAAGTAGCTTCGTTAGCCAGGCGCGGCGAGGAATTCGGACTCGAAACCGGGCCCATCGCGATTGATATGAAGGGTGTCCAGCGCCGCAAGCGGCTGATGGTCGATGGACTGATAGCAGATGCATCTCGAGCGCTATAAAACCAGCGGGGCGGAACTGATCATGGGAGAGGCCCACTTTATTGCGCCGAGAACCGTTGAAGTCAGCCTGAACAGCGGCGGCGTCAGACAGATTGCCGGGGACCGGGTTTTCATAAATTTAGGTACCCGGGCAGCCTTGCCTGATTGGCCCGGCCTGGCCGAGGCAAGGCCCATGACCCACGTGGAGGCTCTCGACCTCGACCGCCTGCCGGAGCATCTGATTGTCCTGGGCGGCGGCTTTGTCAGCCTGGAGCTGGCCCAGGCCATGCGGCGCTTCGGCGCCAGGGTGACCGTGATTGAAAGGGGCCCGCAGATCGCCAGCCACGAGGACCCCGATGTCGGCAGCGCTCTTCTGGAGTTATTCCATGACGAGAGCATCGAGGTGAGGCTCGAAACACAGGTCAGGCGGGTGGAGGGGAGCTCTGGCCGGCAGGTCCGGGTCCACACTCAAAGCCCGAAAGGCCCCGCGGTCATAGCGGGAACGGACCTTCTCGTCGCTATGGGCCGCACCCCAAACACTCAGGGGATCGGACTCGACATCGCCGAAGTGGAGTTAGACCAACATGGGTATATCAAGGTCAACGAGCGCCTGGAGACCACTGCCGCTAAGGTCTGGGCCATGGGCGAATGCGCCGGCAGCCCGAAGTTTACCCATGTCTCCTTTGACGATTTCCAGGTGGTGTACGACAACCTCAACGGCGGCGACCGCACCACGAGAAACAGGTTGGTGCCCTTCTGCCTGTTTACTGATCCGGTCCTGGCCCGGGTGGGATTAAACGAATCCGAGGCCAAGAGTCTCGGCCTCGGATACCGCCTGGCCAAGATGCCCATGGCCAACGTCCTAAAAACTCGGACTCTTTCTGAACCTCGCGGGGTTCTGAAAATGCTCATCAGCGCCGACAGTGATGAAATTTTAGGATTTACCGCCTTTGGCGTGGAGGGAAGCGAGCTCATGGCCGTGGTTCAGACCGCCATGTTGGGACACATGCCCTATACGACGCTACGTCAGGGGATCTTCACCCATCCCACTGTTGCCGAAGGTTTGACCGCACTTCTGGCCAACGTTCCGGCCAGGGCGACTCGGTAGTAGATCCCGGCCTAAGACTTCAATGAAAAAATAAATCCGGACATTCTATGATCATGACTGAAAGAGGAGGCCGAAGATGGCTGTCGTGAGTAAAAAGAAGCTTGGATCTTTGTCAGGACCCAACATTGAACAATTCCACGGCCGGGGCCGAGTTCCATCATCCCATCCGGCGCGGCCAGACCGCATTGGTTTAGGTCATTGCCGGGGAAGGCTACTTCGAACCGGACCGGGACGCCTATGCCCACGAGGTCATCGGGGCCAACTATTTCGATTTTACCGCCGTTGCGTCTGTGGCGACCGGACCATCGTCCATTATGGGGATGGCGATGAGGTGGCGGTGTTTGCCCCCACCAGCCCGGTGTGCTTTCTCCTGATCTCGGGCCTGCCCATCAGTGAGCCCGTGGCTTGGTACGGCCCCATTGTTATGAACTCCCAGGAAGAATTGCAACTCGCTTTCGAGGAATATCGGAAGGGCACTTTCATCAAACGTGGCGGCAGTTGAGTCAGCCTCAGTTGAACGTTGGAAAAAACTTGGCTAAGCCTTGGACCAGCGCTTGGTCGACTAAATTGGGATAGTGGCGATAGCTGCCCTCTATCAACACCTCTTTTGGGTATTACTTCACAGTTGATATCTATCTCATAGCAGCATAAGGGAGGTAACCCCAACCCGGGAAAGCGGCCCGGGGGGGAACCCCGCAAGGCGCCCCCCCCCGGGCCTGCCTACTGCACCCTACTGGAGGTTACGGGGCTTCAGCCGGCAGGTGAGGAGCACCCCAGGGACGAGGGAGAGATAGTAGCCACGGGCTTTCGGGCCTGGGTAATACGCTTCCCAAATGAGATCAGATCCGGGTACAGGCCGACTTTTCAGGCTATATAGCTAAAAGCTCTCCCTCTCCCCCAGGCCATGTCGGCCAGTTCCACCGACTTAACCTTGCCGCTGTTAAAGGCATCCTTCTGGTGGCCCATCCAGGCCCCGGCAAAGTAGGCCCCCAGGGCGTCCAGGTTCCGTATAGAGGACTTTGTCCGCGCATATCTGGAGCATTCCAAGGTCCACAAGAGCCATAGCAGCTACCGGGCCGACCGCTTGGCCCTGGACAAACTCCTGGCCGACGAGGACTTCGGCCCCAACAAGATCCTGGAGCAGATCGCTTCCCAGGCCCTGCTGAAGTTTATGGGGCGCCTCAAGGCTACCCGGACTCAAGGATACTTCCCTGGCGGTGCACGTTCATCCGGGAGAACCCCTTTGCCGAGATCACAGAACCCAAGGTTAAGAAAGGCCGGCCCCGCTTCCTGAGCCAGGAAATCATACGTCTCCTGGCTGCCGAGACCGATCCGGCCTTTCACCGACAGCGAACCCAGGCTGGTGCGCATCACCCCGCCAATCGCCGAGATCCTGGAGGAACTTGGCAGCGAGGTGGGGAAGCTCTTCCCCTGGACCCCGGACGGCGTGTCCCATCATTTCATGCGCACGGCCCGGCGGGCCAATCTCAAAGTCCGGCTCCATGACCCGCGGCATACCTTCGCCTCCCATCTCTTGATGTCCGGGGTCGACGTGGTCGGAGAAATCATCGGCCACAAGGATCTCAAGGCCACCCAAATCTATGCCCACCTGAGTCAATCTTATTTAGATGAAGCTGTTCTGAAACTGGATTTCAGCAAAACGAAAGAGGTTAGAACTAAAACAAGAAGAAATGCTCCATTGTGCTGTTATTGTAGCCCGATGCCCGGGTTTGGCAAGGAAAGTCAGGCGGCCATTTCCGGGACAGATGCGCCGGTGAGGTAGTCAGGTTGGACGCGGCCGTCGATGGCGGGCTCCAGCACGGTCACCATTAATCTGCCCCGGCTAGCAGTTCCCCGCTGATGAGCTGCAGGAAGGCCAGGACCGCGTCCAGGTGCCAGACGCGCTCAAGATGGCCGGGCACCTTGAAGGTCACCTGCGCCGGGAACTCCGCATCGGCCAGCCAGAGAATGATCTCCACTGCCAACCCTGGGAATACCTGAACTTGCAGGGCGGCATCGCCGGCCTGAACATGTTTTACTCCCAGACGGTTGCCCGCCAGCCGGAACCCCTCAGGGTCATCCCCGAAGCGCTTTTCCAGGGGGCGCGGGGCAAGGCATGGGGGCCCCGCTCGGTGAAAAAGGCGGTGCCGCCGGTGAGCTCCAAGGGGCGGATGAGAGTCCCCAAAGCTCCTGTGTCCACCCGGGTAAGATACAGGAGCGCGGTGAGGCACAGGCGGAAGCCCGGCTCCGGGCCCCCGGCCTCCTCTACCTCCAACCAATGCCCCAGCGGGTCGATGATGAGCCTCCGGTTCAGGAAAGGCAGACGATAACGGCCGCCCTGAAAAGCCACGCCGGTGCGCCGGGTGACGTCAGCGGGCGGCAGTTCCCCAAGCTCCTGCCAAAACTCCCCGCTTACTTCCGCACACTTCTCATATAGCACGGTTGACCTCACTCACCAGACGTCTCTGCAGCTCTTCGATGTTTACGAGCACCTCGAGTTTACCACTGTCCCGGGAAAAAGTTAACCACGCGTGGCCGTAATTCTTCCTTCCCCTGACGATGGCGGTGGGATATGGTAAAAAAATATGTCGTCACTTATTCAGGACAGGCCCGGGGCAATCTTTTCTTAAAATTTGTAGTAAATAATACCCAAAGACAGGCACGAGACAGGGCTATATTTCTTGGACGCTTTTTTGAGAAGCATTTCCCCCCGGGCGTGGTAAGCGGTAGGAGCCGATGCAGAAATTTTATTATCCTCAGAAGGTGGCGGTGGTAGGGGTTTCGGAGAACGAAACCAACCTGGGCCGGGGCATCGTCCGGAACATGCTGGAGGCCGGCTATACCGGCAGGATCTATCCCGTGGGGCCCCGGGGCGGCGAAGTGTACGGCCTGCCCATTTACTCCCACCTCCGGGAGCTGCCTGAACCTGTGGACTTGGCCGCGGTCCTCACCCCGGCCCGCTTTGTGCCTCAGGTGGTGGCGGACTGCGGTGAGCTGGGGATAACCCGGGTGGTGGTGGAATCGGGGGGCTTTTCCGAGCTGGGGGAGCAGGGCCGGGCCCTGGAGCAGGAAATCGTCCGGCTCATCAACCGCTACCACCTGAGGCTCATCGGTCCCAATGGCCTGGGGCTCATGAACATGGAGATCGGGCTGTCTCTGCCGTTTTCCCAGATCGTCCCCGTGCCAAGGCCTGGCAACATTTCGGTCATCGCCCAGAGCGGCGGGGTGGGCATGCACGTCATCGCCTGGATGACCAAGGAAGGCCTGGGATTAAACAAGTTCCTGAGCCTGGGAAACAAGCTGAATGTCAAGGAAAACGAGGCCCTGGCCTACTTTCTGGAGGATCCGGGGACCAAGATAATCTACCTTTACCTGGAAGGCCTGGAGGACGGCCGGGAACTCCTGGAGGTAGCCAAACACGCTACCAAGCCGATTTTTCTGCAGATGCCCAACGTGGTCCAGGAGACCTCCCGCATCGCCATGTCCCACACCGCCTCGCTGGCCACCGATGAGAAGGCAGTGGACGCAGCCTGCCGCCAGGGGAACATCTTCCGGGTGCTGCGCCAGAGCGATTTTCTGAACGCTGCCAAGATGGTGGGACACCCGCCGGTGAAAGGCAACCGCCTGGTGATCCTCTCCCGGAGCGGCGGCGAAGCGGTGGTGGGGGCCTACGCCTGCAAGCGCTACGGCTTTAGTCTCCCGCCCCTGGCCCCGGGTCTGGCGGATTTTATCCTGGAGAGCTCCCGGGCCCAGATCATCAAGCCCGGCAACCCCATTGACCTGGGGGACATCTTTGATTTTGAGGTGTACTCCCGGGTGATGGACAACCTCTGCCAGGACCCGGAGGTGGATGCGGTCCTCCTGAATTACGGCCCGGTTTACGACCCGGAGCGCGCCGAGGCCCGGGGCATGGCCCAACATATTATCAAAAAAGCCCAAGAAGCCAGGAAACCTCTGGCCATCAGCGTTTGCGCCTCACTGGAGGAGGAGGATTTTTTCCGGGACGAGCTCCAGGTGCCGGTGTTTCATTTCCCCGGGGACGCGGTGCGGGCCCTGGCCTACAGCCGGGACTTCGCCCAGCGCCGCCCCCCGGATGACCCGACGGCAGGCGGCGCCTGGCATTAATGACCAGTGCACTGGCACAGCTCCTGGACCGCGCCGGCGGCAGCGGCTTCCTGTCCATGCCCCAGGCCCTGTCCTGCCTTGAGGCTGCAGGCATCCCGGTGGCCGGGTGGCTGACTGCGGGCGACCCCGAGCAGGCGCTGTCTGCCGCCGCCCGCCTGGGGTTTCCCGTGGTGTTGAAGCTCTCCGCGCCCTCCCTGGTGCACAAAACCGAAGCGGGGGGGGTCGTACTTAATCTCACAGATCTGCCGGGAGTAGCTGCGGCCTACCAGCAGTTAGCCGACCTGGCCGCCAGGGCAGTGCCTCCCGGGGAGGCCTGGGAGGTGGTGGTCATGAATCAGGTGCCCGCAGGGGAGGAGGTGCTGCTGGGGGGCCGCCGCGACCAGTCTTTTGGGCCCCTGGTGGCCTGCGGGGCCGGCGGGGTTCTGACCGAAATCATGGAAGACGTGGCCCTGCGGGTTGCCCCCATCAGCCCCGGGGAAGCCCATCGCCAGATCATGGAAACCCGCCTCGGCCGGATTCTTGAAGGGGTCAGGGGCCGGCCGGCCGCGGACCTTGAGGCCCTGAGCCGGGCCCTGTCGGCGCTGTCCCATCTTATGGTACGCTTCCCCCGGATCCAGGAGGTAGACCTGAACCCGGTGCGGGTGTTTCCCGGGGAGAAGGGTATCTTGGCACTGGATGTTCGCATCCGGGTAGGGTAGGGGGGGCAGGGCCCAAGCGGCGAGCAGTTTGCAGACATTATCAAACTTAAACTGAGCATAAAACAGATAAAGATTATGTCAATACTCGACGTAGTTCTGGTGGGGCTGGCCGCGGTGGCGGGGGGCGCGGTGAATGCCCTGGCCGGGGGCGGCACCCTCATCACCTTCCCCATGCTCACCGCCATCGGCATCCCGCCGGTGGCTGCCAACATCACCAACACCGTGGCCCTGTGCCCCGGCTACCTGGGCGGGACTTATGCCCAATTGCATGATTTGCGCGGCTATGGCCGGCAGGTCTGGCTTTTGGCGCCCACCGGGGTGATCGGGGGCATCGTCGGCGGTATTCTGCTCCTCAAAACCGGGGAGCAGGCCTTTCGCTTCCTGGTGCCCTACCTGATCCTGTTCGCCACGGGACTGATGGCCATCCAGGCGCCCTTGCGCAACTGGCTGGTCCGCCACAGCCAGGGCCAGGGTTCAGGGAAATGGGGCGAGGCCGGGGTAGTGGCAGCGGTGTTTCTGGCTTCCATCTACGGGGGCTTCTTCGGCGCCGGCCTGAGCGTCATCGTCATCGCCGTCCTGGCCCTGGTGCTGGAGGGCCCGCTTAACCGCCTGAACGCCCTGAAACAAGTCGTAGCCTTTTGCGTCAACATTGCCACGGCCGCCTTTTTTTTGTTCAGCGGCAAGATCGTCTGGTGGGCCATGGCGGTCATGGCGGTGGGGGCGCTGGTGGGGGGCAATCTGGGGGGGCGCCTGGCAGGCAACATCCGTCCGGCGCTGCTCCGAGGCATCGTGGTGACGGT
>CAVZAM010000045.1:0-247233 GCA_963773285.1 uncultured delta proteobacterium
GGCTTGCATGGGTTGACCGGCAGGCTGGCGTAGCTCAACGGCAGAGCGCCTGATTTGTAATCAGGGGGTTGCGGGTTCGAATCCCATCGCCAGCTCCAGTTGCGACATACCCGACCTGAGCTTTATCGGTTGGAGAGGTTCCCGAGTGGCCAAAGGGAGCAGACTGTAAATCTGCCGGCGCAGCCTTCGGAGGTTCGAATCCTCCCCTCTCCACCATCTATTAGGCGTGGGCGGGAATAGCTCAATTGGCTAGAGCGTCAGCCTTCCAAGCTGAGGGTTGCGGGTTCGAGTCCCGTTTCCCGCTCCAGGGCCCACGTAGCTCAGTTGGTAGAGCACTTCCTTGGTAAGGAAGAGGTTCACCGGTTCGATCCCGGTCGTGGGCTCCATATTTGGGTCACCCTGTGCACCCCCCGGAGGCATCCCTCCGGAAAAAACTTGCTCCGGAGAAAGACATGGCCAAGAAGAAGTTTGAGCGCACCAAGCCGCACATCAACGTAGGCACCATCGGTCACATCGACCATGGCAAGACGACCTTGACCGCGGCGATCACCAAGCATTTGGCCAAGAAAGGGATGGCCAGTTTCATTCCCTTTGACCAGATTGACAAGGCCCCGGAGGAAAAAGAGCGGGGCATCACCATAGCCTTGGCCCACGTGGAGTACGAGACCGCCAAACGGCATTACGCCCATGTGGACTGCCCGGGCCACGCCGACTATATCAAGAACATGATCACCGGTGCGGCCCAGATGGACGGGGCCATCCTGGTGGTGGGGGCGGACGACGGCCCCATGCCCCAGACCCGGGAGCATATCCTGTTGGCCAGGCAGGTGGGCGTCCCCTACATCGTGGTGTTTTTAAACAAGGTGGACATGGTGGACGACCCGGAGCTCATCGAGCTGGTCGAGCTGGAGCTCAGGGAACTGCTCAGCAAATACGACTTTCCGGGGGACGACATTCCCATCATCAAGGGGAGTGCCTTAAAGGCCCTGGAATCGGACGATATCAACAGCGAAGAGGCCAAGCCCATCTTTGAGCTCATGGACGCCCTGGACAGCTACATTCCGGAGCCGGTGCGGGCCACGGACAAGCCGTTTCTCATGCCCATTGAAGACGTGTTCAGCATCTCCGGTCGTGGCACCGTGGTGACGGGCCGGGCCGAGCGCGGCGTCATCAAGGTGGGCGACGAAGTGGAGATCGTGGGCTTTGCGCCCGACGCATAAGACGGTGTGCACCGGGGTGGAGATGTTCAGAAAGACCCTGGACACCGGCCAGGCCGGCGACAACGTCGGTCTGCTGCTCCGGGGCATCAAGAAGGACGAGGTGGAGCGGGGCCAGGTGGTGGCCCACCCCGGGTCGATTACGCCCCACACCAAGTTCAAGGCCGAGGTTTACATCCTCAACAAAGAGGAAGGCGGGCGGCACACGCCGTTTTTCACCGGCTACCGGCCCCAGTTTTATCTGCGGACCACGGACGTCACCGGCGTGGTGACCCTGCCCGAGGGTGTCGAGATGGTCATGCCCGGGGACAACGTCTCCATGGAAGTGGCGCTCATCACCCCGGTGGCCATTGAAAAGGAACTGCGCTTCGCCATCCGGGAAGGCGGCCGCACCGTGGGCGCCGGCGTCGTCAGCGACATTGTCGAATAACAAAGGGCGAATGGTTACATCATGAGGGACATCATCACGCTATCCTGCGGCACCTGCAAGCGCAAGAATTATACCACGACCAAGAATAAGCGGCGGACGCCCGACAGGCTCACGTTAAAGAAATTTTGTCCGCACTGCCGGAGCCACACCCCGCACCGCGAGACAAAGTAAAGTAGGGAGACAATAGGCCAGTAGCTCTAACGGCTAGAGCACCGGTCTCCAAAACCGGGGGATGGGGGTTCGAATCCCTCCTGGCCTGCCAGGTAAAGCACCGGAATTTGGTGTCAGTAGGAGGCCTCTTCTTCGTAAAGCCACCTGCCGAGCGGCCGAATAATTTCCCTTGGAAATCCATGACGTTGACGTCCCGGAGCAGCCAGGGAATAAGGTTCGCTGCGGCCTTTTTTGGTTTCTGAGACCACCTTCGGTCATGTCGGGTGAGGGGAGCGCCAGAGTCAATGAATATGAAGAAAGACAAGGTCAAGGGCAAAAGCCAGGGCAAGGCGGTGGCGGCGAATGCCGGCCGCGGCCAGGTGGTGAAGCTGAAAGCCAGCAAGACCAAGCCCCTGAGCGCCAGACTGCCGGTGATCAAGTGGTGGAACACGGTGGTCAGTTTTGTGGCCGAGTCCTGGCAGGAATTGAAGAAGGTGACCTGGCCGGGGCGGCGGGAGACTGTAGGCACCACCATAGTGGTGATCATTCTGGTTTTTTTCATCTCCGCATACCTGGGACTGGTGGACATCGGTCTTTCCGCCGTCCTGAAACGGTTCATGAAAGGCTAGGGGCGAGGATCACGTGGCCCAGAAGTGGTACATCATTCACACCTACTCCGGCTTTGAGCAGAAGGTGAAAAACGCCATCCTGGAGCGGGGCAAGGCCCAGGGTCTGGACCACCTCATCGGCGAAGTGCTGGTGCCCACGGAGATGGTTGAGGAGATGATCAAGGGGGAGCGGCGCCTGTCGGCCCGGAAGTTCTATCCCGGGTATGTCCTGGTGCGCATGGAACTGAATGACGATTCCTGGCACCTGGTGCAGGATACCCCCAAGGTTACCGGTTTTGTGGGCAGCAAGACCGAGCCCGTGGCCATCCCCGACGAGGACGCGCAAAAGATCATCAACCAGATGCAGGAAGGCATTGCCAAGCCCAAGCCCAAGATCCAGTTCGAGGTGGGGGACAAGGTCCAGGTCATGGACGGGCCTTTCACCAACTTCGCCGGCACCGTGGACGAAGTGCGGGCCGACAAAGGCAAGGTCAAGGTGATGATCAGCGTCTTCGGCCGCCCCACCCCGGTGGAGCTGGAATTCACGCAATTGGAAAAGATCTAGCAGTCAGCAGTTTGTAGAAGAGCTAACGCATTGAAGCTTAAAGCCCACAGCATAAAACCAGGAGCCGATACATGGCTAAAAAGGTAGTCGCCCAGATCAAATTGCAGCTCCCTGCAGGACAGGCCAACCCGTCGCCCCCGGTGGGCCCGGCCCTGGGCCAGCACGGGGTGAATATCATGGAGTTCTGCAAGACCTACAACGCCCGCACCGCCGGCCAGGAAGGCACCATCATTCCGGTGTTGATCACGGTGTACGCTGACCGGTCCTTTACCTTTGTCACCAAGACGCCCCCGGCCTCGGTGCTTCTGCGCCAGGCGGCCCAGGTGGCCAAGGGCGCCAAGGAAGCCAGCAAGGAAAAGGTGGGGAGCATTTCCAAGGCGCAGCTGGCGGACATCGCCAAGCAGAAATTACCCGATCTTAACACCACCGATCTCGACATGGCCATGAACAGCATTGCCGGCACGGCCCGTTCCATGGGCATCGAGATCGTGGACTGAGGAAAGAAGATGGCCAAGCACGGAAAAAGATACCGGCAGATGGCGGAGAAAATAGATACAGGGCTCCGTTACGTCTTTCAGGACGCGGTGGGCCTGGCTGTGGATACCGCCAGCGTGAAGTTCGATGAGACTCTTGATGCCGCGGTGCAGTTGGGGGTCAACCCCAGGCACGCCGACCAGATGGTCAGGGGCGCGGTGGTCCTGCCCAACGGTTTGGGCAAGACGGTGCGGGTCCTGGTGTTCGCCAAGGGCGAGAAGGAAGTGGAAGCCCGGGACGCCGGCGCCGACATCGTGGGCGCCGAAGACCTGATTGCCAAGATTCAGGGCGGCTGGATGGATTTCGACAAGGCCGTGTCCACCCCGGACCTCATGGGCCAGGTGGGGAAAATCGGCAAAATCCTGGGCCCCCGGGGGCTCATGCCCAACGTCAAGGTGGGTACCGTCACCTTCGATGTGGCCAAGGCGGTGAGCGACCTCAAGGGCGGCAAGGTGGATTTCCGGGTGGACCGGGCCGGGGTGGTGCATGCCCCCCTGGGCAAGGTGTCCTTCGGGCCGGAGAAGCTCCTCCAGAACCTGGCGGTTTTCATGGACCAGCTGGTGCGCCTCAAACCCGCCACCAGCAAGGGCACCTATTTCGTCGGCATCAGTTTGTCCACCACCATGGGTCCGGGCATCCCCGTGGACACCAGTGACGTCAAGAACCTGGTCAGGATGATAGCCTAAGGAGACAGGGATGCTGAAACCCCAGATAGAAAAGAAGGCAAAAATCGTCCAGGACTTGGAGGATCGGGTGGGCAAGGCCCAGATCGGCATCCTGGCTGATTTCAGCGGCATCAAGGTGGGGCCCATGGCCCAGTTGCGCCGGCAGGTGAAGGAGGCCGGCGGCGAACTGAAGGTGGCCAAAAATACCCTGCTGAGACGGGCGGCCGGCGACCAAAGCCTGATCAAGCCCGTGGCCGGGGACTTAAAGGGGCCCAACGCCCTGGTGCTGGGCTACGACGACCCGGTGGCCCTGGCCAAGCTCCTGGTGAAATTTGCCCAGGACCTGCCCCTGTTCAAGATCAAGGGCGGGGTCATCGGCGGCCAGACGCTCACGGTGGCGGACGTCACCGACCTCTCGAAGCTCCCGGCCCGGGAAGTGCTCCTGGCCCAGCTCCTGGGTCTTCTGCAGGCCCCCACCCAGAGTCTCGTCAACGTGCTCGCCGGCGTTATCCGCAATTTCATGAATGTCCTGGTGGCCATTCGGGACGAGAAGGAGGAGGCCGAGGGACAGGAAGCAGCCCCGGCCGCAGCTCCCGAGGAAGCCCTGGCCGCAGCCCCGGAAGAAGCCCCGGCGGCAGCTACTGAAGCCCCAGGCGGGGAGGCCCCGGCCGAAGTTGCCGAGGCGGCGCCGGCCGAGGCGGAGGCCCAAGCCGCGGCACCCGGTGGCGAGGAAACGCCGCCTGAGACGGGTGGCACCGGCGGCGAGGAAACCTAAGATCCGGAAAAAACAAACCCCCCTAGGTGCGGGTTTGTCAAGATACGGGTAGTGCCTGGTTAATCGGTTAACCTCAACCCAAGCAGTAAACAGCCAATAGAAAAAGAACCATAAGCACCGGTCGACCGCAGCGGCGGCCGACTGACCGCGTAAAGAAAGAAGGAGGAGAAAGCAATGTCTATCTCACGTCAGGAGCTCATCGACAGCCTGGCCAACATGACGGTGCTGGAGCTGTCCCAGCTCATCAAGGACCTGGAAGAGAAGTTCGGTGTGTCGGCGGCGGCCCCCATGGCCATGGCCATGGCGGCAGCACCGGCGGCGGCTGCGGCGGCCCCGGTGGAAGAGGAAAAGACTGAATTCGACGTGGTGTTGACGGTGTGCGGCCCCAACAAGATTCAGGTCATCAAGGAAGTGCGGGCCATCACCAGTTTAGGGCTCAAAGAAGCCAAAGAGGCGGTGGAGAACGTCCCCAACACCGTGAAGGAAGGCATCTCCAAGGCCGAAGCCGAAGAGGTCAAGAAAAAGCTGGAAGCTCAGGGAGCCACAGTCGAGATCAAATAGCAGGATGGTCCCACCGTCTTGCGAGGAGTATGCATGGCGAAGTTGTTGTCGCCTTTGACGTTGTATCGTCAGAATTTCGGCAAGATTGAGCGGGTAGTGGACATCTCGAATCTCATCGAGATGCAGAGGGAGTCGTACGCCCGCTTTTTGCAGAAAGACGTGCCCCCGGAGGAGCGCCGTGATTACGGGCTCCAAGGGGTTTTTAAAAGTGTTTTCCCCATCTGGGATTTCAGTAAGACCTGCTGCCTGCAGTTCGTGGATTATTCCCTGGGCGACTGCAAGTACGACGTGGACGAGTGCCTGCAACGGGGCATGACCTTCGAGGTGCCCATGAAAATCAGGGTGCGCCTCGAGGTCTTCGAGCCCGAGTCCCAGGCCCAGGTTATCCGGGACATCAAGCAGCAGGAGATTTATTTCGGCACCCTGCCCCTCATGACCGAAACCGGCACCTTCATCATCAACGGCACGGAAAGGGTGGTGGTGAGCCAGCTGCACCGGTCACCGGGGCTCTTCATCGACCATGACCGGGCCAAGATCCACTCCAGCGGCAAGATCATCTATTCGGCCCGGCTCATCCCCCTGAGGGGCTCCTGGATCGACTTCGAGTTCGACCCCAAAGACATCCTGTACGTGCGCATCGACCGGCGGCGGAAATTCCCGGCCACCATTCTCCTGAAGGCCCTGGGCTACACCACCGAAGAGCTGCTCAATTTCTTCTATAAAACCGAAAAGGTCTACCTGGACGGGGAGAGAATCCACCGCAAGATGATCCCGGAGATGCTCCAGGACAAGACCCTGTCCACGGACATCGTCGACCCGAAAACCGGTGAGATCCTGGTGCGGCGGATGCGGCGGGTGACCCCCACGGCTATTGCCCGCCTGAAGAAAGCCGGGGTGGAGCAGATTCCCGCCACCAAGGAAGAGCTGGTGGGGAAAGTCGCGGCCAACGACATCCTGGACCCGGAGACCGGCGAACTCCTGGTGCGCTGCAACGACACCCTCACCCAGATCAAGATTGAAGAGCTCCAGGCCCACGGCATCAAGGAGCTGGACCTGCTGTACATCGACAACATCCATATCAGCGGCTCCCTCCAGAAGACGTTGGCCATCGACAAGACCGACAACATGAAAGAGGCCATCCTGGAGATCTACCGGAGACTCAGGCCCAGCAACCGCCCCAACGAAGAGGTGGCCACGAGCTTTTTCCAGAACCTCTTTTTCAACCCCGAGTTTTACGACCTGTCCCCGGTGGGCCGCTTCAAGCTGGACCTGAAACTCAGGCCCGACAACCGCATGCCCCTGACCCAGAGCACCCTGATACCGGAAGACATTCTTTACGCGGTGAAGGAACTCATCACCCAGAAAGACCGGGAAGGCCAGGTGGACGACATCGACCACCTGGGGAACCGGCGCATCCGGGCCGTGGGCGAGCTGCTCGAGAACCAGTTCCGGGTGGGGCTGGTGCGCATGGAGCGGGCCATCAAAGAGCGCATGGCCATCCAGGATCTCGAGACCCTGATGCCCCACGACCTCATCAACGCCAAGCCGGTGCAGGCGGTGATCAAGGAGTTTTTCGGGACCAGCCAGCTTTCCCAGTTCATGGACCAGACCAACCCCCTGTCCGAAATCACCCACAAGCGGCGGCTGTCCGCGCTGGGGCCCGGGGGCTTGACCAGGGAGCGGGCCGGCTTCGAAGTCCGGGACGTCCATCCCACCCACTACGGCCGCATCTGTCCCATTGAGACGCCGGAAGGTCCCAACATCGGCCTCATCGTGTCGTTGTCCACCTATGCCCGGGTCAACGAATTCGGCTTCATCGAGACCCCCTACCGGGTGGTGGAAAAGAAAAAGGTGGGGAACGCCATCGAGCCCCGGGTTACCCGGGAGGTGCGCTTCCTGTCGGCCCTGGGCGAGGAAGACATGGTCATCGGCCAGGCCAACGCCAAGCTGGACGCCGAGGGGCGGTTCCTGGATGCCCTGGTGGAGGCCCGCCAGGGCGGCCAGTACGTCATGGTGAGCCCCGAAAAGATTGATTATCTGGACGTCTCCCCCAGCCAGCTGGTGAGCGTGGCCGCGTCCCTGATCCCCTTTCTGGAGCACGACGACGCCAACCGGGCGCTCATGGGCTCCAACATGCAGCGCCAGGCGGTACCGCTTTTGACCAGCAGCACCCCGCTCATCGGCACCGGCATGGAAGGGGTGGTGGCCCGGGACTCCGGGGTCACCGTGGTGGCCAAACGGGGCGGCATGGTGGAAGACGTGGACTCCACCCGAGTGGTCATCCGGGCCACGGACGGTAACGGCGGCGGCGACTCCCCGGTGGACATCTACAAACTGACCAAATTTCAGCGCACCAACCAGAACACCTGCTACAACCAGCGGCCCATCGTGCGCAAGGGCGACCTGGTGGAGCGGGGCCAGATCATCGCCGACGGCCCGGCCACGGAGATGGGACAGCTGGCCCTGGGCAAAAACGTCATGGTGGCCTTCATGCCCTGGGGCGGCTACAACTTTGAGGATTCCATCCTGGTGAGCGAGCGCCTGGTGAAAGACGACGTCTTCACCTCCATCCACATCGAAGAATTCGAGGTGATGGCCCGGGACACCAAGCTCGGCAAGGAAGAGATTACCCGGGACATCCCCAACGTTGGTGAAGAGGCCCTCAGTGATCTGGACGAAAGCGGCATCATCAGGGTGGGTGCTGAGGTCCGACCCGGCGACGTCCTGGTGGGGAAAATCACCCCCAAGGGCGAAACCCAGCTCACCCCGGAAGAAAAGCTCCTGCGGGCCATTTTCGGGGAGAAGGCCGGCGACGTCAAGGACACTTCGCTACGGGTGCCGCCCGGCATCGAAGGGGTGATCATCGACGCCCGGGTGTTCTCCCGCAAAGGGGTGGAGAAAGACGACCGCAGCCGCTCCATCGAAGACGAAGCAGTGGCCAAGCTGCAAAAAGACCAGGCCGATGAAATCACCATCATCACCCAGAGCTTCCGCCAGAAGCTCGCCGACCTGGTGGTGGCAAAAGAGCTGGCCGACAACATCGAAGACGAGCGCCACGGCACCATCACCCTGGAGAAGGGCAAGCCGGTGCCACAGGATCTGGTGAAGCGCCATCCCCTGGAATTCTGGCGCCACGTGTCCTTTGTGGAGGTGGGGCTGGAGGACCAGATCGACCGGCTCCTGGACAACTACCAGGAACAGCTGGAGCTGGTGAACGTGGTCTTTGAGGCCAAGCTTTCCCGCCTCCGCAAGGTGGACGAACTGCCCCCCGGGGTCATCAAGAAGGTCAAGGTCTTCGTAGCCATGAAACGCAAGCTGGCCGTGGGCGACAAGATGGCCGGCCGCCACGGCAACAAGGGTGTGGTCTCCCGCATCATGCCGGAAGAAGACATGCCCTACTTCGAAGACGGCACCCCGGTGGACATCGTCCTGAACCCGCTGGGCGTCCCCTCCCGCATGAACGTCGGGCAGGTCATGGAAACCCACCTGGGCTGGGCCTCTCACGCCCTTGGCAAACAGGTCGGCGACATGCTGGACCGCTTCTATGACGTCGAGAACATCAAGAAGCGCCTGGTGCGCTTCTTCAAAGACCCGGCCCTGGCGAAGGAGCTGGCAGGGCTGAGTTTCGATGAGCTCCGGGAAATCTGGAAGGAGCACTATAAACAAGGCGTCCACATCGCCACGCCGGTATTCGATGGCGCCACCGAAGAAGAAGTGCGGGCCTTCCTGGAGGAGGCCGGTCTTCCCGACGGTGGCCAGAGTGTGCTCTATGACGGCCGCTCCGGTGAGCGTTTCGACCGCAAGGTGACGGTGGGCATGATGTACATGATGAAGCTGCATCATCTGGTGTCGGACAAGATCCACGCCCGCTCCATCGGCCCCTATTCCCTGGTCACGCAGCAGCCATTGGGCGGCAAGGCCCAGTTCGGCGGCCAGCGCCTGGGTGAAATGGAGGTCTGGGCCCTCGAGGCCTATGGTGCGGCCTATACCCTGCAAGAGTTTCTGACGGTCAAATCCGACGACGTGGCCGGCCGAACCCGCATATATGAGAAGATCTTCAAGGGCGAGTACGATCTCGAGGCGGGTCTCCCCGAGTCCTTCAACGTCCTGGTCCGGGAGCTCAAAAGCCTGGCCCTGAACGTCGACCTCCAGAAGTCCGAGAAGGACAAGGAATAGCATAGGCCCTTAAGCTCCAGGCGGTAAGCCCTAGCTTAAAGACCAAACGCCAAAGAAAATCGTTACACGCGATGGCCACCAGGGCCGTCTTTACGATAGCTTTTCAGGAGCTTAGCTTAACGCCGCCGGCTTACAGCTTAAAGCTCTCTTTATAAGGAATTTCTCATGGAGAAACCCAAGGACGTCAAGTTGGAAGACCTGAACAGCCTGTTCGCCCGCCCGGAAGACCCCCTGAGCATCAAGGCGGTGCGGCTGTCCCTGGCCTCTCCGGGCATGGTGCAGGATTGGTCCTACGGCGAAGTGAAAAAGCCCGAGACCATCAACTACCGCACCTTCAAACCGGAGCGGGACGGGTTATTCTGCGCCAAGATATTCGGTCCTGCCAAGGACTACGAGTGCAACTGCGGCAAATACAAGCGCATGAAGCACCGGGGCATCACCTGCGAGAAGTGCGGCGTCGAGGTTATTCAGTCCAAGGTGCGCCGGGAGCGTATGGGCCACATCGAGCTCGCCTCCCCGGTGGTGCACATCTGGTTTTTGAAGAGTCTCCCCAGCAAGATCGGCAACCTCCTCGACGTCACCCTCAAAGACCTGGAGAAGATCCTGTACTTCGAGGCGTACGTGGTGGTGGACCCCGGGGACACCAACCTCAAGAAGGGGGACCTCCTCTCCGAGGAGAGATACCGCCAGCTTAGGGACGAGTTAGGTGACGCCTTCGAGGCCGGCATGGGGGCCGAGGCCATCCGGGCCCTGCTCAGCCAGGTGGACCTGGAGGCCGTGGCCGTGGAAATCCGGGAAGACTCGGCCAAGACCAGCTCCGACGCCAAGCGCAAGAAGCTGGCCAAGCGCCTCAAAATCGTGGACGCCTTCCGGGATAGCGGCCAGCGCCCCGAATGGATGGTGCTGGAAGTCATCCCGGTGCTGCCGCCGGATCTCAGGCCGCTGGTGCACCTGGACGGCGGCCGCTTCGCCACCAGCGACTTAAACGATCTTTACCGGCGGGTCATCAACCGCAACAACCGTTTAAAAAGGTTGCTCGAGCTCAACGCCCCGGACATCATCATCCGGAACGAAAAGCGCATGCTTCAGGAAGCGGTGGACGTGCTCTTCGAGAACGGCCGCCGGGGCCGCACCATCACCGGTCCCAACAAGCGCCCCTTGAAATCGCTCAGCGACATGCTCAAAGGCAAGCAGGGCCGGTTCCGCCAGAACCTCCTGGGGAAACGCGTGGACTACTCGGGGCGCTCGGTGATCGTTATCGGCCCGGAGCTGAGACTGCACCAGTGCGGTCTTCCCAAGCAGATGGCCCTGGAGCTCTTCAAGCCCTTCATTTTCCATAAGCTGGTGGCCAAGGGCCACGCCACCACCATCAAGGTGGCCAAAAAGCTGGTGGACAAGGTAACCCCGGAGGTCTGGGACATCCTGGACGAGGTGGTGCGGGAACACACCGTGCTCCTAAACCGCGCCCCCACCCTGCACCGCCTGGGCATCCAGGCCTTTGAGCCCATCCTCATCGAGGGCAAGGCCATTCAGCTGCACCCCTTGGTGTGCACGGCTTTCAACGCCGACTTCGACGGTGACCAGATGGCGGTGCACGTGCCGTTGTCCATCGAAGCCCAGATCGAGTCCCGGGCCCTCATGATGTCCACCAATAACATCTTGAGCCCGGCCAACGGCGACCCCATTATCATTCCCACCCAGGACATCGTTTTGGGGTTGTACTACCTCACCCGGGACCGTCCCTTCGCCAAGGGGGAGCGGGTGGCCAAAAACGGCCAGAAGCCCATAGCTTTCTCCTCCCCCGAAGAAGTACGGGTGGCCTACGACCAGGGCGAGGTGCATCTCCAGGCCCGCATCCCGGTGCGCATCGAGGGCAAGATCTTCGAAACCACCGTGGGGCGGGTGCTCCTGTCCGAGATTATCCCGGAAGGGCTGCCCTTTAGCATGGTGAACACCACCATGACCAAGCGGGAGGTGCGGAAACTCATCGCCTACGCCTACCGCAAGAGCGGCATCAAACAGACGGTGCTGCTGGCCGACCGCCTGAAAAACCTGGGCTACACTTATGCCACCAAGGCGGGCATCAGCATCGGCATCAAGGACATGATGATCCCTCAGCAGAAGGCGGAGATCCTGAATGCCTCCATGACCGAGGTGACCCAGGTCGAGGAGCAGTACCTGGACGGTATCATCACCGAGGGTGAAAAATACAACAAGGTGGTGGACATCTGGGCCAAGGCCACCGACGAAGTGGCGGCCCGCATGCTGGATGAGATGGCCCGGGAAATCATCACCGTCGAAGAGCCTGACCCCAACGCCCCCGGCCAGGTCATCACCCACATGGAAGAGGTGGCCAGCTTCAATCCCATCTTTATGATGGCCGACTCCGGGGCCCGGGGCAGCAAAGACCAGATGAAGCAGCTGGCCGGCATGCGGGGTCTCATGTCCAAACCTTCCGGCGAAATCATCGAGACGCCCATCACCGCCAACTTCCGGGAAGGGCTGACGGTTCTGCAATACTTCATCTCCACTCACGGCGCCCGCAAAGGTCTGGCCGACACGGCATTGAAGACCGCCAACTCCGGTTATCTCACCCGGCGCCTGGTGGACGTGGCCCAGGACGCGGTGATCAACGAACTGGACTGCGGCACCATCGACGGCATCTACGTCACCCCCCTGGTGGAGGGCGGCGAGATCATCGAGCGGGTCAAAGACCGGGTGCTGGGGCGCACGGCCCTGGAAGACATCGTCGACCCCCACACCAATGAGATGCTGGTGCCGGCTAACGAGGAGATCGACGAAGACGCGGCCACCCGCATCGAGGACGCTGGCCTCGAGAAGGTGTGGATCAGGAGCGTGCTCACCTGCCAGACCAAGCGGGGGGTGTGCGCCAAGTGCTACGGCCGGGACCTGGCCCACGGCACCCAGGTGAACATCGGCGAGGCCATCGGTATTTTGGCGGCCCAATCCATCGGCGAGCCCGGCACCCAGTTGACCATGCGCACCTTCCATATCGGCGGCACGGCGTCCCGGCGGGCGGAACAGAGCCGCCACGTGGCCCGGGTCGCCGGCCGGGTCAAATTCGACAGCGTGCGCTCCGTCGAGGACCGCTTCCATGAACTGGTGAACTTAAGCCGCCTGGGTGAACTGGTAATCTTGAGCGACAAGGGCATCGAGCGGGAGCGCTACCCGCTGGCTTACGGGGCCCGCATCAAGGTGCGGGACGGTCAGGAGGTTCTCCCCGGCCAGGAACTGGCGGAGTGGGATCCCTTCACCAACCCCATGCTCACTGAAGTGGGGGGCATCATCAGGTTCGGGGATATCCTGGAGGCCATGCAGGAACGGGTGGACCCGGTCACCGGCAAAGTCTCCAGGCTGATCATCGAGGCCAAGGACCAGGATCTTCGGCCCCGTATCTCGGTCAAGGATGCGTCCGGTCAAACGGCTCACATCCCCGGTTCGGTGGCCTACGCCCGGTATTTCATGCCGGTGGGGGCCATCCTTATGGTGAACGAAGGGGACGAGATCCTCCCCGGCGACGTCATCGCCAAGATCCCCCGGGAAACCATGAAAACCAAGGATATCACCGGGGGGCTGCCCCGGGTGGCCGAACTCTTCGAGGTGCGCAAGCCCAAAGAGACCGCCATCATCAGCGAGATCAACGGTGTGGTTTCCTTCGGGCGGCACATCAAGGGCAAACGCAAGATCTTGGTCACCCCGGAAGTGGGCAAATCCAAGGAGTACCTCATCCCCAAGGGCAAGCACGTGGCGGTCCAGGAGGGTGACTATATCCGGGCCGGCGAGCCCCTCATGGACGGCTCCGCCAACCCCCACGACATCCTGAACATCAGCGGCATCAAGGAGTTGGCCCGCTACCTGGTGGATGAAGTCCAGGAGGTTTACCGCCTCCAGGGGGTCAAGATCAACGACAAGCACATCGAGGTCATCGTCCGGCAGATGCTGCGGCGGATCAAGGTGGTGGAACCCGGCGATACCAACTTCCTCATCGGGGAACAGGTGGAGAAGTGGGCCTTCGAGGAAAGAAACCAGGAAGCCATACGCCAGGGGAAACGCCCGGCCACCGGTGAGCCCCAGCTGCTGGGCATCACCAAGGCCTCTTTGACCACGGACAGCTGGATTTCGGCGGCCTCCTTCCAGGAGACCACCAAGGTGCTGGCGGATGCTGCGGTCCAGGGCAAAGTGGACGGTCTCCGGGGCCTCAAAGAAAACGTCATCATGGGGCGTCTCATCCCGGCAGGCACCGGCTTGCCGCGGTACCGTGACGTTGACATCCAGCTTTCCCAGGAGTTCAAGGAAGAGGAGGAGGTCCTGCCGCTTCCGGAGACCCCGCCCCTGGCGGCCCTGGAACTGGAAGTGGTCGATCCGGAGATACCGGCCTCGTGAATCACATGAATTGTTTGACACAGAAAGAAAAAAAGGATATAAATATAAATTTTTATGGCCTTCCACATTCGCAGCCGGAGAAGCTATGCCGACCATCAATCAATTGATTCGTAAGGGCAGGGAAAAGCAGAAGAAACGCACGGCTTCGCCGGCTCTGCAGAGTTGTCCCCAAAGGCGCGGGGTTTGTGTCCGGGTTTACACCACCACCCCCAAAAAACCCAATTCGGCCCTCCGCAAGGTGGCCAGGGTGCGTCTGACCAACGGCATCGAGGTGACCACCTACATACCCGGGGTGGGTCACAACCTCCAGGAGCATTCGGTGGTGCTGATCCGCGGGGGCCGGGTGAAGGATCTGCCGGGGGTGCGCTACCACGTGGTGCGGGGCACCCTGGATGCATCTGGTGTCCAGGACCGGCGCCAGGGGCGCTCCAAGTACGGGGCCAAGCGGCCGAAATAAGCTGAAGTTCAAGGTTCAAAGTTGGTTTGGTCAGACTGAAGTGACCGGCGAACTTTCGGCCTTAAGATAAACGGAGTCAGGAAATGCCCAGAAAAGGTGGAGTGGTCAAAAGGCCCATCATTGCCGACCTGAAATACCATGACGCCATGGTGAGCCGCTTCATCAACGGCCTCATGCGCCGAGGGAAGAAAAGCGTCGCCCAGCGCGTTTTTTACAACTCCCTGGAGATCATCGGCCAGCGCACCAAAGAAGACCCCCTGAAGGTCTTTCACCAGGCCATGGACAACGTCAAGCCCATGATCGAAGTGAAATCCCGGCGAGTGGGCGGGGCCACCTACCAGGTGCCGGTGGAAGTCCGCCAGGACCGGCGGGTATCGCTCGCCATCCGCTGGATCATCGGTTTCGCCAAGGGTCGGGCCGAAAAATCCATGGAAGTGAAGCTGGCCGGGGAATTTCTCGACGCCTCCCAGAGCCGGGGCGGCGCCATCAAAAAACGGGAAGACACTCATAAAATGGCCGAGGCCAACAAGGCCTTCGCCCATTATCGCTGGTAGATATGGCACACAGAACCACACCCCTGGCGCGCGTCCGCAATATCGGTTTCATGGCGCACATTGACGCCGGAAAAACCACCACCACGGAACGCGTCCTGTTCTACACCGGGGTCACCCACCGGCTAGGTGAGGTGCATGACGGCCAGGCCACCATGGACTGGATGGTGCAGGAACAGGAGCGGGGGATCACCATCACCAGTGCGGCCACCACCTGCTTTTGGCAGGACCATCGCATCAACATCATCGACACGCCGGGGCACGTGGACTTCACCATCGAGGTGGAGCGCAGCCTCAGGGTGCTGGACGGAGTGGTGTGTGTGTTCGACGCGGTGGCCGGGGTGGAGCCCCAGTCGGAGACCGTGTGGCGCCAGGCGGACCGCTACGGCGTGCCCAGGCTCGCTTTCGTGAACAAAATGGACCGGGTGGGGGCCGATATATTCCGCACCATAGCCATGATGCGGGAGCGTCTGAACACCAGCCCAGTGCTGATTCAGCTCCCCTTGGGCGAGGAAGACCGCTTCCAAGGGGTGATTGATCTGATTACCATGCAGGCCCTGGTTTATGGCGACAAAACCCAGGGTCTGGAATACGATATTGTGGACATCCCGGCGGAGTACCAGGAACTGGCCCAGACCTGGCGGGGGAAGATGCTCGAGGGTCTGGCCGAAGTGGACGACGCCATCATGGAGCTTTACCTGGCCGATGAGCCGGTGCCCATCGAGATGATCCTGCAGGCCCTGCGCCAGGGCACGGTGAATCTGCAGATCGTTCCCACCCTGTGCGGTACGGCCTTTAAAAATAAAGGCGTGCAGCCGCTGTTGGACGCGGTGGTGGCGTATCTGCCCTCGCCTGAAGACAAGCCGCCGGTAAAGGGTCTCGGCCCCAAAGGGGAGATTGTCGAGCGTGGCGCCTCGGACGACGAGCCCCTGGCGGTCCTGGCCTTCAAGCTCTTGACCGACCCCTACGTGGGGCATCTCACCTTTTTACGGGTTTACTCCGGGGTGTTAAAATCCGGGGGCTCAGTGCTGAACGCCGCCAAGGGCACCAAGGAGCGCATCGGCCGGCTGCTCAAGATGCACGCCAATAAAAGGGAAGAAATCGACGAGGCCTATGCCGGGGACATCGTGGCCGCGGTGGGTCTGCGCCACACCACCACCGGGGACACCCTGTGCGACGAGCGCCAGCCCATCACCCTGGAGCAGCTGTGGATTCCCCAGCCGGTCATTGACATTGCCATCGAGCCCAAGACCAAGGCGGACCAGGATAAGCTGGGGATGGCGCTCTCCCGCATCGCCGCCGAGGATCCCTCGTTTCGGGTGCAAACCGAGCCCGAGACCGGGGAGACCATCATTTCCGGGATGGGGGAGCTGCACCTCGAAATCATTGTGGACCGCCTCATCCGGGAATTTAAAGTGGACGCCCGCATGGGCCGGCCCCAGGTGTCGTATAGGGAAACCATCACCGAGTCCGTCCGGGCCGAAGGCCGCTTTGTGCGCCAGAGCGGCGGCCGGGGCCAGTACGGCCATGTCTGGCTGGAACTCGAGCCCCTCGCGGCCGGCACCGGCGTGGTCTTCGAGAACAAGATTGTGGGCGGGGCAGTGCCCAAGGAATATATCCCCGCAGTGGAACGGGGGGTCAAGGAGGCGGCCGAAACCGGCCTCATGGGCTACCCCATGGTGGACCTGCTCATTCGGCTGGTGGACGGCACCTACCACGAGGTGGACTCTTCGGAGCGGGCCTTCCAGATCGCCGGTTCCATGGGTTTCAAGGAAGGGGCCAGGAAGGCCAGGGCGGTGCTCCTGGAGCCGGTCATGTCCCTGGAAGCGGTAACGCCGGAAGATTTTGTGGGTGAGGTCATGGGCGAGATCAATGGGCGGCGGGGCCGGATCACCGGGCTCGACAGCCGGGGGACCATCCAGACCATCAAAGCGCAGGTGCCTTTAGCCACCATGTTCGGCTACGCCACGGTACTTCGCAGCGCCACCCAGGGACGGGCCACCTTCTCCATGCAGTTTGACCACTATGAACCAGTATCCGCCGCACTGGCGGAAGAGATATTAGGCCGGAAACAGGCCCGGGCCTGACCCGGCCCCGCATATTTTTGGGAGGAATGCTCCATGGCCAAGAAGAAGTTTGAGCGCACCAAGCCGCACATCAACGTAGGCACCATCGGTCACATCGACCATGGCAAGACGACCTTGACCGCGGCGATCACCAAGCATTTGGCCAAGAAAGGGATGGCCAGTTTCATTCCCTTTGACCAGATCGACAAGGCCCCGGAGGAAAAAGAGCGGGGCATCACCATAGCCTTGGCCCACGTGGAGTACGAGACCGCCAAACGGCATTACGCCCATGTGGACTGCCCGGGCCACGCCGACTATATCAAGAACATGATCACCGGTGCGGCCCAGATGGACGGGGCCATCCTGGTGGTGGGGGCGGACGACGGCCCCATGCCCCAGACCCGGGAGCATATCCTGTTGGCCAGGCAGGTGGGCGTCCCCTACATCGTGGTGTTTTTGAACAAGGTGGACATGGTGGACGACCCGGAGCTCATCGAGCTGGTCGAGCTGGAGCTCAGGGAACTGCTCAGCAAATACGACTTTCCGGGGGACGACATTCCCATCATCAAGGGGAGTGCCTTAAAGGCCCTGGAATCGGACGATATCAACAGCGAAGAGGCCAAGCCCATCTTCGAGCTCATGGACGCCCTGGACAGCTACATTCCGGAGCCGGTGCGGGCCACGGACAAGCCGTTTCTCATGCCCATTGAAGACGTGTTCAGCATCTCCGGTCGTGGCACCGTAGTGACGGGCCGGGCCGAGCGCGGCGTCATCAAGGTGGGCGACGAAGTGGAGATCGTGGGCTTTGCCCCGACGCATAAGACGGTGTGCACCGGGGTGGAGATGTTCAGAAAGACCCTCGACACCGGCCAGGCCGGCGACAACGTCGGTCTGCTGCTCCGGGGCATCAAGAAGGACGAGGTGGAGCGGGGCCAGGTGGTGGCCCACCCCGGGTCGATTACGCCCCACACCAAGTTCAAGGCCGAGGTTTACATCCTCAACAAAGAGGAAGGCGGGCGGCACACGCCGTTTTTCACCGGCTACCGGCCCCAGTTTTATCTGCGGACCACGGACGTCACCGGGGTGGTGACCCTGCCCGAGGGTGTCGAGATGGTCATGCCCGGGGACAACGTCTCCATGGAAGTGGCGCTCATCACCCCGGTGGCCATTGAAAAGGAACTGCGCTTCGCCATCCGGGAAGGCGGCCGCACCGTGGGCGCCGGCGTCGTCAGCGACATTGTCGAATAGGAGCAAGCCGTAATGATGATCACCCCGAAGATTCGCATCCGCTTACGGTCTTACGACCACAAGCTCCTGGACAAGTCGGTGCTGGAGATCGTGGAGACGGCCCGGTCCACCGGGGCCAGGGTGGCCGGACCTATACCTCTCCCCACGGAGATCAACAAGTTCTGCGTGCTGCGCTCGCCCCATATCGACAAGAAGTCCCGGGAGCAGTTCGAGATCCGGACCTACAAGCGCTTGCTGGACATCCTCGAGCCCACCCAGCAGACCATGGACGCCATCAGCAAGCTGGACCTGGCCGCCGGGGTGGACGTGGAGATCAGAGTATAATTGTAATCTGTACGTATCCAGTATTCGATTACCATTAGGGTCTGGTATTTTTCTGGTAGCTGGCAACAGTTGATACGGACATTGGAGAGAACATGCCTGGCGGGATATTCGGTAAAAAACTCGGTATGACCCGCATCTTCGAAGCGGACGGGTCGGTGGTGCCGGTAACGGTCATCGAAGCGGGCCCCTGCTTTGTGGTGCAAAAAAAGACCAACGCCACCGATGGTTACAATGCCCTGCAGGTGGGCTTCAACCGGCGGCCCCTGGCCAAGTGCAACAAGCCGGAGAAGGGGCACCTGGAAAAGCACGCCAGCAAGAGCGGCTTTGCGGTGCTCCAGGAGATCCGGGTGGAGAGCGCCGAGGGCTTTGAGCCCGGCCAGGAAATCACTGTGGAGCAGTTCGCCATCGGGGATAGACTGATTGTCACCGGGACCTCCAAGGGCAAGGGCTTTGCCGGCACCGTGAAACGCTGGCGGTTCCGGGTGGGGCCCATGAGCCACGGCTCCATGTCCCACCGGGCCCCGGGGTCCATCGGCGCCAGCGCCTACCCCTCCCGGGTCGTTAAAGGGAAAAAGCTCCCGGGGCAGTTGGGCAACGCCCGGGTGACGGTGAAGAGCCTGGAAGTCGTCGACGTTCGCCCCGAGGACAATCTCCTCCTGGTGAGAGGCCCGGTGCCGGGCCCGGCCCGCGGCATCGTCTTCATCAAGAAGATTGGATAAAATCATGGCATTAGTTGACGTATACAATGTGAACAAAGAGAAGGTGGGGGAAGTGGACCTCAAGGAAGACATCTTTGGGGTGGAAGTAAAGCCCTACCTGCTGCATGAGGTGGTGGTCTGGCAGCGGGCCTGCCGCCGGACCGGGAGCGCGTCCACCAAGACCCGGGGCGAAGTCCGGGGCGGCGGCCGCAAACCCTGGCGCCAGAAAGGCACCGGCCGGGCCCGGGTGGGCTCTACCCGTTCGCCCGTGTGGAAAGGCGGCGGCACGGTCTTCGGCCCCAGGCCCCGGAGCTATGCCTACACCCTGCCGAAAAAGGTCCGGCGGGCGGCGCTCAAGATGGCGCTGTCCAGCAAGCTCGCCAGCGGGCAGTTGGTGGTGCTGGAGGATTACCCCTTCAATGCGCCCAAGACCAAAGAATTCGTGCAGCTGATGAAGAAATTCGCCCTGGAGAAGGTGCTGGTCATCATTCCCGAGGGTCACAAAGCCCTGGAATTGTCAGCCCGGAACGTGCCTTACGTCCAGGTTATGCCCACGGCGGGCTTAAATGTTTACGATATTCTGCGCTACGACCACCTGGTGCTCCTGTCCCCGGCGGTGGCGGCCATTGAAGCGAGGTTGACGGCATGAGACCTCACCACCAGCTCATTAAGGGGCCGGTCATTTCGGAAAAATCCCACCTGCAGAAAGCCGACGGCAACAAGGTTTCTTTCCGGGTGGATTCCTCGGCCAACAAGATCGAGATCAGGAAGGCCATTGAAGCATTGTTCAAGGTCAAGGTCCTGAAGGTCAACACCGTCAGCGTCATGGGAAAAAACAAGCGCCTGGGCCGCACCGAAGGGAAGCGCTCCGACTGGAAGAAGGCCATTGTGACGCTGGCCCCCGGGGATAAGATTCCGGGTTTGGAAGGCTTATAGAGAACTGTAGCCGCAGCCTTCAGGCGGCGATGCGAGCAAGACGAGCGCCGGCTAACGCCTGCGGCTACATCTAATCATTGGAAGGTTTTTATGGCTCTGATACCACGCAAACCAACCTCTCCGGGACGGCGCTTCCAGACGGTCTCGGATTTCGCCGAGATCAGCAAAGTCGAACCGGAAAGAAGCCTGCTCGAGCCCCTCAAGAAATCGGGGGGCAGAAACAACGTCGGCCGGCGCACTGCCCGGCACCGGGGCGGCGGGCACAAGCGCCTGTACCGGATCATCGATTTCAAGCGGGACAAGCTCGAGGTACCGGCCAAGGTAGCCTCCATCGAGTACGACCCCAACCGCTCGGCCAGGATTGCGCTGCTGCACTACAAGGACGGCGAGAAGCGCTACATCCTGGCGCCCCTGGGCCTGCTGGTGGGCGATGAGATCGTCAGCAGCGCTGAAGCGGACATCAAACCGGGGAACTCTCTCCCGCTGGCCAACATCCCGGCGGGGACCCTGGTGCACAACGTCGAGATGAAACCCATGAAAGGCGGGCAGATGGCCCGGGCGGCGGGTTCGGCGGTACAGCTCATGGCCAAGGAAGGCAAGCACGCGCACTTGAAGCTCCCCTCGGGGGAAGTGCGCATGGTGCTCCTGGCCTGCCGGGCCACCATCGGCCAGCTCAGCAACGTGGAGCATGAAAACGTCTCCCTGGGGAAGGCCGGGCGCAAGCGCTGGCTGGGAAAAAGGCCCCATGTCCGGGGCGTGGCCATGAACCCGGTGGACCATCCGATGGGCGGCGGCGAAGGCAAGAGCTCGGGTGGCCGCCACCCCTGCTCCCCCTGGGGTGTACCCTCCAAGGGCTATAAAACCCGCAAGAACAAAAAAAGCGACCGCGCCATCATCAAGCGGCGCAGCAAGAGGTAGATCGTGGCCCGTTCACTGAAAAAGGGACCGTTCGTCGATGGCAGCCTCCTGGTCAAGGTCAATCAGGCCAGGGAAACCCAGGACCGCCGGGTGATCAAGACCTGGTCCAGGCGCTCCACCATCACCCCGGATTTTATCGGCCTGACCCTGGCGGTGCACAACGGCAAGAAGTTCATCCCCGTGTACGTCACCGAGAACATGGTGGGGCACAAGCTAGGCGAGTTCTCCCCCACCCGTCACTTCGGGGGCCATGCCGGCGACCGCAAAACCAAGGTGGGTAGGAAATAGCCATGGAAATCAGAGCGCGAGCCAAATATCTGCGCATGTCGCCCCAGAAAATGAGGCTGGTGGCCAGGGCCCTGTCGGGGAAGCAGGTGGAGGAGGCCCTGGCCCTCCTGAAATTCACCAACCACAGGGGGGCCCGCCTGATGTTCAAAGTGGTGCAGCAGGCCGTGGCCAATGCCGAGCAGCGGCCCCAGATTGACGTGGACACCCTGTTTGTCAAGGTCATTGCGGTGGACGGCGGCCCCGTCCTGAAACGCTTCATGCCCCGGGCCCAGGGCCGGGTGAACCAGATTTTGAAGAGGACCAGCCACATCACCGTGGTGCTGGCCGAAGGCCCGGCGAAAAAGCCGGTGAAAACAGCGCGCTAGGAGGAAGGGTGGGTCAGAAAGTACATCCCATTGGGTTCCGTGTCGGTATTTACCGCGCCTGGGATTCCGTGTGGTTCGCCAAGAAGGATTACGCCGCCCTGGTCTTCGAAGACCGGAAAATCCGGGACTCCATCAAGAAAGACCCGGAGTTCAAGGGCGCCGGCATCGCCGGGGTAGACATCAAACGGGCAGCCCAGAAGCTCACCATCAAGATCCACACTTCAAGGCCCGGCATGGTCATCGGCCAGAAAGGCAAGAAAATCGAAGACCTGCGCCGGCGCCTCGAGAAGATGGTGGGCCGGGACCTGATCATCGACGTGCACGAGGTGCGCAAGCCCGAAGTGAATGCCCAGCTGGTGGCGGAAAACATCGCCATGCAGTTGGAGCGCCGGGTGTCCTTCCGCCGGGCCATGAAAAAGTCCGTGGGCCAGGCCTTGAAGTTCGGGGCCAAGGGCATCAAGGTCCGGGTCAAGGGCCGGCTGGCCGGGGCTGAAATCGCCCGGCAGGAGTGGTACCGGGAAGGCCGGGTGCCCCTGCATACCCTCCGGGCCTACATCGACTACGGCTTTGCCGAGGCCAAGACCACCTACGGCATCATCGGGGTCAAGACCTGGATCTTCCACGGCGAGTTGCTGGGCACCGAAGAGAGCAGTTTTTAGAGTTTTGAGATATTAGTATCGAGTTTTGAGAATTCAGACTTTCTTGAAACTATTCTCGAAACTCAAAACTTGAAACTCGAAACTGAAGATAAGCAGCCGCCACCAGGAATCACGGTGGCGCTTAGGATACAACAATGCTGAGTCCCAAACGCGTTAAACATCGGAAAATGATGAAAGGCCGGCGGCGAGGCCTGGCCATGCGGGGCAACTTCCTGGCCTTCGGCGAGTACGGGCTGATGGCCCTGGAGGCGGCCTGGATCACCAACCAGCAGATCGAGGCGGCCCGGGTCGCCATCACCCGCCACATGAAACGGGGCGGCAAGATCTGGATCCGGGTGTTCCCGGACAAGCCCTTCACCAAGAAGCCGGCGGAAACCCGCATGGGCAAAGGCAAAGGCAGCCCCGAAGGCTGGGTGGCGGTGGTCAGGCCCGGCCGCGTCCTCTATGAGATCTCCGGCGTGGCTCCGGAGGTGGCGAAAGAGGCCATGCGGCTCGCGGCCATGAAGCTTCCCATTCCAACCAAAGTCCTGGTCCGGGAGACGGCCCCGGGGGCGGCTGAGGCATCATGAAAGCAGCGGATCTGCGGGAACTGACCAAAGAGGAGTTGGCGGCCAAGCTGAAGGAGATCAACGAAGAGCTCTTCAAGCTCCATTTTCAGCATGCTTCCAACCAGTTGGATAACACCGGCCGGCTCAGTGGCGCCAGAAAAGACCTGGCCCGGCTGAAGACGGTGCTCAAAGAAAAGACCGGGGAAAAGTGGTAGGGACTATTATGGAAAACAAACGCGGCGTGCGCAAAACCCGGGAAGGCATCGTGGTGAGCGACAAGATGGACAAGACGGTAGTGGTGGAAGTAAAACGCCTGGTGTCCCATCCCCTCTACCACAAAATCATCCGGCGGCGGAACAAGTTCAAGGCCCATGACCCCGAAAACCAGTGCAAAGTGGGGGACAAGGTCTTAATCGAAGAGACCCGGCCGTTATCCCGCGACAAAAACTGGCGGGTTAAGCAGATTTTAGAGAAGGCCCAGTAACACGACGAGGGGAAGCCTCGGTTTTTAGCGAACCCAAAACATCCAGCCGCTGTTGCTGACACAGGATAACAACCATGATCCAGGTCCATACCAACTTGACCGTGGCCGACAACTCCGGAGCCAAACGGCTTTTCTGCATCCGGGTTCTGGGGGGCACGAGAAGGCGATATGCCCGGGTGGGAGACATCATCGTGGTCTCGGTTAAGGAGGCGCTGCCCCACTCCAAGGTGAAAAAAGGGGATGTCATGCGGGCCGTGGTGGTGCGCACCGCCAAAGAGACCCGGCGCGCCGACGGCTCCTACATCAAATTTGACGACAACTCCGCGGTGCTGATTAATCCCCAGGGCGACCCTATCGGCACCCGCATTTTCGGGCCGGTGGCCCGGGAGCTTCGGGCCAAGCGGTTCATGAAGATCATCTCGCTCGCCCCGGAGGTGCTCTAATATGTTTAAATTCAGGACTGCCAACAGAATTTCCCCGGTGCCCATCCGCCTGAAGAAAAACGACGTGGTGGAGGTGCGCACCGGCAAGGAAGCCGGCAAAACCGGCAAGATCCTCAAGGTCATCCGGGACAAGAACCAGGTTTTGGTGGAAAAGGTGAACATGATCAAGCGGCATTCCCGCCCCAGCCCCACCACCGGCCAGGGCGGCATCATCGAGCGGGAGGCTCCCATGCACGTCTCCAAGGTGATGCTTATCTGTCCCAAGTGCGCCAAAGCCGGGCGCTTCAGCATGACCACCACGGGGGACCAGAAAAAATCCCGGGTATGCCGCAAGTGTAAGGAACTCATCGATGGCTGAGAAAAAAGGCTGACAAAAAACCTGAGAAAAAGGCTGGCAAGGCGCCTAAAAAGGCCCCTGAGAAAGTAGCCGAGGCTAAGGCTGCCGAGACCGGGGCGGAAAAAAAGGGCGGGGAAAAAGCCGAGAAGTTCACGTCGCGCCTGTACGATTTTTACCGGCAGGAGTGCGTCCCCAAGATGATGCAGGAGTTCCGCTACAAGAGCTCCATGCAGGTGCCCAAGCTGGAGAAGATCGTGGTCAACCTGGGAATGGGCGAAGCGATCCAGAACATCAAGCTACTCGATTCGGCCAGCGTCGAGCTTACGGCCATCACCGGGCAGAAGCCCGTCATTACCCGGGCCAAACGCTCCATAGCGGCCTTCAAGCTCAGGGAAGGCATGCCCATCGGCTGCATGGTGACCCTTCGGAGGGGCCGCATGTATGACTTTTTCGACAAGCTGGTGAACGTGGTTTTGGCCCGGGTGCGGGATTTTAGAGGACTTTCCGGCAAGTCCTTTGACGGCCGGGGCAATTACACCCTGGGCATCAAGGAGCAGATCATCTTCCCGGAGATCGACTACGACAAGATCGACAAAGTGAAGGGCATGAACATCACCATCGTAACCAGCGCCCCCACGGACGAAGAAGGCCGGCAGCTGCTGGCCCTCATGGGGATGCCTTTCAGGAAATAGTTGCGGAGAACCTAAATGGCCAAGAAATCGCAGATTGCCAAGCACCAGCGCACCCCTAAATTTCCGGTGCGCAACTACAACCGCTGCCCCCTGTGCGGACGTCCCCGGGCTTTTTTGCGCAAATTCGGCATCTGCCGCATCTGCTTTCGGAACATGGCCCTCAAAGGTGAAATCCCCGGGGTCATGAAGTCCAGCTGGTAGGCGGGAGACAACAATCATGAGCATGACAGACAATATCGGGGACATGTTGACCCGCATCCGCAACGGCGGCAAGGCCCGGTTCGACAAGGTGGACATTCCCGCCTCCCGCATGAAAATTTCCCTGGCCCGCATCTTCAAGGACGAGGGCTTCATCAAAAATTACAAGGTCATCAAAGACAACAAGCAGGGGATCCTGCGGGTCTACCTCAAGTATGACGACCGGAACAAGCCGCTGATCCAACGCATCGAGCGGGTGAGCAAACCCAGCCGGAGGGTGTACGCCGGGCGGGAGGAGCTCCCCAAGGTCCAGGGCGGCCTGGGCGTAGCGGTGGTCTCCACCTCCAAGGGGGTCATGACCGACCGTCAGGCCCGCAAAACTGGGGTGGGCGGCGAAGTTCTGTGTCAGATCTATTAAGGTGATTTATGAGCCGCATCGGTAAACTACCCATCTCAGTTCCGTCCGGCGTCAAGCTCAAGCTGGACAACAGGCAGCTCACTGTCACCGGGGGCCAGGGGACCCTGTCCCGGGAGTTACCCCCCCGGGTGAACCTGGAATTGACCGACAAGGAAATCCGGGTGCTGCCCCAGGACGACAGCCGTCTCTCCAAGGCCTACTGGGGCCTGGCCAGGACCCTCGTGGCCAACATGGTCACCGGCGTTAGCACGGGCTTCAGCCGCGTCATGGAAATCGTCGGCACCGGCTACAAGGTGGAGGCCAAGGGCGACTCCCTGGTGTTCAGCCTGGGGTATTCCAACCCGGTGGAGTTTCACCTCCCCAACGGCATCAAGGCCCAGGTCCTGGACAAGGGCACCCGCTTTGAGCTCAAGGGCTTCGACAAAGAGCAGCTGGGGCAGTTGGCCGCCAACATCCGGTCCATCCGGCCGCCCGATGTCTACAAAGGCAAGGGTGTGCGTTATGCCGGCGAAAAGATCCGCAAAAAGATGGGCAAAGCCGGCGGCAGATAAGATAGAGGCGGTAAGCTTTAGCGTATAAGCTATAAGCACAAGAAAGAAGAAAAGGCCTAAAGCCCCAAGGAAGATATAAAAGCCCAAGGCTTAAGGCTTAGAGCTAATTATGAGGTTGCAATCATGAGCAAGATGAATCCCCGGGTGTCCATGCGGCTGAAACGGAAAAGCCGCATCCGCAAGAGCTTGAGCGGCACCACGGCGCGGCCCCGCCTGTCGGTGTTTCGGAGCGCCAGGCATATTTACGCGCAGATCATCGACGATCTGACCGGGGTCACCCTGGTGGCGGCCGGGACCCTGTCCCCCGAAATCAAGGACAAACTGGGCAGCCTGAAAAAGATGGACGCGGCCAAGGAAGTGGGGAAACTCCTGGCTGACAAGGCCAAGGGCAAAGGCATCGACAAGGTGGTCTTTGACCGCAACGGCTTTCTCTATCACGGCCGCATCAAGAGCCTGGCGGACAGCTGCCGGGAAAACGGGCTGGTATTTTAGCTTTAAGCTATAAGCTTAAAGACCAAAGACGGAATGCGAACAGTTTGAACATTCATAACCAACGAATATTGGAATTTTTTAAAGCTTCAGGCTTAAAGCTTAGAGCTTAAAGCTATCCTGGGAGGCAGTTTTGTTCGAGACCGATTCGTCGGAAGTTCAGTTTGTAGACAAGGTGGTGAGCATCAACCGCGTCGCCAAAGTAGTGAAAGGCGGACGCCGTTTTCGTTTCAGCGCCATTGTGGTGGTGGGGGACGGCCAGGGCAAGGTGGGCGCGGGGCTCGGCAAGGCCCAGGAAGTGCCGGAGGCGATCAGAAAAGCCCTGGAAAAAGCCAAGAAGGAAATGATCCAGGTACCCATCCAGCACAACACCATCCCTTACGCGGTCACGGGGCGGTTCGGCTCCGGCAAGGTGCTTCTGCGGCCGGCCACGGAAGGGACCGGGGTCATCGCCGGCGGGCCGGTCAGGGCCGTGGTGGAGGTGGCGGGCATCAAGAATGTGCTCACCAAGTGCCTGGGCTCCAACAACCCCCACAACGCCGTGAAGGCCACCATGGAGGCCCTGCGCCAGTTGTCCAGCCCCGAGGCCGTGGCCCAGCGCCGCAACCGCCCCCTGGCGGAACTGCTGGCCTAAAGCCCGGGCTGGCGGCTTAGCGAAAGAATTTCTGTGATCCCCCGGCGTACGTGGGGATAAGGTAACGATCATGATCCTAGAGATTACCCTGATTAGAAGTCCCCTGGGCAGGCCCCCCAAGCACCGGACCACCGTCAAAACCCTGGGGCTGACCAAGATGAATAAAACGGTGCGCCTCAAGGAGACCCCGGCGGTGGCCGGCATGGTCAACCAGGTGCAGCACCTCTTGAAAGTGCGGCGTCTGGACGAGGGAGAATAATTATGCGGTTAAGTGAATTAGCGCCAGCGCCGGGCTCCAAGCACAAGAAGAAAAGGGTGGGGCGGGGGCCGGGCTCCGGCTGGGGCAAGACCGCGGCCCGGGGCTCCAAGGGACAAAATTCCCGCGCCGGCGGGGGTGTGAAACCGGGATTCGAAGGCGGCCAGATGCCCCTTACCCGGCGTATCCCCAAACGGGGCTTCACCAATATTTTCAAAAAGAGCTACATCATCGTCAATCTGCGGGACCTGTCGGCCTTTGCCGCGGACAGCCTGGTGGACGAAGAGGCCCTGCGCCGGGCCGGCGTGGTGAAAGGGCAGCCGGGAGCTATCAAGCTCCTGGGCCAGGGAGAGGTTACCAAGCCCCTGACCGTCAAGGTCCAGGCGGTGAGTGCTCAAGCCCGGGCCCGCATCGAGGCCGCCGGGGGCAAGGTGGAGGTCGGCTAAGTTGGCGGGATTTGCCAATATCGCCAAAATTCCGGAGCTGAAGCGGCGGATTATCTTCACGCTGCTCATGCTGGTGGTGTACCGTATCGGCTGCTTCATCCCCACGCCGGGGGTGGACGCCGAGGCCCTGATGTCCTTTTTCGCCCGCCAGCAGCGCACCATTTTCGGCCTGTTCGACATGTTTTCCGGGGGCGCCCTGGAGCGCCTGAGCGTCTTCGCCCTGGGGATCATGCCCTACATCAGCGCCTCCATTATCATCGAGCTTCTCAAGGTGGTCATCCCGGCCATCGACCGCCTCTATAAAGAAGGCGAGAGCGGCATAAAAAAGATCAAGCAGTACACCCGCTACGGCACCCTGGTGATCGCGGCCATCCAGGGGCTGGGGATCAGCTTCGCCCTGGAGGGTATGGGGGGGGCTGAAGGCACGGTGGTGCTGCACCCGGGCTGGAGCTTCCGCCTCGTTACCATCCTCACCCTGACGGCGGGTACGGCGTTTATCATGTGGCTGGGGGAACAGATCACCGAGCGGGGCATCGGCAACGGCATCTCGCTCATCATCTTCGCCGGCATCGTGGCCCGCATGCCCTCCGCGTTCATCAATACCATCCAGCTGATCAAGACCGGGGAGCTGCCCTTCATCCTGGTGATCTTCCTGGCCCTCGTGATGGTGGCGGTGGTGGGGGTGATTATTTTCGTGGAGCGGGCCCAGCGGCGGATCCCGGTACAATACGCCCGCCGGGTGGTGGGCCGCAAAATGTACGGGGGCCAGAGCACCCACTTGCCGCTGAAGGTAAACGTCTCGGGGGTTATCCCGCCCATTTTCGCCTCCTCCCTGCTGATGTTCCCGGCCACCATGGGAAGCTTTATTACCAATGAAAAATTGAAGTATATTTTCGATCTGGTGGCGCCGGGCTTCTTGCTCCATGAAGTTCTATACGTCGCCTTGATTGTCTTTTTCTGCTTTTTCTACACCGCGGTCACCTTTAACCCCGTGGACGTTGCCGACAATCTGAAGAAATGGGGCGGTTATATCCCGGGGCTCAGACCGGGTAAGCCCACCGCCGACTATATCGACAAAGTACTTACCCGCATCACCCTGGGCGGGGCCATCTACGTGTCGGCGGTCTGCGTGCTGCCCTCCATCCTGGTGTCCCGCTTCAACGTGCCCTTCTACTTCGGCGGCACGGCGCTGTTGATCGTGGTGGGCGTGGCCATGGACACCATGAGCCAGATCGAGTCTCACATGCTCACCCGCCATTACGAGGGCTTCATGAAAAAGCGGCTGGGCCGGGTGAGACGATAACTAGCTTATAGCTTACAGCTCTCAAGGAGACTCGTATATGAATCTTATCCTGTTGGGCGGACCGGGGGCCGGGAAGGGGACCCAGGCGAAAAAGCTCATCGACAAGTATCACGTTCCCCAGATTTCCACGGGCGACATCCTTAGAGCCGCGGTGAAAGAAGGGACCGAGATGGGCAAGAAGGCCAAGGAATACATGGACGCCGGCAAGCTCGTCCCCGACGAGGTGGTCATCGGTATCATCAAAGACCGCCTGGCCCAGCCCGATGCCAAGAAGGGTTTCATCCTGGACGGCTTCCCCCGCACCGTGCCCCAGGCCGAGGCCCTGGATAAGGTTTTGAGCGATCTCGGCGCCAAGATCGACCACGTGGTGAGCATTGACGTGGATGAAGAAGCCCTGGTGACCCGCCTCACCGGCCGGCGCACCTGCAAGAACGCCGCCTGCGGCCAGATGTACCACATGGAGTACACCCCCTCCAAGAAGGCGCGGGGTCTGCGACAAGTGCGGCGGCGAGCTCTATCAGCGGGATGACGACAACGAGACCACGGTGCGCTCCCGGCTCTCGACTTATAACCAGGCCACCAAGCCCCTCATCGATTACTTCGCCAAGAAAGGGCTGATCCGGCCCATCAAGGGCGTGGGGGGCATTGACGACATTTTCACCAAGATCTGCGGCATCCTGGGGCAAGCCGCTTAACTTGGCAGCATACAGCTCTCAAAGGAGGCGAAAATGAATCTTATCCTGTTGGGCGGACCGGGGGCCGGGAAAGGGACCCAGGCGAAAAAGCTCATCGATAAATATCACATCCCCCAGATTTCCACCGGCGACATCCTGCGCGCCGCGGTGAAAGAGGGGACCGAGATGGGCAAGAAGGCCAAGGAATGCATGGATGCCGGGAAACTCGTGCCTGATGAAGTGGTCATCGGCATCATCAAGGACCGCCTGGCCCAGCCCGATTGCAAGAAGGGATTCATTTTGGACGGCTTCCCCCGCACCGTGCCCCAGGCTGAAGCCCTGGATAAAGTGCTGAAGGGCCTGGACACCGGGATCGATCACGTGGTCAGCATCGACGTGGACGAAGAGGCGCTGGTGACCCGCCTTACCGGCCGGCGGACCTGTAAAAATGCGGCCTGCGGCCAGATGTACCACGTTAAGTTCACCCCGGCCAAGAAAGAGGGTGTCTGCGACAAGTGCGGCAGCGAGCTCTATCAGCGGGACGATGACAACGAGACCACGGTGCGCTCCCGGCTGGCCACGTACAACCAGGCCACCAAGCCCCTCATCGATTACTACACCAAAAAGGGGCTGGTCCGGCCCATCAAGGGTGTGGGCGGCATCGACGACATCTTCAACAAGATCGTCGGCATCCTGTCGCATCCCAGGTCAGAGCCCATCAGCGGCTGTGACAAGTGTTCGTAGAAGCAGGGTAGGCGGCTTTGGATAAGGCCGGTATATGATTCAGCTGAAATCCACCCAGGAAATCGCCAAGATGGAGGTGGCCAACCGCATCGTGGCGGAGATCCTGGAGGAAGTGAAGAGCCGGGTGCGCCCCGGCGTGGAAACCCGGGAACTGGATGAGCTGGCGGAAAGCCTGTGCCACAAGCATAAAGTGAAGCCGGCTTTCAAGGGTTACCGGGGCTACGCCCATTCCCTGTGCATCGCGGTGAACGACGAGGTGGTGCACGGCATCCCGGGGCCGCGCCAACTCGTGCCCGGCGACTTGGTGAGCCTGGACTTCGGGGTGCTGCACGACGGCTTTTACGGCGATGCGGCCATCACCGTGGCGGTGGGGGACATAACCCCCCAGGCCCGGAAGCTGATGCAGGCCACCGAGGAGTCCCTCTACGCCGGCATCGACGCCCTGAAGGTGGGGGAAAGGTTGAGCGACGTCTCCCACGCGGTGCAGGCTACCGTGGAAGGCTACGGATTTTCGGTGATCAGGCAGTTTGTCGGCCATGGCATCGGCCGCGCCTTGCACGAGGACCCGCAGATTCCCAATTTCGGGCCCAAAGGCAGGGGGCCGGCCCTCCGGCCCGGGATGACCCTGGCCATCGAGCCCATGACCAGCGCCGGGTCCTGGGAAGTGAAGATCCTCCCGGACGGCTGGACCGCGGTGACCGAGGACGGGAGCCTGGCAGCCCACTTTGAACACACGGTGGCCCTGACCGAAAACGGCGTCTTGATTTTAAGTCGATTGTAGGTTATTTTAAACAGTTACAATATTCCAAAAAAAGAACCATACATGCCCAAAGAAGATGCCATTGAGGTGGAAGGGAAGGTAATCGAACCTCTCCCCAACGCCATGTTTCGGGTGGAACTGCCGAACGGACACCGGGTCCTGGCTCACATCTCCGGCAAGATGCGCATGCACTACATCAAGATATTGCCCGGCGACAAGGTCATTGTGGAGCTGTCTCCCTATGACCTGAGCCGGGGACGCATTGTTTACCGAGTGAGATAGGAGAGGGTTTCCGGCCGCAGTTTCGGGGGACGCCGCCAAGGTGCCCCGCATAGGGTGAATCTAGACAAACCGGACAGCCTGCCGGGAACGGACATAATACTATGAAAGTAAAGCCCTCAGTGAAAAAGATGTGTGTCAAGTGCAAGATCATCCGCCGCAAGGGAGTGGTGCGGGTGATCTGCGAAAACCCCAAACACAAGCAGCGTCAGGGTTAGGACGGAGGAAGGGAATTGGCCAGAATCGCCGGCATCGACCTGCCCCGCAACAAGCGGATTGAAATCGCCCTCACTTATATTTACGGCATCGGCCGCACCAGCGCCACCAAGATTCTGGAAGAGGCGGCGGTGGACGGGGCCATCAAGACAAGTGAGTTGAACGACGCCCAGATCACCGCCATTCGCCAGGTGATCGACACCCACCACAAAGTAGAGGGTGATCTGCGGCGGGAGATCTCCATGAGCATCAAGCGGCTCATGGACCTGGGCTGCTACCGGGGCTTAAGGCATCGCCGGGGTCTCCCGGTCCGGGGCCAGCGCACGCACACCAACGCCCGCACCCGCAAAGGCCCCCGCCGCTCCGTGGTGGGCAAGCGGAAGAAGGCATAAGGAACAACTATGGCCAAGCGACCGGCAACTCGGAAGAAAAAAGAGCGCAAGAACATACCCACCGGGGTGGCCCACATCAAGGCTACCTTTAACAATACGCTGGTGACCATAACCGATCCTGGCGGGAACGTGATTTCATGGTCTTCAGCCGGCGTCCAGGGCTTCAAGGGGTCCCGGAAGGGCACCCCCTTCGCGGCCCAGCTGGCGGCCGCGGACGCGGCCAAAAAGGCCATGGAGCACGGCATGCGAAGCGTGGACGTGTTCGTCAAGGGGCCGGGGGCCGGCCGGGAGGCAGCCCTGCGGGCGCTTCAGTCGGCAGGCATGTCCGTCAACCTGATCCGGGACGTCAGTCCCATCCCCCACAACGGTTGCCGTCCGCCCAAGCGGAGACGGGTGTAAGAACAGAGGAGAACGATTTTGGCAAGATATACTGATGCCCGCTGCCGCCAGTGCCGGCGGGAACGGATGGCTTTATACCTCAAAGGGGACCGCTGTTACACCGACAAGTGCGCCATACAGCGCCGGAACTACCCACCGGGCCAGCACGGCCAGGGCCGGGGTAAGCTTTCCGATTACGGCCTGCAGCTCCGGGAAAAGCAGAAGGTCAAGCGCATGTACGGCGTCCTGGAGAAGCAGTTCCGGGGTTATTTCGAGCGGGCTGAACGCATGCGGGGTATTACCGGCACCAATCTCCTGGTGATCCTGGAACGCCGCCTGGACAATGTGGTTTACCGCCTGGGCTTTGCCAACTCCCGGTCACAAGCCAGGCAGCTGGTGCGCCACAACCATGTCCTGGTGGACGGCGCCCGGGTGAACCTGCCATCGTTTCTCGTCAAGTTGGGCCAGAACATTCAGGTGACGGAAAAATCCCGGACCTCGCCTTTGGTGCGGGACGCCCTGGAAGCCTCCGCCCGGCGGGGCTGCCCCCCCTGGCTCGAATTAGAGAAAGAGGCGGCCAAGGGCAGGGTGAGCATGTTCCCCACCCGGGAAGACATCACCATGCCCATTCAAGAACATCTCATTGTCGAGCTCTACTCCAAGTAGATTCTTAACATGGGCATGACGCCAGAAGGCGTAAATTTAGAGAAGTCTCCCTTTTTTGGGCCTGGCGGGTGCGGTTTATGCCGGGATACCCTTGCCTGACCAGTGCCAGCCCGAGGAGCCATGATTCACAAGAATTGGACCGAACTTATTAGACCCAAGCGCCTGGAAGTCGATTCCGAAACCCACACCCCCACCTACGGTAAGTTTGCCTGCGAGCCATTAGAACGGGGTTTCGGCACCACTCTGGGAAACGCCCTGCGCCGGGTGCTGTTGTCCTCCCTCAGGGGGGCGGCCATCACCGGGGTCAACATCCATGACGTGCATCACGAATTTTCGGCGATCCCGGGAATTTTGGAGGACGTCACCGAAATCCTCCTGAACCTGAAGCAGGTGCGGCTTAAATTCATCACCGACGGCGTCAAGACCCTCCACATAGATGCCAAGGGGGAGCGCCGGGTCACGGCCGGGGATATCCAGACGGACGGCACCGTGGAGATTCTGAACCCGGAACAGCCCATCGCCACGCTGTCCTCGGACGGCAAGCTGGAGATGGAACTTTCCGCCAGGAGCGGCAAGGGCTATGTCTCCGGGGAAGGCAACAAGGACGAGACCCAGCCCATCGGTTTTATCCCCCTGGATGCGGCGTTTTCGCCCATCCGCAAGGTGAACTACGTGGTGACCCAGGCCCGGGTGGGGCAGCGCACCGATTACGACAAGCTGACCCTGGAGATCTGGACCGACGGCAGCCTGACCCCCGAAAGCGCCGTGGCTTACGCCGCCAAGATTTTGAAGGACCAGCTGACCCTGTTCATCAATTTCGAAGAAGAGCCGGAAAAGACGGAAGAGAGGGCGGAGGAACAGCCGGCCATCCTGAACGAGCATCTGTACCGGAGCGTCAACGAGCTGGAACTGTCGGTCCGGGCCGCCAATTGCCTGAGGAATGCCAATATCCGTTGGATCGGCGAGCTGGTGCAAAAAAGTGAGCAGGAAATGCTCAAGACCAAAAATTTCGGGCGCAAGTCTCTGAACGAAATAAAAGAAATTTTGACGGAGATGGGCCTGCAACTGGGCATGAAGCTGGACAGCTTCAATCCCCCGGAGCAGATGCCGGAGAGGAAGGAAGAAAGAGCATGAGGCACTTAAAAGCCGGGCGCCGTCTGGCCCGCACCACGGAACACCGCACGGCCATGCTGCGCAACCTGATTACCCAGTTGCTGGAGCACGAGCGCATCGAGACCACCCAGGCCAAGGCCAAGGAGACCAGGCAGTGGGCCGAGAAGATCATCACCCTGGCCAAACGGGGTGACCTCCACGCCCGGCGCCTGACGCTTCAGGTGGTGCGCACCAAAAAGGCCATGGTCAAGCTCTTCGGGGAATTGAAGGAGCGCTACCAGGACCGCCCCGGCGGCTATACCCGCATCATCCCCCTGGGCTTCAGAGTGGGGGATGGCGCCCCGGTTTCCATACTCGAGCTGGTGGGCCGGCCGGAAAAACTTCCCAAGGCCAAGAAGAAGGCCAGCGCCACCTGAAATCCCGTCACCCAAGGGGCAGAACGCCCCAAGGGGGTTAGTTCCGGCCCGTGATCGAAACAGGGGGCATCACAGGCCCCAGCAGAGATTTCTTAGAGGTGATTTTGGTAAAGGCGGACCATGTGTCCGCCTTTTTTTTTTGCCCAAAGTCCCCTGGGGATTTTGTTCAACGCCTGCTGGTCCTTGCTGCCAGTGCCTCATGGTTACCTCATACCATGTGACATTAAGGTAAAGCCCTAAGGATTTTTCCTAAAGGAACCGAAAAAAAAGTTGACTTTGATCAAAGATTGTATTAGTCTCGCCCAAAACCCAGAAACACTTTCAAGCAGTTTACTCTCTCAACCAGACGCGTGGGAAGGAGAGGAACATCCACGTGTCCAGGGGCAACCCCCGAAGCCCCTTTCGCAAGGTCCCATAACCAAGGAGGCACTTAATGGTAAGCAAGATTTTCCTTTGCCTGGCATTATTGTTAGCGCTCGCCCTTGCCCCGCAAACTAGTCTGGCAGTTCCCACCAAGGGCGTTGATAAGAAAACCTCATCCAGCAAGAAATCCACGAAATCCAGCAAGACCTGTAGTTCGAAGTCAAGCAGCCACTCTTCGTATAAAGCAAAACACTCCTACGCGTCTTCGTCCCACCACCGGAGCAGCCGGAGCTCCAGTCGTGACGATGACGAGGACTACTCGGACAATAGCGAAGATTACACCCCCACCTATACCAATGTCGCGGCCAAATCGTACGATGAGGATTTCGTGCCAACGTATTACAAGCCTTACAAGACGGCGCGGTCCTATGATCCCACCCCTTCGTACAGCACCACGCCCACCCGGGCCGGCATACTTGACAGCAAGCCCCTCATGAAGGTAATTCCCCAGCGGGATGGCAAATTCCTGCTGGAGCCCCTGGGGCCCAAACCCAAAGTGGGACCGAATTCCAAGGCCAGTGCCCCTAAAAATGAGCAAGTAGCCTCCAGCGCCCAGGGCTACAATCGCTATGAACCCTGGAACTTCCGGGACCTGGTCCTGAGCATGGCCAAGGGCTATTGCGGGACGCCTTACAGCATGGGCGCCAGCCTGGAAAACGGCAATTCCACGGATTGTTCCGGGTTCGTGCAGTATATTTACAAAGGTTTCCAGATCAATATGCCCCGCTGCAGCAGCGATCAGTCCGAGGTCGGGCAGACCGTGACCCGCAGCCCTGGATTACTCCAAGCTGCTGCCGGGCGACATTCTCTTTTTCAGCCGGGCCGGCCACTCCGTGGGACACACGGGCATCTACCTGGGGGATGGCAAAATGATTCACGCCTCGACGTATAGAACCGGCGTGATCATCACCGACCTGCGTGACGGCAACTACGACAACCGGTTCGTGGTGGCCAAGCGGGTGTTCGAGGTGTCGTACCTCAAGTAAGCTACCGACAGTCGGTTAAAATTTCAGGCATAAATCCGCCCCCTGGACCAGCACAAAAGGTGCCGGCCAGGGGGCAGTTGTCATAGGCCCTCCTGATTGGCCTATGGTTTTGCTCGCCTGCTGACCTTTTATTGCACCATTCCGGATTTTTTCGGGCCAATTCCTTGACAGTTCGTTGAAAAGCCAATAAATTTATAAATTTGGTACCAAAAATATTTTGCAGGAATCCCTTAATTTCCAGAGAAAAAATAAAGGTGTGGGACAATCTATGAAAAGACTGCTTATGACTCCCGGGCCTACTCCGGTGGCCCCCGAAACCCAACTGGCTATGGCCCAGCCCATGATACATCACCGCGCCCCGGCCTTCATGGATATTCTCAAGCAGGTGCGGGAAGACCTGAAGTATCTTTTCCAGACCGAACAGGAAGTGCTGATGTTCGCCGCCACCGGCACCGGCGCCATGGAAGGGGCGGTGGCCAACACCCTGTCTCCCGGCGACGCGGCCCTGGTGGTGGACGGGGGCAAATTCGGCGAGCGCTGGACCGAGCTTTGCCAGGTCTATGGAATCAACGCCGAGGTGATCAAAGTGGAGTGGGGCCATGCCGCGGATGTCCAGGAAGTGGCCCGCCGCCTCGACGCCAACCCCGCCATCAAGGCGGTTTTGGTCCAGGCCAACGAGACCTCCACCGGCGTGCAGCACCCGGTGCAGGAACTGGCCCAGATCACCAAGAAGCGGCCCGGCACCATCCTGGTGGTGGACGCCATCTCCGCCCTGGGGGGCTATCCCCTGCCCATGGATGAGTGGGGGCTGGACATCGTGGTGGCAGGCTCCCAGAAGGCCATGATGCTGCCGCCGGGTATGGCCTTTGCGGCCCTGTCCCCCAAGGCCTGGGAATTCGTCAAGACCGCCAAGTGCCCGAAATACTACTTCGATTTTGCCAAGCAGCTTAAATCACAGCAGAAAAATCAGACGGCCTACACCTCCGCCGTGACCCTGACTTTAGGGCTCCAGCAGGTCATGGGCTGGATCAGGGAAGAGGGCCTGGAGAAGATTTACGCCCGCAACCGGAAGCTCTCCGCTGCCGCCAAAGCGGCCATGAAGGCCATGGGCATGGAGCTTTACTCCAAGCAGAATCCTTCGGACGTCCTCACCGCGGTGTTGGCCCCGGCCGGCGTCGACGGCCAGAAGGTGGTGGCGAAAATGCGGGAGAAGGGCATCTGGATCGCCGGCGGCCAGGCCCAGGCCAAGGGCAAGATCTTCCGTATCGCCCACATGGGCTTTATTGATGAACAGGATCTCCTCGGCACCATCGGGGCCCTTGAGATCGTGCTCAATGACTTAGGCCACAAGGTGGAATTGGGCGCAGGCATCAAGGCCGCCCAGGCCATTTTGGGCAAGGAGGCATGAGGTCATGAAGGTCCTGATCAGCGATAACCTGCACAAGGCCGGGGTGGACATCCTGGCCCAGCACCCCAACATCGAAGTGGATTTCCGCCCGGGTCTCAAGCCCGAGGAACTGCTCCTGGCCGTCAAAGACGCCGACGGGCTGGCCATCCGCAGCGCCACCAAGGTGACCGCCGACCTTATCAACGCCGCGCCTCATCTCAAAGTGGTGGGCCGGGCCGGGACCGGGCTCGACAACGTGGACATTCCTGCCGCCAGCAAGCGCGGCATCGTGGTCATGAACACCCCCGGCGGCAATACCATCACCACCGCGGAACACGCCGTCTCCCTGATGGTGGCCATGGCCCGGAATATCCCCCAGGCCGCCCAGTCCATGCGGGAGGGGCGCTGGGAAAAGAAAAAATACCAGGGCACGGAAATCTTCAACAAGACCCTGGGGATCATCGGGCTGGGGCGCATCGGCCGGACCGTGGCGGAGCGGGCCCTGGGGCTCAGGATGCGGGTTGTCGGTTATGACCCTTTTATCACCAAGGAAATGGCCTCCACCCTGGGGGTGGAGCTGGTCAACCTGGACGAACTGTTTGCCCGCTCCGAATTTATCACCATCCACACCCCGAAGACCAAGGAAACCACTAAGCTTTTGGACAAAGACGCCTTCCACAAAATGAAGCCTGGCGTCCGCGTCGTCAACTGCGCCCGGGGTGGTATCGTTGACGAGGCCGCCCTGTACGCGGCCCTGAAGGAAGGCAAGGTGGCCGCAGCCGCTCTCGACGTCTTCGAGTCCGAGCCGCCGCCGGCGGATTTTCCGCTGCGGGAGCTGCCCAACGTCATCTGCACCCCCCACCTCGGCGCCTCCACTGAGGAAGCCCAGGCCAACGTGTCGGTGGCCATCTGCGAGCAGATCCTGGAATACCTCCTCTACGGCACCATCATGAACGCCGTCAACGCCCCCTCGGTGAGCCGGGAGGCCCTGGGGCAGCTCAAGCCTTACCTGACCCTGGCCGAAGCCCTGGGCGGCTTTCAGGCCCAGACCACCGAAGGCGCCATCAGCTCCATTTCGGTGGCCTACATCGGCGAGGTCTCCAAGCTCGACACCAAGCCCTTGACCCACTCCATCCTGAAGGGCCTGCTGTTCCCGGTGGTGGGCGACGAAGTAAATTACGTCAACGCTCCGGCCGTGGCGGCGCAGCGGGGCATTACGGTGAGCGAGGAGAAAATGACTTCGGTGGAGGATTTTGCCAGCGTGATCCGCCTCACCGTGCGGGCCGGCATGCAGGAAGACATGGTGGCGGGCACCATCTTCGGCAAATACGAGCCGCGGCTGGTGCAGATCAACAAGTTCCGCCTGGAGGCTGTACCGGAAGGGCACATGCTCTTCATCTACAACACTGACCGCCCCGGGGTCATCGGCGCCATCGGCAACACCATCGGCAGCAACGGCATCAATATCTCCCGCATGACCGTGGGCCAGGAAAAGGAGCGGGGCCAGAACATCATCCTCTTAACCACCGACACTCCCGTGACCGCCGAGTGCCTGAAGCAGGTCAGGGAGCTGCCCCACGTGGCCATGGCCATGCAGCTGGAACTGTAGCGGGACATGCGGCAGCGAGGTTGACATGACTGAACCGGAAGACAAAGGGTACACGGTGGAGGACCGCCGCTACCTGCACAAAAGTGAGGAGGAGAAGGCTGAAATAAAGCAGGAGGAAGCGGCCCGCCAAGCCGGCGCCGCGGCCAAGGAAGCCTACAAGGCCTCCTCCCAGGCGCCCCCGGGTGAGGCAAAGATGCCGGAACTCACCTTCGCCTCCTTTCTTATTTCCCTCAGTTCCTCAGCCTTCATTCATCTGGGGGATATCCCGGACCCGGTCACCGGGGAAGTCAAAAAGGACCTGGACCTGGCCAAGCAGACCATCGACCTTCTGGGGTTGCTGCGGGAGAAAACCCGCAATAACCTGGAGGAGGATGAAGAAAAGCTTTTCGCCCACCTCCTGTATGATCTGCGGATGCGCTACGTCAGGGAGACCCGCTGAGAGTGCCGCAGGTACGGCGGCTTTGCCCGGCCAAGGTCAACCTGTATCTCAAAGTTTTGTCCCGGCGCCAGGATGGTTACCACGACCTGGTAACGGTCATGCAGCCCCTCACCCTGGCGGACGAACTGCGGTTGACCCCGGGGCCGGGGCTGACCCTGGAGTGCAGACACCCGGAGGTGCCGTCGGGTCCTGAAAATCTGGTGTGGCGGGCGGCAGAGCGATTCGGGGCCGCCACCGGTGGGGAACCCCGGGTCCATATCCACCTGCAAAAAAATATCCCGGTGGCCGCGGGCCTGGGCGGGGGCAGCAGTGACGCCGCCGGCACGCTCATGGCCCTGAACGAGCTGGCGGGTAAGCCCTTGGCGCTCCCGGCTCTCTATGAACTGGCCGCCGGACTGGGAGCGGACGTGCCTTTTTTTTTGCAGCCGGGACCGGCCGTGGGGCGGGGTGTCGGCACCGTCCTTTCTCCCCATGACCTCCCTCCTTACTGGTATGTATTATTGAACCCGGGGCTCCCGGTTTCCACTGCCTGGGTCTACAAAAATTTGGATGTGCAGGCTCTGGCCGCGGCCGATGCCCCCGAGCCCGAAACCTGGAACGGGGATCACCCGGAAAGCTGGGTGGCCAACGACCTGGAATCGGTGACCTTGGTCCATTACCCGGAACTGCGGGGTTGGCTGGCCAAATTGTCCCAGGCCGGGGCCCGGGCCCAAGGCATGTCCGGCAGCGGGCCTACGCTCTTCGGTCTGTTCCATGACCGGGAGGCGGCTGAAGCCGCGGTAGCGCAATTACGTCAACATTTCTCCGGATGGCTGGCCGTGGCCCGGGGCCTGACCCGGGCTGAGGGTGCGGCTGACTTGGAAAGCCTGGCATGAATGGACTAAAGATTTTTAGCGGCAATGCCAACAAGCCCCTGGCAGAAAGCATTTGCCAGTATTTGGGGCTGACCCTGGGTGAGGCGGCGGTGGGGAGGTTTTCCGACGGGGAGACCTCGGTGGAGTTCCGGGAAAACGTGCGGGGCGCCGACGTTTTTGTGGTGCAGCCCACCTCCATCCCGGCCAATGACCACCTGATGGAACTCCTCATCATGATGGACGCCCTGCGGCGGGCCTCCGCCGCCAGTATCACCGCAGTGGTGCCCTACTACGCCTATGCCCGCCAGGACCGTAAAACCGCCCCCCGGGTCCCCATCAGCGCCAAGCTGGTGGCCAACCTGATCTCCACCGCCGGGGCCACCCGGCTCCTCACCATGGACCTGCACACCGGGCAGATCCAGGGTTTTTTCGATATCCCGGTGGACCACCTCTATGCCGCGCCGGTGACCCTGGAGTATATCCGCCAGAAATTTACCGGTGACCTGGTCATGGTCTCACCCGATGCCGGCGGGGTGGAGCGGGCCCGGGCCTTTGCCAAGCGCCTGGACGCCACTCTGGCCATCATCGACAAGCGCCGGGAGGCCACGTTCATCAAGGCCATGACCCTGGTAGGCAACGTCTGGGGCAAGGAAGCCATTGTGTTGGACGATATGATCACCACCGGGGCCACCGTCACCATGGCCGCGGAACTGCTCATGCGCCACGGGGCCAAGTCGGTGCATGCCTGCGTCACCCACCCGGTCATGAGCCGCAACGCCGTGAGCTCCCTGCAGAGCTCCATGGTCCAGTCGCTGATGGTGACGGACACTATTGCCCTTTCCCCGGAAGCGGCGGCCCTGGATAAAATCCAGGTCCTGACGGTGGCCCCCCTCCTGGGCGAAGCCATCCGCCGCATCCATAACCGGGATTCGGTCAGTTCGCTATTTGTTTAAGCCCCGGACGAAAAGACGGCCGGTGAGGCAGCCTCTACCGAGACTTACTCCTTTATCCTAATCCCCCGAGGACCCTGGGGTTTTCTCCCTGGGGCCAGAATAGAAAATTCCTGCATTGTCTGCCAAAAGCTGGCTCATCGTCGGCCTGGGAAATCCCGGGGCCAAATATGCCGCCACCCCGCACAACCTGGGTTTCCAGGTGGTGGAGGTCCTGGCTGACCGATACGACATCCCCCTTGCCAAGAAAACCCTGGAGGCCCAGTGGGGCAAAGGCCGTCTGGAAGGCGCGGCGGTAGTCCTGGCCAAACCCCAGACTTACATGAACCTAAGCGGACGCTCGGTGGGGCAACTCCTCCGCTATTTTGACCTGACGCCCGAGGATCTGGTGGTCATCCACGATGATCTGGACGTCCCCGGTTGCCGCCTGAAGCTGGCCAGGGGCGGCGGGGCCGGGGGGCACCGGGGGATCCTGTCCATTGCCGAGGCCTTGCACACCCAGGAATTCTACCGGGTAAAAATGGGGATAGGCCGGCCTCCGGCAATGATGACCTCGGAGGCTTTTGTGCTGAAACCTTTTCCCCGGGAGGACTGGGAAGCGGTGGCCTCCCTGGTGGAACGGGCGGCCCAGGCCGTAGTGACCCTGATTACCGACGGCCTGGCCGCGGCGCAAAATCAGTTTCACGGGGTGGCAGCCGATTCGCCTTGAGCCGGCCATGTTCTTTCTCCTTTGGCCCTGGAATGACACCAGGACTTGACCGCCAGGTATTATGTGTGGTATGGGGAAAAAGTGCTTTGTCCCTCCGGAGATCGGTGCTTCTCAACGTGAAGGTACACGGGCTCAGGATACTGTCCCGGGCTGCCCCACCAACCAGCTTCCCTCAAGGCAGGCTATCCTGGGCTGGGCTGCAGGCATTGTGGGGCTCGACTTTTAATTCATAATTCGGAGAGCAAAGGTATGACTGCGGATTGGGATAATCGTGACGATGACCGGGAACGCCCCAGCTGGCGAGAAATCGACCAGCGCCGGGATCGGCCCGACCGCCGCCGGGAGCCGTCGGCCCCCCGGGTTCCCAAAAAGCAGGCCGAAAAGGTGCGCCAGCTGGCCCTGCGCCAGGCGGAGGCCCTCTTCCAGGGTAAGCGGGCCCGGCCGGAATACCAGAAGGCCCTAAAAGAACTGGAAGGGGCCCACGGCACCAAAAAATTTGCCGGGGTGGCCAAGAAATTCTGCGGCGAATATGGCTTGCCGGCCGAATGGGGGACCTTGAACCTGCTCCTGGATTACCCGGAGGCCGCGGTGGTCCTGGAGGTGCTGCAGGCCATGCAGGGGCAGTGGCGGGAGCGCAGCCGGGTAGAGCAGCAGGGCTTCAGCGGACGGCTGCGGGTGTTGGCGTTGACCAGCCGGGAGCTGGAGGTGCGGAGGCTGGCGGAGGAACTGTTAGCGGACTTGCAATAAAAAAATATTTTATTATTAAATATAATATTGACATATTATGTTTTCGCATCAATAATACCCTTACCCCTTTCATGAAGGTAATTCAGCACAAGGAGGTGCTGCCGTGGGGGATGGGTCTTCTTCTTCTGTTTCACTGCTGAATTTTCCTGCTGCCGGTGCAGTGGCCGGCGGCCCCCTGGAAAGACTGCTCACGCAGTTTCCACCGTTTCAGGCCCTGCTGCAGCACCTGCCGCGCCTGGCTGCCACCAATCTGCCGGTGCTGATTACCGGCGAACCCGGGACCGGCAAGGAGCTGGTGGCCGAGGCCCTCTGGGCCCTGAGCACCCGGGGCAGCCAGCCTTTCCAACGGGTCAACTGCGCCATTCTCGGGGGTGAGTTGGCCACCAGTGAGCTTTTCGGCCATCTGCAGGGGTCTTTCACCGGCGCGGCCCGCACCCGCCTGGGGAGATTCCAGCAGGCCCACCGGGGCACCCTGTTTCTGGATGAAATCGGCGACCTGGACCCGGCGGTACAGCCCCGGCTGCTCCGGACCCTGGAGCGCGGCGAAGTGGAGCCCCTGGGGAGCGACGTCGCCACTACGGTGGACGTGCGCCTCCTGTGCGCCACCAACCAGGACTTGGGCCGGCTTTTGGCCGAGGGTCGCTTCCGCCAGGACCTCTACGACCGCCTGGCGGTGCTGCTGGTGCCTTTGCCGCCGCTTCGGGAGCGGGGCGAGGACGTGCTGCTCCTGGCCGAGCACTTTCTGGAGCAGGAGGCCCGGCATTACCAGCGCCCGGTGGTGGGTCTGAGCGGCCCCTCCCGGCGCCGTTTCTTGGATTACTCCTGGCCGGGGAACGTCCGGGAACTCAAGAACGTCATCACCCGGGCGGTGCTGTTCAGCAGCGGCCACCTGATCCAGGTGAGCGACCTGGTGTTTGCGCCCCGGCCGGAAGCCGCCCCGGCAACGCCCAAACAAGCCGGGCGCCCCTGACGCTCCCGGCCCGGCCGCCCCGGGACCACCTGGCCAGCCTTATCCGGGAGGAAGCCGGCAACATTTCGGCGGTGGCCCGGCGTCTCAAGGTCTGCAGCCGCACCATTTACCGGTGGCTGCGGGCTTACGGCTTGGAATTGAAAGAATTTCGGCCTGAGGACATAGACGGGGAGGCAGGAGTGTGGGAGGGGTATGTGAATAGTGACGCCGTCAGCCCCAAACTGGGTAATATTCAACCCATAAGTTTGGATATTGAGTCGTTATCTGGAAAAAATGGACAGGGCGTCTAATGGCAGTGACTGACTATTTATTGGAGACGAAAAAGAGCAGGGTCACAAGTGACCCTGCCTTGGTTGGTTTTCTCGCCGGTAATGCCAGATTAAGCCTTCCGGAACTTACGCAACCCCACTAGTCCCCAAGAGGCCGGAACCCATGAGGAGGACGGCGCTGGGCAGGGGCACGGGGCTCGCTCTTAAGCCGGCATCAATATTCAAATTGGCCGGATGATTTGTCGTAAGGGTAATAAAGTCTGAGTGACCCCTGGGATTGGCATTGCTGTCCACTGCTTTATCGGAACCCTGCTTCTTTAGAGTAAAAGCTAATTCCCGTAGGGAGCAACGAACTCAAGAACATATTTGTCTGGCACCAGATCGGAGAACAAATACTTGCCATCGCTATCAGTGATAGTAGTTTGTAAGCGATTATAATATCTATCTTCCAAGTATACCGTCACCCCAGCGATGCCCTGCTCCGTAGCATCTTGAATGCCATTGAAGTTGAGGTCATTCCAGACAAAATTGCCAAGTTCACCGGTATTAGCAGAGGCCACACCTAGGCCTACCATCATAATGCTAATTGCTACATAAACAATCATTGAAACTTTATTCATTTAGTTGGAACTCCTTTTAAGCAGATAATTTTAAATCTTTTTTATATCACTTTATGCAACCAGTATGCCATGCGCTAACTTATTGAAAAATCAGGTTCATACTTAGTTGTACTTAATGATTGTTCAGCTAAATTTTCAATTAAAGACAAATATGTTTCAATATTTAGTCAGTTTGTATGTTCCAACATTGAAATGCAACCTTAATTTAAAAGATAACTGCTCGGTAAGGGTCCATTGATCAAGCCGGATTTGTTCATGCACTCACGGAGAATGGCTTTTGGAAGGATAAAGTGGCACACTCCAGACCAAATTGACACATCTCCTGCCTGAACGGAAATTTTTGCCACAGCACCTTGCCGAGATGGCTTGCAACTAAAAAACCCGCCTGCAGTAAGGAGGCGGGTTTTTCTTTATTGCCAACTGCAGATTTCACCGACACATCTCCTGCCTGAACAGAAATATTTGCAATAGCACATGGCCGAGATGGCTTGCAACTAAAAAACCCGCCTGCAGTGTGTGGAGGCGGGTTTTTTTATTGGAACTGATTTTCTTTATAACTTATATCGGAGTGCGTTCAATGCTCCTGTAGCCCCGCGGCAGTTTGACCACACAGGCTGGAAAGCCTGTGCCACTCTTTAACGGCAATTTGGTCTTACAGGACGCTTTTCACCGCGGCCCGGGCCAGCTCGATGATGGAGTTGGGGGCCACCCCAAAGACCAGGATGGTGCCGCACAGGGCGTAATTGAGGATGCGGGTGGGCAGGGACAGCTCAATGGGCGGCAGGTCCGAATCCACAAAATAGGCGGCGTAGACTACCTTGAGATAGTAATAGAGGGACAGGGTGCCGTTGACCGCGCCGATGAGGACCAGCCAGAAATAGCCCGAGTTCATGGCCGAGGTAAAGAGCAGGAGCTTGCCGGTGAAGCCGATGGAAGGCGGCACCCCGGCCAGGGCGAAGATCCCCAGGATCAGGCTCATGGACAGCAAGGGGCTCCGGCGCCAGAGCCCGGCCAGTTCGGCGATCTTCAGGTCACGGCCGTCCGAGGCCACCTCCGAGAGCACCATGAAGACCGTAAAGTTCATGATCAGGTAGGCCAGGGCGTAATACACGGCGCTGGTAAAGCCGGCCTCCTGCATGCTGATGACCCCCAAAAGGACGTAGCCGGCGTGGGCGATGGAGGAGTAGGCCAGCATGCGCTTGAAGTCCCGCTGGATGAGGGCCACCAGGTTCCCCAGCGTCATGGAAACGATGGACAGGACCATGAGCACCTGGGTGAAGCTGTAGCCGTAGCCGGCGCCCAGGCCCGCCAGCCGCAGCAGCAGGGCCACGGCCACGGCCTTGCTGGCGGTGGCGATAAAGGTGACGACCTGGTTGGCGCCGCCCTGGTAGACGTCCGGGGCCCAGAAGTGAAAGGGAAAGACCGACAGCTTGAAGAAAAAGCCGGCCATGGCCAGAATCAGGCCCACGAGGCCGATGGGGCTGTGCAGCAGCTGGGGCATGCGCTGGACGATGTCCGCCAGGTAGGTGGAGTGGGTGGCCCCGAAGAGGTAGCTCAGGCCGAAGAGCATGAAGCCGGAGGACACGGCGCCGATAAAGAGATACTTGATGCCGGCCTCGACGTCGATGCCGTCGCCGCGGCGCAGGGGCACCAGGATATACAGGGAATAGGAGGACAGCTCCAGGGAGACATAGATGGTGAGGAGCTCCACGGAGGAGACCAGCATCATCATGCCCAGGGTGCAGGTGGTGAGAAACAGGTAAAACTCCGCCCGGCAGCGCGCCTCGATGGCCGGGTGCCGGGAAATCATCAGGACCAAAAACAGGCCCAACGATAGGGCGGCCTTGAATAGCTGGCTGAAGAGATCCACCCGGTAGGCCTTGAAAAACAGGTCGCCCTTCTGCCCCAGGCACATGAGGGTTACCAGGAAGCCCAGGCCCGCCAGCACCACCGTGAGGTTGTAGTCCTGCTCCACCTTTGGGGTGCGGCGCAGGCTTAGGAGGAAGATGACGAAGGCCAGGCCCAGGTAGTAGAGTTCCGGTCCAAAGAGCAGCATGGTCATTCTCACATTCCCTGGATAAAGGGTACGATGGAAGATTTAATCAGGCCCAGCATGACCTGGGGAAACAGCCCGAAAAAGATCATGAAGCCGATGAGAATCATCCGGGGCAGGGCCAGAAAAGGAGTCACGTCTTCTAAGTGGGCGAATTTGGGGTTGGGGTCGTTGAAAAAGGTGTTCTGCACCACCCGCAAGGCGAAAAGGGCGCCGATGACCAGGGAGGCGATGGCGAACAGACCCCGCACCGGGAAGACCTTCACCGCCGAGACCAGCACCAGCAGCTCGGCCCAGAAGCTGGCCATGCCGGGGACGCCGGCCCCGCACAGGGCGGCGATGATGAAGAAGGCCGAGGCCACGGGCATGATCTTGGACATGCCCCCCAGCTCCAGGATGTCCCGGGTGTGGGTGCGGTCATAGATGTAGCCCACCGCGGAGAAGAAGAGGGCGGTCATGACGCCGTGGGCGAACATCTGGAAGACGGCGCCGTTTAAGCCGTCGATGGTGCCGGTGGCCAGCCCCAGCCCGACAATGCCCATGTGGGACACCGAGGAGTAGCCGATGACGTATTTCAGGTCGGTCTGGGCCAGGCCCACAAAAACGCCGTAGACAATGCCCACGGTGGCCAAAAGCCCCATGAACTGGGCCCAATACTGAAAGCCCATGGGGCACAGATACATGGCCACCCGGAGGATGGCAAAGGAGCCCAGCTTCATGAGCACGCCGGCGTGGAGCATGGACACGGCGGTGGGGGCGGCCACGTGGCCGACGGGAGACCATGTGTGGAACGGCCAGACCGCGGCCAGGACCCCGAAGCCCAGGAATAGAAACACGAAGGCGATTTTTTGAATCCAGGGGGCGAAGGCCACGGCGTGGAGCTGCAGCATGTTGAAGGTGAACAGGCCGGAGCTGGAATAGAGCAGGAGGATGCCGGGGATGATGAGGCCGCTGCCGGCCATGAGGTAGAGGGTCAGCTTCATGGCGGCGTAAATCTTCCTGGTGGAGCCCCAGATGAGGATGAGGATGTACATGGGCACCACGGCGATCTCATAGAACAGGAAGAAGAAAAACATGTCGTAGGACATGAAGACGCCGAACACCCCGGCCACCAGGGCCAGCTGGAAGATGAAGTACTCCCGCACCCGTCCTTGAGCTCCCACATGGTGAGCACGCCGGTAAAGATGACGATGCCGGTGAGGAGCAGCATCGGGGCGTTCATGCCTTCCACGCCGACGAAATAGGTGATGCCGAAGGCCTTGACCCAGGGGTACTTCTCCACGAACTGCAGGCCTCCCAGGGCCGGGTCGTAGCTCACGAAGGTGTAGATGGCCAGGAAGAAGCTGATCCCAGCCGCCACCAGGGTCACCATGCGCACCAGGAAGGCCTGCTCCTCCTTCAGAAACAGGAGAACCAGGATCCCCGCTATTGGGGCCAGCAGCATGCACGAGAGAACCGGGAACGATGCCATGTGCTCGGTCATATCAGAGCCCCATCAAGAGATAGATGCCGAGGCCCGCCAGGACCAGGACCATGAACAGCAGGTTGTACTGCAGGAAGGCGGTCTGCAGCAGTGACAGGAGGCGGCCGCCCCCGGAGCAGGAGAAGGCCACGGCGTCGACGCCGCCGTCCACCACCCGCCGGTCGTTATAGGTGAACCACTTGGAAAAGAAGCCGTAAATCACCGCGTCCAGGAACCAGCGCCAGAAATCGTCCATGTACCACTTCTTGATGAAGAAGTTCTCCAGCACCGGGAATTTTCGGATGAACCCCTGCCAGGCCGCCCCCCTGGCGCCCCAATCGAGCCAGGCCAGGGCAATGCCGGTCAGGGCCGCGCCCACCGCCAGGACCATCAGGGTAAGGTTCAGTGCGTGAGGGTGATGTTCCCCCAGGAGGTAGCCCTGGAGATGCCCCTCCAGGAAGCCCAGCACCAGGGTAAAGCCGGCCAGGACGATAAGCGGGAAAGACATGACCCAGGGGACGCCGTGATGGCCCTCGCCGTGACCGGCGGTGTCGTGGGCGTCATCGTGCTGGTGTCCCTGATCGTCGTGGTCGTGGGCATGGGCGTCGTCGTGGGTGTAATCGCCCTGGGGCCCGTGGCCGTGGCTGTGAGCGGCGCCGTGGCCGTGGGCCGTGTCCGGGACCTCATAGTACTCCTCCCAGGCCTGGTGGTCGTCCGGCCGGGGGAAGAGCATCACGAAGATCACCCGAAAGGTGTAGTAGGCCGTAAGCAGGGCGCCGGACAGGGCCAGCCCCACCCAGAGTTTGCTGGGGAGGCCCCACAAGACGCCCATGACGGCTTCCTTGCTGAAAAACCCGGAGAAGGGGAAGATCCCCGCCAGGGCCAGGGCGCCGATGGTGACGGTGACCATGGGGATCAGGAGCTTGCGGCCCCCTTCCTTGCTCATGACAAAGAAGTCGTTGGTGCCGAAATGGTGGATGAAGACGCCGGCGCACAAGAAGAGCAGGGCCTTGAAGGCGGCGTGGGTGGTGAGGTGGTAATAGCCGGCGAACAGCGTGCCCCCGGTGAGTCCGGCGGCCGCCAGGGCCATGGCCATGAGACCCAGCTGGCTGATGGTGGAATAGGCCCAGACCTGCTTGATGTCCCGGGCCACCATGGCGATGGTGGAGGACAGGATCATGGTCAAGGTGGCGATGGCCAGGATGACCGAGCAGGTGGTGGGGGAGGCGGCAAAGAAGGGGAACAGCCGGGTGATGAGATAGACCCCGGCGGCCACCATGGTGGCGGAATGGAGCAGGGCCGACACCGGGGTGGGGCCCTCCATGGCGTCCGGCAGCCAGACGTGGATGGGGAACTGGGCGCTTTTGCCGGCCACGCCGCAGAAGATCAGGAGCGAGGCGGTGGTGAGCAGCCACGGCGGCATGGCGTTTTTCATGGCCGCGAGGTTCACCGCGGTGATGTCCAGGGTGCCGAAATAAATGGTGAGGAAGGCCAGGCCCATGAAGAAGCCGATGTCCCCGAAGCGGGTGACCACGAAGGCCTTTTTGCCGGCTTCCGAGGCCGAGAATTTTTCGTACCAGAAACCGATGAGGAGATAGGAGGCCAGGCCCACGAGCTCCCAGGAGATGAACAGCTGGAGGAGGGCGCTGGATGACACCAGGCTCAGCATGGCCATGCCGAAGAGCGACAGGTCGGCGTAAAAGCGGGCGAACCCCGGGTCACCCTCCATGTAGCCGATGGAGTAGATCTGGATGAGCCAGCTGATGGTGGCCACGATGACCAGCATGAGGAGGCTCACCGGGTCGAGGAGAAACCCGAAGGGGATCTTGAAGCCATCGGAGGACACCAGCCACTCCACCTGGCGGATAATGGGGTGGGCCAGGGACGCATCCCGGACAGTGAGGAAGAGGTACCAGGCCAGGACGAGGGCGATGCTGGAGCAGGTCAGCGAGATGGCCAGGGAGATCTTGGCCCGCCGCCAGGTAAAGATCATGATGAGGGCAAAGGACAACAGCGGCAAGGTGACGATGGCCGTGCAGATGGAAAAGAGACAGTCGACCTGGCCCATGGTTAACCCCTAAGATCCGTGACTGCTTCGGCGTTGATGGATTTGAGCTTCCGGTACACCGCCATGATGATGCTAAGCGCAATGGCGGCTTCGGCGGCGGCCACCGCCATGATGAACAGGGTGATGACCTGGCCCACCGCCGGGTGAGGCGCCAGGAAGCGGTTGAAGGCCATGAAGTTGATGCTGGCGGCGTTCAGCATCAGTTCCACGGAGATGAGCACGGCGATGAGGTTGCGCCGGGACAGCACCCCGTAGAGACCGATGGCGAAGAGCACCAGGGCCAGGTACAGATAAGTTTCCAGCTGGTTAAACATCAGCATAAGGACCTCAATCTCAGGAGGAGCCGCGGCCGTCCCGGGCGGTGACGATGGCGCCCAGCATGGCTACGAGCAGCAGGAGCGAGATGACCTCGAAGATGAGGGAGTAATTGGTCAACAAGTAATGGCCGATGGTGGTGATGGACCAGTCCTGGCTGCGCTGGGCCGCGGCGACCCACTGGGTTTTGCGGGTCAAAAGCATCAGGAAGCCCAGGACCGAGCCAGCCCCCAGGAGGGCCCCCAGGCTCTTCAGGATGGAGCGGGGCGGCCCGGCGAGATGCATGGGCTGGGACAGCATGATGGCAAAGCAAATGGCGATGCAGATGGCCCCGACGTAAATCAGGATCTCCATGAGGGCCACAAAGGGGCTGTTAAGGTAGACGAAGATCCCGGCCACGCCGATGAGCGACAGGGCCAGCCCCAGGACGTTGTGGAAGATGTTCCGGGCGCCCACCGCGATGACCGCCCCGCCCAGCGTCATGCCCATGACCATGAGGAAGGCCATGGTGGCCAGGCTCCTGGCAAAGAAGGCGGTGATCATGGCTTCACCTCCTCAACGGGCTCGGCCTTGGCTTCGGCTCTGGCCTTGGCTTCTTTTTCTTTAGCCGCCTTGGCGGCAGCCTCGGCGGCCTGGGCCGCGTCGATTTCCGCCGCGGTGGGAACCGGCGTCGCGGTCAATCCGGCGGCCTGCTGGCGTTTTTGCAGTAAGCTCAGATGGTCAATGACACAGTCCTCCCGGCTGTAAACCGCCAGGCGGTAGACCTGGGAAAACTCCAGGGCCGTGGTGGGGCAGACTTCGACGCAAAGGCCGCAGAGGCTGCAATACTGGTGTTCGTGGATATATTTGGTGGCCCGCTTCTGCTTTTCGCCCGGAAACTTAGTCCCTTCCACCGTGATCAGTTGGGACGGGCAGATACGGGAGCACATTTCGCAGGCGATGCAGCGATGCGTTTTGGTCTCGGGATCGATGATAAACTGGGGATAGCCCCGGAAATTAGGGGTCATCTCGATCTGTTCCCGGGGGTACTGAACGGTGACGATGGGTTTGAAGAAATAGCGGATGGTCACCGCCATGCCGCCCAGCAAGCTGGCGAAACCCGTCAAAATTTCTTTAAAGTAACTTACCATTGTCTCTCAACCTTTAGCCGCAACAAAGTCCACGCCTCACCACAGCTTCATGATGAACGCAGTGATAATCAGGTTGGCAAAGGCCAGGGGAATGAGAATCTTCCAGGCGAAAGTGATGAGCTGGTCAAAGCGCACCCGGGGAAAGGTCCACCTGAACCACATGAGCAAAAAGATGACGAAGTACACCTTGATGAAGAACCAGGCGATGCCCGGGAGTATTGGCCCGTGCCAGCCGCCCAGGAAAAAGACGGTGGCGATGGCCGCGACGATGAACATGTTGGTGTATTCCGCCAGGAAAAACAGGGCGAAGCGCATGCCGGAATATTCGGTGTGGAAGCCCGCCACCAGTTCGCTCTCCGCCTCGGGGAGGTCGAAGGGGGCCCGGTTGGTCTCGGCGGTGGCGCAGGTGATGTACAGGATGAAGGCCACGGGCTGGATCAGGACAAACCAGACCTTGCCCTGGGCCGCGACAATGTCCACCAGGCTGAAGGACCCCACCATGAGGATGATGCTCATGAGCGTAATGAGCAGCGGAATCTCGTAGGCGATGTTCTGGGCCACGGAGCGGATGGCCCCCAGCACCGAGTACTTGTTGTTGGAGGACCAGCCGGCCATGAGGATGGCCAGGACGGTCAGCGCCGCAAAGGCCAGGATCAGGAGGATCCCCACGTTCATGTCCCGGATGATCAGCGTCTTGGAAAAGGGGATCACCAGGAAGGTGAGGAGCACCGGCAAAAAGATTACGATGGGGGCGGCCAGATACACCGGCAGGTCCACGTCTTTGGGGGTGATGAGCTCTTTCCCCATGAGCTTGACGGCGTCGGCCACGGTCTGGATGGCGCCGTGCCAGCCCACTTCCATGGGCCCGGGCCGCAGCTGCATGTGGGCCGAGACCTTGCGTTCCATCCAGATGAGGAAGAGGGCGTTCACCGCCACCAGGGCGATGACCCCGATGACGCCGGCCATCATACCCAAAATACTGACTCCAGCAGGATGCGTAAGCGGTTCCATATAGCGCTCGTAAGTTACCGGTCGATTTCCGGCACAACCACGTCGATGGAGCCCAGGATGGCCACCAGGTCCGCCACCAGGGTGTCCACCGCGAGTTCCGGCAGAATGCTCAGGTTCCCGAAAGAAGGCACCCGGAGTTTGGTGCGATAGGGCTTGGTGTCGCCGTTGCTGACCATGAAGCAGCCGAACTCGCCTCGGGCCGTTTCCACCGCGGTGTAGACCTCGCCGGCGGCAGGCGTGATGCGTTTGGGCACTTTTTCGGCCATGATGGGCCCGGCCGGGATTTTGTCCAGGGCCTGCTCGATGATCCGCAGGCTCTGCTCCATCTCCCGCATGCGCACCAGGTACCGGTCCATGACGTCCCCCCGGTCGCCGATGGGAATCTCGAAGTCGAACTGGGGGTAGGCGGAGTAGGGTTCGCTCTTCCTGATGTCGTAGGGGATGCCGCTGCCCCGCACCATGGGGCCGGTGAGGCCGTACTTGATGCACTGGTCCTGGGTGATGAAGCCCACGTCCCGGGTCCGGTGGATAAAGATGACGTTTTTGGTCACCAGGTTGTGGTAGTCGGCCCAGCGGCTGCGCAGGCGCTTGATGAAATTGCGGCAGGCCACGGTGAAGGCCTCGTCGATGTCCACCGGCACGCCGCCGAAGCGGAAGAAGCAGTAAGTCAGGCGGGAGCCGGTGAGGTAGTCCAGGATATCCAGGATGATTTCCCGGTCGTCGAAGCAATACAGGAACGGGGTGAAGGCGCCCAGGTCCATGAGGTAGGCCCCCACCCACAGGAGGTGGCTGGAGATGCGGTTCAACTCGGCGGTGATCACCCGGATGAATTCGCCCCGCTCCGGCACCGTGATCCCCAGGAGCTTTTCCACGCCCATGCAGAAGCACTGGTTGTAGGCCAGGGCGTGCAGGTAGTCCACCCGGCCCATGTTGGGGAGGAACTGCGCGTAGGTGCGGTTCTCCGCCATGTGCTCGTGGCCCCGGTGGCCGTAGCCGATGTCCGGGTCCGCCTTGGTGATGAACTCGCCCTCCATCTCCAGCTCCACCCGGAGCACGCCGTGGGTGCTGGGGTGCTGGGGGCCGAGATTCAGGACGTAGGTTTTTTCTTCTAAGCCGCGCTCAAGCATCGCCCGAACTCACTTCAAATTTTTTCAGCAAGGGGTGAAAATCGGCTTCAAAGGGGAGCAGAATCCGCCGCAGATCCGGGTGGCCGGCAAAACGGATGCCGTACAGGTCGTAGGCCTCCCGCTCATACCAGTTGGCCCCGGGGTAGATGTGGCTGATGCTCACGGCCTCCTGGTCCAGGGGCACCTTGACGTGCACGGCCAGGCGGCACAGCTCCCGGAAATTCCCGAAGTGGTACACCAGGGTGAAGTGCTCGGGGTAGTGCAGCCCGGTGAGGGACTCCAGGAAGCAGCCCAAATTCAACATGGCCTGAGCTACCTCCGGCATCTGGCCGGGGGCGGCAGTCACGTCCAGGTGATAGCCGGTCTTGGCGTAGTCGCCCTCCGCCACCTGCTCCAGGTTCAGCGGCGCCAGGGCCTTTTGGATATCATCCTTAAGCATTTCTGAATTTCCTCAGGCGGCCCCGCTTGGTAATCTTTTCTTCCAATTGGAGGATGCCTTCGATCAGGGCCTCGGGCCGCGGCGGGCAGCCCGGCACATACACATCCACCGGGATGATGAGGTCGGCCCCGGGGATGATGGCGTACTGGTCGGGATAGTAAAAGGGCCCGCCGGAGATGGCGCAGTTGCCCATGGCGATGACCCACTTGGGGGCGGGCATCTGCTCCCAGAGGCGCACCACCGCGGGGCCCATTTTTTTGCTGATGGTGCCGGCCACGATCATGAGGTCGCACTGCCGGGGGGACGGGCGGAAGACGCCGGCCCCGAGGCGGTCCAGGTCGAAGCGGGCCGCCCCCGCGGCCATCATTTCAATGGCACAGCAGGCCAGCCCGAAGGTCAGGGGCCACAAAGAGTTGGCCCGGGCCAGATTGAGGGCCTCCTCCAGGAGGCCCAGGTGAATTAAAGGCGCTCCGGTTTTCGTTTCCACGTGAAGACCCCCCTCTTCCAGGCGTAGACCAGCACCAGGGAGAGAATGCCGATAAACATGGTTACTTCGATGAAATCCCGCCAGCCGTAGCCCTTGCCGTAGGCCAGGAGCACCGGGAAGAGAAAGAGCACGTCCACGTCAAAGGCCAGGAACAGCAGGGCGAAAAGGTAATAAACAACCGCCACCTGAATCCAGGCGTTCCCCAGGATGGGCATGCCGCATTCATAAATTTCATCCCGGGCGGCGCCGAAACTGCGGGGGGCGATGAAGTGAGCGACGAGAAGTGGGCCCAGGGCAAACAGGGCCGCGACCACCAGAAACACCAGGACGTAGGTGAAATCGGTCAGGGCCGCAGGGATCTCCAAGGTGGGCTCCTTGTGCTTTTTGGTACAAAACCTCGCTGTTTTATACCTTGTCAGCAAAAGGGGAGTCAAGTATTTTTATCCCGGTGCAGGAAAAATCTCCTTGCCGGGGAAAAGGGGTTGGGGTATGAGAATGAAGAGTGTAGCTTAGAAATTTGAAGATTATTTACTCAGGGAATTGCGAAGAGGGCGGAGAGACCCCGCACCTACGGGAGCTGGCCGATGCCTCACTGGGAAAACCTGCGCATGCCGGAATTTTCCGCCTGGCGGGAGGAGCACGGTACCGTCATCCTGCCGGTGGGGTCGGTGGAGGAGCATGGCCCGCACCTGCCCCTGGGGACGGACACCTTCCACGCCCTGGAGGTGGCCCGCCGGGCGGCGGAACTGCGCCCGGTGCTGGTGGCGCCGCCGCTTTACTACGGGCTGTGCCGCTCCACCCGGGAGCACCCCGGCACGGTGTCCATTTCCGGGGAAACGCTCCGGGCCCTGGTGACGGACCTGGGCCGGGAATTTCACCGCCAGGGGACGGGGAGCCTGGTCATCATGAGCGGCCACGCCGGGGGCACCCACATGGCCGCCCTGGTGGAGGCCGGGGAGACCTTGCTCGCCCAGCTGCCGAACCTGCAGGTAGCCGTGGTGAACCTCCTGGACCTCCTCCGGGAAGTAGTGGCGGCCCAGCCGGAGCTGGTGCAGACCAGGGGCGACTCCCACGCCGGGGAAGTGGAAACGGCCCTGATGCTGGCAGCTGTCACCCCACCTGGTGAAGGGCACGGCCCCGGCGGAGTGGCCCACCTTTCCCAAGTATCTGTTGGTGCGGGACAAGCGCCGTTACTGGCCGGGAGGGGTGTGGGGCGACCCGGCTCCCGCCACCGCCGCCCAGGGGGAAAAAATCCTCCAGGCCGAGGCCGGGCGCCTGGTTGAGCTCCTTGATTTTTTATCACCAAAGGGATAAACTTTTTCTTGACATAGGCACCAGATTATTTAATTATAAGTAGGTTTAGACATTCCTTCCAAGAAAGGCAAACCTCACTGTCTATGATTCCTGAAGCCCTGGAAAAAATTGCCGACAACGTATTATCTTTAGATGAATCAGACCTCGCGACTCTCCTCGATCACTACAAAGACCGCATGTCCCACGGCGAACCCACCCGGGCCTGGGAACGGGCGGTCATCGCCTACTTCCTCCTGAACGGCATCCGCATGAAGAACACCCTGAAACAGGAGAAGGAGCGAATCCGGAACCCGATATCCGGGAAAACTCCGCACCTCTGTCTGGTCAAAGGCTGATTCATCCCCAGTAATTCGGTAATTCCTGCCCCTGACGCAGCTTCTGCGGGGAAAGACCCTTGTAGAGGCGGGCGCCACCCTTCCTTTTTTTCCCTGTAACCCCGTCAATTAGCATTTGTGAAAAGATTCTCTTGAAAGTATTCCTTGACACTCTATCCTCACTGATTACTTTTTTGTGAAAATGTGGCGGAGGAGAAATATGAGTCGAAAATTGGTGGGTCTATTGTAAAGGTTCGGGAACATTCTCCCTGGGTCAACTCGCCCCGGTTCTCAATTTTTGATGAGCTACTTGACTTGATGGGTATAATTATTACGTTATGATGAGAAAGCTGTTTACCTATAGCAAAAACGGCCAAACAGGAGGGAACAATGTTTACCAAGATCATATCCAAGAAAGGTTTTCTGTTTCCGGTGCTAGCGTTAGCAGGTCTTTTGACCGTCGCTCCCCCGGTTTTTTCCCAGACGGAGCGCATGGAGGGCCGACAAGATAAGCGCGGTGAGAAGCAAGAAGGCCGTTCAGAAGCCAAGGATGCCCGGCAAGAGGGCCGGGAGTCAGGGGACCGCAGTGAAGGGCGGCAAAATGCCCGGGAAGCCAAACAGACCGGCCGGGAAGAAGGTCGAGACGCCAAGCATGGGGGCGGGGAAGGCGGGGAAGGCGGGGAAAACAAGTAGGGACTGTGACCCAGCCTCCGGCGATACGGTTTCTGAATGATTTCTGGCTGTTAAGGGCCAGCGTTATCGCGACCTCTGAAGAACTATAAATATCCGATATCTCGGTGGGGAGGTCAGGGCCGGGAGCCTCGCGGCCTTGGCTTCCTCGCGCGTTAAAATCGGAGACCCGTCTATTCCTTCCTTTAAACTCACTACCGCAAATTTACTGACCTTAAGGTGATGAAGCCGTAGTTTACAGCTGCCGCGGAAACCAAAAACCCGGCGAAATTTAAGCAAGAGGAATGAAAGTAATGCGGTATCCCAAAAAGAAAACGCGCTTGTTGGTTACGGTCATCCTGGTGGTCTGTTTCTCCCTGGTGGCAGCCTTGGCCATAGCTCAAGGGAGCACCCCGGAGAAGCCGAAAAAGGCTGGAGAAAGGGGCCAGATGTGTCCCTCGGCGCAGGCCCCGGGGAAAGGGCTGTGCACCGTAGGCGGTGAATGCCCAACCGCCAAGAGCCCTTGTCAGGCCGCTTGCCAGCCCTCCAGTGATTGTCCGGCGGCCAAACCGGCGGAATCTGGAAAAGAGCCAGAGAAAAAGTAAGATTTCCCGCCAATAAACGGAGAGGCCAGACTACGGGGTTAGGGGCGCTTTTGCCCTTAACCCCTTTCTTTTTTAGCTGCTGGATGACTCCGGCTAGCGGCGGCGCGACTGGCGGCCCTTTAAGAACAAGCGCAGGGGGGCGTGGGTGAGGCCCAGGTTTTTCCGCAGTTCCTTCACCAGGTAACGGCGGTAAGACTCCGGCAGCCCTTCGGGGTGGTTCATAAAGGCAATGAAAGTGGGGGGGTTGGTTTCGGGCTGGGTAAGGTAGTAAAATTTGATGGGGTGGTAGTGGAACAGCGGTGGGCGCACCCGGCGGGTGATCCGGGCGAGCAGCCGGTTCAGCACGCCGGTGCCGGCTCTCAGGCTCATCTGCCGGTTAATTTCGTTAATGAGGGTAAAGACCTTGAGGACGTTGTAGCCGGTGAGCACGGAAAGAGGCACCAGCGGCGCATAGGGGAGGAAATCCAGCCCCTCCCTGGCTTGCTGCAGGGCCTCCGGGCGGACCTCTTCGGGGACCAGGTCCCACTTGTTCAAGCCCACCACGCAGCCCTTGTTCTCCTCGGCAATCAAGGACGCAATACGCAGGTCCTGGCCGGTGAGACCCTCCCGGGCGTCGAGGAGGAGGAGGGCAATGTCGCAGCGAAAAAGGGCCTTCATGGCCTTGAAGACCATGCCTTTCTCTATCCCCGGGTCCACATGGCTGGGGCGTCTTAAGCCGGCAGTGTCGATGAAGACGTAATCCTGGTCCTGGTAGGTGAGGGGGGTGTCGATGGCGTCCCGGGTGGTGCCGGGCAGATCGCTGACGATGAGGCGCTCTTCCCCCAGGACCCGGTTGATGAAGGAGGACTTGCCGACGTTGGGGCGCCCCACCACGGCCACCCGGATACCCGGGGTCTCCTCGGGGAGTTCGGGCCGCGGCGGGAGGCTGGCGACGAGGTCCTCCAGGAGGGGGGACAGCCCCAGCTTATGAGCGGCGGAGACGGGATAGAGAGGGGAGATGCCGAAGCTGTAAAACTCGGCCAGGTGGAGTTCCCGGCCGGGGTTATCGATCTTGTTGATCACCAGGAAGAGAGGCCTGCCGGTGGTGCGGAGGTACTGAACCACCTCGGCATCCCCGGCCTGGGGCCCCTCCTTGCCGTCCATGACCAGCAAGATGGCGTCGGCGTCGGCCACCGCAACTTCGGCCTGGCGGGAGACCTGGCGGCCCAGCTCGTCCTCGCCCCCCACCAGGCCCCCGGTATCCACCAGGAGAAAGGCGCTCTCCCCCCAGGTGACCCTGCCCAGGTGACGGTCCCGGGTGACCCCGGGCACATCCGCCACCAAGGCCTTGGAGGAGCGGGTCAGGGTGTTGAATAGGGTAGATTTACCCACGTTGGCCCGGCCAATAATAGCCACCAGGGCGCGCGCGGCCGGGGCGGAAGCGGGCATATCAGATCAGGAAGAAGGCGCCAGGGCCAGGCCCTTGGGGGGCCACTGGCTCAGCACCTCTACCGCCCTCTGGAGCACGGGGTCGTTTTTCAGCTCTTCCGTGGTGAGGGGCTTATCCCAGTTTTTATCGGTGAGGCCTTCCCCCTTCATGTGGCGGTCCAGGGCTTCATCCCGGAGTTTCTCGGGAGTCTTGCCATGGGCGGCGAGGTCAGTGTCCTTCACCTCGATATCCGGGTAGATGCCGATTTCATGGATGGTCTTACCGCTGGGGGTGTAATACAGGGCCGTGGTCAGGCGCAGGGCCGAACCGTCCCCCAGGGGCAGGATGGTCTGCACCGAGCCCTTGCCGAAACTCTTGGTGCCCATGATGACGGCCCGCCGCTGGTCTTTCAAGGCCCCGGCGACGATTTCCGAGGCAGAGGCGCTGCCCTCGTTGATCAGGACGACTACGGGGAGATAGGGGTCCTTGTCGCCGGGATCACCCGGGTGGGCGCTGAACTGCATGCGTTGGTGGGCATCACGGCCTTCGGTCTTGACAATGAGGCCGTGGCTCAGGAATTCATCCGACACCATGACCGCCTGATCCAGGAGTCCCCCGGGGTCGTTGCGCAGATCAAGGACCAGACCCTTGATGGGGGGATTTTGCTGGCGCATCTTCGTAAGGTAATTGCGCAAATCCCGGTCGGTTTGATCCTGGAAATTGGACACCCTGATAAAACCGTAGCCGCCTTCGATCAACCGGGCCTTGACGCTGTGGATGGGGATGATGTCCCGGACGATGGAGTAGTCCTGAGGCTTGGTGAATCCCGGCCGGTTGATGGTAATGTTGACATGGGACCCCTTGGTCCCCCGGATCTTCTTGACGGCGTCGGTGATGGAGATATTTTTCGTGGGAGTGCCGTCCACCTTGACAATCTGGTCGCCGGCCAGGATGCCGGCCCGGTAGGCCGGGGTGCCCTCAATGGGGGAAACCACGATCAGTTTCCGGTCCTTGAGGGTGATCTCGATGCCGATGCCGCTGAACTTGCCCTTGGTTTCGACCTGAAGTTCCTTGAAATCCTCCGGGGTCATGAAGGAGGAATGGGGGTCAAGGGAGCCTACCGCCCCCTGGACAGCCCCGTAAACCAGGTCCTTGCTGGTCTTGGACTCGGCGTAGTGCTGCTCCACGATGTCCAGGGCCTGGGCGAAGACCTTTAGCTGTTCATCGGACAGGGTAGCCGGAGGCCTGCTGAAAATGCCGTCGCTGGTCCGCGATTTGGCGGCCGCGGGGGCAGTGGTGAGGGAAGGCGCCATGGACAGGCCCCAGAAAAAGAGACCCGCGATGGCGATCACCGCCGCAAGCGTGAGCCCGCGGCGCTTCCCGGTAAAAGTCCATCTTGAACGGTGATCGTTATTCATATTCTAGCTCGTTGGCACGGCCGGTCCTGGGTGCACCGGCCTGAGATATATTTTCCGTAAATGATGTCCTGCCCGAGGCAGGGGTCCCGGTGGCGATAATTTTAGGAGGCTGGGGCTTTGCCGACCTGCATGGCCTGCACCGCCTGCTGCACCCAGGGGTCCGCCTCCGGCTCCGGGGCGGGGGCGGCGAGCTGAGCGGTGTCTTCCTCGGGGGGCTTTTGCCCTTCGATGTCAGGCTTGAGACCATCCCCGGCGATCTTCAGTCCGCTCGGGGTATAGCAGTAGGCCGTGGTCATCAGCAGGGCGGAGCCGTCTCCCAGGGGCAGCAGCTGGGTGATGCCGCACAGACCGAAGGTCTTGTCCCCCAAGAGGAGCGCCCGGTGGCTGTCCTGCAGGGCCCCGGCCAGAATCTCGGCGCCCCGGGCCGTGCCCTGGTCCACCAGCACCACCAGGGGCAGGGGGGTCTTGAGCACCTGCTCGCGGTCGCTCCCCTGATAATTTTGCTCGTCGCTGCTCTTCCGGCCCCGGGTAGAGACCACTTTTTGCTTGCCCAGGAACAGGGAGGCGGTGTGCACAGCCTGATCCAGGGTCCCCCGGGCGTTGTTGCGCAGGTCGAGGATCAGCCCCCGGGGCGGCGGCGTGGACTTTATCAGGGTGGTCAGTTCCTGGGACAGGGATTTGGGGAGCTCGTTGGTGAAGTAGGGAATCCGCACGTAAACATAGCCGTCCTTCAGGGTCTTCGTTTTGATGAGCGGCTGCCCGATGGGTCCCAGGGTGACGTTCAAATCCAGGGGCTTGACCAGGCCGTTTCTGATGACTTCCAATTTCACGGTCTTGCCGGCCGGACCCTGGAAGTAATGTTCCCCCTCCTGGGTGGTGGTGTTGCGGATAAGCTGGCCGTCTATCTTGGTGATGTGATCGCCGGCCTTCAATCCCGCCCGGTCGGCCGGCCCGCCGTCAAGGACCGACACCGCGGTGAGGATGTGGTCCTTAAAGACCAGTTCCATGCCGGCCTCGGCCCCCGATCCCTGTCTGCCCCTCTGGTAGCTGGCGTACTGTTCGGGGGTGAGGTAGGAGGAGTCAGGGTCCAGAGAATTCATCATGCCCCTCAAGGCACCGTGGAACAGCTCCACGTCGTTTTTCTGGAACACCGCTTTGGTGGAAATTTCATTCAAGGCCTCAGACAGCAATCTCAGGGATTCATAATCCGAAGAGGTATCTGCCGATACCCAAGCTGTCAGACCGCCCACCAGGATCAGGATGGCCAACGTGCCCTGACCGAGCCGTTTCATTATCATCTGCAATACCTTCAAGTCGTCGTTGCTCCGTTGTTTTTTATATTTGACTTTTAACAGGCCCCATTGGTTAAGGCCGGTTTTTGCGGTTGATGACCGCCAGCGCCGCCCTGGCAATATCTTCGGCGGTGAGGCCGAAATGCTTGAGGAGTTCTTCGGGCTTGCCGGACAAACCGAAGGTGTCCCTGAGGCCGACCCGGCGCAGGGGAACCGGGTAAAATTCCCCCAGCACTTCGCTCACGGCGCCGCCCAGGCCGCCGGCGGCCGAGTGTTCCTCCGCGGTGACCATACAGCCGGTACGCCGGGCGGAATTCGCCACCAGTTGCCAATCCAGCGGCTTCAGGCAGGACAGGTTCAGGACCCGGGCAGTGAGCCCCTGGTTGGCCAACAGGTCGGCGGCGACCAGACACTGGTGCACCATGAGGCCGATACCGGCCAGGGTGACATCGTTGCCCTCCCGGAGGATGTGGCTCCGCCCCAGCTCAAACGTATAGGTGTCGTCATGGACAATGGAGGAGGGGATGCGGGAGGTGCGGATGTAGACCGGCCCCTGGTAGGTGGCGGCCCAGCGCACCATGGCCCGGGTCTCGGGTCCGTCGGCGGGCACCAGCACCACCATATTGGGGAGCACCCGCATCAGGGCCAGGTCTTCGACGGACTGGTGCGAGCCGCCGTCTTCCCCCACGGTAACCCCGCCGTGGCTGGCAACAATCTTGACATTCAGGTTGCCGTAAGCGATGGTCTGGCGGATCTGCTCCCAGGCCCGGCCGGTGGCAAAGATGGCAAAGGTGCTGGCAAAGGGGATTTTGCCCCCCAGGGCCAGCCCGGCCGCGGTGCCCATCATGTCCTGCTCGGCGATGCCGACGTTAAAAAAGCGGTCCCGGAAAGCCTTGGCAAAGCGGGCCGTCTGGGTGGACCCGGAAAGGTCGGCGTCCAGCACCACGATGTCGGGGTATTCCTCCCCCAGTTGGGCCAGGGCCTTGCCGTATTCGACTCTGGTGCTCTCTTTAGCGGGAAATTGTACGGTTTCAGGAAGGGCGCCCAAAAAATATAACCTCAACTTGATATTGACTGGAGTTCTTTCACAGCCTGCTGATACTCCTCGGTGGTGGGGGTGACGCCGTGAAACCTGACCTGGTCCTCAAAGATGGACACCCCTTTCCCCTTGGTGGTGTGCGCGATGACCATACTGGGCCGGCCCTTGATCTCCCCACACTCTTTCAGGGCAGCCAGAATATCCGGTATGGAGTGCCCGTCCACCTCGGCCGTGTGCCACCCGAAGGCTTTCCACTTGGCAGCCAGGGGCTCGACACTCATGACCTCCCGGGTGCGGCCGTCGATCTGCAGGCGGTTGCGGTCCAGGATGGCGGTGAGGTTGTCCAGGGAGTAGTGGGAGCCGGTCATGGCCGCTTCCCAGATCTGGCCTTCCTGGATTTCCCCGTCTCCCAGCAGGGCATAGACCCGGTGGTGCCGCCGGTTGAGCTTCATGGCCAGGGCGATGCCATTGGCCACCGACAGGCCCTGCCCCAGGGAACCCGTGGGCACTTCCACCCCGGGGGTGCACTTGGGGTCGGGGTGGCCCTGGAGATTGCTCCCGAACTGGCGCAGGGTGAACAGCTCCTCCCGGGGGAAAAAGCCCAGGCGGGCCAGGACCGCGTAAAGCACCGGCGCGGCGTGGCCCTTGCTGAGGACAAAATAGTCCCGGTCGGGATAGCAGGGATTCCCGGGGTCCAGGTGCATGTGGCTGAAAAACAGGGCCACCAGGATATCGGTGGCGGACAGGGAACCGCCGACATGCCCGGAGCCGGCCCGGTAGAGCATCTCCACGATGTCCAGGCGGATCTGCCGGGCCACTTCCGTAAGTTGGTTGGTATCGCTGATAGGGTACATTCGTCTTAGGGTCAAATCACTTTGTAAGATAGTATAACCTGGAAATCAACAGTTTTTCAATCTCCCCCCCAAATTCCCTTGGGGCCTTCCCCCAGCCCCCTCCCTTCCGGGGTCTTGGTAAGGGAAGGGCAACAGGGAATCTGCACCCGGAGGCATCGCCATGGTTTTCGCCATTTGGTGGCGGGTATATAATTAATAACAAAGAGTTGTTAAAGTGTCACATGGGGATGAAATTTTACGGTTTGTAGCGGCTGCTACAGCATCCTTCTCCGAGAGGGAATATCTTCCCTTTAAAGGAGGATAAGATCATATGGCAAAGATTCCGAAAGAAGTGCAGGATTTCATGCAAGGCAAGATGGGCTGGGTGGCCACGGCGTCTCCTGAGGGCGTGCCCAATGCCACCCCGAAAGGGTCTGTCCGGGTAATAGACGACGAGCACCTGGTCTTCGCTGATCTTTTTTCTCGAAAAACCCGGGAAAATCTTTTGAAAAACCCCCAGGTGGCTGTTACTGTCATTGACGAAAAGAGTCACCGGGGCTTTCAGATCAAAGGCTCGGCCGAATTGCTCACTGCCGGCCAATTATTCCAGCAGGTTTCAGAGGAACTGAAAAAGGCCCCCATGAAACTGCCGCCGGCCACGTATGTGGTGAAAATTACGGTGGAGGCGGTCTACGATCAGTCCGTGGGTCCTGAAGCCGGCAAACAGATTGTCTGATTGAACTGGCAGGTCCGCCCTGGTTCTTCTTGAAAAAGTATGTACCTGACACCCGGGAAAAAAGACGCCCAGCGTACCAACGGCGCGGCTCTTTTTCCCCGGGCCCTTTTCCGGTTCTTTAGGTCACCTGGTGGGTGGTATGCGATGCCTGTGTAACGAACATATCGGCCCGGAGCAAGCTGGCACCCCCACCTGCATCGGCCAGCTGTGGATGTTCGACAACCTGAAACCGGAGGAGTTGTCGGCCCTCTCGGCGTTGGCACTGCGCCAGAGTTACAAAAAAGGGGAAACGATTTTTTCTCAGGGCGACCCGGCTCAGAAGATGTTCCTCATTAAAGCCGGCTTGGTGAAATTGAGCAAAATTACGGCAGAGGGGAACGAAATCACCCTGGACCTGCGGAAGGCCGGAGATTTTCTGGGAGAGAGCATGCTCCTGGAAGGGGCCAATTATCCGTTGACGGCCACCTGCGTGGAAGAGACTCTGATCTGCGGTGCTACCAAGGCCAACTTCGAGAAGTTGGTGCTGGATAATCCCAATATCGGGCTGCAAGTCATTAAAAATTTGAGTAGCCGCATCGCTTGGCTCACTGACCGAGTGGGGAGTTTTTCTCTGACTAATCTGGAAGACCGGCTTTATCAAATCCTGACCCAGGTGGCCCGGGAGCATGGTATCCGCACCAAGCGAGGCGTGAGTATAGAGTTTCCCCTCACTCACGAGGAACTGGGATTTCTGGTGGGGGCCCACCGCGTCAGCATTACCAGGGCTATCAAGGCCTTGAAGCAATCGGGCCGCATCCTCCAGGAGGGGCGGACCCTCATTCTGTCTACTCAGCCTGCCTAGTTCACGCACAAAAAAATCGGCTTCGGTACCCATAAAATTCCCTCTAAAGCAATTGTCCCGTATAATAACATGCCAGAATGCCCCCGACAGGGGGATTAATCAAGGCAGGGACAACAGATGGCCTTAACCAGAGAGGAAGTGCTGCACGTGGCGCAACTCGCCCGCCTCAGCTTCAAGCCGGAGGAGGTGGACCGCCTGACCCGCCAGCTCAACGACATCCTGGCCTACGTGGAAAAGTTGCAGGAAGTGGACACCGCCGGGGTGCCTCCCATGGCCCACGCGGTGCCGGTGTTTAACGTGTTCCGGGAAGACGAAGTGACGGCGTGCCTGTCCCGGGAAGAAGGCCTGGCCAACTCGCCGGCCCAGGAAGAGGGGACGTTCGTGGTCCCCCGGGTGATTTAGATTAGAATGGTTTCTGGGGGGAGGGCCAGGGAGCAGTGGCTCCCTGCCCCCTCCCCCATACCCCCCTCCCCAACCCTTTGAGTTTGGCCAGTCCGGGTTCATCGAACCCGAAGCCTGGCCAAAGTTCCCAAAACACTCATGGGATTGGGGGAGGGGGTGTGGGGGAGGGGGCAAGGGCCCGCAGGTCCCTGGCCCCCCTCCCGCGAATAAAACAGGGAGCAATGCATGACCGCGGACTTGTGCAGTCTAACGATAAGTGAGCTTGCTGCCCGGTTGGCCCGGCGGGAGGTGTCCCCGGTGGAGGCGGCGGAGGCATATCTAACCCGCATCGCCGCCCTCGACCCGGACCTCAACACCTATATAACCGTGGACGAGGCGGGTGCCAGGGCCCAGGCCCGGCAAGCCGAGGACAGGCTCGCCCGGGGTGAAACCGGCGCCTTGGTGGGGGTACCCCTGGCTATTAAAGATGTCATGGCCACCAGGGGGCTCCGCACCACCTGCGGCAGTAAGATCCTCGAAAATTTTGTCCCCCCCTACGACGCCACGGTGTGCACCCGGCTGCGCCAGGCCGGCGCGGTGTTTTTGGGGAAGGTCAACATGGACGAGTTCGCCATGGGGTCATCCACGGAAAATTCGGCCTACGGGGTGACCAAAAACCCCTGGCGCCGGGACTGCATCCCCGGGGGCAGCAGCGGCGGTTCGGCCGCGGCGGTGGCCGCGGATCTGTGCAGCGCCTCCCTGGGGTCGGACACCGGCGGCTCCATCCGCCAGCCCGCCTCCCACTGCGGCGTGGTGGGGTTAAAGCCCACCTACGGGCGGGTCTCTCGCTTCGGCCTGGTGGCCTACGCCTCATCCCTGGACCAGATCGGCCCCCTCACCAAGGACGTCCGGGACACGGCCATCCTGCTCCAGAGCATCGCCGGCCACGACCCCCGGGATTCCACTGCGGTGCCTGAACCCGTGCCGGACTACCTCAGCGTCCTGGGACAAGCAATAAAGGGTCTCAAGATCGGCATCCCCAAAGAATATTTCGGGGAGGGCCTGGACCCGGAGGTGGAGGCCGCGGTGCGGGCCGCCCTTAAGACACTGGAGGGCCTCGGGGCCGATGTGGTGGAGGTGAGCCTGCCCCACACCGAGTATGCCGTGGCCGTTTATTACATCATCGCCGTGGCCGAGGCCTCCTCCAACCTGGCCCGCTACGACGGCGTCAAATACGGCTTTCGGGCCCCCGGCGGCAACCTCCTGGAGATGTACGCCAACACCCGCACTTTAGGCTTCGGGGCCGAGGTCTGCCGCCGCATTATGCTGGGCACCTACACCCTGTCGGCCGGCTATTACGACGCCTACTACCGCAAGGCCTCCCAGGTGCGGACCCTCCTGCGCCGGGACTTTGACGAGGCATTCAAGACCTGCGCGGTGCTGGCCACGCCGGTGGCCCCCACCCCGGCCTTCCGCCTGGGGGAAAAGGTGGACGATCCCCTGACCATGTATCTCTCGGACATCTTCACCATTTCCACCAACCTGGCGGGAATCCCGGGCCTATCGCTGCCCTGCGGCTTCAGCTCCGGCGGCCTCCCCATCGGGCTGCAGCTTCTGGGGCCGCCCTTCGGGGAGCCCCGGTTGCTCCAGGTGGCCTATGCCTTTGAGCAGGCCACTGACTTTCACCGGCGCAAACCGCCAATAGAGTGAGCAGCAGGGGAGATCGGCCGGCATTTAAAAAAATCGCCGCAACAACCGATATCTCATGTATAGAAAATCTTGAAAAGTTTTATTTGTGATCTTGAACCAAGGGTAGGGTTCAGCTTACTAAATAAAATTCCCCACTGCTGCAAAAGCTGGACAAACCCGGCAGGGGAGGTGAACTGCCAGGACTGCAGACCCTGCGCCCGGGCGGCCATAACCAAGGGGAGCTTGTCGTCCACAAAGAGGCATTGTTGGGGAGGCAGGCCGGTCTGCCGGATAAGGTCCCGGTAAATCCCCGGCTCCGGCTTGCGGCTGCCCACCTCAAAGGACAGCACGAAGCGCTTGAAATGGTGCAGCAAAGGATAGTGTTCTCTTATATGGGCGAAGTGCAGGGCGTTGGTGTTGGACACCAGATAGAGGGGGTAGCTCCCGGCCAGCCGCTCAATGAGTGCCGCCATGCCCTCCATGGGGGCGAAGATGTCGCACCACCAGGAGGCGAACCGGGGGAAGGGCAGGGCCACGCCGCAGGCCTCCGTGACCCGGCGGTGAAACTCCTCCGAGGTCAGGCGGCCGGTGTCGTAGGCGGGTTCGAGGTCGGAGGCGAAGACCCGGGCATAGACCTCCTCGGGGGTGAGGCCGGCAAGGGCGGCCAGGCGGCGGCAAAACCGCATATGGTCCACCTGCACCAGGACGTTGCCCAGGTCCAGGGCCAGGGCCTTGATGTCGTGGAGCGCTGCCAGAAAACCTCCTGAGGTTCGGGGTTCGAGCTGACCTGACCGTATCATTGCCGGTGGCAAAAGGAAAGGGCCGATGAAGCAGGCGGGCCGGGTGTTACAGAATGATCTCCTCTGGGCCGGGTATCTGTTGTTCCTGGCCGTCATTTTCGGTCTGTCCTATCAGTGGCCCCTGGTCAAAATAGCTTGGCGGGGGGAACTCACCTCCTACCTGGAAAATGTCGATGAACATCGCCGGGCCACCGAGTTCAAAGGGGTGCCGACCGTCAGTCTGGAGGAGGCCCACGAAATCTGGAAGGAAGGCGAGAGCTTGTTTCTGGATGCCCGGGATGCGGATGATTTTGCCGAGCTGCACATCCCCAAGGCGGTGAACCTGCCGCTGGCGAGGCTGTCGGATATCAAGAACACCGGCATCCTGGGGTTTCCCAAGGACCGGCGCATTGTCGTATACTGCGCCAAGAAACAGTGCAGCTCGGCCCTGAAAGTGGCCAAACATCTTCGCACCCTGGGGTTTACCAGGGTCATGGCGTTCCTCGAGGGGTTTCAAGGCTGGGATGAAGCGGGATACGAAGTGGACAGCAGCCGGTAGCTGGCTGGCCTGCGTCCTCGGTCTGGCCCTGGGGGGGGCCTTTCTTTACGCCGGCCTGCAGAAGCGGCTGGAGCCCTACCAGTTCGCCGAGGCCATCCTGGCCTATGACCTCCTGCCCCAGCCCCTGGTGGGCCTCACCGCCGCGCTCCTCCCCTGGTTGGAGATCACCAGCGGTTTTTTCCTGGCCCTGGGTTACCTGATGGAAATCCCGGGCCGGGTGCTCGGCAGTCTGGGCATGGCTTCGGGGCAGCGGCTGGTGGGGGGTGTCAAGCGCCGGAGTTGCCTGCTCCTCATCATCCTGCAGCTGGCCCTCTTCCTGATGGTCCTGGCTATCACCTTCGCCCGGGGCCTCAAGGTCGACTGCGGCTGCGGCTTGATCTGGGCCCGGCAGGTGGGCTGGGGCATCATCCTGGAAGACGCCCTGCTGCTGGCCCTGGCGGTGTGGCTGTTCTGGCGGGAGCTCCCCGGGGAAGCCGTGCCCCAACCGGTGCGGCGGCCCAGCATCGACGCCTTTACCGGCGATTACCATGCCCTGTCCAACTTTTCTCCTGCCCCGGTGACGCTCGACGGGGTAGCATACCCCACGGTGGAGCACGCCTACCAGGCGGCCAAGACCCTGGAGCCGGAGGCCCGGGAGGGGATCCTGGCCGCGTCCACCCCTGACCTGGCCAGGAAGATGGGCCGCAGGCTCACCGTGCGCCCGGACTGGCCCGAAGTGAGGGTGGAGGTCATGCGGGACCTCATCCGGCAAAAATTCGCCAAGGACGGCCCCAGAAACATTTTGGCGGCCACCGGGGATGCCGAACTGGTGGAGGGCAACACCTGGCATGACAATTTCTGGGGGCAGTGCCGCTGTCCCGGGTGTGCCGGGGCCGAGGGGCTCAACTGGCTGGGGCGCCTCCTCATGGAGACGCGGGAAAGGCTGCGGCAGGAAAATCAGGAACCGGCCAGGAACTGAAGCTATTTTTACGCAACAACTTCCCGCCCAGTGTCATTCTGAGCGGGGCGATGCATCTCGCACCTGCAAGGCCTTGAGATCATGCACTTTGTTCAGGATGACAAGAACAAGTTTGGCAATGGCTGCCGTAGCCTCGACATAATCTCAAACACACGGTAAAATCAACTTCATGTCGAAATTTTTCAATTTCTGGGACCCCCTGGAACGGCGCTACGTCTTCAACAGCTTCCTCATCGTGGTAGCCCTGGTGGAAGTCTTCATATTTATGGTCACCGCCATCTGGCAGATTGACGAGGGCGTGCTGGGGGGGCCGGTGAAGGTCATTCCTTTTCCCTGGAAGGAATACCTGTTCATTGCCTTTGCCACGCCCCTGGTCATGCTGTTTCTCTTCGGGGTCGTGGTCCGCGGCTTCCAGGCCTTTGGCCCCGAGGCGGAAGAAGGGACGGGCCAGTCCGGGCGTGATGCACGCGGCCGGCGGTCGCACCGCTGGCAATTCTACCAGGGGCTGGCAGCTTTCCTGGGTCTTTTGATCCTCTGGTTTTACGGCCGGCAGGTCCTGAATCTTGCGGCCCTGTTCCTCAAGGCCCTGGGTCTGGCGGGCTCCTACCTCCTGGTGGCGGTGGTGGCCCTGGCGGCCCTGTATTTCCCCCTGCGCCTGATTCTCAAATACCGCCTGCAGAAAAAGGCCCTGGAATACCAATACCTGGTGTACCTGGCGGAGCACCACGGCGTTGTCCTCAAGGACCCCAAAGAACTTGGCATGCCTAGCCTGAACGAACTGGCAGAGGAACCGTCGCCTGCCGAAGACCAGCCTCTTTTGCCTCCGCCGGCTGACCACCGGCAGGATGGCTGAGCGCCCACCGGCTAAAATCTAATACCAGGTTGGTCATCCCGAACGAAGTGAACAATTTCATCTTCCTGAAAAATCGGGGTTTTCGGTTTCGCTCCAGATGGTCCGGCGTCGGGCCCGGGGTTGGGCAAGGGTTTAAATTTCCTCGAAAATGAAGAAAAACCTCGAAGTCTAAACCTGGGGAATTAATTTGTGAAATTTTTCCTTTACAGCGCGGGGGAGATGAGATATGAATTGGTATTTAATAACCGGTGCGATATGGCCCCTGAAGGGCAAAGGGGGTGAGGTGGCAACAGGCTGGTGTAGCCAGATTTTGCAAGGATATCAAGTAAATCAAATCATCCAAAAGGAGGGAAGTAACGGATGGATATTATGAGTTTTGCTTTACTCTGTGGTTTGGTAGGCATAGCCTACGGGTTGTTCACCACCACCTGGGTACTGAAGCAGGACGCCGGCTCAGAGCGGATGCAAGAAATTTCGGCGGCGGTGCGTGAAGGCGCCAACGCCTTCCTGAACCGGCAGTACAAAACCGTTGCCATGGTTGGCGCGGTGGTCTTTGTCCTGTTGTTTTTCGTATTGGGCAAATGGGTGGCGGTAGGCTTTGCCCTTGGCGCCACTGGTTCGGCCCTGGCCGGTTACGTGGGCATGTACGTGTCCGTGCGCAGCAACGTGCGCACCGCCCAGGCAGCCTTCACCAGCATGGCCCACGCCCTTACCGTCGCCTTCCGGGGCGGCTCGGTCACCGGCATGCTGGTCGTCGGCCTGGCCCTTTTGAGCGTGGCCGGCTATTACAAGTTCCTCCTTACCGTTGATCCCAGTGGGGCCATGCACGCCATGATCGGTCTCGGCTTTGGCTGCTCCCTGGTGTCGGTGTTTGCCCGGTTGGGCGGCGGTATCTACACCAAGGCCGCTGACGTGGGCGCCGACCTGGTAGGCAAGGTGGAAGCCGGCATCCCCGAGGACGATCCCAGAAACCCCGCGGTTATCGCCGACAACGTCGGTGACAACGTGGGCGACTGCGCCGGTATGGCCGCCGACCTTTATGAGACCTACGTGGTCACCGTGGTGGCCGCCATGCTGCTCGCCGCCACCATCTACGGCCCCACTTCCCCGGCGGTTATCTTCCCGATGGTCATCGGCGGCGTCTCCATCATCGCCTCGGTCGTCGGCACCTACTTCGTCCGCCTGGGCAAAGGCGACTACGTCATGGGCGCCCTCTATAAGGGCCTCATCGTGGCCGGCGTGCTGGCCGTCATCGCCTTCTACCCCCTGGCCAACAAGTTCATGGCTGGCGTTGCCGCCAAGGCCGTGGGCGGCGCTCCGGGCTTTGTGATTCCGCCCTTTAACGTCTTCCTGCTGGCCGTCATCGGCGTGCTCCTGACCGGCCTCATCGTGGGCATCACCGAGTACTTCACCTCCAAGAGCTTCACCCCGGTTAAATCCATCGCCCTGGCCTCCACCACCGGCCACGGCACCAACGTCATCCAGGGTCTGGCCATCTCCATGAAGTCCACCGCGGCCCCGGTTATCGTCATCGTCCTGGCCATCCTGGCGGCCTTCCAACTGGGCGGCGGCATGGCAAGCCCGGGCACCGGTCTTTACGCCATCGCCTTAACCGCCGTGGCCATGCTCTCCATGACCGGTATCGTCGTGGCCATCGACTCTTACGGCCCCATCACCGACAACGCCGGTGGTATTGCTGAAATGGCCGAACTGCCTGACGAGATCCGGAACATCACCGATCCCCTGGATGCGGTGGGCAACACCACCAAGGCCGTCACCAAGGGTTACGCCATCGGTTCCGCGGGTCTGGCCGCCCTGGTGCTCTTCGCCGAATACTCCCGTTCCTTCGGCCACACCATGACCTTTGATCTCTCCGACCCCCGGGTCCTGGCCGGCCTGTTCATCGGTGGTCTGCTGCCCTACTTCTTCGGCGCCCTGTGCATGGAAGCCGTGGGTAAAGCGGCGGGCGGCGTGGTCGAGGAAGTGCGGCGCCAGTTCCGGGAGATCCCCGGCATCATGGAAGGCACCGCCAAGCCCGAATACGGCACCTGCGTGGACATCGTCACCAAGAGCGCTCTGCGCCAGATGATGCTCCCGGCCCTGATCCCGGTCCTGGCCCCCATCGTCGTGGGCTTCTGCCCTGGTCTCGGTCCTGTCGCCCTGGGCGGCATGCTCATCGGCTCCATCGTCACCGGGTCTGTTCCTGGCCATCGCCATGACCTCCGGCGGCGGCGCCTGGGATAACGCCAAGAAGGCCATTGAAGACGGCCTCTACGGCGGCAAAGGCTCCGATGCGCACAAGGCTGCGGTCACCGGTGACACCGTGGGCGACCCCTACAAAGACACTGCCGGCCCCGCCATCAACCCCATGATCAAGGTCGTGAACATCGTGGCCCTGCTCATCGTGCCCCTGCTTATGAAGTAAGAGCAGGCATCTGACCTGACCAACCAAGGCCGGTCCCTCCTGGGGCCGGCTTTTTTTATGCAAATTGGTGGGTTTTGAGCTGGCGACTTAAGTCTAACTTTGCGGATTAAGATAATTTTTAACCTGGGGAATCCATCTTTACCCATGGATTTCATGCCATGAGGAATTATCTTTATTGGTAACCTCACGGCCACGCACTTAAATCCCCTGAAAGACACCAAGGGTCATGGTAAAGCCCCTCGATACCAAGCTTGAGCCGGGCGCTCCCGAAGGGAAGGAGGAGCAGCAACAAGCCCCCACCAAGTTACTGGGCCTGACTATCCTGGCCCTGGGGGTCGTTTACGGCGACCTCGGCACCAACACCCTCTTTGTTTTCAAGACCATCTTTTCCGGCAGCAATGCCATTGAGGCTCAGGCCGCCAATGTCCTGGGGGTGGTCTCCCTCACCTTCTGGTCCCTCATTATCGTGGTTTCCATAAAGTACGCCCTCTATGTCATGAACGCCGACAACCGCGGCGAAGGGGGCGTCATGGCGCTGATGTCCCTGATCCATCCCGGCCACGAACGCATGAAAAAAAGCCGCCGCCTCCTGGTGATGATCGGGCTGTTCGGCTCCACCATCCTGTACGGCGACTGCATGGTAACCGGGGCTATTTCGGTATTGAGCGCCGTGGAAGGCCTGGAAGTGGCGACCAAGGGCTTTCAGCCCTTTATTGTGCCCCTGGCCATGGTGATTCTTTTCCTCCTGTACTTCTTCCAGAGCCGGGGCACAAGCTTTGTGGGGGCGGCTTTCAGTCCCATCATGATCGTCTGGTTTATCACTATTGCGGCCCTGGGGGTGGCCGAGATAATGCAGCGGCCGCAGGTGCTGGCGGCTATCAACCCGGTCCATGGCATACAGTTCTTTTTCCTGAACGGCTGGAAAGGCTTCGTCCTCCTGGGCATTATCTTTTTGTCGGTCACCGGCGCCGAGGCCTTGTTTGCGGACAAGGGCCATTTCGGTAAAAACCCCATCCGCCTGGGCTGGTTTCTGGTCGTTCTGCCGGCCCTGTTCTGCAATTATTTCGGCCAGGGGGCCTACCTCCTCGGGAACCCGCAGGCCACCCGCAACATTTTTTTTACCATGGCGCCATCCTGGGCCCTTTACCCCTTGGTCATTCTGGCCACCCTGGCCACGGCCGTCGCTTCCCAGGCCGTCATCACCGGGGCCTTTTCCATAACCCGCCAGGCCATTCAGCTGGGATACCTGCCCCGCATGAAGGTTGAGCACACGTCGGGGGGGGAGATCGGCCAGGTTTACGTGGGCACGGTGAACTGGGTTATGATGATCGCCACTCTGGGACTGGTGGTGGGCTTCCAGAAATCCACCAATCTGGCCAATGCCTACGGGGTGGCCGTGGCCACCACCATGATTGTCACTACCATTCTGGCCTCGGTGGTGGTCTATGAGAGGTGGAAGTGGCCGAAATGGATTGCGGTGGCCCTGGCGGTATTTTTCATGATTCCGGATACCGCTTTCTTCACCGCCAATCTCCTAAAAATAACCGAAGGCGGTTGGTTTCCGGTGACGGTGGGGATTCTGGTGTTCATCCTGAGTTCCACCTGGCGCCGGGGCAGGTCCCTGTTGCGGGCGAAGTTCAGGCAGAACCGTCATTCCATGGACGAAGTGCTGCAAAAATTTAAGCAAGACCCGCCCCCACGTGTGGAAGGCACGGCCATTTACCTGACGGCGTCCACCGACGGGATGCCCGGGGCCTTTTTATCCCAGATAGAACATTTTAAAGCGGTGCACGAGAGGGTCATTTTCCTCACCCTTATAACCGAGCGGGTGCCAAGGAGGCGGAAAAGCAACTTCATCGAGACGCGGGAGCTGGGCCAGGGCTTCTTCCGGGTCATCTCCCGCAGCGGCTTTATGGAACACCATGACATGGCGAAAATCTTCGAACTGATGCGGGCCGGAGATCTCATTGACTGCGACCTCGAGAGCAGCACGTTTATCATAGGACATGCGGATATCATCCCTCAAGGGGTAAAACTGTCCAAGGTTCGGGCCAAGCTTTTTGCCCTGGCCATGCGCAATTCCCAGTCCATCACCGAATATGTCAGGATCCCGGCCGACCGCGTCATTGAGATTGGCATACTGGTAGAGCTTTGAGGCGCGGCGGGGTAGGTTCCCTGACCGGCGAGCCATCCCGGCGCGGTTTCTTTTTTTACGTAGCGCTGGCATAGGTTCTCCGCCAGGGAACAGCCTTGCCCATGTTGGCCGTTGTCTGCCCCGACCTGCCAGGCCCTGGATTACCCCTGGCAGCTTCCTTCCATCCTCATGTCGGGAGGGTCCTGAACCTCTAAAACCTTTTGCAGGACCTCGCTTAACCCGCAAATTTTGTAGGGCTTGGCAATGCCGCCCTGAAAACCGTAGTCCCGGTAATTGGCCATGATGGGGTGATCGGCATAACCGCTGGACACCACGGCACGGGCCTCGGGGTCCCGGGCCAGGAGGTGCTGTACCGTTTCCATGCCGCCCATGCCCACCGGTACAGTCAAATCAAGGATGACCGCGGCAAAGGGGTCCCCCGAGTCCTGGGCCTGGCCGTACAGGTGCAGGGCTTCCCCGCCCTCCTGGGCAAAAACCGGCTCGTAGCCCAGCTTGCGCAGCATCTTGCCCACCACCTCCCGCACCAGGACGTCGTCGTCCATCACCAGGATGCGCCCGTGACCTTCCAGGGCCTTGGTTTCAGCCGGCTTCACGTCGTGCCCGGTTTTTTCCCGGGCCGGCAGGATTATTTCAAACGTGGTGCCTCGTCCCACCTCCGAGGTCACGGAGATGCGGCCGCCGTGCTGGCTGATGATGGCGTAGGTGGTGGCCAGCCCCAGCCCGGTGCCCTGCTTTTTGGTGGTAAAGTATGGGTCGAAGATTTTAACGAGGTTTTCCGGGGCGATGCCTGCCCCCTGGTCGGCCACCGTGACCTCCACGTATTTCCCGGCCGGTAAGGGAAAGCCGGTGGTTTCGGTCAGTTCGACATTTTCGGCCCGCACCCGGATTATGCCCCCCGACGGCATGGCCTGCACGGCATTAATGAGGAGGTTGCTGAAGACCTGGTGCATCTGGCCCCGGTCGACCTCAACTGCCCAGAGGTCTTCCGGCAAAGCGAACTTGACCCTGGCCCTGGAGCCGCATACCGCCAGTCTGCCGGCCTCCTGGACCAGTTCTTTCAGGTCCTGGGGTTGTTTTATGGGGGTGCCGCCCTTAGCGAAGGTCAAAAGATGCCGGGCCAGACTCTGGGCCTGGCCGCAGGCCGCCTCCGCGGCGGCGAGGCGCGTTTCGAGCTCACGGGCGGAAAGGGCCCCGGTGGCCAGGCTGAGGTTCCCCAAGATGCCCATGAGCACGTTGTTGAGATCATGCGCCAGTCCTCCGGCCAGGACCCCCAGGGCCTCCAGCTTGTCGATTTTCAGGCGTTCAGCTTCGGCCCGCTTGCGCTCCGTAATATCCATGAACATGCCGAAGGTGCCCCGGAATGAGTTGGCTTCGTCAAAGATAGGGGTGCCGGACACCAGGGCCCATATCTCCCGGCCATCCTTGGTGTGGAGGCGCCGTTCGTACAAGCCGCTTTGCCCCTGGCGGCGCTGCTCCAGTATGTCCTTGTGGTCCGCCAGGTCTTCCGGGAAGAAAAAGTCCGTCACCGGGTGCCCCAATATTTCTTCTGGAGGGTAACCCAGAATTCCGGCCATCTGCCCGTTGATAAAGGTGGTGCAGCTATTTTCGTCTACGGCCCAGATGCCTTCATTGGCGGTTTCGACGATCTGCCGGTATTTTTTCTCGCTGGTCTGAAGAGCCTTGAGGGCCTGCTGCTCCCGGCCTTCCAGGTCCATTTTGTACAGGGCCAGGGAGACGTCGGCCGCCAGCTCCCGGAATAGAGCCAATTCCTCCTCATCCCGGGTCAGGAGGTCAGGGAGTTGGACCCCCAAGCACCCGTAACGGACGCCCTGGTAGGTCAACGGCGTCACCAGGGCCCCCCAGCCCGGGTTGGGCCCGCACCAGTAGCAGTCGGGACAATGCTGCGACAGGTCTTCCACCACCACCAGGCGGTCTTCCTGCAGAGCCCGCCCGCCGCAAGGGGGAAGCTGCCCCTCCTCGAGACGGGCCAAGGACTGCTTCACATCGTCCATGACGCCGGCGGCGGCGGCGGTACTGACCCTGCCCTGGTCGTCAAGGATGGCCAGCCAGGCCGCGGCATAGCCCCGTTTTTCGGTGAGGAGGAGGCAGGCCAGCTCGATAAGGCGATCCCGGTCTCTTTCCTGGACGATGAGCTGATTGATGCTGCGGATGGCCCGCAAAACCTGGTTGAGATGCTGGAGGCGCTTTTCAGCCTGAAATTTGTAGAGGGCGATTTCAATGGCGGAATGCAGTTCCCGGTTTTCAAAAGGCTTCAGGAGATAACCGTAAGGCTCGGTGACCTTGGCTCTTCCCAGGGTCTGGGAGTCGGCATAAGCGGTAAGAAAAATCACCGGCAGGTCGAACCGGCGGCGCAGGCACTCGGCCGCCTCGATGCCGTCCATGCCCCCTTTCAGCAAAATGTCCATGAGCACGAGATCCGGGAGCTCGGTCTGGGCGAGTTCCAGGGCCTCCTCCCCGGAGGCCACCGGACCTGCCACCTCGTAGCCCAGGTCTTGCAAAGTTTCCTTAATTCCTTGAGAAACCAGCCATTCGTCTTCTACTACCAGAATTCTGGCGCTGGCCATGCAGTCGCTCCTGAGCATGATGGGGTAGGCAGGAAATACCGGGCCGGAAGTTGGCCCGGTCTGCACCACCCCTGTTTAGTGGTATCGGCTGAATTTCCGGAATTCTGGAGACATTTTTAGTAGAGAAGGGAAAATAATGGGGTGGTGCGGCGCCGCGGGCCCAAAACCGACGGCGGTACAACGCGCCGCACATGGGGGCGGAGTCGCTACGACTCTTCAGGGGGAAAAAAGACAATGGTCACCCGGGTGCCCTGGCCCGGGGCCGAAGTGACATCCATTTTGCCGCCCTGGTTGCTGACCTGCTCGGCTATGCTGAACAGGCCAAACCCCGTCGCCTGGGTCAAATGAGACACCTCGAAGCCGACGCCGTCGTCGCTGACCTGCAGGCTGAACTGCCCATCGGCATCGCTGGTCTTCACAGTGACATTATCGGCCCCGGCATGCTTGGTGACGTTGGTCAAGAGCTCCCGGACGGCCCGGAACAGAAAGATCTCCCTGGGCTGGCTCAGAGAGCCGGGCAGGTGGCCGCAATTCACCTCGACGCGAAAGTTGTTTTGGTCCTGGAATTTTTCCCCCAGCCACTCCAGGCCCGCCACAAAGCCCAGTTCATGGAGGACCGACAGGCCCATTTCCATGGTCAGGGAGCGGGTGGCGCTGATAATCTGGGTGAGCAGGCGGCGGCCCTCGTCCAAGTCCGCGGCCATTTTTTCGGAGGCAAGGTCCCGGCGCAGGGAGCCCAGTTTGATTTGCACGAGGGCCAGGACCTGGCCGATGTTGTCGTGAAGGTAGGTGGCCAGGCGGCGGCGCTCCCGCTCCTCGGTGGTGGTCAACTCGCCGGCCAGGGAGCGCAGGCGTTCCTGATAGGCCTGGATTTCCGCCCGGGTTTCTTCCTCCCGGGTAATGTCCTCGATGAGGCTCAGGGTAAACCAGGTCCGGTCATCCTTGCCTTTTACCTTGGAGGCGTGCACCCGTCCCCAGACCGGGCGCCCCTCCTTGTGAAAAGCCCGGTTTTCCGCAATAAAGAAGTCCCGCCGGCCTTCCGCCAGTTCCTGGTAAAAGCTCCGGATTTCCGGGGAGTCGTCCAGCTGCAGGAAATACTTGTTCTGCAGAACGTATTCTTCCCGGGTGTAGCCCAGAATTTTTTCCAGGGCGGGGTTGATGGAGATGACCTGCCCCTGGGGGTCCCGGAGCACGATGCCGATGGGGGCCTCCTCGAAAATGGCCCTGAAACGTGCCTCGCTTTCCCGACGGGCTTTCCCCGTCTGTTCGTGCTGGGCAATCTCCCGGTTGAGCTGGGTATTCACCTCGAGCAGGGCGGCGGTGCGTTCGGACACCAGCTGTTCCAGGTGGGAGCGGTACTGGTCCAGCTCTTTTTCGGTCCGCTTTTGCTCGGTGATGTTCCTGGCCACGTGCACGGCACCGACCACCTGGCCGCCGGCATCCTTCAAGGGGGAGCAGGTGACCAGAAAATCCCCCCCCAGGCTCTCCTCGTAAATTTCCGCCTCGTGAGTTTTGCCGTTTTTAAGGGCACGGGAGTGGGGACAATACTCGGGAGGATGATCGAGGCCATGAACCGCCTGGTGGCATTGCAGCCCCACACATTGGGCGGGAGAAGCCTTGAGGCAGTCGGCCATGGCCTGGTTGACCTGGACAATCCGGTGTTCGGAGTCGAGGATGGCGATGAAGTCCGGGATGGTGTCGAAGGTCTGCTCCCAGTTCTCTTTGGCCTGGATGAGTTCCGTCTCGGCCTGCTTTTGTGCCGTGATGTCGATGACGACGCCTTCAACGTGCGCCTGGTCGCCTGTGCCCTGCACGTGCGCCCAGACCCGACCCACAAAGGGGGTCCCGTCCGTTTTCAGGAGGCCGAGTTCCATCCCGGACACCCGGCCTTCCTTGATGAGCTGCTCATTAAATTGCCGCCGCTGCCCGGGGTCGGCATAGGTCGCGGCCGTACCGGAGTGGGGCCAGGCTTCAGGGGAATCGTAGCCGAACATGGCCTTCAGGGCGGGGTTGACCACTAACATGCGGTTGTCTTCGCCCACCGTGCGCTGGTAGATGCCCACCGGCAGGTTTTCCACCAGGGACCGGTAACGGGCCTCGCTGTCCTGCAAAGCCTGCCGGGCCTGCTGTTCCCGGTCTTCCAGGTCCATCTTGTAGAGAGCCAGGGAAAGGTCGGCCACCAGTTCGTTGAATAAAGAAATTTCTTCTTCATCCCGGGCCAGGGCGGAGGGCAGTTGCACGCCCAGGAGGCCGTAGCACTGCTGGCGGTGGGTAAGCCGGGTTACCAGGGCCCCCCGGTCATGGAGATTTTGCTCCCAGATGCAGGTACTGCACTGATCGGCCAGATTTTCGATGATCACCGGGTGAGAGTGTTCTAAAGCCTCATGGCCGCAGGGAGGCAAATTGCCCTGCTGCAGCGTGGCCAGGACCTGGTCGCTGATGTAGTCCTCGCCTGCCACGGCCGCGGCGCTTACCTGGCCCTGTTCGTTAAGGAGGGCGATCCAGGCGGTGAAATATCCCCGGCCCTCAGCCAAAAGCCGGCAGGCCTGGTCAATCAGGCGATGCCGGTCTTTTTCGGTGGTGATGAGCTGATTGACGTTGCGGATGGCGTGGAGGATCTGGTGGAGATGCTGGAGCCTTTTTTCGGCCCGGGCTTTGTACAGGGCGATCTCGATGATGGAATGGAGCTCCCGGACCTCGAAGGGCTTTAGGAGATAGCCGAAGGGTTCGGTTACCTTGGCGCGTCCCAGGGTCTGGGGATCGGCATAGGCGGTGAGAAACACCACCGGGAGGTTGAAGCGGCGGCGCAGGTGCTCGGCCGCCTCGATGCCGTCCATGTCGCCTTTCAGCAGGATATCCATCAGCACCAGGTCCGGGTGCGCCTCGGCGGCCAGGCGCAGGGTCTCTTCGCCGCTGGCTGCCATCCCCGCGACCTCGTAGCCCAGTTCGGCCAGGCTTTCGGCAATGCCCTGGGCCACCAGCCACTCGTCTTCTACTACCAAAATTCTGGCCTTGGACATGGCCGCAAAAGCCTCGCTTAGAAAATCATCCGGCAGGTGGTGCCGCCGTCGCTGACGACGTTGATGGTGCCTTCCAGCTGCTTCATGAGATTGCTGATCATCAGCCAGCCGAAAGAGTTGAAGTTATCCGGGGTAAAATCCCGCCCCAGGCCAATGCCGTCGTCCCTGATTTCCACCTGGCGGCGGCCGTCGCTCATCCCGACAGTGATCTCGATGCTGCCGGCGCGCTGCCCCGGGAAGGCGTGTTTCAAACAGTTCATGATGAGTTCGCTGGCCACCAGGCCCGCGGGCACGGCCTGGTTGATCCCCAGGTGCAGTTCGGCGCCGGTGACCGTTGCCTTGATCCCCTGAACGCTGGAGCCGAAGGAGGTCAGCAGGCGGTTCACCAGCTTCTGCAGGTATTGCCGGAAATTGATGCTCGACAGGGTGTCCGTGTGGTAGAGGGACTCGTGGATCAGGGCCATGGAGCGGATGCGGTTCTGGCAGTCCCGGAAGAGGGTGGGCGGGTCCTGGTCCCCGGCGTATCTCAGCTGCAGGTCGAACAGGGTGGAGATCATCTGCATGTTGTTCTTCACCCGGTGGTGGATTTCCTTGAGCATGACCTCCTTTTCCTGGAGGGAGGCCCGCAGCTGGTCCTCTTTTTCCTTGAGCTCGGTGATGTCTTCATAGACGCCCAGGACGCCAAAGACCTCGCCGTCGGGCCCGGACAGCGGCACTTTGCTGGTATTGAGCCAGATGGTGGCGCCGGCGGGGGTGGTTTGGGGTTCGACAATGTTTACCTTGGGGGTGTAGGATTCCATAACCTGTCGGTCATCCACCCGGTAGAGGTCGGCTTGTTCCTTCCAGTCCATGGCGAAATCATCCAGACCGACAAGCTCCCCGGGGTTTTGAAAGCCGGCATCGCGGGCGAACTGGGTGTTGCAGCCCAGGTAGCGGAGGTCACGGTCCTTCCAGAAGACCCGGGCGGGGATGGACTCCAGAATGAATTGCAGCATGTTCCGGGACTGCTCGAGTTCCTGGGCGGTTTCCTCCAACTCCCGGTGTTTTTCGGTCAGGGCCTCTTCCGCCCGCTGGCGCTGGGTAACATCCCGGACATATTCAATGACTCCCTCCACCTTGCCGGTGTTGCGGTTGATGAGGGGATAGCTGTACATTTCGATGACAAGAGCCATTTTCTCCCCCGGCTTTACTCATTCGGACGACAAGTTGATCCTCGCCGCTCTTGAGGGTCTGTTCCACCGGACAGTGCGGGCAGACAGTGTCACGCTGGTGAAAGGCCGCGTAGCACTTCCGGCCCAGGAGGTCTTTGGTGCGGGCTAAGTGCTCCACGGCCGGGTTGACCCGGATGATGTTGCGGTCCAGGTCGAGAATGGTGAGGCCGTCCTTGATGCTGGCAAAGATGTCGCTCAGGAACTCTTCGTCGGCCCGGCTTTTTTCCTCGCTCAGGCGGAGGGATTCCACCAGGCGTTCCTGCTCGGTGACGGCCCGGGCCAATTTGATGTTGCTGAGACTCAACAGGGAGATCATGTGGGCCAGCTTGGTGAAGAACCCCATGGCCGTCTCCACCGTCTGCCGCTCTAAACGGGGGACCTTGGCGAGCGCGGCCAGGTAGGGTTCCTCGGGGAAGCCGAACTCCCGGGCCTGGGCGCGGAAGAAGTCATAATCGGGCTCTTCGTCCTCAAACCAGGAATTGCCCAATGAACAGGTTACCGACGTGCTTGCCGGCCACCACGACGGGGGTCGCCATGGTCCACATGTTGTTCTTGCATTTATAGAGCTTGAAGGATCCCGGAGGCACACCTCGAGACAGGATGGTGTCGCTTTCCAGGCAGCGCCGGCAGGTTTCAGGATGCACCCGGTGGAATTTGGTGCAGATGTCCTGCCAGCCAACGCCGACCAGCACCTTGCCCTGCAGATCGATCAAGGCCAAAGTGAGATGCGTGAGCTCGATAAAAATCGTCCAGGAGGGACTGGATGGCCTCGGTGTCGATGATGTCATCCAGGTCCAGTTGCCCGATATCGCCCGTAGGGGACAGGATGCTTTCCAGTTTGGCCCGCACACGTTTTTCGGACTTCTTTAATTCTTTCTCAGCCCGTTTTCTTTCGGTGATATCAGTGAGCATGGCAAAGGAGCCCTGGAACTCCCCGGCCTCACTCTTAAGGGCCCGGACCGAGACGATGGTCCAGAGTTCCGAGCCGTCCTTCCGCCTTAAACGCCGCTCATAATTACCCCGCACGCGGTGGTCGATTTTTTTCTGGTGGTCGGCCTAGGTCCTCGGGGAAGAGGAAATCCGTTACCGGCCGTCCCTGCATTTCTTCCTGGGAGTATCCCAGCATGTCAGCCATGAGCTGGTTGACGTAGATGGTGCGAATCTCGTGGTCCACGGCCCAGATGCCTTCATTGGCGGTCTCGACGAGGCGGCGGTAATTGGACTCGCTTTTCTTGAGGGCGGCTTCGGCCTGAACCCGGGCGGTAATATCCCGAAAGCTCAGGACCCGGCCCACGATGTGGCTTTTCAGATATTGGGGGAAGGCATAACGCTCAATGACCCGGTCGTCTCGCAGGTGGAGGAGGTCGTAGGTCTCTGCGGCCGGGTTGTCGAAAAGTTCTTTTATCAGTTTAAAGAAGTTCTGGGGGTCCTGAAGCTGATCAGCAACATGCGTCCGGAGCCGGTCGTTATCCCGGGATGTCATGATATCTGCGGGGACGCCCCACATTTCAGCGAACTTCCGATTACAGCTGACTATCTGGTGATTAAGATTAAGTACCAGGATGCCGTCGGCGGTGGACTCGAGGGTGGCCTTGTGGAGGGACAGGGACTCTTCCAGGGCGGTCTGGGCCAGCTTTTTTTCGGTGATGTCCCGCAGGGCCCCCATCATCCGCAAGGGGGCGCCGTCAGGGTCCCTGGATACTACCCGGCCCCGGCTCGAGAACCAGAGGTAGCGGCCGTCGGCCGATCCGGGCCGCGGAACTCGGCCTCAAAGGCGGGGCGGCGCCCTTCCAGGTGATCCTGCAGGGTCTCCCGGTACGAGGGGAAATCCTCGGGATGGATGGCCGTCATCCAATGGTCATAGGAGTGGCTCACCGTATCCGGGTCATACCCGAAGCTGCGCAGATAGCCGGGACTGATGTAAAGTTCACCGGCGGGGAGATCCCATTCCCAGACACCTTCTTCAATGGCGTCCATGGCCAGGCGGAACTTCTCCTCGCTGGCCCGGAGCGCGGTTTCCGTTTCCTTGCGGGAGGTGATGTCGCTGGCGACCCCGGAGGTGAGGATAATCTGGCCGGAGTCGTCCCGCAGGGCGTAACCCCGGTCGTTGACCCACCGGACGGAGCCGTCGGGGCGGGTGATGCGGTACTCGATGTCGTAGGCTTGCCCATGGTGAAGTTCCTTTAGGGCGCGTTGCACCAAGGGGACGTCTTCGGGAAACACCGCCTTCAGCCAGAGGAGGGGGTTGGCGTAAAGCTCGGCGCAGGGGATTCCCCAAATTTTTTCAAAAGCCGGGCTGATATAAAGGATGCTCTGGAAATCCGGCGACGCCAGCCAGAACACTTCCTGGACGGTCTCGGCCATCTGGCGGAAGCGCAACTCGCTTTGCTTAAGGTCCGCCTCGGCCTTGAGGCGGGGGGTAATGTCCATGGCGATGCCGCCGATATATTTCTGTCCCCCGGCGTCCTCGTAGGGAAACTTGACGTTCCACCACGAGGAAACTTCGCCTTTGGAATTAACGGCTTCTTCGGTGTTCTCAATGGCGCGGCCGGCCGCCAGGGCCGCCAGATCGTTTTGCCGGAATTTTTCCGCCACTTCGGGCGGCCAGAGATCGAAATCCGTCTTCCCCTGCCAGTTCTCCAGGCGGACCTTGAAGCGGTCCTCATAGGCCTTGCTCAGATAGACATAGCGGCCGTCCCCGTCTTTGGCCCAGGCCACCGCGGGGCTGTGGTCCATGAAGGCCCGGAAGCGCTCCTGGCTCTCCTGCAAAGCCATCTCGGCCTTTTTTCTGGCGGTGATGTCCTCGATGACGGCCAGGCTGTAAGAGGGGCTGGCCAGAGCTGTCGTGGTGCAGGGTGACATTGACGTTGACCCAGACAATGGCGCCGTCCTTCCTGACGTAGCGCTTCTCATTGCGGTAAGCGGCGGCCTTGCCCTCCACCACTTGTTGAAAGGCCTCCCAATCACCGAGGCGGTCTTCCGGGTGGGTGATGTCCGAAAAGCTCATTGCCCCCAGCAGTTCGTCGGCGGTGTAGCCGGTGATCTCGCACATCTTCGGGTTGACCAGCTGAAAGCGGCCGGTTTGGGGTTCGGCCTGGGCCATGCCCACGGAAGCGAGATCGAACATCAGCCGGAAGCGCGCCTCGCTTTCCCTCAGGGCCTGCTCGGAGGCGACTTTTTGGGCCTCGGCCTCGATTTTTTCCAGGGCGAAGGAGACGTCTAAGGCCACCTCTTCCAACAGGGCGATCTCGCGGTGGCCGAAGAAATTTTGTTCGGAGACGCAGACGTTCAGGACGGCGCAGACCCGGCCTTTAAAGTGCAGGGGAAAGGAGCCGCTAGACTGGAAGCCGAAGCGCTCGGGGCGCAGCGCCTCCGGGTAGAGACAGTCGGAGGCCGCGCAGCGGTTGCACACCGAGGCAACCCCAGCCCGGATGGCCTTGCCCGGGTTGCCCTGCCCCTGGGGGCTGGCGTCGGCGGAAAATTCCCCCTGCGTCAAAAAATCCATGGGAGACCCGCTGGAGGCCACCGGCTCGATGCGGGCCGTGTCCTGGTCCAGCCAGCCTATCCAGGCCAGGTCGACCTGGCCCCGCTCCACCAGCACCCGGCAAACCTCCGGGAGCAGTTCCTCCCGGGAGTGGACCCGCACCACGGTCTGGTTGATCTGGCTCAAGACGTCATAGAGCCGGTTCAGGTGGCGGATTTCCTCTTCGGTGCGGTGTTTGTAAAGGGCGATCTCGACGGCGGATTTCAGTTCCCGGTCGTCAAAGGGCTTTAAGATGTAGCCGTAGGGTTCGGCGAGCTTGGCCCGCTCCAGGGTCTCATCCTCGGAGTAGGCGGTAAGGAAGATCACCGGCACATGGAAGCGGCGGCGGATCTCCGCGGCCGCGGCGATGCCGTCCATGTCGCCCTGGAGGCGGATGTCCATCAGGACCAGGTCAGGCCGCAGTTCCCGGGTGAGCTCGAGGGCGCCTTCGCCGGTCAGGGCGTGGCCCACCAGCTGATAGCCCAGGGCGGCCAGCCGGTCCTCCATGTCCAGGGCGACGATGACTTCGTCTTCGACGATGAGCAGGCGGTGGCGGTTCATGCGGCGGTATCCTCGATGGCGGCGTCCCCGGGCGCGGGAAACACCACCTGGAAAGCGGTGCCGATGCCGTCCGGCTGGTCCACGGTGAGTTTTCCCCCAACTGGGAGGCCAGGCCGGAGATCAACCGCAGCCCCAGGGTGGGCGTGGCCGTGAGGTCCTTGACAGGCGGCGGCCCCACGCCGTTGTCGGTGACGCGCAGCACCAGCTGTTTATCCGGGGCCGGCTCCAGGGTCACGGTCACCAGGCCTTGGCGGTCGCCCGGGAAGGCGTGTTTCAGGGCATTGGACAGCAGCTCGTTGATGATCAGCCCGCAGGGGAGGGACTGGTCCAGGGGCAGGCCCAGGGGAGCCACCTTATTTTCGAGGGTTACCCGGGCCATCACCGCACCGGCGGAGCGCCTGAGGTGGCGGCACAATTCCTCCACGTAGGCGGCGAAGTTGATGCGGGCCAGGTTGTCGCTGCGGTACAGGGTCTCGTGGAGCAGGGCCATGGAGTGGACCCGGTGGCGGGTGTTCTCCAGGACCTCCAGCACCTCGGGGTGAGGCGAGCGGCCGGCCTGGAGCCTCAGGAGGCTGGCGACGATCTGGAGGTTGTTTTTGACCCGGTGGTGGACTTCCTTGAGCAGGGCGGTTTTTTCGGCCAGGGATTTGGCCAGGGCCTCCTCCGCCTGCTTGCGCTCGGTGATGACCTCGAAAATGGCGACAAAGTGTTCCGGACTGGGGCAGTACACCGAGACGGAAAACCACATGGAGAGGGCATTAACGTAGGTCTCGAAGCGCTCGGGGACGCCGGTGGCAGCCACCCTGCCATAGATTTCGAATAAGGCCGGGTCAGATTCCCGGAGTCCCGGGATAACCTCGGAGACCTTTTTCCCGGTCACATCTTTTAAGCCGGTGAGATCTTCGAAGGCGCGGTTGACGCTGAGGTAGGTGAAATCCACGGGCTGCCCGTCTTCAAAGTGCATCCGGCAATAAGCAAAGCCATTCAGCATGTTCTCGAACAAGGAGCGGTAATGCTCCTCGCTGTCCCTGAGCGCGGCCTCGGCCTTGAGGCGCAGGAAGGCGGTGCCCAGCTGCATGCCGGCCTTTTCCAATATTTCCACCGTGTGCAACGGCACCATGTTTTCCCGGTGATCCGCCACGTGAATCAGGCCCAGGATGTCTTTGCCCCGGCGAAAGGGAATCAGGGCCACGGACTCGTAGCCCACCTGGTTGCAGACGTTACGGGTGGCGCCCTTGTCAGCCGCCGCCACGGTGGCCAGAAAGCGGGAGGTGCCGTTCATATAGAAGGAGCCGCCGGCGGAATAGAAGGGGAGCGCAGGATCGCAGGCGCCCTTGATGACATTGATGCACATGCACTGATCGGCATGAATCGACAGGGGGCTTTCCTGCTCGTAGAACGACCGGCTGAAGCCCTGATAGGCCTGGTAGGGGATGTTGCCCAGGCTGTCCAGGACCCGGATGCCCACCGCGTCAGCGCCGGTGTAATCTTTGATGACCGAGACCAGTTCCTCGAGGAGGGGGAGAATCTCGGTGTGCCGCTGCACCGTCTCCAGAAACCCGAGAGAAAGCCGCCCCTCCTCCTCGACCCGCCGGCGCTCGGTGACGTCGTCAAAAACGGCGACAAAGTGTTCCTGTTCGGGGCTGTACACCGTGGCGGCAATCCACTTGTTGAGGCCGCGCACGTACATCTCGAAGCTTTCGGGGTTGCCGGTTTGGACCACCCGCCCGTGGATGGCAAAGAACTCGGGATTGGCCTCCCTTAGGTCCGGGATAACCTCGGAGGCCCTTTTCCCCACCACATCATGCAAACCGGTCAAGCTCTCGAAGGCCCGGTTGACATCGACATGGATAAAATCCTGAGGCTGCCCGTTCTCAAACAACATTTTGCCGTAGACGAAGCCGTCCGGCATGTTCTCGAACAACGAGCGGTAATGGGTCTCGCTGCTGCGGAGGGCCGCTTCGGCCCGGCGCGCTTCGGAACAATCGCGGAAGACCAGCACCACGCCGAGCATGGGGCCGCCAGGGTGTTTGATGGGGGCGCCGCGGTCGGCAATGGCAATTTCCCGGCCGTCCCGGGCCAGAAGGAGGGTGTGGTTGGCCAGACCCATGACCTGCCCGGACTCCAGGACTTTTTTGACCGGATCTGCCATGGGCTGGCGGGTCTGTTCGTTGATGATGCGGAACACCGCGGTGAGGGGCTGGCCTATGGCCTCAGAGTTTTGCCAGCCCGTGAGGCGCTCGGCTGCCGGGTTGAGGAAGGTGATGCGGCCCCGGGCATCGGTGGTGATGACGGCGTCGCCGATGCTGGCCAGGGTCACGGCCTGAAGCAGCCGGCTGGTCTCCACGCGCCGCCGGAAACGGTGCAGGGCCTCGGTCAGGACGCTGATGAAGACGCCGCAGACGATGAGCATGAGCCACTGGATGAGGTCGGCCGACTTGTCGATGGCGAAGGAGTAGGTGGGCGGGATCAGAAGAAAGATCACCCCGAAGGCGGCCGCCAAGGTGGCGACCAGGCCGGGCCCCAAACCGCCCAGGTAGGCGCTCATGAGGATGGGGAGCACAAAGAGGATCAATAAGGGGCCGTTGGGAGAAGACTTCCCCGATGGTCAGGCGCAAAAACACCGTCACCGCTACCGCGGCGATGGCGAAGACATAGACCAGCCAACGCGGCCAGCGGTCCGGGGCATACCAGTGCCGCAGGACTCCTTCACGCTTGGAACCCCCCGTTATGACGCCAAATTCTCCCTCAGTGGGCAAGGTTTGGATTCCTCGAGGCATTACGGCCGTGGCCAGCCGGAACAGCGGCGTTGCTATTCCCCAATGACTCTAATAATAGTTTAGTAATAGTTTCTTCGTTAAATCATACTTTCCCTGAAATAGTCAAGTAAAGTGCCTTAGTAGTCCATAATAACCGCATGACTGCAGAGGGGATTTCCGGGGGTAGTTATCATGGAAATCCCCCCCGGGATAGTGCATATGTTAAAGACATCGAACCAAAGAAGGGAATTCTTAAAGGGCCGTGGGGCCCCCCTTTGGGTCGAGGCCGCGGATCGGTGGTTGCACTGACCTTGAAAAGGTCTTATCTAAAAACAAGGCGGCTGCGGCCTGGCAGGGGCAGGCGGCGCGGCCTCAGGTTATTTTCTTGATATCCGGGAGTTGTTATGGCGGGAAATCAGACAACAGAAGTTGTTTGTCAGATCTGCGGGCTGGCCAAAAAAGAAAGCGAGGTCTGGCCGGGCGAACTCCTCCAGGAGGGGTTGAAACAGGCTATAAAAAAAAGGTTTCCCGGCTGGGACAGCCGCGGCTACATCTGTCTCACGGACTTAAACCGCTTCCGGCGGGAGTACCTGGAGGACCTTCTGCAAGAGGACGCGGGCCAGGTCACCGCCCTCCAGCAACAGACGGTCAGCGCCATCCAGCAGCACGAACTCCTGAGCCGCAACCTGAATGTGGCCTTCGAAAAGGACCTGACCTTCTGGGAGCGGCTCTCCGACAAGGTGGCGAACTTCGGGGGCAGCTGGGGCTTCATCATCGGCTTTGCCGCGGTCATCTGCCTGTGGATTCTCGTCAATTCCGTGGTGCTGCTGGTGCGGCCCTTCGACCCCTACCCCTTTATCTTCCTCAACCTGATCCTCTCGGGCCTGGCGGGGTTCCAGGCGCCCATCATCCTCATGAGCCAGAACCGCCAGGACTCCAAAGACCGGCTGCGCTCCGAATTCGACTACCGCGTCAACCTCAAGGCGGAACTGGAGGTGCGCGCCTTGAACGAGAAGATGGACCTGATGCTGCGGCAGCAGTGGCGCCGCCTCCTGGAGATCCAGCGGCTGCAGTTTCAGGTGATGGAGGAGCTGGCGGGCATCTGTGGGAAACTCGATGTCGTGCCGGAGGGCAAGGAAAGTAACTTTGCGGGAGGGAGCGAGGGGTCAGTGGACCCCTCCCCCCAAAAGTGACTAATCCCCCGAGCGCTCACCCGATACGACCACCGCGGTGGCGCCCGCCTCGGCCCAGTCGTAGAGCCACTCGATTTTGGGCTGCTCCACGTGAATGCAGCCGTGGGTGGCCAGTTCCCGCTTTGCGGCCCGGCCCGGCACGCCGCCTTCGTGGATGGCTTTGCGCCCCGGCCAGTCGAAGAACATGGAGAAGGGCATGGGGGTATCGAACTTGTTGGAATAATAGTCCGGAATCTTCATCCTGATGATATAGATGCCGGGATTGGTGGGGCACTCGTCATCACCGGTAAGCACCGGGAACTCCATGACTTTCTTCCCGTGCTCATACGCGGTCCCCAGCTGTTGGGGCTGGTTGATGAAAATGACCTTGTCGTAGGCCTGAAAGACATCCCAGGCCAGGGCCTGGCCGGCCGCCAGGTGAGTGAACCCCAGGGCGCAGAGGAGAAGAAGAATTTTTTTCATGTGGCCCAATTATCGCTTCAGATTACTGGTGCTTTCGGTTCTAGTTAGCAAGTTCTTAAGGAAAATTCAAATTATCCCATACATAAGGAGAGGTTCGGACATGATTGAGCGGACCGGAGTAATGACGATTCACGGGAATCCCCTGACGCTGGTGGGGGAGGCCGTCAAGGTGGGGGCCCCGGCCCTTGACGTCGAGCTTCTGGACAACGACCTCAAGCCGGTGCGGCTGTCATCTTACCGGGGCAAGACCCTGGTGATCGCCTCGGTGCCCTCCCTGGACACCCCGGTGTGCGACCTGGAAACCCGGCGCTTCAACGACGAAGCGGCCAACCTGGGCGCCGACGTGGAAATGGTCACCGTCAGCATGGACCTGCCCTTTGCCCAGAAGCGGTGGTGCGGGGCCGCGGGGGTAAAAAGGCTCAGGACCTTGTCGGATCACCGCGACGCGGCCTTCGGCCTGGCTTACGGGGTGCTGATCAAGGAACTGCGTCTCCTGGCCCGGGCGGTTTTTATTGTGGACCGGGAGGGCACGGTGCGCTATGAGCAGCTGGTGAAGGAAGTCGCCAACGAACCTGATTACGACGCAGTCCTGCTAGCCCTGGCGCAAATCGTCAAGTAGGGGAGGGCAGGGGGGCAAGGGCGAAGTGTAATCGATACGGGGGAGAGGGCTAAGGGTAGAGCTCTTACCCCCTTCCCCAATCCCATAAGAGGGTTTCAATGGCGGCTTGAGCGGGGCCAAGGCCACGGCTCAAGCCGACCCAGGAAAAGGGTTGGGAGGGGGGTGTGGGGGGAGGGCAGGGAGCCACTGCTCCCTGGCCCTCCCCCCATAAAACTCATTATGCACTTTGCAGAGCAAAAGGCATAAATGTTAATTAAATTTGCCTGGCCCGCATCTCTTTTTCCATGGCGGCAAGGATGGCCGCGGCCAAGCCCGGGTGCTCCCGGGACAGGTAGCGGGAGCACTCCACCTGCACCGCACTCATAAAGCCGGCCTGCTGCAGATTGGCCTCGAGGTCCAGGAGGGCTGCGGTTTTGCGCCCGGAGAAAACCTGGTTCAGGGTGATGAGGTCCCGGGGCGGCTGGGCGAAATAGGCCTCCAGGCCCTGCATCAGCCAGTCCAGGGTGACGGTCGGGGCCGGCGGGGGCAGCCAGGGTTTCAGCACCAGCATGAGGCGGAGAATCTCGAAGCGGGAGGCGGTGGAGACGGTGCTCAGGGAGTCGGGGTTCAGGGTGCCCCAGCGCCCCGCCATCCACCGGAGCCGCTCCAGAGTAGTGGGCACCAGGTAATCCCGGTAGGCGGGGAGGAGGGCCGCCAAGTCCCCTGAAAAACGCCGGTTGAGCCGGGAGACGAGCCCGGGGAGCCCGCGGTTCTGGGGCAGACCGAAATCCCCCAATTCAAAAAACACCCCGAAATAATCGGTGCTGTGCAGGGAGATGAGGAGCCGCGCCCCGTCCGGGGGGGCGCCGTCGAGGCACCGGACCCCGACCCGGGCGGACCAGGCGTCGGTCTCGGATTGGGGAAAAGGGTGGTACTGGTCCGGGGGGCGGCGGACGGCGCCGGCGTGGGGGGCGGCAATCACCGTGGCGCCGGGGGCCTGGTAGAGGTAGCGGTAAAAATCCTGGTACACCCGGCCCTTGGCCTCGTAATCCTCAAGGGTGCGGGCGGCAAACGCCAGATTAGCGGTGAACTCGCGAAACCTTAACGTTTTGGGTAAATACTGGGCATAGGCGTAAGCATTCACCGGGATGGGCCCCTCGCCCCAGTCGCAGGTGACCCCGGAGGCCTCCTGAAACGGGGGCAGCCGGCGGTGAAAGTCGATGCCGTACCGGCCGTTTCCCGGGTCCTCGTCATCGGGCAGCCGGGAGCACTTCCCCAGGATGAGGCGCCGGCCATCCGCGTCGAACACGTCGAAATTGGGGTTCTCCAGCACCCGCCGGACCCGGGCCCTAAGCTGCGCCCCGGCCCCCAGGTAGGCGCCGGTGTTACTTTCCATAACCATGATGCGGCTCATCTCCTCGCGCCAGTTTACCGGGGCAAGGACAATTGTGGAACCCCCGGGGCGGCAAACTCCGGCATTTTCCGCTATACATCCCGACCGGCCTTACCTTATCATAGAATTCTACCGAAGGGATTGTCCGGGGGGCTTAATCCACGGGCGAGGCAGGAGCCGCAGAGATTGAGGGAGAAGGGGAGGGCTGCCTGCCACGGCATCCTCCTCCCCTGAATATTTCGAGAGGAGACCATCATGACAACGCACCGGTATCAGGATTTAGGGTTGGTGAACACCAGGGAGATGTTCAAGCGGGCCCTGGCGGGGCATTACGCCGTGCCGGCCTATAACTTCAATAACATGGAGCAGATCGAGGGGATTATCCAGGGCTGCGCGGAGTCCAAGTCGCCGGTCATTCTGCAGTGCTCCGGCAGCGCCCGCCAGTACCTGAACGCGGTCATGGTCCCCTACCTGGTGCAAGGGGCCCTGGAGATGGCCAAGGCCATGGGCGCCGACCTCCCGGTGGCCCTGCACCTGGACCACGGCGACACCTTCGAGTTGGCCAAGTCCTGTATCGACTCGGGCTTCTCCTCGATAATGCTGGACGGCTCCAAGCACCCCTACGAGGACAATGTGCGCCTCACCCGGCAGGTGGTGGAATACGCCCACGGCTTCGATGTCACCGTGGAGGGGGAACTGGGGGTGCTGGCCGGCATCGAAGACGAGGTCTCCCATGAAAAATCCAACTACACCAGGCCCGAAGAGGTGGAAGATTTTGTGAAGCGCACCGGGGTGGACTCCCTGGCCATCTCCATCGGCACCTCCCACGGGGCCTTCAAATTCAAGGTAAAGCCCGGGGAAGAGCCGCCGCCCCTGCGCTTTGACATCCTGGAGGAGATCGAGCGGCGGGTGCCGGGCTTCCCCATCGTGCTGCACGGGGCCAGCAGCGTCATGCCCGAGTACGTGGACCTGATCAACCGCTTCGGGGGCAAAATGGAGGCGGCCGTGGGTATATCGGAAGAGCAGTTAAAGCGGGCGTCCCGGATGGCGGTGTGTAAAATCAACATCGACAGCGACGGCCGCCTGGCCATGACCGCCATCATCCGGAAGATCCTGACGGAAAAACCCGGCGAGTTCGACCTGCGCAAGTACCTGGGGCCGGCCCGGGACGAGCTGATCAAGATGGTCAAGTATAAAAACGAGCACGTGCTGGGAAGCGCCGGCAAGGCGTGATATCATGGGGCATTGAGGGAGAGGGCCAGGGGTCGGCGGACCCCTGCCCCCTCCCTCAAACTCCCTCCCCCAACCCCTTAAGTTTTTTGGCCGGGAAGTCGGCCCGTTAGCCCGACTTTCCGGCCCCTGCCGCGGGTTGGGAGAGGGGTCTGGGGGGAGGGTAGGGACCTAGGTCCCTGGCCCTTCCCCCAGAGATCTCGAGATGAGCAGGGAGAGGCAACATGCTGGCGGATGATTTTCAGAAGGCCGGCAACTGGCTGTTTCGCTGGCGCAGTTATCTCCCCCTGGCGCTCTTCCTCCTGGCCATCCCGGCGGCCCGGGACCATGCCCTGCGGGGGGGCGCCTACCCCGACCCGGCGGCCTGGGAAGGGGTGTGCCTGGCGGTGGCCTGCCTGGGGCTGGCGGTGAGGGTCCTCACCGTGGGGTTTGTCCCGGCCGGCACTTCGGGGCGGAACACCCTGAAGCAGACGGCCGCCTCCTTAAACGCCACCGGCATGTATTCCCTGGTCAGGCACCCCATTTACCTGGGAAATTTCCTCATGTGGTTCGGCTTGTCGCTGCTGCCCCGGTGCTGGTGGTTCACGGTGATCACGGTGCTGGCCTTCTGGCTTTACTACGAGCGCATCATGTTCGCGGAGGAGGGGTTCCTGTTTTCGCAGTTCGGGGACCAGTACCGGGAGTGGACCATGCGGACCCCGGCCTTTATCCCCAGGTGGGCCAACTGGGTGAAGCCCGACCTGCCGTTTTCCCTGAAGTCGGCGATTGCCCGGGAATACTCCACCTTTTTCACCATCATCACCCTGTTCACGGTGATGAACGGCATGATAAGCTGGTTTTCCCGGGGCACCCCGGTGCCGGACGGTTTCACGGTCAGTCTGTTTTTCCTGGGCCTGTTAATCTATGTGGCAGTGCGGTTGGTCAAGAAACGGACGGACCTGTTGCGGACCGAGGGGAGATGAAATTTGGTGAGTGGTGAGCAGGAGCAGGCCAGAAAGCTATATTGAGTTCTCGTTATGCCAGGTGGCAGGAGAATACATGAGCGAGCTGAACAACGCGGGAAAAGTCCTGGAATCCACCCGCACCGGTTTGAGCCACGAGACCCTGGAACGGGCGGTCAAGGAGAATCTTTTCTACCTGTTGGGGAAGGCCCCCCGCATCGCCACCTCCCATGACCTCTACATGGCCCTGGCCTACACCGTCCGGGAGCGCCTGCTGCACCACTGGGTGAACACCGTGTCGAGCTTCATCGGCAAGGAAGTGAAGGTGGTGAGCTACTTTTCGGCGGAATACCTGCCGGGTCCCCACCTGGGGAACAACCTCGTCAACCTGGGGATTTACGAGGAGGTGAAACAGGCGGTGGCCGAATTCGACGGCAGTCTCATGGACCTGCTGGACCAGGAGGAGGAGCCGGGGTTGGGAAACGGCGGCCTGGGGAGGCTGGCGGCCTGTTACCTCGACTCCCTGTCGACGCTTTGCATCCCCGCCATCGGCTACGGGCTGCGCTACGAGTTCGGCATTTTCGACCAGGAGATCAGGGACGGCTGGCAGGTGGAGGTCACCGACAAGTGGCTGGAATACGACAACCCCTGGGAACTGCACCGCCCCGAAGTCAAGCACGAAGTGAAGCTGGGCGGCCACACCGAAACCTACACCGACGCCCAGGGGGCCTACCAGGTCCGCTGGGTGCCGGAGCGGGTGGTCAAGGGCGTGGCCTATGATACCCCCATCCTGGGTTACAAAGTCAACAACTGCAACATGATGCGGCTGTGGAAGGCCGAGGCGGTGGAGTCCTTCGACTTCAAGGCCTTCGACAAGGGCGATTATTACGACGCAGTGAACGAGAAGGTGGTCTCCGAAAACATCACCAAGGTGCTCTATCCCAACGACGGGCCCCTGGTGGGGAAAAAGCTCAGGCTGGTGCAGCAGTATTTTTTCTGCTCCTGCTCGCTGCAGGACATGATCCGCATGCACCTGGGGCTCTATACCGACCTCAAGTGCTTCCACGAGGCCTGGGCCGTGCAGTTGAACGACACCCACCCGGCGGTGGCGGTGGCCGAACTCATGCGCCTCCTGGTGGACGAGCATCGCATGGATTGGGACGAGGCCTGGGACATCACTAAAAAAACCATGGCCTACACCAACCACACCCTGCTGCCGGAGGCCCTGGAGAAATGGCCGCTGCCGCTGTTCGCGGCGATTTTGCCCCGGCACCTGGAGATCATCTACGAGCTCAACCGCCGCTTCCTGGACGAGGAGCGCCTGAAGTCGCCCCACGACGTGGGCCGCATCGAACGGCTCTCCCTCATTGATGAAAGCGGGCCCAAGTTCGTGCGCATGGCCAGCCTCGCCTGCCTGGGGAGCCACGCCATCAACGGCGTGTCGGCCCTCCACACCGAGCTTTTGAAGCACACGGTGCTGAAGGATTACTATGACCTCTGGCCGGAGAAGTTCAGCAACAAGACCAACGGGGTGACGCCCCGGCGCTTTCTCCTCCTGAGCAACCCCCGCTTGAGCTCCCTCATCACCAGCAAGATCGGGGACGGCTGGGCCAAAGACCTCGACGCGCTGCGGCGCCTGGAGGAGTTTTCCGAAGACCTGGACTTCCACCAGGCCTGGCGCCAGGTGAAACTGGAAAACAAGCAGGACCTGGCGGCCCTCCTCCAGAAAACCACCGGGGTTGCCGTCGATCCCACGTCCCTGTTTGACATCCAGGTAAAGCGCGTCCACGAATACAAGCGCCAGCACCTGAACGTCCTCTATATCATTACCCTGTACAACCGCCTGAAGCGCCAGCCGGACCTGGCCATGACGCCGCGCACCTTCATCTTCGGGGGCAAGGCGGCGCCGGGTTATTTCATGGCCAAGCTCATCATCAAGCTCATCAACAGCGTGGCCGAAGTGATCAACCGGGACCCGGACGTCAAGGACCGCCTGCGGGTGGCGTTTTTCCCCAACTTCAACGTTTTGAACGGCCAGAAGATTTATCCCGCCGCCGACCTCTCCGAACAGATTTCCCTGGCCGGCAAGGAGGCCTCCGGCACCGGCAACATGAAATTCGCCTTGAACGGCGCCCTCACCATCGGCACCCTGGACGGCGCCAACTTCGAGATCAGGGAAGAGGTGGGGCCGGAAAATTTCTTCCTGTTCGGGCACACCGTGGCGGAAGTGCAGGACCTGCAGGCCCGGGGCCATGACCCCAAAAGCTACTATCACGACAATTCCCAGCTGCGGGAGGCCCTGGACCTCATCAGTTCGGGCTTTTTCTCCCACGGGGACACCGGGCTTTTCGCCCCCCTGGTGGAGTCCCTCTTGAATCGGGATGAATACCTGCTGTGCCCGGATTTCCAGTCCTACGTGGACCGCCAGGATGAAGCGGGGGAGATTTTTCAGGACCAGAAACGCTGGACCCGCATGAGCATCCTGAACGTCGCCCGCCTGGGCAAATTCTCGTCGGACCGGGCCATCCGGGAATATGTCCGGGATATCTGGCAGGCCACGCCCATAGAGGTGGAACTGGTGGATCTTACCCTGGGAAACAAGACCCTGAGGCGGTAGGTTACTTTTAGAGATTACCTCACAGTCAGGAGATTCCTATGTACAAGCTGGTCTTGCTGCGGCACGGCGAAAGTGTCTGGAACAAGGAAAACCGCTTCACCGGTTGGATCGACGTGGGGCTGTCCGACAAAGGCGTCACCGAGGCCAAGGAGGCCGGGCGGGTGTTAAAAGAGGAGGGTTTTCTCTTCGATGTGGCCTACACCAGCGTCTTAAAAAGGGCCATCAAGACCCTGTGGCTGGCCCTGGAAGAGATGGACCTGATGTGGATCCCGGTGCACCACAACTGGCGGCTGAACGAGCGCCATTACGGCGCCCTCCAGGGGCTCAACAAGGCGGAGACCGTGGAGAAGCACGGCATGGACCAGGTGAAGATCTGGCGGCGCAGCTATGACGTGCCCCCGCCGGCCCTGACCCCGGAGGACCCGAACTACCCCGGCCACGACCGGCGCTATGCCGACGTCCCCAAGGCCGAGCTGCCCCTGACGGAATGCCTGAAAGACGTGGTGGCGCGCTTTTTGCCCTACTGGCACGAGACCCTGGCCCCCGCAGTGAAATCGGGCCGGCAGATAATCATCGCGGCCCACGGCAACAGTCTCCGGGCCCTGGTGAAGTACCTGGACAAGATCCCCGACGAGGAGATCGTCGGCCTGAACATCCCCACGGGCATCCCCCTGGTATACGAATTGAACGACGACCTCACGCCCGTCAAACATTATTACCTGGGGGACCAGGAGAAGATCCAGGCGGCCATCCAGTCCGTGGCCGACCAGCTGAAGAAGAAGTGAAGGGAGCTCCCTTGAGGGCGGGGGCCAGGGACCTGAGGTTCCTACCATCCCTCCAAGCCCCTCTCCCAACCCCATAATACTTCGGTAGCCCGGGCATCTTGCCCGGGCTGGAAGCCCGTGCTACCGCGTCAAGGTGTTGGGGGAGGGGTCCGCGACCCCCTGGCCCCCTCCCTCATGACAACTCATACATAAGAAAGGAGTTTTTTGTGAAAATTTTGGGCATCTCCGGCAGCCCGAGAAGTGCCGCGGTTTCTGGAGTCAACAAGCTGGTTAAGGCTGTCCTCGAGGCCACGGGCTGCGAATATGACCTGGTCTCCCTTAGGGGCAAAAAAATTAACGGCTGCATCGCCTGTCTCGAGTGCGTCGAGGACAATATCTGCAAGGTGCAGGACGATCTGGCGCCGCTCAGGGACCAAATCGTGGCGGCGGACGCCTACGTCATCGGCGCGCCCAACTACTACACCGGCATCAATGCCACCACCCAGGCCCTGCTGGAGCGCTGGTTCCAGTTCCGCCACCAGGCCGGCAACCTCCTCTGGGGGAAGCTGGCCGTGGTGGTGGGGGTGGGGGGCACCTCGGGGCAGGCCCCGGCCGACACCCTGGAAAAATACCTGGCCTACAATTTCATCCAGACCATCGCCAAAGTCACGGCCCAGGGCGCGGCATCGTGTTTTTCCTGCGGCTTCGGGGAAACCTGTCCGGTGGGCATTCCCCGCATGCTCTTCGGCGACGCGGTGAAAATCACCCCGGACATGGTCCCGGAAGTCACCAGGCAGCCGGAGACGCTGCAGGCGGCGGCCGCGGCCGGTAAGCTCCTGGGGGAGAGGCTGCGCCAGGGAGTGGACCGCCAGGCCGTGACGGAAACGATGATGCAGGCCATGCTGGAGAAGTTCAAGGCCTCGGCCTGATTACCGTGCGCGGCAACAGAACCATTGCCGTCGTTTTTCCTCTCGTTGTCGCCGGGGAAAAAGGTGGTTACCTGAAGAGCATCGAACCAACCCCAGACAACCCGAGGCGCGGGCGCGCCCAGAGACGGAGAGGGTGACAAGATGGCCGAAAATCTGCTGGATTATTTTTTCAAGCCCGAATCCGTGGCCGTGGTGGGGGCAAGCAGCCTCGAGGGCCAGGTGGGCCGGATCCTCCTCGACAACCTGAGGGAGGGCGGTTTCCCCGGGGAAATTTTCCCCGTCACCCCGGAGGCCCCCGAGGTCCTGGGCCTGACGGCCTATGCCAGCCTCACCGCGGTGGCGCGGCCGGTGGATCTGGTGGTTATCTGCACGCCGGTGGAGACCGCGCCGACAATCATCAAGGAGTGCGGGGCAATCGGCACCAAGGCGGCGATCATCGTGTCGGCGGGGAACGAAGCCCCGGGGGAGGATGGGGCGGCCATCCTCCAGGCCATTCACGAGGAATCCCAAAAGGCCGGGGTGCGCTGCTTCGGGCCCGACTGCATGGGAATGTTATGCCCGGCCAGCCGCGTCAATGCCAGCCTGGCGGCGTTTTCGGCCAAGCCCGGCAGCCTGGCCTTCGTCTCCCAGAGCGGCTCCATGGGGAGCGCCATTCTGGGGTGGGCCACCCAGAACAACATCGGTTTTTCCCATTTCATCAGCGTGGGCACCATGGCGGACCTTGATCTGGCCGATCTTTTGGACTACCTGGGAAGCGAGACCAGCGCCAAAAGCATCCTCATCTATATGGAGAGCATGACGAGCGCCCGGCCGTTCATGAGCGCGGCCAGGGCGGTTTCCCGGATCAAGCCGATCATCATCTCCAAGTCCAACCGGAGAGAAGCCCGAGCCCAGGCCACGGCCTCCACCTTCGAGGCTATGACCAGGTTGGATCAAATATACAACGCCTCCTTTCGCCGCTCAGGCATCGTCCGGGTGGACACTGTGCGCCAGCTGTTCGACTGCGCCGAGGCATTGGGAAAAGCGCCAAGGCCTGTAGGCGGGGGCCTGGGGATCATCACCAATGCCGGGGGGCCAGGATTCATGGCCATTGACGCCCTGGGAAAATGGGGCATGGAACCCACGGTCCTGGGGCCGGAGACCCTGGCAAAGCTCGATGAGGTGTTGCCGCGTTTCTGGAACCACGGCAACCCGGTGGACATCCTGGGAGACGCCAACCATGAGCGCTATCTCCAGGCAATGCACATCTGTTTGCAAGCCCCTGAACTTTCTGGTCTGGTGATCATTCTGACCCACCAGACCATGACCTACCCCGCCAGGGTGGCCCAAGCACTTGTCCCGGAAATCAAGGCGCAGGCTAAGCCAGTCCTGGCGGTGTGGATGGGGGGCGAAGACGTTACTGAGGGAGTGCGGATCCTCAAGGATGGGGGCGTGCCGGTATATGACACCCCGGAGCAGGCCGTCGACACCTTCATGGCCATGTACTATTATACCCGCAACCTGGAACTCCTTCAGGAAACCCCGGCGCAACTCCCCCAGGAGATACAAGTCAACCACGAGGAGGCCCAGGTTTATATCCAGGAATGCCTGAAGCGCCAGTCGCATGTGCTCTCGGAGATCGAGGCTAAGGCAATACTGGCGGCGTACGGCATCCCGGTGACGCCCACCATCGCGGTGTCCTCACCCGAGGCGGCGGTGAAGACCGCCCGCCGTCTGGGCTATCCGGTGGTGATGAAAATCCATTCTCCCCAGATCTTGCACAAGACCGAGGTGGGCGGCGTCAGGGTGGGCCTCAAGAACGAGGAGGAAGTCAAAGCGGCCTTCGAGCAAATTACCAAGGCGGCCCAATCCCGGGCACCGGAAGCCCAGATTTTGGGGGTGACCCTGCAGCCCATGGTCAAGCCCATTGATTACGAATTGATCATGGGCGCCAAAAAAGATCCGCAATTTGGCCCGGTGCTGCTCTTCGGGATGGGGGGAGTCCATGCCGAGGTCTTAAAGGACACATCCATAGCCGTGCCACCCTTGAACCTCATGCTGGCGGAGCGGCTGATGCAGCGCACCCGGGTTTACCGGTTGCTCCAAGGTTACCGCAATCTGCCCCAAGCCAACCTGGAAAGGCTGGCGGAAATGCTCATGCGCCTGTCCCAACTGGTAACGGATTTCTCAGAAATTATGGAGATAGATGTCAATCCCTTATTCATCTCGGGAGGCCAGCCAATAGCGGGTGACGCCCGCATGGTGGTGGAAGAGAGCTCGGCACCGGCCCCCCGCCATCTGATTATCGCCCCTTATCCCAACCAGTACGTCAGCAACTGGATGCTGCGAGACGGTAACCCTGTCAGGATCCGGCCCATGAAACCGGAGGACGAACCCCTGTTGGAGGAGTTTTTAACGGCCTGCTCGGAGGAAACCATTCATTTTCGGTACTTCCGCCGCATCAAAAGGTGGACCCACGACATGCTCATCCGCTTCACCCAGTTCGATTACGACCGGGAACTGGGGCTCATGGCCGTGGGTGCGCCACCCGGCCCCGAGGTCATGATGGGGGTGTCCCGCCTGGTCACCACCGCCGACCGGCAGGACGCCGAATTCGCCCTCATGGTGGCCGACGCCTGGCAGGGCCGGGGCCTGGGCTCGAAGCTCATGGAGAAGCTCATGGCGGCGGCCCGGGAGATGGGGGTGAAAAGGCTCCAGGGCGACATTCTATCCGGCAACCACCCCATGTTGGCCCTGATGAGCAAGAAAGGGTTCACCCTGAAGAAAGACGAGGGGGGCGAAACGGTGCAGGTGGAGATGAACCTTTAGGGGGCGGGGAGAGTAGGAAGCCACTGGGAAACAAGACGGGGCCGGCAAAGTGCCGGTCCCGCCTTGTTTCCGTCTATATAGTCCTGCTCAGGCGCCAGCGATTATTTTTTCTTTTTGTAGGGCGGTGTGGGCGCGGGCGCAGACGCAGGCGCTTTTTTCAGATTTTCCACCAGTTCCTGGTCAACCGGAAATTTTAACTCCTGGGCCTTGGCCACATCCTCCTGGGCCTTGCTGTTTTCCTTTTTCTGATAATACGCGTGGGCCCGGTTATTGTAAGCCACGGCCAGCTGGGGGCTTAACTGGATGGCCTTGGTGAAGTCAGCAATGGCCTTGTCGTAGGCCTTGGAGTCATAATAGGCCAGGCCGCGGTTATTGTAGGCATTGGCATAGTTCGGGTCCAGTTGAATGGCCCTGGTAAACTCGGGTATGGCTCTGGCGGGTTGCTTTTTGCGGAAATATGCCAGGCCCCGGTTGTTCCAGGAAATGGCATAGCCGTTGTTGAACTGAATTGATTTGTTGAATTCAGTCAGGGCCTTGTCGTACTGTTTTTCATTGTAATCGATCAACCCGATATTATTGTAGGCCACGGCGTACTTGGGGTCCAACTGAGTAGCCTTGTTATAATCCTCCAGGGCCTTCTTGGGGTCATGTTTCGCATCATAGACCAATCCCCGGTTGTTGTAGGCCACCGCAAATTTCGGATTCAGTTCGATGGCCTTGTCATAGTCGGCGAGGGCCTTGTCGTAATCGCCCTCGGTGAGGTAGGCATAGCCCCGGTTATTATAGGCCTGAACATATTTGGGGGTTAACTGAATGGCCTTGGTGTAATCAGCGATGGCCTTTTTATAGTCCTTTTTCTGATAATCAAGCAGCCCGCGGTAGTTGTAGGCAACGTCAATTTTGGGGTTGAGCTCGATGGACTTGTCGAAATCGGCGAAGGATTTGTCGAAGGCCCGGGCATAATAGTAAGCTAACCCCCGGTTGGCGTAGGCCACGGCATATTTGGGGTCCAGCTCGATGGCCTTGTTGTAGTCGGCCATGGCCCGGTCAGGCGCGCCCTTGTAGTAATAGGCCAAACCCCGGTTGTTGTAAGCCACCGCATATTTCGGGTCCAGGGTAATCGCCTTGTTGTAGTCGGCGATGGCCTTGTCCAGGTTCTTGTTGTCGTAGTACGCCAGGCCGCGGCTGTTGTAATAGACGGCGTTCTTGGGGCTGGCCTGGATGGCCTGGGTGAAGCTGGCGATGGCCTGGTCATATTGACCTTTTTTAAAAAATTCGATGCCCTGGTCATAAGAAGATTTGCCGTCCTGGACCGGGGCCCCGAAAGATGGGCCGGCCAACAGGCTCATGGTGATGAGGGCCAATACTGCCAGAAGTCGAGCAGCTCGAAGCATGTTGTTCTCCTTCAAGTGATTTGTTCTGGGCCTTATATGACCCGCATGCAGCGTCAGTCAAATCTTGCCGCACCCGTCACCACGGTATGATACCGCCCGTGGTGGGGCCCGGCCTCAACAGCTAACCTACCTGCAACAAGGATGCCCGCCAGGACCCGGCCTTAAGTAGGCCTAGTGGTTCATGGCAAAATAATCAGCAATGAATTTGCTGAGCTCCTCGTCCAGTTTTTTCCGGATGTCCCTTATATTGGCGGTGGGGAGTATTCCCACCATGGCTCTGGTCCAGTCGGCGCCCCGCACCTCCTTGAGGTCCCCCACACTGCCGACGTCCCGCTTTAAATAAGAATTTTCAAAAAGCATGGTGTTAATGGAATAAACCACCACATTTCTGGCCGTAGCTGGATTCAAGACATGAATGTTGACGTAGAGGGCCGTCATGGCCGGAGGTCTGGAAATCGGGGTAGATCTTGAGGCCGGCCTGGCGCAGCCTGGCTTCCACATCGCTTTGCACATCTTTTTTGGTTAACCCGAGCCCCTCGATGTCTGGCGGGATATTCTCCACTACGACCTTCAGCCCCTTTAAACCGCGCAGCACTTCCCGTTGATCGAAACTCGCCGGGAAAGCCAGGGAAGGCCAGCAAAGACACGCCAGGACGATGAGGGCGGCAATTTTCTTATGGTTCATAAAGAATGTCCCACCTGAATCTGCGGATATGGCAGCCGGGCTGCCGGAGATGCTGCCCGGGCCGGTCGGCCGCTTTCCCGGATCCCCATGAACTGCAGCCGCGGCCCGCAATCACCGGTATTATTCTATCCCATCCAGTCCGTGTCCGCCAAGGGTCCATCCAGGTTCGGCGTCATTTTCAGATATTTTTCCATAGCAAAATTATCTTATACGAGAACTCGCTGCAAAAGTGTCAGGTCATTCCGAGCCACGTGACCGGGCATGGCATATGGGTCCCGCGGCAAGGGCTCCGGCTTGCGGCCGGGGCCCTGGTCTCAGGCGGGATGGTCAGGATGCCGAGGCGGTCATTGGCGGACCAGCGGTCCATGGGTAAGCAGGAGAAGGGGGGCACCGGGCCAGAGGCTTAGCTGGGCCTCACTTGGCGGTGTCAATGTTGACCGAGACGTTGTGACTAACCTGGTTATTGATACCGGCCGACAGGGTTACGGCGCTGATCCCTTGTATGTTAGGGACCCCCTGCATGCTGACGACGGCGCTCTGTTTGCCCTGCGTCTGGATATCGTTGTCAGCCGTGGCGGCTACCGCCTGCATCTGCTTGTTGCTGAGGGACACCACGGTGGGGTTGCCCTTGGTGACGCTCAGGATGCTGACCGAAGGCGGGGCTATGGCGTGGTTGCCCAGGTTGAAGGTCAGCGAGGTGAACTGGTTGCACAGGCTGCCGGCCATCACATTCAGGACCACCATGCCCGAGGCGTTGAAATTGGTGAAATTCATGTTGACGGCGTAATTGTAATCACCCACGGTGACCCGGTTGCCCTGGGAGAACATCAGCCCGGAGAAGGTCACCGGGGCCACGTCCTGGCCCGGCATGATGTTCACGAAGGCCAGGGAGCCCTGGTTCCGGAAGGAGCCTATGCCGATGGTGCGGTTGTAAACGCCGCTCACGTTGACATTGCTGAAATTCATGCCGACCGCGCCGGCATCATTAAAATTCTGCAACGTGTAGCCGCTGATGCCCTGCGTGAATCCCACGTAATTCGGCCCCGCCATGGTGGTAATGGATTGGACAGTGAAGTTATCCTCAGCCTGGAGAACCCCCTGGAGGGGGGCCGTCACCAACAGGACCGCCAGCAAGACCGCACCAAGCAAAAGCTTTTTCATTTATCGGCCTCATTTGATACCGGCAAGGGAAGCCGCCGGCATGACGTTGATGGTGGACGTGAGGGTGGAGGCGTTGGGGATGTGGATATTGAACTGGGTGTTGGCGAAGACGATATTATCATGACCGGCGACCGTCACCTGGGACGCCAACCCGCCACTCGTGGGCCCGGCAGTGAAGGAGACGTTGTTATCCTTAAAGGACGCCTGGCTGCCGTTGGTGGTGGGGGCAGGGCTGCCGTCAGGCAACACGGCCTGGAAAGAGGTGGCCACCTTTACTTGGGGGACCGCGGTCAGATTGATGTCAAAGTCGAAGTTAAAGAAATAAGTCCCCAGGCAACCGCGCATATCCTGCAAATTACCCTCGGGGACCGCGGCGGCGAGCTTCAGCGGTTCTGCCTTTTTGGCAGGCTGAGAGGCATGTTTGGCAGGCAGGGGCGTCAAAAAGGTCCCCTCGGTTTCCCGCAGCGACTGGGCTAACTGGTTCGTAGAGGTGCAGGCGACAAGCAGCAGAGGCAGGAGAGCCGACAAAACGAGAAGCCCCAGCCTTCCCGGTGCCGAGTAGCTGCTGGTGGGTCTGGTGCTGGGACGCATAAGTTCCTCCTTGGCCCGGGTTACTGCCCGGGAATAAAAGGTATCACGAAAAGGGGTGTATTGGTCACCCTCAGTATAGCATCGCCCGGGTCGAGAGCAAAGCGGGAAGGCATAGACGGTTCCTGGATCAGCCAGGTTTTGACCCCGGCGGCCAACTCGGGCTTGTCCTTGAACAGGCCCTCGGGTGTGCCTACCTTGGGACCCTGCACCACGAAGATAATGTTTTGATTCCAGATCTTGGCAAAATCATCAATGAGGATTTTGCGGTTGCCCCAGGAGGGGTCGGCAATGTACACGTACCGGTCGTCCACGCGGCGCACCACCACGAAGTGCTTGTAATTCGCGGTGTCAATGAGGACGATCACCGGCGACGTCAGTTTTTTCAACTCCTTGACGTCGGGAACCTTGAAGCCGTCCGCGGCGTATTTGAGGGAATTGGCATAGCGCTTCATGTCAAACAGGGAGAAGCCCACCTTTTTGATGTCCTGCTGGTTGCCGTGCTCGAACATGCCGATGATGGTCTCGAGTTCGGTGACGTCCAGGCCGTAGTAGTAGTGCAGGAGGGTGGCCAGGGAGGCGGCGCCGCAGCTGTAATCCCGGGTCTGGGGGATCATCTGGCGCTGCCGCATCTCTTTTAAAGACTTCACATGCTTGGTGAGCACCCCGCCTTCTTCATACAGGTTCAGCCGCACCGGCACGTCGGCGGCCGGGGCCGCCACCGGCAGGAGCAGTGCCACTGTCATCAGGATAATCACCCAAAACCGCTCGTGCACGTTGTTTCTCCGGAAAAAAGCCCCGGGGGGCCAGGCCCCCCGGGGGTAGTTAGGTCAGATTTACGGATGGTTGATGTTGGCGCTCACGTTGACCACGTTCTGGGCCGCACTGTTGGCCGCGACGCCGATGCTGGCGGAGGTGGCCAGCACGCCGTTGGAGGACGAGTTCTGGCTGTTGGCGTTGATGGATGGCACCGCTGCCATAGAGGCTGTTGCCGTTGCCGATGGAGTTACCGGTGTTCACCTGCTGCAGGGTGGTCAGGGCCACGGTCTGCACATTCAGACCGGGAGTCGTCGAGGTTACGGTCTGGGTGTTGGCGCCGGGGGTCACAGTGTTACCCGAGGCAATGTTGCCGCTGTTGGCAGAGGAGTTGGCGCCATTGGCCATGGAGTTCGGACCACCGCTAGTCTGCTGCTGCGCACTGCTGCTGCCCTGGGCCATGTTGGCGGGCCAGGGGTATTCTGCAGGCCGCTGTTGCCAGCCCCCACGTTGATGGGCGACTGATTGACCTGGCCCACCGCCACGCCGTTGCCGGTGTTCATCGCCACTGGGGCCGCGTTGTTGTCAGGTTGACTGATAGCCTGGCCGGACTATAGGACTGGGCGCCGTTGCCATTGTTGGTCAGGGCATTGCCGGTCTGAGTAAAGGCGTTGCCATTACCGGCGTTATTAACCGACTGGCCGTTAGAACCGGTGCCGCTAACGATGCTGGCCGCGCCGGTGGTGACGGTGCCGATGGCATTGCCGCCGTTCTGGACGATGGCGCCGCTGTTGGCCGTGACATAAGCAGCCTGAGCCACTCTGGGCGACGGCGGAGCTGTTGGACTTATTGTTGGCCATGCTGCCCTGCTGGGCCACGGCAGAGTCAGAGAAGTCCTGCGCACTGGCCTGGCCCGGCGCCGCTACCGAAAGGCCACGTCATCGGCATCCTGGATGGCCGGGGAGTTGGCCCCGGTGGTGACCGCGAAGTGGTCGGTGTCGTTCAGGGCCACGCCGCCAGCACCCTGGGCGATGGCGGAGTCATCGGGATGGCTCACCACGTGGGCGTTGTCCATGCCCACCGCGGAGTCGTCATTCACCGAGCCGATGGCCTTGCTGCCATTGGTTGGCAATGGGTGAATCATGGTTCTCACCCACCGCTATGCCGCCAGCGCCATATGGCGGCGGCGTTTTGGTTGTCATGGCCACCCTGAGCCACGCCTTCATCCATGGCGATGGGGGCGTTGTCGTTGCTCTCGGTGTCTCTGACCTGGACCGGGGCGGTGCCGTTGGCGGTTGATGGCGACGCCGCCGTTAAAGGCGATCGGGCCCTGGGCAATGCTGCCAGCACCGCCGTTGTTGTTGGCCAGCGCCGGTCTGGGCATTGCCGGCGCCATTGTTGTTGGTCACGCCGGTCTGGGCGGTGCTGCTCGTTGTTGGCCTGGGAGCCGATGAAGGCATCCTGGGCCATGGCCGTTATCCATAGCCGCGGTGTCAGCGCTCTGGGCCTTGCCGGTGTCCATGGCCAGGGCGGAATCGTTGCCGTCATTGTACATGGCCTTGGCCGCTGCCCGTGGCTGCCGCGCCGTCGCCATTGTTGTAAGCGCCCTGGCCTGCACCGGACTGGGCGGCCTCGCCATTGTTGTTGCGCGCTGTTGCCGGCGCCTGCACGGTTCTGGCTGCCGTCGCTGTCATTCATGGCCTGGCCTTCGTCCATGGCCACGGCGGAATCCTCAACATCGTTAAGGGTCCTGATCTGGACGGGGTCGGTGCCGGTGCTGCCACTGAGATTGACCTGGTTGCCGACGGCCTTGTCACCCACGTACTGGGCCTGGCCGTTGTTCATGGCGTTCTGGTTGTCGGCGCCGCCTTGGATTGGTCGCTGCCGATGGCGCCCACGTCAGCCTGGACACACGGGATCGGACGCTGGCTACGGCCATCTCGCTGGGCCAACCTCGTATTCCACCGGATTGCATAAGTTGGCACAGTCGGGGTGAATTGTTGTTGAAGACGATGCCTTGGGAAGCGCCGGCGAGGGCTTGCCAGCGCCGTTGTTTTGCGCCGTGCCGCCGGTGTTGGCGCCATTCACCGCCATGCCGTCGCCTGCGATCGCCGCGCCGCCGGTGTTGGCGCCCGTGATCGGCTGGCTCACCGCCATTAGTGGCGGCCGCACCGTTGACCCGGCCTGGGCATTGTTGATCGCCGAAGACGACATTGTTATTGGTGCCTTCATCCATGGCAATATGGCCGTCGTTGCCGTTCATATTCCGGACCTGGATGGGGTGCCGGCTGATGTTGTTCAGGTTGACCTGGCCGCCCTGGGCATCACGCCGGCTATCCATTGGTTAGGCCGGCGGTATCGCGCGCATGCTGCGACCTGGACGCTTGGTCCATGGCGCCCATGCCGCCATTGGAGTTATCCATGGCGCTGCCGGCGCCCGTGGTCGCGGCGTCGGCGGACACGGCGAGGCTGCCGTTATTGGCGTAGGAGTTATTCTGGCCGAACTGCAGGGCCGGGTCGGTCACGATGACGTTGATGTTGTCTTCGCCACCCTGGGCCAGGCCGTTGTCCTGGGCCGCAGTGCCATGATCTTCGACATTCTGCGCCCGGCCGTTGCCCGTGGCCACACCATCGCCACTGTTGTCAACAATGGCGTCAGGGCTGCCCACGGCATTGTTATCCCCGGTGACCTGGGTGCCGTTGCCGGTCTGGACGTCGCCGGCGTGAGTAACCTGGTTGCCGGTGCCGGTCATGACGTTGCCGGCGTCTGTCGCCGTTGCTGGTGGTGTTAGTGCCGGTGCCGAAGGCATTATTGTTGCCCACGTTCCCATTCGTGAGTATGCCTTCATCCATAGCCGAGCCGAGAGTTATCCAGAATCCCGCACCTGGATGGGGCTGGTGGTGGCGCCGGCATTGTCGATGGCAGTGCCGAGGGCCTGGGCGTTGGAGCTGTTGTCGGTCAGGGTGCTGCCGCCGGTCACCGCATCATGGCCGGCTATGGCCGCATCAGGCACGTAGACATTGGTGGTGCCTTGCTGCTGCACCCCGTTGGCGGTGACGCCGCCGCTGATGGCATTGCCGTTGCCGTCGTTCAGGTTGGCGTTGGTGGAGTTGTTGGTCTGGGTGTTGTTTGCCGCCTGTCTGGCATCCTGGCCCGCCAGGGCCACCTGGGCGTTGGGCACGTTCACATTGACGCCGCTGCCACCCTGGTTGACACCACCGCCACCATTGGCTTCCTGATCGCTGGCGGTGCCGCTGCCATTGTTATTGATCTCGCCATTCTGGGCGGTGCTGCCGCCATTGGCATTTTGGAGACCGGTCTGAGCCGTGCTGCCGCCATTGGCGTTGGACAGGCCATTCTGGGCATTGCTGCCGCCATCGGCATCGGCGGAAGTGGCAATGGAGTGATCATTCGCCGCCGCGCCCAGAGCATTGGCGCTGGTGGAGTTGTCGGTCAGGGGGCTGTTATCGCCGCTGGTGGCGTCTCTACCCGCCAACGCTAAGCTGGGATCGGTCACCAGCACATTGGTGCCGCCGTCATCGGCATTCTGCGCAAAACCTTCGTCCATGGCCACGGCGCTGTCATCGGCCGAGGTATCCCTGACCTGGATGGGGCTGGTGGTGGCACTAGCCATATTGACATTGAACTTGCCGTCCTGGGCGACACTGCCGTCGCCGATGGCGTTTTTGTCCCCGTTGATCTGGGTGCTGACGGTGGTGCCGGCCTGGACGTTGTTACCAGGAACACCCGCACCACCCAATGAATGACCATCCCCAGAAGGAACAGCACCGCTATTAATCTGGACGGCGGTGGAGCCGCCAGCCGCACCGTTGTTGTTCATAGGTTGCGGAAGGATCACACCCTGGTATTGGCCGTCCTCTAGACGGGGCCAAGCCAGCGACGGCAGCGTCCTGCTGCTGCTGCTGCTGCTGCTGTTGCTGTGTCACTCCGCCACCGCCAGTAGTCACAGTGGTGAAGCCTACCGAGCTGGAGCCGTTATTAGCAGCAGCAGTGGCAGTCTGGGCGTTGGAGCTGTCTTTGGCCGCGGAGCCAAGGGCACTGACGGAGTCGTCGGTGACGATGCCGCCCTTGTCAGCCATGTTTTTGCCAAGGGCCTGGACGGTGGCGTCAGGCACGTTGATGGCGTCGCCGCCAGTGGCGTTGGCCGTGCCGATGCCGTTCTGGGCGCTGCTGGTGTTATCAGCACTGGCGTTGACGGCGCCGCCTTGGGAATCGCCGACACCAGTGTTATTGGCGTTGGCCGCGCCGCCCTGGGCATTGGAAGTACCGGCTGCGCCGGTGTCCAGAAGACCGCCGAAGGCATTGCCGTCATCGGCCGCGGGGCCGGTGCCAGTATTATTAAGCGCATCGCCCACGGCGTTGGCGCTCGAGGAGGTGTCGTTGATGGTGTTGCCATTACCGGTCTGGGCGTCCTGGCCCGCCAGGGCCACCTGGGCATTGGGCACGCTCACGGCGGTGTCGCCGCCAGTCTGGGCATTGCCGTCTTGGCCACTGTTCGCGGCGCCAGGGCACTGGTGGAGGCGTCGGTGTTGATGGCGCCATCAGAGCCGACTTGCTTGGCCAAAAGGGCACTCGCGGATTCGTCAGTGTTCTCGCCGCTACCAGTCGCGGCCTGCTTGCCTGCCAGGCCTAACTGGGCATTGGGCACGTTACATTGGTCTCGCCGGTCTGCTGGACGCCATCGTTGGCGCCATTGGCAGCATTCCCAGGGCATTGGCGCTCGAGGAGGCGTCACTGATCGTGCCGCCAGAGCTGGCCGTGTCCGCGATAGAGCGACGTCTAGTGGGGTTGGGCACGGTCACGTTGGTGTCGGCGGCAGTCTGGGCATTAATCGAGCTATGATTGTTCTGAGGGCTGGTAAGGTTGCCATCGGTGCCGTTATTGGCTGCACCCAACTAGAGTGGCGAGTCTGGGCGACGCCGCCGCTGGTGGCCGCGGAGCCCAGGGCCTGGGCGGAGGAGTCGGTCTGGGTGTTGCCAGGCCAGTCTGGGCATCATGGCCCGCCAGGGCCAGCTGGGCATCGGGCACGTTCACGTTGGTAGTGCCCTGCTGAGTGACGCCCGCGTTGTTCTGGCCGGCCGCGTTGCCGCCATTACCATTGATGGAGCTGTCGTTGATGTAAGCTGAGCCATTTATCGGCCATGTCATGGCCGCAAGGGCCTAGGACTCGCTGGTCGTCGGGCACGTTAACCGCGGTGCCGCTGCCCAGGGCATTGGCGCTCGAGGAGCTGTCGGTGTTGGTACCGGCACCAGAGGCGACTTGCTTGGCCGCAAGGGCACTGGCGGAGTCGTCGGTGTTGGTGGCGCTACCAGAGGCGACTTGCTTGGCCGCAAGGGCACTCGCGGAAGCGTCGTTGTTCTGGCTGGCTCCGGTCGCGGCCTGCTTGCCCGACAGGGCCACCTGGGCGTCGGGCACATTCACGTTGGTGGTGCCAGTCTGGGCATTGTTGCCGATGCCGTTGGACGCGGAGCCCAGGGCATTGGCGCTCGTGGAGGCGTCGTTGTTGGTGGAGCCATCAGAGGCGACTTGCTTGGCCGCAAGGGCACTCGCGGATTCGTCGCTGTTGGTGGCGCCATCATTGGCGTTTTGCTTGCCAAGCTGGACGGTGGGGTCGGGCACGACAATCTGGTCGCCAGTGACGTCACCGTTCATGTTGGTATCAGTGCCGGTCCCGCTAGCACCGGCGATGTTGGCGTTGGGCACGTTGACCGAAGTGCCGCCGCTCGTGTTCGAGTTGGTGCCACCATTGTCGGCGACGGGCGTTATCGTTTGTGCAAACGCCGCGCCGGCCAGGCAGACCATACCCATAGCGAGTATGATTACGAGTAATTTCTTCATATGTTCCTTTCTCCTCTCCGAAATTCTTGGTTAGGGTTCGTGTTTTTAACCATTGCCATCATTTTTTGTTTTGGTCCCCGCTCACCTCCTTTTTGCGCTGAAGCCACGATATTTTCGCCGGTGCTTAATGTACTGCGGGTTTCAGGGTGTTCCCCGTCCCCCCTTGGTTCCAAGGCGGCGTGCCATTCGTCCCACAGGACGATCCCTCCCGGCGGGCTGACTAAACCCACCGTGGCCGCCGGCCTTGCCGGGTCCCCAGGTGTTTCCCCCCGGGCGTCCCGAATGCGCGTTGGCGGGGTACGGCACTGCAACTCCGTCCCCTGATCCCCGGCCTGTTTGGCCCAGCCTGTTGGTTTTCCTGCCATTGCATGTACTTAACATTGCGACCTGCAACTGCTGCGTCCTGCTGCCTTACTGAGCAGGATTGCTGCCACTGCTGGCGATAAGTAGGTGGTTGGATTTCCATTAAAAACTTTGTTTGGACTGAGAAAACCCTTGCCGTCTAACCGTCAGTATTTCCAGGCCTTCTCAGGCAGTTAGTTGGTTTCCGGTTTTTGGGAACATTCCTGAAGGTTGAACCGCTTTCCGGCTGGCCACGAGGCCGCCTTCATCTGTGAAAGATTTCAGTTGATACTTCTGGATGAAGTGGTACATGGTGGACCGGCTCACCTGGAGGGCCCGGCTGGCGAGAAAAACATTGCCCTGGAAGTGATTGAGGGCTTCGCTTACCAGGCGGGCCTCGAATTCGGCCCGGGCCTCTTTGAGGCTTTTGCCGTTAAAAATGGGGGCAAAACTCAAGTGCGCCTGGTCCAGGCCAAGGTGCTCCGGACTCACCCGGCTGTCCTCGGCCATGACCACGGCCCGGCGGACCCGGTTGATGAGCTCCCGCACGTTCCCCGGCCAGGAGTGGCCCTGGAGCGCGCCCTTGGCCTCCGGGGTGAAGCCCTTGATGTCCTTGCCGAGCCTGGCGGCGTAGCGCTTGAGAAAAATGTTGGCCATGATCAGGCTGTCATCCCCCCGGTCCTTCAAGGGGGGGAGGTTGATGTTGACCACGTCCAGGCGGTAGAAGAGGTCCTCCCGGAAGCGGCCGGCGCTGATGAGTTCCTGCAGGTCGCCGTTGGTGGCCGAAATGACCCGGACGTCCACCTTGAGGGGCTGACGCCCCCCCACCCGGTGGAAGGTGAATTCCTGGAGGAAGCGCAACAGCTTGACCTGCAGGTCCACGGGGAGTTCCCCCACTTCATCCAGGAAAAGCGACCCTCCCCGGGCCCGCTCCACGTGTCCGATGGTGGTGCGGAAGGCCCCGGAGAACGCGCCCTTTTCATGGCCGAAGAGCTCCGATTCCAGGAGCTCCCGGGGAATGGCGCTGCAGTTGACCTCCACAAAGGGGTTCTTGCCCCAGTGGCTGCGCTGGTGGATGGCCCGGGCCACCATTTCTTTGCCGGTGCCGGTGGCCCCGGTGATGAGCACCGGGACGTCGGTGATGGCCACCTTGCGGATCAGGCAAAAAATGTCCCGCATGGCCTTGCAGGTGCCGATCAGTTCTTCTGATTCCATGTCCTTCAAGTTGCCGTTTTCCCGCCAGTCCAGTGATTTCTGGCAGGCCGGGCACTGCTTGGTGGCGGGCTTGGGCAGTTCCTGGCCGCAGAACGGGCAGTCCGTGAGCTTCCGGGGCCAGAACGGGGTCAGAAAGTCATAGAGCAGGGACTGGGAGTGCACGTCCAGGTCCAGAAACTCCACGCCGACGCCCATGGGGCCGTGGCGCACCACCCGGGCCAAAATCTCCAGGTCCCGGAAGTTGGGGGCCATGGAGAACCTGAGGTTGGCCACCGAATTGACCAGCGGCAGCGACTCCAGCGTGATAAAAGCCCCGCGTAAGCCCAAATTAGCAATCCGCCCCGTGAAGGTTTTCCCGTATGCATCGAGGTGAACCGGCACGTTCACCAGGACTCTGGGCGACTTGCGCATAGGCTCTCTTTCCAAAGATGGCTGAGGCTCCCCTCCCCGTGCTTCTTTGTTTAGGGATCGGGTATTGTCTCAGCGTTAGGGCACCGTCAGAATTCTTCCGGGGTTCAGTCCGTCCGGAAGAGGCAAAGACCGGCGTCAGGCAAGTTTGTTTTAAAGTTTGCCGGTACCTTTCAAGAAGCAAGTTCAATGCCAAATTTTCACGAAGAGGGTTGCAGGGCGGCAGGCCGACTGGCGGGGATGCCCTCCTGGTGAAGAAATACGCACCAATGGCTCTGCTTACCGGGTTTCCGTGGGTCCTGGCGGCGGGTGAATTTAGCCCGCATGGGGACACGATGACGGGGTTCTCTCCAACGCCGTCTGAAAAAAATGTCGAAGAAAGTTAACACGCAAATTCACTTCTGAGCGGTTCGGCTGGATGCAGGCTCCAAAGGCAGGGGCGGGCCAGGCGGAATTTGGCCGTGCCGGCGCCCTCGAAGAGGGCGGTTTTTATTGCCCGGGGAGGTTGTGCAAGCGCAATCGGCAGGGAAAAGGCGAGGCTTTATCGATATAACTATTTGATATTAATATTATAATAAAGATAAGCGCGTTACCGCCGGCTATTTCCTGGACCAGGTTGGGGAAGGCGGCCAGGCGATTCAGCCGGACAGGGGGCGGCGGGTCACAGGTTTTAAAAAGGGCAGAAACCGGGCTTTTAACCCGTGTTCCTCTTTTTAAACAATTTTTCGGACAACGTTCAGATAATTGGAAATGGGTGGACCGGAGGGCCATGAGCCATGAAAAAAAGTTCTCCTGCCGGAGTCCCCGGGTATATACTGGCCGGAATCGGACAGAAAGGAAGGGGCGGCAGATGAAACGGTGGTGGTTCGGCCTGGGACTCGCAACCATGATGTGCCTCGGGGCATGCGCCCGGGGAGGGGGCCTGGCGGGTGATACCTTGAGCGTGGGGCAACGGCAGGAGGAACTGGTGGCCCGCAAGGGTCAGCCCCAGGAGATCCAGCCGGGACCGGGCGGCGGCAAGACCTATATCTACACCACCGGCAACCTGGACCAGACCGCCATCATGGGCGGCGGGGCCTGGGTCAAGCCTGACCAGGTGTACTACCACATCAACGATCAGGGGGTGATCACCGAGGTGCAGCGCTACCCCTACGGCAAGCGGAGTTTTATCTTCCCCACCAAGGAAAAGCCCGTGCCGACCGCCCCGGCCCAGGTTGCCGCAATCCCGGGGCCAGCGCCTCAGGCAGCCCCGCCGGCGCCGGCTGCTCCACTGGAGGCGCCCCGGGCCCGGGTGCAGCCGCCGGTGCCGACCGCCCCGGCTACCCCCGGCGGGGTCGCCAAGCTGGAACTGGACATGACCAGGGACGAGGTGCGCCGGCTTCTCGGTCCGCCGGAGCGCACGGAAGGCTGCCGGCTGGGGGGCAGGGCCATCATTGTCTGGTATTACCGGCTGGAGGGCCCCCAGGGCCGAGTGCCCACTCCCCTGGTGTTTGAGGGGGGGCGTCTCGGCGGCTGGGGGGAAAACTACTACCGGCGCCGGTTAGGGGCGGAGCCGGGTCAGCATCCCTGAGAAGGCCCTATTGCTTCCCGAGCTTGAACATGATGGGCAGCCGGACCAGAATGCTCACGTCCGGGGCGTCACGGCTCAGCCCGATGCCCACCACGAAATCCAAGGCCATGCGGGGCGGGATGACATAGGTGGCCCCGATATTAAAGGTAACGGCATTCAGGTTGGAGCCCGGGATAGTGGTGCCGTTCTGGGTGGTGCCGCCGGTGAGGCGCTGGTCGAGGGCGAAGCTCATGGACAGGCGTTCCTGGAGGGACAGGATCAACCCGACGCTGTATTCAAAGGTATTCCCCAGCTTGACAACCCCGAAGTCAACCGGCGGGCTGCCGGCAACCCCCACATTGCGGGAAAAATTCTCGAACCAGGCGACGTTGACAAAGAGAACGGCCGGGTCGACGCTCTTCACGAAGGTTGACCCGAACACCACACCCCAGTGGCCGGTGCCGGTGGGAAACTGCACCGGGAGGAGGGCCCCCAGGTCCGGGATGAAGCGTCGGGAAACACTGTAGGGAGACAGGCCGGTGGGGAAATTGACCCCGAAACGCACCACGGTGTCAGGCACCCAGGGCTTCCACTGCCCCTCCCGGATGGCATGATAATAAAGGTAGCTGGTGATGTCCCCCAGGTGATTGTCGCTGAAGGACCTTTGGGCCAGGGTGGTGGTGCCGCCGCCCGACACCGGAAAAACCAGATTGTCGGTCCGGAAGAAATAGGGGATGCGGACGTACAACTCGGCGTCTTTGAGGCCGGCCCGGATAGTCAGGGCCGGGATGAAAAGGTCCCGCTTGAGGGTCTCGGTCTGCACCTTGCCGATGAGGATGGCCTGGAAGATGGTGAAGCCCGAGATGGAGGTGCTGGTCCCGGAGATGTGGTCGTATTCGAAGGAAGGCTCCATGACCAGGCGTCCCGAGGGCAGGAGGGCACCCCCTCGCTCCACTTCGGACACCCGGGTGGCCAGTTCTTTTTGCTTCTGTTCTTCTTTGCGTTCCTCGCCAACGGTGGGGGGTTGACTGCCCGGAGCGCTCTGAGCCCAAACCCTCGAATAGGCCAGTAAAACCCCCAAGAACATCAAACACAAAGCCAGCTTGCGCATATCCCCCCCAGGTTGCCTGAATTTTCAGACTTCCGCGCCTGCGACCAACCCACCAGCAAGCCCGATGCCAGCAGAGGTTTTCTGAGATTGGCAAAGACTCGAGCAAGGAATCAAGGATAACGGCGCTTAGTCCTCAGGATGCCGGGCCTGTCTCCCCTGCCGGGCAGTCCTGCGCAAGATTAAAGACAAAAATGCCTGCCCATGTCAATGTTTTTGTGAAACCGGGGCAGGAAAGGCAGGAATTACTGGGGAATAGTACCTAGATGCATAACAGCCGGGGAAGTGCAGGCGGGCCGGGAGTTGGCCATATTTTCATGCCGGGGCCGCGGCGCCTGCAGAGCCGTCCGCCATGGCCGACGGGCGGTCAGCGGCTGGCGGCAGACCCGGGGGGCTCGTGGGGCAGGCCGGCTTCGTCCACGAAAAGCCGGAAAGGGCGCCTGATGGTCCAGCAGGGCAGGCGGGGCGGTTTGCGGCCGATCAGGAAGGCTCCCAGCCAGAGCTGCCATTCCGGGCCGTCGGCATGGGGAAAATACAGCAGCCGGGGTTTCAGCCAGGCCGCCAGGCGACCCTGGAACAACCCGGAATCCACCAGGCGCCGGTAAACCGGTTGGAGCAGGGGGGACAGGGTGAGGCTGCACCAGCGGCGCACCCTGAGGAGGTAAAGGCTGGCCGGCGGCTGTCGGGGCACAGGTATCAGGCGGCCTTGCCGGTGGATGCTCACCACCTTCCCCAGAATATCCTTGGGCGCCAGCAGCCAGTCGTCGGCCGCGGCCACGTTGTCCCCCTTGGTGATGATGCCCCGGGGGTGCACCGCCACCACCCGGTGAATGACCTTGCCGGTTTGCCCAGGGGGAACAAACGCCACCACGTCGCCGGGAAGAAGTTCCAGCCCGTCACAGGGGGCAACCTGGACCACGTCCCCCTCCCGGAACAGGGGGTTCATGCTGGAGCCGTTGTAGAGCAGCTTGGTGATCATTGTCATTGACATGGCGCGGCCGGCGGACTGACGGTTATGCGGCCGCCTTTTGCAGAAGAGCCACGCCTCTTTTATCTTTTTCGTTAATGATGAAGGGGTGCGTCAGCGTAAATCCCGCTTCCGAGAACTCGTCGGCGAGCTCGGCTTCGCGGCGGAAATAATGGTAAAATTCTACTTCCCCCATCAGGTGGTCCCCCCGCTCATACGAGAGGTTCCCCATGGTCAGATAGGCAAAGATTTTCCGGAGCCGGTCCACCCGGGGCGAAAACCCCAGGCTGGGGTTCCAAAGGAACATGCAGGCGAACCAGCCGCCCGGCCGCAGGGCTGCGTGCATCTGTTTGACCATGCTGATGCGCCGCGTCCGGGTGGGTATGGTGGAGTACATCCGGTCGAAGAGGCAGATAAGATCAAAGCTGGCCGGGGGTGGCGTCAGGCGGGCAAAATCCCCCACCCGGGCGTCAATCCGCACCCCGTGTTTGAGGGCATTTTCCCTGGCAAGGTCAACCAGTTCAGGGATAAAATCCACCCCGGTGACGTCAAAGCCCATCCTGGCCAGGGGTATGGCTTCCCGGCCGCCCCCCAGCCCCAGCACCAGAACCTTGCCCCTGGTGAGGTTGATTTTGTCCAGGGCCTCCTTCTCCAGGGGGTGGAGGCCTTTGTTCACGGTGTCGTCACTTCCCCAGAATTTGACGCTTTTGGCGTAGGTTTGCCGGCCGAACGCCATCAGGTCGTCAGGCCGCAACACCATGAGGGGCAGAGAAAAGATAAACCGGCCGAGCCGATCCAGAAAACGGGCCAGGGCCAGACGGGCGCGCTTGTTCATGTCCATCCACCGTCGGTTAGATTACGTGGTGACGCCGGTCCGGCGGTTCATGGCGAGGTTTTGTCCCTAGCGCCAGCCCATGGCGGCCTCGATATGTTCCCAGAAGCTGCCGGTGAGCTTCACCAGGAGGCGATACGTGGGGACCTTCTGCACGATTTCACAGGCGTTGGCGAAGATGTTCTCCCTGAGTTCCCGGACCTCCCCGGGATTTGATTTAGGCGAGGAAGCAGTATATGCTTCGCTGGCTGAACGAGTAGCGGACAAAGCTGTCTGGGCGCCCCCCAGGGAAAGGACCCGGTCTTTCTCGGGACTGCTTAAAGAAGAAGATGCCGGCCAAGGGCAGGGCCTTCTCCACCTTCCAGGTATTCTCGGCCCGTTGCCAGATAATAATCACTCCAAGTGGGGAAAGGGTGTGCCAGGTAGCGGCCGTCCGGGGACTTGACCACCAGGACTTCATCGTCACAACAGGCCCGCCAGGGAGGGGGCACGCGGCGGCTGCAGGTGGACTTTCCGGTCCCTCCCGGTGCGGCCAGAATGATGCCCTGCCCCTGGTACTCCAGCAAGGTGGCGTGGAAGGGCAGTCCCCCCCGGTACAGGCTCTCCCAGTGGACGGCGCGGGTCCCAAAAGACATCAGCGGAATAAAAAGAATCTTCCCGGCGGGCGTCGTGCTCACAGATGACATGATGCCACCGGGGGTGAAACAGGATGTGGACAAAATCCTGGTAGATTTTGATCCAGCCCTGAGCCTGTAAACGGGGAATGTCCAGTTCGATTCGATCTGCATCCTTATCATAAAAATAAATCAGGCGGCTATCCTCAGGATCACCTTCCTCAAGCGCCATGATATTCCCCAATTTTTCCGCCATGAAGGCAGCGTGACGGGAACCGCCGATCCACCAGCGGCTGCCGTCTTCGAGGCGCAGGGAAAAACCCCGGGGTCGGACCAGGTGCTCGGTTTTTATAAAGGCGGGCAATTCTCCCAGAAAACCTCTGGCAGCCGTGGGGCGATCGGTCAGCAGATTTTCCCGGGCGAGATCACGGGGATTCATACCCATGCAGACTTCCTCACGGTGGTTCCGGCAACGGCGGCGGGTTCAAGAAAACATCTAAACAGCCCGTGACGGGAGGGCCACGGGATCCCAGGTTAGACACGAACCGGCGGGTCGGCCGGAGGCCGCGTCACGACGGCGGCGAACTGCCCTGCTGGCAACTGATGCTGGGGAAGGCGCCGTTCGGGCTGCAGGAGCCGTCAACCGCCGAACCCTCTATACACGCGGGGGCCATCTGCCCCTGGCCAACCACGAGCAGGGGCTCCAAAACCGGTTTTTCATAAGGAGGATTTTTTTTCTTCAAGGGTACCTCCTCACGTGTAGGGCAAGCCGTGCCGTTTTCATCCCCCAGCCAGAATTTACTATACGATACCCCGTTTACTTTGGCAAACTCTGCGTCCCAGGATGAGTTCGGCCGAGGGGCGCTAAAAGACTTCTCTCCCGCGGCCCGGACCCTCCCAAAGCTTTGCCGTATTGCCTTATGGCTGTATCGGCCACAACCGCCCGGTTAATAAAAATCGGGGCCGAGTCGGGGCGGGCTACCCCAAGATGAAAGATATCGGGAAAGGGTTCCTCAACAAAGAAAGGGCGGACAACATCCGCCCCTTCTTTATGAGGTCGTTCACAAAAAGGGCAAACTACTTTACTCAGAAGCCCAGGGCTTCTTGATACCGGCGGCGGGGCCGCCGGTGGTACCTGGTGTACCTTTTCTTACCCTAGGACGGGACATTCCCGGCGGCGCAACCACTGGCGACGCTGCCGGCCTCGCAGTTACCAGAGGCCACAGGGCCGGTGCTGCATTCGGACCCGCCGATGCCTTCTCCGACCAGGTCCATTTTTTCCAATACGGGTTTTTCGTAGCGGTTATGTTTCTTTTCCATGAGCAGATCCTCCATATCTTATAAGGTGAGAGCACACAAGGCCCGTTCACGGGGGATACCCCCAATGTTTCTTCCTGTTCTCCTATCCCCAACAAAACCAGTTACCACCCCCTTTATAAGATTATGACGTTAAAGGCAATTCTTTTCTAAGGATGTTGCCCGCTTGCTCTCTTTTGGGGAAAGTAGACGGCAGCTTCCGGCTTTCCGGGAAAAGACCCGCCGCCTCGGCCTGCTGGCAGAACCAGTACGGTCGTCCACAGGTCCCGGGTCTGGTAATAATTCTGGGCCAGGCAAACGCCCAGGCAGGTGGCTTTCATGACGCACTCACTGCAAATGCCGCCCAGGCGGTGGGGCAGTCCCTCCCGGATCTCCCGGAGCACCGGGTGGGTCTGCCAGACGTCCGCCAATTTATCCCGGGAGGCATGTCCGAAGACCAGTTCCGGGATGGTCGACCCAATGCCGCACAGGGCATAGGAGCCGGTGGCCAGGACCCCGATAATGCCGAGCATGCCACAGGTGCCCCGGCCGCCGTTCTGAGTGATGAGCCTTTTGAGCGGACGGAAGGCCGGCGGATGGCTGAAGAAGACCGGGATATCGGCGGTGGCGGCCAGTTCCTGTTCCACCCAACGGCCTAACTCCAGGAGCTCCTGCAGGCTCAGGGTCTCCCCGGCCGCCCCCAGCTGATCGCCCCGGGGCGAAGGCTGGACAATATTGAATTTCACTGACGCTGCCTTCAGCTTTTGGGCCAGCTTGACGATGGGGCCCACCTGATCCGCGGTTTTTCCGCATGATGCTGAAAATAATCTGGGGCCGGACCCCCGCCTCTACCAGGTAGCCTATGCCCCGGAGGGCCCCCTGGTAAGACCCCGGCACCTGCCGCACCCACTCGTGGGTCTCGGGGTCGGTGCCGTCCAGGCTGACCGACACAAAGGGCCGGCGGCAGGAAGCCGCCAGCGCGGCCATTTCCGGCGTCAACAGGACGGCGTTGGTCTCCAGCACCAGCTTGAGCTGGCTGTCCCTCACCATCTCCAGTATCTGGGCAATCTGGGGGTGCAGGAAAGGCTCGCCGCCGGTCAATTTCACCGTTTTGAGGCCCAGGGGCCGGGCCTGCTCCAGGATCCGCTGAAAGAGAGCGAAATCCAGCACGGCCTTGGACTTTGAGGCCTCGGCCGGGTCCTGCTCCGCCATGATCCAGCAATGGCGGCAGCGGAGGTTGCAGCCCTCGGTGAGGTAAAAATAAATCTCGGACAGAGGCGGTCCGGTGTATTTTGGTTCAGGCGCTGACATGGGGCAGCCGGCCTCCCTCGTCGAGAAAGCGTTTCAGGCAGTTGTCCGGATTGGGGTGGCTGTCCGTGCCGAAGCGGGTGTAAGCCACCCCGGGGCAGCCGCCGGAGCAATAAGGCAAGTATTCACAATCCCGGCAAAAATCGAAATCGCTCAAGGGGATGGCATGGCGTTCCCGCAGGCGGGTAAGCTCCGGGTGATGGCGCCAAATCTCCCCCAGGTCATCCTGATTGATGCGCCCCAACTCGATGTGGGACATCATGATGCAGGGCACGATGACGCCGTCGCAGCGGACCCCCAACCTGGACCGGGTGCCGCCGCAACTCACCAGGTGGCCCCGGCCCGAGGCCGGCGCCCGGCCGTCCCGGTAATCCTGCCTGATTTTGCCCCAGTCCCGGGCCTCGGCCAGGGGACCGGCCGTGGCGGAGATGCGCCCCGGGTATTTCTCCTTGAGCTCCCACAACAGGGCCATGGCCCGGCTGCGGTCGGCCGCGGTGAGCTGGATATTCTCCGCATGGGTCCGGCAGACCCCCATGTATTCGGCGGAATTGGTGGAAAAGCCCGGCAGCCCCAAATCCTCCAGGAGGAACCGGGCCACTTCCGGCAGGTCCTCCAGGTTGTAGCGGTTGATGGTCACCCGCACACTGACTTTGACGCCATGGCTTTTCAGGTGTTCGAGGCCCACGAGGGCCTTGATGAAAATTGCCTTTCCCCCGGCTGGCGTCGTGGACCTCAGCCTTGGAGCCGTCAATGGAGATCTGCACGAAATCGCAACGCCGGGTGGAGGCCAGGAAGCCCGCCATTTCATCGGTGATGAGGGTGCCGTTGCTCAGGATGTTAAAGCGCATGCGGTTCTTGACGATGCCTTCCAGGATCTCCGGGAGATCGGGGCGGATGAAGGGCTCGCCACCCTCCAGGGTCAACTTGAGAACCGCCAGGCGGCCCAGTTCCTCAAAAAAACTGAGCCACTCCTCCTTGGGCAGGTCCCGGGGAGCATCGAGAGCGCTGGTAAAGTGGAAACAGTACAGGCAGCGCAGGTTGCACTTGCCGGTAATGGCCACTTCCAGGCTGGAGGGGGCTCGCATCAGTCGCATGGTTTTCCCGTCAGGCCTGAAATTCAAAGCCGGCCAGACCCTTGCTCATCAGATGGTCGATAAATTCCCGGACATGCGCCGCGGCCTCTTGCGGGCACCTCGGTATACTGCGCCTGCAGTTCCGCCACAATATCATCGACGTTATGTTTGCCGTCCAGACGCTGCCAGATGAACACACTGATGGGATTAAGACCATAGGCATTGCCCTGGTCCGGGTCAAAAAGGATGGCCCAATCGTCAAATTCTTCCCGCAGGACGATGAGGGGGTTGGCTAGCGGCTTGTCTTTCATGGTCACATCTCTCTCCTCGAGAATGAACTTCCCAGAGTCACTGCCCCGGAATTTATGCTTAAACCGTGGAATCACGCGGGCGAAAGGCTTGCTAAACCAAGTCACTACCATGAATAGCAAAGACAATGCCACAGCGCTAACTATCATAAATATACTCATTAAATATATTGTCAAGCTGATTAACAGCCGGATATTTGTTTAAAAAATGAGACACGAAGTTTCAAAAGAATTACGTTATTGGCCATAACGGCTCAAAGAACCGGCGCAGGATTTTATCCTGTTCCTTGCGTGGTTGCGGGCCCGTTGCCGGGCTTTGGCGCTCAGCACTGCATAGTCGTTTTTATTATCCATGAGCCTTCTGATCTCCCTGACATAGCACTCGGCAGTGTGATCTAGGTCAACGGTATCCAAAGACTCAATGGGGATCAAAACGCCGCTGTTCCCCAGCGCTTCAGGTATGCCCCCCACGTTGTTGGCAATGGCGGGAATGCCGTTGGCCGCGGCTTCAAGGATCATCCGGGAAAAGCCCTCCTCACCAAAGAAGGGACAAGGATTATTTTTATCTGCCGGTAAAAGTTCCTCATGTCGCTCTGATGACCCCAATAGGCGACATTGTCTGGTAATGGCGCGAACCGGTTATAACCCCTGCCCACAACAACAAATTTTGTCTCCGGCATTCTTCTGGTAATCTCATGCACCAATTCATCGCCTTTATGGCGCGACCGTACCTAAAGCATAAAAACCAACGGCGTCGCCGGGCACATCCGGGGCCGCGACGTAAGCCTCGAAGTCAATAACGGGATTGATCACCGTGGCGTCGATGCCGAGCCATTCCTTGATCTTGCCCTGCAAAAAGGTGCTCCCGGCGGTGCAGTCCCGGCTGCGGAGGCTTCCCAGGTAGGCCGGGTGCATGCTTTGCAGGCGTTCGATGTTGCCGATTGAACGGAAGAAATGGCAGCCCGGGAGGCCCAGGAGGTGGGCCGCCAGCAGCGACATCCGGTCGGCCGTCAGGGCATAGTCGATGCACTGGCCGCCGAGGGTTTGCATAATCGTCCTGACAGCCTCGTGGGGCTTGGCTGCCAGTTCGGGAATAGGCATACGGCAAAAAGCGCACCTGGCAATCAACGTCGCGCTCCCGGTAATGGTAGACCTCAGCGTCAGGGGGAACCGCCGGCGACCCGCTCAAGGCCATCCTTTCCAACACCAGGTCCCGGTAAGGCGGTTCGTCGGCAACAAAATTAAAGACAGAGGCCCTGAAACCCAGGCGCCTGACCGCGAACATCAGTTCCAGCATGGTGCTCGAGGCGCCGTCCCGGCCGGGCCTCAAGTTGACGATGACCAGGGCCAGGTGCTTGGTATTATCCGGCATACGCTGACTGCAATTACACCCGCGGGGCGAAGACAGCAAGTGTCAATCCGGACCCTTTAATCAAATGTGAAGGTGGCGAAGCTTTTCGGAAAAGAATTCTATAATTAAAACATAAGCATGGTTGCTTGAAAATGCAATTCTTGAAGTGAGAAAAACCGATTGACAAGCCCAAGGGGGGGATGATATGACCAAGTGGTCATATGGAAGCCGCACGCCCCACTTTCCACAACCTGTCCCCGGAAAAGCAGGACCGGGTGCTGTCTGCAGCCCTGGGGGAATTTTCCGACAAGGGTTATCAGCAGGCCAGCGTCAACACCATGGTGTCGGCCTCAGGCATCGCCAAGGGGTCGATCTACCAATATTTTAAAGATAAAAAATCTTTATTTCTTTATATTTTCGATTTTGCCATCGGCATGGTGCGGCGCACCTTACTGGCGGTCAAAGAGGAGACCCGGGACGAGGATTTTTTCGTGCGCCTGGAAAAATCCCTCGTGGCCGGGGTGGCCTTCATCCAACGGCACCCCAGGGTGTACGGCCTGTACCTGAAGATCCTCTTCGACCAGCACGTGCCCCGGCGCCGGGAACTCCTCGCGGCGGTGCGCCAGTTTGCCGCGGAATACCTGGGGTCGCTGGTGCGACAGGGCCAGGAACGGGGTGAGCTGCGGGCCGACCTGCCCCCGGCCGCGGCGATTTTCCTCCTGGACGCGCTTTTGGACCGCTTCCTCCAGGCCACCGCAGTGCCGTCCTTCGATGTCACCCTGGGCCTGGACCGGGCCAGCCCCGAGGACCTGCAGAAGAGGGTTGGGGAGCTGGTGGGGATTCTCAGGACGGGGATGGGGGCATGAAAGTTTTCAGGGGGAAGGGCCAGGGATCTGAGATCCCTGCCCTCCCCCCAGACCCCCCTCCCAACCCGCGGAATGGGGTCGGAAAGCTGGTCCGGGGCCCGAATTCCCGACCAAAAGCGTAAAAGGGGGGGAGGGAGAGGGGGCAGCAGACTTCGACCCGGTTACCCTTTCCTCAAAGCAATAATTTTCTGGAATTTTGCGGAGTGCCAGAACAGTCAAAATTTTTTTCCTGCTGAGATGACCGAATGGTCACATGGAGAGATTGTCATGCAGCCATTTTTTCAGGACCCCGAGTTAATGCCGATTTACCACAAGGTCGCAGCCCAGGAGCGGCTTTCCAGTGAGGACGGGGTTACCCTCTACCGCAGCCGGGACCTGCTGGGGGTGGGGTACTTGGCCAACCTGGTGCGGGAGCGCCTCCACGGCCGCAAGGCCTATTACATTTATAATCAGCACGTGAACTATTCCAACGTCTGCGTCAACGGCTGCCAGTTCTGCGCCTTCGGCAAGAGTGCGGATGACCCCGAGGCCTACACCATGACGCTGTCCGAAATTCTGGACAAGGTGCGGGAGCGTCTGGACGAGCCGGTGTCGGAGATCCATATCGTCGGCGGCCTGCACCCGGACCTGCCTTTTTCCTATTATCTGGACATGCTCCGGGGCATCCGGGAGCTCAGGCCCGACGTGCACCTCCAGGCCTTCACCGCGGTGGAGATCGCCTACCTGGCCGACCTGGCCAAGCTCTCCGTGGCCGACACCCTCGAGGCCCTGAAGGAAGCCGGCCTGGGATCGCTCCCGGGAGGCGGCGCCGAGGTCTTCAGCGCCCGCATCCGCACCAGCCTGTGCCCCAAAAAGCTGTCCCCGGAGGGGTGGCTCGAGGTGGCCCAGACCGCGCACCGCCTGGGAGTCAAGAGCAACGCTACCATGCTCTACGGCCACATGGAGACGGTGGAGGAGCGGGTGGACCATCTCGTGAGGCTGCGTGAGGCCCAGGATGACACCGGGGGCTTCGTCGCCTTCATCCCCCTGGCCTTCCACCCGAAAAACACCCGCCTGCCGGACCTCCCCGAGACCACGGGGTTCGACGACCTCAAGAACCTGGCGGTGGCCCGCCTGATGCTGGACAACTTCCCCCACATCAAGGCCTTCTGGATCATGATCGGCCCCAAGCTGGCGCAACTGGCCCTGGCCTTCGGGGCCGACGACATCGACGGCACGGTCATCGAGGAAAAAATCACCCACATGGCCGGGGCCCAGACCCCCCAGGGTCTCACCCGGACGCAACTCCTCCATATGATTGAAGAAGCTGGCTGCCAGCCGGTGGAGCGGGACACCCTGTACAACGTGAAGAACTCATGAACGTGAACGCGGCTCACCTGGAAGACAAGCTCCTGGCCGGGGACCGCTTGTCCCGGGAAGAGGCCCTGGCGCTCTGGGACCTGGACCTCATGACCCTGGGGAGGCTCGCCGGCCGGGCCCGGTGGCGCCTCCATCCCGAGCCCGCGGTCACCTACGTGGTGGACCGCAACGTCAACTACACCAATATCTGCGTGTCCGGCTGCCGTTTCTGCGCCTTTTACCGGCCCCCCGGGTCGCCCGAGGGCTTTGTCCTGGATGATGAGACCCTTCACCAGAAACTCGCGGAAACCCGGGAGTTGGGCGGCAGCGGCATCTTGTTGCAGGGCGGCCTGAACCCTGACCTGCCCCTGAGTTATTACGAAGACCTGGTGCGCTTTATCCGGGGCCACGGCCTGCACGTCCACGGCTTTTCACCCCCGGAGATCACCTACTTCAGCCGCCGCAGCGGCCTCACCGTCAGCCAGGTCCTGGAGCGCCTGATGGCCGCCGGCCTGGGCTCCATCCCTGGCGGGGGCGCCGAAATCCTGGTGGACCGGGTGCGGCAGAATCTCTCTCCCAATAAATGTGCGCCGGCGAATGGCTCAAGTCATGGCCGCGGCCCATAAATTGGGCCTCAGGAGCACCGCCACCATGATGTTCGGGCATGTGGAAACCCGGGCCGAACGCACCGAACACCTCTTGCGGGTCCGGGACCTGCAGGACGACACCGGGGGCTTCACCGCGTTCATCCCCTGGAGTTTTCAGCCGCACTGCACCGACCTGGGCGGGGAGGCCGCGGGTTCCTGGGATTACCTTAAGACCCTGGCCATCTCCCGCCTGGTCCTGGACAACGTCCCAAACCTCCAGGTTTCCTGGGTCACCCAGGGGGGCAAAATCGCCCAGGTGGCCCTGGCCTTCGGGGCCAACGACTTCGGCTCCACCATGATCGAAGAAAACGTGGTGGCCGCGGCCGGCGTCACCTTCCGCCTCTCCGAGAACGAAATTAAGCACCTCATCACCAGCGCTGGGTATACGTGGCGCAAAGACGGGATCATGTGTACCGTTTACTTGAGGGAGGGGGCCAGGGGGCAGTGGCCCCCTGCCCCCTCCCTCAAACTCCCTCCCCCAACCCCTTAGAGGGTTTCCCAGCTACTCTTAAAGGGGGTGAGGAGGGGAGCTTGAGGGGAGGATGGGGGACCCACCGATCCCCCGGTCCTCCCCTCAACAATCCATGCACTCGCCGTCATTGCCCGGGTGGGGGCGCACCGGGATTTTCTGGGGCAGGGTGTGCGGTATTTGGGGGGGGAGGTGCAGGCCACGCCCTTCGGGGAGAGCAACCCGGTGCATCTTTTTGAGCATGAGGGGCTTGACCTTTGCGGTGCTGTCCCGGCACGGGGAGGAGGGCTATCATGTCGGCGCGGCCTTTGTCAATGACCGGGCCAATCTTTACGCTTTAAAGGACCTGGGGGTGGAGAAAATCCTGGCCTGGTGTGCGCCGGGGGCCATCAACGAGGCCATGGCGCCGGGCCATTTGGCGCTGCCGGATGACATTCTGGATGAAACCCGGGGGGGGCCGTATACCTTTTTTCCGGGGCGGGGCCTGGGCTTTGTGCGGCAGAACCCGGTGTTTTGCCCGGAGTTGCGCCAGGCGGTGATCAGGACCCTGGAAAATGGATCATTTCCCCTGCACGACCAGGGGGTGTACGTGGCCACCAGCGGGCCCCGCCTCGAAACACCGGCGGAGATAAAGAAATTCGGGAGGCTGGGGGGCGACCTGGTGGGCATGACGCTCGTCCCCGAGGTTTTCCTGGCCCGGGAGTTGGAGCTGTGCTACGCGGCCCTGTGCTACGTGGTGAATTTTGCCGAGGGGGTCAAGGACCGCCCCTATCAGCCGGGGGTGCTCTTCGAGGGGTTGGCGACGCCGGAGGAAGTGGCCCGGGTGCAGGAAGTGGAGGGGGCCATGGCGGAGCTGGTGTTGCGGCTTGTCCCCGCCTTGGCGGCGGCTCCCAGGGAATGCGGCTGTAACAGGCTGATGGAGCGCTACCGCCGGCGGGGTGACATCGGCCCGGAGTGGCATACATGGTTCAAGTAACTTTACATCGGGCCCGCTGGGTGGTGCCGGGAAACGGGCCGGCCTTGGACAATGCTGCGGTGGCGGTGGCTGGCGGCCGCATCGCCGCGGTGGGCAAGGCTCCGGAGCTCCAGCGCATTTTTTCCGGGCCGATCCTGGACCACGGCGATGGGGTCATCTTGCCGGCCCTGGTGAATTGCCACGTGCACTTGGAATTATCCGCCTTAAAAGATGAGGTTGACCCGCAAAAGGATTTTCCCCACTGGCTGGGGCAGGCCCTGGCCGCGGCTGCCCATCTGTCGGTGGCCAGAGATACAGGCCGGGGTGCAGGATAGCTTGCTGGACCTGAGGCGCACCGGCACGGGCCTGGTGGGCGAGGTGAGCAACACCGGGGCGAGTTTTGCGGCGCTGGCGGCCAGCGGCCTGGAGTTCCAGTATTTCTACGAATGCCTGGGATTCAATCTTCTTAATGATAAGTCTCTGGAAGCGGACTTTCCGTTCCTCGGCCAACCCGAGTCCCGGGCCGCCAACTTCGGGGCCGCGGCGCACTCGTCTTATTCGGTGTCAGCGGCCCTGTTTCACCGCATCGCCGCCTGGAACCGGCCGCGTCACCGGAGAAGCACCGTGCACCTGGCGGAATCCCGGGAAGAGCTGAGTTTTTTGAGCAAGGGCGGCGGGTATTTCCAGGAGCTGCTGACCAAAAGGGGCCGCTGGTACGAAGGCTACCAGGCCCCCGGCTGCTCGCCCGCGGCTTACCTCGACAGCTTGGGGTTCCTGGGTGAGGATGTCCTGGCGGTGCACGGCATCTGGCTGAGCCAGGCCGACCGGGAAATCCTGGCCCGGCGGAGAAATACCGTGGTCCTGTGCCCCCGGTCCAACCGCTTCACCGGGGCCGGGTTTCCGGACCTGCCGGAACTGGTCAAGGCCGGGGTGCCCCTGGCCCTGGGGACCGACTCCCTGGCCAGCAACGGGGACGTGAATCTTTTCAGGGAAATGCTGTGCCTGCACCACTTTTATCCTGATTTCCCCATCTGCGAGCTCATCGCCCTGGGCACCTTGAACGGGGCCCGGGCCCTGGGACGGGAGCAGGACCTGGGGAGCCTCGAGCCGGGCAAGATGGCGGACCTGCTGTTTGTCCCGGTGAGCGGCAAGGGGGATTTCTGGCCGGAGCTGCTTGACGCCGGGGCCGCCGGCCATATCACCTGGATTTGCGGGCCAGGAAGCGAGGAAGCCCATGCCGCCTAAACTGCGGGTCGGCCGCATCCATTACATCAACGTGCTGCCCATTTACTATGCCCTGGAGCGGGCCTATGTGGCCAACGGCTTCGAGATGGTGCCGGGGACCCCGGCGGAGCTGAACGGGCGGCTGTTCCGGGGCGAGGTGGAGGTGAGCGCCATCTCTTCGGTGGAGTACGGCCGCCACTTCAAGGACTACCTCCTCCTGCCGGATCTCTCCATCAGCACCGACGGCGACGTGGGCAGCGTGCTGTTTTTCAGCCGGATACCCTTTTCCCAGCTCACTGCCCGGGAAGTGATCCTCAGCGCCAGTTCGGCCACCTCCGCGGCCCTCCTCAAGGTCCTGCTCTACGAGATGTTCGGGGTCCAGCCCCTGTACCGCACCGCCCCGGTGACGGACCGGCTGCCGGACGGGGCCTACGGTCTTATGGCCATCGGCGATGAAGCCCTGCGCCTCAAGACCACGGGGCGCTACCCCTATTACCTGGACTTGGGAAGGGCCTGGCACGACCTCACGGGCCTCCCCTTCGTTTTCGGGGTATGGGCCGTACGGCGCAGTTTTTTTGAGAATCACCCGGAGGCAGTGCACAGCGTGCACCAGACCCTCCTTCAGTCCAAGGGTTGGGGGCTTGGCGCCCTGGAAGAGATTTGTCGGCACGCCACGAATCTGGTAAGTATGTCCACGGAAGATCTGCGCAATTATTTCAGTCTGTTGAATTATGAACTGGATGTGCACCAGCAGAAAGGGCTCATGACCTTCTACCAGTTTCTGCATCGCTACGGGGTGCTGGCGGAGCTGCCGCGCCTGGAGTCGATTTGAGACATGTTTGTGGAGAGGGGGCCAGGGATCAGCGGAGTCCATGCTCCCTCTCCCCATCCCACTCCCTCAACCCTTTAATTATTGGGGAACAAAAGCTCTCGAGAAGGAGACCTCATGAAAATCGTTGCCTTTAACAGCAGCCCCCGGAGTAATGACACCAGCAAGACCGAGCTGATCCTGCAAAAATTTCTGGAGGGGGCGCGGCGGGCCGGCGCCTCCACCGAGACCGTGTATCTGCGCGATTACCAGATCAAAGACTGCCTGGGCTGTTTCAGCTGCTGGCTCAGAGACCTGGGGCGCTGCGTCCAGAAAGACGACATGTCGGCGGAGCTTTTCGAGCGGTATCTGGCGGCCGACCTCGCGGTGCTGGCCACGCCGGTCTACCACATGACCATGAATGCCCGCATGAAAAGATTCATCGAACGCACCATGCCCATGCTCGACCCGCTGGGGTTAAACGAGGAGGGGGGACATCCCTATCGCTTTGAGAAGGTGCCCAAGGTGGCGGTGCTGAGTGTGTGCGGCAACTGGGACCAGTCCATGTTTGAGCCTTTGTCCTTGACCGTGCGCATGTTGTGCGGTCCTGACCTGGTGGCTGAAATCTACCGCAACTCAGCGGAGGCCCTCGCCGTCCCAGAGCTTCAACCCCTGGTGGAGCAGATCCTGGCGGCCACGGCCCGGGCCGGGGAAGAACTGGTGCGGGACGGCCGTATCAAGGAGGACACCATGGCTGCCGTCACCCGGGAGTTGGCGCCTGGCGCAGTCATGGCCGAGATGACCCGGCAGTGGTGGGTCAAGGCCATAGACGAAGGCGAAGCACAAAAAGCCGCCGGTCGGGGCTCTTGATCAGGATTGATATGGGATACAAGAGCCTGCAGCATTTTATCAAGGTCCTGGACAAGGCCGGGGAACTGGTGCGCATCAAGGAGCCGGTGAGTCCCCAACCTCGAGATCACCGAAATCACCGACCGGGTGAACAAAAAATACGGGCCGGCCCTCCTTTTCGAAAACGTCCCCGGCTACGACATGCCCGTGCTCATGAACGCCTTCGGGTCCATGAAGCGCATGTGCCTGGCCCTGGAGGTGAACAGCCTGGGGGATATCGCCGCCGAAATTTTGAGCTTCCTGGAGGCGGAGGCCCCGGACACCCTCATCAAGAAGCTCAAAATGCTCCCCAAGCTGGCCCGCCTGGGGAACATCTTCCCCAAGGCCGTGACCCATGCGCCCTGCCAGGAAATTGTCTTAAAGGACGACGAGGTTGATCTCACCAAAATTCCGGTGCTGACCTGCTGGCCAGGGGACGGCGGGCCTTTTGTCACCCTGCCCCTGGTGTTTACGCACCACCCCGAGACCGGCAAGCGCAACCTGGGCATGTACCGCCTCCAGGTCTTCGATAAGAATACCACCGGCATGCACTGGCACCGGCACAAGGGCGGGGCCCAGCACTACCGGGTGGCGGAGCGCCGGGGGGAGCGGTTGCCCGTGGCGGTGGCCATCGGCGCCGACCCGGCCACCATCTATGCCGCCACCGCGCCCCTGCCGGAGGACCTGGACGAGATGATTTTTGCGGGCTTTCTGCGCCAGGAGCCGGTGGAGATGGTGCAGTGCGTCAGCATTCCCGTCATGGTGCCGGCCAGCTCCCAGATTGTGCTGGAAGGCTACGTGGATCCGGGGGAGCGGCGGGTGGAGGGGCCCTTCGGGGACCACACCGGCTATTACTCCCTGCCGGACGAGTACCCGGTCTTTCACGTCACCACCATGACCCAGAGGCGGGAGCCCATCTACCCCGCCACCATTGTGGGGAAGCCCCCCATGGAGGACTGCTTCATGGCCAAGGCCACGGAGCGCATCTTCCTCCCCCTGATCCAGAAGACGCTTCCCGAGATCGTCGACCTGAACCTGCCCATGGAGGGGGTGTTTCACAACCTGGCCTTCATCTCCATCGACAAGCGCTACCCCGGGCACGCCCGCAAAGTCATGCACGCCCTGTGGGGCCTGGGGCAGATGATGTTCACCAAGATGATCCTGATTTTTGACCGGGAGGTGGACGTCCAGGACCTGGGCCAGGTGCTGTGGCGCCTGGGGAACAACGTCGACCCCCGCCGGGACGTGGTGTTCGTGGATGGGCCGGTGGACGCCCTGGACCACGCCTCGCCGCTCCCCCACTACGGCAGCAAGATGGGGGTGGACTGCACCCGCAAGTGGCTGGAGGAGGGCTTTACCCGGGATTGGCCGGAGGTCATCGAGATGTCGCCGGAGATCAAGCAGAAGGTGGACGCCCTGTGGCCGAAGCTGGGTTTGAAATGACCGGGGCTTCTCCCTCCAAGGGCAAAAACCGCCTGGTGGTGGCGGTCACCGGGGCGAGCGGCATGCTCTACGCCCGGGAGATGTTCGCGTACCTGGACCAATGCCCGGACCTCGAGGTGCACGCGGTGGCCTCGGAGGCCGGGGAGCAGGTGCTGCACCTGGAATTGGGCCTGGAACTCAGCGAATTGGTGGGCCCCAAGCACCATCGTGCACGGCTGGAAAAATTTCGCCGCGCCCCTGGCCAGCGGCTCCTTTCAGGCCCGGGGCATGGTGGTCATCCCCTGCACCATGGGGTCGCTGGGGGCCATCGCCCAGGGCCTGTCCCGGAACCTCATCCACCGGGCCGCGGAAGTGATGCTTAAGGAAAAGCGGCCCCTCATCCTGGTGGTGCGGGAGACGCCCCTCGGCCTGGTGCATCTCAAGAATATGCTGGCCGCGGCGGAAGCCGGCGCTACCATCTTTCCGGCCATGCCCGGGTTTTACCACCGGCCCCAGAGCCTGACGGAGATGGCCCGGAATTTCGTGGGCCGTATCCTGGACCACCTGGGCCTGGAACATGAGCTGAGCAAGAGGTGGGGGGAGTGAGGAGGGTAGGGGAAAAGGTTATTTTGAGGGAGGGGGCCAGGGGTCAGTGGACCCCTGCCCCCTCCCTCAAACTCCCTCCCCCAACCCCTTGGGCACGCTTCTATGCCCGGTAGGTCGGGCTCAGGATCGCCTTTACCAGGCCCCTTAGGCGGGTTGAAGGGTGGTAGGCGGGAGGGCAGGGACCTCAGGTTGGCCCTCCTCCCAGAAAAACCTAATACAAAAAATGCCTTCATTTTTCCAGAAGATCAAGATCATCCTGGAGATGATCAAAATCCAGCACACCGTGTTTGCGCTGCCTTTTGCCTTCATGGGGGCGCTCATGGGGGCCCGGGGGCTGCCCACGGCCCGGCAAGCCTTTTTTATCCTGCTGGCCATGGTGGGGGCGAGAAGCGCGGCCATGGCCTTCAACCGCCTGGCAGACGCGGCGGTGGACGCGCAAAAACCCCAGGACCAGGGACCGGGCCCTGCCCCGGGGCCTGGTGAGCCAGAGTTTTACCCTGGGCTTTATCATTGCCAGCAGTCTCCTCTTTTTTGTCGCCGCGGCGCAACTCAATCCCCTGGCCCTGATGCTTTCGCCCCTGGCCCTGGCCGTGGTGCTGGGCTACTCCTACGCCAAGAGGTTCACCTGGGCCTCGCACCTGGTCCTGGGCGCGGCCCTGGGGCTGGCGCCGGTGGCGGGTTGGATTGCGGTGCGGGGGAACCTGGCACCCACACCCCTGGTCCTGGGGCTGGCGGTGCTCCTCTGGGTGGCCGGGTTTGATATTTTATACGCGCTGCAGGACGAGGACTTTGACCGGCAAACCGGCCTGCATTCGCTGCCGGTGCGGCTGGGAAGGGCCCGGGCCATGGCGTTGGCCCGGCGCCTGCATCTGGCGGCCAGCCTGGGGTTTCTCCTGACCGGGTGGCTGGCCGGGCTGGGCTGGCTCTACTACCTGGCGGCCCTGGCCGCGGGCCTGCTCCTCTGGTGGGAACACCGCCTCTTGTCCCCCCAGGACCTTACCCGCCTGAACCACTCCTTTTTCACCTTGAACGGCTCCGTGAGCCTGGTCCTGGGCCTGGCCACCTTATTTAGCGTCTGGCCGTAACTAAAGACCTTAAGGCAGGGGGCCAAGGGTCACGCCTGGCCCCGTCCCCCCTCCCTCAAACTCCCTCCCCCAGCATAACCGCATAAGAGGCACCCCCGGTGTGCATTCAAATTAAAAAGGGCGGACGCCGAGTCTGCCCCCAAGCTTACGCCTAGGGCATGGTTTGATTATGCGGGTATACCCGGAGAGGGCAGGGCAAGCCGTGACCTACAGATGCACTTGTATAAAGGGATTGGCCGTAAGCCTAAAGCTCCCTGCTTAAAGTAACTTCAGGAGGCCATGGCCGAGAGTTGCGAGGCTTTCGCTTTCGCCTGGTCCGGGGTTTTGGCCTTGAGATTTTTCTTGTGCCGGAGCAAGGCCTCCCGGAAGGGGAAGAAGTCCTCGCCATAGGCGCAGGTCCGGAGATAGCGTATCAGCCGGCTGGGATTGTGCCGCCAGACGCCGTACAACTGGCGCCAGAACTGTATGCGGCAGGAGGACTTGACCCCCTGACTCCAGGCCAGGCGCGTAGAAGCGGCGGATGTCGTTGAGGTAATCCCCCCGGCTTTTCTTGTGGCTGGGGCCGGCAGCGGGAGGCAGGGTCTCACCCTTCTTGGCCGCCATGGCCGAGCGGGTGGGCCGCATGGCGAGGATGGAGCGGTAGGCCCGGGCCAGGAACGCCGAGGGCTCCAGGAGACGGTCCACCATCCGGAAGTATTCCTCCACGACCTCTTCCTCGGGGCGGCTGGGTTCAAAAAACATCTGGGTGTAATATTCCATTTCGGGGCTTTTGCGTTCCGCCCAGTCTTCGGCGAGTTCTTGCCGGAGGCGGCCTTCCTGGCGCAGGCGGTGCCAGAGCCGGGTCCTTAAAAGGGGAAAGAGCATGTTCAACATGACCACGGGCAGGTTGACGGCCTCACAGAAGTCGACGATGCGGTCGCCGGCGCCCGCGGTTTCGCCGTCCAGCCCCAGGATGAAACTGCCGATGATGCTCAAGCCGTTGGCGTTGATGGCCTTGAGGGAATCCGCCAGGGGGGTGGCGACGTTCTGACGCTTATGGGCGCGCTGCAGCACCTCTTCATCGGGGCTCTCGACGCCGATAAAAATAGTGTCGAAGTTGGCCTCGGTCATGAGATCGATGATATCCGGGTTCTGCCCCAGGTTGGCCGAGGTCTCGGTGATGAAGGTGAAGGGTTCGCCCCGTTCTTTCATGAAGGGGATGATCAGGTTCAGGAGCTGACGAGCGTTGGCCTTGTTGCCGATAAAGTTGTCATCCGCGAAAAAAATATGTTGGACCCCGCCCAAGCGGTACAGGGCCTCCAGTTCCGCCATCACCTGCTCCGGCTTTTTGGTCCTGACCTTGCGGCCGAACAGGCTCACCACGTCGCAAAATTCGCAGTCGAAGGGGCAGCCCCGGCTGGTCTGGACGGAGACGGATAGGTAATCGACCGGGTTGAGGAGGTCAAACCGGGGAATGGGCGAAAAGGACAGGTCAGGCTTTTCCTCAGCTTTATAGATAATTCCGGTTTTGCCCTGTTGGAGGTCCTCCAGGAGCTGGGGCATGAGCATTTCGGCCTCGCCCCGCACCAGAAAATCACAGCCCGCGGCCATCACTTCCTCGGGCATGACCGAGGGGTAGGGGCCGCCCGCGGCCACGATTTTGCCCCGGGCCTTGGCCTCTTGAATAAGTTCCAGGAGGCTCTGTTTCTGGACGGCCATGGCGGAGATCAGGACCACGTCGGCCCAGTCCCAGTCGGCAGAGGTCAAGGCGCGGGTGTTGAGATCCACCAGGCGGAGTTGCCAGTCGGCTGGCAGCATCGCCGCCACAGTGATCAGACCCAAAGGCGCGGTGCTGCTCTTGCATCCCTGGATATGGCAAAGCTGGGGCATGGTCCAGAAAAACGTCGGAAATACCGGATTGATCAGGAGGGCTCGCATTTTACTCTCTATAAGTGAGGTGTGGCAATTATTTGAAAGAGTTAAAAAATTTTATCTGTTAATTTTACGGCCTTTTGGGGGGAGGGTCAAGTAAGAACAAGGAGCAGTCAGCAGTCAGCAATCAAGGATACCGGTAACCGATCATCATTCATGGGGACTTTTGTCCGCACAGGGCCCCCATTCCCCATTTGACTTTAAGCCTGCTTTTGAGATAATTATTCCTTTAAAATTACGCAATCTTAGCCTGAAGGAGAAGACGATGCCGGTGGAAGAATTCCCTCGCATGAAGCGGCTGCCGCCGTATGTTTTTGCCACGGTAAACGCCCTGAAGATGGAAGCCCGTCGCCGGGGCGAGGATATCATTGATCTGGGCATGGGGAACCCCGACCTGGCTACCCCGCCCCATATCGTGGCAAAACTCATCGAGGCGGCCGGCAAGGGGACCAACCACCGTTATTCCGCGTCCAAGGGCATCACCAAGCTCCGGGTGGCCATCTCGGACTGGTACAAGCGCCGCTTCGACGTCGATATCGACCCCGAGACCGAGGCCATCGCCACCATCGGGGCCAAGGAGGGCCTGTCCCACCTGGTGCTGGCCACGGTCATGCCAGGGGATGTGGTGCTGGTGCCCAACCCGACGTACCCCATCCACGCGGCCAGCGTGGTGATTTCCGGGGGGCAGCTGGTGAGCATACCGCTCGCCCACGACCGGGATTTCTTCGAGGACCTGGTGCGCATCACCGAGCTGATCCGGCCCCGGCCCCGGATGCTCATCCTGTCCTTTCCCCACAACCCCACCACCATGTGCGTGGAACTGGAGTTCTTCGAGCGCATCGTGGAGTTCGCCAAGCGCCATGACATGCTGGTGGTCCACGATTTTGCCTATGCCGACCTGGTCTTCGACGATTACAAGGCGCCAAGCTTCCTCCAGGTCCCCGGGGCCAAGGACGTGGGGGTGGAGCTCTTCAGCCTGTCCAAGAGCTACAGCATGCCGGGCTGGCGCATGGGCTTCGTGTGCGGCAACAAGCGCCTGGTGCATGCCCTGACCCGCATCAAAAGCTATCTGGACTACGGGGTCTTCCAGCCCATCCAGATCGCCGCCATCATCGCCTTAAACGGCCCCTACGACTGCGTCGAGGAGATCGTGGCCACCTACAAGGAACGCCGGGACGCCCTGTGCCGGGGCTTAAACAAGATTCCCTGGCGGGTGGAGCCCCCCAAGGGCACCATGTTCGTCTGGGCCCGGATTCCCGGGAAATTCCGCCGCCACATGAAGTCGTTCCTGTTCACGGCCCTGTGCATCAGGGAGGCCAAGGCGGCGGTGTCGCCGGGGCGGGGCTTCGGGGAGTGGGGGGACGACTACGTGCGCTTCGCTTTGGTGGAAAATGTCCACCGCACCAACCAGGCCATCCGGGGCTTCCGCAAAATGCTCAAGATGCCCGAGGAAGAAATAAAACAGAGGGCGCAAGAGATGGAAAAAGAATTTGCCCAGGAACTGGCCCTGTTCGGCCCCGAGAGATAGCCATGGCGCCGGTGCATGTGGGTATCATCGGTTGCGGCACGGTGGGGAGCGGCGTGGCGCGCCTTCTCGTGTACCGGGCGGAGGTGTTCGCCCGGCGCCTGGGGGTGCCCCTTATCCTCAAAAAGGTGGCCGAGGTGGATCCGGGCCGCATCGAGAGGGCCGGGGTGGACCAGAATCTCTTCACCTACCGGGACATGGACATCCTGGACGACCCCGGGATCGACATCGTGGTGGAACTCATCGGCGGAACCGAGGCCGCCCGGGACCTGGTGATGGCCGCCATCGACCGGGGCAAGCACGTGGTCACGGCCAATAAGGCCCTGCTGGCGGTCTATGGCAACGATATCTTCGCGGCCGCGGCCAAAAAGGGGGTGGAGGTGGCCTTCGAGGCCTCGGTGTGCGGCGGCATCCCCATCATCCTGACGCTGCGCCAAGGGCTGGCGGCCAACCGCATCAAGGAGCTTCTGGGCATTTTAAACGGCACCACCAACTACATCCTGACCCAGATGTCCGAGCACAACCTGCCCTATGGGCAGGCCCTGGCGGAGGCCCAGGCCCAGGGATTTGCCGAGGCCGACCCCACCCTGGACGTGGAGGGGGTGGACGCGGCCCACAAGCTGGCCATCCTCACCAGCCTGGCCTACGGCTCCAGGATTGATTTCCCCGCGGTGAGCGTGTCCGGCATCAGCCAGATCGACCCCCTGGACCTGCAGTTAGCCCGGGAGTTCGGCTACACCCTCAAGCTTCTGGCCATCACCAGGGAAGACGGCGACCGCCTCGAGGCCCGGGTGCACCCCACCCTCATCCCCCGGGACCACATGCTGGCAGGTGTCGGCGGGGCCATGAACGCCGTGTATATCACCGGGGACGCGGTGGGCTCCATCCTGCTCGAAGGTGCCGGTGCCGGCATGATGCCTACGGCCAGCGCGGTGGTGAGCGACATCCTGGACCTGACCAAAAACCTCTCCCTGGGCATCAAGCGCCGCCTGCCGCCGCTGGGCTCCGAGGCCGCGCTCGCCAGCCGGCGCACCGTCAAGCCCCTGGATGACATCGTCACCAATTATTATTTCCGTTTCGCGGCCCTGGACCGGCCGGGGGTGCTGTCCGCCATCGCCGGGTTGCTGGGGAAATACAATATCAGCATCGGCGCGGTGATCCAGAAGGGGCGGGAGGTCCAGGGCGCGGTGCCCATTGTCATGATCACCCACGAGGCCCGGGAGGCCGACGTCAAAAGGGCCCTGGCCGAGATCGACCACCTCCCGGCCGTGAGCCCCCCGGCCGTGGTCTACCGCATCGAGGACCCGAACCTCGACGCCGCCCAGATCTGAGGGGGAATCGACCTTTACTTGAGTGAGACCAGGGAGTGCCGATATACACTAGCACGTAACGCCAGCAGGATAATCAATCAGTCATGCGCGTCACACATACCAGGTGCAAAGGAGAACAGCGTGAGGGATTTTCTTGCTTTCCGGACCATGATCACGCCGGTGGTCATCCAGATTCTCTTCTGGGTGGGCGTGGCCCTGTGCATCATCTTCGGGATCGGCTACATTCTGGTGGGCTCCCGTTATGGCGCCGCCGGTCCTTTTTATGGATTGATGCTGATCATTTTCGGTCCCCTGGTGGTCCGGATTTATTGCGAAATCCTGATCATTTTCTTCCGCATCAACGAGACCCTGACGGAGATCAAGCACGACCTGGATGACCGCCGGACCCCGCCGCCGGTGGTGGTGACGCCGCCGCCCATAATCACCACCCCGCCGCCGGCCGCGTGAGAAGGAAGCAATATCCTGTATCCGGAGGTGCTTTTGCCCCCGAGAAAACTTCTTCAGAGGCTCGTGCAGGGGCACCTCCGGAATGTCCCTTTCCCCGATCTGGAAAAATTAATCAAGAGCTTTGGGTTTCATCTGGCTCGACAAAGCGGCAGCCATCATATTTTCTATCATCCTGAAGTTCCGGAATTGATTAACCTTCAAGAGGTCAAGGGAGAAGCGAAGCCTTATCAAATTCGCCAGTTTCTTCGATTGGTGGAAAAATATAATATTAAGTTGAATGATAAAGATTAGGGTCATGGGAGGCTTTTCCCAATGCCGGAATACCACATCAACATATTCTTTAGCGACGAGGACGGGGGCTATATCGCGGACATTCCTGATCTGGATTCATGCTCCGGTTTTGGGGAAACCCCTGAGCAAGCCTTGGCCGAGGTTGAGGAGGCCAAGAAAGCCTGGCTGGCGGCGGCCAGGGAAACCGGCAAGCCCATCCCGCCACCTCGCTACCGTCCGGTGATTTATCAAGTGGGGAGATAAGAGTCTAATTGCCTCAAGGCAAGAACTTATAATTTTCGGGAATACTACATGAAATACGTCATTTTAATCGGCGACGGTATGGGGGATTACCCCCAGGCTGAATTGGGCGGGAAAACCCTCCTGCAGGCGGCGGCGACGCCCAACCTTGACAGGCTGGCCCGCGAGGGGGAGGTGGGCCTGGCCCACACCGTTCCCCCCGGCATGGAACCGGGGAGCGACATCGCTAATCTCGCCATCATGGGCTACGACCCGGCCCGCTATCACACCGGCAGGGCGCCCCTTGAGGCCGCGGCCATGGGTGTGGCGCTGGCCCAAGGCGAAGTGGCCTTCCGCTGCAACCTGGTGACCCTGCGGGCTGAGTCCGGCGGGCTTTACATGGAGGACTACGCCGCCGGCCACATCACCAGCGAGGAGGCCAGGGAGCTCATCACGGCCCTGGAAAAGGCCCTGGGCCAGGATGGCCGCCACTTCTATCCGGGGGTGAGCTACCGGCACCTCCTGGTCTGGAACCAGGGGGAGGCGGGCTGGAAGACCTACCCGCCCCATGACCATTCCGGCCAGGAAGTTGGCAAACTCTTTCAGGACGAGGGCCCGGCCGCGCCCCTGTGGAGCCCTGATCAGGGCCTCCTGGCCGGTGCTCCAGGAGCACGAACTGAACCGCCGCCGCAGGGGTGAGGGGAAACGGCCCGCGACCTCCATCTGGCTGTGGGGCCAGGGGCGCTCGCCGGTCCTGCCCACCCTCGAGGCGCGCTACGGCCTCACCGGCGCGGTGATCTGCGCGGTGGACCTCATCCGGGGCATCGGCCTGTATGCCGGCCTCACCCCTATTATGGTCCCCGGGGCCACCGGCTACCTCGACACCAACTACCAGGGCAAGGTGGACGCGGCCCTCACGGCCTTAAAGAAGAAGGACCTGGTCTTTATCCACGTGGAGGCCCCGGACGAAGCCGGCCATAAGGGTGAATTAAAGCTCAAACTCCAGGCCATCGAGGACTTCGACGCCAAGGTGGTGGGGCCGCTTTTGCAGGGGCTTAAAAATCTCGGTGACCACCGGGTGCTGGTGATGTGCGACCACCTGACCCCCGTAACTCTCAAAACCCACACCTCGGAGCCCGTGCCCTTCGTGCTCTTCGATTCCCGCCACCCCGGCAACAAGCCCCAGTCCTACAGCGAAGCCGCGGCCAAGCAGAGCGGCCTGGTCCTGGAACACGGCTTCGACCTCCTGCCCCGGCTGGTGGAGAGGGGATAAACAGAAATTTGAGGGCGAGGAGCCAGGGATCGCGGCTCCCTGCCCCCCCCCTCAAGCTCCCTCCCCCAATCCTATGGTCTCAGAGAAAAGGCTTAGCCAAGTCTCATGGTCCAATTCCTATTCACTATAAGGGATTGCGGAGGGCGGGAGGTAAGGACCCGCTGGCCCTTACCCCTTTGCCTGCAAATTAAGCCTTACACTATGCCGGCTAAGTAATTGACTGCATTTCTAAAGATGGCCAGGCCGGCCCTGTCCTGCTCCGGGTAGGGGAGGCCCTGGCGGCGGTAGGTTTCCTTGTCGGCGGTCCAGGCGGGGTGCTGAAAGGCGGCGATGTGGGCCTCGGGGTGGGGCATGAGACCCAGGATCAGGCCGGTGGCGTCGCAGATGCCGGCGATGTCCAGGGCCGAGCCGTTGGGGTTGTCGGGGAAGCGGCCGTTCGCTGTGGCCCCGGTGGGCAGGGCGTACTGGAGGACGATCTGGTGGCGGCTCTGCAAATCCGCCAGAATACCGGCGTCGGCGTAGAATTTGCCTTCACCGTGGCGCACCGGCAGTTCCAGGGAATCAAGCCCCCGGGTGAAAATACAGGGGCTGTCCGGATTGACCTTGAGGTGCACCCAGTCGTCCCGGAAATTGCCGCAGTCGTTGGGGATGAGAGCCACCAGGCGGTCGCCGGCCCGGCCGGGGAGATTAGGGAGCAAACCTAAGTTCACCAGCACCTGAAAGCCGTTGCAGATGGCGATGATCAGGCGGCCGGCCTGGACGAACTCCTGGAGGGCCTGGCCCAGGGCGAGCTTTAAGCGCAGGGCCAGGATAACCCCGGCGCCGTGCTCATCCCCCCAGCTGAACCCTCCCGGCACCGCCAGGAGGTGGTAGTCCCAGAGCATGGCGGGGTTGGCCAGCAGGTCGCTGGTGTGGACCCGGACGGCCTCGGCCCCGGCTTTATTCAGGGCAAACTGGGTCTCCCGGTCGCAGTTGAGGCCATAGCCGTAGAGAACCATGGCCCTGGGCTTAAGGGAGTTACCGGTTGCCGGTTTCTGGTTTTCGGTTGATTGGCTCAAAGCCAAGCCCCGCCCTCACCCGGTTTATTTCTTGCCGCCCTTCTTTTTCTTGCCGCCGGCGGCCCGCTTCTCCTGGCTCTTCTGCTGCTGGGCGGCGAGCTCGATGACCTTTTCCCGCTTGATATCCACCCTTTTAAATTCTCTGCGCCAGGCGAAGATAACCGGGCTGGCCACGAAGACCGAAGAATAGGTGCCGACGATGACCCCCATCATCATGGCCAGGGCGAAGTCCTGGAGGACCACGCCGCCGAACAGGAACAGGGCCACCACCACCAGAAAGACGGTGGCGCTGGTAACGATGGTACGGGACAGGACTTCGTTGACGCTGAGGTTGATGATGTCGGCGAGCGTCCCCCGGCGCCGGGCCAGGTTCTCCCGGATGCGGTCGAACACCACCACGGTGTCGGTGAGGGAATAACCGGCGATGGTGAGCAAAGCGGTGACCACCAGCAGGGTGATTTCCCGGTTCAGGAGGAACAAGACGCCCAGGACCGCCAGCACATCATGCAGGGTGGCAATGATGGCGGCGATGCCGAAGACAAATTCGAAACGGAACCAGATATAGACGACAATGGCCAGGAACGAAACGGCGATGGCGACGATGGCTTTGTGGCGCAGGTCGTGACTGACGGAAGCGCCGATTTCGGTGGTGCCCACCGCCTTGAAATCGCTCTGAGGCATGGCCTGGTTGAGCACCTGGGTCATTTTCTCAGACAGGTGCGGCACGCTGGATTCCGACTTCTTCATCCGGACCATGAGGCCCCGGCCGCCCTCGATGGCCTGGATCTCGGCGGTGCCCCAGCCTTCCTTGTCCAGGGCGGCCCGCACCCCGCTCACCGAAAAGGGCTGCGCGGCGCTGAACTGGACCATGGAACCCCCGGAGAACTCCACCCCGAGGTTGCCTTTGCCGAACCACACCAGGGAAATAAAAGCGATAATGCCCAGGGCGGAAAGAATCCCGGAAATCGCAAAGGCGAAATAGCGCTTGCCGATGAAATCCAGATTGGGCTTCTTGAAAAGTTCGTGAAAAGTGAGGCTCTTGAGCAGGCGCTTTAACATGGCCCAGTCGTAGACCACCCGGGTGCCGAACAGGGCGGTGAACAGATTCAGGGTGACGCCCAGGGTCAAGGTGACGGCGAAGCCCCGGATGGGCCCGGTGCCGAAAATGAAGAGCACCAGCGCGGTGATCAGCGTGGTGACGTGGGAGTCGATGATGGTCCAGAAGGCCTTGTCGTAGCCCCCGTCAATGCCGGCCTTGAGGGGTTTGCCGGCGGCGAATTCCTCCCGCATGCGCTCGTAGATGAGGACGTTGCTGTCCACCGCCATCCCCAGGGACAGGATAATACCGGCGATGCCCGGCAGCGTCAGGGTGGCGTTGAACAGGGACAGGCAGCCCAGGAGCATGATGGTGTTGATAATCAGGGCGTAGTCGGCCACCAGCCCGGCGAAGCGGTAGTACCAGACCATGAAGCCGGCCACGAGAAGGGTGGCCAGGAGGCCGGAGATGAGGCCCTTACGGATGGAGTCCTGGCCCAGGGTCGGCCCCACGGTGATGTCCTGCACCACCTTGACGCTGGCGGGCAGCGCGCCCACCCGCAGCACGGTGGCGAGGTCGGCTGCCTCTTCCGGGGTGAAATTACCGGTGATGCGGGCCGTGCCCTTGGAGATGCGCTCCTGGATCACCGGGGCAGAGCGCACCACGTTGTCAAGGATAATGGCCAGCCGTTTTTTGACGTTGTCCCGGGTGATGCGGTCGAACTCCTGAGCGCCATCGGTGTTGAACGTCGCCAAAACGGCAATTTCGGCGCCGTCGGGGCGCACGGTGGCGTTTTCAATGCGGTCCCCGGTGAGGAGGACTTTCTTCTTCATGAGGAGGGGTATCTTGGTTTCCCGGTGGGTGTCGGGGTCCTTCCTGATCTCATAGTAGACTTCGTCATCCGCAGGGATTTGGCCCGCCAGGGCCTGGTTCACTTCGGCCCGGTCGTAGCGGTCCTTGAGTTTGCCGTCTTTTTCAGCCTGATCGATCAATTCGCCCAGGGTGACCGGGGACTCGTCGTCCACCAGCTTGAATTCCAGTTGAGCGGTTTGTTTAATTAAGGCCCGGGCCCGGGCGGGGTCCTGGATGCCGGGGAGCTGCACCACGATCTGGTCGCCGCCCTGGGGCACAATGACCGGCTCGGCCACGCCGAACTGGTCGATGCGGTTCCTCAGGATCTCCAGGCTGCGGCGCAGGGTGTCTTCTTTAAAGGCCTCGATTTCCTTGGGTCGGAGATTGAGGGTGTAGGCCTGACCGCCGCCTGCCGGGGTAGGCCCTTTCATTTCCAGCTTGGGGAAGTAATCCTTGACGAGTTTGGCGAAGGCGTCTTCGTCGCCGGTCTTAAGGAGAGTCAAAGGCAGGGTATCGTTGACGATGTCCCCCACCTTGAGGCTGACCTTCTGCCGGTCGGCAATAGCGTTGAGGTTGCGGGCGGTGCGGTCCAGTTCGTTATGGACGGCCTGCTCCAGGTCCACTTCCAGGACCATGTGCATGCCGCCTTTCAGGTCCAGCCCCAGGTTCAGGCCGCGGCTGACGTAGGTTGTCCACCATGACGGCATCGCCACCCAGGACGGGAGGACCAGGAGAATGGCAAGAATAGTCACACAAAACAGGAAAAGGAACTTAAGGCGCACGGCACGTAACATCCATTCAACTCCTTGGGGCACCGGTTTGGGCCGGTCCCGTTATCTCAACTGCCACGAAGCCGGGGTCAGATGTCGGAGATTTTCTCCCCCAACTCACCGAATTTACAGGAGAGAGGGCGGGCTGTCAAGGAGAGGGAAAGGCTCGGGCCAGGGAAAAATCAACCGCGCTCGTGGTCGTGGCCCGCAAAATAAAAATCCATCTGGGGGAGCTTCAGGCAGGTGAGGTAATTGCCGTACACCAACCCCGTATCGATGCCGATTTTGTTGGGGAGGATCAGGGGTTGTTTAAAGGGCGTGTGGCCGAAAATTACCCGGCGGCCAAAATCCTCGGTGGCTGCGATAAATTCCCCCCTGATCCAGAACAGGTCTTCCTCCGCCTGCTGTTCCAGAGGCACCCCGGGCTTTAAGCCGCCATGAACGAAAATGTAGTCGTCGGTAGTATAAAAAGGGAGTAATTCCTGGTAAAAGCGCTGGTGATCCAGGGGCAGCACCAGGTCAGGCTGGTCGGCCCAGTCCTCCCCCCAATAATCCGTCAGCGTGCTCCGGCCGCCGTTCAATAAGAAGAACTCGGGGTTTTTGCCGGCCAGGAAATCCATGAACATGGCTTCATGATTGCCCCGGAGACAAATAACGTTGTCGGCCGGATAGCGGGCCCGCAGCTTTAAAATATAGTCCACTACTCGCCGGGAGTCCGGCCCCCGGTCGAGGTAATCCCCCACAAAGAGAAGACGGTCCTGATGAAGATCAGGCTCGAGATGCTCCAGCAGGCGCTTCAAGGGCGCCAAACACCCGTGAATGTCGCCGATGACGTAAAGATCGCCACTCATGTGCGTCTCGTGCAATGGATATTTGGGGGAGGGGGCTAAAGGGCGGCGGCCCCTTACCCCCTCCCCCAACCCCACCCCCAATCCCTTAAGGGGGTTGGGAGGGGGGTGTGGGGGAGGGCAGGGACCCAGTCCCGGCCTCCCCCACACTTCCCTCAAAACCACCGGAACAGCTTCTCCCGGCGGTCAAGGCGGGTGAGGCCGGCAAGTTGCGCGGCCTGTTGGGCGTCGGCTAATTCCTCCCGGCTGGGGAAGCGGTCCAGGGGCGGGTGCTGAAAGGCCTCGCCGCAGGGGCGGTACTGGCCCATGACATTGACGTAGGTGTGGGGGGACAGTTCCGTGGCCAAAAATTCCATGACCTCTGTGGTGCCGGCCAGGTTGTCGGGGAGGACCAGGTGCCGCACCAGCAAACCCCGCTGGGCCACGCCCTGGTCGTCCGTGACCAGGTCCCCCACCTGGCGGTGCATCTCTTTTAAGGCCTCCCGGGCCCTCTCCGGGTAGTCCCTGGCGGCGCACAGATGCTCCGCGACCTTGGGGTCCCAAAACTTGAAGTCGGGCATGTAGATGTCGATGACGCCGTCCAGCAGCATCAGGGTCTCCACTGCGTCATAGCCGCCGGAGTTGTAAACCAGGGGGACCTTCAGGCCGGCCTCGATGGCCAGGGGCAGGGCCTCCAGGATCTGGAAGACCTGGTGGCTGGGCGTGACAAAATTGATATTGTGGCAGCCCTGGTTCTGGAGATGGATCATGATGGCGGCCAGGTCCCCGGGCGTGATCTCTTCCCCTTCGCCGCCGTGGCTGATGTCCCAATTCTGGCAGAAGACGCAAAACAGGTTGCAGTGGGTGAGAAAAATAGTCCCCGAGCCGTGGCGCCCCACCAGGGGGTCCTCTTCGCCGAAGTGGGGGCTGTAAGAGGACACCACGGGCTTATCCCCGGTCCGGCAAATCCCCAACTCGCCGTGGTGCCGGTCCACCCGGCAACGGTGCGGACACAGGGTGCACTGATTTAAAATGTCCGAGGCCGCGTCAATCTTGGCCTTCAGCAAACCCTGGCGATGCGTCTCAAGATAGGCGGGCTCCAACATGAGCATGTTCAGACTCCAAGTGAGTGAGTCAAGTGTCAAGGTTCGAGTGTATTCTGCCCCTGCTCGGCACACCCCATCGAACAGCTTGGAGGGCTATATAACTTCCGTATGCGGTTGGTACCGGAGACCTACGATGGCAACGAACTGTAAAGCTCGGGACTCAGAACTCGAAGCTTTCGGAGGGCGGGGGACCCACTGGTCCCCTGGTCCTCCCCTCAAAATACCTAATAATCCCTCTCCATCTCCACCCGCCAGGGTTCCAGGATAGAGCGGGGCAGGCCCTCGATGAAGCGGGAGGGGGTGTTCATGGTCATGCCCATGCTCTTACTATACCCCAGGTGGGGGAAAACTATATTCAGCCGGCGTTTGGCCCGGGTGAGGGCGACGTACATGAGGCGGCGTTCCTCCTCTTCGTCTTCCTGGCTTTCCATGGAGAAGTAGCCGGGGAAGCGGCCCTCCGCGGCCCAGATGACGAAAACCGTGTCCCATTCCAGGCCCTTGGCGGAGTGGACGGTGGACAGGGTGAGGAAGTCGTGGGTGGGGGCGTTGATGTCCGCCATGCTGGCCGGGGGGTCCAGCGACAGGTCGTTTAAGAAGCTCCTGATTTCCCGGTAGCGGGCGGTGATGGTCATGAGGTGTTCCAGGTCCCGGGTGCGCTTGGGGTAGTCGTCGAAGCGGTTTTTCATCAGGGGTTCGTAGTGGCTCAAGGCCAGGTTGAGGCGGCTCATGAGGGTCTGGGACGGGGAGTTGATCTCGGCCAGGGCCTCGCCCAGGTCCTTAAGTCCAGATTGGCGCTGTTTGCCGAGGGCGGCCACGGCGGCATCGATGGTGAAGCCTTCCTTGATGCCGGCGGTGAACTTGTTGGCGGTGGATTTGCCGACGCCGGGGGCGAGCTGCAGGATGCGGTTCCAACTCAGGGTGTCCCGGGGGTTGGCCACCACCCGGAGGTACGAGATCAGGTCCTTGACGTGGGCGCTCTCCATGAACTTGAAGCCGCCGAACTTCATGAAGGGGATACGTCGGCGCACCAGCTCGATTTCGAGATCAAAGGAGTGGAACGCCGCCCGGAAGAGCACGGCCATCTGGTGCAAGGGCACGCCCTGGCCGTGCAGGTCCTCCACCTGGGCCACCACCAGGCGGGACTGCTCGTTTTCGTTGGCGGCGCGGTAGAGGCGGGGCTTGGCCCCATCGGGCTGGCGGGAAAAGAGGCACTTGGTGTACTTTTCCCGGGCCTCGGCGATGACCGTGTTGGCCAGGTCCAGGATGGGCTGGGTGGAGCGGTAGTTCTCCTCCAGCTTGACGATCTTGGTGCCGGGGAAGAGGCCCGGAAAGTCCATGATGTTCCGGAAGTTGGCGCCCCGGAAGGAGTAAATGGACTGGCAGTCGTCGCCCACGGCCATGACGTTTTTGTGGGTGAAGGCCAGCAGGCGGACGAGCTCGGCCTGGAGGTGGTTGGTGTCCTGGTACTCGTCCACCATGATGTAGCGGTAGCGGGCGGAGAGAGACTGGCGCACGTCCTCGTGCTCGGCGAGCAGGCGGCGGCCCTCGAGGAGGAGGTCGTCGTAGTCCATGAGGCCGTGGGTGCGCTTGTGGTCGGCGTAGGCCTCGGCCATGCGCCGGATGTGGGGCTCCTGGTCCAGGAACTGGGTGTAGTCCCGGGCCAGGACGGTTTCCAGGGCCAGGTTTTTATTGACCGCGGCGCCCAGGATGTCGGCCAGGGTTTCCTTCCTGGGGAAGGGGCCGGGCAGGCTTTTTAAGCCCAGCTGGTCCTTGACGTGGGCCAGGAGCGTCCCCTGGTCGTCCCGGTCCATGACCGAGAAGCCGTCCGGGTAGCCCAGGAGTTTACTGTTGAGGCGCAGCCAGTGATAGCAGATGGAGTGGAAGGTGCCGCCCATGACCTGGGTGAGGGGGCGCTCGAGGAGCTCTGCGGCCCGGGTGAGCATCTCCTTGGCGGACTTGCGGGTGAAGGTGAGGAGCAGGATGTTTTCCGGGTCCACCCCCTGTTCCTCCACCAGGTAGGCCAGGCGGTAGACCAGGGTGCGGGTCTTGCCGCTGCCGGCGCCGGCGATGACCAGGACCGGGCCCTCGGTGGTGGTGACGGCCTGGTACTGGGCCGGGTTCAATTCGCGCTTATAGTCGATCCGCCGGGGGGCCCCGGCGACATGCAGGTGTGGTTTGGTCATGGGAAATAGTGGAAATATCTGCCGATAAAGGCGTGAGATATAAAACTCGCTGCACTTTTCAGTGTAACATATGGGGCTGGCAGGACGCCAGAGTTGGGTGAGGGGATAAATTGGTACTGAGAGGGACCAATTGGAGCGGCCGCAAGGCCTTCGCCTGCACTTGCACAGGTGAGGACACCTGTGCCACCAGGGCCTACCCCGAGTGCGTTTTGCGCCGGGCGCGCGATTCCTTTTGGGAAGACCGTTTTTCCCGGCTGGGCAAGCGCCTGCACCACCGCGGCGATGGCTTGGGGCTCCGGCAGGGGCTGATGCAGGGGGCGGGAGGTCTGCTGGTTAACGGTGACCCTGAGGGCGCTTAAGCCCTGGGCCCCCTGGAGGTCCTGGAGTTCCACGTCCTCGGTCTCGCCGGTGAGGTAGCCGGCGGACTGCAGGTAGTCGATATATTCCAGGTACTCGGCGGCCTCCTGGCGGTTGGAATAGACGATGGCGATCTTCCCCGGCTGGGTGAGGCGCTCGGAGGTGGACTTGAGGATGGCCTTGTCGATACGCTTCTTGATGATTTCGTGGCGGATGTCATAGGCCCCCTCCACCTCGAAGTGGCGCTCGTCCGGGCTGAAGCGGATGGTGAGCGGCGAGTCCTGGACCAGGATGAGGTGGGTGGTCTCCAGGGGCACCGGCAGGGTGTCGATGAGGGCATCGGTGCGCCGCGCCACCTCGCACATCACCATGAGCTGCCAGAGGCGCAGGTTCCTCACGTACATCCGGGAGAAGTTGCCGCTGGCCACCATGCTGGCGCCGATGTAGATGGTGTGCTCGACGCCGTCGGTCTTGCGTTTTTCGAAGTAGTGGGGGAAATACCCCTGGGCCTTGTCCTCCTCCTGGTCCAGGAACGCGGCGATGGTCTCGTTGATGAGCCTGAGGCTTTCCTCAAATTTCCGGCGGCTACGGTAGATGGTCCTGGACTGGGGGTCGAGGCCGTCCCGGTAGGCGGCGATTTTCTCCTTCACCTGGGGGGCGAAGGTCTCCAGCTGCTCGAACATGGGCTCGATCACCTGCTGGATAAAATAGGGCTTGGTGGTTTCGTCCCCGGCGTTGAGGCCGGCATTAAGGCCCGCGATGTGCTTGTCGATGCGGTGGCTGAAGGAGGCCAGGATGGGCAGGGACCGGTGCTCATAGGCCAGCTGGAGAATCTCTTTGACGGCCTGGAAGTGGTCGATGAGGTCGTTTTTGATGGCGTCGTTCCGGTGATCGCTGGAGGTCCGGATGTCGGAGACCCCGAACAGGGGGTAGACCTGCTCGAAGAAGATGGGCTCGAGGCCCGAAACCCCCTCCACCTTGTGCTGGATGTAGTTCAGGGCGGCCTGCTGGAAGCGCCACTCCACCGAGGGGTGGATGGCGGTGCACTCTTCCTTGATGACGGTCTGGATGCGCTGATTGAGTTGATCCAGGCTGCGGTTCAGGGCCACGGCAAAGAGCGGCAGCACCTGGGCCAGGTGGGCGGCATTGAGGGCGTTTAAGGCTCCGGTCCGGGTGGATTTGAGGACCAGGACTCCCAGGAGCCGGTCCTGGGAGCGCAGGGGGGCGACGTAGACGCTTTTGTAGCCGCCCTTGCGCAGGCCTTCCTCCAGGGGGGTGCACTCCGGGCAGTGGTCGAGGTCTTCGATGACCAGGGGTTCGCCAAGGTCCATGGCCCGGGTGAAGATGGAGCCTTTGAACTCGTCTTTCTGATAGGCCGAGGTGTTTTCGAGAGCGCAGGTCTTTTCGGGCTGCTTTTGGGCCAGGGGCAGGAGGAATATCTGCTCGTTTCTGATGGCGGCCAGGCCGAGGTCGATGTCCGGCTCCTCCAGGTAGATCTGCAATTTTTCCTTGAGGCTGGCAAAGCCCTCCCGCTGGAAAACCGTTTGATCTTCGAAGAGGTCCTCCCGCAATGCTGAAATCATGTGGCTGGAGGTCACATCCGTGGCCCGGAAAACCCCGAAGCCCTGAATCTCGAAGTTCTCCGGCGGGATGAGTTCCTGCCACACCTCGAGGTTGGTGATATTGGCCAGGAGCCTGACCCGGTCTTGCTCGGTCAGGACCTTGGGCTCCTGCAGGGTCTTGATCTCGATGAAGGTGGGATCCAGATTGATATTGAAATAGCGGGTCAGACCGGTTTTGGGGGAGGCGGCGTGGGCTACCAGGGGGTAATGCCAACTGAGTTCGAGGCCGTAGACCTTGCGCAGGATGAGGATATAGGCCTTGAGGGTCTTGCCCCGCTCATATTCCTGAGGGCTGACGTTCCACTGGGGGGAGAAATCCTGGCCGGCCATGCTGAACAGGGTTTTAAAGGCCGGCGTGGCGTAGATGCTGGTAAATTGGAAGGGCACGAAGGCCGCGGCGCAGTCGCTGTCGTAAAAGGCCGGGGGAAAGACGATGCTCATCAGGAGATCGACGAATTTCTCCCGTTTTTCCAGGATGGCGAGATCGTCGATGGGTTCTCGCAACTCAGGGGCGTTCGCCAGCTTCTGGCGGATGGTGGGGGCTATGGAGCCGAAACCACATTCGCCCTGGGCCAACAGGTCTTCCCAGAAATCGATGAGGGGCTTCAGGCTGAGCCTGGTCTTGAAGGGAAATTTGATGTCGGGGAACGCCATGGCAGCCTCCCGGCCGGTTCAGAGTTACTTAACCCGCTTATGTTAAGGTTATCACGGCGCCAGTGGATAGCAAGAGGGCAGGGTGGGAGAGGGACGACCGGCGGCCGGGATTGCGCCACATAAAAACCCCGGCAACGGAGGCCTGGCATGCCTCCGGTGCCGGGTGCACGGGGAATCAAGCCGGTCAGACTTTGGGCACCGGCGTGGTGATTTCCTCCAGGTTCCCTTCCAGGTCCGTAATGATCAGTTTGCCGGACGGCAGGCGGAAGGCCCGGGCATCCCCCTCGGACTGGACGTACTCTTTCGGCACCTGGACTTCCGGCAGGTTGGCCTCGACCTGAAACATCAGCCAGGCGCCGGTCCCCGGTTCGTTTTGGCTGCCGGCCCGCTTTTGATACGTCACCCCTTCCGCCACCAGGACTTCCTCCACTTCTTTCAGGGCAGATTGATCGAGAAATAACCGCATATATTCTCCTTTCTTTTTCCTCGATGCACCGCTCAGCCGACCTTTTCCACGCCCCGGTCGGTGACGGTGAGATAATGGTAGGGCGGGCCGATGCTGTCGTCCTTGGCCGCCAGTTTTGCAAAGCCTTCCTTGATGGTGGCCACCACCTTGTCCAGGGGGGCGGCCTGCACCACCAGGGAGTTCAGGGTAAATTCCAGCCCCATCCGCCGGGGCAGCGTGAAGATGTGGGTCACCCGGTTGAACTCGATCTTGGGTTTCTGGGGGCGGTCCCAAATGACGAACATCCGGTAGGGATTGTCCGGGGTCTTGGGGGAATAGCCCGCCAGGAGCAGGTACAGGTTGACGATGGGGTCGGGGGGGGAAATGGTGCAAATCTTTCTCATAATCTCATCGTACTTGCTGGAGAAAAAGGGCATGGCCGCCTCGATGAGGGCGTCAAGGTCGGTGATCCCCTCGCTTTTGACGAAGCCGGCGAATTCCCGGCAGATATCCTGGGACTCCCAGGCCCCGGCGGAGGCCAATACCGTATGAGAGGTGAGGGGGATGAGGCGCTCCTGGGTAATGGAGCGGATCTTGCCGTCCGGCTCGAAAAACTCGGACCGGCTGTCCGAGGCCACCACAATTCCCTTGGCGGTGGCGCAGGCAATCAACTGGGCCATGGCATCCTCCTGTGCTCGATGGGGGTAATTGACCAGATCTGGGCGAAGTGCGGCTGGGCGGGGGCCAGGGGGATGGGGTCTTCCGGCCCTTCCCGGTACAAGCTTTTATTCGGAGGCGGCCTGCAGCCGGTCCTCCAGAAGGGTTTTCATGACCACGGCGTTATTGTGGTCGCGGTCACGGGCGGCATAGACCAGGGTCACCGTGCCCTGGCGGGCCTGGGTGACAAGATCCTGCAGCAGCGTGGTTTTTTCCGGGGCGGCCAGTTCCTGGACATAGCGCCGGTGAAATTCCTCCCAGCGCCCGGGGTTGTGGTCGAACCAGCGGCGCAAATCGTTGCTGGGGGCCAAATCCTTGAGCCAGGCGGCCAGATTCGCCTCGGTTTTTTTGATGCCCCGGGGCCAGAGGCGGTCCACCAGGATGCGGCGGCCGTCGGCGGGACTGGGCTCCTCATAAGCCCGTTTCACTTTGACCATGAGCTCTCCCGGCTCCCCCTTCTCCCCGCGGCAATAAGGGCCTGTTCCACCCTGTTTTCCCGTGGCCGGCGCCGGCAGGCTGGCGGCCCGGGTGAGTTCGCTCCCTCCGTGGGGGAGGCGGGCCGGGGTGAATAAGCAGAGGCTCAGGCTTATTCCCCCTTGCCCCCAACCCGCCCCCGCCAGTGGAGATGGAGCTTTATGACCCCCGAATCAGGCCGGGTATCCCAGGGTTGCCCCCCTAGCGAGATTTCCGGTGCGGGTCCCCGTGGGGGGACTCCCGTCCGATGTCCGGCCGCTCGCAGGATTCGGCGCTTTGACACCAGTCGGGCAGCTTGACACCGGTTCCCTCCAGCTGTCGTTCAAACTGCGACAGGACCTCCCAGCCCTTTTTTTGCCATTCGGATGCGGACGGCGGGTATTTGCCGCCGAAGGTAAATTTTTTGGGATTCCGGGTGTCGTAGACCAGGACGTCCACTTCCACGTCGCCCTTCTTGACCCGGTAGCCCCACTCGAAATTGTCGGTGGTGTTGGGGGTGGTGGCCTTGGCAAAAAAAGCCACCGTGTGATCGTCATGTTTTACCGTGGAATAGGTCATGCAGCAGTCGCCCACCCCGGAGCCGCCGGGCCCGGTCAGGCCCCCGCAGCCGCAGTTGGCCCGCAAAAGATCCAGGCCGTCCACCTGAAAGCCGCCGTGCACCTTTTTGATCATTTCTGCGGTCATACTCGGTTCTCCCTTCTCCGCCACTGGAGGATGTCAGAATTATTATTTTTTCGGGAAACGGGCTCCGGGTAATGGAAGATCTTGACGTGGGCCCCGGCACCTTCCGGGTTGGCGGCGATATAGCGGCTCCAGGCATCGTCCTGGCTCTCGCCGTGCAACACCACCACCACCACTGGATTGGTCTGAAAAAATCTTGCTATTGCCGACATATTTTCAGATTTACCCACTGCTCTCCCTCCCTGGAGCCGTTAAAAAGGACCATCAAAATTACCGTACTCTTAAGGCAGGCGTTCACCGGCCGAACGGCCACAACGGCAGCCCGTTGCGGTCCCGCAATTTAAGCCGCTGGCGCCGGTTTTTCACTTCCCGGGCCTGGATGACGGGCACCTGGTCCTGCATCACCTTGACCCCGGTGACCTCCAGGGTGTCCCCGGCCCTGATCTGGAAATTGTTTTGCATGAAATAACCGGCCGGCCCCAGATGGATGATCAGACGCCCGGCGTCGGTTTTGAGGAGGAGGCCGCAGTGTTTGACGCCGCCGGCCTCGGTAAACTTGTCCCGGGGGAAATCCCCCAGGATTTCCACACGGCCTTCCAGGGTGGTTTCTTCCGGGGCTTGCAGAAAGGTTTTATCGAGTCTGGACATCGCTTCACCTTCTATGGGTGTGGCCCGAATTTATCCCGGTAATATTCTGGCTCAGGCCCGGGGCACGGTCATGATGAAGTTGGAGCCCCGCGGGCAATATTCATAGGAAATATCGCCGCCCTGGCGCCGCATCACTTCCCGGCCGAGGGAGAGGCCCAGGCCGGCGCCCCGGCCGTTGCTCCGCTCCGCTCCCCAGCCGGCGAAGACGTCGCTCTGGGTCTGCGGCGGCCGGGGCAGGCCGTTGTTTTGCACCTGCAGGCGGAAATACTTGGGGTATTCGTCGACGTCGATGCAGATGGTGCTGCCACTGCCGCCATGGGTGATGGCGTTGTGCAGGAGGTTCCGGAACACGCTCTTGAGCGCGGCCCGGTCTCCCTTGACGCTGTGCTCCACCGGCGGCAAAAGCGAGGTGCGGTTCTCGAGCGTGATGCGGCTTTCCTGGAGTTCATTGCCGAACTCCTGCACCACGGGGTCGATGAGGTCCTCCCGGAGGTCGACCCGCTGGCAGGGGGGCTGGCATTCCGGCTCTTGCCTGAACTTCTGTAAAAATTCCTCGCTGACGCTCAACAGGGTGCGGGTTTTCTCGTAGGTCCTCTGGAAAATCTCCGCGACTTCGACGGTGCAGGTGCCGTTCAAGCGGCGGTCCAGGCATTTCATGCCCTCGTTGATGGCGGTGAGCAGCCCTCGCACGTCGTGGAACATGAGGCCTATGTTCTGGAAAACCCGCTGGTTGACGGGGTGCATCTGGCCGTCTTCCTTTTCGACCTGGGGGCGGCAGGAACCGGACTCCAGGCACAGGGTCAGGCGCCTCCAGACCTCGGCGATGCGGCAGGGGAGCAGAACGTAGTCATCAGCATCGACCTCGAAGACCTCCGCCGGCAACCCGACCTTATCTCCCACGATCACCAGCCTGGTCTCGGCGCTCAGCTCTTTCACCATGTGCAGCACGGCCAGGCGGTCGGTCTGGTGGCCGTCCAGCTTGATGACCGCCAGCACGATATTCCTGGTGCTCAGCTTGGCCAGGGCCTCCTCGGGGGAGTCGGTCAGGCTGAGCTGATACCCCTTGTTTTCCAGCAGGCCGCCAACCATCTTGAGGAGCAGGGAACCGTCGTTGACAATGAGGATTTCTTCCGGAATCATGGCACGCCTCCACATCCTGTTGGGGTTTAAAACGATCTCAACTTTTGAATGCGAATAAAATTTGCCTCTAAAGAGGGTGCTACGGGGAATCCACAGGTTCAGCTTTAAGTTGACGCTATTCTCTTACAGGGGCAGAGGGGAGTCTATCCGCAGGGGTAACCATTTAGGGGTGGTCAATTGTGACCATTTGACCAAAGTGGGGAAAACTTCAGGGGATATCGGAGGTGAAACCCTGCTCCATGGCAAAGCGCACCAGGTCGGCCAGGCCCTTGAATTCAAGCTTGCGCATGATATTGTCCCGGTGGCGGCGCACGGTGTAGATGCTGATATACAACAACTCGGCGATTTCCTTGCTGTTTTTGCCTTCGGCCAGGAGCTTGACGATTTCTTTTTCCCGGCGGGTGAGGGGCGAGGGCTTGCCGGAATCCCGCACCAGGTCCGCCAGCTTTTCGGAGAGCAGCGGCGAGAAAAATTTCTGGCCCTTGCGGATGGCCTCCACGGCCTGCAAAAGCTCGGTGTCGGCGTCTTCCTTGACCAGGAAGCCGTCCACGTCCGCCTCCACCCCTTCCTGGAGGAAGTCCTTTTTCTTGTGCATGGTGAGGAGGAGGACTTTGACCTGGGGATAGAGCGTCTTGATTTCCCGGGCGGCCTCCAGGCCCCGCAGGTTGGGCATGGAAATGTCGAGGATGACCAGGTCGGGGCGCCGCTTTTTCAGGAGTTCGAGGAGTTCCAGCCCGTCGTTGGCCTCGCCCACCACTTTCAAGTCTTCCACTTCCTCGATAATCTTCTTGACCCCCTGTCGGAACAGGACGTGATCGTCGGCCAGCATAATAGAGTAGGTACTCACGGCTTTCCTCCTTCCGGCAGTGTGGGAATGGTGAAACTGAGCGTGGTGCCTTCCTGCTCCCGGCTCTCAATGGCAAAAGAACCGCCGATCATGTTCAGGCGCTCCTCCATGGCCACCAGCCCGACGCCGCGGCCGGCGCGGGAATTGAGCTTCTCGAGGTCGAAACCGGCGCCGTTGTCCTTGACGGTAAACCGCACCTGGTCCTGTTCTTTTTGGGATCTAATTTGGACTACTGTACAATTAGCGTGTTTTCCGATATTCGTCAAGGCTTCTTGGATGAGGCGGTAAATGATAGTCTGCACCGGCAGGGAAAACATGCCCTCCAGGTCGGTCAGATTCACCCGCCACTCGGTCTGGGGGACATGGCGGGCAAAGTCGCTGATGAGGGCGCGCAGGGCCTTGGTCAACCCCAGGTCCTCCACGTCCCCCGGGCTCAAATCGTGGTACAGGCGCCGGACTTCCTGGATCACCTCGTTGATGTAGTCCAGTTGGGACCTAAGCTCCTTCTTCAGGTCCTCCTGCTCCGGCAGCATCTTTCTCTCCACCGCACTCAAGTGGAGTTTCAGGGCCAGGAGCGCATGGCCCAGCTCGTCGTGCAGCTCCGCGGCCAGGCGCTTTCTCTCGTTTTCCTGGGCGGTAAGGAGCTGGTCGGCCAGATAGCGCAATTTGCTTTCCGAGGCCTTCAGGGCTTCTTCGGCCCGGCGGTGCATGAGGGCCTCCACCATGGCCGGGGCCAGATTCTCCATGGCTGCCTGGTCCGCCGGGTTGTAGCCCCCCTCCTTGTTGCCGAGGCCCAAGAGGCCAATGGCCCGCTCCCCGTAGGTCAGCGGCACCCCCAAATAGGCGGTCAGGGGCGGGTGGCCCTCGGGGGTGGCAAGCTCCGGATGGGAGGAAGGCGCATTCATGAGAAAGGGCACCCCCTCCTGCACCGGCCGGCGCAACAGGTCCATGGTGTTGATATAGTCAAGGTGCGAAAAAGCGGCGGCAGGGGCCAGGCCGGCTTGATCCCAGCCGGGGAACCGCACGGCCACCACTTCGAAATTCCCCTTGTCATCCACTTTATCAATAAAGCCGAAGGGGCTGGCCGTCAGCTCTTCGGCCACCGTCAGACAGGTCTGCCCCAGTTCCTCCTCCGTCTGGGAGATGAGGGCCTCCTTGAAAATGCGGTTGATGCCGTTGACGATGGCGGTATGGCGCAGGATGTTGGCCTGGGCCTCCTTGATGTCGCTGATGTCCCGGGCCACGGTGGAGAAGAATTGCACCCGGCCGGACTGGTCCTTGTGGGCCAGGATCACCTGGGACACCGGGATCTCATGGCCGTCCCGGTGCCGGAGGGTCAGTTCCGTCCCCTGCCAGACCCCTTCCCGGACCGCGGTGGGGGCCCCGGTCTCCAGGATCAGCTCACCGGTTTCCTTGGGGTGCAGGTCCAGGACCTTTAGCCGGGAGATGTCCTCGTCCGCCCCGATACCCACCATGGCCCGGCCGGCCCGGTTGAGGTACTGCAGCCTGCCCTGGTAGTCGGCGATGCCCACGAAGTCCGGGGTGGCCTCCAGAATCTCGATGAGGCGGCTCCGGGCCTCCTCGGCTTTTTTCCGCGGTGATGTCGACTCCCATTTCCAGGACCAAGGGCGAACCGTCCACGTCGGCGAAGGGGTAGTCGTACACCTCATAGACGCGGCCGTCCGGGGTGGCCATTTCCCACTGCAGGGGCCGGCCGTTGCGGAAGACCGCGAAGGTGGGGCAGTCGGGGCAGGGTTCATTCTTCCCCCAGAAGAGGGAATAGCAGGTCTTACCGTTGGGGTCCCCGAACCGCTGCCGGAATTCCCGGTTGGCAAAACGCAGGGAATGGTCCGGGGCCTGCAGATAGATGTAAGCGGGCAGGTGCTCCAACAGATCCAGGAGGCGCTGGCGCTCTATGACCAGGGCCTTCTCCGCCTGCTGGCGCTCGGTGACGTCAAACATGGTGGATCGGGTCATAAGAAATTCGCCGGCCGGGTCGGTGATGGTGGTGGCGCTCAGGAGCACGGGGAAGACGCTGCCGTCTTTGCGCACCAGGTCGTATTCCAGGTCCTTGACCCAGCCTCTTTTTAGGGTCGACGGGTAGGTTTCCCGAAAAAGCTTTTTGCTGTCGGGGGTGAGGAGATCGCCAAACTTCAGCCGCCCCACCACCTCTTCCCGGGTGTAGCCCAGCCAGGCGAGTTCGGTGTCGTTGATCTGGACAAAGGCGCCGTCCCGGTCCAGGGAGTGGTAGGCGCAGGGGGCCTGGTTGTACAGGTCGTGGACCAGCCTGGCGTGGTCCGCCAGGGCTGCTTCGGCCTGGCGGCGCTTGGCCTCCAGGTCCAGGGAGGTAAGGGCGAAGGAGAGGTTGTCCGCCAGGGAGGTCACGAGGGCGATTTCCTGGTGGGTGAAAAACTGCGTCCGGGAGGCGTACAGGGTGAGGGCCCCCACCACCTGGTCGCCGAGGCGCAGTGGGAAGGCGCCGGAAGAGAGGAAGCCCCGCTTGAGGGCTTTACTGCGCCAGGGGGCCATGCGGGGGTCGGTGGCAAAGTCGCTGCAGGTGTCGTAGCGCTCTTCCCGGACCGCGGTGCCGGTGGGCCCCTGGCTCTGGGGGCCATCGGCCACGGGAATTTCCAGGTTGTCCAGGTAGCCGTCGTCATTACCGTATTTCGCCGCCACCCGGATCACCTGGTCCAGGGGATCGGTGAGCCCCACCCAGGCCAGGCGGAAGAGCCCCTCCTCCACGGCGATGCGGCAGATCTGCTCAAACAGGGATTGCTGGTCCCGGGCCCGGAGAATGGCCTCGTTGACCTGGCTTAAAACCCGGTACAGGCGCCCCGTCTCCGCCACCTGGCGCTCGGCCTGTTCCCGGGCGGTGATGTCGATGGCCACGGTGCCCGCCATGTAAGGGAGGCCGTCAGCATCATGGATGGGAAAGCGGTGGGTCAGGTAGTAGTGGGGGCCGTCAGCCAGCTCCATTTTTTCCACCTGCTCGGTGGGCTTCCCCGAGGAAAAAATGTCCTGGTCCAGATTGGTGAGGGCGGCGGCCTGTTTCGGAGGCCAGATCTCGGCCATGGTTTTTCCCTGCCAGGCCCCCGGCGCCAGGCCCACGGTCTCCTCCCAGGCCCGGTTGGCGAACAGGTAGTGCCCCTCCACGTCCCGCATGGTGGCAAGACCGGAGAGGTGTTCCATGAAGGCGGTGAAGCGGGTCTCGCTGTCCTTAAGCTCCCTTTCCATCCTGGCCCGGTGGTTGATCTCGAGGAGCAGCTGCTGATTGGCATGGCGCAGGGCCGCGGTGCGGGCCTCCACCTGCCGTTCCAGGTCATGGTGGGCCAGGCGCAGGGCCTCCTCGCTTTGCCGGAGCGACTCCTCGGCCAGCTTGCGGTCCATGGCAATGGCCACCTGGTCGGCCACCGCCTTCATCAGGGCCAGGTCATCCGGGGTGAACGCGGTCTGCCGGCGGCTGCCGAAAGACAGGGTGCCCAGCACCCGGCCCTCCATCATCAGGGGATGACAGGCATAGGCCTGGACGCCCATGGACTTGACCAGGTCGGTGCGGGGGTCCATGGTGTGCTGAATGTCGCGGCAGACGATGGGGCTGCCTTCCATGGCGGCGCAGCCGCACACCGCGGTGCCGTACTCCAGCCATTCCAGGGGCCGGGCCTCTTCCGCCGGGATGCCGGCATAGGCGTTCAGGTGCAGCTGTTTCGGGTCGCCGGTCACCAGGAAGTTGAAGAAGAGGTCGCAGTCGAGAAACTCCATGACCTTGCGGCACAGGGTATCCACCACCTCCTGGGGCGCCACCGCGGTGAGCAACCGGCTTGCGGTCTCGGCCATGAGGTCCAGGCGCCGGTTGCTGCGGTGCAGGGCGGCCTCGGCTTCTTTGCGGGCGGTGACGTCGTGGACGATGGAATATAACAGGCTTCGCCCCGCCAGGATGATGGGGCCGCTGAACACCTCCACGTCCCTGATGACGCCGCTTGCCAGGCGGTGCTTGAACTCGAAGTGCTGGCGTATGCCGTCCCGGGCCTGCCGCATCTGTGCGGTTATCTGCTCCGGGTCCAGGGTGTTGATGCTGGCGACGGGGCGGCCGACGAGCCCGGCCCTGGGGTAGCCGTAGTAGGTGCAGGCCGCGGGGTTGGCGTCCACGACGACCCCGGCCTCCGGGTCCACCAGGAGCATGACCGCGTGGTTGTTCTCGAAGAGGCTGCGGTAGCGCTCCTCGGATTCCCTTAAGGCCGCTTCGGCCTGGCGCCGGGCCACGCCGCTGGCCAGATTGTCCGCCAGCCGTTCCAGGAGCTGGATCATGGCCGGGGTGAATTTCCCCCGGTGCCGGTCGTTAAACTGCAGGAGGCCCAGGGCCTGCTCACCGCTTCGTAAGGGCACCAGGGCCACGGACTCGTAACCCTCGCCGTGGCAGCGGTTGCGGGTGCGGGCCTGGCGGTCACCCTCGCTGGTGGCGGCCAGGAGCTCGGTGGTGCTGTTGGTCCAGAAGCTCCCCCCGGGGGTGAAAAACGGCAGGTCCGGGTTGATGCGGCCGCGGATGACGTTGCCGCACATGCACTCCAAAATCGGGTTGCCCTGGCTGTCCCGCCGCAATTTCCCGGCCGGGTCCCGGGCGCACAGGCTGTTCTCCAGCTGCACAAATGCTGCCGGGAAGCCGTTGGTCTCGCCGTAGGGAAAATCCTCCCCCTGGCGCAGGCGGACGCCCACGGCTTCGCAGCCCGACCACTCCTTGAGGAGCCTGGTGCCCGCCGCCATCAGCTCCTTGACATTCGAGGTCGCGTTGACCAGGCTCAGGAGACTGATGGTGAGCCGCTGTTCTTCCTCGGCCTGCCGGCGGAGGGTGATGTCCTCGGTGAAGATGACGATGCCGGCGACCTCCCCGGCGGCGTCGTGCCAGGGCCGCACCTCCCACCGGATCCACTGCACTGGGCCGCTCCGGCGCTCAAAGCGGTCGGCCTCGGCGCACACCACCTCGCCGGCCAGCCCCCGCTGGTGGACCTCCTTCCAGGTCTGGGGTGCGTCCGGAAAAACTTCGTAGTGGGAGCGCCCGATGACGTCCTGTGCTTCCAGGCCGTAATCCTGGAGCCAGCGCCGGCTGACGTGGAGGTAGCGCAGGTCCCGGTCGAACATGGCCAGGGCTGCGGGGGCGTGCTCGATGAAGAGTTGCAGGCGCTCCTCCCGCTCCTCCAGGGCCTCCCGGAGTTCCCGCTGGGCCTGAATGTCGGTGTTGGCCCCGAACCACTTGACGATGGCGCCGTCCTGGTCCTTAAGGGGCACGGCCCGGCTGTCGAACCAGTGATAGACCCCGTCATGCCGCCGGAGGCGGAATTCCGCGGCGAAGTCGGCGCCGACGGCCGCTGCGGTCTTCCAGGCCTGCAGGAGCCCTGCCTGGTCGTCGGGGTGGATCTGGTAAAGCCAGCCGTAGCCCAGGCCCTCGGCCTCTGGCATGCCAGTGAACTCCACCCATTGCCTGCTCAAAAAGTCGCAGGCGCCGTCGGGTTGGGCGGTCCAGACCAGCTGGGGGAGGGATTCCACCACCTGGCGGAAGCGCGCCTCGCTCTCCCGCAGGGCCTCCTCCATCCGATGGCGCGCCGTGATATCCCGGGCGACGTGGACCCCGCCCATTAAGGTGCCGTCGGGGGCGAAGATGGGTGAAACGGCAACGTCAAAGACGCGGCCGTACTCCTCGACTAATGCAGAGGCTGCCTCGCTGGTGGCCATTACTCTGGCATGGGGGCAAAAATCAGGGGCCTCGTCCAGGCCATGCGCCACCTTGAAGCAGGGGTAGCCGATCACCTCTTCCGGGGGTTTGGCCAGGAGCTCGGCCATGGCTTTGTTCATCCGGACAACGCGGTGCTCCCGGTCCAGGATGAAGATGGCGTCGGGGACCGCATCAAAGGTGCGCTCCCATTCCTCCTTGGCCTGAATTATGGCCACCTCGGCCTGCTGGCGCACAGTGATGTCCATGAAATAAAGGCGGGCCGTCGGCAGGTCGTGGGGCAGATACACAGTGACGGCGTAGGCCTTCTCCTTGACCGTGACATCCAGGACATACTCCCGGGGGCCGCCATGCTGGGCCCTGGCAAAGTATTCCTTAAGGTCCTCAGGCACCAGTCCCTTGACCCCGGCCTTAAGCTCCAGATCATTGGCGACGCGCCGGGCCGCGGGGTTGGCGTAAACCACGCCGCCATCCTCGTCCACCTCCAGGATGGGGTTGGGGTTTAACAAGGGGAAGCTGGCCAGGCGGTGGGCTTCCTCCTCGCCCCGTTTTTGCGCGGTGATGTCCCGGTTGATCTCCAGGAGGGCCACGACGCGGCCTGCCTCGTCCCTCTTCACGGTCCAGTGGCTGTTCACGGTGACGGTGCGGCCGTCCCGGGTGGTGTTGATCAGCTCTCCTTCCCAATGGCCCTGCTCGAGCAACTGTTTTTCAATGTCGGCCAGGGGCTCGGGAAACCGGGTGCCCAGGAGCTCGTGGGCCGGCCTGGCCAAGGCCTGGCTCTTGGTCCAGCCGTACAGGGCTTCGGCGCCCTGGTTCCAATAGGAGATGCGGTGCTGGGGATCAAGGGCCAGAATGGCGTCATAGGCCAGGTCCAGGAGCTCGGCCTGACGCCGCATGGTCTCCTGGGCCCGCCGGCGCGCGGTGATGTCCTCCTGCACGGAGATGTAGAGTTTTTTGCCCGCCGCCTTGAGGAGGCTGATGTGGGCGTGGGTGAAAAAGGGCGTGCCGTCCTTTTTGCGGTTCTGGAACTCCCCGCGCCAGGAGCCGGTGGTGTTGATCTGGTGGAGTATTTCCCTGAGGGCGGGGAGATTTTCCTCCGGGGGTATAGCGTTGAGGATGTGGCTCGGGCGGCCGATAAGCTCGCCGGGCTCATAGCCGAACATGGCGTCAAAGGCCGGGTTGGCGTGGACGATATCGCCGCGCCGGTCGGTGACCGCCACCCCTTCGGCCATGTTTTCCAGCACCAGGGATTGGGTGCGCAGGGCCTCTTCGGCCTCCTTGCGCCGGGTGATGTCTTCGGCCAGGGAGATGAAGCCCCGGACCCGCCCTTCCTGATCACGGAGCGGGGCGGCGGAAAAGCTGATGTCGATGAGGCGGCCGTCTTGGCGTTGCTGCTTGATTTCGGCGCCGATGAAAGACTCACCCTGGCGCAGCTTTTGTATAATGGCCAGAGACTCCTCGGGGGCGTCCTCGGGAATGGTGAGCAGGGCGCGGCCCTCAAGTTCTTCCTTGGTCCAGCCAAAGATGAGCTCCGCCGCCGGGTTGACCTCCTTGAGCCAGCCCTGCTGGTCAAAGACCCCGATGGCCAGGGGTGCGGCCGCAAACAGGGCTTCGAGGTTGTCGTTGGCCACCCGGAGCTGCTCGTTCACGGAGATGAGTTCCTCGGTCCTTTCAGTGACCAGCTCCTCCAACTCTTCTTTATGCCGCCGCAGTTCCTCCTGGACGCGCTTCAACTCGGTGATGTCGGTCAAGGTGATGCGGCGCCGCTCCTGGCCCTCGGCATCCTGGAGAAAGAGGATGTCCAGGAGCATGACCCGGGGGTGGCCGTGGCCGTCCGTAAGGCGGACCTCGCCCCGCCGCTCCCTGTGGTTCTGGCCGTTGTTCAGTAACTGGCGCAGGACCTGGCGGTCGGCGTCCACCATAAAATTGGCGAAGAAGCGGTTTAGAAGTCTGGTGCGCTCCAGGCCCAGGAGGGTGGCGGCGGTTAGGTTGCCCTCGACGATCCTGCCAGCCTGGTCCAGGGTGAGGTAGCCCACCGGCGCGAAGTCGTAAAGATCGGCGTAGCGGCTGCGGGAGTCTTCCAGGCGGGCCTGGGACAGCCGGAGCTCGTCGTTTTGCATCTCGAGCTCGATCTGGTGCACCCGGAGCTCGTGGATGAGCCGGGTGACCTCTTCCGGGGTAAGCCCCTCGTCGGGCAGGCCCTCGGCGCCAATCCGGGCTTCGGCCAGCCGGCGCAGCTCGCCAAAATCGGGGGGGTGGTCTGTTCGGTCGGTCATGGGTCGGTCCTGAAAGTCATAGTGCAAACATTAAGTTAAGGGTTACAGGTTGGGTTCAGGGCAAAACGGCTTAGGCTTGGTAATCTGAACGCGGGCCAGGATCCAAAGCGCGGCAGGTCAGGTGAATGCCTGGCGGCGTTCAGTATGACGGACACCGATATTAGGGCGCGGCAAAAGCAGAGGACAATTATCCCATGTAAAGTGATATGATACCATAATGAATCGGGAAGTTATATCTTGATTAATGGCTATAAGGTCCGGTGTCAAGAGCATGGTCGACCTGGTTAATTTCGGCTCAAAAATGGTGTCTCCCGGGGAAAAGCGGCGGCTGGTGCAGGACCACTTCGACACCGTGGCCCGGCGCTACGACCTCACCAACACCCTTCTGAGCTTCGGGCTGCAGCACCTCTGGAAAAGGACCGCGGTGAACCTGCTTAAGCTCGCGCCCGGGGAACGGGTGGCGGACGTCTGCGGCGGCACCGCCGACCTGGCGGCCCTGGCCGCGGCCCGGGTCCGGCCCACCGGCCGCGTGGTGGTTTACGACTTCAACCTGGCCATGATGGCCATCGGCCGGGACAAGGTGAGGGAAGTGGGGCTCGATGGGGGCATTGACTTCGTGCAGGGGGACGCCGAGCACCTGGCCCTGGCGGACGCCTCCGTCCACGCCGCCATGGTGGGCTTCGGCATCCGCAACCTCGCCGACATGGAGCAGGGCCTGCGGGAAATGCACCGCATCCTGAAACCGGGGGGGCGGCTCATGATTCTGGAATTTTCCAAGCCCACCAACGCCTGGTTCCGGGCCCTCTACGACCTTTACTCCTTCACGGTCATGCCGCTGATGGGGAAGATCATGGTGGGCTCGGCCGCCGCCTACACCTATCTCCCCGAGTCCATCCGCCTGTTCCCGGCCCCCGGGGAGCTGAGCAATACCTTGAGAAACCTGGGCTTTGCCAGGGTCACCCACCGCCCCCTGAGCAACGGCATCGCGGTGGCCCACCTGGCCCACAAAAGCTAAAAAGAGAGGCGCCATGAAGGCAAACTGGCTCGAACGCCTCATCGTCAACAGCCCGGTGCGGCTGCTGGTCCAGGAGCTCATCCTCCTCCGGTGGATCAGGAGCAAGGTTGATCTGCCCCCCGGCGGCAAATTCCTGGAAATCGGCTGCGGCCGCGGGGCCGGGGCCTGCATGCTGCTCAGGGAATTTCTGCCCCAGGCGGTCCACGCCATGGACCTGGACGAGGACATGATCAGCGAGGCCAGGCGGTACGTGTCGGCGGCCCAGCGGCAGCACATCCACCTCTACGTCGGGGACACCGTCCAACTCCCCTACCCGGACCGGGCCCTGGACGCGGTGTTCGGCTTCGGAGTGCTGCACCACCTGCCGGACTGGCGGGCTGGGGTGGCGGAAATCGCCCGGGTCCTCAAACCCGGCGGCACCTACTTCCTGGAAGAATTTTACCCCGCCTTCTACCTGAACCCCGTGGTGCGCCGGCTGGTCACCCACCCCGAGGAGGACCGCTTTTACAGCCACGACCTGCGCGCCAACCTGACCCGCAACAACTTCCTCCTTAAGGACAGCCTGGAAATCAAACAGCTGGGCGTCCTGGCCATCTGCCGGAAGGTCTGAGCTGACTTGAGGGAGGGGTCAGGGGTCGGCGGACCCCTGCCCCCTCCCCAAAAAACGCGGTATCACCCCTCCTTTTCCAGGGGGAAGGTGAGGAGGCCGCCGAAGAAGCTGATGTAGGTGGCGATGGCCGGGAGGGCGAGGACGATGAGCAGGTAAAGGAGGCTCGTCAAGCGGAAGGGCTGGAGGATCTCGGGGTCGAGCCCGCGCCAGAGGCAGGCTGCCGCGCCCAGGGCCAGCATCACCCATGAGTAAACAATCTCGATGCGGAAAAGTCGGCGGGGTTCTTTGGGGTAGATGAGCCGGCGGCTGATTTCGCCGGTAATCATGGTGATGGGGAGGAAGAGCGTGCCCGCTACCAGGAAATGAAAGGCGCTCTTTTCCAGGGGGGCGGACCCGGTGGCCAGGTAGGCCAGGGTGAATACCGCGGCCAGGTAAAAAAAGACAATGGGGAAATGCACGGTAAAGGGGTGGGGGTGGCGCACCAGGCCGGGGTATTTCTGCAGGAGGCGTCTCAGCGGCGCCGGCAGCCAGGCCAGGGACGGGAACGCCGCCCCGGCAGGGGACTCAGGCCGGGATTTTGAGGGATCGTCGGGGTTATGTGACACTGGGTTATTCTATCTTCCACCAAAACGCAAAATTTTACCATCGGGACCAGGGAACTGCCGCCGCGGGCTTAAGCCTCTCGCCGGTACCGACGGGCACGCCTGCGCCACCCTGTGCCCCCACTCCCCAACCACTGTAAAGCATTTTAACGGCCAGGTCCAGGGGTCTTGATGGTCCCGAAGCGCAGGGGAAGTGAAGGGGAGGGTAGGGGGCGTGAAGTCCCCGGCCGCCTCCCCCTCGTGAAATCCCCTCCTAAGAGCCCCCCTGCATCGCCCGGCGCTTTTCCTCCAGGGTATGGAGCAGGCTGTCATAGGGCTTGTTGAATTTTTCGATGCCCTCATCCTCCAGCTGTTGGGTTGCCTGGTTGAGGTCGATGTGCAGTTCCGGCAGGCGCTGCAGGACCGCGGCGGCCTCTTCCACGCCCTCTCCCAGGCGGGAGGCGGGGTTGCCGTGGTCCCGGTAGGCCTCCAGGGTTTCGGGGGGCAGGGTGTTGACGGTGTCGGGGCCGATCAGGGGCTCCACGTACTTGACGTCGGGGTAGTCCGGGTTCTTGGTGCTGGTGCTGGCCCACAGGAGCCTCTGGGTCCGGGCCCCCCGGGCCGCGAGGTTCTTGAAGCGCTCGGTGCCGAAGATCCGCTTGTACATGGTGTAAGCGATTTTGGCGCTGGCGATGGCCGCCTGCCCCTTGAGAGCCTTGGCGGTGGCGGCCAACGGCCCGCCGGCCTTGGCCTGCCTGTCCAGTTCGGGGTCCAGGAGCACATCGATGCGGCTCAGAAAGAAGCTGGCCACCGAAGCCACCCCCTGCACCGGCCCCCCTTTGGCCAGGCGCTGTTCCAGGCCGGCGAGATATGCCTCGGCCACCTGCTCGTAGCGGGGCAGGCCGAACAGCAGGGTGACGTTGACGTTGATCCCCTCGCTGATGAGGCGGGTAATGGCGGGCAGGCCCTCCAGCGGTGGCGGGGACCTTGATGAAAACGTTGGGCCGGTTCACCTCCTGCCAGAGTTGGCGGCCCTCGGCGATGGTGCCCTCGGTGTCCCGGGCCAGGTGCGGGTTCACCTCCAGGCTGACGAAGCCGTCCCGGCCATCAAGCCGCTTATAGAGGGGCCGGAAGGCATCCGCGGCCATCTGGACGTCGGACACGGTAATCCGCTCGTAGATCTGGGCGACGCTTTTCTTTTCCCCGGCCATGGCGCGGATGTCATCGTCGTAATCCTTGCTCCCGGCGATGGCCTTTTCAAAGATGGCGGGGTTGGAGGTGATGCCCTTCAGGCCATCCTCGTCGATGAGGCGCTGAAGTTCGCCGGAAGTGATCATCCGGCGCCTGATGTAATCCAGCCAGATGCTTTGTCCGAATTGCTCGAGACGACGTAACGGGTTCTGGTCAGCCATGATTTTTTCCTCCCGAAGTATGTAAGAGGTGGTGGTCAAAGAACCGGGTGGTCAAACATCACTCCACAGACAACGAAAATTCCCCTCGATCATTACTAAAGCGAATTTATACCGACCCGGGCAAAAGGATGCCGGCGCGGTTGGTTGCCACAGTGTCATTCCCCCTCCAGCGGGAAAGACAGGGTGCCGCCGAACCAGCCGATGGCGCTGACCAGCACTGCCGACGCCAGAACGCCGCCCAGGTAGAGATAGCGTTCAGGTTCATGGTTGATCAGAATCCCCGGGTCGAGGCAGCGCCAGATGATGAGGGCGGTGGCCAGGAGCAGCAGGACGGGGGAAAGGATCAGTTTGATGATCACCTGCCTCAAAAATCTGGCGTTGTAGTTGAGCCACCAGGTGAGCAGGCCGGTGGCGATGGACGGGATGGCAAAGAGCGCCCCGCCCCACAGGCAGTACCAGGCGGTGAGCTCAAAGGAGTCATTGCCGGTCCCCAGGAATAACAGATCGAAGGCCGCCGCGGCGCTGAAAAAAACAATGGGGAAGTGCACGAGCATGGGGTGGGGGTGGCGCCGCAACAGCGGCACGCGGTGGAACAGCCGGGCGAGGACGGGCGGGATGGGCTCCTCCGCTTGGGCCTCCTCCTGGCGCAAAACCCCCACCTGGGGGAAGCGCTCCAGGACTTCGGGGCCGTGGGGGGCGGCCTCGATTTCCCGGGTCATGTCCCGCCCGGCCTGGTGCCGGCCCATGTGGTGGCCGCCGGGCCAAAGCTGACTGGCGCTGACGTCGATGACCCGGTCCTGGAAGACGACGTAAGCGGGCTGGCCTTCGGTGCCGTCCAGGGAGCGGAGTTTCTCCAGGCTGAATTTTTTTTGGGGGTCGGTCACCGCAGGGGGGCTCCTTGTGGCAAAGTGATTGATTCCCGGCTGAGCGAACTTGGTTAGATTACACCAGGAGGGCCAGGAGGGTCAAAAGGAGAATGACCAGGGGATAATAACTGGCGCAATTAAACAGGGCGGTGGCCTGGGAACGCTCCCTGGTCTTGAACAGGCGCCAGGCCGGCAGCATCAGGAGGACAACCCCGGCGGCCATGCACACCAGCCTCAGGGGCCAGGAAAAAGTGCCCGGCGACGCGGCCTGGAGAAGGGGGAGAATAATCACGCTTACCAGGAGGGAGCCCATCACCAGGCGCACCGACAGATCTGCGCCGTAGCGCACCGGGACGGTCCTGGCACCCCCCAGCCGGTCTTCGGCCAGGTCGTGCCAGTCGTTGGGGATGTTTTGGCCGCCGATTTCCCAGGCAAAGATCCACAGTACCAGGAGGGCCAGGAAAACCGGGGAAGGCCGGGGGTTAACGGCAAACACCGCGGCCACCCCCCCCAGGGTCTTGACGATGCCGCTCACCACGATGCGCAGGTGGCTCACCTGGAGCAGGAGGCAGTAGACGGCTTCCAGGATGGCCCCGGCAATGAAAATCAGGGCGCAGACGGGGTTCAGCAGGTAGGCGCCGGCCAGGGCCACCGCGGTCCAGGCCACGGTCCAGAACAGGCCCTCCTTGAAACTGAGGAGGCCCTGGGCCAGGGGGTGGCGCACCATGAGGCCGTCCAGATACCCATCGCTCTCTACCCCCCCGGCCTTGAGCTTGGCCAGGTCGGAGCGGTAATCCACCAGGTCGTTTAAGGCGTAAACCGCGGTGTAGCCGGCAAACACGGTGATCAGCCCCAGCAGGACGACCCGGACGGGGGGAAAATTTCCCAGGCACAGCAGGGCCGCCAACCCCGGGGTGGCCAGATCCAGAAGGCCGTGGGGCGTCCGGGAAAGTGCCAGGAAGAGCTTGAGGCGGTACAGCACCGCGGGCTGGGAAAGAGGTACCTGGTTCACCGGGTCACCCGGGTTTTTCTGGCGGGGGGCCAGGGCCCGACGATCCCCGCGCCTTTACCCAAACCCCCTCCCAGGCCGCCCTGGGGGCTGCCGAAAAGGGACTTTCTCCCCCGGCTGGCCAGCCAGCGGGGTTTGCCTTTACCGGCTGGCGGGAGAGAACTTGAGGGAGAAGACGGGGATTCCCCACCGGGAGCCCCGTTTTTTAACGGTGTCTCGTTGCGGTCAGTTTTCATAGCGGGCCTCCTCGGCCTTTCCCCAAAACACGCTAAACTGGTAGGCGTTATAGATCAGCATAATGGGAAGCAAAGTGATCATCCCCAGGAGCATGCCTTTCAGGTTCAGAGAAGGGGAGGCCGCCGCGGCGATGCTCACCCCGGGCGGCAGGATGAAGGGATAGAGGCAGCCGGGAGGTCCTGGGCCGCCTCCCGGAACGATATTCCTTCGGGACAAACCCCTACATCATAAAGTTAAACAGCATTGCTGCGATGGCAACCGCCGGGATAAATTAATTCTCTGTAAGGGAGGCAAATCACTCGCTACAGCCCCTCCTGCGGCTTGACACTACCCCCTTTTACTCTTATTTAATTCATAGAGTAGGTTTGCATCTTGCCTTTTTCTGACTGTCGGCGGCTTATTTGCTGCCGATAATCTTTTCCCAAGTTCTCAGAATTTACGGGGTAGGCAATGGAGTTTTCTCCCATACCCCCGGGTCTGTCCCCCTGGGAGCCCGGCATGTTCAGCCTGGGGATTTATACCGCCCTGGTGCTGGGCCTTCTCGTGATTATCCTGTTTCTCACCACCTGGCTGGGGGAGAAAAAAGACACCGAGGAAAAGCTGCGGGCCTACGAATGCGGGGTCATCCCCACGGGCACGGCGCGGCTCAATTACCCGGTGCCTTTTTACCTGGTGGCGGTGTTCTTCCTGATTTTCGATGTGGAGGCGGTCTTCATCTTCACCTGGGCCGTGGCCGTCAAGCCCCTGGGATGGCCGGGCTGGCTCCAGATGAGCTTTTTCATCATCGTCCTGTTGATCAGTCTTTTCTACCTTTGGCAAAAAGGAGGGCTGGATTGGGGCCCCAGATACCGCAGAGCGCCGGCCGGGAGACCAACCCGGTCCTGAGCAGCGTTGACCTGATCGTCAACTGGTCCCGGCAATACAGTCTGTGGCCGCTGTTTTTCGGCCTGTCCTGCTGCTTCATCGAAGTGGCCGCGGTGCTTACCGCCCGCTACGACCTGGCCCGGTTCGGGGCCGAGGTCCTCCGGGGCTCGCCCCGGCAGGCGGACCTCCTGATCATCTCCGGCACGCTTTTTAAAAAAATCGCCCCGGTGGTGCTGCGGCTTTACGAGCAGATGGCGGAGCCCAAGTGGGTCATGTCCATGGGCTCCTGCGCCAACTGCGGCGGCATGTACGACGTTTACAGCGTGGTCCAGGGGGTTGACCAGATCATGCCGGTGGACGTGTACATCCCCGGGTGCCCGCCCCGCCCCGAGGCCATACATGCACGGCCTGGTGCTGCTGCAGGAAAAAGTCATGCAGGAGCGCCCGGCGCGCCGCATCTTCCACATGCAAGGCGGCTCCCAGGGGACCGTGGCCCCCATCCTGGTGGACGGCGTCTCCAAGGACCGGGACGCCCGGGGGCCGGGGTATCACGGCTCGCCCCTGCGCGGCACCTCGGTGACCCCGCCGCACTTCTGGGAGTCCCGGTCGGACTTGATGTGGACCCCGCCGCCCCGCCGCATTGAGCTCAGCGCCCCCGAACAGACCCTGGCCCGGGACCTGGCCGGGCGCTTCGGCGAGGACGTCCGGGAGGCGGCCGCACACCTCGGACATGCCCACCTTCACGGTGGCCCCGGCCCGGGTCAAAGAAGTGCTGCAGTACCTCAAGCAGGAGGCGCAGCCCCGGTTCCGGCGCCTGGAGGATCTCACCGCGGTGGACGAATCCACCCGGCGGCATAAGCAGGATTATCCGGACTTCACCCTGGTCTACCACCTGCTCTCCTATGACAACGCCAGCCGCCTGCGCCTCAAGGTGGAACTGGCCGGCCAGGAACCGGAGCCCGACAGCATCACCGACATCTGGCCCTCGGCCAACTGGTACGAGCGCGAGGTCTACGACATGTTCGGCGTGAGGTTCAAGGGCCACCCCAACCTGCGCCGCATCCTCATGCCCCACGACTGGGAGGGGCACCCCCTGCGGAAGAGCTACCCGGACCGGGCCACGGCCATGCCGCCCTACGGGTATGAGGATGCCAGGCGGATCCAGCCCCTGGACGCGGGCAGTTACGTCAAACAGCCGGAAGAGCAGGAAGACCTGCTGATCTTAAACGTCGGGCCGCACCACACCAGCACCCACGGGCTCATCCGCTTCATCGTGGCCCTGGACGGGGAAGAGATCGTCGACCTGGACACCGACATCGGCTACCACCACCGGGGCGTGGAGAAGATCGGGGAACGCCAGTCCTGGCACCAGTTCATCCCCTACACCGACCGGGTGGACTATCTGGCCGGGGTGTCCAACAACCTGCCGTACCTTCTGGCGGTGGAGACCCTGGCCGACATCAAGGTGCCGGACCGGGCCCAGTTCATCCGGGTCATGCTGTCGGAGTTTTTCCGGCTCAACAATCACCTGATCGCGCTCGCCACCCTGGCCCAGGACTGCGGGGCCATCGCCCCGGCCTTCTATACCTTCCGGGAGCGGGAAAAGATCATGGACATCGTGGAGTTGATCACCGGGGGGCGCCTGCACCCGTCCTGGTTCCGCCTGGGGGGGGTGGCCGCGGACCTGCCGGAGGGCTGGAAGGAGCCCATCGACGCCTTTGTCAAAATTTTCCCGGCCCGCATCAAGGAATATGAAGACCTGCTCACCCACAACCCCATCTTCGAGGCCCGCACCCGGGGCGTGGGCTATCTTTCCCGGGAGGAGGCCATGGACTGGGGGGTGACCGGCCCGGTGCTCCGGGCTTCGGGGGTGGAGTGGGATCTCCGGAAGAAAATTCCCTATTCGGGCTACGAGGCCTTCGACTTCGAGGTCCCGGCCTTTCCCGATGGGGACTGCTATGCCCGGTACCTGGTGCGGGTGGAGGAGATGCGCCAGAGCCTGCGCATCATTGAGCAGGCGGCCGGCCGGATGCCCCCGGGGCGCTACAAGACGGACGACTACCGCTATGTCATCCCCGAGAAAAAAGACACCCTGAAAGACATCGAGAGCCTGATCCACCATTTCATCAACGCCACCCGGGGCCCCAAGATTCCCCGGGGGGAGGCCTACGCCGCCACGGAAATTGTCCGGGGGGAGCAGGGCTATTACGTGGTCAGCGACGGCCTCAACATGGCCTACCGTATGCGCATCAGGGCCCCAGATTTTGCCAACGTCCAGGCCATACCATTGATGGCCAGGGGTGAGCTGTTGTCCGACCTCATCGCCATCATCGGGGCGGTGGACTTTATTTTGCCTGATACCGACCGCTGAGTGCCAAGCCATGGAAGAAGTGCGCCCTGAACTGCCGGAAGTGAGGGAAAATCTGCGGAAACTGGTCGCGACCTCCGAGCACCCCCGGGAGCAGGTGGTGAACGTCATGTACGCCCTGCAGGGGCATTTCGGCTACTTGAACGACGAGGCGGTGCACGAGGCCGCCGGCGCTTCTCGGCATGACGCCGCTGGAGATCGAGGAGCTGGCCACGTTTTACGATTTCATTTACCGGGAGCCGGTGGGGAAATTCGTCATCCACGTGTGCGACGGGGTGGTGTGCTGGATGTTCCACGAGGGCTCGGTGTTTGATTACCTGTGCAAAAAACTCGGGGTGTGCGCCGGGGAGGTTACCAAGGACGGCATGTTCACCGTGCTCCCCACGGCCTGCCTGGGCCAGTGCGACCGCGCCCCGGTCATGCTCATCAATGGCGTGGCCTATGGTCCCCTGAACCGCCAGAGAATCGACGAAATTCTGGAAAAATTGCGCACCGAGGTTTGCGACATGGTGGTCTGCCGGTGATCTTATGGCCGAACAAGTCCTCCTCCTGAACCGGCGGCCGGACCGCCCCCTCACCCTGGACGAGTACCGGGCCCAGGGCGGTTACCAGGCCCTCATGGACACCGTGGGGAAACGCTCGCCCGAAGAGGTGCTGCAAGCGGTGCTGGACGCCAAGCTGAAGGGCCGGGGCGGGGCCTGGTTTCCCACCGGCAAGAAGTGGAGCTTCATCGGCAAGGGCCACCCCCGCTACATTGTCCCCAATTCCGACGAAATGGAGCCCGGCACCTTTAAAGACCGGGTGCTGGTGAACGCCAACCCCCACCTGGTCCTGGAGGGGATCATCCTGGCGGCCTATGCCATTGCCGCGGCGGCAGGGCCTGTTCTTTATCCGGCCGTCCTACGAGATGGACGCCCAGCTCATCGAGCGGGAACTGGCGGTGGCCCGGGACGGCGGGCTTCCTGGGGAAGAACATCCTGGGGAGCGACTTTTCCTTCGACCTGGTGGTGCACCGGAGCGGCGGGCGCTATATCTGCGGGGAGGCCTCGGCCCAGGTGGAGGCCATCATGGGGAACAAGCCGCGCCCCATGAAGGAAGTGCACATGGCGGACACCGGCCTGTGGGGCAAGCCCACCATCGTCAACAACGTCGAGACCCTGGCTTGTGTGCCCCACATCCTGCAAAAAGGCCCGGAATGGTTCAGAGGTTTGTCTAAAGGCGAGGACGACGGCGGCACCAAGCTTTTTGCCGTCTCCGGCCGGGTCAGCCGGCCCGGTTGCTATGAGTTGCCCATGGGCACTACGTTCCGGGAAGTCCTGGAGGAAGCGGGGGGCATGTCTCCGGGTTCCGAGTTGAAGGCTTACCTGCCGGGCGGGGCGTCCACCAGCTTCATGCCCACCATGTACTATGATCTTCCCATGGATACCGAGTCTTATAAAAAAACCGGCAATCCCCTGGGGACCGGGGCCATCATTGTTTTTGATGAAAGAACCTGTCTGGTGGGGGCCGCCCTCAACCTCATCCAGTACTTCGCCCGGGAATCCTGCGGATTCTGCACCCCCTGCCGGGAAGGGCTCCCGTATATGCGGGATTTGCTGCAACGCCTGGAAGAGGGGGAAGGCAAGGAGGAATTTATCCCCATGCTCCAACAGATGGCCCGCCACATGGACAACTCCTATTGCGGCTTTGCCCAGGGGGCGGCGGCGCCCGTGCTCGGCCTGCTGCGCTATTTCGAGGACGAGGTCCGGGAGCACATCAGTCAAAGGCGGTGTCCCTGTCCCCCGTCGGGGAAGGACCCCCTCGGGTCGTCGTGAATCCTTTTTGGGAAGCATCTTTTAGTAGTCAGGGATTTTAAAAGATCTGAGACCGAGACGAAAAAACTGAGGAATAAATAGAGCTGCATGCCGAAACTGACCATTGACCAGCGGGTCATTGAAGTGCCCAAGGGCACCAAGGTGATCGATGCCGCGGAACGCCTGGGCATCATGATTCCCCGCTTTTGCTATCACGCCGGCCTGGGCGCGCTGGGGGCCTGCCGCATGTGCGCGGTGAAGTTTCTGGAAGGCCCCGTCAAGGGCATCGAGATGAGCTGCATGACCGACGCCCATGACGGCATGGTGGTGTCCACCACCGACCCCGAGGCCGTGGACTTCCGCCGCTACGTCATCGAGTGGCTCATGCTGAACCACCCCCACGACTGCCCGGTGTGCGACGAGGGCGGCCACTGCCTGCTCCAGGACGAGACCGTCTCGGGGGGCCATGGCATCCGCCGCTATCAGGGATTGAAGCGCACCTACCAGGACCAGTACCTGGGGGAGTTCGTGCAGCATGAGATGAACCGCTGCATCCACTGCTACCGCTGCCGCCGGTTCTACCAGGAGTTTGCCGGCTACCGGGATTTCGGCGCCATGCAGATCGGCCACCGCATCTATTTCGGCCGCTACCAGCCCGGGCCCCTGGAAAGCCCCTTTGCGGGCAACATCATCGACCTGTGCCCCACCGGCGTCCTCACCGACAAGATCGCCCGGTACAAGGGGCGGCGCTGGGATTTCGAGAGGGCGCCCACCCTGTGCCTGCACTGCTCGCTGGGCTGCAACCTGGTGGGGAGTGCCCGCTACCGGGAGGTGGTCCGGATGGAAGGCCGTTTCAACGAGGCGGTGAACGGCTATTTCATCTGCGACCGGGGGCGCTTCGGCTTTGCTTATGCCAACCACCCCGAGCGGCCCAGGACGGCAAAGGTGGAGGGCCGGGAAGTGAGCCTGGCCGAGGGGGTGAAGGCCGCGGCCGAGAGGCTGGGCCAGGTCACGGCTAAGCATGGTGAGGGGGCTGTGGCGGCCTGGGGTTCCCCCCGGAGCAGCTTTGAGACCATGAAGACCCTCAGGTGGCTGTGCCGGCGCCAGGGGTGGGAAGGCCCGCATTATTTCCTGGATGCGGCCCTGGGCCGAAAAGTCACCAGCGCCGTCTCCCGGTTGGACCGCGATATCGCCTTGTCCATGAGGGAATTGGAAGGGTGCGATTTCATCGTGGTGGCGGGCGCGGACCCGGTGAACGAGGCCCCCATGCTGGCCCTGGCCCTGCGGCAGGCCCAGCGCCGGGGTGCCAAAGTGGCGGTGCTGGACCCCCGCCCGGTAGAGCTTCCTTTCCCGTTCGAGCATTTTCCGGTGCCCTTTGACGGCCTTGACCTGTGCCTCAACCTCCTAGCCAAAACGGCCCTGACCCGGGAGGCTGCCGAGGGTGGACTGAGCGTGGCCGCGGCGCAGTTTTACGACTCCCTCACCACCGAGTACCCGGCGGACCCCGAGCTCCAGGACCGCCTGGTGGCCCTGGGCATGAAGCTCAAGGACTGCCAGCACCCGGCCGTGGTCTGCAACACCGCCCTGGTGCGGGAGACCACCCCGTTGCTGGCGGCCGACCATGCCCGGCTCCTGAAGGAGGGCAAGGGGAAAGGCGGCCTGTTCTATCTTATGCCCGGCGCCAACGCCTTCGGGGCGGCGCTGCTGTCCGGCGACCGCGGCCCTGACCCCCTGGAGGCCCTGGAGAGCGGCGCGGTGAAAGCCCTCCTGGTGGTGGAAAGCGACCCCCTGTGGTCATACCCCGACCAGGAGCGACTCCTGCGGGCGCTTACCGGCCTGGAACTGCTGGTGGTCCTGGATTATGTGCCCAGCGGCATGGCGGCCCGGGCCCAGGTCTTCTTGCCCACCCTGACCGTCTTCGAGATGGTGCGGAGCCACTTCATCAACCAGGAGGGCCGGTTCCAGGAGGCCACGCCCCTTTACTTCGGCGGTACGCCCATCCACCAGGTGAGCGGCGGCAGTCACCCGCCCCGGAGATTCATGGATTTTGTCCCGGGGGGGGAGCCCCGTCCCGCGGCCGAAATTTTGACGGCGCTGGCTGATGGCTTGAGCCCGGGGAAATTGTCCCTGGATGAGCATAAGCCCCCAAACGCGGTTTGTCCCCGGTAGATGAAATTTTTGCCCGCCTCGCCGCTTTGAGCGACACCGAGCTGGCCGCGGGGGTGCGCCTCCTCCCCGACAACGCCCCGGTGGAGGCCTTCTCGGAACGGCATGAAGTCAAGGCGCCGGAGCCGGACAGCGGCCAGGTGGAACTGCTGCTGGTGGACTGGATCTTCGGCACCGAGGAACTGGCCGCCTATGCAGCCCCCATCCACCAGGTGGAGGAAGAGCCGTTCCTGCTTCTCGCGGCCGGCCTGGCGGCAGAACTGGGCCTGGCCCCGGGCGACCGGGTGGCCCTCCAGCTGCCGGGCGGAGAGGTGCGGGTGCGCCTCAAAACCGCGCCCCGGATGTCGCCCCGGGTGGCCGTGCTCCCGAGGCACCATGGGCTTCCGTGGCAAAAACTCCAGAGAGTGGCCGGTGTGGCTTACGCCGGACAGCATCAGCAAAATAATATAGGCACCGGTTATGGCCTTAGCCTGGATCATCGGCTTCATCGTCTTGCTGGTCAAACTCGGCATAGTGCTGGTGGTGCTGCTCCTCCTGGCCGCGTATCTGTCGTTCTTCGAGCGCAAGCTCCTGGCCTGGCTGCAGATCCGCCTGGGACCGAACCGGGCCGGCCCTTTCGGGCTTCTGCAGCCCATAGCCGATGCCATCAAACTCCTCATGAAGGAAGATATCGTGCCAAGCAAAGCCGACCGCCTGATTTTCCTGTATGCCCCGGCGGTGGTGGCGGGCACGGCCCTGCTGATTTTTGCGGTGGTGCCCTTCGGCCAGGGTATCACCATCTATGGGCACGCTGTCCCCATGGTGATTTCCGACCTGAACGTCGGTCTCCTTTATGTCCTGGCCCTGTCCTCCGTGGGGGTTTACGGCGTGGCCCTGGGAGGCTGGGCCTCCAATTCCAAGTATGCCCTGCTGGGCGGCATCAGGGGCGCGGCCCAGATGATCAGCTACGAGCTGTCCCTGGGGCTGGCCCTGGTGCCGGTGGTGATGCTGGCCGGTTCCTTCAGCATGGTGGACATCGTCACGGCCCAGAGCCGTTACCCCTTTATCCTGGTGCAGCCCCTGGCCTTCATCATTTTTTTCATCAGTGCGGTGGCGGAGACCAAGAGAATCCCCTTTGACCTGCCGGAGGCCGAAAACGAGCTCATCGCCGGCTACCACACCGAATACAGCGGCATGCGTTTCGGCCTGTATTTCCTGGGGGAGTACGTCACCATGGTGGTCCTGGGGGCGCTGGTGGCGGTCTTTTTCCTGGGAGGCTGGCGGGGGCCGCTGCTGCCGCCCCTGGTGTGGTTTTGCCTCAAGGTCTTTGCGGTGATTTTCTTCATGATCTGGATGCGGGGCACGCTCCCCCGCCTGCGCTATGACCAGCTCATGCACCTGGGCTGGAAGGTCCTCATCCCCCTGGCGCTGCTCAACATTATCGTGACCGGGGGCGTCATGCTTCTGGTGGGTGGCTGACATGGATTATCGCAGAAATTTTCTCGTGGAGGCCTGGGAGGCTGTGGCCGGGCTGGCGCAGGGCTTCCGCCTCACCTTTATTCACCTGTTCCGCCGGCCCATCACCGAGGAATACCCGGAATACAAGCGGCCGCTGCCCGAACGCTCCCGGGCCCGCATCATCCTCACCCGGGACCCGGACGGCGACGAGCGCTGCGTGGCCTGCTACCTGTGCTCCGCGGCCTGCCCGGTGAGCTGCATCTCCATGGAGTCCGCCGAGCGGGGAGACGGCCGCCGCTTTGCCCCCTGGTTTCGCATCAATTTTGCCCGGTGCATTTATTGCGGCCTGTGCGAGGAGGCCTGCCCCACCCTGGCCATCCAGCTGACGCCCGATTTCGAGACCTGCCAGTACGACATCCTGACCCTGGTGGCGGAAAAGAAGGACCTCCTGGTGGATCACGGCGGCAAAAACCACGACTACAACTTCTACCGGGTCGCCGGGGTGGCCGAAAAGGGGGACAAGGGTACCCACCTCCAGGAGGCCAAGCCCGTGAATATCAAGAGTAATATGCCGTGAGGGGATTATGATACCCGGTGAACTGACATGACCATCTCCGGCATCATCTTTTACGTGCTGGCCGTCATCATCCTGGCGGCCACCCTGCTGGCGGTCACCCGGCGCAACGTCATGCACGCCATCGTCTACCTGGTGGTGTCGTTTTTCGCCATGGCGCCGCTGTTTTATCTCCTGGGGGCGCCGCTCCTGGCCCTGCTGGAGATCATCATTTATGCCGGGGCCATCATGGTGCTGTTTCTGTTTATCGTCATGATGCTGAAAATCGGGGCCACCCCCGTCACCGCCGGCCGGTGGCTCAGGCAGTGGCTGCCCGCCATGGTCCTGAGCGCCGTCTCCGGCGGGGTGATGATTTTCCTGATCTGGCAGGAGCCTTCCCAGCAGGCCGTGCTGCCGCTGGCCATGGCCACCCCCCGGGCCCTGGGCCAATTTGTTTACCAGCGCTACTGGTTCGCCGTGGAAATCGCCTCGCTGCTGCTTTTTGTGGCCCTGGTGGGGGCCTACTACCTGGGCCGCAAAGGGGAGAAGCTGAAGGAACAGCTATGATTGTGCCGTACAGCCACATCCTCATCCTGGCCGGCCTCGTGTTCATCATGGGCGCGGCCTGCACCGTGGCCCGGCGCAGCCTCGTCATGATCCTGGTGGGGGTGGAGGTCATGCTGAACGCCGCGGCCCTGGTCTTTATCGCGGCTTCCCTGCACTGGCAGAACCTTTCCGGCCAGGCCTTCGTCATTTTCATTTTTACCGTGGCCGCGGCGGAAGTGGCGGTGGGCCTCGCCCTTATCGTCCATGTGTACCGGCGCACCGGCTCGGTGCTGGCCGATGATTACAGTCATCTGAAGGGCTGACGTGAAAATTATCCTTATCCTGCTGCTGCTTTTTCCCCTGGCCGGGGCCGTGATCAACGCCCTCGCCGCCGGCCGTTTGCCCAGGCGCTGGTCTGGAATGGTGGCCTGCCTGGCGGTGCTCGGTGCCACGGCCATGGCCGCGGCGGGCTTTGTCTTTCTGGGGGTCGGCAGCCAATACGTGCCTCTGGCCGGCTGGATCAAGGTGACGGGCTTTACTGCGCCCCTGAGCCTCCTGTACAACCCCCTGTCGGCCATCATGGCCCTCATGGTGACCTTTGTCTCCAGCATCATTCATCTGTACTCCGTCGCCTTCATGCGGGACGATGAGGACTACGCCCGGTATTTCTGTTACCTGAACCTGTTCGTCTTCGCCATGCTGGTGATCACCCTGGCGGACAACCTGCTGTTTTTCTACCTGGGCTGGGAAGGGGTGGGTTTTTGCTCCTATGCCCTCATCGGTTTCTGGTACCGCAAAGAGGAAAACGCCGAGGCCGGCCGCAAGGCCTTTGTCACCACCAGGATCGGCGACGTGGGCTTCGGCATCGCCCTGGCCCTCCTCGTCTCCCGGTTCGGGAGCCTCTCCCTCAGCTACCTTTATGGTGAAGCCGGGGCGGTGAGCACGGGCCTGGCCACGGCCCTGGGCCTGCTGCTCCTGTGGGCGGCCATGGGCAAATCCGCGCAACTGCCCCTGACGGTGTGGCTGCCGGACGCCATGGCCGGCCCCACCCCGGTGTCGGCCCTGATCCACGCCGCCACCATGGTCACCGCCGGGGCCTACCTCCTCATGCGCATGTTCCCCCTCGTGGTGCACTCGCCCCTGGCCCTGACGGTCATCGCCGGGGTGGGCGCGGTCACCACCATGTACGGGGCCCTCTCGGCCCTGGGCCAATGGGACATCAAGAAAGTGCTGGCCTACTCCACCATCAGCCAGGTGGGCTACATGATCCTGGCGGTGGGGGCCGCGGATATCATCGGCGGTATGTTCCACCTGTTGTCCCACGCCTTTTACAAATCCCTGCTGTTTTTGACCGCGGGCTACGTCATCCAGGCCGTAGGCGAAGAGCATGACATCCACAAGATGGGGAACCTGCGGCGTCTGTTGCCGCAGATTTATTGGCCCTTCCTCATCGGGGCCCTGTGCCTCTCCGCCTTTCCCATGGTGGGGGGCTTTTTCAGCAAGGACCGGATTCTCCTGGCCACCTTCATCGTCCCGGGGTTGAGCTACAAGGTCTTCTGGGCCCTGTCCCTGCTGGCGGCCTTTGTCACGCCGCTCTATACCTTCCGCATGTTCCTCCTTACCTTCCAGGAGCGCCCCGGCGGCCGCACCCCGGAGGAGATCAAGCCGGTGCCCCATTTCATGGCCTACATCCTGTGGCCCCTGGCCCTCCTGGCGCTCTTCGACGGCTGCCTGAACCTGCCCTTCGGCCCCGGCAAAGAATGGCTGGGCCGCTTCATGGCGTCCCTGTCGGGGAGCCGCGTGGACCTGGGCGCGCCCCCGGGGTACGAACTGTCCATGGGGGTAAGCAGCGCCGTGGTCATCCTGGGGGTGATCTTCCTCACCTACTACCTCTACCGGCCCCCCGGCCCGGCCATGAGCGCCCCCCGCTGGCAGGCCATGCTCCTGGAGGGCTTTTACCTGGACCGGCTCTATAAATACCTCTTGGTGCGGCCCTACGCCCGGATGGCGGAATTTTTGTGGAAGAAGGTGGACGACCAGGGCATTAATCGGGGCATCGAGGGCGGCGCCAAGGGTGCTTTCCGGCCCTACTGGCGGCTGGCCTTTTTCTGGTGGCTGTCCGTGGATGAGGGCGTCATCGACCGCAGCTTTGACGGGACGGCAGGGGGCGTCCACCAGCTTTCCCAGGTCCTGGGTTCCTGGACCACCGGCCGCCTGTCCACCTACGTCAAAATGCTCCTGGTAGGGCTCACGGTCTTTTTCGCCCTCTTGGCTGTCAGTTACCTCTGGTAAGGAGTGGCTTCCATGCATCTTGAATTCCTGCTGGTGGTGTTGGTCTTTTTCCCCATGGCCGGAAGTTTCCTGGCTCTTGCCACCGGCCACAAGCCGCTCCTCTGCCGCTGGCTGAGCCTGTGCGTCACCCTCATCGAACTGGCCATGGTCAGCCTGCTGTTCGTCGTGTCCTTGACGCCGCAGACCGGCCCGACGGGGGCCTGGCTCCTGGTGGTGGACTACCCCTGGCTGCCGGGCCTGGGGGCCCGCTTCAACCTGTCCCTGGACGGGCTGAACCTGCTCTTGATCTGGCTCACGGCCTTCGTCAACGTCATCTGCATTCTCATCTCCTGGCGGGCCATCACCTTCAAGATCGGCTCCTTCCATTTCTTTCTGCTGTTCCTGGAAAGCTGCCTGATGGGCCTCTTTATGACCGCGGACCTCCTGGTCTTCTACCTCTTCTGGGAGATCCAGCTCATCCCCATGTTCTTCCTGATCGGCATCTGGGGGCACGCCAACCGGGTGTACTCCGCCATCAAGTTCGTGCTCTTCACCTTCGGGGGGAGCCTGTTCATGCTCATCGCCCTGGTGGCCGTTTACGTCATCCACGGCCAGCAGACCGGCACCTACACCTTCTCCCTCTATGAGCTGACCAAAACCCAGTTGAGCCCGGCGCTCCAGGGCTGGCTGTTTGCCGCCTTCGCGCTGGCCTTCATCATCAAGATACCCATGGTGCCGGTGCACACCTGGCTCCCCGACGCCCACACCGAGGCCCCCACCGCCGGCAGCGTCGACCTGGCCGGCATCCTCTTGAAGACCGGGTTTTACGCCCTGTTTCGCTTTGCCTTCCCCCTGTTTCCCGTGGCGGCCAAGGCCGCCATACCCATCCTGATCATCCTGGGGCTGGTGGGGATGTTCTACTCGGCCTGGATCGCCCTGGCCCAGACCGACATCAAGCGCCTGGTGGCCTATTCCAGCATCGGCCACATGGGCATGATGGTGGTGGGCCTGTGCATCTGGAACGTCATGGCGCTGAGCGGCTCTTTTTTGCAGATGATCAACCACGGCTTCTCCACCTCGGCCCTCTTTGTCCTGGTGGGCATGATCGACGAGCGCCTGGATTCCCGGAATTTCAAGGACCTGGGGGGGCTCTGGCAAGAGATGCCGGTGTACAGCGCCTTTTTCCTGTTTTTTGCCCTGTCGTCCATGGGGCTGCCGGGGCTCAACAATTTCGTGGGGGAGATCCTCATCCTCATCGGCGTGTACGAGGTGCGGCCGGTGGTGGCCGTTTTGGCCTTCGTGGGGGTCTTGCTGTCGGTGATCTACATCCTGCGGATGGTGCATGACAGCCCTCTTCGGCCAGGGCCGGGCAGGACCGCAAGCTCTGGGACGTGAATGCCCGGGAGGTGGTGATCCTGGTGATGCTGGCCCTGCCGGTGCTCTATATCGGCCTGCACCCCGGGCCCATCTTGCAGCTGCTGTCGTCACTCCATCGATTTCATGATGCACCAGATCCCCTCCCTGGCGCCGCCTCTGGGGGGCTAGTGCCGGCGTGGAAAATGGTGAACAGCCGCCACCGGCTGTTTCTTCGCAGGCGACGCTGCCTGCGCTTCGGCCATCGAAAAAATTGCACCAGAGAAGATTCTTATGAAATACGGACTCATTCCACCAAATCCCCCTAAATCCCCCTTTAGAAAAGGGGGACGTGAGGCTGCCGATTTATTTAACCCCCCTTTTTTAAAGGGGGGCAGGGGGGATTTTTTATTCGAGGTGCTGGAGTTGCCCAGTTAAGGGCGGAACCGGAATAACAAGATTATGCAGATTAACTGGCTTGACATTCTGCCGTTGTTGATCCTGAATGCCGGGGGGCTGATCATCTTCTGCGCCGGCGCTTTTCTGCCCCGGCGGCCGGCCTGGCTGCTGTTCGCCCTGGCGGCCCTCGCCACCCTGGCGGCCGGGGTCGCGGCCTGCCTGATCATGCCCGCGGCTGCCGATTTTCTGGGGATGCTGGACCTCGGGGGCTATGCCCGGTTTTTCACCGTCCTGATCCTGGCGGTAACCTTCCTCACCCTGCTGTTCTTACAACACTACAGCCAGGTGCGCGGTTTTGCCCATGACGAGCTTTTCGCCCTGATCATCTTCGCCGCGGTGGGGATGATCCTTACGGCCGCGGCCCTGGATTGGCTCATGTTCTTCCTGGGCCTGGAATTGCTGTCCCTGTCCCTGTACGTCCTCATCGCCATCCGCCGGGGGCAGATCGAGGGGCAGGAGGCCGCGGTGAAGTATTTCATCATGGGCGCGGTGTCCTCGGCCTTTCTCACCTTCGGCATGGCGCTGCTCTACGCCGCCACCGGCACGCTCAACATCAAGGATTCCCTGGCCGGCCTGACCCAGGCCGTGTCCCTGCCGGCCTATGGCCTGGCCCTGGCCCTCATCTTCGTGGGCCTGGGCTTCAAGATCTCTATTGTCCCCTTTCACCTGTGGACCCCGGACGTCTATGAAGGGGCCCCGGCCCCGGTGACCGCCTTCCTGTCCGCCGGCTCCAAGGTGGCCCTGTTTGCCGCACTCATCCGCTTTGCCCTTAATCTCGCGCCCCCCGCCTGGGAGATGGTCTGGCCGGTGCTGTGGGTCCTGGCCGTTCTCACCATGGCCGCCGGCAACATCACCGCGGTTTACCAGACCCGGGTCAAGCGCCTGCTGGCTTACTCGTCGGTGGCCCAGATGGGCTACCTGCTCATGACCCTGGTGGCCGTGAAGCAGGGGAGCCTGCCGGCCCTGCTGTTTTACCTGGCGGTCTACGCCTTGATGGATCTGGGGGCGTTCGGGGTGCTGGGGGCCCTGTCCGAGCCTTTGCACGACCTGGACGAACTCAAGGATTTTCAGGGGATCGGCTACACCCACCCCTGGCGGAGCCTGGTGCTGGTGTTCTGCCTGCTCTCCCTGGCGGGCCTGCCGCCGGCCGCGGGGTTTCTGGGGAAGCTTATCCTGTTCTGGGCCGTGCTCAAGGCCGGCTTCGTCATCCTGGCGGTCATCGGCATTATCACCGTAATCATTTCCATCTATTACTATTTCAAGGTCATGGTCTCCATGTACCTGTGGACCCCGCTCCGGGAACTGCCGGTCCTGCGGGAGGACCGCGCCGCCTACCTCGCCGCCGGGATTATTTTTCTCCTGCTCTTCTGGCTGGGCGTTTTTCCCACCCCGCTCCTGTCCTTAATCGACCAGATCCCTGCCTGGTTTTCCAGGTGAGCTGCCGGGAGAGGGCCGGGGCATTTCAAGGCGTAACTGCTCCCCCGGATTTCCCTTCCCAATCCGCCCCAAAAATGTAATCGCTAAATTTCCCTGCGGACGTGGTTGATATCGCAGGTGGCGGTGGAGTAATCCAGGGTGCAGCAGTGGTCCAGCTTGTAGAGGATGTAAATCATGATCAGGCTCCCCAGAAACATCCAGATCGGCCCGAACAGCCACAGGACCACCACCACCGACAAGTAGTAGGCCCGCATGCCCATGGTGTAGTGGGTCATGCCCAGGTCCAGGGTGTGGGCGATGAACTCCGGGGTCAAGAGGGGATCGCAATCATAGGGGACATTGATCATGAAGTTGACCTGGTTCATATAGCGGATGGAGAGGGTGAAGCTGAAGAAGGCGAAGAAGAAATGGACTATCAGGAGCATCAGTTTTACCAGAAACAGGGCCCGCATTTTGGTGAAGATGACGGTGAACTCGAAGGGCACCTCGGTGACGTGCTCGGGCTTGAACAGGACGCTCAAGAGGCCAAGCCCGATGAGCATGGCCGTGGACGCGAGGAAACTGGCGGCCATGATCCAGTTGCGCAGGGTCTGCACCGACAGGATGTCCCGCTTCTCCTTCATGATGGATTCCACCCACATGTGCCGGAGGTGGCTGGTAATGCCTTTGTAGGTCATCATAGGGGCGTGGCGCACCTGGTAGACCCAGTAGACGTGGTAGGTCGTCAGAGCGATGAAGGTGGCCAGCCCAAAGACAAGTTCGGTCCAGTGAATATCACCCATGCTCAGTCTCCCTTGCCGTGAAGAATCGCCGATTTTCCCGACAGGCAGCATAGCATATTCTCAGCGGCATTTCTGCCGGGATTCTGTTCAACATATGTTAACCTAATTGTTATCATATGTTAATAATAAAAATTGCTAACATAAAGTTAAGCTGCTATAATCATTAGAAGAGCATCATTTTTGCCCTTGGCACTAATCTTGCTCATAAACGCCTTGAACTTTATCCGCAAGGGAGAAATCACAATGGCTGACCAAGATTTAACCGCACTCAAAGCCGCCGCCGTGGTGGATTGCCGGGGCAGCGCCTGCCCGGGGCCCCTGATGGAGGCCAAGAAGGCCATCGGCAAAGTGAAGGTGGGGGAGGTCCTGGAAGTGCTCAGCAACGACCCCGGCACCAAGGACGACATCCCCCTGTGGGCCAAAAAGGTGGGCCACGAATGCCTGGGCTCCGTCCCCGGCGACGGCTACGACCGCATTTTCGTGACCCGGAAGAAATAACCGAGAGGCCTTATGGCGGCCGAGAAGTACGCCGGGAAGATCCTCATCCTGGCCGAGGATAGCTGCGCTTATCCCGGCGCCGACGCGGTGGGGCAGGGGCACCAGAGCTATCCCGCCAACACCTATATCCTGCGGGTCCGGGCGGCGGTGCTCTTCCCCGAGAAGTTTTACCTGGACTGCTTCGACAAGGGCATCGCCGGCATCATCATCATGTCCTGCGGGGTGGAGTGTCCCTATGCGGGGGCCTACGAGGCCCTGGCCAAACGCATTGACCGGGTCTACGGGCTCATGAAGGAGCGGGGCCTGGACATCCGGCGGCTGCGCCTGACCGCCATCTGCACGGTGTGCACCCGGGCCTTCGTGAACGAAGTGAAGCAGATGAACGACCTCATCTCGGAACTGGGCCCCCCGGGGACCGAGTCGGCGCGTGCCGCCTCGGCTTAGACCGGCGGCCGGCTTTGGAGCCAGAATGCAATCTCGCCAAGACTTACATTACGACGCCCTGGTCCTGGGGGGCGGCATCGCCGGGCTGGAGGCGGCCCTGAACCTGGCGGAGCAGGATTTTTCGGTGGCCGTGGTGGAGCAGGACTACTCCATCGGCGGCAAGATGATCAGGCTCTCCAAGGTGTTCCCGACCCTCGATTGCGCCAGCTGCATCACCACGCCCAAGATGGCCGCGGCGGCCCATCACCCCAACATCACGCTCTTTACCTTCTGTGATCTGCAGTCCCTCAGCCGCCAGGGGGACGAGCTGGTGGCGGCGATCCGGCAAAAGCCCCGCTACGTGGACGAAGAAAAGTGCATCGGCTGCCGCCAGTGCGAATACGACTGCCCGGTGCTGGCGCCCGACGCTGAGCAGGGCGGGTTTGTGGGCCGCAAGGCCATTTACATCCCCTTCAGTAACGCCATTCCCCAAAAAGCCCTGATCGACCCGGAAAACTGCATCCTGTGCGGCAAATGCGCCAAGATCTGTCCCACCGGGGCGGTCAACTATTTCGAGGCGCCGGAGGATTTCACCCTGACGGCCGGGGCTGCGGTGATCGCCACCGGCTTCGGTGTGACCCCCCTGGAGGACAAGCCCCAGTTCGGCAGCGGCGAGCTTCCCAATGTCATCACCGCGCTCCAGATGGAAAGGCTCTTGGCGCCCCACGGCCCCTATAACCGGGTGCTCAGGCCCTCAGACGGCAAGGTGCCCGAGGCCATCGCCTATGTGCAGTGCGCCGCCTCCCGGGACCAGACCATGGGGATTCCCTACTGCTCCCGCATCTGCTGCATGTACGCCATCAAGCAGGCCATGCTTCTGGCCGGCGCCATCCCCCTGGCCGATATCACCATCTACTATATTGACATCCGGGCCTTCGGGAAGGGCTACGAGCAATTTTTCCAGAACGCCCAGGCCATGGGCATCCAGTTCGTCAAGGCCAAGCCGATGCTGGCCGGGACCGGAGAAGACGGCAACGTCATCATGCGCTACGAGGCCCAGGAAGAAGATGGGCGCATCGTCACCGCGGAACACGATCTGGTGGTCCTGTCCCTGGGGGTGGTGCCGGGTTGGTCGCCGGAGGGCCGCTGTGCCCTGGGTATAGGCAGCGACAAGTTCATCAAAACGGTTAAACCCAAGCTGGCCCCCACCCTGACCGATAGGAAGGCGTATTTGTGGCAGGGGCTGCGGCCGGACCTAAGGATATCGTGGACAGCATCGTGGAGGCGGGCGCCGCGGCCATGGAGGCCTCGCGGTACCTCACGGCCCGCCGGGTCAAGGCGGCGAGTTGAGATAAAGGCATTTGAGGGAGGGGGCCAGGGGCCGCAAACCCCTGCCCCCTCCCTCAAACTCTCTCCCCCAACCCCTTAGCGCGGTAGCACGGGCTTCCAGCCCGTGCATCACAGGCAAGATGCCTGTGCTCCCGTGCAAACGTTGGGGGGGTTTGGGGGGAGGGCAGGGACCTGAGACACCAGGCCCTCCACCCAGAAAAATCTATCGGTTCTATCTGGAGCAAGGCTGATGGCCGAGAGCAAGCAAGGTGAACCAGCCGAGGCAGGCAAGGTCGGGGTTTACGTCTGTCATTGCGGCGGCAACATTTCCGACGAAGTGGATGTGGAGCAGGTCTGCGCCCGGGCCCGCAAGGTGCCGGGGGTGGTGGTGGCCCGGGCCAACGTGTTTATGTGTTCCGATCCCGGCCAGGAAATGATCATCGATGACCTGAAAAGCGGGCTGGTGGACCGGGTGGTGGTGGCCTCGTGCTCGCCCAGCCTCCATGAAACCACCTTCCGCCAGGCCCTGGTCCGGGCCGGGGTCAACCCCTACGTGTACGAGCAGGCGAATCTCAGGGAGCAGGTGAGCTGGGTGCATCACGGCGCCGAGGCCACTGACAAGGCCAGCCGGCTGGTGGCCGCGGCCGCGGCCAAGGCCGCGAGCCTCAAGGCTTTGGAGCCCATCAGGGTGGAGGTGGAGCCCCGGGCGGTGGTCATCGGCGGCGGGGTGGCAGGCCTCAAGGCGTCCCTGGAGTTGGCCGAGCGGGGCCAGGCGGTGGTGCTGGTGGAAAAAAGCCCGTTTCTGGGGGGACAGGTAGCCCAATTGGACAGGCTGGCGCCCACCGGAGAGGCCGCATCGGCGATCATCAGCGAACTCGCCGGCGCAGTCCTGAAACACCCGGCCATCCAGGTTCTCACGTGTGCTGAGGTGGAGGGTTTTGACGGCTACATCGGCAACTTCAAGCTCAAGGTGGTGAGAAAGCCGCCCGCCGACGCGGCCTATGACGACAAGCTGGCCAGGCTCAGCCAGGCCGGCCGTGGGGCTGGGGGAATATGTGCCCTTTGTGGGGGTCATGCCTGCCTCCATTCCGGAGAGCCCGGAAGAGTTTGATCTGGCCGCGGGCGTGATTGTTTTGGCCACGGGTTTTAAGCCCTACCAACCCCGGCGGGGGGAATACGGCTACCAGGAATTCCCCGAGGTGGTGACCCTGCCGGAATTCATCCGCCTGATGGCTGAGGCTCCGACGGGCGGCGACACCCTGGTTTTGAATGGGCGGCAGTTGCGCGGCATCGCCATGATCCACTGCGTGGGCAGCCGCCAGATCCCCGGCATCCATGAAGAAAATGAGGGCGGTTATCTGAACGAATACTGCTCCCGCACCTGCTGCACCGCCACCCTCCACGCTGCCGACCTCATCCGCGCCAGCTACCCCAAAACCCAGGTCTTCGATTTTTACCGGGATATCCGCACCTATGGCCGGGGGCAGGAGGAGCTCTTCGCGCAAACCTCCAAAGAGCAGGTGAGGTTTTTCCGTTTTAACCCGGGGGAAGAGCCCCAGGTCGAACGAAATCCGCATGCCACCGGACACCCCCTGCTGGTAAAAGTGAAGGACGTCCTGACCTACGGGGAGGAACTGGAGGTGCCGGTGGATTTGGTGGTGCTGGCGGTGGGCCAGGAGCCTAATGATATCAGCGACCTGGTGGAAAAGATGAAGATCCCCGTGGGCGCCGACCGCTTCCTCCAGGAGGTCCACCCGAAGCTCAGGCCGGTGGAGGTCTCCGTGGGCGGCATCCTGCTCGCCGGCACCTGCCAGGCTCCCTTCGACGTGGGGGAAACCGCGGCGGCGGCGGGGGCCGCGGCGGTCAAGGCGGCGGCGGTTCTCACCCGGGGCTACGTGTACGTTGGACCCCTTTGTGGCGGAAGTGGACCTGAGCCGGTGCAAAGGCACCGGGGCCTGCGTGGAGGCCTGCCTGGCGGATGGGGCTCTCACCATGGTGGACCAGATGGTGGATGGACAAAAGGTCAGGCTGGCCCAGGTCAACCCGGCCCTGTGCCTGGGCTGCGGCGCCTGCGTGGCCGTGTGCCCCGAAAACGCCATCAACGTCAAGGGGTGGACCTTGAAGCAATATGAGGCCATGGTGGATGCCATCGTCTCGGACGAGTACCTGGAAGGTGCTTGATTTTCAGAGATACGGCACGGGCGAGTACAGTCGCCGCCCGGGTAAAAATTTCCAGAGGTTTTTCCATGAGCGACACTTTGTTGGCAAGCGATTCCGGTAAAGAGGCCCTGAAAAAACTCAAGTCAGCCCGCCAGGAACAAATCGCCCTGGCCACCAGCCGGATGAAGGAACAGCGTAAAGCGGTGAAAGCCATAAAGGAGTGCCTGCAAGGAGCGGAACTGACGGTCCCCGAGATTGCCGGGGCTACGGGGCTGCCGCCCTCAGAGGTGCTCTGGTACGTGGCCACTTTGAAGAAATACGGGGAGATTCAGGAGGGGAGCCAGGCCGGCGGCTACTACCGCTATAAATTAGCCCCAACACCGGCCGCGGCAATGACGCCGGGTGCCGATGGGGAAACTGCCGCCCCGGTAAAGGATTGATCATGGCGTTAGTGCATCCCGATTTTGCCGAAGAGCTCGAACCCTTTGGCGTGGACACGGCCCTGGAGTGCTTCAACTGCGGCACCTGCACGGCCGTCTGTCCCTTGATATACGAAACTTTCCCCCGGAAAATGGTCCGTTACGTCCAGGTGGGGGCCAAGGAGAGGATCCTGCAGCAGGCTCAGGATCTCTGGCGGTGTCTGCACTGCGGCATGTGCACCCAGACCTGCCCCCGCCAGGCCAACCCCGGAGAACTTATCCTGGGTTTGCGCCGTTTCGTGGTGGCGAACTGGAGGGGGAAGCACCATGTATAACCCGCGCCACATCATCGACCTCATCGCCACCAACGTCAGGAAGGCCGGCAATCCTTTCGGGATTCCGGCGTCCACCCTCAACACCTGGTGGCAAGGCTCCGACGGCTTCACCCGGCGCCAGGGCGATGCGCTGCTCTTCACGGGCCTGATGTATCAGGCCATACCCTATATTGAAGCCACTACCAGGTACCTGGAGCGGCTGGAGGGCACCCGTGGGGCGGACTACCTGCGCTTTGGGCGCTTCAGCCGCTATGTCCCGGGCTTCCTGGTGGGTCAGGCTTTCACCGTGTTGACCTCCCGGGCGGAGAAACAGCGGTTTAACGGCATCCTGCACTCCGTCTGCCGGGTCCTCAAAAAATCCGGCGTGAACTTCTTCTATCACCCCGAGATGGATTTCTACAGCGGCATCCTGTTGTATGACCTGGGGGATCAGGAAGGTTTTGTGGAGCATGCCCGGATGGTAGCCAGGAATTTGCGGCTCCACAAGGTCGAAAAGATCATCACGGTTGACCCCCACACCACCTATGCCTTAAAAGAGCTCTATCCCCGCTACTTGGGGGAGAGCTTTGAGGTGCAGCCTTACTTCACCCTGGCCCAGCCCGGCAGGGTGCAGGAAAAAAATGGCCGGCCGCCGGTGGCCATCCATGACCCCTGTTTTTACGGCCGGTACCTGAAGCTTTCCGAGGGGCCCCGCCGGCTGCTCGACAGTCTGGGCCTGCCGTATATCGACGTGCGCAACTGCGGCGACCTCACTTCCTGCTGCGGCGGCCCGGCCGAGTCGGTATCCCCGGCCCTGAACCGGGAGATCCTGGAACGGCGGGCGGCGGAACTGAAGGCAACCGGCGCCCCGGTGGTGACCTTCTGCCCCATCTGCCTGGCCAACCTGATCAAGGCGGGCCTGCCCGTGGAGGACCTGGCCACCGTGATGGGCCGCTGCATATAAGTCTGCCCTAACTTTTAGAACGTGCTATTTACCTAAGAAAAGGAGAATGATGCATGTCTGAACAACATGAAAAAATGGTTTTTATCGTTACTCATGCCGGGGAGGACCCGGAACGGGCTACCTTCCCCCTGTTGATGGCCAATGCGGCCCTGTCCATGGATATAGAGGCGGTAGTGGTGTTGCAGGGGACGTGTCGGTATTTCTGGCCAAGAAGGGCTATGCTGAACACGTTCACGCCACCGGCCTGACCCCTGTGAAGACGTTGGTTGACAATCTTATTCGCCAACGGGGGCAAGTTTCTGTGCTGCATTCCCTGCCTCGAGGAGCGTAAGATCAGTAAGGATGAGCTTATCGAGGGAACAGAATTGGTTAAGGCGGGGCGGCTCATCGTGGAGATGACCAGGCCAAATCCACCGTGGTTTATTAGAAATCAAAATGTGGGAGAGGGCCATGGCCCAAATCCCCCCCAACACCCCTTCATAAAAGGGGAAGTAATCGGAAGTTTTCTACAATTCCCCCTTTTTAAAGGGGAAGGGGCTGGCCAGGCGGGGTTTATTGCCCTGTCTTGCCAGCCTTTTTCATTTGATAGGAAAAAGATGGCTGTCCCGATAGGCCGATTTCGTGGATTTGCCAACTTTGATTACTCTCCGATAATCTTCACCAGCACTCTTTTCCGGCGGCCCCCGTCAAACTCGCCGTAGAAGATCTGCTCCCAGGTGCCGAAATCCAGCTTGCCGTTGGTCACGGCCACCACCACTTCCCGGCCCATAATCTGGCGTTTCATGTGGGCGTCGGCGTTGTCCTCCCCGACATTGTGGCGGTACTGGGACACCGGCGCATGGGGCGCGAGCTTCTCCAGCCAGACATCGTAGTCGTGGTGCAGGCCCACCTCATCATCGTTGATGAAGACGCTGGCGGTGATGTGCATGGCATTCACCAGCACCAGCCCTTCCTTGATGCCGCTTTCCCGGAGGCACTCCTCCACCTCCCGGGTGATGTTGATGAAGGCGCGGCGGCCGGGGACATTAAACCAGAGTTCCTGGCGATGGCTTTTCATGGCGGCCTTTCTCAGGTGCCTTGGGCACTCCTCCCTATGGAAAGAATTCATCAGTGCTATCTCAATTATGCGTTTTGCCGGCAGGCTCAAGGGTCACCGGCGGGGGGACGTCTTTGGTCTGATCCGCGTCGGCGGTGATTACCTGGCTCTGCCAGAGGCGCTGCCGGGTCACCTCCTCCTGGCGCAGTTTGCAGGGGTCGTAACCGCAAATAGGGCAGACGGGTTCCTCGCAAGGGTCGGTGTGGATGAGAACGTCAGCCTGACCGCCGAAGTGGGCGTTGAACACCTGCTCCAGTTCTTTTACTTCCCGGTACACCTCCTCGAGGGTGAAATCCCGGGGCAGGATCAGGTGGAAGTCGAACAGCACCCGGCTGCCGGAGCGCCGGGCCCGGAGGCGGTGGATGTCGATCCAGGTGTCTTTGCGGTGCTGGGCCAGGACCTGGGCAATCTCGTCCAGGAGTTTGGGTTCGGAGGTGTCCATGAGCCCCTGGAAGGACTGTCGGAGGAGCATGCCCCCGATAACCAGGATATTCACGGCCACCAGGCAGGCCACGGCGCCGTCCAGCCAGTACCAGCCGGTGAACCACGCCAGACCCAGGCCCAGCAAGACGCCGAGGGAAGTGTAGACGTCGGTTATAACGTGTTGGCCGTCTGCCTTCAGGGTGAGGGAGTGGGTCCGTTTGCCGGCTTTGAGGAGCCCCAGGCCCAGGGCCAGATTGACCAGCGCGGCCAGGAGCAGGAGGAGAAGCCCGAACTCCAGGCTGGGGATGGGCACAGGGTGGAGCAGATGGGGCCAGGCCTCCCAAACAATACCCGCGGCAGCCAGGATAATCAGGGCCCCTTCGAAGCCTGCCGCGAAGTACTCTACCTTGCCGTGGCCGTAGGGGTGGCTCTCATCCGGGTGGCGGGCGGCCCAGAGGATGCTCCCCAGCGCGAAGGTGCTGGCCACCACGTTGATGATGGACTCCAGGGCGTCGGAGAGGATGGCGGTGGAACCGGTGAGGTGGGCGGCGTAAAACTTCAACGCCATGAGGGCGGCGCCCACCGTCATGGAGAGCACGACGGCGGTGAGGCGCATCCGAAAATTGGTGGAATCCGGCAGATACATAATGGCAGCAAAGAGTTTTTGGGAGAGGGGGCCAGGAGTCGGTGGACCCCTGCCCCCTTTCCCAAACCCACTCCCCCAACCCCTTAATGGGTACAAAAATAGGTGAGGGGCGGGATTCTGAGGTTTCTGAATATCACTTATATTCTGCCAGATGTGAGTTCATTTGGGGAGGTTTTTTCTCCGGGAAAAAAAGGCGAAGCTGCAGGTGGTGGCGAAGGGACCGGCTCAGGCCTCCCCCTGCCCCAAAACTTCGTGGATGACGTGGCTGAAGGAATCGACTTTATAGGGCTTCTTGATGACGCCGCTGAAGCCGTATTTGCGGTAGTGGGTCATGATGGGGTCGTCGGCATAGCCGCTGCTGACAATGCCCCGGGTGTTGGGCTCGATTTGCCGGAGCGTCTGGAAGGCCTCCTTGCCGCCCATGCCGCCGGGGATGGTAAGATCCATGATCACCAGGTCAAAGGGCTGCCCGGCATTCCTGGCCGCTTGATATTTGGCGATGGCCTCGGCCCCGTCCACCGCAAATTCCGCCGCGTACCCCAGGTGTTTGAGGATTTTGCCAGCCACCTGCCGCACCGCGGCATCGTCGTCCATGACCAGAATGCGGCCTTTGCCCCGGTGCAGCCGGGCGGCCAGATCCTTGGGCGGGGTTTTGACTTTCTTGGCGGACGCGGCCAGGTAGATGAAAAAAGAGGTGCCCTGGCCCAGGGTGGATTCCACCGTCATGTAGCCGTCGTGATTCTTGATGATGGAGTAGGCGGTGGCCAGCCCCAGGCCGCTGCCCTTTTGCTTGGTGGAAAAATAGGGGTCGAAAATCTTGGGGAGGTAGTCGGCGGGGATGCCGATCCCCTGGTCCCTGACTCTAATCTTGACGTAGCGCCCGGGGGGGAGCGGCAGACCGTGGTCCTCCTTGAGGAGAACGTTTTCCGCCTGGATGGTGAGGGCGCCGCCGGTGGGCATGGCCTGGATGGCATTGATCACCAGGTTCTGAATAACCTGGCTGATCTGGCCGGAGTCCACTTCGGCGGGCCACAGGTCCTTGGGCCAGACAAAATCGCACCGCACCTGGGAGCCCCGGCCGGCAAAGGTGGCGGAGTCCCGGATAATTTCCTCGAGGGAGGCCACTTCCTTCACCGGGGCCCCGCCCTTGGCGAAAGTGAGCAGTTGCTGCACCAGGTCCCGGGCCCTGAGGGTGGCCTGCTCGGCTTCGCTCAGGCGCCGGAAAACCTGGCCCTGGCTGGAGGTGGAGAGCATGGCCAGGGAGATGTTCCCCAGGACCCCGGTGAGGATGTTGTTAAAATCGTGGGCGATGCCTCCCGCCAGGATGCCGAGGCTGGTGAGCTTCTCGATTTTCTGGAGTTCGGCCTCGGTCTGGCGCTTGACGGTGATGTCCTGGAAGACCAGCACCACGCCGATGACCTGGCCGATCTGTTCGGCGATGGGGGCGGCGCTGGCGGCCAGAATGCGTTCGGCGCCGTCTTTGGCCAGGAGCATGGTGTGGGCCGGGAGGGGCAGGACTTTCCCGGTGCGAATGACCTTGCTGGCGCTGTTGTCTAGCGGTTTCCGGGTGAATTCGTTCACCAGGCGGAACACCTCGGCCACCGGCCGGCCCTGGGCCTCATTCTGGGTCCAGCCGGTGAGGGCTTCGGCCACCTGGTTCATGAGAATGACCCGGCCTTTGGTGTCCGTGGCAATGACCCCTTCGCCGATGGAACGCAACGTCACCCGGAGGCGCTCTTTTTCGGCGGCCAGGTCCTGTTCCACCTTCTTCTGACCGCTGAGGTTAAGGAAGCTTTCCAGTATATAAGAGTGTCCGTCCCTTCTCACGGTGGCCATGGTCTTGAGAATGGGTATGGTGTGGCCCTGCGCGGTCTTGAGGCGGCATTCGGTCTGCTCGGAGAGGAGAGCGGGGTTCTCGGCCGGGCAGCATTTGGGGTCGGCGTTGCAGATAAGGCCGTGGCACACCTGTCCCAGCAGCTGCTCCCTGGCCAGCCCGATCATGTCGGCGGCGTATTGATTGATGTCGACGATGCGGCGGCTTGCCTGGTCGATCACCACCATGCCCGCCCGGACGGAGTTCATGATGGTGTTCAGATGTTCCTGGCTTTCCCGCAGGGCCTCCTCGATCTCCTTCTGCTTGGTGATATCGAAAAAGACGCCGTAAATGTGGTCGATGCGGCTGGCGGCGTCGCGGATTATCTGTCCCCGGGCCTGAATCCACAGGACATGGCCGTTTTTGTGCTGGATGCGGTACTGGCGCATGTAAGCCCCGGCGGCTTTCAGGGCCTGGCGGAAGACACGTTGGCTGTCAGCCTCGTCTTCCGGCACAATGAGCTGGGACCACTTGATCCGGCCGGAGTTGAAGTCCTCCCGGGAGTAGCCGGTCAGCTCCTCCACCTTGTCATCAAAGAACTCCACGGACCAGTCGGCATAGCCCCGGAAGACCACGGCCGGGATGTTGGCCACCAGCAGGCGGTACTTGGTCTCGCTTTCCCGGAGTGCGGCTTCGGCCCGGTGATGCTCGGTGATATCCTCGTAAATGACCAGCTGGTTACCGGTCATGAGAGTGACGGCCCGGAAATTGATGATCTTGCGGGAGCCGTCCTTGCAGGTCACCGTAAAGGTGCGCAGCCGGGCCTCCCCCACCTGGGAATCATCCAGCCCCTCGAACCAGTCGGCGATGACCTGGCGGCGGTACTCGGCATCGGGAAACGCCAGGGGGAACCAGTCCCGGCCGGTGGGGATATCGATGAGGGTGTACCCGAAAATCAGGACGAACTTGGGGTTGATGTATTGATAGACGCCGTCGCGGTTGATGATGGCCACCCCGAAGGGCGACTCCTCCACCAGGGTGCGGTATTTTTCCTTTTCCCGGAACAGGGCTTCCGTGGCCCGCTGGCGCTCGGTGATATTCCGGTCAATGCCCCGGTATCCCAGGAAGTTCCCCCGGGAATCCGAGATGGGCACCCCGCTGGACTCCAGGACCACCCTCTTGCCGTGGCGGTGCAGGCTGGTCTTGCCGACGTAGACGTAAGGTTTGCGGGCCTCGAGAATCGGGCCCAGAAGCTCCCCCACCCGATCGGCATCCTCGGGGGTGAGGAGTTCCAGGAAGGTCTTCCCCAGGACCTCCTCCGGGGTATAGCCCAACAGGTCATACACCTTGGAACTGATGAAGGTGAGGCGGCCGGCGGGGTCGGTTTCCCACACCAGGTCGCTCATGGCCTCCACCAGGGAGCGGAAGCGCTCCTCCTTGGCCCGCAGGGCCTCCTCGGCCTGCTGGCGCTCCAGCGCGATGGCAAAGAGGGAGGCCAGGCGCTGTATAGCCTCCAGGTCCCGGGCCTCGAAATCCCGGTCGCTGGTGGCCAGGGCGATCTGCCCCAGGAGTTTGTCCCGGAAAACCGCGGGCACGCAGAGAAAGCGGTGGTGCGGGGGGCGGGGGCGTTGCTTGCCCTGGCGCGGCCTGGGCGCCTCGTTGATCAGGAGGGGCTGCCGCTCGGCCAGGCACCGGGCCCAGCGGGTGGACCACTCAAAGCCTTCCTGGTGGCAGCCGGCGCATAGCCTGGCCTCGGAGGATTCCTCCCCCTGGTCGGGAAAGATCAGCTCCCGTGACGGCCAGTCCATGTAGGCCGCCGAGCCCCCTTCGCTGCCGGTCAATTCCCGGGCCTTGGCCATGACCAGGCGGGAGAGCTCCTCGGGAGAGGCGGAATTAATGACCGCCTGGGACAGCTCCGACAAGGCGGCGTTGACCTTCGCCTCCCAGGCCAGGGCGTCCTCGGCTTGGCGGCTGATTATGCAGGTGGCGTGATCCAGGCAAAAGCCGGCCAGCAGGCGGGGCGGGGAATTTTCGGGGTCGAGGGGAAAGGCCTTGACCGTGATGAGATGCACTTCGCCGGCGGGACCCACCAGACGGCACTCCCCAGACACCTCCTCTCCCCGGCGCAGGCGGTGCCAGGCCGCCACGGTTTTGCCCCGGTCTTCGGGGTGGATGACTTCAGGGAATTTGCCAATGTCCCCGGCCAATTTCTCCCGGCACCAGGTCCACAGAGGTGTGGCGGCGGGGCTGGCGTACTTGAGGAGGGGCTGCCCCCGGCTGAGGGAGACAATCCAGCAGAATCCGGGGAAGCTGTCCGCCAACCGGCGGAAGGCCTCCGGGGAGTCAGGAATATTTGGCAGAATGGAGGTCACTTTAGGCTGCTGTGTCGCGCAATAACCCACTTCACCCTTTAGTCCGAAACTCACAGTATATATCGACCGGGGGAGCCAAAAACTCAAGGGAAATCATCGGCCCGAAAAAGTACGGACAAGGTGAAGGGCGGGAGAACCCACGCGTCATGTGCAGGCGCGGGAGATCGGCCGCTTGCGGTTTTATTCCCGGGAAGATGCGGACTTGGTGAATATTTCCAGATAGGTGTGGGGACCGAGATCCGTGAGCTCGCCGGGGGCAAAACCGTAAGGCCGGAGCAGGGCCGTCACTTCTTCGGGGGCCAGGCGGATGGCCAGGGGCGGACCCGGGGGGCCGGCGATCTTTTTAAACTCCACCACGGCCAGGCGGCCGCCGGGCTTGACCAGGCGGGCCACCTCAGCCAGGGCGCCCTGGGCCTGGCCCGCCTCCGCCAAATCGTGGAGCACCGTGGCCATCAGGGCCACATCGAGGCAGGCGTCGGGCAGGGGCAGGGACCGGCTGACGTCGGCATGGATGACCCGTATGTTGGCCACACCCTCCTGCCCGGCCTTTTCCCCCAGGCGGGCCAGGCCTTCCTCCCAGAGGTCGACGGCATACACCGTGCCCAGGGGCCCCACCCGGGCGGCCACGGGCAGGGTATAGCGCCCCTCCCCGCAGCCCAGGTCCAGGACGGCTTCCCCGGGTTTGAGGTTAAGGGCCGGGAACAACAACTCCTGGTCAATGAGGTCGAGGCTGCTTTTGCCGGCGCCTAAGGGGTGGGAAGGCTGGGTCATGGGGTGCTCCTTCAAAGAATATGCCAGGGGATAGCATAAAAATTTATCAATCGCACTCACGGCCATCATGGGCCTGGAGTCGGTGCTGCGGCATCCCACCGGCCGGGAGATGTACGACCCGGATTTTATTATTTGTCGATTTTCGGCACTCCGGGAGACCAGGAGCCCTGGGGGGATGACCTGCTGGCCGCTCATTACCGGGCAGCTCATTGACTGCGGCGCCAGGGGGGCCCCAGGTCCCACTAAAAATGGTCGAAGGGGATGCCCAACAGCAGCCTGATGTGGTCCTCGACGCATTCCTCCAAGACCTCCGGCTTGTACCCCCCCTCCAGCACCGTGATGAGGCGTCCCGAGGCCGTTTCCCGGGCCAACTCCAGGAGCAGCCGGCCCATATCCCGGAATCCCTGCCTGGTCACCCGCATGGCGGCCATGGGGTCTTTTTCGTGGGCATCAAACCCCGCGGAGATGAAGACGAGTTGGGGCGCAAACTGCCGCAGCCGGGGCAGGGCCTCGTTGTTAAGGGCCGCAAGATACTGGGCATCGCCGCTGCGCAGCGGCAGGGGCAGGTTCAGGGTGAAGCCCTGGCCCGCGCCCGTGCCCTCTTCTTCCCGAAGGCCGGTGCCGGGGTAGCAATACCGGGGGTCGCCGTGGAGAGAGACGAAAAAAACCCGTGGATCCGCCTCGAACAGGTGCTGGGTGCCGTTGCCGTGATGGAGGTCCCAATCGATGATGGCTACCCGCGCCAAGCCATATTTCTCCAGGGCATAGACCGCCCCGATGGCCACATTGTTGAAGAAGCAGAACCCCATGGCCCGGTCCCGCTCGGCATGGTGCCCCGGCGGCCTGACGCCACAGAAGGCGTTGTCCACCTGGCCGCGCATGATCACGTCCACGGCCATCATCACCCCCCCGGCGGCCAAAAGGGCAGTCTCAAAGGAGTCCTTGCAGATGCCGGTATCCTCATCCCCAAAGGTCTCCTGGCCCTGCTCGCACGCCTCTTTAAAGCGCTGGACGTAAGCCGGGTCGTGGAGGCGTTCCACCCATTCCAGCGGGGCATAGTTCGGCCGGAGGCGCATCAGCAGCTCCAGCACGTTGCTCATCTCGAGATCGCTCTGGATGGCCTTCAGCCGGGCGAAACTCTCGGGATGCCGCGCACCGGGATCATGCAATAAATAACGCAGGGCAAAAACGTAGCCGGTGCGGCGCAGCATACTGTCTCCTCATTGCCTGGCGTACCAGGGGAGGGGCGGGGTCACGCCGGACGGCCGGCCCGGGCCGCCAACCCCCTTCAATTTCACTTTACCTGGCCCGCCGCCGAGTCCATTGGCACCAGACCTGGGAGGCGAAGAAGGCCAGGCCCAGGACCAGGACCACGGTGGCGCCGGAGGGCCAGTCCAGGCCCAGGGAGAGAAACATGCCCCCCAGGGTGGCCCCCACTGCCGCGGCCACCGACATCCAGAGCATGCCGTCGATGTTGCGGGTGAGGTTTCTGGCCACCGCGCCGGGAATGACCAGGAGCGCCGAGACCAGGATGATGCCCACGAGATAGATGGCCATGATGATCACCAGGGCCAGGAGCACCAGGAAGAGGTAACGCAGGGCCTTCACGGGCACCCCGCTCACCCAGGCCATCTCCTCGTCAAAACTTAAAAAAACCAGCTCCTTATAGAAAAAAGCCACGGTTGCGAGGACCACCAGGCTGATCACGGCAATCTGCCCGAGTTGAGCCGGGCCCACCGCCAGGATGTTGCCGAACAGGAAGCCGAAAACGTCGACGTTGTAGGTGCGGGACAGGCTCAGGAAGACCACCCCCAGGGCCATGGCCACGGCAAAGAAAATGCCGATGGCGGCGTCTTCCTCCAGGCGGCCCCGCTCCTGGGCCCATTCGATGAGGAGGGCCACGGCCACCGCGAAGCCGATGCCGCTCAGGAGCGGGTCAAGGCCCAAAAGAAAGCCCAGGGCCACGCCCCCGAAGGCCGAGTGGGAGATGCCGACGCCGACGAAGGCCATGCGCCGGAGGATGACGAAAACCGACAGCACCCCGCACAGCAGGCTCAGGAGCACCCCCGCCATGAGGGCCCGCTGGAAAAAACCGAGAGACAGCGCCTCAATCATCATCACGTACCCGTACCACCCGGTGGGGGATCTCGCCGTGAAAGAGGTATTCCACGGCACAGCCGAAGGTGCTTTCCAGGGCCAACCGGCCGATGGGGGGCGGGCGCATGCACATGGACCCGGCGGTTCAGGCAGATGATGTCATCCACGTGGCTGGCCACCGCGCCGATGTCGTGGGACACCATGATCACCGTGAGGTGCAGTTCGTCCTTGAGCCGGTTGATGAGATCGTAGACCTCGTCCTGGCTGCAGGCGTCCAGGGAAATGGTGGGCTCGTCCAGGACCACCAGCCGGGGGTTCACGGCCAGGGCCCGGGCGATGAAAACCCGCTGCTGCTCGCCGCCCGAAACCTCACCGATGGGGCGGTGGGCCAGGTGGGGGATGCCGAGGCGGGCCAGGTGGGCCAGGGCCGCGTCCCGGTCCTCCTTGGCGGGCCGGCGCCCGAGACCGATGCGGCCGTAGCGCCCCATCAGCACCACGTCCAGGACGCTCACCGGGAAACGGGGGTTGCCCAGCGGCCGTTGGGGGAGATAGCCGATGAGATGACCCTGCCTCCTGGCCTGGCGGGGGGTGGCGCCAAAGACCAGGATTTCCCCCCGGTTGGGGGCGATGAGACCCAGGATGACCTTGAGGAGCGTGCTCTTGCCGGCGCCGTTGGGGCCCAGGATGCCCACACAGGTGTTCTCCTCGATGTTCAGGTTGACATCTTCCAGCACGGGCTGACTGTCGTAGGTGACCCACATGTCCCGAATGGCGATGGCGGCAGGGCTCATTGCATGGCCTGGGCTAACACCGCCAGGTTGTGGCGCATGAGTTTGATATAGTCCGACCCGTAGGGGGGGCGGCCGCCCAGGGGGTCGATGAAGAGCACCTTGACACCCGCCTCCCGGGCGATGATCTCCGCCACCCGGGGACTGAACTGGGGCTCGGCTAAGACTGCCTTGACCCCGGTCTGCTTGATGGCGGCGATGATTTTCTGCAGATGCCCGGGGGAGGGCTCCCGCCCCGGCGCGGCCTCGATCACCCCCACCTCTTTTAAGCCATAGCGCCGGGAGAAGTAGGTGTAGGCGGGGTGGAAGCAGACGTAATCCCGCACCTGAAAGGTAGCCACGGTTTTTTGGATGTCCCGGTCCAGTTCCTCAAGCTGGCCTAAATACTGCGCCAGATTGGCTTCGTAGGCCGGTTTATGGGCGGGGTCAACCTGGATCAGGGCCTGGGCGATGCGGCGGCAGATGTCCTGGGCCAGCACCGGGTCCAGCCAGACGTGGGGGTTGCCGGCCTCGTGGTGGTGATGGTGTTCGGCCTCTTCCGGCTCCATGGCGCCGTGTTCCCCGTGCTCGTGGTCCTCTACGTCCTTAATGAGGGGGATGCCGGCCACCGCTTCCACCACCGCCTGTCCGGGGGTCCGCTGGGCCTTGAGCAGACGCTCGGCCCAGGGGTCCAGCCCCGCCCCGACATACACGAAAACATTAGCCGTCGCGGCTTTGGCCACCGCAGTGGGGGTGGGTTCAAAGGTATGCGGACTGGCGCCGGGGGGCACCAACACCGTGACCGTTACCTGGTCTCCCCCGATATGCTGACAAAAATCCGCCAGGGGGAGAATGCTCGCGGCCACGCTGATCTTGGCCGGGGCAGGGGAGGGCGCGGCCTGGGCCGGGCTCCCTGACCAGGTTATGAAGCCGAGAAGCAGGCCGGCAAGCAGGGCAACCAGTCTGACCGGGAGCGGTGGCGAATATTCTTACCATATGTCAGTTTCCTTCAGGGTTATTGCCGGATGCCGGCGCACCCGCACCCTGGCACCGGCGGCACAGACCGGCGGCCCTGATCTCCAGGCGCTCCACCAGGTTCCCCGACGGGCTTTGCAAGTGTTGCCAGAGGTGCTCCAGGGGCACGGGCTTAAGGCACTGCAGCTCCCCACAAGCCTTGCATTGAAAATGGGGATGGGGCGGGTGATGCTCGCAGGCCAGCTCGTAGTGGGCCGCGGCCCCCTCCGTGGGGAGCTTGCGGACCAGCCCCAGGCGCACCAGGTCATCCAGGATGCGGTACACCGAGACTTTGTTTACCCGGCGCCGGGCCCGCACCGCGGCCAGGACCTCCCGGGCCTGCCAGGCCCGGTCCTGGGACCCCAGGGCCTCCAGAACCTCAAGGCGCAAGGGTGTCGGCCGGAGGTGGTATTGAAACAGCAGGGCCCGGAAATCACAGACGTCACGCACGGATTAACTATAATCATTATTCAACTCGGTTGCAAAAATTGCAAAAAATGCGCGGATTTTTCTGGAATTTCACCAAATGCCTGTCTATGGAGAGGGGCTGGAGGAGACGGTCGTGGAAGAGGGCAGGGGGGCGAAACGATGCGGCTTTCCTGCGGGTAGCAAAATTTGTCCAGTATTTCCCGGCTGATGGAAATTGACAGGCCCGGGCTCACAAGCTATCATCTATCGGCAGGAGGGATGGCCGAGTGGTTTAAGGCGGCGGTCTTGAAAACCGCTGACCGAAAGGTCCGTGGGTTCGAATCCTACTCCCTCCGCCAGTCAACTTATTGATTTCACGAGATCTTTTCTCGGGAAACACCCCAATTTTTAGTCACCGGATAGTCACTGGCGAGCTGGTGACTATCCGGTCTTTGTTGAGAAAAACCTGCTCCTCGACGACCCTGTGCCACCAACTCATAGACTTCATTTCATTACCAAGTTTGCCTTTGGGATCTTGGTCCCTGGGTGAACTTTCCGGAGGGGAGGTCCGCGACCTTACCTGAAGATCAAGAACCAGGTTCAGGGGCTCTAAGAAATTGGGGCTTACCGTATCTCTCAGTTTGGATTTCTCCCTCCCGCTAGACAGAAGTGGCCCTTTTGTCTAATTTAAGGGGTGCCGGACCCGGTTCGGGGCCCTTTGCGGCGCTTCTGGCCGGCCATTGCCGGGGGATATCTGGACAAAAGTATGCGAGGTCTAGTGTGATGCTGCCCATGAAAACCGGCTTGCCGGCCCGGGCCCTGAGGATAGTGCCCTACCTGACGCCCGAGGAGGTCCAGCAGTTGTGCGCCGGCTGCCGGGGGCGACAGCGGGACCGGGACGCCCTCCTGATCCTGGTGCTCTTCCAGACCGGCCTCAGGATCTCCGAGGCCCTGAGCCTCACCGTGGGGCATCTCAGCCGGCAGCCGGGCGCCCTGGAGGTGGTGGGCAAGGGCGGCAAGCTGAGGCTGGTGGCCTGCCCGGCCCCCCTCGTCCACCGCCTTAAGGCCTACGCCTTCGACCGAGGGCTGGGCCCGGGCGACCGGCTCTTCCCGGTGGGGCGGAAAAGGGCCTGGCAGGTTATCGGCGCCACGGCCGCCAACGCCGGGCTGGGGAAACGGGTCTATCCCCACCTCTTCCGCCACTCCGGGGCCATCGAGCGCCTGCGGCAGACCGGCAACCCCCGGGCCCTGCAGCTGCACCTGGGCCACGCCAGCCCGCTCATGACCATGCGCTATCTCTCCACCATCACGGCCGAGGAGGCCCTGCGCATTAACCAGGCGGTCCGTTTCGAGGACTGAGGCGGCCGCCCCTCCTCAACCAACCCTCCGGGGCCGCCCCCTTACCCCCGGGCCGGCCGGTGTCAGTGGTCCCCGGCCCCCCATCCCCGCCTGAAGCCCTTCCGCCAGTACTTCTACCTCGACAGCGAGCACCACCTCATCGACAACGGCATCGTCAGCTCCGCCCGGGACACCTTCAACGCCGTCGAAGTGCAATACGTGGATGAGTCCACCAAGGCCTTCGTCACCGGCGGCCAGGGCGCCCCCGACCATAGCAGGCTGATGAAAAACCAATGTAATTAAGCTGTGTCTCCTGCTTTGAGGAGATTTCGGTACCCTTATGACGGGCAAATTCGCTAATAAATCTGGGCTGCTTGCTCCTTCGATTGCTGGTTGCCGGGAGAATTACCCTATTCCCGGAGTCTCTTTCGGTTCAGGGAGAAACCGCCGCCGTCAGGTTGCGGATGCGCACCAGATTGTAAGCCGCGGCGGTGAGGGTGAACACCCAGCCCACCCGGTCCTCGCCTCGGTGCCGAGTCTTCCGGAGATTCCCCACGGTCTTCATCCAGCCGAAGATTTCCTCCACCCTTTTCCGCAGGCGCTGACTGACGGCGTACCCCGGATGGCGGGTGGTGCGGCCGTCAATAGCGGACTTTCTGCCGTTGCAGTTTTGGGCCACATGGGGCACGGCCTTCAGGGCCCGCAGCGATTGGACAAACTCCCGGGTATCATAGGCCTTGTCGCCGCCCACGGTAATGCGGTGCCGGCCGGGAACGGCCTCCACCATGGCCTCCGCCGCCTCCCGTTCGGCGGTGCCGGTGGCCGCGGTGAGGCGGGGCGAGATAATCAGGCCGTGGCGGTTCTCCATCAGCACATGCCCCATGAAGCAGAGCTTGGCCTCTTTGCCTTTGCCCTTCGGAAAAGCCGGGCCTCGGGGTCGGTGGTGGAGGCGTGGGTCTGGTTCAGGCGCTTCTCCCCATGAAAGTCCACTTCCGGGTTGCGACCGGCGCCGCCTTCGGGCGGCGGGGTGTCCTTGGGCCGGAAACTCTTCAGGGAAGCCCAGGCCTCGATGAGGGTGCCGTCCACGGTGAAATGCTCGTCCGACAGCAGTCCGGCCTGGGCCGCCTGCTCTTGGATGCGTCCGAAAAAGGCCGCGGCCAGGTCCGAGTCGAGAAAGCGCTCCCGATTCTTGGAGAAGACGGAATGGTCCCAGACCTTGTCGTCCATGGACAGGCCCACAAACCAGCGAAACAGGAGGTTGTAATCCAGCTGCTCCATGAGCAGGCGCTCGCTGCGGATGGTGTACAACACCTGGAGGAGCAAAGCCCGGAGCAGCTTCTCCGGCGGGATGGAGGGGCGTCCCTCCCGGGAATACATGGCCTGAAAGTCCCGGGAGAGCTCCCGCAAGGCCTGGTTCACCATCTGCCGCAGCGGTCTCAGGGGATGGTCTTTGGGTACCCGGGCTTCCGGGGACAGGTAACTGAACATGGCGTCCTGATGGATGTCGTCGCCCCGCATAATCGCTGCCTCCAGATAACATGTTGTTATCATTAACCATAACACCTTTTTAGGCTTATGAACAGCGATTTTTAGGGGTCATTAAGAAAAGAGTTTTTCAACAGCCTGCTAGTACTACTGTGTCATAAATTACTTGCAAAACGCTGCAAACTATGCGTATGCTGGGTGCATGAAAAATGCACCCTTACCCAATATCGAGGCCAGGTTTCGTGCGTATGCGGAAAAGCTGTCCACCGCGTTGGGTCATGCAGACAGGGTGGAACCTTTTCAGGCTTATTGCACGGGCCTGTTGTTGCCTGTTGAGCGAAAGAGTGTCGAACCCATGGCGGCGCAACTTGCTCCGGGCCAAGTGAGTGCCAAACACCAATCCCTGCATCATTTTGTGGCCAAGGCATCTTGGCGTGATGACGCGGTGATGCAGGCAGTTCGGGATTATGCCCTGCCAAAGATGCAAAGTCAGGGGCCGATTCTGGCGTGGATCGTTGATGACACCGGCTTTCCCAAGAAGGGCAAGCATTCCGTAGGCGTGGCGCGGCAGTATTGCGGACAATTGGGGAAACAGGACAACTGCCAGTGCGCCGTGTCCGTCTCGGTAGCCACCCCCCATGCCAGCCTGCCGGTGGCCTATCGGCTCTATGTGCCCCAAGAATGGGTCGAGGATCGCGCCCGCCGGACCCGGGCGGGGATTCCGGAGGAGGTTGCATTCCAAACCAAACCCGAGATCGCCTTGGAGCAACTGCGCGCCTTGACCAGGACGGATACGCCCAAAGGAGTGGTACTCGCCGATGCGGGCTACGGTAACGACAGCGAGTTTCGCCGGGGTGTACGCCGCTTGAACCTCTCCTACGTGCTCGGCATTCAAAAGAGCACCAAGGTGTGGGTACCGGGCACGGAACCATTACCTCCACCTGAGTATTCGGGCTGTGGGCGGCCGCCGAAGTTGCCGCGTCGCAGTCCGCAGCACACTCCGGTGAAGGTTTTAAAAGCAGCTCAGGATTTGCCAGATAACGCATATCAAACCATCACCTGGAGGGAAGGCACCAACAAGATGCTCTCCTCTCGATTTGCCGCCGTGCGTGTCCGCGAAGGGCATCGTTATTATTGGCGCACCGACCGCCCTCCGGAAGAATGGCTGTTGATCGAATGGCCCGAGGGGGAACCGGAACCTATAAAATATTGGCTCTCCAACCTGAATGCGGCCGTTTCCCTGGAAGAGTTGGTAGCTACGGCCAAGCTGCGGTGGCGCATTGAACGCGACTACCAAGAACTCAAACAAGAAATCGGCCTGGGTCATTTTGAGGGCAGAGGCTGGCGGGGATTCCACCATCATGCCACCCTGTGTATTGCCGCTTACGGCTTCCTGGTGGCCGAGCGATGTTCTTTTCCCCCCTCCGGCCCCGACATCCGGCCAAGCTTTACGTTACCTCAAGTACCCGAAGGTTGGCAGCCGCGGGGATCCTCCCCGCAGGCCGGAGCGACATAGTGCATATTCCATCGCCACCATAAAACGGGAACTCATGATCATTTTGTCAAACAATCTGTCTCGGTGTCCTTGCTGTCATCGGAGCAACAATCGATGACAGCAGTTTATGACACAGTAGTATTAGTACTACTGTGTCATAAACTACTTGCAAAACGCTGCAAACTATGCCTATGCTGGGTGCATGAAAAATGCACCCTTACCCAATATCGAGGCCAGGTTTCGTGCGTATGCGGAAAAGCTGTCCACCGCGTTGGGTCATGCAGACAGGGTGGAACCTTTTCAGGCGTATTGCACGGGCCTGTTGTTGCCTGTTGAGCGAAAGAGTGTCGAACCCATGGCGGCGCAACTTGCTCCTGGCCAAGTGAGTGCCAAACACCAATCCCTGCATCATTTTGTGGCCAAGGCATCTTGGCGTGATGTCGCGGTGATGCAGGCAGTTCGGGATTATGCCCTGCCAAAAATGCAAAGTCAGGGGCCGATTCTGGCGTGGATCGTTGATGACACCGGCTTTCCCAAGAAGGGCAAGCATTCTGTAGGCGTGGCGCGACAGTATTGCGGACAAGTGGGGAAACAGGATAACTGCCAATGCGCCGTGACTGTCTCGGTAGCCACCCCCCATGCCAGCCTGCCGGTGGCCTATCGGCTCTATGTGCCCCAAGAATGGGTCGAGGATCGCGCCCGTCGGACACGGGCGGGGATTCCCGGGGAGGTCGCATTCCAAACCAAACCCGAGATCGCCTTGGAGCAACTGCGCGCCTTGACCAGGACGGATACGCCCAAAGGAGTGGTGCTCGCCGATGCGGGCTACGGTAACGACAGTGAATTTCGCCGGGGTGTACGCCAATTGAACCTCTCCTACGTGCTCGGTATTCAAAAGAGCACCAAGGTGTGGGCCCCAGGCACGGAACCCTTACCTCCACCTGAGTATTCGGGCTGTGGGCGGCCGCCGAAGTTGCCGCGTCGCAGTCCGAAGCACACTCCGGTGAGGGTTTTAAAAGCAGCTCAGGATTTGCCAGATAACGCATATCAAACCATCACCTGGCGGGAAGGCACCAACAAAATACTCTCCTCTCGATTTGCCGCCGTACGTGTCCGCGAGGGGCATCGTTATTATTGGCGCACCGACCGCCCTCCGGAAGAATGGTTGTTGATCGAATGGCCCGAGGGGGAACCGGAACCTATAAAATATTGGCTCTCCAACCTGAATGCGGCCGTTTCCCTGGAAGAGTTGGTAGCTATGGCCAAGCTGCGGTGGCGCATTGAACGCGACTACCAAGAACTCAAACAAGAAATCGGCCTGGGTCATTTTGAGGGCAGAGGCTGGCGGGGATTCCACCATCATGCCACCCTGTGTATTGCCGCTTACGGCTTCCTGGTTGCCGAGCGCTGTTCTTTTCCCCCCTCCGGCCCCGACATCCGGCCAAGCTTTCCGTTACCTCAAGTACCCGAAGGTTGGCAGCCGCGGGGATCCTCCCCGCAGGCCGGAGCGACATAGTGAATATTCCATCGCCACCATAAAACGGGAACTCATGATCATCTTGTCAAACAATCTGTCTCGGTGTCCTTGCTGTCATCGGAGCAACAATCGATTAAACTATAAATGAAGAATGATCCAAATAGGTTGAACCTTTGGCAGGATGATAAGTTTCGACTTAGAGCAGCAACCTTCTATTCGGGGTATGTGCATGTGGCCTCGCCTCTTCCTATGTCGCACCATTATCGGGCGGTGCTGGTCTGGGTCCTTAGGCTCCCCAGCCAGATAGTGTCTGGTTGCCGAGAGACTGGTATGCCAAAAATCAGGGAAACAGTATTTCTGCAAGGAAACTTGTGCTATCATGCCGAAGATTGTAAGGCTCGACCTCAAGAACCGATACTTTCGTGGATTTTCACTTGGCAAAGAGGTTTCTATGTCGAAACATTAAGATTAAGTCATTGAGGAGTAAGCATATGAACAGAACCGTTGAAACTCCTTTAATCGACACCATCCTCAAGATCGTTGTCCTTTTCCTGCTCATCGCTTGGTGCATTGGGATCATACTTCCCTTCATCCAACCCGTGATTGGGGGTGCCATCATTGCCATTGCCCTATACCCCTTCTTTGCAAGGGTAAAACGCTGGCTGGGGAATAGGAATATGCTGGCAGGGGTCCTGTTGACCCTATTGCTCCTTGTCATACTTCTGCTGCCAGCCATCTGGCTTATCAAATCGTTGGTTAGGATAGAAAGCCTGGTCACGCAGTTCAAGAACCAGACCCTTATGATTCCTCCCCCCGACCCGTCTGTTGCAGGATGGCCCCTGATTGGAAAACCTATATCGAAAATATGGTTGCTGGCCTCCCAGAACCTGGAATCGGTCATCATAACCTACAAGGAACCCCTGTCGAAACTGGGCATGAAAATTCTTGGAGGGTTGGGCGGTTTAGGGACGAGTCTCATCCTTTTCTTCCTCTCGTTGATCATCGCCGGCGCATTTCTTATCAAAGCCGATGCGTTGGCCGATTTTGTGCGGAAACTAATCCATCGCCTGGCCGGTGAAAAAAGCGATGAAATCATACATATCGCCGGGGTATCTATTAGAAATGTCGCTAAAGGAATCCTGGGGGTCGCATTCTTTCAGTTTATTGCAGCCGGTACGGTGTTCATGTTGGCTAAGGTCCCCTTTCCGGGACTTTGGGCTCTTGCTGTCCTGGTTTTGGCCATCCTTCAACTGCCTTCGGTCATTGTCATTTTACCCGTCATCATTTACCTTTTCTCAGTAAAAGAGCTTCTGTCGGCTATCCTGTGGGCGATCGCACTGGTGGCCATCGGGGCCTCGGATAATGTACTGAAACCGCTGCTGATGGGAAAAGGCTCCCCCGTTCCAATGCTGGTCATCTTCATCGGCGCCATAGGTGGATTTATCTTCTCCAGCTTCACGGGGCTGTTCACGGGGGCCATAGTCCTTTCAGTATGTTACAATCTGATTGTGCACTGGATCGGCGAAGGTCAGAACTGACAGAAACCCTTATGAATTCGGCTACATTACGCTGCACCCTTATGACCGGGGGATAGAAGAAAACATGGGGTTGTGCCGCCCCTCGTAAGCTATTAATCGCCCGGTTATTCCTTTTTTGTGCGCTCTGCTACGCCCCGTCCCTGCGCTGGAGGGCTAATTTCTAAGGGCTAATTTTAACACGACGGGGTTAACGCCACCTTACAACCCTCTATGTAACTCTAATTAAAGGCTTCGGGCTAATGTGACTGCTTGACTGGATTATCGAGCAGATGTAATATAAGCGTTAATTTTCCTTGGAGCATTCGGGGGATCGCGACCGAGGGGGGAGCCATGCTATACAAATGCATTTGGCCTGGGTGCCATGAAGTTTGGGGTGAGCCAGAGCCTAAAGTAAGCGGTTATAGTCATGGGTTATGTTCACCGCACGCAAGACAAGCCTTAGCGTCCAAGTGTCAATTTTCTTGTGTGAAATTGTTAAAGAAGGGCAGATTCAGGCGTACCTTGCCTACTGGGTTGGCCCTCCAGTGTAATTCCATTTTTAAAGAGATAAAGGCCAAGAGTCTGTAACAACTGAGCTCACCGGCCACGATTTCCATGGGTTTGGTGCGGCGCTTGAACTCTTTATTGAGTCGTTCAATGATATTGGTGGTGCGGAGCGAGACCCACTGCTCCACCGGAAAGTGGAAGAAGGTCAGGCAAGATGCCAAAGAACGCTCCAAGCAAGCCACCGCTGAAGGCACCTCCTTTTCCCAGCAGCCCTTGAAACTCTGGAAAAATTCCAGGGCCCTGACTTTGGAAGAGGCGTAGAAGATGGACCGGAGATCATCCGCTACCGCCCCTTTGAGCTTGTGGGGCACTTTGGCCAGGACATTTCTGGCCACGTGCACCTGGCAACGCTGGATGCGGGCCTTGGGGAACTCTTCGGTAAAGACCTTTTCCAGCCCCGTCAGGCCGTCCATAATTCCCAGGGTAATCGTGTCCCCCGCCAGCCCCCGGCTCTTTAAATCCTTGAAGAGCTCCCGCCAGGCGGAGGCGGATTCCTTGTCGCCGGCTTGCAGCCCCACCACCAGTTTCTGTCCTTGGGCGGTAACGGCCACGGCCACCAGCACCGGTACTTTTTCCACGCTGCCGGCCACCCGCATGTCGAAATTGACCCCATCGACGAAGAGGTATCGGAGATTTTCCTGGGAGAGGTCTCGAGTGCGCCACCCCTCCACCGCCGCGGTCAACTCCCGGTTGGCGTTGCTGATTTCCGTATGGGAGAGCTTACGGCCCAGCAGCCGCTGGGAAATCATGGCAAGACTGCGGCTGCTGATCCCAGCCAGGAACATCAAGGACAAATCCTGGGCTAGCGCGTCCTCATATTGGCGGCTCCGAGGCAGAACCTTGGTCTGGAACTGGCCCTGCCTATCCCTGGGGACCTTCACCTGCACCTCACCCAGGCCTTTCATGGTGAACTTGCGAGGATAGGAGCCGTTGCGATGATTGGCCTCTCCTTGAATGCGCTCATACCTTTTCCGCCCCAGATGAATGGTCAACTCCCATTCCATCAAGGCGGTGAGGTATTCTCCGGCCAACTCCCGGAGGTCCAACCGCATCATCTCAAAGAGCTTCTCAGGAGAAAGGCATATCTCCTTGAATATTTCAAAGACCTCAGGTACAGTGACTTCCAGTTGCATGGCGTATCTCCCTCCTGGTGTGTTTTGGCCAACAGCCAGTTTATGGGATATACGCCTTTTTTCATACCCTTTAACAATTTCACACAATCCTTTTTACACTCTTTTCGCAGACAGCAAAGCAAAGAGGGGAACCCTGACTGCTACCTGAGGTGCTTTGGGTACTGCCACCAGTATTGGTGCACATACTATCCCATATGCCCAAATGACAATCCTGGGCCGGAGCAAATGGAAGAGCTGAGAGTGAGGCTTGGAGCTCGAAGTCAGTCAGATGATTTGCCAATGGGGACTGGATGCCCCTAGTAATTGAACCTGAGGAAGTTCACGATTCCCAAGGCAGTAATCAACAAATATGGGCAAGAAGCCACCACCGGGAAGAAATATACGGTGGGGGCAATACCCTGATTACCGTCGAATCTGTGAAGTGAGCGGCCCATTACCCTTTGCTTAGAACGACGTTTGACTGCCGGTAAAGGCAAGTAGAAGGAAGGTCATGGGTAAATGGGCCTTGATTTATTGGGACGAGAATACCCACCACTGGATCTGGCGCACCTACGAGGACCATATTCCGCTTAAAGAAGGGCCTCTGTATACCGCTCAAGATTGGAAGTTGCCAGAACCCACCTTGTGCACAGCTTTCCAACAACAGGTGAGCAACCGCATCCCCACCAGTGACATCGTGGTGAAGAATTTCTAATGCAGCACCATCCGGGGCTGCATCCTTCTTGGGACCGGTCTCTTTTTTCTTTTTTGCCTTTGGTTCCCCTTCAGAGCGCCCCCTGCCTTTCCGGATGACGGCCCTGCCTTTTTTGTTGCCATCCGCAAAGGAAATTTAGTTGATAGCTCCTATGTGCAAAGTTAAGCAGTCAAGATGCCCCGGTGGTTTACGGGCGGTTCCACTCCTAAAGAAAGCGCACCCGACCTGATGAAATCTCATAGACTGCACCAACCAGCTTGTAGCGATTTTCCGCCACACGCGTGCGCCCCTCAGGTGATTCCAATATCTGGCGCATAGACCAGCGGACATTCGCTTCTACAGCGAGCGACGTCAGATTTTCCGGTGTCGAATGTTCATCGATTCCCTCAAGACCTGGCAGGATATTCGCTAACAGGAGTTGTATCCGATCTTTTTCTTTGCCGCCACGAAACTTCACATCCAGAGCTGCCTGAACGGCCCCACACTGTTCATGACCGAGCACTACAAACAATGGTGTTTGCAGGTGTTGGCCAGCATACTGAAGTGTCCCCGCAACCTCGGGGGACATAACATTGCCTGCGACGCGGATAACAAATAATTGTCCCAGATGGGCATCAAAGATGATTTCAGGAGATACCCGAGAGTCGCTGCATCCAAGGATGGTTGCAAACGGTTTTTGCCCTTTTGCCAATTCCCCCAGGATTTCCGTGGAAAACTGTGAAATTCTGACCTCTCCACGCTGAAAGCGTTCATTACCCTCAATTAGCAACTGGAGAGCTTCATTAGCACTGATTAGGAACTGGTCTTCATGTTTCGTCATGGGAATCATTCCTTGTCCCTATTCTATACGGATATAATTTAGGTAACTAGGCAATAAAAGCAAGTATAACCAAACCTAATCTTTTTGAAGATTATGCCTAAGCGAATGCCGCAGCTATGTCATAAGGATAAGGCTGGGTCAGCGGCTATTTTTAGGGGTTGAAGGGATCGTCCTAAGGAAGCGAAACCTATCGGCTTTGCCCTGTGGCTGCAGTACTTTCGTAAGCCTGGGTTGAAGTGAAGCTGAATTTCTCTGTTTCTGGAAGAGTAGTCAAGGTGAGGTTGAGATGAAATTACGAGGAATAGGTCACCTGGAAGTTGGTTCGGGGCTAGGCCCGGCGGCGCTTCATCTAGGCCCAGCCCTGGGGCGCTTATGTCAGCATTACCCTGACCTTAGGATCACTGTTGAGGTCAATGACTTTATAAACCTGACCCAACGGCTCCAGTCAGGTCAGATCGAGATGTTCCTCGCCGAGACCAGTGAAGTGGAATTACTACCCAACTTTCTGGTCACGCCGTTCCGCGAACTCAAAGCCTTCTTCGTCTGCCGCCGGGGGCATCCACTGCTCAGCCGCTTCTTTTTCCTTACCTTGAGGGACGTGCTGGACTACCCCCTGGTCATGACTAAGCTGCCCCGCCGGACTTTGGATTCTATAGCCTTGGAGCTGGGCTTTACCGAGCAACCTGACTGGATCCGGGAGTTGCCCCTGATAAAATGCGATCACCCACACATCAGCATGGAGATTGTGGCTCTCAGTGACGCCGTGGGAGTTATCCTGCTGCCGATGATCGAGCAGGAGCTGATCGCCGGGCAGTTCGTCCTTCTGCCGGTGAGCTTCCCGCAATTCAAGACCCATGCTGGTATTGTGCGGCTAAAGAACCGTACCCCTTCCCCGGCGGTGGAAGTCCTTGTTGACCTACTTCTGGAATTTGACGAAGCGGTCTTTAAGACCGAGCAGGATCTCGAACAGAAGTTCTTTAAAACGGGGTATTACATTACCCCTTCTGCCTAGAACTCAACGGGGGTAACATGGAACCAAAAAAGATCACCCAGGCAGAGTATCTGTGGGGGTTGATCAATGTCAATAATTAATTCCCCTCAGCGACAACTATTTTTCCCGTTGCCTCACCAGTAACGTCACCTCGGAGATGCAGGCCGCATCCGCCCTGATTTAACGACATGGACTCCATTCCGGCCAAAGCTTGCTGGCGCAGTGGGGTTGATAACGACATTGGTCATTCTTGGGCTCGTTGAGCCTGTTCCATCCGGTAGCTGGGGATATTCAGCTCAACGATGACGCAGTGATGCACCAGGCGGTCGATGGTTGCGGCGGCTTATAGTTGTTGATAAAGCTGAAGTTCCTTTTCCCAGATTATGAGGCGGGGGAAATGTCACGAAAGACCGCCACTGCTGCTACAATTTCGCCTTCCCGGTTACGAATAGGGGCAGAATTGACAATGATGGTTTTTTGAATCTCAGGAGCTTGGAAAAAAAACATTTCTTCGTTATTCACCGATTCTCCAGCAACCAGGGATCGCACCAGTGGCCATTCTTCGGGCGAATAGGGCCTCCCGTCCCCATGAAAGACTTGATGCCCCTGATGCCGATTATAGTCTAAAAGATAGGTGGAGGGCGCCAGACTAAAACCCAGGATGCGTTCCATCTGCTCGTTTCCCAAAACCAGCCGGCCCGTAGGGGCCTCGGCAATGACCACGCCAGCGGGCATCTGCCGTAAAACCGCTTTCAGGAAGTCTTGCTTCATCTCCAAATCTTGCGTCAAGCGGTTCAGATCCTCTTTCTGCAGCTCGAGCTTTTCGGTCTGCTGTTTCATCTCTTCATTAGCCACGCGGAATTCCTCCAGCAACTCCTGTACAGCATCCTCGGCGCGAATACGCTCCGTGATGTCAGTTACCATGCCCAGCGTACCATCAAAGTGCCCCTGGTCATCCAAGATGGGACTGGTGGATATAATCGCCCATAAATCCCTGCCATCTTTCCGGAGAAATTTGATATCATGCTTTCGGCTCTTTCCCTGCCTTAGTCGCTTCAGGTTGATCTCCTCATTGATTTGACTTTCCGCGGGCATGAAATGGAGAAAAGACATCCCCACCATCTCTTCCGTGGTGTAGCCCAACATTTCGGCCAGCTTCGGGTTGGTGTAGAAGGTGTTGTTCTCGGCATCCAAGATCCAGATCCCTTCATTGGCCGTCTTGTTGAGGCGGCGGTAGTTCTCTTGACTCCGACGCAGGGATTCTTCAGCCAGTTTAAGTTGGCTGATATCGGTCAGTGTCACCACGCAGCCCATAACCCCAGTTTTTTTGCTGATCAAGGGGCCGGCATTGAGGAGCATATGACCGGTCTCTCCTTGTTTGAAATAAGTCACTTCCAGGCCGCGGAAGACTTCCCCGGCCAGGATTCTGGCAAGACTAAATTCGCCGGCTATCATCCCCTGGCCAAGGCACAGAGGAAAGACATCCTCGAAGGATTTCAAGATCGGATTCTCCCCGCAGAAAGTCTTGGCGACTTCGGAAGCCCTGATAATCACACCCTTTTCATCACAAACGATGATGGCCTGTTCCGCCTGGTCTAAGATCGCCCGGGAAAGCTCTTCTTCGGCCAGGATTAAACGATACTTTTCCTCACTATCTTTTAGTGCCGTCTCGACCTGTCGCTGCTCCCGCCGCGACTCCACTTTCTGCAGTTCCCGCTGCACTGCCGGGACAAGCCGGGAGAGCTTATTTTTTAGGATGTAGTTGTTGGCCCCGGCTTTCATGGCTTCCACCGCAATTTCTTCGCCCACCTTGTCGGAGATCAGGATAAAAGGCAGATCGAACCCTTGCCACTTGAGGACCTTTAAGGCGTCCAGACCGCTGAAATTCTGCATCATGTAATCAGAAATCACTAAATCCCAGGTCTCGGATTTCAGGGCTCTGATCATATCCCTTTTGGTATCCACCCTGCGGTAATTCACCTCGAAGCCGCCGCGTTTAAGCTCAAGGCTCAATAACAAGGCCTCATTTTCCGAATCGTTGACTATCAGGACCTTTAAAGGCGTGGGCATATCATCCTCCCGGGAAACCTCAACCGGCAAGAGGTCAGGAAGTTATCCAAAGGCAAAAACCTGCCAGGACCCCCTAATCTCGCGGGCCAGTCCTATGCCCATAAAGTAATCACCATTGATTAACTTGTAAATTAAACCCAGCGTTCAAACACGTTACGCAGAATTAGGCTGCCAAAATCGGTGGTCTATTACGGCTTTCATTGCAAGCCCGCATCGCATCTTAAAAGATGAGGCAAGTATAAGTTCTTACGGAGGATTGACGTGGGTTTATACAGGGTCACATATAGATTTGATCGGACTTGGTTCCCTTGCATTTTTCTTCATTCGGGGGCCATTTTTCCCTCCACCCACATGAAATATATCTTGCCACAATAGAAAGTTATCAGTGAGGCGGGAATAATTGCAGAGATGACCTGAATATCAGAACTGGGTAGGCTTGATCCAGGGATAGGATGGCGAGTTATTCTCGGGCGCCCAATAACCGACCTACTTCCTTGACGATTTTTTGAACCAGGATAATGCCGGAAAATCTGTGCTTCCCGTCGATGAGCACTAAGGGAGCACATAATTTCTTGTTAACCAGGAGTTGCCCATCAGCGCTTTCCTGTTCAGCCGGATTTTCCTGAAGATTGATGTATGTCACCCGGGTCTTCCCCGGGTAAGCCTTTTCCAGGGCCGCTTTCAGCGATATCACTTTCTGTTGGATGAAGGCAAAGTATTCCGGGCCCCCGGTGGGTAATAAACAGCAGCAGGGGCTACTGTCACTGGGCTGGTCCAGGATTTTCACTACCACCATTTCTGAAGGCTTCATGGTGCTCATCTCCTCCAACGCTTCATCAATCCCAAACCTCTTGAACCGAGATTATGCGGCAACCTTGGCCACCGCAGTCCAAAAATATTTTTGGGGACCCCTCTCCCTGAGTTTAAGCCCGAGCAGGTTGCTCTGCGAATTCCCCGGCCCATGGATTGAGGTGCGGCTCATACCTGACCTCCTCCTCACTTCGTGCGGTAAACGTTCAGACCCACCTTCTCCTGCCTGTCCGGGACAGAGACGTTGCCTTCGGTAGAGGCGATGATGATGCTCTTTTTAGACGATGACGGTCCGAACTCCTTGCTCAGGTCCACCTTGATGGTAAGAATGTTTCCCGTCACGGTCATCTCCACATTTTTCATGCCGTCTTCCCCTTTTCTCATAGTCAATTCCTTCATCAGGAACCACCGGCCATCGACCCATATGAATGGAAAAGCAATAGGGAACCACCTGTGGCCAAGAATATCAGATTTGGGGTGGGGATGAATGGGAACTTCTTAACCTTGATGAAACAAACAACCTAAGATCCAAGGATGGAGAGAATATTAACGCGTCAGGATTGCTGAAGACTTCTGTTCTGGAATTCGATGAATTTCAAAGTATAGGCGCGTTCCTTGCCCTCGTTGGCTGGTCATGCTGAACTGGCTTCCTATCATTCTTAGCTGGCCCAGAGCCGGTAGACCAGGTCTTTGTTGTAGCTGAGTTGCGCCTGGGTGCTGGCCAGTTCCAGGACAGTCTGCTGGGCCTGGTGCAAATTCCACAGCAGCTAAGCCGCCACTATGACGGTCAAAACTGCACTTAACCCCTACACCAGGCGCCCCGTCCAGTCGAGTGGGCTCATTTGGGTGCTATTCTTCCGGATTAGGCTGAAAGCTTTTACCTCTCCCTAGTAAAAATTTAACAAAAGAAAAAGAGGAAGTTTATCGAGAGAAATGACCAAATGGGTGTAGTCAGAATTTACCATAAGGGTCCACTCTGGCGCGCTAATCACCTTGCAGGTTAGAGGATTTGTAGAGTTAGTTCGACCGGCCACCCCTTGTGTATATCTTGCCATGATCATAACTTAGCGGATTATCAATAAAAAGAATGATATGATCTGAATATCAGACCTCGGTGGGGTTGACCCAGGGAGAGATATCGCAGACCTTTACAGGCTGGTGCCCACGGTGATAAGCCTGATGTTTCGCTATGGGGAGGATAGGTTGAATTATCAGCTGGTTGATAAGTTTCGAATCAGGTCAGTTATTTTAAATCTTAGCCACTTGATAAGCTCACCCTTGGCTGGGAAATTCCAGGGCAAAGGCCGTCCCGGCCCCAGGTTGGCTCCCCACCGCTAAGTGACCGCCGCTTCTTTGCAGCAGCTTTAAGGTGACTTTCAGCCCCAGATGAGTGCTTTCCGGATCCTGGCGGTCCCAGGGAGTGAGGAGATGCCTTTTAAGTTTCTCCAATTCCAGACCAGGGCCATTATCCCGGACCATGACCCGCACCCGTCCGTTGGCTTGTCCCACATCAATCTGCACATGGTCTCCGGCCTTCATGGCGTTGCTTAAGATGTTTTGCAGGATAATCTCCATGGAGTAAGGATCGAAGGGAAAAGCCAGGAGCTCGCTACATTCCTCAAAGGGCCGGCCGTTGATCTCCACCCGCAGTTTTTTTTCACGAAATCGCAGATCCATAAGCTCCTCGACATTCTGCTTCAAGAAAGTATAGAATTCTTGGGGCTGCGCCTTAACGCTGCCGCTGGTCATGGCCTGGAGCAACCGCACCTCATCCCCCAATTTTTGATTAAGGCTTTGGGCGGCAGCTTCCAGGATACTCAAATTGCTAGCCAAAGATTCAAAATCCACACGATAGCAAACTTGGGTGAGGCACTCGTCTGAAGCGCACTGGCGCACCACTTCATCCAGTTTAACCATATTGCGCTTGATGCGTTTAGAAAAGCCCTCGATTCCTATGGTCAGGTTTTTATAATGATGTCTCAAGGTACCCGTCTGGAGCTCAAAATCCTGGTGCAGGTCCTCCAGGCCCAGGCGATTCTCTTTGAGACGTCGGAAGATAACGCCCAGGATAGCCCCCAGGGTGCCCCCAGGGATAGCATATAAGAGCTTCAAAGGCAAAAATTGGGTGCGAAAACTGTCAAAGAAAATCTGATCCGGGCGGAAAGAGGCAAGATGAAACAGGGCATCGTGGAGATTTTGTACCACCATAGTAATGGGATGGCCCACCAGCACACCAGCCCCCGCGCCGATCAGCAGGCCTAACCAGGGATAGACCCAGAGACTTCCCTTTATGGGCGAAAACTCCAGGTCCAACGGTTCCAATTGTTCTGGGTTCATAAAGGGCCCGCATCCTCGTGGATCTAAAGTGGACGTTTTGTCCATTCTGATAGAAGTTTCTTTTGCCCTAAATTATAAGCACTCAAACTCATTCTTGGTAGGGCAGCATGAAGGTTTGACCGGATGTATATGCCAAACGCATCGTTAGTTGGCGGTCAAAGCTCCCCAGGCCAGCATCACCCGGTAATGTTAGGCCAGGCAATAAAGTGGACACATTTACCGCCTACCCATGACGAATTCCAATTGGCGGCTAAATTGCCAGCATCTCCAGTTATCATTGGGCCGACTGAAATTATAGATATATAATCTGCATAGCGAACTCTAATTCCTGAATACAGTCTAAAGGAGTATTCTTGGTATGAAAATAGCTTCGGAATATGAAGTAATAAGTTGAGCTCGGGCAGAATGGCTGCAAAAATCGTTTTATTGCAAGGAGGCCACATAATTTCAGTATTGACTTTAATAGCATCAAGCCTAACTTGATAGTCAGAGGAGCCAAATCATGAGCCCATTGGAGAAAAAGAATTTATCCCAACCGGACGAGGTGCGGACTTCCGAGAAAGGCAGGATGGAATTAGTTACCTTGGGCGACATAACCATTGGCAGAGCCACCTTGCAGCCTGGGTGGAAATGGTCGACATCAATGAAGCCTTTGTTTAACCATGATAGTTGCCAAGCCTCACATCTGCAATATCACGTTTCCGGGCGACTGCACGTGGTTATGGAGGACGGCAGTGAGGAAGAATTTGTTTCCGGAGATGTCTCATTAATTCCACCCGGGCACGACGCTTGGGTAGTAGGGGAAGATCCGGTCATCGTAATTGAATTATCAGGGTTGGTCCACTATCATTAGTGCCAGGCACCCAGATTGAATAGCAAAGGTTGTCGAAGGTCAGGAGGTATCTTATACTATCATGGAAACCTGTGCTATCATGCCGGCGCTGAAAGGAGTCGGCTTCGAGAACAGAAACTTTGGTGAGTTGTCACCGAGGAAAGAGGTACCAAAAACTATTTTGGGACTGCAGTGGCCAAGGTTGCTACACAATCTCATTAAAAAGAAATTGTCAGCCACAATCTCCCTGATCATTAGTTGTCGGGGTTGACAGTGCCCCTTTTGAACTTATTATTGATAGATAACGGGAGTGTTCGAATGTAGAGGAGGAGTTATGGCCAAGGAAGCTTATGTGTGTAAAACCTGCGGGGCTATGGCGGAAGAGCCCGGCCACCTATGCAATCCCCGAGGTACTGGGTTGAAATGCACTTACTGCGGCATGGAGCATACTGCCCATGAGAAACACTACTGCAAGGGCAAACTCGAAGACCTAAAATACGTGTGTGAGAAGTGCGGTCGACTGGCCACCTCTGAAGAGTTTCTCTGCAAGCCCAAGGGAGTTCCCAGCACGTAAACATTAAAAGTGAACTGGCTCTGGAGGGGTGGAGGAGATTCAGAAAGAGTTGACTGGTCAGTCCTTCCATGCAAATACCCAGGCAGGGTCAGCCATTGGCCCTGCCTTTTTTATTTTACCGAATGGCGGCTATCTTGCCAGATCCTGCAGTCATTACCAGACCCTCAAAAATTGGAGATATGGTTTGTATAGTGAAACACACCTAAAATCGAGGAAAACCCCAGGAGAAGTTTGGACTCAGAGAGGTACTCATTAAAAAGAACTTGGGCACCAATTGCCGGCCCAACAGTTTAAGAAAAACAAAATGCAACAAAACTCGAAACCTAAGAGGAGTCTTCCATGGAGTTAAAGCTATTTCGCTGTCGGATTTGCGGTGACCCGTATCTGGGAAGTGAGCCGCCCAGCTTCTGCCCTTTCTGCGGGGCGCCTCAGAAATACATGGCGCCTGCTGAAGAGTATGTGGACCGCAACGATGTCCCCAACCTCAGCGCCCAATCCAGGGCCAACCTGGAAAAGGCCCTGGACCTGGAGGTGAGAAACGCGGCCTTTTATATGTGCGCCTCTGATTGCGCCCAAGACCCCGTTGCCAAGGCGATGTTCAAGGCCTTGTGGCGGACGGAGGCGGAGCACGCCTCCCTCATTTGCAAGATCCTCAAGGTGCCCAAACCGAAAATCAAGCCCGACGACAAGGCCTGCCTCAAGGACCCCAAGGCCAATTTCGCTGCGGCCCACCAAAGCGAGAAGTCGGCGGTGGTCTTCTATGGCCGGTCCGCCAACGAGGCCACAGAAGACCGCGTCAAAGAGGTCTTCACTGCCCTGTCGGCAGTGGAGACCTACCACATCGCCTTGTCGGAAGCCAGGAAATAAGGGCTTCCTTCGGATCAATCTGCCTGCTGAAAGGGGCAGGCTAAGCGGTCTGCCCCTTTATCCATGGTTTACCGAACATGTGGGACCGCACATAACTCATATTTGCAAAGTCAAGCAAAGCTTCCTGGAAACCATCGCCCATTTTCAGAACGTGTCTCAGGTAGTTGGCGGCCATAACAATGTGGTGTTACTCACCCGGGGCAACTGAAGCCCGATCCCAGGACCCCGGGAAAATTCATTTACAGACGGAACCTATATTCACTCGAGACCATGGCCGTGTTCACTTTTGATTGGGCCGTAATGACCGGTGGCTCGGCCAGCATCGCCTTCACCAGCATGTGGTTCTACTCGGAAATGAATATCGCCTTTACGGACCCTGCCCTAATAAAGAATTGGGTAGCTCAGCTCTGGTCAGAACACCTCCAGATTCCACCGAGTAAACGAAGTGGTATCTCGAGAAACCGGATGATTCCTTAACCTTCTTCAGAGTGCAAGCAAAAGGTAATCTGGAAGCCTTGAATAATAAAGAGGTCCCGGCGGGGCGGGTGTACGATCGGAAAGATACCGAGTTCCCGGCGCGGGATTTAGCCGGGATTGACCTGGATAAAGTGGTTATAGGTAAAAAGTGCGGCAAGGGATAACTCAGCCACTGATGAAGAAGTCAGGTTGATTAATGGCCACAGTCGAGTAGCGTGGGGGAATCTCACCCCCACCCTCTCAAAGATCCGGACGTGAACCCGCTGTTTCAATGGCTCGCTCCATCAGCCTAACTACTTCGATAGCTATATCCCCAAACGCGGCACTTATCCCCGAAGTTTCAAAAGTTGCTAGTATTAGATGGATATCCTAAGATTGCTGATATCCATTTTTCCGGAGGAGGTTCACTATGTTCCTTTATCTGGTGCGGCATGCTGAGTCTAAAAGAGAAGAAGACGAGCCGGCGAGGTATCTAACCGAAAAAGGCTGCAGAGACATTGAAAGCGTGGCACACCATATGAAAAGGCTTTATGTGCAGGTCAGGCAGATATTTCATAGCGACATGACCAGGGCCCAAAGCACCGCCAAGGTCCTGGCAAGGTATTTACAGCCGCCGTCTGGAGTCTCAGAAGCTTCTGGACTGGCGCCGCTGGATGACCCTGAGATCTGGGCGAGTCGGATCGTGAAAATGGATGAAGATATCCTGTTGGTGGGACATGTCCCCCATCTGGGCAGATTAGCCACCCTACTCATGGGCGGGGATAAAGAGAGAAGTGTAATTAATTTCCAGATGGGCGGCGTGGTCCGCCTGAGGCGAATGGAGGCGGGACAATGGGCGGTTGATTGGATGGTCGTTCCGGAAATCATCCTTTAGTCTACTACAGGCATCCCAACCCCTTTCCTTAAGTGTTGATCTCAGTAGATGGGCAGATTTTTTCGTAGATTTAAGGTATATTTACCCCAAAGACTCAGGCAAGCAGTTCGCTTCAGCCTCCCCTAAGCCGCAACTTGGTGGGGAAATGTGCATATGAAAAGAGCGCCGCAGGATTGCGTTCAAGGCACAGCCTTCAACCATCCCAGGCTTTTATCACATCCGGGCAATCCAAGGCTTAATTAAACTAAAAATAATGCTTGCACAGCCGGTCGACTTCTTGGCGAGAATGGTGCAAAGCCGTAGGCAAGGGCGAAAGCTCCTGTTACTGTTGGACTACGATGGCACATTGGTAGAGATTGCCCCCCGTCCCGAGTTAGCCACCCCCACCCCTGGGCTTTTGCGACTACTGGCCCGCCTCATTAATTGCCTCGATTACACAGTTATGGTGGTCTCCGGGCGGCCTCTGCAAAATTTACTTAAATTATTGCCCATCCCTGGACTTAATTATCTTGGCTCCCATGGAGGAGAAGGCCTGATTGCCGGAAAGCCCTTGAATTTAATTGGCGGGGAATCTGCCTCACAAGAGATTTCTGAGTGGAAAAAACAGTTGTCCGGACTTTTAGACCATTTTACCGACTGGTGGATAGAAGACAAACCCCAGGGTTTTGCCCTCCATTACCGGCAAGTCTCTCCAGCGCAGGAAGACCAATCTTAAAGATTATGGAAACTTGGCAGGCACATGTAGTTGAGTCTGGGTCCTACCAGATTCTTCGAGGGAAAAAGGTCATGGAGATCTTGCCCTACGGAGTAAACAAGGGTGAGGCGATTCAGAAGATCTGGCTATCTCCTTGTTTCGTTGGATATTTTCCTTTGTACCTAGGGGATGATATTACTGATGAAAGTGTTTTTGCAGTGATTCAAGAACAAGGTCTATCTTTCAAAGTGGGAGACGAAGAGCAGCCTACCAAGGCTACCCATTTTCTAAAGGACCCGGCGCAGGTGCAGGAGTTTTTGGCTCTTGCTCGCAACCCAGGGGGAAAAGAAAACGTGAAAATTACTCCAGATCAGCCGGCCGAAAATCCCTTTTGGTTCCGGGGATGTTTTCTGATGCCCATGCCTATCCCCATCATTTTCTCATCACCCGCAAGATCCGGGACTATCTTACCCTGATGATCTTACGGGAAAATCCGACCGAGAGGATCATGGAATTGTAACCGGTAGCCAGTCCCCAATTTGCCACCCAAAGGGAGGGGCAGATGACATGGAACAAGGAAAGTTTAAAGGACCTGGTTCAGAAAAAGTTTAGCGACTACCAGTTCATCCTGGTGTCCAATCGCGAACCCTATATGCATATCTACCGGGGCGGGGAGGTGGAGGTCATTATGCCCGCCAGCGGTATGGCCATCGCCCTGGATTCCTTGATGCAGACCACCGGCGGCACCTGGGTGGCCGCCGGTAGTGGCGAAGCCGACCAAGAGGCCGTAGTGGGGCAGGATTCCATCATGGTGCCCCCCAAAAACCCCAAATATAAGTTGCGCCGGCTCTGGCTGACCCGGGAAGAAGAAAAAGGCTACTACTATGGCTTCTCCAATGAGGCCCTTTGGCCCTTGTGTCACGTCTGCTATGCCCGCCCCCTGTTTTCCCCCGCCCAATGGGAGATCTATCGCCAAGTCAACCGGAAGTTTGCCGACGTCATTCTGGACGAATTGGGGGACAGGCGGACCATTGTCTTCATCCAGGATTACCATTTCGCCTTGCTGCCCCAGATGCTCAAAGAAGCCAACCCCCGCCTGATCGTCTGCCAGTTCTGGCATATCCCCTGGCCCAACTATGAGGTCTTCCGCATCTGCCCCTGGGGCACCGAAATCCTTGAGGGCCTCTTGGGCAATGACCTGTTGGGGTTTCACCTCCAGTACCACTGCAATAATTTTTTCGATACGGTGGACCGGACCCTGGAGGCTCGGGTGGACTACGAAAAATTCTCTATTTTCCGTCAGGGCAAAGAGACCCGGGTGCGGCCCTTTCCCATCAGCATCGACTTTGAGCGCTTCGAGAAATTTGCCGCTTCCGAGGCCACCCAGGCCCAGATCGCGCAACTGCGCCACCGCTTCAACCTCAGCGGGCTGAAAGTAGGTCTTGGAGTCGACCGGCTCGACTACACCAAGGGCATCCCCGAACGCCTGGAAGCCGTCAATATTTTTTTCCAGAAGTATCCCCAGTACCAGGGGCATTTCACCTTTATCCAGCTAGGGCCGGTATCCCGGTTGAATATTCCGCAGTACAAGCAGCTCAACGCCCTGGTGGATTCCCTGGAGGTGGAGATCAACAGCCGCTATGCCTCGGGCCGCTGGAAGCCTGTCATCGTGGTCAAGGCCCACCTTTCCCAGGAAGAGATCGTCCCTTATTACTGCCTGGCGGATCGTCATGGTGGTCAGCTCCCTCCACGACGGCATGAATCTGGTCGCCAAGGAATACGTCGCCAGCCGGGTAAACGGCGACGGCGCTCTGCTCCTCAGCCCCTTTACCGGCGCGGCCAGAGAATTGGGCTGGGCATATAGCATCAATCCCTTTAATCCGGAGGAGATCGCTGACAACATCTATAAAGCCCTGAATGACCCGCCCGAAGAAAAGGCCGCTCGCATGGCCTCCATGCGCCATTGGGTCCGGGAACACAATATCTTTTCCTGGGCCGCCCGGATTCTCGAGGACCTGATTACGGGGATAGGTCAAGAATGAGATTCTGATAGGCGAACTGACCGGCCAGCCATCTGTGGGTGGGGCCCCTCCCGGGAGAAAACGAAATGGACCCAGAGTTAACCAAAGCCCTGAATGATTTTAATGTTCTTTTGGAGTTGTTGATAGGCAAAAAAGATAAATCTGAGGCTTATCAACTCTTAAGGCAAATTAATCTGCCTCTTGTTAAAAGATATTACAAGGACAATCCATCCCCAAATAGACCACCTGAACTTTTTGACCTGATTGAGATGTTACAGGAGAGCGTCAAAAGAGAAGACAAATACCGGGAACAGTTAAAATCTATTAAGGGGCCGGCGTCGGCCCGGGACAAGAGATGCCGGCATTGCGCCGGCATGAATGTTGCCAGCGCCACGGTTTGCGAGAAATGTGGCAATTCATTTGAATGAGATCCACATGCAATACTTAAACCCAAAAGAGGCCCCTTCTACCAAGTGAACCCAACCGGGTTGGGGCGGATTTCGACGCTACCCTGGACGAGACTGCGGCGTGGCCTCTCCCATAAGAAGGATGAGTCATGGGTAATACCGACAAAACCAGAGAGAACAAGTTAAGGCTGAAGTTGCACCGGCTGGGATGTTTCCTTAAAAAGGACCGGGCAAGATCTCGGAGTGTTGACCACCATGGCGGCTATATGATCGTGGACACTAAGGGGAACTTCATTGTAGCCGGTGAACGATACAACTTGACCCTGGGCGATGTAGAAAACTGGGCAAAAGGCAAATGAAAATGAGTCTCATTAGTCAGCTTCGGGGAAGCCTAACTGCGTTGAGCATTATATGTTTAGCACGGAAGAAACGATGAATGTTGACCGGCTTCTAAAAGCCATCGAGAGGGTACGAAATCATACCCCTGCTGCTGATTCGCGGGCTGCAACATATCTGCGCACCTATCCAGCTCTGCTTGCTTTGGCTCGTTGTATAGACGGGGATGACGCTTCTAGGTTCCTTCAGCTCGCCACGATGACATATGGCTGGATGCCACGGATCTTACGGCTCGACTCGAAGCACATTGACAAAGCTATAGACGCGTTCCGACAAGCTCGGGCGACTCCTCAGGATGCCTTGGATTTCGAGCCTGTAGAATATGTTGCTGCGTGTCTACGGTCGATCGTCGGAGCATCCAAACTATTGCACTTCGCCAATCCCGAGGTCTTTCCTATTTGGGACAGGAATGTTGAACGTTTTCGGCTTGGTATCAATCCCTCACAGCATCATATGGGCCAAACGAAGAATTACACTTCTTATGCCCAAAAAGTTCATGAGACTCGACGAGCATCCACCTTTTCCAAGTTCTACGAAGCATTTTGAGACCATAAGAACGTCCCGCGGCCGTAAGATAACCGCAGCCCCATTTCGTGTCGCCCCAGTATATGTGGGCCTTCTCTTTCTGTGCCTGGCGGCGAATACGGGGGTACTCCCTCTTACCTCCAGCGATTGCCGAACCTGTGCCGGGTTTTGTTCCCAGGCTCGCCGTGCCGGTTTCTGCGGGGTAAAACCCCAGCGCTTGAGATAACGGCCTATGGTCCAGACTGACAACTATTAAGCCAAAGCGGCGTTTAATCAGGAGAGCTACTGCTTCCCGGGTCCAGAGGTAAAAAGGCAATTTGAGTTGTTCCGGGTGATGATCAATGACCGTCTTGGCAATTTGTGCCGCCTGCCAAGGCAGGAGCTTGCCTCCCTGCGGCCGGCCTTTCTGTTTCGATTTTAGAGCTCCTTGGCCTTGAAGGCGATACGCTTTAACCCAGATACAGACGGTTTGCGGTGTAATTCCAAAGAGCTCTGCAACTTCCTTTTGTTTTTTACCGTCCAATACCGCTTTCACGGCTAATTGGCGAAGATGTTCTTGAGCTGATGACGAGATGGACCGAGCATAGACTTTTTGCATGCAATATCTATAGCATATGTACTTAATATGTTAATCTATTTATTGCACTGAATAATAATCAGGCTTACCAAGAGCGGCTCAAACGCTTAGATATTGAGTCTTACTTACTCACCCCAGTTCGTGCAATAGAAGCAGCTGCCTTTGAAATCGCTGGCGAAGATCATCGGGACTCCTAACCAGCGCTCCATTTTTTGCCATATCTTGCCATCTTATGTGGTTATCATCAGGCCGGCAGTGCTATTGATATGAAAAGGATAGCATGTCACTAATTTTATTACATGAAGTGCTCATACAGGGCGGTTATCACCTCTCTGTCACAGTCTGGTCAACCAACCGCCTGATCAAAGGGGGCCAGGCCTATCTGCGAACCTCATTTTGCGGTGCTCGGACCGGACCCGAAGCCCTTCAGTGCTTACGCCGGAAAGGTATACTTCGTTCCGGCCGTATTCATGACGAATTCGCCGGGCATTTCCCGGCTGAAGGCGACTATTGCCTCAAATCCGGTACAGTGGGCCGGTACGATCATGTCAGGCTTCATGGCCTTGATATCGGATACCGTGCTCTGAATGATCTCAGGCTTGGCGTTGATGAGATGGAAGCCTCCCATAATAGCGTGAATCCTGTTCTGTGCCGGCGACTTTCTGCGCCTGTTTGACGGTGTTGACGATCCCGGCATGAGCGCAACCAGAGAGGACCACAAGCCCTTTTCCTTTTACCTTGAAGAAAAGCGCCTGCTCGCCTGGGAAGGTATCAGGTTCGAGATTCTCGCCGCGCTTGATCAGAAACGTCTTCGGCACCTTTTCATAGGTGGTAACCCGTTCGATGTTCCCCGTAAAGTACGCCCCGGGGACGATCTCAACCGGGGTTTTCACTTCAACCACCTTCAGCCCGAAAGCCTCGAGGTCTTCTTTCTTTAGCTGCCCCAGGTCCGTGGGCTCCTTGGCGCCGGGACGAAGCGAGAATCTCTGGGCAAAAGCCTCCTCACCGACATAGAACGGAGTTCCGCCGGCGATCCGTGACTGGTTCTGTTTAAGGATATTGGCCGCGCTGGTATAGTGATCGTAATGGCCGTGGCTCAGGCTGAAGGCATTGGTCTTCCCGACCTCGATGCCAAGGAGCGCGATATTGTTCAACACGCCCACGGGGTCGAGACCAAAATCAAACATACAGGTGCTGGCCTTGCCGCTCACCAGCGTTTCTATGTAATAAGAAATCCCGTGCTCCGCGTGGATCGATTTCCCCGACTTGGAACGGTAGCGTTTCGTGTTCTTGATGTCCGCTCTATTGGTGTCATAATAGTTGTCGGTCAACACCCAAATGGTCAACTTGTCCACCTCGGTAACACCCCTGGCAGGCTGTGCCATGGCGTTGTTCAAGATCCCCTCTCCGGCAGCAAGGAGCATACCTGTTGCCAGAGAATACTTCAGAAACTCCCTGCGGGTCACTCCGTTACTCATGATCCACCTCCTCTCAGCTTAGAAAGCCGTTTGCTCAAAAAAATAGCCGAGCGCCTTCCTTCGGGCAACTCGGCTTTTGTAAATACCTCATCATGGCTCCCCTCCTGTGGTAGGGGTGGCCTTTCTGGATATCTCCCTTATCCCATAATGAGGAAGAAAAAACAAGGGGATTCAGCATGGCGACTAGAGCGTGGGGGGATAGAACCAGATCTTGACCCATCTGGAGGGAAGGCGTTGCAAGTGCATGCCGAACCCTTTCTGGTTTACACTGGGATCATGCCCAATGACCCCAAGGAAGACATTAAGAAATTCCACTTCCACCACCTCCACCCCCAGGTCAAGATAGGCACGGCCAGTGATCGCTATTCCGGGTGGCTGGGACAAATCTATACCGAGGAGCGCTATCGGGGCCGCATCGGGCAGCGCACCAAGGTGGTGGGGGACCATACCTTCATTGAAGAAATCCTCCCGGTAGACAGCACCGCAGAGTACTTCGAACACTTTCCCGTCCTGGAAATAGACTTCACATTTTACCGCCCTCTCCTTGATAATAATGGCAAGCCCACCCAGGCCTTCCAGGTCCTCAAGGTTTATCAGCAGCATCTGCGGGATGGTGACGCCCTTCTTCTCAAGGTTCCCCAGGTAATTACCGGCCCTAAGCTGAGACGGGGTAGTCAATACCAGGAAAATCCGGCCTATCTCAATGCCGAGATCTTTACTCGCCAGTTCTACGAGCCTGCCATTAAACTCCTGGGACCGGCCCTGACCGGTTTCATCTTCGAGCAGGAATACCTGACGAAAGAAGAGAGGGCTTCTGTAACTGGGATGGCCGCCGCCCTGGATAGGTTCTTCCAGGAGATCCCCAGGGACAACCGCTACCACCTGGAATTACGTACCGACCTTTACTTACGGGACCAAATCTTCGAAGTACTGGAAAAGTATGGCGTGGGGCAGGTTCTGTCCCAGTGGACCTGGCTGCCGCCGTTAAGAAAACAGATGACCAAGGCCGGGGGCAGGTTCTTCAATGCGGGAAAACAATGCGTCATCAGGCTGCTCACGCCCCTGGGCATGCGCTACGATGACTCCTATGTCCAGGCCTACCCCTTCGACAAGCTGGTGGAGGGGATGCTGCAGCCGGAGATGATCCTGGAGACGGTGGATCTGATTTGGCAGGCTTTAAATCAGGGGGTGCTGGTCAACGTCATCATCAACAACCGGGCCGGGGGCAATGCTCCTCTGCTGGCCCAGATGATAGCCGGGAAATTTCATCAAAAGGTAACCCCGGCTGCCAAGCCCAAAGGGCAGTTGAGTTTGTGGGATGTTTAACAATTGAGCGGGCAAACAAACAGGAAGCAACTTAATGAAATGACTTAGTGATAGCAGTCCATTGTCAGCAGATAAGGTTATGCCTGACCTGCTTCCAGTGGCCATGGACGACCAGAGTCAATGTCAGGGTGACGCGGTTCGGACTCAGCCGGGCCATATTCATCTCGCAGTTCATCGATGGCATTGAGGCATGTGGCTGCGTATTTTGCTTCGGGTGTGTCATCACCAATCATTGCGAAGAGCCTTCTCCTAAGCTCGGGAACCGGCACACTATAGACCTCGGTAGCGCCTTCCCAAGCCGCAGATGGACGTCTATCCACAGCAAAATGCCTGACAAGCTCACCGCAATAGAAGAGCTTGCCTTGCAAAGCCTTGCCTCGAATGAGGAGCAACAGGCCCTCAACATCTATTGCTTCGCTGATGGCGCGCTCAAGGATTTCATAACCCGGTCCGGTAGGGAAGCTTTCATATCGTCGGTAGACCTCAGCTCGGAAGTCAGTATTTGCTTTAATGGCGGCGACTATGATGCGGGAAAGTGCCCAGGAATCAATTCCGCCAGGTTTGTTTTCAAACGCACCCTCGCAGACGAGTTCGAGAAAAATGTGTGCCGCTGATACAGACCCGCGCTTTTCCAGGGCTGCCAACCACTCGTACTGGCTGAGAAACCCCGCATCCATCTTAGGCAGCAGGTTGAGTACGTGTTCAGCCTCAGGGGAGGGTGCGTGGCCCAAGGCTGATAAAAGACGGCGTGACCGCCATGGCTGTTTAAGGTTGGGGTCGAGCATTTCCAGGGCATCAAGAGTAGCGTTGGGACGATCGGAGAAAGGTAGAAGCTCTAACCAACCCTCTAATTCACCACTGCGTTCATCCACCAGCCATGGATTTGTCTTAGCCTCCTCAAGGAGGGTATTGAGGCCGTCGAGGATTATGTCGGCACTGATAATTTCTCCAGCATTCACGAGAACGGCGAGCAGTTCCGGCTTTACGCGGAGTTGCTGTGGCAGCTCAAGCAGTGCATTTATAGTTGCAGCTTTGTCCCCATAAGGCATACTGAAGGCGATTTTCGCCAGCTGCAGCGCATGACTGTGATCTTTAAGGCTGGAGCCGGGCTTGATAAGACGCTCGACCACAACAATAATTGCATCTGCGAATGGTGAGGAGTCTTTGCCGCTACTATGCCCCTGACGCTCATTGCGCCGGGTCTTCACTTCGGAGAAATCAGGCCGAGGTGTCCATCCCGAGTCTTTTTGAGAATCCTGCTGTCGTTCCCAGATGGCCTTGAGAATCCAGGCTGCATCAATACCGAAGTCGGGATCTGGCAAATAAGCCTTCATCAATTCCACGACATCATCGCCACCGATGGCGGCAAAGGCACGCCTGTACTGAAACGTCCAGGAATGACTAACATCTGGTGGAACTGGGATTTTCAGTCCTCGATCCCGGGCAGCAAAGAACTCGTCTCTGGCCTGACGCCATCTCTTCAAGTCTTCTACGAGCATCTGCTGAAGCAAGGGCAACAACTCAGGCGCATCCAATCGTCCAATCGCAAGTGCAACCTCAGCAAGCTGAGCACGGGTTGACACTGGAGAACCCAAGAGAATCTCAGCCCAGCGCCCAACAGCAGCGATTACCTGCTTCCTTAGCTCACCATCCAACTGCAGTGGGGTTTGCTCTACCTCCTTACCGTGTCGGACTATCAGTTCTGCGAGCAGGGCAATTCGAATCGGATCATCGGTTTCAGAACGGCTCAATACCGTCTGAATGAATGAAGTCAGGTTCGTCTTGGAAATCCAGTCTATTAATCGATAATATTCTTGACGAGTCGGATCATCAGCACGTCCCCCTTCTGCTTTCAGCTTCAAGTCTATGGGAACCAGCGAGTCGATTAACTTGCCCACGGTATTCTGCCCGACGATACTGACTGCGGCCTTCGCCACGCCCTCAAGGGAGCCAGCTTGTATCACAAGTTCTACAATTGGGCCCGCATCGATCGTTATCCCGGCGGCCTGAAGGAGGTCTTCGGCCTGAAAGGGAATTCCCCGCCCAGCCTCGAGCCGATGTTTGAGCGCCATTGTTACTTCATCCGGATAATATTTGTGTGCGTCGTAGATGGTACCTAAGTCTGGAGAATCAACTGCTTCTTCAATGAATCTCCCGACTTCACGGCCTAAATTCCCCCCGGGACGTCCACTGTAAAGGAGAACACGAAGTTTACTCAAAGAGTCCGGTTGGCTTTCTAAATAATGCTGGAACTCACGCTGTAGTCGAGCCGAGGTTTCGGAGTCAGCAATTTCCTCGGCGTAACCTTTCTGCGCAAGCTTGTGCCACACCTCATCCGGTGCCTTTTGGAGGATCTCCACCACATAGCGATTCGCACGCCGAAATAGAAGCCCTTCGATCACAGAAAACTGAATCTCTGGATTGGGATCCGACTGGGCAAGCCTTGTTGCCAGCTCAATCCCGTCCATGTCACCATCGAAGGCAAAGGAAGAGAGAATGTCCTTGCGGACCTCCTCAGGTAGTTTAGCAATGCTTCCCTCGACGTCGGCGCCAATGACTGACGGTCTAAACTGGCGTCCGGCACGAAGCACTGCCAGGCGGACTTGCATATCCGGATCGGAAATCAGTGGCCAGATTTGGGGAGCAAACTCGCTATGTCCTGTGCTGATCATGAATCTCACAGCCCGGTCTACCTTTCCCGCCACATGCCATCTCCCGACAAAGGCGATGATCTTATCCTTGATCTCATCCCAAACGCCTGGGGAGGATCTATATATCATTTCTGCCGCGAGCATGGGGTCGATCCCGATGGTCTCAAGTATTGCAGCAGCTACGGCCTGCAATCCGTTTTCATCGGAGCGCGACAATCTTTCACAGGCGAAAAGAATTGCCTCCTCCCAAGCGGGCATGTTAAGCACATCTACTCTGAGCTTATTCATGGCCTCCTGGTCGCCTTCTGCCGCAGCAAGCATGAGCCCCTGGACCCGGAATGATGCATACCACTCTTGAATTTGCTGATGTTGGAACGAGAGCCCGTTGTTTTCCGGGCCAGACCGAACCAACGTATGATGGCTAACCAACACGTCAAGAACAGCTATAGGCTGAGGGGCATATGTAATCTGGCCATCAGCCATAAGCTGAACCTCAACCTTATTGATAGCTGCCTTGGCCTGAACCTCGGAGGTCGCTGATGTACCAATACTCGTAGTATCGGCGGCTATAGCCGTGAGCATCTCATGGTGGAACCCCAAGGCTACCTGGCGCAAAGCTTCGGCCTTCTCAGATGTCCGTTCGTGTTCATAGATGAAGAGGCGGAGCACCTCTTCTTTGGTCGTTGGAAGTTTGTCACCCGGAGCATGGGAGAGAAGGGCAGTCAGGTATAAAGGAATGGTCACCAGATCACGAACGCCGGAAGTTCGCCACGCACGACTGAGAATGGCCTCGCCTTGTGAACCACGCAGCGCACGAGCAATCTCCATCTGTTGATCCTCGGATAGTGCATTGATTTCAACTGTTGTCCCAGAAATCGGCACGTCCAACGCTTGACGCCTCGTGCCGAGTACAACAGCAAGACTGGGAAATTCGCGCTGTAGCCTCCTTATTTCGCCGGAAGCACGCTTCCTAGATGCTGCATCAAGCTCATTCCAGCCGTCCAGAACAAGAACTATCCGGCCGTTATGCGCGAGCAGTCTCAGGTTATCCTCCCGCACTCCAGTAAAGGCGTTGCGCCGCATGATTGATTGAAAAAAGGGGGCCGTCTGGGACGACCATTCACCAAGTGGGACAAATATGGCCAGGGATTTACCTCCCGAAAGTATGGCCTCCGCCGTCTGAAGCAGCGTCGTAGTCTTTCCGGTTCCAGGTGGGGCAATGACAACAATCTCCTTGAAAGTTTCGACCGCTGCTGGCTAGCCCAGGAGATTCGAAGGCTTGATTGTAGTCGCCGTCGGTTATCCTGAGGTTAAGTGCAATAGCGTGGAAGGGCCATCCTGGCGTGTTCTTGAACGCGGCGATATCGGTTTTTGCTGCACTGATCAGGGGCACAACCAATGACTCAAGGTAATCTTGTGCCTTCAAACCCAGCCCTTCGAGTTCACGGTCCAATGTATCAGGAACCGCTGGGACGATCTGCTTATCTAAAGCCAAATGAGGTGCAGCGACGGCAAGAAAAGCCTGCATTTCTGCGGATCGTTTCCATTTGCGTAGCATCTCAACGGTAAAATGCTCGCTATCGGAATCAATTAACTTGCCATCCGTCTGACAGGCCCAGATGCCATTTGATTCATGTCGGCGCTGTTCTGGAGTGAGGGAAGGATCGAAACGAGGTCCGCCCGGCGAGGCAGCCGTTATGTGAGCTGCGACACCGATGTTTATTGTTCCACCAGAGCCGAGAGCGGGACCGATGGTCGAGCGTCTGCACGCGGGATTAGAACAACGATATCCAGCCTTCTCCCCAATCGTTTCTTTAGTTTTCGCGTTGAAATCGTCTCTCACGAGATTCCGGTTTGCTCCCTGATTGCAGTAAAGTTAGCCAACTTCATCGAAAAATTGTGATAGGCATCGGCGAATACTCGCCAGCCGGATCTCTTCCTTAAAATCAATGGGTGCCCCTAAGCATATATGTGCTATGATACTCTAAACTTGACGGCCAGATGTAAAAGGTTTTGTTATTTAAGGAAGTTATTAGCAGCGATGATTCATTTTCGCAACCATTTGTTCCAGCGTGATTAAAGTTCCTGACACAGGTTTCCACATTCCTAACTATATCATCTGACATGTAAATTGATATAGTGACCAGATTCAGATCCGGGTATAGAGGTAGGAGATGTTGAACAAGCAGGCTAACATCCCACAGTTAGTACGTGAACTACGCCGAAGATGCCAGGGTGTAGACTTGGTTGAGGGGGAGGATTTGTGGATAAGGGACATTATGAGCAGAGATTTGTGCTATTATGTCATTATGAGGAGGTCCTGGTTAAACAAACTTTTCGGAATTGGCCTGGGTTGAAAGGTCTTAAGACCTTGTTTCCGCTGCGCCCCATTGCCCAATACCTTTCTTTGTGAATCAGGCACAAAGTAGAGGAGGCCATTTTATGAACATACTTAACGTGGCAAGGTATCGTCGTGAGCTGGTAATTAGGAGCCGAAGTGCTGTCCTCGCCATCATGGCTGTTATTGCAGTAGCCATATTGGCCCCCGGGTGCTCTTCCGATGGAGATCGTAACCCAGAAGTCGAGTTAGTTCTTAAGACGATGAAAGAGGGCGTCCCCACCGCACCTGGACATGTGATTTGGGCGGGCGGACAGTTGTTCGACCCAACCAAGGCGAGTAACCACCGGAACGACGAGGCTGGACGATTCTGGAAGCGATTTCGGATGGCTTATCCGTTCGGACTTCAAGGCATCGCCTTATCTAAAAGACGAGAAGATGGATCGTGCTCAGTCGTTGTGGCCGAGCCGCCACCCCATGTCAGGTTCGAGGACGTTAAGAACATTTTTTCAGATGCCTCGATCCTAACTATGCCCGTTGGGCACGACGGGGCAATTTACGATGTCGTTGGGACGCTCCGGGGAGGAAATCCAGAGATTGACCGCAAGCTGAGACTTCTGAGTCTTCTCCTATATCGCACGGACTACAAAGCGTATGCTTACCAGGAACCATTTCTATATGGATGGCGAGATAGCGTGCGTTACAATCTTGAGGTTCAACCGACAGGGGCTGAGCTGCATGGGTGGGTCTATGCGAAGGACTCCCGGTTTGTTCCGGTCGAAGGCGGTGATTCCGTGGCACTCTCGCAGCTCCTGGCCGAGAGAGTCAGCGGGGTATACAGCTTGCAGGATAAGGGCCTTGTCGTCTGGTGGATCCCACAAGGGGTTACAGTTTCTGACTGCGTGGCCGAGATCCGGATGTTCGCGCTGGAAAGCGACCTCGTCGTCGGGGCAGTGAAAGACAGTGGGATCATGTTATTGGGCCGCCAACGTATTGCGCCGTACGACGTATTGCCGCCAATTAATGCTGAGACAATCGGTTTGCTTGCATCTGTGAGGGCAAATCCGGAACTAAGTCAGAGTTACCAGCGGAACCACCCAGGAGCAGGCCCATACAGTAGTGATTTTGACTGGGCTCCTATCTTTTTGAGCCCGGAACTGGTTGATACCGAGTATGGTCACCTACTTAACATCGCAGATCAGTTGCTGAAGGGATGGTCTCAGCATGGTGAGGTGACGTACAAGAGATTCCCATACCAACCTCCGACGAGCTGGCCCTTCCAGACAGCGTTGTCGAATATTGTCTTAAAGCAGTTCGGCAAAAACAGCCTCGTCTTTAATTGGAATACAACTGGAGCCGGTTACATTGTTTCAATCGGGCAAGCGCAAGTTTACGTCCCTTTCAGGACCGGAGCCCTTCCTGTCAGTTACATCCCTGGTGAGGACGAAAGCCTGGCACCTGATATCGCCCCTTATGAGGATAAGGCCTATGACTGGTATGCCAAGCAGAGTAATTCGACGCTTGCTAGAGTTGTGCAGTACGCCGAGGTCTACCAGGCATTTAACAACTTTGGCAGCGATGTTGCGCGGAGCCCGCTCCCACATCGATTGTTCCGGAATCCGCGCTTAAAGAGGTGGTGAGGGATTTTTGGCGCGGCGTCGGCACGGTGGATATGAGCTCTTTGAGACAACTCGCGCTGAGCCCAGCTTTGAATCGACGAATCCAGGACTTCATAGTAATGCAGGTGCCGCCCGAAAAGCGTCCATTTATCGATAGTGATAAACTGGAGCTTAAAGCAAAAGAAATTGCCATAAGCTTCTTAAGTGATAGCTTTGCTGTATGGACAAGATTCACACCTTCCCAACAACAAGAGATTGTACGTGCATCATACAGTTTGGATGGAGCTGTGCGGGATGAGGATGTTCGAAAGAAGCTTGATGAAGCCCAATCATTTCTGTGTGCGATCGCTGAGCGTGAAAAGATTGCGGAAAAATTCGCAACTGCGGTTCCTCCAACGGGGAATAGCTGGATCCATACGCCTGTTGTGGTACTGTCCAACCCAGGTAAAAACAATCCGGGAAGTATAGGTGGTCACAACTTGAGAGCAGCAGTAACAGAGCTTGCCCTCGACAAGGAAGTCGCCTCAGGAACTGTTCAGATTATCGGCAAGTCGGTCAGGCTCAATGGTGCCGACATCGATCGTGCCCCTTCCCTCGTCCGTGATGCTGCACGTGGTCTGAAATCGGGTGAGTCACCCTCCGAATTAGAAGCTCGGTTATCAACATTGCTGAAAAGGACGCCGCCACGCTCGCCGCGTCTTCCTGCGGAGGCCTTGAAATTTATAAAAGACGCACTCCCTGGCCACGTTCCCCCATCAGCGGGAATACTTTCTGCCAATGCGATTGGGGTTAAGGTCCCTCCTGAAGTCCTGACCATGATCGGCGACATTTCTTACTCACCACAACGCATCGCCATCGTTAGGCACGGTGAGCACTTTTGGGTTGGCGGTCCCGAGGGTATGCCGCCAGTCCCTACTAGCAACCTCGTTGATGCAAGCGAATTCGCTTCGCTCCGGGCCAGGGCCAGCGGGGGAGGCCGATTCGGGACTAAGAGACCGGCAGAGTTCCAGTTCTCGAACCTGACCGATGCCGATTGTGATGCCGTGCTGAAGAACTTACGGGCTAACGCGACACGGCGCGGGTATTCAGAGGATGTTGTCGCCGTGGTAGGCGAGGAGAGGCCGGGCTTTAGATCACTCAGCTCAGTCGACTATGATTTCAAGAATCCGAAGATCCACATAGAGGAGCCCCAAATAATCAGTGGCCAACGTGTGTCGAAGGTGACGGTGGAACTGACGGCAAAGCGGTCTGGTCTCCGGAATGCTATCATCGAGTTCTGGATTAAAGTAAAAGGGGCGATCTCGGATACCCAGATCGCTGCCATTGGGCGCGCTATCAAGATCCGCGTAGAGCAGATGTTCGGTCATCTAGCAGCCGGCGAGATTAAGGCAGACATAGACCCATTGGTTACACTCCAGACCGAACTGAACAGAATCAAACGGGTCTATAACGTCGACATCGAGACTCGCGTCCGTGAGGCAAGCAAGAATTGGCGGCTCGTCAAGACTGACAACGTGGCCACGCATGCCTGATATCGATACAACCCCGCAGCAGACTGCTCTTCTCGTGGCCGTGCCAATCGATGAGGATAGCTTTCGCAGCGCGTGGCTAAGGAGGTCTGTTTATCTTAGGCAAGCTTACGAGGAACTCGATTCGGGCTGGCGTGCCTATGCCAAGACTGCGCAGCTAATTCGGACAGAACTCGCAGACTGCGAGGCCCTTGGAGCCTTGATCGTCTTCAGGGCGACGCTCAAGGATTTCGATGAACAGTTGCCGCTCTTTCCAGTAATCGCGATCATCGCTCACATGGAGTTCCCCTTAGTGGTGCTCGATGATGTTTTAGACTCAGAAAGGCTATGCTTCCTGGTTGAGCACGGATCAGAGCCAGAGTGGGCGATTATTAGGGAGGAATGCAGTCGGCCATTCAAAGTCCAGGAGGCCGTTACCGCGATGAATCGGTTGCTCAAGGCGACCCAACGCGATTTGGGGGCAGCACCAATTGAGGATATGCGAGAGAGTCAGCGGCTTGCCCGACATCGCAGGAGCGGGTTTGGGCTGCTTCGATTGGACAGACCACGGCTCGATGAACTTTGCGGCCCAGCAGTTTTGCACGAAGGGAAAGGGATCGAATTTGCTGATAAGATGATTACCGCACGTGAGTTTATCGAGGCTATTCCTTTAGGATACAATGGCCTTATTGATCTCCGAATGTGCAACTCTATCTCTCTCGGAGCTGCGATCCGGCGCGCACGCCCTTACGTGCGCTCCGCGGTTGGCAAGCAAAAGACCTACCCAGATGTTGCTGTGATTCTGTACAAGGCAGCATTGCTGTACATGATGAAGCAGGCGCAACGTGGTTGTCCTGTGGCCTATGAGGAAGCGATGTTGTTATTCGGGGAGGCGGCGCGATGAGTGGATTGCAGAAATGGTTAAAGGAAATAGGCCCACAGCTCTCAGGTGAAACATCGGCTGGTGATGTCCCTCCATTGGGCCCAGGAAACTTAGACGTTTTGCGCCAGAGCCTGAGAGCTCAGATGACCAAAAATGAAATGTACTTTCGGATCACATTTGTCCTAGGCGTCCTTCTAGGTCTCGGGACTCTTATCACATCGTTCCTTCCAGGGAGCAAAGGGTCAGCGTGGGTTCCTGCGGCCTTCGGATTCTCTACGGTTGGAGCTATCGTGCGGGCGATGAAAGCCTTAGGCGAAAAGCATTCCTTCGACATAATGGTTGAACTTGCCGTGGGTCTGAACGACGATGAGATGCTTAAGGTGCTTAAGGTTCTTCTGAGAAAGTATGCGAAATCCAAGTTATAGTCTGGACACATACGTTAAGTTCACCCTTGCGCCGCGGCCACGAGCCTCAGAGATACATGCGACATTGCCAATGCCAGAAAGTAACGTCTTGCCCTGGTCCCTTAGAGAAACGGGAGGTCGCATGGACACTCAGGTTTAAAAGAGGCTCAGTGACCTCTGGGCTTTGGAACTTGCAATTCTTCCTAATCCTACTCCTGGCGAATCAGTAAAGTAGAATCTTTATCCCAAATGTTTCCGGTTTACTGAATTGATTAGTTGCTGCCATCTTTGGCTTTCTTGCATGTCACGTTGAAAGACTTCCGCTCTTTGTTGTCTCTGTATTCTTTCCTCTCTTTCCTGCTGTTGGCGTGCTATTTATAATTGAGCAGACTGAATAATTGATCATAATGCCTAAGCCTATATCCGGCAGTATTATTGAGCCAGCAGGATACCGATGTTCATCTGGTGAAGACTAATAGATAGACAACAACCGAAAACATGAACCAGGGAATACCTATCAGCCAAAAGCCCATCGTTGCCAGCACTCTCTCCCGTGCCCAAGGATGTTTGCTCGGCCAGCTTGCCGGAGATGCCCTTGGTAGCCTGGTTGAGTTCTAAGACCCGGACGACATCAGGCGACAATAGCCTGATGGGGTTCGTGAGCTCGCTGACGGTGGTTACTGGAATACGATTGCCGGGCAGCCGACAGATGATTCCGAGATGGCGCTTGATGCTGGCCCGGATGCTGGTTGACCAGGGCACATACAACGCTAAGGAGGCCCTGAAGGCATATATCTATTGGTTAGAATCTAATCCCTTCGACTGTGGTTCAACAGTTGCCTCTGGCCTTCGCGGCCGGCCCAATCCCGAGAGCCAAGCCAATGGGGCCATGATGCGGATCAGCCCGCTGGGGATCTTCGGAGCCAACCATGATCTTTCTAAGGTAGCAGAGTGGGCCCGACAAGACGCGGCCTCTGACCCATCCCCATCCAATCTGCCAACAGGCCAACGCTCTTTTCACTATGGCCATTGCCCAGGCCATTCGCACAGGAACAGGGCCCGAGGACCTCTATCGACAAATTTTGACTTGGGCAAAAGAGATGAAGGTGGAGGAGTCTTTGTTGGAGGTTATCACTGGTGCGGCCACGGCGCCTCCGGCTGATTATATCCATCACCAAGGCTGGGTCCTTATCGCCTTCCATAACGCCCTGTGGCAGCTCCTCCATGCCCCGAACTTAGAGGAAGGGGTGGTGGATACCGTCATGCGAGGGGGAGATACCGACACCAACGCGGCCATCTGTGGTACTCTTCTGGGTGCCGTATATGGCCGAGAGGCCATTCCAGATCAGTGGGTTGAATGCCTTCTGAACTGCCGCCCGGCCGCCGGCCAGCCTAATGTGCTTCGTCCTCGACCAAAATGCTTCTGGCCAGTGGATGCTCTTGAACTGGCTAAGCGTTTGGTTTCAGCTAGGGGCCGTGATTGACCCAACCGTTAATGGGAGGCAGTATTGAAGTAAAGAAAGACGGCTCTTCTACGTGGCGGCTGGCCTTGGCGGCGGCCAGGAGCTTTTCAACCTCGCTAACGGTAAGGTGTTTTTGGTAAGTTGCCATTTTGTCCAATTATAGAGCAGAGTTCGGCCCGCACCTTTAGTCATGGCGTTATGGCTTTTTTAGAATATGGACAGAATGCGGGATTTTGTCCAGTTATTAGTTCAAATATCACCGATGACATCATATTCCATAGCGACATAATCGCGGAGGTGCTGCTCCGTGTAAATTTCCCAAGGAATAGTAACAAGGTTCGCAGTTAGTTCTTTAACCTTGGCTTCCACCTTTGATTTGTCGATAGCCGAAGATATAAGAATTTCGGCTTTAGTTATGGACACGAGGTGTCTCCATCTTGCTATATCGGCTGGCTGCATTGTTTTGCTTGTGACGACCTCAAAGCGAGTTATCATCCGAGCAATGTTCTTTAGTAACTGCATAATTCTAAAGACAACTTCTTTTCCATCCTCGTGTTGGAACATCCCAAAATATACGACTTCATCCTCCCCGTCGATCAAATTGAAATTAAGTGGGCCACCAATTGAGAATATTATTTGTCCTTCTGGAGTATTAACGTTGCTCCATCGGAGCCCCCGGATTGCCAAATAGCGTGGGATCAGACCAACGGTAGCAATTGAGCTTAAGCCAAGCATTGCGGCCTTGTCGTTGATCCATTTATCAAGTTTCGGTTTGATCGAGTTTGGCCTTTGAACATTGAAGTTATCATAAAGGCGACCCATCAAGTCTGATGGCAAAGTCTTAAGCGTCGAATCTTTTAAGACACACACAGGCTTGCCAAGAGCAAGCATATAGCCTACTTCAAGCGACACATTAGGATTGAATTCATCGGTTGTAAGTCTCTCGAAAACCGCAATTCCAAAACCACAGCCATGCATGTATGTTCGGACGTTGGGCCATAATTCATCCGCATAACGTTTATCGTCGGCGCGCAGTCCGACTATTCCTTGTTTTTCGCACCAACTGCGGATAGCTTGCAGAATTTTCTTATGAAGATCAGTATCGTCAAACCGCATCATTACAAATGCACACTTTCCCGGTTCACGATGATCTGTCCGAAAATTCTGCAAGCATGAAGCGATGTCAGGTGGATCAATAGCCATTGAATTTCTCACCCCTACTTTTTCATGGTTCTCTAGTTTTTATAAATGGACAAATTAGCACGAATTGTCCAGTTCTACAAAGGCAATTTAAGCTGTGTTGAGCTATGACGCCGCCCACCAGACAAATAAGATCCTGGATCCTTTTTCTTTAGGCCTAATGGGGAAAGAAATATATCGAGAAGACTTTGTCTTCCCCAATACAGACCCCCTTTTTGGCCATAAAACCTGCATAACGTCTGAATATCCAGCCATCAGCAAGGATAAAAAATGGGTTGGTGTTGGTGCCAGGAAGAGTTGAAGATCATGTTTTGGGACAAACGGTCCCGCCCTCCGCAGACTATGGTCCCACTCTAATAGATATAATCCCATCAGCCCATAAGAAGGAAACCCTCCCTTTCTGAAATCAAAGTCTCAGCTATGAGCTGAGCATGGGATCGTCGGGCAACTCCTCCCTCCTTATCCGCAGCATGATCCTGCCAGCTTCATATTCAATCGTCTAACAGACTAATCTGGCAAAATTGGAGTTCAGCTTTTAAGGTCTGACCAATGGATTTGATTTTGTCCCCAGGGTTTTTGGAGTCTGGCAGGGGTTTTGCTGGATTATGTGTTGATGAGCGAGCTTAATCAATCATGAATCCAGGTAAAATTTCTGCTCCTGACGGACAAGAAACCTGCGAGCCTTCCTTATAGCTTCTCTATCAACCGCTTCTATTATTTGTCCTGTGTAAGAAGTGAAAATCTTCCGATTTAAGCAGAAGCTTTAGATACTCTCGCCAAGAATTCTTTAAACTTTCCCACTCTTGCTTTTTCCCATCATAGTTAATCCAATCAGCTTTTTGATCAGAGTAGTTGTCTGTGGGGAGCAGTTTGCCTTTTAACCAAGTACTCTCGGTGATCTCGTGGGCCAGGATTCCACTCCTTCTCTCAAAAAGCTAATCATGCCTATACTTGAATCCTAAGTGATCCAATATGCGGATTCAGGTCTCCGGTCTTTGATCTTTTAAGAATATCAATTTGGAGGAAGTGAAAAAATTTTAGCTGCCTTTAAAATGTAATGCCTACAGCAACTTGCGTAGAGCGATAAATTGTGACTTAGGCTACATTTTATCATCTTTATGATAAAATATAGTAACGAAGACAAAACAAAATGTCTGTATTTAGACGGTTATTAAAATGATTAAAATTAAAGCAGATTATTTTCAAGAATTCTTGGCGAGAGTCTAACGGCATATTCTTTATTATAAAGAAGGAGAGGGACGATTAGAGCAATTACTCACAGAAGTGGCCCATTAGAATCTGCAAGTGTTGGAACAGCCAATTAGAAAAGAAATGCACTTCTTTGTGTTGCCCAGGAATCAACTTAAAAACCATTTATGAACGAGAACTTGACAAATTCCGCCAACAAATATTATAATCTGTGCATGGCTGGAGGGATATACAGCGATCAACGATGCCCCGATTGTGGGGGAGCTTCAAAGACGATGGAGTAAAGGGCTCTTCTGTCCGCTACACCCCAAACAACGAGCCAACAAGTTTAAGGTGAAGTTCTGTGGCATCACTCGCCGATTTAATGATTACCGGAGGGCTCAGGCATTTCTGGGAGGACTTCGTGCTCAAAAAGGGGGCCTGACAGCGCAACCATTTGACCCCGCGATTATCAGATAAAGGAAAAGCCCCTCTCTTTCCAAGTTCTCAGCGATAAATGGCTTGAAATCAAGCGCCAGATGTCAAGCCTAAGTCATGGGCGAACTTGAAAAATTACATGGCTCGGGCAAAGGACTATTGGGGCGATACTAACATAAAGATTATTGGATATGCGGAAATCGAGGATTTTCTGCTTGCTCAATCTGACGTCTCTCCTAAGACTCGTTCTAATATCCGATCCGCCCTTAGCGATTTCTGGGCCTGGCTGGTTAAACGTCGGGTGATCAGCCTGGCTGATCGCCCAGAAATTCCAAAAATTCCCTTTGAGCTTGGCTGGCGTAAAATCGTGGATAAAGAAACCCAAGATGCAATTCTGGCTGAGGTGGCTCGCATTTCTCCAGAAAGGGTTTGGTTGGGCATCAAGTGGCTTTGCGATTATCCAGCCATCCGCCCTGGAGAACTATTGCGCCTCAAAGAAGGCGATATTCTTGCGTAACCAAGGAGTCCTTGTCTTTCCCCATCCAAAAGAAAAACGCCCCAAATAGTACCCCTATTCGATGACGATGTAGCTATGCTTAGAAAATTTCCCCCAGCTATTCCCTCCGTGCCTTTTTTCCGGCACATGAATAGCGGTAAGGGATACTCTGCCGGAACTCCATTCGGCGAGAAATATCTGTATAAGTGGTGGAAACGTGCTTGCGCGAACCTGGGGATTAAAGGAGTGGATTTATACGGTGGAACTCGCCATACATCTACCGCCGCTGCTAGGTCAGTGCTTACCTTTGTAGAAATCAAGACTCTGACCAAGCGCAGTCCCAATGCTGCTTTTGAACGATACTTACACCCAGATTGAATTATGTTCGTCAGATTCAAGCTAAATGGAAAGGAAAAGTTATACCCTCTAACAGGGTCAAAACAGGGTCAGGGTCAGAAGTGAGATGTTAACTAATTAAAATAAATCATAAATTAAACTTAACCGC
>CAVZAM010000046.1:0-86288 GCA_963773285.1 uncultured delta proteobacterium
TCATCCTTGTTTAAGTAGAGTGTTTTTTGTATGCTCTATTAGCCTGTGTGGAGGGTAGGGCTACGCTGGGGAGCGACCCGAGCGCCGACGCAGGCGGCCATACGGAGAGGCAGGGCTTCCAGCTCTGCCTTTTTAGTTAGTCCCTCCGTTGGCCCCCAAAGCGATAAACCCTGGGGGTGTGAGGGCAAAGCCCCCACCTTCCACCTCGGCTGGTGCGATCACGAATCTTGGAAAATCTTCAAAAACCCAGCCATTCTTCAGCGTTCTATAGATAATTCCCAAAAACTTCCGCGCCAGGGCGATGATTGCCTTCCCCGTACCTCGTGCTGCTTTGATGTGGGCATAGAAATGAGCAAGATAAGGGCTGCAGCGCATGGCGATCAAGGCGCATTGCACCAGGGCTGTACGGCCCAGTTTATTGCCGCGCTTGGTGATCCGGCCGCTGCGTTCCGTTGCGTTAGAGTTGGCCACCCGGGGTACAATGCCGAAATAGGCCGCCAGTTTCCCTTCACTGGCAAAATCCTTGATATCGCCGATGGTGGATAACAGGGTGGTGGTCCCGATATCGCCGAGCCCCTTGATGCTCTTGAGATTGTGATAGCCAGGCAACTTCGACCCCTGTTTCTTGATGGCCCTCTCCAACTTCTGGATGCTGTCATTTAGATGCCGGATTTGCCCCACCAGAACCTCCAACTCCACCCTTTCCAGGTCGCTGACCGAGGCTTGCAGGACCCGCTCCAGGCCTTTGTCGCTGCTCAGACTTTCCCGGCAAATCAAGATGCCCTGGCCTGCCAGCAAGTTGTTGATCTTGTTTTTGAGGGTGGTACGCAGCTTCACTAGCTTATCACGAGTCTGGAGCACGCTGGCGATCTCTGCTGCCAAGGTTTCTTTCAGGCGTACCTCCGGCAGCAGGTCTCTGGCCAGAAACTGCGCCAACGTCTTGGCATCATGCGCATCCGTCTTCTTCACCGAATGGCTGATCACCTGGAACTGCTGGGGATTGACCACCACCAGGCGACACCCCCGTTCCTCCAAGGACCGGCAAAAATACCGCGTGTTTCCCGTGGCTTCCACCGCCACCGCGTCTGTAGCCTGCACCGTCTGGGCAAATTCACTAAGCGAGTGGATCGACCATTTCCTGAGTTCGCTTTGCCCATCTTCCTTTAAGGTGCAAACCGTGAAACAATTCCGGTGCAGATCAACTCCCAAATAGCGGTTCATCGGCTCGCCTCCTTCTCGATCCGATGAAGTAGACGTGCTCTCCGACGGTCACCATTCTCCTGATATGGTTGAAAGTTGTCAAGCAGGCGCGGGAGCCCCTTGGTTTTTTTGTTAAGCTGCGGGATGATTCTCAGGCCCCAGCGGGGCGGGACGCTTTAGCGACGTTTGATCACTCTGATATACGCGGGTTGGTTACCGCCTGACCTGGCTTCGTCACGGAGCTGCCTCTCTCTATTGGACGGGAGTTTCGGCCTGCGGCCTATTCCCTTAGGAGAAACGAGGGTTCTCCTTACCGTGGTCGCGCCCCGGTGGGGCCTGAGAATTTTTTTGATCTTTATCTTTAAACAGCGCCTATGCTTTTGATTTTTGTTTTTAAGCAGTTACGGGTTCCACGGCCCGGCCAATAGCCCAGAGAAAGGCCGCCAACTCGCGGGCCAGGGCGATGACAATGGTTTGCCTGGTCTTGCCCCGGGCCAGAAGGCGGCGATAACGGGCGCAGAGCCTGAGCTGCGCCTTCCAGGCGAGCTGCCGGACGCACTCCGGCAAGCCCTCCTGGCGCTTTAACAAGTGCCGGGTGACCCGGGCTTGCAAGCGGTAGGCCCAGGCCGCTTCCACCAGGACCCGGCGGGCATGGCTGTTGCCGGTTTTGGTGATCCGACCCCGGCGCACCGAGGCGCCGCTGGAGTGCTCCGAGGGTACCAACCCCAGAAAGGCCATGAGTTCCTTGGGGTTGTTGAACCGGTCCAGGTCTCCCACTTCCGCCACCATGGTGGCCGCAACGATGAGGGACACCCCGCGCAAGGCCTGGTAGGAGGCGACGAAGGGCGCCTGATGCCATTGGGGGACCAGGTCCCGGATCTGCCCGGTGAGACGCAGCACCCGGGCGCTGGCCTCCCGCACCGCGTCCAGGTATTCCTGGAGGACGATCTGCTGGGCCGGGTGGTCCATGACTTGTTGCAGGAGCCAGGCCCAATGGCCCCGGCCCCAGGTGGTTTTGCCCGGATAAACGCGGCCGTGACGCAGCAGAAAGGCCACGGTGCGCTGCCTGGCCCGGCGCTCCACGCAGATGGCGTCCTCCCGGGCCCGGGTCAGGTCCCGCATGGCTTCGTCGTCGGCGTCGGGCACCTTAACCGGGGTGAGTTCTCCGGCTCGCAACAGCCGGGCCAGGGCCAAGGCGTCCCGGCGGTCGTTTTTCAAACGGTCGCCGGGGCGCCGGGGAATTAAAGCCGGGGCGGCCACCAGGCAGCTATGGCCTTGGGCCGTCAGATGCCGGTAGACCTGGTAGCCGCAAGGTCCGGCCTCATAAGCGAAGCGCAGTTCGGCGCCCTTGGCCTGGAGTTTCCGGGTCACCTTGTCCAGGGCCTCCAAGTCGCCGCCGATCCGCCCGTAAAATCGGACCTCGGCACCAGGACCTGGCTCGGCAACGGCTACATCTACGGACATTTTATGGACATCCAACCCCACATAAAGTACCCTCTTTCCCATGGCCTGCCTCCTTGGTTGTGGCTCTGTGCTGTTAGTCGTTCGGCTCACAGCTTAACCCACGTTGCAAGGTTCGCAGGCCTTTAACTTTCAACCATTATGTCTATCCAAGATGGTCGGCTCTTGTTCCGCCTCTTATGGTGGCGCTTCGATTACAGGTCTGACCAATCTGGATATCGAGGTCTTAAGCCTCAATCATATCACCAGCCTGTAACCTGTCTACTCCATCAGCTTTTAACCGACAGAGTATCACCGCCGAAGAAACTCATTCATACCATCTGGATATCTTGAATGCTCAGGAGGTTGATCAGCATCCCTTTACAGCCTGATAAACTCTTTCCACCCGTGTAAATACCTCCGGCCAGGAATAATAGTCCAGGACTTGGGAGACCTCTGTTAGAGCGAAATCCGGCAGACGCTGTGCCGCCTGGATCTGATTTTCCAGAGCTTTGGCCAGTTCCCGAACAAAGACCTCTTCATCTTCCTTATAGGGTTGATCTTGGCTCTTGAGCCTCGGCCGCAAGACCAGGCTAACTGTCTCACTATGGCAACCCTCTAATAGTTCCACCACGCCAGGCAAAGCCGTGGCCACTACCCGGCAGCCCGCTGCAAGGGCCTCCAGGACCACCAGGGGGAGCCCCTCGAAAAAGGAAGGTAGCACCGCCAGGTGGGCCTTTCGCAGGATAGCGGCCATGTCTTCTTGGGGCAGGGGGCCATGGATCACCACCCTGGTACCCAATGGCCGAGCAAGGGCCAAGACCTCCTCCTTTTCTTCGCCAGTGCCACCTCCCACCAGGTGGAACAACCAGGGCTGATGGAGCAACCGAGCCAGGGCCTTGAAAAGCCAGGGCACCCCTTTGGCTCGGCTGAGCTTACCGACATAGACAATTTCTACCGGGTTGGGGCTGGACTTGGCTTCAGGATAAAAGAGGCTTTGGTTATATCCTGCCCCTACCACTTCCACCATCTCATCGGTAACCCCAAAAAAGCGAAGGATATCTGATTTCTGGGCCCGGCTTAAAGCCATAATCCGGTGAAGCTTGCGGCAATCGGCCTCCACCCGGTCCCTAAGGTGCTCACAGAAATGAAACTGCCGTAAGTCAGAGCCGTGGCAAGTGGATACCACGGGCAACTCAGGAAAGATTCGCCGGGTCAATGCGGTGAGAATCCAGAGATGGTGGCTGTGGATGAGGTCGGGCTGGATGTCCTGCACCAGGGACACGAGCTTGGCGGCGAAGACCTTTTCATAGCTCTCCACCTCAAAAGCAGACAGATCTCGCCATCTCTTGCTGGGGTAAGGCATCACATCGCTCATTCCCACAATTTCAAAAGAGAGGTCTTCACCATGAAAACGCATAAAATGGCACCTCTCTGGCCTGAGACATGTCAGTTGCAGGATTTCCCCTTTGGGGAGGCCAGCCAGGAGAAAATTATCGTGACCTTGCTTTGTTCCTTCCCTTGGCATGGCCTGGAGATAGATGCCGCTGCCAGTGGAATCCGGCCGCTTAGCTCAAGACATGGAGGATCTTCATGGAGGTAAAGTTAAGAATTGATTAAAGGATTGCCAAGTCTTGTTTGAGGGGTGCCCAGGAAAGATGGTTTGAGAATAAGCTGTTTAGTACTACTGTGTCATAAATTGCTTGCAAAACGCAGCAAACTAGGCATGCTGGGTGCATGGAAAATGCACCCTTACCCAATATCGAGGCCAGGTTTCGTACGTATGCGGAAAAGCTGTCCACTGCATTGGGTCATGCAGACAGGGTGGAACCTTTTCAGGCTTATTGTACGGGACTGTTGTTGCCTGTGGAGCGAAAAAGTGTCGAACCCATGGCGGCGCAACTTGCTCCGGGCCAAGTAAGTGCCAAACACCAATCCCTGCATCATTTTGTGGCCAAGGCATCTTGGAGTGATGTCGCGGTGATGCAGGCAGTTCGGGATTATACCCTGCCAAAGATGCAAAGTCAGGGACCGATTCTGGCGTGGATCGTTGATGACACCGGCTTTCCCAAGAAGGGCAAGCATTCCGTGGGGGTGGCGCGGCAGTATTGTGGGCAATTGGGGAAACAGGACAACTGCCAATCCGCCGTGACTGTCTCGGTAGCCACCCCCCATGCCAGCCTGCCGGTGGCCTATCGGCTCTATGTGCCCCAAGAATGGGTCGAGGATGGCGCACGCCGGACCCGGGCGGGAATTCCCGAGGAGGTTGCATTCCAAACCAAGCCCGAGATCGCCTTGGAGCAACTAAGTGCCTTGACCAAGACGGACACGCCCAAAGGAGTGGTACTCGCCGATGCGGGCTATGGTAACGACAGCGAGTTTCGCCGGGGTGTATGCCGCTTGAACCTCTCTTACGTGCTCGGCATTCAAAAGAGCACCAAGGTGTGGGTCCCGGGCACGGAACCATTACCTCCACCTGAGTATTCGGGCTGTGGGCGGCCGCCGAAGTTGCCGCGTCGCAGTCCGAAGCACACTCCGGTGCAGGTTTTAAAAGCAGCTCAGGATTTGCCAGATAACGCCTATCAAACCATCACCTGGAGGGAAGGCACCAACAAGCTGCTCTCCTCTCGATTTGCCGCCGTGCGTGTCCGCGAAGGGCATCGTTATTATTGGCGCACCGACCGCCCTCCGGAAGAATGGCTGTTGATCGAATGGCCCGAGGGGGAACCGGAACCTATAAAATATTGGCTCTCCAACCTGACTGCGGCCGTTTCCCTGGAAGAGCTGGTAGCTACGGCCAAGCTTCGGTGGCGCATTGAACGCGACTACCAAGAACTCAAACAAGAAATCGGCCTGGGTCATTTTGAGGGCAGAGGCTGGCGGGGATTCCACCATCATGCCACCCTGTGTATTGCCGCTTACGGCTTCCTGGTTGCCGAGCGATGTTCTTTTCCCCCCTCCGGCCCCGACATCCGGCCAAGCTTTACGTTACCTCAAATACCCGAAGGTTGGCAGCCGAGGGGATCCTCCCCGCAGGCCGGAGCGACATAGTGAATATTCCATCGCCACCATAAAACGGGAACTCATGATCATTTTGTCAAACAATCTGTCTCGGTGTCCTTGCTGTCATCGGAGCGACAATCGATGACAGCAGTTTGTGACACAGTAGTATTAGAGGAAGCCTATCACCTGGGCCTAAAATTTAAGATATGATGCAGATAGGTAGAATTTTCAGCAGCGTGATAAGATTCTAGGAAGAGCAGTTATGGCGCATTGTCTCTTGGGGCTTCCGCAATTTTGAAAGCATCTTTTGCCTTATTCTTGGTCGCTTGCATTATAGGCTCAAGGGCCCGTAGTATCTTCCATCAGCCGTTGCAGCCGCACCTGCATGTCCGGTGGTACCCAGGTAAAGTGGATGAGGTGGCGCTTACCCAATTCGTCTAAAGGTTGAATCACCTTGGCGTACAACTCCGGCGACTCTTCCTCACCGCTTTTGCCAGCCAACCGAAACATTATATTGGTGCGCCGCGGCAACCGACTGGCTACCTCGACCACCGCCTGCCGCTGGGAAATGCTAACCAGGGTAGCGCGCTGCATCTGTCCATCCTGATGCTTGTCGGTCAGTACCACGTAGTAAAAAGGTAAGGGATTATCAAGGGTCGTGAAGATCGCGTCCTCTTCCTTGAGCAAAAGCTCCGGGTGGTCTTCGTGGCCCAGCAACTCCCGACATCTGAGGGCCTTTTGCATGCCCTTGCCGTGGACCTTGACCTCATCACCGAGGATAAGTCCATGATTCACGGCGCTTATCAGGGTGGGGGAGACGAGCACCTGCCCGCCAACGGTGAAGCTCTCGATACGAGCCGTGAGGTTGACCGGCTGCCCCACGACCCCATACTTCGAGCGCTTCGTCGAGCCAATATTGCCTACCACCGCTTCTCCGGTATGCAGAGCAATCCCCATCTCGATTTCTGGCCAACCTTTTTGGAAATTATGTTCATTTACCCCCTGCATGGCTTTCTGCATCTCGAGGGCACATAAGACCGCTCGTTGGGCCGCATCTGGCATCGCTACGGGGGCACCAAAAACCACCAGGATGGCGTCCCCGATGATGTCATCGATGGTGCCACCGCTTCGTTGGATTATCTCAATCATGCCCGAAAGGTAATGGTTGAGAAGGGCGACAACCTGAGTGGCCTCAAGCCGCTCGGCCAGAGCGGTGAAGCCGCGCAGGTCGGACATCAGCAGGGTAACCTGGCGCTTCTCTCCCCCAAGTTTGAGACCTTCGGGCATGTCGAGGAGTACCCCCACGATGTCGTCGCTCGTGTAGCGGCCAAAAGTCTCCCGGATGAACTGATTGCGACGCTCGAGTTGCTGGTTCAGGTTGACGAGTTGGGCGCGGGACTCCTTCAACTGCTGAGTCATGGTGTTGAAGGCGGTGGAGAAGTCCCCCATGAAGTCAACCTTCTGTTCCAGATCCCCCTCAGCGATCTGTTGGGTCTTCCAGGTGAGGTGTTTGAGATTAGATTGGAGGGCCTTGAAGGAGTGAGTAACGGCCATCCGATCCATCAGGGGGCGAGTGTCCAGTTCTCCCTGGGCGATCTGCGTCATGGCCCCGGCAAATAGGGCGAAGTCAACGAGGAAACGATTAAGGAAGGTAAGAAGCTGGCGAATCTCGTTATCGGGAAGGTCGTCCGGAATAGGGATCGGCAGAGGGACCTTCCCGGTACGCAGGTGATAGATCGTTTCAGTAATTTTATCGATGAGTTCTTCTTCAACCGAGATCATCTCGGAACCTCATTCGGGGTTTACAGTGAATCGACAGACCCTCTCCCCGGTGCCCCAGCAGTCGACTTCCTTGACTTTGAAGTCCTTCCCCGAGTAAGCCAGCAGGAGGCCGGCAATAAATCCCTCATCATAGGTGCAAATCTCCTCGGAGCACACGGGGATGCCCGAGCAATCGAGGTCTTCGGCCACCGTGACCACAAAGGAGCCCTTCTCGTAATCGGCCGATTCAACACGAAAGATCCCAATGCCGAGTTCTTTCATGGTGCGCTGAAGATCGGCGAACAAGCCGTTCAAGTCCTGCTTCTCCGTGAGGATGTTGGCGCAGTACTCTTGACCGGCTTTCTTACCGGCCTCGAAGATAATTCTGTCGGTCTTCTCGACCCCCAATTCCCGGATAAGGATGTCGCGCAGGGTGAACTGCATCAGGCGGTATACCGCCACATGCACCATTGGGCCGAGATTAGGCCGGCCCTTTTCGATATCGCCCAGCATACTCCATTCAAATTGGGTTTCGTCTCGTTCTTCTTTAAACATGTTCTCACTCCCTCTTTCCAAGATAATTGCCAGTTCTGCCGCGATGAATCGGATCTCCACAAGGCGAGCCAACCTCAAATAAGGTGGTCAGCAATTCATCTCTTGGGGTTTGATCTTACCAATCATGTCGGCCAAGCCACCCCCCGCCGGTTGTCCAGAGGAACCCAGTGACACCCAGCTCAATTGTAGTCACCTGAAATCCCCCATTCACGACCATTTCGGCTTTGATATCTTTAGAAGATTTTTCAACCAAATCTTATCATTGCTTTACGGTAGAAATTACTTAGGATAGCAAGTAAAACAGCCTCATCGCAGCCGATCAGTGCTATAATGTTTCAGCGAAAAACACAAGCATTGAAAGGAGTTATGGGGCTTATGGCACATGTTAGCACACTCATGGGTCAATTACTACAACTCATACCGAGACATGTTTTCGATCAACTGGTGGACAGCCATGCCTGGCAGGGGCCTAAGCCTCGAAAGTTCACCTATTGGTCGCATCTGGCGGCTATGCTCTTCGGCCAGTGGAGCGCCCGCAAAAGTCTCCGGGACGTCGTCTTCAGCGTCAACCGGCAAGCTCACAAACTTTATCACTTGGGCCTCTCCAAGTTAAAGCGTTCCACCCTGGCCGACGCCAATCAGCAGCGCCCTGCCATCATTTTCGAAAAGACCTATTATAGGCTGTATGAGCGGGTCTCCGCCGAGTTGGCGCCACTGCCTCAAAAGGCCCCGCCGATCAAAATCATCGATGCCACCACCATTGACCTGTGCGCGGCGGTGTTTCCCTGGGCCAAGTTTCGGATCCGCAAGGGGGCCATTAAGCTGCATACCGTCCTCACCGGCTTGCTGCCCCAGTGTGTCCTGGTCACGGACGGCAAAACCCATGACCTCCAAGCCGTCCAAGACCTGTGCTTTCAGCCGGGCGATCTCTTGATCTTTGACCGGGCCTACCTGGATTATGCCTGGCTTTACCAATTGCACCAAGGCACCGTCTGCTTTGTGACCCGGCTCAAAAGCAACTCTTGCTATGAGGTGACCCAGGAGCAGACGGCTTGCGGGCCAGTCCTGGCCGATCAGATCATCCGCTTGAGTTCCCCCAAAGGCCAAGCCTGCTACCCTGAGCCACTGCGCCGGGTGCATTACCAGGACCTGAAGACCGGCAAGGAATATGTCTTTTTAACCAACCGCCTGGACCTGTCCGCCCTGGAGGTGGCCGAACTCTACCGCCGCCGTTGGCAGGTAGAACTCTTTTTCAAGTGGATCAAGCAAAACCTGAAAATTAAGGCCTTTTATGGGACCTCCAAGAATGCGGTGCTGATCCAAATCTGGACTGCTTTGATCGCTTACCTACTGCTGGTGTGGGTCAAGTTCAAGACCAAGGCCGGTTGGGGGCTTCTTGAACTCACTCGCTTGGCCCAAACCATGCTCCTGGAACGTATGGACTTGTGGGCCTTGCTTGGCCTCCGGCCACCAGACAACCGACAACCCTTGCTATTCAATTAGCGTGCCGGACAGCAGTGAAATCTTATATACTTTTAAGAGAAAAACCAAGGGCAGCCCCAACCCGGATAGGCCTAACAGTGCAGCGTCGAATAACGCCAGGGAATCTCCTTCTCAGACCCTCACAGATCAAGATCTTGGGTCTTGTCCGGCCTGCCTACTCGCTGGAGCAGCCTACGGCCTGTGATAACAGCGTCGCCAGCCGAATGCAGCGGCGCACGGGGGTCACGGCCGATGAAGGTCGCGGTCGACATAACCACATCGAAAGGAGGGGCCTCGTATGAAGGCAGCCAAGCTGGTCGTCGCGATTACGGTTTCAGTTGTTGCCCTGGCATTCTCTTCCTCATACTGCATCGCCCAGCAAGTTACCGGTGACGTTGGGTTCGCCCAGCGCCACCACCACCATCAGCGGGAAACAGCTGCCGCCGCCCGATCCGAAATTCGGCGGGGTGATCAAGGAAAAGGCCTCGGAGTCGAAGGCCTGGTGGCCGCCACGCGTCGTGCCGCCCAAGGGCGCGCCCAACATCTTGCTCATCATGACCGACGACTCCGGCTTCGGCGCGCCCAGCACCTTCGGCGGCGTCGTTCCGACACCGGCACTGGATCGCATCGCCAAGAGCGGGCTGCGTTACACGAATTTCTTCTCCACGTCGCTCTGCTCGCCCTCGCGCGCCGCCTTGATCACCGGGCGCAACCACCACGTGGCCGGCTTCGGGGTGGTGGGCGAAATCGCCACGGGATTCCCGGGCTACGACTCAATCATCAGGAAGGAGAACGGCACCATCGGCGCCATCCTGAGGGACAACGGCTACGCGACCTCGTGGTTCGGCAAGGATCACAACACGCCCTTCTATCAGGCGACCCAGGCCGGGCCTTTCGACCAGTGGCCGAACGGCATGGGCTTCGAGTACTTCTATGGCTTCGTCGGCGGCGACACCAGCCAGTGGCAGCCGAACCTGTTCCGGAATACCACGGCCATCTATCCCTTCCAAGGCAATCCCGGCTGGAACCTGACCACGGCCATGGCCGACGAGGCCATCCAGTACATGAAGGAGCTCAAGGAGGTCGCGCCCGACAAGCCGTTCTTGGTCTATTACGTACCCGGCGGCACCCACGCGCCGCATCATCCGACGCCGGAGTGGATCAAAAAGATCAGCGACATGCATCTGTTCGATGACGGGTGGAACAAGCTGCGCGAGACCATCTTCGCCAATCAGAAGCGGCTGGGCATCATGCCTGCCAACGCCCAACTGACCCCGTGGCCGAAGGATCTGCCGGAGTGGGATTCCCTCAGTTGGGACGAGAAAAAGCTCTTCATCAAGCAAGCCGACGTCTACGGGGCGTACCTCGCCTACACCGACCACGAAATCGGCCGGGTCATCCAGGCGATCGAAGACCTGGGCCAGCTGGACAACACCCTGATCATCTACATCAGCGGCGACAACGGCGCCAGCGCCGAAGGCATGCTCAACGGCACACCGAACGAGTTCACCACCTTCAATGGCATCGAAGTGCCGGTCAAGGACCAGTTTCTCTGGTACGAGTTCTGGGGGTCGGACCGGACCTTCCCGCACTTTGCGGCACCCTGGGCGTGGGCGATGGACACCCCGTTCAAGTGGATGAAGCAGGTGGCGTCGCATTACGGCGGGACGGCCCAGGGCATGGCCATGTCGTGGCCCGGCCACATCAACGACGCGGGCGGCATCCGCCGGCAGTTTCATCACCTCATCGACATCGTGCCGACCATCCTGGAGGCGACCGGCATCCGGGCGCCGGATACGCTCAACGGCATCAAGCAGCGCCCCATGGACGGCGTGAGCATGGTCTACACCTGGGACAAGGCGAACGCCAACGCCCCGTCCCGGCACACTACGCAATACTTCGAGATGCTCGGCAACCGCGCCATCTACCACGACGGCTGGATCGCGGCGACGACCCCGGCGACACTCCCGTGGGAACTGAGCACCAAGCCGCCGCCGGATGTGATCACCGGGTACAAGTGGGAGCTGTACAACGTCGCGGAGGATCCCACCGAGTTCAACGACCTGGCTGCCAAAATGCCGGAGAAGCTCAAGCAGATGCAGAAAATCTTCTACGCCGAGGCGAAGAAGCATGACGTGCTGCCGCTCGACAACTCGACGCTCGCGCGCTGGAATACGCCGCGTCCGAGCCTGACGGCGGGACGAACGGTCTTCACCTACTCGGGAGTACTGACCGGCGTGCCGGCCAGCGGCGCTCCGAGCATCCTGAACAAGTCGTACACCATTACCGCCGAGGTCACGATCCCCGAAGGCGGCGGGGAAGGCATGATCGTCACCCAGGGCGGGCGCTTCGGCGGCTACGGGCTGTTCATGAGCAAAGGCGTGGCGGGATTCGAGCGGGGCAGGGTGGTGTTCCTCTACAACCTGCTCGACCTCAAGCGGACGATCTGGGAAGGGCCCGAACTTAGCCCCGGGAAACACACCATCGTCTTCGACTTCAAGCCCGACGGCCCGGGTCTGGGCAAGGGCGGCACGGGCGTGCTCTCCGTGGACGGCAAGGAAGTGGACAAGAAATCCATGGAGCACACCACCCCCATCACCTTTCCGGAGGACGAAACCTTCGACATCGGCAGCGACACCCGCACCGGCGTCGCGATGGTGGAGTATCGCTACGATGTGCCGTTCAAGTTCACTGGCACGATCAACAAGCTCACCTTTAACCTCGGACAGGAGCAGTTGACGGCAGAGGAGAGCGAGACGTTGCATAAGGCCCTCGCCCGGGCACGCGATGAGCTTTAACCTCGGACCGGAGCAATTGACGGCAGCAAGGCGCCAGCAACTTTCGGCCATTGCCGACGCGGTCGCCGGCGCGAACGACCAGGCGTTACCGGCGCGATGATGAGGGTGCTGATTCTTGCCGCGGTGGGGGAAGCCGGGATGGGCTTGGCGTTGCTGATCGTTCCATCGCTCGTTGGGCGGTTGTTATTGGGTGAGGAACTGACCGGCATCGCCATACCCGTCGCACGCGTGGCCGGCATCGCCCTGATCGCCCTTGGGGTCGCCTGCTGGCCGGGCCCGCCGCTGGTCGGTATGTTAATCTACAGCGTGGCCGTCATGCTTTATCTCGCCTACATCGGCTTCGCAGGCGGTTTGACCGGCATTCTACTGTGGCCGGCGGTCATCCTGCACGTGATCCTGACGGCACTTTTGACTCGGGCATTAACAAGAAACAAGGAGACGAAAACATAGAGGAATAAACCGCGCCCCCTGGTCTTACCCGACTAACCTCTACTGGCCAGAGACCAAAAAGCAAAATGACCGAGTCGAGTAGCATAGGAGAATCTCCCACTCCCTTCCAGAACTGGGCATGAGTCTCTCTTCTGATTAGCCTTCGATCAACATGAAGAAGCTTTGCTCAGTGCCACATCACTTGCCAAACCTTGCAGGTATCACCCTGCCGGTTGAGATTATAGATATGGTCTGATTATCAGAACTGGGTGGCTGGGGTTCGATCCCCGGATAATCTTGGCGCGGCTGGGCCGGACGCCCTATTAGAGGCAGATTCCGGAGCCCATGATAAGGGTCAGGCCGCGCCCGCTTGGCCGCGGCCTGACTTATGGTTGGTAATTATTTATTTCCCTGGTAGAGAGCGTTCCCCTGCATGAACAGCTTGATGCCCTGTGCCATGGTGGCCATGCCGTCTTTCATGATCTTGTTGCCGTCGGCAAACTTGTCCATGATGCCCTTGGACTGGGCCACCTGGTCGTTCATGGCCATGCCCTGCTCCATCGTCTCTTTGCCGCCCATGGCGATCTTGAAGCCAGTCTGCAGCATGTCCACGCCCTCTTTCATGACCTTGGCGTCACTGGCTTCCATGACGACCTTTTGCCCCTGGGCAAACGACTTGGCGCCCGTGAGGACGCTGTCTCGCCCTGAGCCGATGGTCTTGTTCCCGGGATTCATGAGATCCTGGACGCCCGCCTGAGCGGCTATCTGGTTGTTCATTTCCAGGCCCTTGATGACCATGCGCTGGCCGTCGTCGAACATTTTCCAAGCATCCGACATCATCTTGGAGGCGTCTTTCATGACTTGCATCTCCTGGGCCAGGCCGAAAGCCCCATGATCAAGAAGGCCCCGATAACCATGACCGTCAACATCTTTTTCCCAAACTGCTTTTTCATAACCATCTCCTCTTGCTGTTAGTGATTGTTCCCCACTGAGTCAACAGCTGCTGGGGAGTGTTAACAGCGAAGGTTTCTTATACTTCATCTCCTGCTCTCACCGCAACCCAAAAATGATTTAGGAACTCTTCTTTCCGACTTTAACCCGGAATATTGTTTGTTCTTATGGAAGGCATATTAACGAACTACACCAAAGGTAGCTAATATTTTAAAGAGCTGACCACAAATTGAAGATCACTTGCCACTATACGCCCCTCGAGTTTTTTCATAAAGCGATTCGATATCTGAACTTTTGAGCTTTGTATCCGAAATGACAGCCAGCCAGAAGAAATTTACATCTGGGCATGCGAGATTAAAGTGGATGCGTCCTTGTTGGAGGTTATCATTGGTGCAGCCACGGCCGCGCCATCTAATTATGTCCATCACCCAGGCTGGGTTTAATTGCTTTTCAGAATGCTCTCTGGCAGCTCCTCCATGCCCCAAACTTAGAGGAAGGGGTAGTGGATACCGTCATGAGAGGGGGAGATACTGATACCAACGCCGCCATCTGTGGGGCCCTTCTGGTGCGGTGTATGGCCGTGAGGCTATTCCAGATCAATGGGCTAAGTGCCTGCTGAACTGCCGTCCGGCCGCGGAATACTCCATGTCCGTCATCCCAGACCAGAGTGCTTTTGGCCGGTGGATGCTTGAATTGGCGGAGCATTTGGTTTCAACTCATCGAAATAACGGGTGACCGAGACAACCAGATATTCTTCTTCTAATCCATTTTCCAGCTGCCGACCCCACAAAAAATTAAAGCTCGGGACATGATGGGGAGCCTTTTGATCGGCTGGCCTTTGTCCTCGGCAATCCAGACCCCTTTTATAGTCCTAAAAGCCTCATGTTTACTGGATTTCCGACTATCAGCAAGGGGAAAAAATGGCGTTGGATTTTGGTGGCTGAGGTTGTGAATGGCCCGTTTAGGTAAAAGCTCTACCTGTTAGACCAGGTACCCACGCAAAGAATTATCTTTTCATCGGGGGTAGGAGAGCAAAGGTCACCATGGCCAGAGTTTATTGAGAAACTCATAGACCCTATTCTGAACTATTGCTATCAGTTTCGGGAGGGGTTAGGGATATTCTGGGGATAGTATTTTAGGGGAAATGCTTACAGATATGTCACTTGTTTTAACTAGATAAATAGTTGGCGGAAGTGCATGGGAATCGAACCCACCTACCCCCTTATTCAGAAGGTACACCGGATTTGAAGTCCGGGGGCCCCACCAGTGAGCCTGGCACTTCCGCGTTGTATAAATGTAGATTATGCCCGGCGAACTGTCAATAAAAGCGCCGCCCGGCCCCACCGAGACGGGCCATTTTCACCCCGTCAGGACAGATACTTTTTAATGAAGGCACTCACCAGCTCCTCCACTTTCCCCCTGACCTGAATAATTTCCGGCACCAATCCCGAGGCGTCCAGCCGGCAGTTGGCCAACCTGGCTTGGAGCCGGTCATCCTGCGGCGCGGTGAGGCACATGATATCGATATTATAAGCAAATTTGCCGTCAATGGCGGCAATCCTGGCGTTCACGTAAATCAGCGGCACGCCGGGCAGGGGGCAGGTCTGCCGGGGGAGAACAGTGATCCCGGCCTGATGCAGCCTGGATTCCACATCGGCTTGCAGCTCCTCCCGGCTCAAGTCCTTAGAAGCACCGGCGGGCCCTTCCAGGTCGACGACCACCGCCACCCCCTTGAGGCCGGGCACCCTGGCGCAGGTGTTCCTATGCAGGCCCAGGAAAGCATCGGCGGTCTGCGGCGCGCCGGCCATCACCAGCAGACTGAGCAGGATAATCGCCGGGCGGCTGGCCCTTTTAAACAGAAATACCCGTAGCCGTTGCCTCACGAGAACGAAAGCCTCCAGTGAACCAGGTTCCAGGCCCCTCCGCCTTTAACAGAGCCAGCAGCCTTTTTCCCGGATCTCCTCGTACCACTTGTGGAGGAGGTGGGATTTCTCGCCTTTTTTCAAAAACAACAGCCGGATCACCTGGCTCATGTCGATGAAGCCGGCAAAGTAGGCGTATTTTACCAGAATTTCCAGGTTTTCCGGGGAGAACTGCCGGTTTTGTTCCGGCACCCGCTCCCACATGTCTTCCTGCTGGATAAGGCCCGCCACCAGGTGGAAATGGGCCTGCTGCTGTTCTATGGTGCTGGCGTGCGGCATAGGTCGGTCGAGGGGATTTATTTAATGCTGTACACCGGAGGACTACCGGCGGGTCACGGCTGCACCGGAGGGTTGCCCAGGCGCATGGCTATCTGGGCGAACTCCTGGTTCGCCGCCCGGATCAGGTCTTCCCGGGGGGCCAGGTCCTGGCCCAACGCCGCCTGGGTGGCCGGCTCCACCCGGCCCAGGCGCACCAGCTCTTCCCCGGCCCGTGCTCAGTGCGGCCAACACCTCCGCCACCCGGGGGGCGAGCTCGGGGATGGCCATGAATTCGGAGGAATGGCGGTAAATTTCGGCCACCAGCCCTGGCCCGAAAATCATCCTGAGGTTAAGGGACAGGGCCTTGAAATTCTCGGTCTCGGGAAAGGCGCAGACGCTCACGGCGGCGATCCGGGGCGCTTTGGCCACCCGCAGGGGGTGCCCGGTCTTGGCGCCGCGGTCCACGAAGTCCGGCTTGATCATGGGGAGCGTCCGCTCGATGAAGGTCTTCATGCGGGCGTTGAGATTATAGTGGTAGAGGGGCGAGGCCAGGACCACCAGATCGGCGGCGAGAAACCGGTCAAAAAGCCCCCCGGTCATGTCATCTTTCTGGATGCAGCGCCCCGGGGTCTTGAACCAGCAGGCGAAAGCAGCCCAGGCAGTGCCTGATCCGGTAATCGCGCAAATATACGGTTTCGGTGGCGGCGCCGGCGCGGCCGGCCCCCTCCAGAAACTTCTCCAGCACCAGCTCGGTCTTGCTTTCCTCGTTGCTCCGGGGACTGCTGTTCAAGGCCAGGATGTGCATGTAATTACCTCGTAGGCAGGGCAGGTCTGCATGCCGCGCTTAATAAGCCCAATGGAGGCTCACCAGGGCCCCCTGGCTGGAGGTTTCCACCCGCAGCCACATGTTGGGGTCGTGGGGGCCGATGAAGGCATCATTAAAAAACCTGCCGATGAAGTTCCCCAGGGCCGCGCCCACCAAAACGTCGGAGGGGTAGTGGTATTTGCCTTCGAGGCGGGCCCAGGAAGCGCCGCCGATCAGGGTGGCGATCCCCCCCTGCAGGCCCAGGCGCGCCCATGGGGGGATATCGAGAGAATTCAAGTTTTGCGCGGCCAGGCTGCCGTAGACTGCCGCCGCCGAAGAGGTGCTGGAGGGGAAGCTGTGGTTGCTGCTGCCGTCCGGCCGCTCGCGCTGGACGGCGTTCTTGAGGCCGGTGGTGCTAAGGCCGGTCAGCCCCACCGCCGCGGCACCCACGCTGAAGCCCTTGATTTTGCTCCAGGCCCACTCCCCGGGCTTATCGCCGCTGGGGGTGGCCAGCCCGGTGATGACGTAGGTCCCGAGCAGAGCGTCCACCAGGTAATAGGAGGCATTGTCGGCAGCCTGCTGGGTGCCGAAGATGGGCTTGTTTTTAGAGGCCCAGCGGGTCAGGTTGCGGTCCCAGCTGTCGATCTGAAAGGCCAGGGCCCCGGCCGCGGGCAGCCAGGTGCCGGGGTCCAGCGCGGCGTTCTTGGCGGCGGTTTTTAGGCGCTCGCCCCCCGGCCAGAGCTTGACATCTCCACCCCAACGGCGGCCGTCCGGGAGGGTGCCACAGCCTAGACTCAGCCAGATCAGGCAGAAAATGAGGCACGCGGCGGACAGGCATCTTTGGTACATAAAGATCTGCATGGGGATCTGACTTTTCTTAGGAGCTGGGAGATGACCGCCAGGCCTCAGGACCTGCCTCAAAGGGTTCAATCCCGGCGGTTGATGAGGGCCGCCAGGTAGCCGGCCCCGAAACCGTTGTCGATATTCACCACCGCAATGCCGTTGGCGCAGGAGTTGAGCATGGCCAAAAGCGCGGCCAGGCCCCCGAAGGACGCCCCGTAGCCGACGCTGGTGGGCACGGCGATGACGGGGCGGTCCACCAGGCCCCCCACCACGCTGGGCAGCGCCCCCTCCATGCCCGCCACCACCACGAACACCGTGGCCTGCCCGAAGAGCTGCTGGTGGGCCAAAAGCCGGTGCAGGCCGGCGACGCCGCAGTCATAGAGGGTCTCCACCTGGTGCCCCATGATGCGGGCCGTGAGCGCCGCCTCCTCGGCCACCGGAATGTCGGAGGTGCCGGCGGAAATTACCACGATAAGCCCCCGGCCGCGCTGGGGGATTTCCCCCCGGCTCACCGTCAGCACCTGGGAGGCGGGGTGATATTGGGCGTCAGGGAAATCAGGCAGGAGTTCCCGGGCTTTTTCGGGGGCCAGGCGGGTCACCAGGATTTGCTCGGAACCGGCGACCAGGGAGGTGAGGATGGCCTTCAGCTGCGCCACATCCTTGCCGCCGGCAAAGATGACCTCCGGAAAGCCCTGGCGCAGGGACCGGTGGTGGTCCACCCGGGCGAATCCCAGGTCTTCGAAGGGCAGGTGACGGAGGCGCTCCAGGGCCTCGGCCACGGAAAGCCCGCCCCCTTGAACCTCTTCAAGGAGTTTTTCCAATAACTTGACGTCCATAACACATCCCTACCGGTGGATTATATACTTCTGCTGCCCGCAGAGGAAACTCCCGAAGTGGAATTCCGTTGGATTAGAAAAAATTTTATTGGGAGAGGGGGCCAGGGGGCGTCGGCGCCACTGTCCCCCGGTCCTCCCCTCAAAAAACTTTCTAACGCCATCATTTAAGGGGCACCAGGCGGCCCTCCCGGGTGAGGCGGAAGCGGCGGCCCTTCCAGACCACCTCGCTGCCCAGGAAACTCATGAGCCAGAGGGCAGAAGAGATCAGGTCCTTCACGGGAACCAGGAGAAAGGCGGGGAGGGCCAGCCTGCCTTTCAGGCACACGACTTCGGAAAACCAGGCCAGGCCGAGGCGCAGGGCCAGGGTGCCGGCGGCCAGGCCCAGGGCCCAGGGGGCCAGGCCACTCATCAGCCAGAGGGCCAGGCTGAAGGTAAAAGTGTGGGTGACCCCGTAGGCGAAGTAGCCCAGGGGGCGGCAGACGCGGTAGGTCCGGGTCCAGCGCAGCTGATGGGCCAGGTAATCCCTGAAACCGAGGCTCGGGTCGACGGTTTCCACCACGTGGGGGAGGAGCTCTACCCCAAAGCCGGCTTGGTGGATCTGCCAGCCCAACTGGTAGTCGTCCGCCAGATAATCCCCCAGGGCCGCAAAGCCGCCGATGTGCTCAAGGGCGGTGCGGGTGCAGGCCATGGCCGCGCCCAGGGCGAAGCTGATCCCCTCCACATAATGGGCCACCGTCACCGAGGGGATGAAATCGGCGCTGATGGTCAGGGCCTCGAGGCGCGCCCCCAGGGTCTCGGTGCGGCCGGCCCGGTAGGGGCAGGAGACCAGGCCCACGCCCGGATCCTGCAGGGCCGCGGCCATGCAGGCCAGAAAATCGGGGCCGACCTTGACGTCGCCGTCCGAGACCACCAGGAGATCGTACCGGGCCCAAGGCTCAAGCTGGCGCAGGGTGCTGACCTTGGGGTTGTGCCCCAGGGTTTCCGGGGACAGAACCACCTCCAGCCGCCCTGAGGGGGCCTGACGGCGCAAGTTTTCAAGGAGCGGCAAAACCGGGTCCTCAGGGTCGGCCACCCCGAAGAGGACCTGATAAGGCTCGTAGTCCTGGCGGAGAAAGCTCAGGAAACACTCCCGGCTCTCCGGGGCCAGGCCTTTGACGGGTTTGAGCACGGTGATGCCGGGGGCCTCCGGCCCGGCCGCGGCAGGGGACTGCTTCTGAAAAAAGCGCCCTAGGGAAAGGAGCGCCAGGACTTGGTAGGCCAGGGACGCAACCACAAGAAATATCAGGAAAATCATAGCAACTGATAAATTTTCTTTATAATAAGCACGGGATCATCCGAATATTAAAGAGGAGACCTCTCCGGGCGCCGGCCTGGCATCGTAAGCCGCGGCGCCGGCGAAGGTTCATCATGAAAAATCAAGCGCCGGTATACGTGTCAGGCACCCCTGGCAAACGGTGGTGAGGGCTGCACATGGCCATTGAAGCCGTCATTTTCGATCTGTATGGCACCCTGGTGGATATCTGGACGGATGAAAACGACCTGTCCGTCTACTACGCCCTGTGCAAATTTCTGCGCTATTACGGCGTCTCCTTCAAACCCGAAGACATGGCCGCCCGTTACCAGGAAAGCGCTGCCGCCCACCTTCTGGACCACCCCGGACCTTACGGCGAGATTGACGTCTTCATGGTGTTTGAGGATATTTTGCTGGAGGGCCTGAGAAAATCCCCCGAGAGATCCCTGGTGACCTGTCTGGCCCGCCTGTTCCGCTCCCTCAGCACTTACCGCCTGGAGCTTTATCCCGACGCCCTGCCGGCCTTGCAGGGCCTGTCGGCCGATTACCGCCTGGGCTTGGTGAGCGACGCCCAGTGGGTCTTCAGCGAAGCCGGAAATCCGCTTCCTGGGACTGGAAAAGTACTTTGAAACCATGGTGCTGTCGTCCCGTTACTTTGTGCGCAAGCCCGCCCCCCAGATCTATTCCCACGCCTTGAGGGCGCTCAAGCTGCAGCCGTCCCAGGCCCTGTACGTGGGCAACGATCCCTTAAGGGACGTGCCGGGGCCCCAGGCCATCGGCATGCCGGTGGCCATCATTCACCGGGAGGGGCCACCGCCCCAGACCAAGCTGCCCGTCATCAACAATCTCCAGGAGATCCAGGACATTATCCGCAACTACCCCAGCGACCGCACCGGCTGACCCCACCCCTGAACCGGCATGATGCCGGTCAAGCCGCATTCTTATTTGCGTAGCCCGCTTTTTTTTCATATAGTTATTAGCATACCTGGGGAAAAAGGGGGGAGGATTATGGGGAGAACTTTGTTTTCCAGGGGAGCTAAAGGGCACGCTTCTGTCTGGATTACCGCGTGCGTTGCTGGCCTTTTAGCCCTGGCGCTCGTCCGGCCGGTTCCGGCGCAGGACGAATGGGATTGCACGGCCAAAGCATTTGTCATCATGGACGCCGAAACCGGTAAGATTCTTCTGTCCAACAATGGCCGGACGCTGTTGCCGCCGGCCAGCACCCTCAAAATCATGACCGCCCTGTATGTGCTGGATCGCCTGAAGATGGACGACCAGGTGCCGGTCAGTGCCTACGCCGCGTCGGCGCCGCCTTCCAAAATCAACATCAAGGAAGGGGAGACCTACACGGTCAGGGAACTCATGTATGCCCTGCTGCTCTCGTCGGCCAACGACGGGGCCCGGGCCCTGGCCGAGAGGGCCGGCGGCAGCGAGGGGAATTTTTGCCAGCTGGCCACCATGCAGGTGCGCCAGTGGGGGGCCTACCGCACCACGGTGTGCACCGCCAACGGGCTGCCTAACGACAGCCAGTTCACCACGGCGGAGGACCTGGCCCTGCTTTTCCGCCGGGCCATGCAAAACCCGGAATTTGCCAAGATCGTCAGCACGAAATACTATGATATTCAGGGGGGGCGCGTCCTCCGCAACCACGACCGGTTCCTCTTCACCACGCCCCTGGCCAGGGGCGGCAAGACCGGCTACACCAGGGCGGCCCTGCACACCTATGTGGGCAAGTTCCAGAACCAGGACAAGGCCATCATCATCTCCATGATGGGCAGCAAAAAAATGTGGCCTGACCTTAGGACCCTCATCGAGAAGGGCTTCACCCTGGAAGGCAAGCCCGTCGCCAAGCTTGAGCCCCTGGAAGAGCGCCTGCGTTTTGCCAGAAATGAGATGGGTACCAGCATCGGGGCCGATGAGGCCGCCAGCCAGGCGCCCAGAAAAAGGAGACGCTATTGCCGGCGGCGGGCCCAGGGGAGCAGGTAAGAGAAGTGACTTTCCCAGCGGCGCGGCCGGATTAAGCCACAACCCCTGACACATTAACCACAAGCGTAATTTTATGCGCCTCGGGGCGTCCTTTGCCAGCCGGAAAGCCGCGCTCCGGCTGGTAAAGGCCTAAATTAACCATACCTCCAAACCATGCAGGGTCTTTTCAGCAAAATTAAAAACCGCGCCACCGGACAGCGTTTCGTGGTCTCCACCATCCGTAAGGAGGATGACCTTTTCGAAACGGCGGTCTTTACCGCCACCTTCCTATACTATCCCCAAGTCCTTGTCCCGGCCTGACCTCACCATTCAGACCCGCAGCAAAGACGAGGCCTGGGATACCCATTACCGCCTCACGGCCCGCCTGACCACGGAACTACCCGCCCGCCTGTTCCAGGAACTCTCCTGATTTTATCCCCGCCGTCCTGTTGTCCAGAAAACCGGACAGCATGTTCACTTTCCCAAGCAAAAATCCTACCGGCCCAAACTTAAAGTTTCCTTGCACCATGCCGATAAAGAAGGCGTAAGATTATCAGGTCACCGATAAGGGCAAACTACTCCGAAAGGGTAGGACGCAAAGTCTCCGGCCTACAGCCATAAGGCTAAGGTAGCGGGGCTGCCGAAGTGAGCAGCTTTCCCCCTACCGCCTTTCTTTCCCCTTCCCGGTGTTCCTGTAATGCCCCCTGGTTGGTAAACCCGGCAGGGTCTGTCCTTGGCCGGGGCGTGGCACAACTGTTGCTTGTATTCCCTGAGCGGCCCGCCCCCAAGGCAGTGTCCCTGCGAACGGTGAAGTTTGTGGTGAAGTTTGTCCGGAGGCCGGCAAAAGGCCGCACCACGGGCTTTACCAGGGCTTATGACCCTGAGGTTGGATTCTTGATAGGGAGGAAGCTATGCGCCTTATGCAATTAATCGGCTCCCGGAGCCGCCGGGAGCGGGGCAGCCTTACGGTGGAGATGGCCCTGGCCATGCCGGTCTTTCTCTTTCTGGTGGCCGGAGCCATGGACCTGGGGATGCTTTTCTGGGCGAAGCATGTCATCACCAACGCCACCCGGGAAGGGGCCCGGGCCGCGGTCAAGGCCGTGGACACGGGCACCGCGGTAAATGCGAATTTGACCCAGACCCAGGTCAAACAGATAGTGCAAACCTACCTAAACCAGTTTGCTCTCAAGAACCTGGATGGCACCTCTCTGACGCTCAGCGACTCCACCTTTTCCTACACCTGGACGACTCCTCCGGGCAGTGTTCTCACAGTGTCTTTGAACCAGATCCCCTACAAAATGATGTTGATTCCCAACATCAAAACCCTGTTCGGCGCTACCCGCAGCAGCGGGGACGACGCCTTTTATCTCGGCGCCCAGACGAGCATGGCGGCGGAGTGGACTACCGCCGCCAGGCTCTTAGGGACCTGGGAAGGCCTGTTCATATTCCCGGGTGAAATCCATATCAAGGAGGTTTGAGTATGCCAAAAACTCGAGACAGCCGCGGCTCCCCTAAAGAACAAGGGATGATCACCCCGGTTCTGGCGGCATGTCTGGCGGTGGGTCTGGGATTCCTGGCCCTGTCAGTTGACCTGGGGCAGCTCTTTGTAGCCAAAAATGAGCTCCAGAACATCGCCGATGCCGCGGCCCTGGCCGGAGCCAAAAAGCTCATCCAGGCCAAGGATCCCGCCAATCCGGACCTGGCGGCGGTTTACTGCAGCGAGGCCATCAGTACGGCCCAGACTGTGGCAGCCGACAACCGTTCCCTGGGCACCGTCATGACGGTCTCCGACGCGAACGTCACCCTGGGACAGTGGAACCTCGCCACCGGCAGTTTCAACCAAACCGGGTGCTCCACTAATCCCATGGACGTGACCGCCATTCAGGTCACCGTGACCCGGAATGGTACGGAAAATCCCAGCATAGCCAACTTCTTCGGGGGCATCCTGGGAACATCCCAGACGAACTCCTCAGCCACGGCCGTGGCCTACCTCGGGCTGGCGGGGACGAGTTCGCTGACCATCCCCTTTGCCGTGTCAACCAACTACCCGGCGGGGCAGACGCCGTACACCAAGGTCAACCCGATCCTGGATTGGCTCACGCCCCGGCCGGCCCAGGCCGCCAACCCCCAGACGTACACCTGGAAAGACCTGGGGGGCTCCAACCTGGACACCACCCGAGCCACCTTTGTCATGCCCAACAACTCGGAGCGCACCGACCTCGGCAAGCTCCAGCAGTACATCAAGGGGCCCAAGACCAGTGGCGGCCTGCAGTATCCCCAGGTGAAGGTGGGGCAGACGGTGTACCCCATCAGCGAGTACCAGTGGGCCGGCAACGTCTATGACAACTTCACCTACATGAAAACCCGGTACGCGGTCCTCCAAGGCCAGCAACGGCAAGTGGCGGGTCACCGCGGCGGTGTACTCCACCACCAACCCGTTGGCGGCGGCGCCGGCCGCCAGCCCCTGGCGGGGCCTGGCCAAGTGGCTGCTGCCTGGACCCAAAGAGGCGTATGCCTGCATGTCCTACACGGTGCCGGCGGTCTACGTACAGGGTTTCGTCACCCTTGATGTCACCGGGGTGACCTGCAACTCCACGTGTAAGAACTACGATTACCCGGATTCCCGCAGCTGCGACCAGGTCTGCACCATGAGCGTGCAGGTGCCGTTGACATCGAATTTTGTCACCACCGACCAGTCCTCCACGGTCAATCCGGCCCAACGGAGTTACCACGACATCAACCCCAGTGCCAGCACGGTGGGCAACTTCGCCTCGGTGCCCTATCTGGTGAAATAACGGCTAATCCCAACCCGGACGGGCGGCAACGCCGGCCCGGAACCAAGAAAGCCTCCCTGATGGGGAGGCTTTTTTATTTTCTGGTGGAACCGAGGGCTCCTGAGAAGCCTGCTTTATGGGGCCTCGGGAGGGGTCTTCCCGGCTGCTGCCGCTTCCATTGCCGGCGCCACCCCCCAGACCGCGATGCCCGTCCGGTCAGCCAGGGCCAGCATCTCCTCCCGGTCGAACATGAGGGTGTTGCCGGCCTCCACCGCCAGAACTGCGGCTTTAACCTCGGCCATCACCTGGATGGTGTTCTTCCCCACCGCCGGCAGGTCAAAGCGCAGGTCCTGGCCGGGTTTGCTGACCTTGACCACCACCGCCCCCGGCCCCGCCAGGGTGCCCCCCCGGCGGATGGTGTCGTCGGTGCCCTCAATGGCCTCCAGGGCAACCACCACCTGGCGGTGCACCACTACACACTGGCCCAAATCCAGGCGGCCCACCGCCCGGGCGATGGTAACGCCGTAGTCGATGTCTTTTTGTTCCTTGGAGGTGGGTTGGCGGCGGGTGAGGCGCCCGGGCCGGGCCAGCATCTCATCCAGGTAGGGGAGGGGGGAGACGACGGTGATGCCGTCTTTCTCCAGTTCGGCCGCCAGGCCCCGGAGGAGGCGGTCGTCGTGGCCGGCGCCGACCCGGCGGATAAGGTTCAGGGCCCTGAGATCCGGCCAGAACTCCCGAAAGAGGCGCCCCCGGCTCAAGCCCCCGGCCATCACCGCTTTGGTGACCCCGGCCTCTCTGAAGGCGCGGATGAGTTTCCCCAGCTGGCCCACGGCGATCCAGTGGCACTCCCGGGCAAGCGACTCCAGGGCCGGGTCGGTCTCGCCCTGGTGGGCCACCGCCACCACCTCCAGGCCCCGGCGCCCGGCGGCCCCGGCAAAGAGCAGGGGGAACTGCCCCTTACCCGCGATTAGACCGATTTTCTCTGGCATCCACGGGCACCAGCCCCCGCTCGGAATTCTCCACGAAGCGGAGGAGGTGTTGGACTTCAGGACAGGGGGGAACATCCTGGCGAACCCGGGCCACGGCCTCTTTGGTGTTCAGCTCGGACTGGAACAGCAGCTCGTAGGCCTGGCGGAGGGACTGCAGGGCGGTGTCCATGAGACCGCTGCGCTTGAGGCCCACCAGGTTCAGCCCCACGAGTTTGGCCCGGTTGCCCACCGCCATGGTGTAGGGCGGGACGTCCCGGGACACGGCCGAGGCGCCGCCGATGAAGGCGTGGCGCCCGATGCGGGAGAACTGATGCACCGCCACGAACCCCCCCAGGATAGCCTTGTCTTCCACGATGATGTGGCCGCCCAGGGTGGCGGCGTTGGACATGATGACGCCGTTGCCGATGAGACAGTCGTGGGCCACGTGGGAGTAAGCCATGAAGAGGTTGCCGTTCCCCACCCGGGTGACGCCGCCGCCCCCGGCGGTGCCCCGGTGCATGGTGGCAAACTCCCGGATGGTGTTGTCGTCGCCGATGATGAGATGGCTCACTTCGCCGGCGAATTTCAGGTCCTGGGGAATTTCCCCCAGCACCGCGAACTGGAAGATGCGGCAGCGGGCCCCGATGGTGGTGTATGCCTTGATGATGGCGTGGGGGCCGATGTCCGTGCCCGGTCCCACCTTCACCTGTCCGTCAATGATGCTGTACGGGCCGACGGTGACGCTCTCGGCCAGTTCGGCGGCGGGGTCGACGATGGCCGTGGGGTGTATGTTGGCCATCTAGTCCTCGGTCTTCCCGACCATGGCCATGAGTTCGGCCTCGGCCACCAGATTGTCGGCCACCGTGGCCTTGCCCGCCATCTTAAAGTACTTCTTTTTCCCCTTGAGAACCGTGAGATCGAGGATGAGCTGGTCGCCGGGCACTACCGGGCGGCGGAAGCGGACCTTGTCCAGGGACATGAGGTACAGGGCCGGGTTGCCTATGTTCTCCGGGGTGGACAAGAGGGCCAGGATGCCGGCTACCTGGGCCATGGCCTCGACGATGAGCACCCCCGGCATGATGGGGGTATGGGGAAAATGGCCCATGAAAAAGGGCTCGTTGATGGTGACGTTTTTGAGACCGACGATGTGCCGGTCTAATCTCAACGCTGACGATGCGGTCCACCAGGAGGAAGGGGTACCGGTGCGGCAGGATCCTCATGATTTCTTCTATGGTGGGCGGCTGGGTCATGTCTCCGACTTCCTTTCCGCGGCGGCGGTCAATTTCGCCAACTGTTGTTCCATTTTCCTTACCCGGTGGAGGAGTTCCGGGAGATTACGCCAGCTGGCCCAGATTCGGTGGGTCTCCTTGAGGGGCCAGGCCGGGGTTCCCATGAGCACCTGGTCGGGCGGCACCGAGTTGGTAATGCCGCCCTGCCCGCCGACCTGGGTCCGGTCCCCTACGGTTATGTGTCCCTTCACCCCTACCTGCCCGCCCAGGCCCACCCATTTGCCGATCTTGGTGGAGCCGGCGATCCCGGCCTGGGCCGCGACGACCGTATGCTCCCCCAGCTCGACGTTGTGGGCCACCTGCACCAGGTTGTCGATTTTCACCCCGCGCCCTACCCGGGTTTCTCCCAGGGCGCCCCGGTCGATGGTGGCATTGGCGCCGATTTCCACGTCGTCTTCAATGACCACGGAACCCAGCTGGGGGATCTTCTGCTGGCCTTCGGGGGTGGGGATGAAACCGAAGCCGTCGGCGCCGATCACCGCGCCGCTGTGGATGATCACCCGGGCCCCCACCCGGCAGCGGGACAGGACCGTGACGTTGGGGGCAAGATAGGTGTCGTCCCCGATGACGGTGTCCGGGCCGACGTAACAGCCTGGCATGAGGGTGACCCGGTCCCCCAGCTGCACACCGTCACCCACATAGACCAACGGGGCGATGGCCGCATCCTGGCCGAGTTTTACCCCGGCGCCCAGGTGAGCCTTATCGCTGACGCCATGCCAGCCGGGCCGGGCCGGGGCAAACAGCGCCGCCACCCGGGCATAGGCCAGGTAGGGGTGCTCCACAATGATGAGTGGCTTGTCAAGGACAGCCAACTCGGGTGAGACAATCACGGCTCCGGCCCGGGTGGTTTGGGCCAGGCGGGCGAAGCGGGGGTGGGCGACGAAGGTGAGGTCCTCCGGGGTGGCGCGGTCAACCGGCGCCAGGCCCCGGACCACCAGGTCGGCAGGCCCCCGGAGCTCTCCTCCCAGATAGGCCGCCAACTCACCCAGGGTTTTACCCATGGAACGGCTTATTTGAATTTTTCCCGCACCTTGTCCGTGATGTCGAGGGACTTGTCTCGCAAAGCGACAACAGCCCCCTTCGCAAATACCACATCCAAGTTGTTTTCGCCGGCCACCTGATCCACCGTTTTGTTCAACTTTTCCATCATGGGCTTCAACTGCTGCTGGTAATATTCCTGGAAGCTGCGGGAGGCAGAATCCTTGGATTTCTGGATATCCTCGAATTTCTTCTGCAGTTCCGTCTCCTTCTGCTTCCTGACATCTTCCTTGATGATGCCGGCCTGGGCCTGCTTCTGGTACTCCTGGAGCTGCTGGCTCAGTTCCTGTTCCCGCTGCTGCAGGGGCTTGCCCAGTTCCTCCTGTTTTTTCTTGAGGCTCCCCTCGATGCGCTTGTAGTCAGGGGAGGTACTCATAATGCCCTCAATATCCACCACCCCGATGCGCAGTTCCTTGGCGAGGGCGGGGGTAAGCAACAGACAGGTAATGAAAAACACGCACAATATCGCCAGTTTTTTCATGCCTAACCTCCTTAGATAAACAAGTCCAAAAGGACGGTAATTAACCGGGTCTTCAGGCGAACCGGCCGGAATCACGGCCCCCGTTAAAAGGTGCCGCCGATGGTGAACTCCCAGGCGCTCTGTTGTTCGTAACTCTTCTTGTCCAGGTTTAAGCCCCATTCGATCCTGAGCGGCCCCATGGGGGAGAACCACCGGATCCCGGCGCCGGCGCTGGTGCGGACGTTGGGGGTGATGGCCTTGGCGTTGCTGCCGTAGACGTTGCCGCAGTCAAAGAAGACTTCCCCGACGATGCCGTACTGCTTCAGCTTGGGCATGGGGAAGCGGTATTCGGTGTTGATCTGGAAAAACTTGTTGCCGCCGATGCGGTCATGGGTAATGGGGTCCCGGGGACTGATATTGGCATATTGAAAGCCCCGGATGGTGTCAATGCCCCCCAGGTAGAACAATTCATACGCCGGCTGCTGTCCATAACTCAGCCCCTGGAGGTAGCCGCCCCGGACATGGAACACCCCCACAGTGCCCCACTTCAGGGGGTAGTAGTAGGCCTGGTCCAACATATACCGGAGAAAAGCGACCTGGCCGCCCAGGCCGGCCCATTCAATCGTGAAACTCTGGTTCGCTCCCTTGGTGGGGGTGAACAGGGAATCCCTGGTGTCCCGGGAGATCCCGAAGGTCGTGGCGCTGGTGTTGTGGATCCGGCTGGCCTGCACGATGGTGGGGGTATTGAGGGCCGAGAAGGACAGGTCGTCCAGCTTGACATAATCCCACCGGTAACTCCAGAAAGCCCGGACGTACTGCCAGCGCAGGGGGTGGGTCAGGCGGAGGGAACCGCCGGTGCTGTGCTGGGTGTATTCGTTGAACACCCGGGACCAGTTGTAGCCATCAACGCCCAGGCCCAGGGGCTTGTCCATGAAGTAGGGATCCGAAAAGCTGACCCGGTAGCGGCTGGCGATGGTGCCCAGCATGGCCTGCACGGACAGCCGCTGCCCCCGCCCGAACAGGTTGTTCTGGCTGACCTCGATCATGCCCACCAGGTGGTCCTGGGTGCTGTAGCCCACCCCCACCCCAAAGCTGCCGGTGGGTTTTTCCTTGACCGTCACCTTGAGGTTCAGGCGGTCCGGGGTGGTGCCGGGACTGGTGCTTAAATTCACATCCTCAAAATATTCCAGACGCTTCAGGTTCTTCATGCCTTCCTTGAGCTTGGTGGCATTGAACAATTCCTGCTCATAAACCCGCAGCTCCCGGCGGATCACCTTGTCCCGGGTCTTGGTGTTGCCGGTGATCTCGATGCGTTCGAAGTAAACCTTCTTCCCCTGGCTGATGTCGAAGGTGATGTCGACGCTATGGTCTTTGTCGTTTTCCTTCAGCAGGGGGGTGACATCGGCGTTGGCGTACCCCTGGTCGGCATAGAGGTCCGTGAGGGTGCTAATGTCTTTCTGGACCACGTCCCGGCTGTAGGTGCCCTCCTTCAAGATGGCCAGCTTCTTGAGCAAATCTTCCCTGGGTTGGAGCATGTCCCCCTTGACGTCGACTTTGCCCACCTTGAACTGGGGGCCCTCGGTGATGGGGAAGGTGATATAGGCGTCCCCCCCCGCACGTCAATCTTGGGTTCCCCCACCTTGGCCTTGATGTAGCCGTGATTGAAGTAAAAGGCCCCGATCTTTTCGGCGTCCTGCTCCAGCATGTCCGGCACCAGCTTGCCCGCATGCGTGAAACGGGAAATGATGGGGAGGCCCTTCTCCTTGGTCTCGATGACCTTTTTCAGCTCCTTGGCGGTAAAGGCGGAGATGCCATCAAACTTGATTTCCTTGATGGAGACCGGCCCGCCCTCGTTGACGTCGAAGACCAGGTTCACTTCCTCCGGGGTGAAGGGCTCCAGGGTGTATTTAATCTGGACCCCGTAATAGCCCTTCTCCCGGTAGACCTTCAGGGCCTTCTCGATGGCCTCCTTGATGATGGGTTCCGAGGCCACCGCCAGGCTCTTGATCCCCATGGCATCCAACAGCGCCTTCTCTTTGACATTGATGTTGCCGCGGATGATGGTTTTGTGAATGGCCGGTTTTTCCTTGACGATGACCGTGAGGACCTTGCCCTCCGGGGTATCGCTGATGTCGAACTTGACGTCGGTGAAATAGCCCAGCTTGTAGATTGCTTTCAGGTCTTCCCGAAGACGCGCCGCGTTGATGGTTTCCCCTTCCCGGGTTTGCATGACCCCGACGACGGCGTCCGAGTCGATGCGGCGGTTGCCCTTGACGGCGATCTTGCGGAGGCGCTCTGTACCCACGCTCCTCAAGCCCGCTTCCCCGGCCATCTGGCGGGCCAAGCCGGTGAGGGCGGCCACCCCGGTCCCCTGTTGCTTCAGAACCACCGGGGCCTGTTTGCCGCTCACGTCAATGATGCGGGCCTCCAGGGCCAGGGCTTCCCCCACCACGACCACCTGCCCGGTGATCACCGTGTCGGCCCCCTGGCTCCGGCCGATTTCCTTGGCGCGGTTGTCGTCCAGGGGTTCCTTGAGGGCCGCGACTTCCTTGTCCACGTCCTGATCCGGGACGAGGGCGAACCCCTCGGCCTTGAGGCGCGACTCGAATTCCTCACGAACCTTGGCCCCCAGGTACTCCCGGGGGGTCTTGCTTAACACCGTAAAAGGAAAAACCGCCACCTTTTTCAGGGCCAGTTCGGGTTCCTGGGCCGTGAGCGACCCGGCCATAAACCAGGTGATGAGAAAAATCGTCAGGAGAGAACGTAGCCGCAACTCAATCTCCTCGTACAGTCATGGCCCTGCCGTCCACCAGGGTGATTTGACGGGTAAGGGCCCGGGCCAGCTCAAGGTTGTGGGTGACGATCACCGAGGTGAGACCCTGCTCCCGGTTCAAATCCAGGAGCAGCTCCTGCACCTGGGCGCCGCTGTGGGGGTCCAGGTTGCCGGTGGGCTCGTCCGCCAGGAGGACTTCGGGCTTGAGCACCAGGGCCCGGGCCACCGCCACCCGCTGCTGTTCCCCGCCGGAAAGGGTGGACACCCGGTGCCGCAGGCGGTGCTTTAAGCCCACCCGCACCAGCATGGCCTCGGCGTCTTCCCGGGCTTGCTGCCTGGGCACCCGGGCAATGAGGGCCGGCATCATGACGTTTTCAAGAGCGTCGAATTCTGGCAGGAGGTAGTGGAACTGAAAAACGAAGCCGACCTTGCGGTTGCGGAACGCCGCCAGGCGCCGATCGTCCAGGGCGAAGACGTCCTCACCCTCCCAGACCACCTTGCCTTTGGTGGGGCGTTCCAGGGTCCCCAGGATATGGAGCAGGGTTGACTTTCCCACCCCCGAGGCCCCCACCACCGCCAAAGTCTCGCCGGCATACACGTTGAGATCCAGGCTCTTGATCACCTCCACCAGGTTGCCGTTGGTGGTGAAGGTTTTCTCCAGTCCCTGGACCGCAATCTTCACTGCAGGGGACGCGGCTGTCAATGCCACTTGCATGGGCTCCAAACCAGGATTCACACCTTAGCACGATCTATGTACAGCGTCAATTCTGCTGTTAGTGGGGGAGAGGGCTAAGGGCCAGTGGGCCCTTACCCCCTCCCCCACACCCCCTCCCCCAATCCCTTGTTGGGGTGATAAACCGGAAAGTCGGGACCGAAGATCCCGTTTTTCCGCACTCTCCGCGGGTTGGGTGGGGGGAGTGGGGGGAGGGCAGGGACCTCAGGTCCCTGGCCCTCCCCCCACTATAAACTTACTCATACCTGATGGCTTCCACCGGGTCCAGGCGGGAGGCCTGCCAGGAGGGGTACAGGGTGGCCAGAAAGCTGATGAGCATGGCCGCCACCACAATCGTAACCAGGTCCAGGGCCTCGATCTTCACCGGCAGGGTGGAGATGAGATACACGTCCCGGGGCAGCTGGATGAATTCGTAGCGCTCCAGAAGCCCGCACATGACCAGCCCCATGACCAGCCCCAGGACGGTGCCGATAAGGCCGATCAGGAGCCCGTCCATGACAAAAATCTGCATGATGCTGTGGCGGGTGGCCCCCATGGACTTCAAGATGGCGATCTCCTTGGTCTTTTTCGTCACCATCATAAACAGGGTGGAGGCGATGCCGAAGGCCGCCACCAGGATGATGAGGGTGAGGATGATGAACATGGCGATCTTCTCCAGCTTCAGGGCCGAAAAGAGGCTGAAGTTCATGGCGATCCAGTCCCGGGCAAAGTATTCCGGCCCGAGCTTATGAGCGATGGCCTGGCCCATATCCTGGGCGGCGTAGATGTTGGTCCCGGAGACCTCGATGCCCGCCACCTGCTTGCCGAAGCCCAGCAGCTCCTGGATGGCCGGCAGGCTGACATAGACCAGCGAGCTGTCGAACTCATACATGCCGGAACTGAAAATCGCCGCCACCCGGAAGAGCCTGAGGCGGGGCAGCTGACCCATGGGGGTGAGCGTCCCCCGGGGGATGAACAGGTTGAAGAAGTCCCCCACCTGCAAATTAAGGCGCCGGGCCAGCTCGTTCCCCACCGCGGCGGGGGGCGGCTCGCCGGGCTCAAACTGGGCCACCGCGTCGAAATTCCCCTCCCGCGCCTTCAGGTGCTTGGGGCCCCCGGCCTTGAGGATGGCCGGGTCGAGCCCCCGGAGCATCCCCCCGGAGATGGTGCCGGGGGTGGAAAACATCACCGGGGTGTACAGGTAGGGCTCCACGGACTGCACCCCAGGCATGGCCTTGATGCGGTCCGCCACCTCGCCGTAGTTGGCGATGCGCCCCTCCTTGGACAGGACAATGACCTCGGGGTTGACGCTCAGGATCTTGGTTTTCAGGTCCTCGTCGAACCCGGTCATGACGCCGATGACCACGATCAGGGCCATGACCCCCACCGCCACCCCGGCGATGGAAAAGACGGAGGACAGGGGAATGAAGCCCTTCTGCCTTCTTATCCCCCGCAGCATGCGCAGGGCCACAAAGGTCTCGAAAAAGCGCATGGTTACTTCTCCGGCCGGAGCAGGGGGAAGAGGATGACGTCGCGGATGGAGGGGGAGTCGGTGAGGAGCATCACCAGCCGGTCGATGCCGATGCCTTCACCGGCGGCCGGGGGCATGCCGTGTTCCAGGGCATACAGGTAGTCCTCGTCCACGGCGTGGGGCATCTCCTCGTCGCCGGCGGCATGGGCCGCCATCTGGGCCTCGAAGCGCTGGCGCTGGTCGTCCGGGTCGTTTAATTCGCTGAAGGCGTTGGCCATCTCCCGCCCGGCCATGAAGAGCTCGAAGCGGTCCACCACTTCCGGGTTGTCCGGGTTTCGCCGGGATAAGGGCGAGGTCTCGGTGGGGTAGCCGACGACAAAGGTGGGCTGGATGAGTCCCGCCTCCACCCGCAGGTCGAAGAGCTTGGTCAGGGCCCGGCCGTAGCCCTCTCCGGGCCTGAGCTTCACCCCGTCTTTGATGGCCACCTCCAGGAGCTGGTCGCGGTTGGCCACCACCTCCCGGGGGATGCCGCCGATCTCGGTCAAGGACTCCATGAGGTCCAGGCGCCGCCAGGGTGGCGTGAAGTCGATCTTCTGCCCCTGGTACTCGAAGATGTAGGCCCCCATGATCTCCCGGGCCAGGAAACAGAACAGCTCCTCGGTGAGGGCCATGAGGTCCTCGTAGGTGGCATAGGCCTGGTAAAACTCCAGCATGGTGAATTCCGGGTTGTGGAGGCTACTGAGGCCTTCATTTCGGAAGTTGCGGTTGATTTCGTACACCCGGTCAAAGCCGCCCACTACCAGGCGCTTCAAATAAAGCTCCGGCGCGATGCGCAGATAAAGCTGCATGTCCAGGGCCTGGTGATGGGTGATAAAAGGCTTGGCCGTGGCGCCCCCCGGGATGGGCTGCATCATGGGGGTCTCCACCTCGAGGAAGCCCCGCTCGTCCAGGAAGCGCCGCATGAGGCGGGTGACGTCGGCCCGGGTGCGGAAGACCTGGGCCACCTGGGGGCTCATCAGCAGGTCGAGATAACGCTGGCGGTAGCGGGCCTCCACGTCGGTGAGGCCGTGGTATTTTTCCGGCAGGGGCCGCAGGCCCTTGGTGAGGACCATAAAGCGGCGCACCGCCAGGGTGAGTTCGTCGGTCTTGGTGCGGAAAAGGGTGCCCTCGAAGCCCACGATGTCGCCGATGTCCAGCTTCTTGAACCAGCCGAAGGCCTCGTCCCCCAGCACCTCGCGCTGCACGTAGGCCTGGACGCGGCCGGTGCCGTCCTGGAAATGGCAGAACGCCGCCTTGCCGAACTTGCGCACCAGCATGAGGCGGCCGGCCAGGCGGAAGGTGGTGTCCAGCTTGTCGAGCTCCGGCCCGGTCATGGCCCCGTACTCGGCCAGCACCTGCTGGACGGAGTGGCTGGGGACAAAGCGGTTGTGGAAGGGGTCGAGGCCCGCCCGCCGAAACTCCTCGATTTTTTCCCGGCGCTGGGCCTGGATTTGGTCAGCCAGTGACATGATGCGAGAGTTTTAGAACCTTAATTCACAAAGTTTGAAAAAGCTGATTGTATGTAAATCTATCTTCCCGGTTAGTCAAGCCCAAAGTACGAAGTGTTAAGCCCGGCCGGGGAGAGGGCCCAGGGGCCGGGAAGTCCACCCGGCAAGGCGGTGCCGCCAGCCCGGGCCCCTCCATCAAGGCGGCGATGAAGCCTTGGCGGGGCCAGCTATAATCGATTTTTTATTTATATATATATATTGACATAAATTTTTGGTAAAATTACCTTTGTTGCTCATGTTTACTGTGGAGAGCTTTTTCCTGGAAATGGACACCACCGCCGGGACCGACATACTCGACCTCACCCCCCAGATACAGTCAGCGGTGGGGGAGACCGGCCTGGCCCAGGGTGTCGTGCACCTGTTTATCTCGGGCTCCACCGCGGCGCTGACCACCATCGAATATGAAACCGGGGTGGTTAACGACCTGCGGGCGGCCATCGAACGGCTTTTTCCCCGGGACATCCCCTACGAACACGACCGCCGCTGGGGCGACGGCAACGGCTACGCCCACGTCCGGGCCGCGTTTCTCAAGCCCGGCCTCACCATCCCGGTGGCCGACGGCCAGCTGGCCCTCGGCACCTGGCAGCAGGTCGTGCTGCTCGATTTTGACAACCGCCCCCGCCGCCGCCAGATCCGGGGCCAGGTAATGGGCCTTAAATCATAACCATAACCCAACCACCGTGAAACCCTCCCCCTCCCAAAGTTCCAAACATATTTCCGAACAACTCACCCTGGCGGACAACAACCTGGCCCAGGCCTTGTTTGGCGAGCAGGGGCAGAATCTCCGCCTCATCGGGCGTCTGCTGGGGGTGAAGCTGGCCAGCCGGGGGCACCAGGTCACCGCCGAAGGGCCGGAGCCCCAGGTGAAATTGGCCTTGCGGGCCATAGAGGAGCTTTACCGGCTCCTCGAGACCGGGTACGCCCTGGCCCCCCAGGACGTCCAGCACGCCGTGCGGATCCTCCAGGGGCAGGGGGATGCCGCCATCAAGGACATCTTCCTGGACACCGTCTACATCTCCGCCATGAAGCGGCGCATCACCCCCAAAAGCATCACCCAGAAGCGCTACATCGAGGCCATCCGCACCCACGACATCGTCTTCGGGGTGGGGCCGGCGGGCACCGGCAAGACCTATCTCGCCATGGCCATGGCGGTGTCGGCCCTCATGAACCACGAGTTCATCCGCATCGTGCTGGCCCGGCCGGCGGTGGAGGCCGGGGAGAAGCTGGGGTTTCTGCCGGGAGACCTGTTAGAAAAAGTGAACCCCTATTTGCGCCCGCTCTATGACGCCCTCCACGACATGATGGATTTCGACAAGGCCAACCGCCTGGTGGAGCGGGGCATCATCGAGGTGGCGCCCCTGGCCTTCATGCGGGGCCGCACCTTGAACGACTCTTTTGTTATTTTGGACGAGGCCCAGAACACCACCCCCGAGCAGATGCTCATGTTCCTGACCCGCCTGGGGTTTGGCGCCAAGGCGGTGATCACCGGGGACGTGACCCAGATTGATCTCCCCAACAGCGCCACCTCGGGGTTGGTGGAAGCGGGGCAGTTGCTGAGCGCGGTCGAGGGCATCGAATTTATTCATTTCAGCGAGCGGGATGTGGTGCGCCACCCCCTGGTGCAGGACATCATCCGGGCTTACGAGGCCCGGCGCCAGAAGCCGGCCGCCCCCCGCCGCGACGATGTGAGCCATGCCGGATAAAGAGCAGCATTCCAATAATATTACCCGCCTGAAGGAGCAGGGCAGCGCGGTTTGTGCCCGGTTGGGCTGGCCGCGGCTGTGCAAATCCTTCCAGGGGGCCAGGCACGAGCAGTCCCTGAAGATCCTCCTGCTCATTGCCCTGGGCCTGGTGGTCGCCGTGATCGTAGCGCCCCAGCCGCAAATTCCCCTGGGAGCCTACAAGGTGAACGCCATTGCCCAGGAGTCCATCAGGGCGGCGGGGAACTTCCAGGTGGAAGACGAGGAAGCTACCCGGAACCGCCAACGGGAGGTCCTGGCCACCCTGCCGCCGGTCTTTGACCTGGACGACCAGGTCATCGCCAAAATCCAGGACCACCTCCACCACAGCCTGGAATTCCTGAACAAGGCCACCCAGGGGATCAACCAGGAGCTCAGCCTGCACCCGGGACCCAAGGGGTCTCCTCATGATGGCAATTTTTCAGCGGTGTATTTCAAGCTGGTCAACCGCAAGCCGGAATTCGACCAAATCCTGGGGACAAGCCCTCCCTGCCGCCACGTTCCAGCTCCTGGCCAAGGCCGATTTTTCCCCGGCCCTGGAAACGCTGGTGGCCCAGGTGCTGGAGCAGATTTACCGCCAGGGGGTTATCGCCAGGCAGGCCCTGCCCCTCCCCAAACCCCAGGAACTCATCCTGCGCACCCTGTCCTCCAAAAAGGAGAGCACCGTCCAGGCGCCTTTCCCGTTTCCTGGAGATTGACAACCTCCACCGGTCCACGGTCAGCTACTGCCGGGACATAGCCTCCGACTTCTCCCCCGCCGACCGGCTCCTGGTGTGCGAACTGGTGCAGCACCTGGTGGTGCCCAACATTTCCTACAACCTGGCGGAGACCCTGGAGCGCCAGCAGAAGGCCTTAAAAGAGCTGCGCCCCGTCTTCTTTCCGGTGAACGCCGGCGAGCTTATCCTCCAGGAAGGGGAGCGGGTCACGCCGCTCCACCTCGCCAAGCTGAAAGCCCAGGACGCGGCTTATACCGGGGCGCGCGGGGTTTTGGTGTTTCTGGGGACCTTTTTCTGCCTGGCCCTCACCCTGTGGATGGTCTACAACCTGGCCCGCACCTCGCTCAAGAGCTTTTCCACCCGCTTGAAAGACCTGGCATTTCTGGGGGTGTTGATCATCATCAGCCTCCTGGCCAACTGCGGTCTGGTGAACCTGGCGGCCATTGTTTCGCCTTTCAAGCCCCTGCTGGGGAAAAACCTGATTTATGCCATCCCCATCGGCTTGGGGCCCATCTATGCCGCCCTGTTCCTGGGGATGGAAACCGGCCTGGTCATGACCTTTCTGGTGGCCACCCTTTCGGCGCTGCTCCTGCCCAAGCCTTTTCCCCTGTTTCTTTTCCTCGTCACCGCCGGCCTCATGGGGGTGTGGGGGGTGCGGTCCTTTCAGAAGCGCCGCTCCCTGATCAACACCGGCCTGGCCGTCTGCGGGGTTAACCTCCTCATGGTCACGGCCTTAAAATTGCTGGAGTACCCGGTGAGCCCCAAAGACCTCCTCCTGGGGCAGGCCCTTGCCGTGGGCGGCGGCTTCCTCACCGGCATTCTGGCCCTGGGGCTTTCCCCCATCGTCGAAACCGTGTTTCACTACACCTCCAACATCCGCCTCCTGGAACTCCTGAACCTGGACCAACCGCTCTTAAAGGAACTCATGCTGGTGGCCCCGGGCACCTACCACCATTCCCTCATGGTGGGGCAGATCGTCGAGGCCACGGCCGCAGCCATCGGCGCCAATCCCCTGCTCGCCAAGGCGGCAGCCTATTACCACGATGTCGGCAAGATCAAAAAACCGGCCTATTTTGTGGAGAACCTGTTCGGCGGGGAAAACAAACACGAAAAGCTCGCCCCCTCCATGAGCAGCCTGATCCTCACGGCCCACGTCAAAGACGGGGTGGAACTGGCCCGGAGGCAGCACCTGGGCGAGGCCATCTGCGACATCATCCAGCAGCACCACGGCACCTGTCTCATCAGTTTTTTCTACACCAAGGCCAAAAACCAGGCGGCCGACCCCGACAAGGTCAAAATCGAGGACTACCGGTATCCGGGGCCCCGGCCCCAGACCAAGGAGGCGGGGTTGGTGCTGGTGGCGGACCAGGTGGAGGCGGCCAGCAAAACCCTCACGGATCCCACCCCGGCCCGCATCCAGGGCATGGTGCAGAAAATCGTCAACAATATTTTTGCGGACGGCCAGTTGGACCAGTGCGAACTCACGCTCAAGGAACTCCATCTCATCGCCAAGCACTGCACCAAGATCCTGAGCGGCATCTTCCACCACCGCGTCCATTACCCCACCCCAGCCGAGAAGACCCGGGCTCATGAAGATCTGGATAAGCAACCGACAAAGAAAAACGGCGTTAAATCCGGCCTCGGTCCAAAAAAAGGCCCGGAAGATCTTAGACGCCTTGGGATGGGCTGAGGCCGAGCTGTCCCTCACCCTGGTGGGGGACCGGGCCATGGCCCGCCTCAACCGGGAGACCTTCGGGCGCCGGGGGCCCACCAACGTCATCGCCTTTCCGGTGGATAACCCGGGGGACCTGCAGGAGTCTATGCCGGCAGACCACCCCTGCCCCGGAGGGGGCCCGCAATGTTACTTCCGGACCGCCCCCGGTCCTGGGGGAGGTGGTCATTTCCATCGAGACCACCCGCCGCCAGGCCCTGGAATTCGGCTGGCCCTGGGAAGAACTCTTCGACTTTTACCTGATTCACGGTATATTACACCTCGCGGGCCACGACCACGACACCCCGGAAAACGAGGCGGCCATGACCGCCCGGACCTGGGAGTTGATGGAGGTGGTGCGTGGTGGGGAGGGGGCTAAGGGCCAGTGGGCCCTTACCCCCTCCCCCACACCCCCTCCCCCAATCCCTTGGGGGGATTAATCTTGGCCGTGGGCGGCGGGGTCGGTAGCCCCGCCTCACACGGCCCCGCTAAAGGGGGTGGGGAGGGGAGCTTGAGGGGAGGGCGGGGGAGCCACTGCTCCCCCGGCCCTCCCCTCAATGTAACTATCTTTTGGAGGCGGCGGATGGTGAAGTTGGAAGTGAATGTGGATCATATAGCGACCCTGCGTCAGGCCCGGCAGATTGACGAGCCCGACCCGGTGCACGCCGCGGTGCTGGCGGAATTGGCCGGCTGCGACGGCATCATCGTGCATCTGCGGGAGGACCGGCGCCACATCCAGGACCGGGACGTGCTGCTGCTCCGGGAAACCATCCAGACCCGCCTCAACCTGGAAATGGCGGCCACCGAGGAAATGTTGGGCATTGCCTCCCAAATCAAGCCCGACCTCGTTACCCTGGTGCCGGAGAAAAGGCAGGAGCTCACCACCGAGGGGGGGCTGAATGTCAAGGACCAGAAGGCGGCCCTGGAGGAGTTCATCAAAAAACTCAAGGACGCCGACCTCGACGTCAGCCTCTTTGTGGACCCTGACCCCGCCCAGATCAATGCCGCCCGGGAAGTGGGGGCCATGTGGGTGGAGCTGCACACCGGCCTCTACGCCGAGGCTCGGGAAGAGGACGAGGCCCAGAAATGCTTCGACCAGCTCCTGGACGCGGCCCGGCATGCCAGGAGCCTGGGCCTCCGGGTCAAGTGCGGGCACGGCCTCAATTACCGCAACCTCAAGCCTTTCAGGGGGCGGCCGGAGTTCGAGGAGTTCAGCATCGGCCACAGCATTATCAGCCGGGCGGTGCTGGTGGGGATGGAGCGGGCCGTGCGGGAAATGCTGGAGCTGATCAAGGCTTAAGCTCAAGGAGAATGCATGGAAACCACCGGGGATCGCCCCCAATCACCTGTAAGCCAAGTATCCGAGCTCATGCAATCCCTGACCCTGGGCATCGTGGGGGATTTGGGGAGGCTCCTCAAGGAACAGGGCCTGGGGGAAAAGCCCATCAAAATAGTTGAAGCGCTGGTCTTCGCCATGTTCGTGGCCACCGAGACCTTCACCTCGGCCAAAAAGGGGCTGGAGGAGGCCCGGAAGGCCCTGGACCAGTTTCACGAGGACATGATCGAATATATCTTCAAGGAATATTTTTATAAGACCGTCAAGGCCAAGGACATGGGGGAGGTGGAGGCCCGCTTCCAGGAACTGAACCAGCTCATCAATGAGCGCTACCAGGAATACCGCCAAAATTTTTCTGAAGACTACCATGAACAGCCGGTGAGCTTCCGCCGGACCTTCACCAGCCTGACAAACCACCTGTTGCCGGAACCCCTGCCCGAGGGCGAGGAGAAAGACCGGATGGTCTCGGTTTTTTCCGTCAAGCTGGCCCACTTCTGGTCGGGCTGCCTGTCGTCGTTTGAAGCACCTCACCCCGGCACGGACTGACGGCAGACACAGAATCAATGGGGAGGCGGGTGGCACAGGTGATCAGCCTGTGCTAGTCTTTTTCAGGGGGCCATGAAAACATGACGATGATCGACCTGCACACGCACTCCAACGCCTCGGACGGCACCCTGTCGCCCCGGGACCTGGTGCGCCTGGCCAAAGACAGCGGCCTCGCGGCCCTGGCCTTAACCGACCACGACACCATCGACGGGCTGGCCCAGGCGGTGGCAGCCGGGGAGGAGTTTGGGCTGGAGGTCATTCCCGGGGTGGAGATCAGCGCCAAATATTTAACCGGGTCCATGCATGTCGTCGGGATTTTTCCTGGATTACGGAAGTGGAGCTTCTGGCCCAGCGCCTGGCGGTGCTGAAACAGGCCCGCAAGGACCGCAACCCCCAGATCATCGCCAAGTTCCAGGACATGGGCATTCCCATCACCATGGCCGAGGTGGAGGCCATCTCCGGCGGCGGCCAGGTGGGGCGGCCCCACATCGCCCGGGCCCTCCTTTTGAAGGGCCGGGTGCGGTCCATCCAGGAGGCCTTCGATATTTACCTGGGGAACAACGGCAAGGCTTACGTCAGCAAATACCGCTTTCCCCCCGGCGAAGCCATCGCCATGATCAGGGACGCCGGGGGCATCCCGGTCCTGGCCCACCCCTTCACCCTGGGCCTCAACACCGCCGCGACCCTCAAGCCCCTGTTAAAAGACCTGGCGGGCCTGGGACTGGCCGGGGTGGAATGCTACTACCCGGAACACTCCCCCGACCAGGAGGCCCTCTACCTTGCCATTGCCCGGGAACTGGGCCTGCTCATCACCGGGGGGTCCGACTTCCACGGCGACAATAAGCCCGACATACGCCTGGGCCGCATCAACTGCCAGCCACGCCTCACCTACGACCTGGTAACCGCCATGAAGCAATGGCGGGAGAAGGCACTTGGGGGAGGGGGCTAAGGGGCATGGCCCCTTACCCCCTCCCCCAAACCCCCACCCCCAATCCCTTTAGAGGTGGAAAAAGCGTGCCCGGTGTGGCCAAAGGCCCCGCCGGACACGTCCCCTATGCGGGGGTGGGGTGGGGAGTTTGAGGGGAGGGCGGGGGACCTCAGGTCCCCCGGCCCTCCCCTCAATTCCTCTCGTCCTCACACAATCAGCATGCAGTCGCCGTAGCTGTAGAAGCGGTAGCGGTGTTTGATGGCGTCGTCGTACGCGGCCAGGATGAAGTCCCGGCCGGCGAAGGCGGCGACCAGGAGCAGCAGGGTAGAGCGGGGCAGGTGGAAGTTGGTGAGGAGGTGGTTTACGGCCTTGAAGTGGTAGCCGGGGTGGATGAAGAGGCCGCACCAGCCTTCCCGGGCGCTGAAGCCCGTGGGGGTGGCGCAGTGTTCCAGGACCCTGGCGCTGGTGGTGCCCACCGCCACCAGGTGCTGGCCTGCGGCCCGGGCCCGGTTCAGCTGCACCGCGGTGGCCTGGGGCAGAATGAAGTATTCCGGCTGCATCTCGTGGCGCGTGTAGTCGTCGGTGCGCACCGGCTGAAAGGTTCCGGGGCCCACGTGAAGGGTGAGGGTGGCGCGGTCTATGCCGCGGTTTTTGCAAGGCAGCCATGATCTCGGGGGTGAAGTGCAGCCCGGCGGTGGGCGCGGCCACGGCCCCGGGATGGGCGGCATACACGGTCTGGTAGCGCTCCTGGTCCCCGGCCCCCGGGGCCCGGCGGATGTAGGGGGGCAGGGGCACCTCCCCCCGGGCCAGGACAGCCTGCACCACGTCTCCCCTGGCGCTCCGAAATTCCACTTCGGCCACTCCCGACCCTAAGAGCGCGGTGATTTCCCCGGCCAGATCGGGGCCGAAATGGAGCACCTGCCCCACCCTGAGGCGGCCGCGGCAGGTGGCCCGGGCGCGGGCCGTGCCTTGACCGGCAGGTTCGGGGAGATGGTGGAGGAGGAGCTCCACCCGCCCCCCGCTGGCCTTGTTGCCCTTAAGGCGGGCCGGAAAGACCCGGGTGTCGTTGGCCACCAGAAGATCGCCCCGGTGCAGGAGATCCGGCAACTCCGCAAAGGTGTGGTGGCGCCAGGTCTGAGAGGCCCGGTCCACCACCAGCAGGCGGGAGTCGGACCTTTGCGGCGCGGGGTGCTGGGCGATGAGCTCCGGGGGCAGATGAAAGTCGAAATCGGCAAGGGTAAGTGACATGGTCCTTAATTGGCCGCGATATAAAATTTTTCCGGGGAGAGGCGCATGATCACGGGCGTTAGGCCCACCGGTTCCCCCTCCACCTGCACCACGGCCGGGGGGTCGGCCGCCACCTCCAGGTGCCGGGCCAAACGGGAGTGGACCCGGGGGTGGGAGAGGTGACGCCCGCGGAAGGTTTTCCCCAACAAAGACAGCAGCGCCAGCCGGCCCAGGTGGTCGTCCCACACCACCTCAAAGTGCGGGGCGCGGGGCGATGCCAGGGGGGCAATCATGAGGCCGCCGCCGAAGAACCTGCCCAGGGCCGCCACCATCAGGGTGGCGCGGCCGGCGAAAGGTTCGCGGTCAATATGCCCCAGCAGACGGACATGTTTGAGCACCAGGAGCTCCTGAAGGCAGCTGAGGAGATACGGGAGCTTCCCGGCCAGTGGGAGCCCATGCCGGCGCCGGCGTTCCAACACCCGGGCGTCGAAGCCCAGCCCCATAATGTTGAGGCAGATTCTCTGCAGGGGTCGGCCATGGAAGGACTGCAGCTGCACCAGGGCGACACTGACTGCCACCGTGGTTTCCCCCAGGGCCTGAACAAAGGAGTCCCGCAGACTTGAGGCGGCAGTGAAATTCCGCAGGTAATCGCAGCCCGTGCCCAAAGGGACGATACCCAGGCTGGGGAGCGGCCCCCGGGGTTCCCACCACAAGCCGTTGGCCACCTCGAAGACCGTGCCGTCCCCACCCACAGCCACAACCCTGTCGTAGCCCTGCCGGCGGGCCCGCGCGGCCAGGACTTCCCCGTGTCCCGGCCCCCCGGTCCACCAGGTGCTAAGGCCGGTGGACCGCGAATCCAGGGAATTCAGGAGCCGGGGCCAGGCCCGGGCGGCTTGCCGGGAACCCGCCGCCGGATTGACAATGGCAACTGTCTTCACGATCTGGCCTTCTTTTCCATGGTTGTCCGCCAGCCGCCACCCTGCTGAATCATGTGAGTGTCATGCCGGGGGGAATGGTGGCAATATGGCGCCGGGCTTCATTATAATAAATCATGAAACCCCGGGCCGCATCAGGAAGGATGGTCAAGCTGGATTGATACTCGGCCAACGACCGGGAGGGACAAAGGCTTATGACCAATCTGGAGGAATTTCGGGCCGGGACCTTCGGGGTGCCGTTTTCCTGCGCCGATGAGCTGCCGGAAGGTTGTTTTACGTGCTGGTACCTGTCCTACGAAGAGTCGCAGGTGTGCTACTGCGAGGAGCCTTTTTACTATTATTGCTGCTATTCATGGCCCGACAAGCTCACCCAGACCGTGCCGCCGTGCCTGGCGGCGCCGGAGGGTGAACAGGCCGGCAACCCGGGCTGACCAGGTTTAGAGGACCACGGCGAACATGCGGTGATGATAGGCGAAGTGCAAGGACAAACACCAGAAGAGCAGTACCAGGTCCAGATATAAAAAGATGGTGAGAAGCCGGTCCATGAGTCTGGGTTTCATGCTGTATCCCCCCGGCAAGAGATGTATCAATAAGCATGCCATCGAGCAACTACTTAATTATACGGCATATTATATGATGGATCCTTCGCTGCCACGTTTAAAAAGTAAATACTTTGTTTACCTAACGGAACCAAAGCCTGGGTTTTTTTAAAAATTTTCCAGGTTTCTCCCAGGTCCCGGCTTGAAGGGAGCGCCGGGTCAGGAAATTATGCCGGGCATCTTGGGGCCGATGTTGATAAGATGAAACGTTGGTTGACGGCAAGGTGCGACTTTCCCAAGTATGGAGCACTATTATGACTCAGACGGCGGCAAAAAACCCCGAAGTGATCCTGGAAACCACTCTCGGATTTATCAAACTGGAATTGTTCCCGGATAAGGCCCCGGTGACGGTGGCCAATTTTCTCACTTACGTGCGGGAAGACTTTTATGACGGCCTCCTTTTTCACCGGATTATCTCCAATGCCATCGTGCAGGGGGGCGGGTTCGGGCTGGATCTGGTTTACCAGGAGCCGACCCACCCGGCCATCGTCAATGAAGCCAAAAACGGGCTTACCAACCAGCGGGGCACCGTCGCCATGGCCCGGGCCTTCCCCGTTGACAGCGCCGCCACCCAGTTTTACATCAACGTGGTGGACAACCCCGCCCTTGACCACCGGGGCGACGACGTCCTGGAATTCGGCTACGCGGTCTTCGGGCGGGTTACCGAAGGCATGGAGGTGGTTGACAAAATGACCTGGATGCCCACCGGCCCGGTGGGGGACCACCGCAACGTGCCCCAGGAAAATATTATCATCCTCAAGGCCAGCGTCGTGGAGGATTAAGCCGCGCCGGAACTCATCGGCGCGGGGGAAATTTCCTGCCCGAACCGCTCGACGTTATGCCGCCCCGGGGCCGCACCCCTGTTCATCCCCATCTTCCTGAACATGGCCACGGTTGATCTGCACCCCGCCCCGGCGCCCGGCCGAGGTCCCGCCGTCCTTGGGCACCGGTGTCGTCACGCTGGGGAGATGCTCAGAATATCGTGACAACCTGCCGCATCTTACCGTTAAATAGACGGGCTTGGACGGAGGAGGCATGTCTGAACTGGGCAAGACACTCGTTATTCTGGGCATCATCCTGGCGGTGGCGGGTGCGGTGCTCCTGGCCGCGGCCAAGATCCCCTGGCTGGGGAAGCTCCCCGGGGATATCACCTATCAGGGAAAAGGCTTCACTTTTTATTTCCCCCTGGCCACCTGCGTTCTGCTCAGCGTCGTGCTGAGCCTCATCCTGTATTTATTCCGGAAATAGCTGTATTGCTTCGGTCTCATGAACAAACGCAGCCAGCGTCAGGGTTTGAGCGGCTGCGAGGCTTGTTCCAAAAAATAGCGCTTTATTATAAAGAAGCTTTAGGTCGATAAGGTTGGTTAGCCAGGGTCCGGGGCGGTCTTTTCCGGGTCCAAGTCTGGAAAAATGCTGGTATAATTACCCCAAAAAAGTATACTGGGTGGAGTCGGGCGGTCACGCCGGCCTTACGGCCGCGGCACAGACAGCCCACCTGCCGATCAAGAGGAGACCCGGATGCCGGAGCTTCGCAAAGACCCCATCATCGGCCGCTGGGTAATCATCGCGACTGAACGGGGCAAACGGCCCCATGATTTTGTCATCGAGGAAGAGTTGGTCAAGGGGGGCTTTTGCCCCTTCTGCCCCGGCAACGAGCACACCACGCCGCCGGAGATCTTCGCCTACCGGGAGCCGGGCACCGAGCCCAACACCCCGGGCTGGAGCTTGAGGGTGGTGCACAACAAGTTCCCGGCCCTGGTCCCGGAAGGGGAGCTGGACCGCATGGGCGAGGGGATGTTCGACAAGATGGGGGGCATCGGCACCCACGAAGTCATCATCGAGAACCCCGACCACGCCACCACCCTCAGCAACATTTCCATAGACGGCTTCACCGCGGTGCTGAGCGCCTACCGGGAGCGCATCCGCATCCTGGCGGAAGACCCCCGCTTCAAGTACGTGCTGATTTTCAAGAACCAGGGGCGGGCGGCCGGGGCCTCTCTCGAGCACAGCCACAGCCAGCTCATCGGGTTGCCCATCGTGCCGGAGCTGGTGATGGAGGAGCTGAACGGCGGCAAGTTTTATTACAACTGGAAGGAACGCTGCGTTTTCTGCGACATGATCCGCCAGGAACTGCAGCAAAAAGTGCGGGTGGTCCTGGAAAACCAGGAGTTCGTGGCCATCTGCCCCTTCGCGCCCCGCTCCCCCTTCGAGGTCTGGATCCTCCCCAAGATGCACTATTCCTCGTATATGCACCTGCCGGAGGCCTCCACGCGCCTGTTGGCCGAGATTTTCTCCGAGACCCTGCGGCGCCTGGAGAAGTCCCTGGGGAAGGCCCCCTACAATTTCATCCTGCACATCGCCCCCATACGGGAGTCCGAGCTGCCGTATTACCACTGGCACTTTGAAATCATGCCCAAACTCACCCTGATGGCCGGCTTCGAGTGGGGTTCCGGCTTCTATATCAACCCCACGCCTCCGGAGGATGCCGCCAAGTACCTGCGCGAAGTGGAGCTGTGATGCCGGAGCGAGGTCTGTCATGCGCATACTGATTGCCACCCCGGAAGCCAACCCTTTCGCCCGGGCCGGGGGCCTGGCGGAAGTGGTGTCTTGCCTGGCCGGCGCCTTAACCAGGCTCGGCCACCAGGTGTCGCTGGTCATGCCCCTGTACCGCCAGGTCCGGGAGTGCGGCCTGCCCCTGTTGCCCACCGGCCAGACGCTGTCCATCCCCCTGTCTTTTCAGAACTTTTCGGCGGAAATTTACCGGGCGGAGTTGAGCCCCGGCCTGACCTTTTACTTCATCGGCCAGGACTCCTTCTTTAACCGGGACGGCCTCTACGGCACCCCTTACGGCGATTTTGAAGACAACGCCGAGCGCTTCATCTTTTTCAGCCGGGCCGTGGCGGAAATGATCGAGGTGCTGCAGCTGGACCTCGACGTGTGCCACTGCCAGGAATGGCAGACGGGGCTGGTGCCGGTGTACCTGCGCACCCTGTTTAGGGACCGCCCTTGGGCCCGGAAGCCGGCGGTGGTCTACACGGTGCACAACGTGGGCTACCAGGGGCTGTTTTCCTCCTACGACTTCCCCCTCACCGGGCTGGGCTGGGAACTGCTCAACCCCGGGGCCCTGGAATTTTACGGCAAGATCAACCTGATGAAAGGCGGGGTGGTGTTCGCCGATATCATCAACACCGTGAGCAACCGGTATCGTGAGGAGATCCTGTCCCCGGAGTACGGCTTCGGGCTCGAGGGGGTTTTCCAGGAGCGGGCCGGGGATCTGTTCGGGGTGGTGGAGGGCGTGGATTACCAGCGCTGGGACCCCTCCCGGGACCCCTTCCTGGCCGCGCCTTACGGCCCCGACAACCTGGATGGCAAAAAGTTGTGCAAGGAGGCCCTCCTCAGGCACTTCGGCATGGACCAGTCTCTGGCCCGGCGCCCGGTGTTCGGCATGACCACCCGCATCTACGAAAGGAAGGGCGTCGACCTGATTGAGGCCATCATGGACCGGCTCATGGCCCTAAAGGTGGGTTTCGTGCTGCAGGGCACCGGCGAAGAGCGGCACCAGTACGTCCTTAAGGAGCTGGCGGGGCGCTACCCCGGGAACATCGGCATTTCCATCGGGTTTACCGATGAACTCAGCCACCAGATCATCGCCGGGGCCGATATGTACCTCATGCCGTCACGCTACGAGCCCTGCGGCCTGGACCAGCTCTACTGCCTGCGCTACGGCACCGTGCCGGTGGTCCGGGCCACGGGGGGCCTGGACGAGACCATCGCGCAGTACGACCCCGCCACCGGCCAGGGGAATGGCTTCAAGTTTCGCGATTTCACCCCGGAGGCCTTTCTCGGCGCCATCGAAGCAGCCCTGGCCCTTTACCAGGATCAGGCCGCCTGGCAGACCCTGATGCGCCGGAACATGTCCGTGGATTATTCCTGGGACCAGGTGGCCCCCAAATACGAGGCCCTCTACACCCGGGCTCAGGAGAAGCGCCGGCAGGCTCTGGGAACCTGATACTCCATGTCTTCTGACCGCCTAGCCTTTTTGTCCCAGATGGTGGAGCTCCTCACCTCCTCGGTGAGTTTTGGAGAGCGCCTGAGCAACATGGTGCATCTCCTGGCCCGGTTCATGAAAGTGGACGAGGCCTTCTACTTCAGCCTGGACAAGGGCAAGGACACCCTAAGCCTCCAGATCAGCAGCCGGGGGTCCCTGTCCCCCCAGCTCCGCATCGAGTTCCAGTCCGGTCAGGGCGTGGTGGGGGCGGCCGCCAAAACCCGCCAGATCCAGGTGGCCCACCGGGACCAGGAAGGGGTCATGGCGGACAACGTCCTTTTGAACCAGCTGCAGCCCCAATACGCTACCCTGGCCGCCTTCCCGGTGGCCGACGACAATTTTCTGTACGGCGTGCTGCTCCTCATAGACACGCACCTTAGGGTGCTGACCCCGGCGGAGCGCCAGGCGGTGCACCTCACCAGCCTCATGCTGGCGGGGACCCTGCGCCAGGGCCTGGTCCAGGAAGAGGCCAAGAAACGCATCGCCGAGCTGTCGGTGCTCTTCGAGGTGGGCAAGGCCCTGTCGGCCACCGTGGAACTGGAAGACCTCCTGCAGCGGGTGGTCTCCACCACCGCCAAGGTCATCAATGCCCGGGGCGCAGCCCTGCGCATCACCGACACCCAGACCGGGGAGATCCGGGTCTCCTCCGACTACGGCCTGGTGCCGGCGGCCCATATCTGCCCCTCCATCCCGCCGGGCCTGGCAGATGCAGGTTCTCCCGGGGCCATGCCATACCTCGAGGGCCAGACCAGCGACGCCCAGGGGATGCATTACCACCTGGGGGTGCCCCTCACCTTCAAAGGCCACCTCCACGGCACCCTGTGCGTCTTCGATAAAATTTCCCCGGAGGGGGAGAACCAGCCTTTCGACCCGGAAAACCGGCAGTTGATGCTCACCATGGGCGGGCTCATCGTCAACGCCCTGGAGAACGCCCTCACTTACCAGCAGGTGGAGACCCTGGCGGAGCGCAACGAGCGCATGGTGCGAAACCTCACCGCCCTCCAGGAAGTCTCCCGGGCCATGCTCACCACGGTCCAGGAGGAGCGCCTGCTGGACATCATTATCCAGGGGCTTATCCAGCCCGCGGGCCTAGGCTTCGACCGGGTGCAGATCCTGGAGGTGGACGAGGAGGCCCAGGTCCTGCGCGGGCGCAAAGGCGCCCAGCGGCCTCCCGAGACGCCGGTCCTGCCCCTGGCGGAGGTGCTGTTCCTGCCCCTGGCCGCGGAAATCCCGGTGTCGGACTGGCAAATCCCCATCAGCCCGGGACTCGGCGCCATGGCCCAGGCAGTGCTGCGCATGCGCCCGGTCCACCAGCACCCTTCCGGGAAGCATGCCGCGCCTGCCGCCCCCTGGCCCCAGAGCTTCGATGCCCTGGAGTACTTCGTGGTGCCCCTGGTGGTAAAAGACCGCGCCACCGGCATCATCGTGGTGGACAACCAGGCCTCCGGGCGGCCCCTCGAGCCGGAGCCCCTCCACGCCCTGCAAATGCTGGCCACCCAGGCGGCCCTGATGCTGGAGAACGCCCATCTCTATTCCACCATCGAGGCCAACAACCGGGAGCTCATGCTCATCAGGGAACGCATGCTGGAATCGGACCGCCTGGCCGCGCTTTCCAGCCTGGCATCGGGCATGGCCCACGAAATTCGCAACCCGCTGGTGTCCATCGGCGGCTTCGCCCGCCGCATCGGCAAGCTGGTGGAGAAAGATTCGCCCCTCAGGGGCTATGTCGAGGTCATCCAGGAGGAAGTCTCCCGGCTGGAAAAGCTGCTGCGGGAAATTCTTGATTTTACGGGTGAAAATCTAAGCTACTTCGGCGACCATGACCTCGACAAGCTCATCGAGGACACCCTGCCGCTCATCCAGCGGGATCTGGATGCCTGCAACATCAAGGTGGTGAAGGAACTGCAGCCGGTGCCCCGCATCCACTGCGACGACCGCCAGATCAAGCAGGTGTTCTACAACCTGTTCCAGAACGCCCGCCAGGCCATGCACGAGACCGGCGGCACCCTGACCATCCGCACCTTCAGCCAGGACCGGGAGGACGGGCATGTACGCCGCGGCGGCGGTGAGCGACACCGGGGGCGGCATTCCCCTGGACGTGCTGCACAACATCTTCAACCCCTTCTTCTCCACCAAGGATTTGGGCACCGGCCTGGGGTTGTCCATCGCCCAGCGGATCATTGCCCGCCATTACGGGCACATTGAAGTGAAAAACGAATTGGGCAAGGGCGTGACTTTTACCGTGACCCTGCCCGTTGCCAAATATTGTTTGGTAAAAGACGCCGGCCACGGCACCGCCCTGGCCAGCGCCTTGAATACTCCCTCAGGAGGTCGAAGATGAAAAAGATCCTGGTGGCGGACGACGAGATGGCCATTCGCCTCCTGTACAGCGAAGAGCTCAAAGAGGAAGGTTACGAGGTCTACACAGCCAACAACGGCCGGGAGGCCCTCGAGATCATCGAAAAAGTGCCCCTGGACCTGGTGATTCTCGATATCAAGATGCCGGAGATGGATGGTATCGAGGCCCTGCGGCAGATCAAAAAGGTCAAGCCTGATCTGCCGGTGCTGTTCAGCACGGCCTACGACTTCAAGCAGGACTTCGCCACCTGGGCGGCCGACGATTATCTGGTCAAGTCCTCAGACCTTGAAGATCTGATATCCACTGTCAAAAAGCACCTCAAGGAATAAGCACCCGAGGTATCTATGAACAGATTCAAGGCGTTATGGATGCTGATCTGTGGGGCAATCCTGGCCGTTTTTATCATCCAGAACTGGCAATACCCCAGCCCGCCCGTGCAATTCCTGGGTTTTCATTTTTTGCCGCTGCCCCAGTCCGTGATCATCGTCGGTTGTCTGGCTCTGGGATTTGTTGTCGGCTGGCTGACCCACATCTTCAGCGTCAAAAGGTCCCAGCAGGAACCTTCCCTCAACTAGCCCGGGAATCAACCTTGCCGTTTTTTATGCCTGGCCCCGGGCGAAGGCTGCCCGCCTGGCTTCTATAGCCGTCTTGACGCCTTGGGGGTCGGCCAGGCGCTCCCACGTCAGGCGGGGCCGGCCCTGTTTATCGTGGATGACGATATTGCCGACCCGCAGGAGGGTTTGGGTAAGGCCCCGCTCCACCCTGATCTCCCCCACCTCCGGCCAGGGTATGTCTTCTTCCTTGGCCGGCCACATCGATATCCGTTTGAGCCCTTGCGGCGTGGCCCGGTATTCCTGACCGAACTTCCCCAGAAACACCGCCGCCAGCACCACCAGCCCCAACACCAGGCCCACCCAGGGCGGCAGGCCCATTGCCGGGTTGATGAGGGGGCCGAAAACCACCAGGGCAATGGCCACGTAATAAACGAGGAACGCCCGGTACGTGGGGCGCCAGACTTCTTGCTGAACCTGCGGGGTTTCGTCCTGTACCACCATGGGCCGCTCTCCCTGTGTTATGGTTTGGTTAATAGGCGACGCTGAAGTCCTGGAACTCGCCCTGGTAGGGCAGCCACTCGGTTTCGACCTCGTCAACCGCGGCAAACTGGGGGCCCTGCCGGCACCAGGCCAGCATGCTCTCGATTTTTTCCCGGTCGCCTTCAAAGACCGCGTAGACCCGGCCGTCCGGGAGGTTTCTCACCCAGCCGGTGAGGCCCCGCATCCGGGCCTGATCCCGGGTGTAGGCCCGGTAAAACACCCCTTGCACCCTGCCGCTGATGAGCACCTGGGCCCGCGCCATGTTTGCCATGGGTCGCTCCTGCGTTGACGGTGGTGATTGTGGGGGAGGGGGCTAAGGGTGGAACCCTTACCCCCTCCCCCACGCCCCCTCCCCCAATCCCTTGAGTTGGGTTTAATCTGGCTGAAGTTGTGGCCTTTTGGCCTCAACTTCAGCCGCACTCAAAGGGTTGGGAGGGGAGTCTGAGGGGAGGGCAGGGAGCCGCTGCTCCTCCGGTCCTCCCCTCAACTCTTCTTGAGCAAGTCCTCAAACGCGTCTTCGTCCAGGGTGGTCACCCCCAGGTCCCGGGCCTTGGTGTATTTGCTCCCCGGGTCGGTCCCGGCCACCACGTAATCCGTCTTGGCGGAGACCGAGGAACTCACCCTGCCGCCCCGGGCCGCGACCTGGGACTTGGCCTCCTCCCGGGAAAAGCGGGCCAGGCCGCCGGTGAACACAAAGGTCTTGCCGGCCAGCGCGGTTTGGGGCGGCGCCTCGGGGGGGAGGGGCTTAACCCCCAGCTCCTGCAGTTTCGCCAGGATTTCCCGGTTGCGGGGGTTCTGGAAATATTCCCTGATGCTCCCGGCCACCTGGGGCCCCACGCCCTCCACGTGGAGGAGCTCCTCCTCGGTGGCCGCCTCCAGGTTCTCCAGGCTGTGGAAGTGCCGGGCCAGGAGCTGGGCCGTGGCCTCCCCCACGTAGCGGATGCCCAGGGCATAGATCAGGCGGGCCAGGGGGACGGTCTGGCTGCCCTTAATGGCGGCCACCAGGTTGCCGGCGGATTTTTCGGCGAAGCGCTCCAGGGGCACCAGGTCGGCTTCGCTTAAGCGGTACAGGTCGGGAATCTCCTTTACCAGCCCCTGGTCGATGAGCTGGTCGATGATTTTCTCCCCCAGGCCGTCGATGTCCATGGCGGTTTTGCCGGCAAAGTGGAGGATGCCCCGGCGCAGGGCCCCCAGGCAGTCGGGGTTGGGGCAGCGGGTCACCGCCTCCCCCGGCGGCCGCACCAGCTGGGTGCCGCACACCGGGCAGTGGCTGGGCATCCTGAAGGGTTGGGCATCGGCCGGGCGCTCTTCCAGGATGACCTTCACCACCTCGGGGATGACGTCCCCGGCCCGCTGGATGAGGACCGTGTCCCCCACCCGTACGTCTTTGCGGGCCACCTCGTCTTCGTTGTGCAGGGTGGCCCGGCTCACCGTGACCCCGCCCACCTCCACGGGCTCCATCACGGCCATGGGGGTGATGGCGCCGGTGCGGCCGACGTTGACCACGATATTTAGGACCCTGGTGGTGGCCTGGGTGGCGGCGAATTTATAGGCCAGGGCCCAGCGGGGGCTCCGGGTCTTAGTGCCCAGGCGTTCCTGGAGCGCCAGCTCATCCACCTTGATGACCACCCCGTCGATTTCATAGGGAAGGTCGTGGCGTTTATGCTCCATTGCGTGATGGTACTGGATGGCCGCCTCGATCCCCTGAGCGTTCTTGATATCGGGATTGACCCGCAAACCCCAGGCCTTGAGGGCCTGGAGGATCTCCCCGTGACTCTTAAAGGAGCGGCCCTGGACCTGGCCCACGCCGTAGCAGTAAATTTTCAGGGGACGGCTGGCGGTGATCCCCGGGTCAAGCTGGCGCAAAGACCCGGCCGCAGCGTTTCTGGGGTTGGCAAAGGCCGGCTCCCCTTTGGCCAGGCGGTCATCGTTCAGCTTTTGAAATTCCCCCAGGTCTATGTAGACTTCCCCCCGCACCTCCAGGAGGTCAGGCGGAGTGAGGTCCCGGGACAGGAGCGTCAAAGGGATGGTGTGGATGGTCTTGAGGTTCTGGGTGACGTTTTCGCCCCGGTAGCCGTCGCCCCGGGTGGAGCCCACCTTGAGGCGCCCCCCCGCATAGACCAGCTCCACCGCCACCCCGTCCATCTTGGGCTCGACGACGTAATCGAATCCCTCGGTGGTCCGCAAGAAACGCTTGAGGCGGTCCTCGAAGTCCCGGGCCTCGGCCTCGGTGAAGGCGTTTTCCAGGGAGAGCATGGGGAGGCGGTGGGGCACCGTCTCGAATTTATCCAGGGGTGCGGCCCCCACGCGCTGGGTGGGCGAGTCGGGGGTGATGAGGGCGGGGATAGTCGGCTTCCAGGCGGGTGAGTTCGCTTAGGAGCCGGTCAAACTCGGCATCGGAAATTACCGGGTCATCGAGGACATAGTAACGGTAGTTATGGTAGTGGATTTTATCCCGAAGTTCCTTAACCCGGGCCAGAACCTCGGGGGGGGCGTCTTGCTGGCTCGGCATCCCTGGCACCCTTTTCCCTTGACGCGGCAAATATTTCCGTTACCTGGGAAAATGATCACCTTTTTAGGAAAGCGCGTCAAGGCGGAATCGCCACCCCGGACAAAGTTGTGTGGCCGGGCAGAAAAGATGCAATACCCTTAAAATACTCAGGGGCGGCTGCCACGCCGCCCCTGGCCAAGGAGGAAAGGAGAAAGGAAAAGGAAAGCTTGGTAATGGAACGCCTGGATGCGCCGCTCGTTTCCTGGGGGCCCAACCGTCAAGATTTTGCCGCGGCCCCGTCAGGTTTAACAGGGGTCCACCGTCAGGTGGCGGCCCGGGTGATGGCCCGGATATGGGCGACAATCTCCAGGATTTTTTCCAGTCTTTCGTTGATCAAATGGATGTCCTCGTACAGGGGTGATTCTCCCTGCTGTTCCAGGAGCATCAGGTCCACGATGCCGTGCAAATCTCTGCGGTCATAGAGCCACCGCAACTCCTGCAGGCAGTCGTCCACCGCTTTTCTGGGCAGATGATCCAGGGCATTTCTCAGGAAGTGGACATAGCAGCGTTGCCAGACCGCCTCCGGAATCACTTCGGCAATGGCTCGCTTGAGTAGGGTGATCATCCGAAACCACAAATTCCACACCCCGTAACCCCCGGCTTTTCAGGTCCAGGAGAACTTCTTTCCAACTCGTCTGGCTCTCCGGTTGGCCAGCTCTACCGCCAGAATTTGACGTCGGCCCTCATCGTTGATGCCGATGGCGATCTGCACCGCCTGGCTGCGGATTACCCCGTCTTGCCTTACCTTCTCGTAGCGGGCGTGCAGCACCAGGTAGGGATATGCTTCCTCCAAAGGACGCTTGGCAAACCGCTCCAGGCTCTCATCCAGGGTCTTATTGACCGCACTGATGGCGGAGGCCGAAAAGGCATGGCCGCACAACTCCTCGGTAATCGTTCGTGACCGCCGCCAGAGGTTGGGCCAGATCGTGAAGGGAACGTCTGATATTCTCTAGTGCCTGGTTGGGTTCCATAGCCTTTATCACGGAAGAAGGAAAGTTTAAGTCTGGGTTTTTCATCGTTTGTTTTATAAAGAAAGCAAAAACCAGGCCAAATCACCGGAGAGAGATCGCCAAAAAAGCATTTAGTGATAATATGCTGATTTTATTTAATATATTGGTTGGGGGAAGTCAGGTCTTGCCGGCAGGCGGAAATCAATCCCGGGGGATGGCCAACATGCGTTCCACGGCCATGAGGGCCAGGCGCCGGGTGTCCTCGGGAATGGTGATCTGGTGGCGCTTTTCCTTGAGCGCGGTGACGAGATCCTCAAGGGTGATGCGCTTCATGTCGGGGCACAGCAGGTTGGCAGAGGGGGAGAAGAAGGATTTGCCGGGATTTTCTTTCCTGAGGGTGTGCAGAAGGCCCATTTCGGTGCCGATAATAAACTCCCGGGCCGGGTTTTTTTGGACAAACTCCAGCATACCGCTGGTGCTGCGGATGGCGTCGGCCAGGTCCAGGACCTCGGGGCGGCACTCCGGGTGGGCCACAACGAGCGCCTGGGGGTGGGCGGCTTTGGCCGCCAGCACTTCCCGGGCAGTGAGGGCGTCGTGGATATTGCAGCAGCCCGCCCAGGTGAGGACTTCCTTGTCGGTGTGCCGGGCGGTGTAGCGGGCCAGGTTTTTATCCGGCACCATGAGCACCGTGCCGCCGGGGAGGGAATTAACCACCTTGACGGCGTTGGCGGAGGTGCAGCAGATGTCGCTCGCCGCCTTGACCGCGGCGCTGGAGTTGACATAGGCCACCACCGGCACTCCGGGCAGTTCGGCCTTGCGGGCCGTAAGGCTTGCGGGGGTGATGGTCTCGGCCATGTAGCAGCCGACGTCCAGGCGGGGCAGGAGCACGGTTTTGTCCGGGCACAGGATGGCCGCGGTTTCGGCCATGAAATGGACCCCAGCGAAGACGATGATTTTGGCCGGGGTGGTGGATGCCGTGACCGACAGGGCCAGGGAGTCACCGGTCAGATCGGCGACATCCTGGATCTCGGCGGGCTGGTAATTGTGGGCCAGCAGGATGGCTTCCCGCCGGGCCAGCCAGTCCCGCACCTCGCGTTGCTGGGAAGTATAGGTCATAGTCGCCAAAGTCTATACTTACAAAGATGAACGCCTTTACTTGGCTTACCGGGCCCCGGGGTTTTCCCGGACGACCTGCACGCCCGGCGGCGGCGAAAAGGTAAAAAAGGCAGGGGGCTGCTTGACGCCCAGGGTGGTGCGGGAAAAGGCAAAACTGGTTTCTTCTCCCAGGGAGTTGTTGAATTCCAGGTTTTCCACCACGTAGGTCTGGGGGTTGATGGTCAGGATGAGCCTTTTCAGCTCCGCCTGGGGCCGGCGCGGCTCCAACTTGATGACGTAGCTGACGCCGGCGTCCGGGGGCCGCTGCCAGGAAAGCTGGAAGTCCTGGGTGACCTCACCGATGCCGGAAAAAAAGCGCAGCACCAGATCCGAGCGCAGCATTTGCCGCAGCGGATAGACCATGGCGACGGCGTCGTCGGGGATGTAGACCCATACCTGGCTGCCGTCGGAAATGACCTCTTTTTTCTGGTCAGGCGGCGACTCATACTGCCAGCGCATGCGGCTGGGCTTTTGAAAATACATCACCCCGGAGGCGGTGTCCCCGTGTCCGGTCCCCGCCTGCCGGGTTTCCTGGCGGAACCAGGTCTTGAAACTGCCGGCCTGGTCGTATTTTTCCTGGACCTTGGTCATGATTTCGGCGGGGTTGGCCAGCTGCTGGGGGAAGGCCGGAAAAGCTGACAGGGCTAAGGCCAGGGCAATCATCACCGCGGGTAAGACATGTCGGGAAAGGCTCGATCTCATGAAGATACTCTACCAGAATTTGTCGGGTTTAGGAGCCCTGGGGAGGAATTTAACCGGGATTCCCTCCCGTGGCCATAATCACGGTCAAGGCTGATGTTCGGGCCGCCAGGGGCAGGGATTTTCAGCCCCTAGGCCCCGCTGATCTTCCAACATCTTCCAGTATTCGGGGTCCGTCTGTTCCGGAGAGGTGCCTGGCGAGACGCCCGGCGCCGCCCCCCCGGTGGCGCAGCCCGCCACTTTCCACACCAGGAGCAGCATGAGCCCAGCCAAGAGCAGTTTATGCAGTGCAGTTTTCATGGCAAACAACTCCGTGTGAGAAAATGAGCCTAAATCGATCCCGAAACAGGCGTTATTCGCCCAGCCCGTGCAGGTGCCCCCAAAAGAACCAGAATTCCGGGTCCTGTTCTTCCCGTTCGGCCGGGGTCATTTGGGAGACCGGTTTGCCCTTCCACCACGGTTCCGTGGAGGTGGTGGAGGCGCAGGCTGCCACCCGCAGCACGGCGCTTGCCAGGGCCAAAACGCAAAATATTTTCACAAACCGTGTGTTCACTGAACCGAACTCTCCGGCTTGTTAGCTTTATGTTGAGCACTAGGTGAATATAAAGCAAGACCGAGGCTTACGGGAGGGAAAAAGATCGGGTGGTTTGTCCCTGCCCGCGGCGTTCCTCCGCAAAAATTCCCTTGGAGCGGGTTGGTCAGCCGAGACGTGACCGGCATGGCCCCGGGCTGGGATGGCCGGGGCCTCAGTTGAGGAGCTTAACCCCGCAGTTTTTTGGTGATTTCCGCCACCCGCCGGCCCAGGGCCCGGGCAATCTCCAGGTCTTCCGGGGTGGGGACCAGCTCGTTTTGGGAGCCGGCCAGGGTGGAAGCGCCGTAGGGGGAGCCGCCCCGGCCCTCGGTGTGCAGCATCCCCGGGGTGGAGTAGGGCACCCCCACGATGATAAACCCCAGGTGCAGGAGGGGCACCATCATGGTAAGGGGGGTGGTCTCCTGGCCGCCGTGAGTGGTGGCGGTGGACACGAAGATGCCGGCAGGCTTGCCCTCCAGGGAGCCGTCGAGCCACAGGGACAGGGTGCTGTCGATGAGGCGCTTCATCTGGGCGATCATGTTGCCGAAGCGGGTGGGGGTGCCGAAGACGATGCCGTCCGCGGCCTTGAGGTCGTCCACGGTACAGACCGGCACATCTTTATGCTGCTCCCAGACCGCCAGGGCATGCTCGCTCTTGGGGATGACCTCCCGTTCCACGTCCTCGAATTCCTGGACTCTTCTTAAAACCAGCTCGACCCCCGGCACCGCGGCAACCCCCTCCGCCACCGCCTGGGCCAGCTTCCGGACATGTCCATACAAGGAATAATACACCACTAAAACTTTCATGCGCTCTCCTTTGCCACATGGGATTTAGCCGGTCCTGGGGCAAAGCGGGGCGGTGCGGCCCCTGCCCCCTCAACAGGCCTTTTTCGGTGCCCCTCACCCCACCAGCTTGGCCAGGATGGGCCAGGCCTTGGCAGGGCCCCAGGAGCCCGCCGGGTACGTCTTGATATGGGAGGCGAGGGTCGGGCAGTGCTCGCAGCCTTCGATGACCGGGCTGAAGAAAGACCAGCAGGTTTCCACTGCGTCCTCGCGCCAGAACAGGGTCTGGTCTCCCTGGATGACGTCCAGGATGCCGGTTTCGTAGGCCTCGATGACCGGCCCCTCGTAATTGGCATAGTAGGGGAATTCCATGGTCACCCGGCGCAGGCACACCGCGGTGCCGGGGATCTTGGTCTCGAAGCTCAGGGTGATCTTCTCTTCCGGGTAAATCCCCAGGATCAGGCGGTTGGCGACGATCTTCCCCAGCTGGATGTTCTGGAACAGGGAGTGGGGCACCTCCTTGAACTGGATGACGATCTGGGTGAGCTTGTCTTTCAGGCGCTTCCCCGAAATCAGGTAAAAGGGCACGCCCTGCCAGCGCCAGTTGTCCACAAAGACCCGGATGGCCCCAAAGGTGGGGGTGAGGGAATCGGCCGGCACCTTGGCTTCTTCCCGGTAGCCCGGAACATCCCGGCCTTCCACCTGGCCCGGCCCGTACTGCCCCAGGATGAGGTACTCCCCGAACTCGGCGGGCACCAGGGGCTTTAAGGAACGGAAGACCTTGAGTTCCTCGTCCCGCACCCGGTCTGCCTCGAAAAGGGACGGCGGCTCCATGGCGGTGACCGCCAGGAGGTGCATCATGTGGCTCTGGAACATGTCCCGGAGCACCCCGGTTTCCTCATAGAAGCCGCCGCGGCCGCCCACCCCGATGGTCTCCGTGGCCAGGATGCCCACAAAATCGATGTAGTTGCGGCTCCAGACAGGCTCGAAAATGGCGTTGGCAAAGCGCAGCATGATGCTGTTCTGCACCGTTTCCTTGGCCATGTAGTGGTCGATGCGGAAGATCTGGCTTTCCTTGAAATTGGCCAGCATGACGCGGTTCAGTTCCTGGGCGGAGGCGAGGTCCCGGCCGAAGGGCTTTTCCGCCACCAGGCGCACCCAGTCCCGGCCTTGTTCGGCGGACAGCCCCGTTTTCCCCAATTCCCGGCTGATCACCGGATAGACGGACGGCGGCACGGCCAGGTAAAACAGGCGGTTGCCCCGGGTCTGGAGCTTTTCCTCCTGGTCTTTCAGGAACTTGGCCAGGGATTCATAATCAGCCGTATTGCCGTAGTCCAGGACGACATAGTCGAGGAGGGGAACGAATTCCTGCCAGCGGGACATGTCTTTGCCGGCTTTTTTAACCGCCCCGGCCATACGCTCCTGAAATTGCTCACGGCTCATGGGGGTGCGGGCGCAGCCCACGATGTAACAGGGAGAAGGCAGGCCCCCGGTGAGAAAAAGACTGTACAGGGCCGGTATGAGTTTTAAGCCGGCGAGGTCGCCGCTCGCCCCGAAAATGACGATGATGCAGGGGTCAAGGTTTTTCTCATAGAGGCAGGCCTCCACCGGCAACTTGAGGTCGCGGGCCTGCCCGGTCACCAGGACATCGCCATCGCCAGCCTTATCCTTTTCCATGGCAGCATAGCCTCGATCAATCGGGTGATAGGTTTTCGAGGGATGGCGGTGAGCGCGGCCAAGCCCCGGCCACCCCTTTTTTACTTCAACCGCTCCCGCAGGCGGTGGACGTTGCCGCTGATATCGCCTTTCCCGAAGATGCCGGAGCCGGACACGAAGACATCCACCCCCGCGGCCACCAGTTCGTCCACGGTGTCCAGGTGCACGCCGCCGTCCACCTGAATGAGGACGTCCAGGCCCCGGGAGTCGATCATCTCCCGGAGTTTCCTGATCTTGGGGAGGACGGCGGGGATGAATTTCTGGCCGCTGTAGCCCGGGTTGACGGTCATGAGGAGGACCATGTCCACTTCCCCCAGGATCACCTCGATGCTGGTGAGCGGCGTGGCGGGGTTTAGGACCACGGTGGCCTTGCCCCCCAGCTCCTTGATTTGCTGCACCAGGCGCTCCAGGTGCCAGACGGCCTCCACCTGCACCCCCAGCCAGTCGGCCCCGGCGTCGATATAATCCTTAATATAGAGATGGGGGTTGCTGATCATCAGGTGGACGTCCAGGGGCAGTTTGGTGATTTGGCGCACCGCCTTCAACACCGGCAGGCCGATGGTGAGGTTGGGGACGAAATGGCCGTCCATGACGTCAAAGTGGATCCAATCCACCCCCGCGGCGGTGGCGGCCTCGATCTGATCGGCCAGGCGCCCGAAATCGGCGGAGAGGATGGAGGCGGAAAGTTTTTTCGTGGTCGTGGTCATCTCACCCCTTATCGTTTACAGATGTATTCCCCGGGCCGGTGTTGCCCGGGTGCTTCAGCCCGCCAGCCAGTCGGTGTGAAAATCGCCGGGGCGGTCCACCCGCTCATAGGTGTGGGCCCCGCAGCAATCCCCAATGGCCCGGATCAAATTGGCGGGGAGGCGGCGGCTGCGGTAGGCGTCGACATAGGCCAGGGAGGCCATGAGGGCCGGGGCTGGCAGGCCCCAGTCCACGGCCGCCTTCACCACTTCCCGCCAGTCCCCCTGCCGGGCCACTACCAGGCCTCCCAGGGTCGGGTCCAGGAGGAGATTGGGGAGATCCGGCCGGGCCTGGTACGCCGCCGCGACGTCTTTAAGGAGCGCCGCCCGGATGGTGCAGCCGCCGCGCCAGACACGGGCCACGGCCTTAAGGTCCAGGCCATAATGGTAAGCCTCGGAGGCCCGGCGCAGGAGGGCCAGGCCCTGGGCGAAGGCCGTCACCATGGCGGCGAACAGGGCATTTTCCAGTTTGCCGATGAACCCCTGCCGGTCCCCCGGTCCGGGGAAAAAAGGGCCGGGCCCGGGCAAAGACCCGGCGGCCGCATCCCGCTCCGCCTTCATGGCCGAGAGACTGCCGCAAAGCCACCGCCACGTCGATGGTGGGGACGGGCACGCCCAGGTCCAGGGCGGCCTTGGAGGTCCACCGGCCGGGGTCCGATGGCCCCGCCTCGTCCTTGATCAGGGGGACCAGGGGCTCGCCGGTGTCCGCGTCCCGGCGCTTCAGGATGAGGGCGGTGATTTCCACCAGGTAGGATTTCAGCGGGCCCTGGTTGAACCCCGCGAAAATTTCGGCCATCTGGGGGAAATTCATCCCCAGCCCCCGGAGCAGCAAATCGAAGCCCTCGGCCAGGAGCTGCTCCAGGGCAGACTCGATGCCGTTATGCACCATCTTGACGAAATGCCCGGCCGCGCCCGGCCCCAGGTAGGACACGCAGGCGTCGCCGTTCACCCGGGCCGCGGCTGCCTTAAGCAGGGGCGCCACCCGCTCGTAGCCCTCCCGGGAGCCGCCCGGCATGAGGCTGGCGCCGTAGCGGGCCCCCAGCTCCCCGCCGGAGACCCCCATGCCCAGGTAGAGGAGATGCTTTGGCGCCAGGGCCTCGCCCCGCCGCTGGGTGTCGGCAAAGTGGGAGTCGCTGCCATCGATGATGAGGTCCCCCGGGGCAAGCCGGGGGGCCAGGGCAGCGATCACCTCATCCACCGGCGGCCCGGCCGGGACCATAAGGAGGAGGTTTTTGGGGGGCCGCAGGAGCTCCAGCAATTCCGGCAGGCGGTAAGCCGGATAAATCCCCGGCACGGCCCCGGGGCCGGCGGCGAATTCCCGGGTTTTCCCGGCGGTGCGGTTAAAGACCGCGATCTTATAGCCATGGTCGGCGAAATTTGCGGCCAGACTGCGGCCCATGACCCCCAGGCCGATTATGCCCAGGTCACAGGCGGCGCGGTCGGGTGCATCCCGGTCTCCGGTCATTCAGACCCGGTCCGTTCCAGCTTGGCCACCTTGTCCAGGCGCCGTACAAACCGGGGCTCCTCCCCCTTGAAGCGGGCGGCCAGGAAGCCTCGCACCAGGTCCACGGCCAGGGCATAACCCGTGACCCGCCCCCCCAGGCACATGATGTTCATGTTGTCGTCTTCCACCCCCTGGTGGGCGGAGAAGCAGTCGTTGATGAGCGCGGCCCGCACCCCGGCCACCTTGTTGGCGGCCACGCAGGCCCCGACGCCGCTGCCGCACACGGCCAGCCCCCGCTCCATCTCGCCCTTGGCCACGGCCCGGGCCAGGGGCACGACAAAGTCCGGGTAATCATCCCCCGGGCTATACTCGAAGGCACCGAAATCCTTGACTTCGTGTCCCATGCCCCGAAGCTCCCCCAGCAGGTGCTCCTTGAGCTCAAAACCGCCATGGTCCGCAGCGATGCCGACTTGCATACCGGTCCCCCGGACTAGTGGTTTATGCTGCCAAAATTAAAGCCCCAGGACTTCTTGCACCTTCCTGACAATGGCCACCCGGGAGATGTCCTCGAAATTCAGGAGTTCTTCCGGGGAGCCGCTTTTGGGCTTTTTGGTGACGGCCAGGGAATAAACCGGCACCGGCACCGTGGCCAAAGCACTCATTACCGCTTCGCCGATGCCCCCCGCCGGGTAGTGGTCTTCCACGGTGATGACGTGTCCCGTGGCCCGGGCGGCGTCGGCCAGGGCGGCCGCGGCAATGGGCTTGATGCTGTAAAGATCGATGACCCGGACGGCAAGGCCCATTTTCTTAAGGGTGTCGTAGGCCGCCAGGGCCTCGAACAGGGTGATGCCGGCGCTGACCACCGTGGCCCGGTCCTGGTCGCTGTGGCGCAACACCTTTAAACCGCCCAGGGGGAATTGCTCCTCCGGGCCGTAGAGGATGGGGGTGGACTCCCGGGTGGTGCGCATGTAGGCGATGCCGTTATGCTTCGCCAGTTCCTCCACCAGGCGCTCGGTGGCCACGGCGTCGGCGGGGTACACCACCACGCCGCCCCCCAGGGTGCGGAACATGGCCAGGTCTTCGAGGCCCATCTGGGAGGGCCCGTCCCAGCCGATGGACACCCCGGCATGGGAGCCCACGAATTTCAGGTTCGGGTCGGAATACTGGGCCATGCGGATCTGGTCGAAGGCCCGGGTCCAGAAAGGCCGCAAAGGTCGAGACAAAGGGGATCTTGCCCCGGGTGGCCAGGCCCAGCCCCACGTCGGCCATGTTTTGTTCGGCGATGTACATCTCGAAAAAACGGTCCGGACAGGCCTTGGCAAAGGTTTCCGCCATGGTGGAGTTGCTGACTTCCCCGTCCAGGCTGACAATGTTGACGTTGCCGGGCCCCAGGCGGGCCAGGGCGTTGCCGTAGGCCTTGCGGGTGGCCACCTTGGCTTCCCCGGCATAATCAATGGGGGCCACCGGCGCCGGGCGGGGCACCTCCGGGTTTTTTTCTTCCGGCCGGGCCAACTCCCCCCGGATATTTAAATCCACGTCCCCCAGCTCCCCCAGGGCCCGGTCGCACTCTTCCTTATTCAGGGTCTTGCCATGCCAGCCGTTCTTGTTTTCGATGAAGGAAACACCCTTGCCCTTGATGGTCTTGGCGATGATCATCACCGGCTGGTCCTTGACCTGCATGGCCTGTTCATAGGCCGCCAGGACCTCCGGCAGGGAATGGCCGTCCACCGCCAAGGTCTGCCAACCGAAGGCCGACACCCGGGCCACGTACGACTCGATGTCCCAGCCGTACATGGTTTCGCCGCGCTGGCCCAGGCGGTTGATGTCGGCGATGCCCACCAGGTTGTCGAGCTTGTAATGGGCCGCGATCTCCAGGGCCTCCCACACCGAGCCCTCGGCCATTTCGCTGTCGCCCAGGAGCACATAGGTGCGGTAGGGCAGCATGTCCAGGTACCTGGCATTCATGGCCAGGCCCACGCCCACGGAAAGACCCTGGCCGAGCGAGCCGGTGGCCGCCTCCACGTAGGGGAATTTCACGGTGGGGTGGCCTTCCAGCGGGCTGCCGAACTTGCGGTAGTTGGCCTCCAGATACTCCCCGGTGATTTTCCCGGCGGCCACCCACAGGGAATAAAACAAAGGGGTGGCGTGGCCCTTGGAAAAAACCAGGCGGTCGTTGTTGGGGAAATGGGGCCGGTCCGCGTCATAGCGGAAAATGCCCCCGAAAAAGAGGGCGGTCATGAGCTCCACGGCGGACAGGGACGAAGTGGGGTGGCCGGAGCCGGCCGCGGTGGTGGAGGTGAGGATGTAATGGCGAATGAGGCCGGTAAGTTTTTCCAGGCGAGTGAGGTCAGCTGGGTTCGTCATGGACCGGGCCCTCCATATGTTTGGCTGGGGTGCACGTCAGACTTGGCAAAGAGGCAGACTTCACGCTTATTATAATGCCCCTGACCGACGAATCAAGCAGGGCGGGTAAAGTATTTTTGCGGCAGGGGGCCAGGAACCTGAGTAGTGTGACACCACTCCAAGCCGCTCTTTCAATCCGCATGGTTCTATGGGTCCGGGGCATCTTGTTGCCCGGGCGGCACGGGCTAAGGCCCTTGTAATGATATTAAAGGGGTTGGGGTGAGCGGCAGGGGTCCCTGACCCTGGTCCCCCCCATAAAATACAAAAAACCCCGCCGGGGGTTCCGGCGGGGGCGGGGATAGAGGGGATGAAGGGTTATTTGCCGCTTGGCGGGGCCCCACCGGGGGTTTGGGTCTGGGGCTGAGAGTTGGCCGGAGTCTCTGGGTTGTTGTTAGATTGGGCCTGCTTTTTGACCTTCATTCCGGTAACAGTAGCCTGAGCCGTACCCGGAGCCAGTTCTGGGACCCGGTCTGGGCGTTGGGGTTGGCACAGTAGCCGGGACCGCCGCCGCAGCCAGGGCCGGTGCCCTGAGTGTAGCCTCTTGGACAAACCCCACCCTGGCACCCTGGGCCTGGGCGAAGCCGGGCACGGCCATGAAAAGGGTGGCGGCCAGGAACACTGCCATAGCCATGAGCACAGTAAACTTCTGCATTATGAACTCCTTTTTCTGATTGGGGTGGATATGTAGAGGGAAAGCTCTATCTGTTTTCAACGGGCCCCATCTGTCCGGGTGGTCCCGGGGGAGGGCCCGGAGGAGGGCCTGGAGGGCCAAAACCCTGGCCTTGCCGCATGCGCCGCATCATGCCCCGGCCTCGGTCCGGACCGCCCCCGCAGCATTCAGGCAGGCGCTTTTCCAGCTGCGATATGAGCACCTGGCGCTGGTCAGGCCGGAGATTTTTTTCGATATTCAGCAGGTGGTGCACCTTCTCCTCTTCCAGTTGCGTCTGGAGCCCGCCGATTTCCCGGACCTTGGCCTCTACCGGCGGCCACTCGGGAACCTCCTCCTGCTTGATGAGGGCGAACAGTTCCTGGCGATGCTGCACAAGATTCTGCTCCAGAACCCTGACCTTTCGCCGGTGCTCCGGGGCCATGGCCCGCAAGGCCTGGCGCTGCTGGCTGTCCAGGCCGAGCTCCTTCATCAGGTGGTGGAAGGGCACGGGGGCCGCCCCGGGCGGGGGCGGAGGACCGGGCTGGCCCCGCCAGTACAGATAGGCAAAGGTGCCGATGGTCCCCAGGTTCAAGGCCAGGGAGAAAATCACCAGGTAAAGAAGCCAATCCCGCCTCATGCGCTGCCATCCTCCTCTCCCTGGAAGGAAACGGCCCCGCCCAGGGAGCCCTGCGGATAATCCTGGAAGATGCCGAGAGTGGCGACGTCACTGGTGATGCCATTGCCGGAGCCCGATACCGGATAGAGGGTGCCGGTCAGGGAGCCTCCCAGGAAAATGCCCAGGGCCAGGCAGACCGCCAAGGCCAGGGACTGAAACCAGGGTATAGAGGGGCGCGGGAGCCGCCGGCGCACCTGGACAGCCAAATCCACCGGGACCGGGACCGTAAGCCCTGCCAGGGCCGTGTCCAGGCGCTCCATGACAGCAAGCTCCGCCTGACAGACGGGACAGCCCGCCAGATGCTCGCCCAGCCCGGGGCGCAGTCCCTCCGGGACTTCGCCGTCCATCCAGGCTGATAGGTATTCTCGAACTTCGCTGCACTTCATAACGCTTTCCCTTTACACAAATAACCAAAAAAAGGCCTCGTTCCGGCGCGGCCGGATTATTTTTCTGGTGGATAATTAATGACCAGGACCGACTCGCCAAAAATCTTGCCAGGAAAATACCGGCAGACCTTCCCTTTCCCTTGGTGAGTGATCATTATTATGTACTGACGACGCCACCCACCCAAAAAAGGAGGAGACCATGCTTTCCCAGATTCCCGTCAACCTCAATAAAGTAAAACCGGCCGACCTTGACAAAGAAATTCTCAGGGCCGCCATCGTCGGCGAGCTCGATGCCGTGAACCTTTACGAACAAATGGCCAACTTGACCGACAACGCCCACCTCAAGGCCGTGCTCCTGGACGTGGCCAATGAAGAAAAGATCCACATCGGTGAATTTCAGGCCATGCTCCTGCGCCTGGACCCCGAACAAAAAGAATTTCTGGCCCACGGCGCCAAAGAAGTGGAAGAACTCGTGGGCAAGGCCTGACCTGAGACTTTTGGGAAGTTCTTGGGAGAGGGGCCAGGGGTCAGCGGCCCCCTGCCCCCTCCCCCAACCCCTTGAGGGCTGATAACCTCGTTAGAGGCGTGACCTCGGTCTCGCCTCTAACGACCCTTAAAGGGGGATGGGAAGGGAGTTTAAGGGGAGGGCGGGGGAGCCGCCGCTCCCCCGGTCCTCCCCTTAAGCCCTCACTCAAAATAATCCGCCAGGGATTTGCGCAGGAACTGGCGGGCCCGTTTGATGAGGCCGTCCACCGCGCCGGGGGTGGTATCCATGACCTCGGCGATTTCCTGGTAGGAGAGGTCGCCGAAGCGTTTCAGGACCAGGGCCCGGCGCTGGTTTTCCGGCAGCGCGGCGAGCAGGCTTTCCAGGCGGCGGGCCAGCTCGGATTCCTCCAGGGCCTCCAGGGGGTTGGCGGTGAGGGAGGGCAGTTGCGGGGATTTTTCCTCGTCGTCCAGGGAATCCTGGGGCACCCGCTCCCTGAGACGGTTCAGGCAGTGATTGGCGGTGATGCGGTTCAGCCAGGCCTTGACCGTGCTGATGGGCTGAAAGCGGCCGGCATGCTCATAGGCCTTTAAAAAGACCTCCTGCAGGGCGTCTTCGGTTTCCAGGGGATCTTTGAGGAGCCGGTAGGCCAGTTGATACAGGCGCCGCTGGTGGCGCCGGATGAGTTCATCCAGGGCGGCCTGCTCTCCCCCGGCCATGCGCTTGAGGAGAGCGTAATCGATGTCGATGGGGATCGCGGTCAAAACAAGGCAATAAGGACCTGCTCGTGCTGTTTTTGGGCCCGGAGGATTTCCAGGTGGCGGAGCGTGGCGAACTCCCGGCGCACCTCTTCCTCGGTGAGGCCCAGTTCCCCGGCGGCCTCGGGAAAAGAAATCATCCCCCGCTTCTTGACCAGGTCGTAGGGTCGCTGTTGGCCCTGGGTCAGCTGCACGCCGCCTCTGCCCTGGTCGCTTTTGGTCAGGTGCGCGGCCCAGGGATCGTAGGCCATGGGAGGATGCACGGCGGAGATATAGCAGTCCTCGCGCCGTTCCTGGCCATCGTGCTGCCGGCTTGCCTCGGCTTCGAGGCCGGCGCCGCACCGTTCGCATTGCATAAAAAATCTCTCCTGCCGGGACAACCTTGCCGGGAGAGGCCGAGGTTCAGCCCCCGGCTCTCTCCCAGGAATTCCCTATCGAGGAATCAAAACCGGCTCGCCTTACAAGACATATTCCCCTTGCATTTCCAGCATGAATTCATTGGGTTTGCCCGAGGACTTGACGGTGAAGGTGCCGCTCCCCTGGGCATTCTGCAGCTTGCCGATGCCCTTGTAGACCTTCCAGGTGCCCGTGGTGATGCCTTCTTTGCGGGCCCCCTCGAAGCGGGAGAACACCGCGCCGTTTTCATAATGGGTGACGGCATAGCCCTGCATGGGGCCTTCACCCTTGGTGCGGTCATGGAAGCCCACACTGCGCCGGGAGACGAATTTACCGGCCTCGCCGATGGTATAGTCCACGGCTTCCCCTTCCATCTCGGTGAGCATCAGGGAGTGATCGGGGGTATCGCCGACATAGAGCATCTCCCGACGGGTGACAAAAATCTTGAACGTGGCCTTGCGGTGCATAACAAACCCTCCTGGTGAGATTGGCGTGGCGGGTCCGGGCGTAAGAGGCTCATACGAGGAAACCGAAAAGCCGGCCTTGACCCCCTCGCCCTACAGTTTAAATATCTAGTTCATTAAGTTCAAGGACGTTGTTCTGGATAAATTCCCGGCGGGGCTCCACCTTGTCCCCCATGAGGATGGTGAAGATGGCGTCGGCCTCAGAGTCTTCGATGATGTTCACCTTCAAAAGGGTGCGGGTCTCCGGGTCCATGGTGGTCTCCCAGAGCTGCTCCGGGTTCATTTCCCCCAAGCCTTTGAAACGCTGCACGGTGAGGCCTTTCTGGCCTTCCTCCAGGATGACGGCCACCAGGTCCTCCGGCGAGCTGATGTTCCAGGCCCGGTTTTTCCCCTCCAGCTGGTGGGGCGGGTTCTTGAAATCAGCCAGTTCCCGGTCCAGCTTCACCAGGGCCTTGAAATCGCTGCCCCCCAGGAGGTCCCAATCCAGGCGGATGGGGTTGGCGCCGTTCTTTATGTGCCTGATCAAGAGGGCCTGGGCGTGATGCTCTTCGTCGGGCTCGAGCCAGGCGGTCCAGCGCCCGGAGACCTCAAGGGCCTGGCTTAAGGCCGTGAGGCGCTCTTCCTCCTGGAGTATCTGGCGATCCACCAGGTCGTGGTCCAAAAGTATGCGCACGATTTCCCGGGGGAGCCCCCGCTTTTCGAAACGCCCCAGGTACTCCTGGTAATTGGTGATGAGCTCCAGGGACTTGGCGAGCTCGGTGCTCTCCAGGGAGGCGCCGGTGGAAAACTGCAGGCGCTTTTTGTCCACGCCCCGCTGGATCAGGTATTTTTTAAATTCCGTGTCATCCTTGAGATAGATCTTCTCGCTGCCCCGGGTAACCCGGTACAGGGGCGGCTGAGCGATATAGAGGTAGCCCCCGTCGATCAGGTGGCGCATCTGGCGGTAGAAAAAGGTGAGGAGCAGGGTCCGGATGTGGGAGCCGTCCACGTCGGCGTCCGTCATGATGATGACCCGGTGGTAGCGCAGGTCTTCAGGGTTCGGGGTCTCCTGAGAAAGGTCCGAGCCCAGGGAGGAGATGAGGGTGCGGATCTCCGAGTTCTCCAGCATCTTCTCGAAGCGGGCCTTCTCCACGTTGATGATTTTGCCCTTCAGCGGCAGGATGGCCTGGAAACGCCGGTCCCGGGCCTGCTTGGCGGAGCCGCCGGCGGAGTCGCCCTCCACCAGGTAGATCTCCCGGTTGGCGGGGTCCCGTTCCTGGCAGTCGGCGAGCTTCCCGGGGAGCGTCATGTCCCCCAGGGCGCCTTTCTTGCGCACCAGGTCCCGGGCGCGGCGGCGCCGCTTCCCGGGCCCGGGCCGCGTCCAGGAGCTTGCTCAAAATCGGCCGGGCGATCTGGGGGTTTTCCCCGAGATAGGTCAGGAGATGCTCATAGACCAGGACCTCCACCAGGCCCTTGATGTCGCTGTTGCCGAGCTTGGTCTTGGTCTGGCCCTCGAACTGGGGGTGGGGGAGTTTCACGCTGACGATGGCGGTGAGGCCCTCCCGGACGTCTTCCCCCTGGAGGTTGCTCTTTAAATTTTTGGCCAGGTCGCTGGTGGACAGGTACTGGTTGACGGCCCGGGTGAGCGCGGCCTTGAAGCCCGACAGGTGCGAGCCCCCTTCCCTGGTGTTGATGTTGTTGGCGTAGGTGTAGATCTGCTCGGTGTAGGAGTCGTTGTACTGGCAGGCGATCTCCACGTGGGTGCCGTTCTTGTCGCCGGACAGGAACACCGGGTCCGGGTGGATGGGGGTCTTGGCCCGGTTCAGGTACTTGACGTAGGAGACGATGCCGCCTTCGTAGAGGAAGCTGTCTTTTTCGCCGGTGCGCTCGTCGGCCAGGTCGATGTGGACGCCGCCGTTTAAAAAGGACAGTTCCCGGAGGCGCTGGGCCAGGATATCGTAGTTGAAATCGATCTCGGGGAAAATCAGGTGGTCCGCCAGAAAGGTCACCTTGGTGCCCCGGCGCTTGGTCTCGCCGGTGATGGTCAGCGGCGTCACGGTTTTGCCCCGCTCGTAGCGCTGGTGGTAGACCTTGCCGTCCCGGCGGATTTCCACCTCCAGGTACTCGGAGACGCCGTTCACCACCGACACCCCGACGCCGTGGAGGCCGCCCGAGACCTTGTAGGCCCCGGAGTCGAACTTGCCGCCGGCGTGAAGGCGGGTCATGACCACCTCCACCGCGGGGAGGCCCTCGGTGGGGTGTATGTCCACCGGGATGCCCCGGCCGTTGTCCTCCACGGTGATGCTCTGGTCCGGGTGGACCTTCACTTTGATTTCGGTGCAATACCCGGCCATGGCCTCATCGATGGCGTTGTCCACCGTTTCGTAGACCAGGTGGTGCAGGCCCTCAAGGCTGGTGTTGCCGATGTACATGGCGGGGCGCTCCCGCACCCCCTCCAGGTCTTTTAAGACCTGGATCTGCTCGGCGCCGTAGGCCTGCACCACATTTTCCGGAATGATTTTGGCTTCTTCCAAAGGTGTCTCCTTTTATCCGGAAAAGTCCCGCGGGTCTGAGGTTTGGTTCCGGTAAGGCACGATAGTTTTATTAATCATCATGGGTATCTCTTTTAAAAATTACGGTTGATGTATGGTAGGCATGGCAACCGAATATTTCCTCGTTTACTCCCGGGGAGTCTTTATCCGGGGCACTACTTTGATTTCGAACCTTACCTGGCCGTAGCCAGCGCAATTCACTCCCAGATCAGGGCATTGGACGAATTTCATGAAATGAAACTGATTGGGGTCGAGATTCTCACTTAATCTTTCGTTGATGAGGGCCACCGGCACGGCAAACTGGGCCATGGCGTAGACGCACAGCCGCTCGGGACAAAGCTTGCTGAGGAAATTGCCATCTACATCCAGAACAATCTTATCCCCGATTTGATAACCCGAATTACAGTTTTGGGCCTGGACTACCTCCGCCACGATGGAGTATTTCGGCGCGGCCTTGGTCAACCCGTGAATCTGCCTGAGCCTGGGGTCGCCTTCCTCAAAAAGCTCCATTTCCTCCGGCGTGTAACCCACTCTCGTCCCGAAGTGCCTGAAAGCCTTCTGTTCATCCATGTCTGCCTACTTTTATCTTCCCAACTGAAGTTTCTCATATAACTATGCGGGTTGGGAGGGGGGTGTGGGGGGAGGGCAGGGATCACGTCCCTGGCCCTTCCCCCACGTCTCTTGCCCTCTATAAACTCATGGGCATAATAATGGCGAAATAATTGGGGTCGTTCTGCTGGACCAGGCGGCAGGGCCGGTCCTTGTCGTTCAGCTCCACGAATACCGTGTCGCCGCTCATGGCGCTCAGGGGTTCCAGGAAATAGCGGGCGTTAAAGCCGATCTGGACGGGAAGCTCGGCGGGGTCGCCGGTCTCGAGTGTCAGGGGCAGCACTCTCCCGGCCTTCCCCCACCTCCGGGTTGTGGAAGGTGACCTCCAGGATGTCCGGCCCCAGGGACAGCACCACGCCCCGGAAGCGCTCCGTGGACAGGAGCGAGATGCGCCGGATGGTTTCATAGAGGGCCTGGCGGTTGAAGGACGAAGCGATAGGTGAAACTCTCGGGGACGATTCTCCGGTAATCCGGGAATTTTTTCTCCAGCAGGCGGATGAACAGGTACTTGTTGTCGGCTTCCAGGGCCAGGCTTTTTTTGCTCAGGCCCAGCCCCACCTTTTCTTCCTCGCCCAGGAGCCGGGAAATTTCCGCCACCCCTTTCCGGGGGATGAGGATGCCCTCGTCGATGGCGAACTGCTCGCTGGCCGGCAGGGGCCGCTGGATGAGGGTGAGGCGGTGGCCGTCGGTGCTGACCATGCGGAGCTGAAAGCCGTCGGGCTCCTGGCGGCGCTCCCAGAAAATCCCGGAGAGGTGGTACTGGAGGTCGTCCACGGATACGGAGAAGATGGTCTTGTCGATCATTTCCCGGAGCAGCGGGCTTTCCACCTCCACCAGGGTGAGGTCGGTAATTTCCGGCACCGGCGGAAACTGGTCGGCGGGGAGGCCCAGGAGCTGGTAGTGGGATTCCCCCGCCTGGATCTTGACGTTACTGCTTTCGGTGCTGGTGAGGTCCAGGGAGTCGCCGGGGAGTTCCTTGATGAGGTTGTGGACGTAATGGGCCGGGAGGGTGAGGGCCCCGGGTTCGATGACCTCGGCCGGGAAAAAGCCCCGGAAGCTCACCTCGAGGTCGGTAGCCGCCACCGCCACCTGGTTGTCCTGGGCCTCCAGGAGGAAATGGCTGAGGATGGGCATGGTGCCCCGCCGGTCCACGACTCCCAGAGTCCTGCTCACCGCTTTGAGCAGGCTTTCCCGATCCATTTTCAGGTGCATGGTCATCTCCCCATTAAATTAAAGAATTAATCTGTAAGAGTAACTATAAGCTCAGCCCATTTGTCGATAAGTGAGATAACTAGCCAGGAGCATTGCGAAACTTTTTGTCAAACAGTTGAACCTTGCTGACAGTATCCGCTAGCTTTCTTCAACCATCATCGAAGATGTTCCGGAGGGCTGTCGACAACCCCCCGGTTCGGAGGCACCCCAACGCGCTGCCGACAAAGTTTTCGACAGGCTTAGGTGCAAATCGCGCCCTTACTCCCCGAACTCACCATGCGGCTGTAGCGGGCCAGATACCCGTGCTTGATCTTGGGCTCAGGCCTCTGCCAGGCGGCCTTTCTCTTGGCCAGCTCAGCCTCGTCCACCAATAGGGTCAGGGTCTTGGCGGGGATGTCGATCCGGATGCGGTCCCCCTCCTGTACCAGGGCGATGGGGCCGCCGTCCGCCGCCTCAGGGGAAATGTGGCCGATGGCCGCGCCCCGGGTGCCGCCGCTGAAGCGGCCGTCGGTGAGCAAGGCCACGTCTTTGTCCAGCCCCAAGCCGGCAATGGCGGAGGTGGGGGTGAGCATCTCCCGCATGCCGGGGCCCCCCCGGGGGCCTTCGTAACGGATGACCACGATATCCCCCGCCTTGATGTCCCCGCCCAGGATGGCCCCGGTGGCCGCCTCCTCGGAGTCGAAGACCCGGGCCGTGCCTTCGTTCACCATCATCTCGGGGGCCACCGCGGCCTGCTTCACCACCGCGCCCTCAGGCGCCAGGTTCCCCCAGAGGATGGCAATGCCCCCTTCTTTATGGTAGGGGCGGTCAAGGGGGCGGATGACCGTCTCGTCCAGCACCCGGACCCCGGTGAGATTCTCGGCCACGGTCCGGCCGGTGCTGGTGAGGGGCTCGCCCGGACACCAGGCCCGCCTGCAACAACTCCTGCATCACCGCCGGCACCCCCCCGGCCCGGTCCAGGTCCTCCAGGTGATGGGGACCGCCGGGGCTCATGTAGGCCAGGTGCGGGGTGCGATTGCTTACTTCGTTAAACAGCGCCAGCGAGAGGTCAATATCCGCCTCGTGGGCGATGGCCGGCACGTGCAGCACCGTGTTGGTGGAGCAGCCCAGGGCCATGTCCACCGCCATGGCGTTTTTAAAGGCCGTGAGCGTAGCGATCTGCCGGGGGGTGATGCCCTGGTCGACGAGATTCATGAGGGCCATGCCCGCCTCTTTGGCCAGGCGGTAGCGGGCGGCGTGCACCGCGGGGATGGTGCCGTTCCCGGGGAGGGCCAAGCCCAACGCCTCAGACAAGCAATTCATGGAGTTGGCGGTGAACATGCCGGCACAGGAGCCGCAGCCGGGGCAGGCGCACTCGGCCAGCTCGGCCAGCTCCCCTTCGGTCATGCGCCCGGCCTTCACCGCGCCCACGCCCTCGAAAACGCTGATCAGGTCGACTTCCTTCCCCTTAAAGCGGCCGGCCAGCATGGGGCCGCCGCTGATCAGCACCGACGGGATATTGAGGCGCAGGGCCGCCATGAGCATGCCCGGGACGATCTTGTCGCAGTTGGCCACCAGCACCAGCCCGTCCAGGGGGTGGGCCGTGGCCATGATTTCGATGGAGTCGCAGATGAGTTCCCGGGAGGCCAGGGAATATTTCATGCCCTGGTGGTGCATGGCCAGGCCGTCGCAGACGCCGATGACTCCGAACTGCAGGGGCGTGCCCCCGGCCAGGCGCACCCCGGCGGCGGCCGCCTGGGTTATTTTATCCAGGTGGATGTGGCCGGGGATCAGTTCGTTGAAGGAGTTGGCGATGCCGATGAGAGGACGGTCGATCTCCCGGTCCGTCAGGCCCATGGCCTTAAGAAGTGAGCGGTGTGGGTACTTTTCCAGGCCCGATTTCATCAACTTGCTGCGCACGCCGGGACTCCTTTGCTTCGCCCTTCCCTGCCTGCTGGTCCCCGGGCTCGGGTTTGAGGTATTCAAACTGGATCTCTTCCAGGGGCAGGCCAGGTCGGGCAATGAGGGTGATTTTTACTTGATACTGCTCTTCCAGGGCCAGGAGGTCTTTGCGCTTCTGGTTGAGCAGGAAATTGGCCACCTCCGGGGGGAGCAGCGCCCGCACCTCCCGGAAAGTCCCCTGCCCCAGCTGCACGGACATTTGCCGGAGCAGGGAGAGCCCCAGGGCGGTGGCGGATTTGACCCGGCCCCGGCCCTGGCAGGAGGCGCAGGGGATATAGGTGCTGGTCTCGGCGGTGGGGCGCAGGCGCTGCCGGGAGAGCTCCAACAGGCCGAACTTGCTGATGTGCCCCACGGTGACCCGGGCCTTGTCGGTTTTGAGGGCAAGCTTGAGGGCCTGCTCCACCGCTTTCTGGTGCTTTTTATCCTTCATGTCGATGAAATCGATGACCACCAGGCCCCCCAGGTCCCTAAGCCTGAGCTGCCGGGCGATTTCCTCGGCGGCCTCGACGTTGGTCTTGTACGCCGTCTCCTCCAGGTTGCCCTGACTGAGGCAGCGCCCGGAGTTGACGTCGATACTGACCAGGGCCTCGGTGGGGTTGATGACCAGGCCCCCGCCGGACTTCAAGGACACCCGCTCGCCGTAGAGGCGCTCGATCTGTTCCTCGATCTGAAAGCGCATGAACAGCGGCAGCTTGTCCTGATAAAGCTTTAAGGCCCGCACCTGCTGGGGGGACACCAGGCGCAGGAAACTCTTGAGCTGCTGGTGCACCTCGAGGTCGTCCACCAGGATGCTCTTGACGTCGACGGAGAGGTAATCCCGAACGGTGCGGGTAATGACGTCGAGGTCCTTGTAGAGCATACAGGGCGCGGGTTTGGCGGCGGCCTTGCTGATGTCTTCCCAGAGCTTCAATAAGACGCTCAGGTCTTTTCCCAGGCTGCGCTGCTTGCCTTCCTCACCCACGGTGCGGATGATGACCCCCATTTCCGGGGGCACCCCCAGCTTCTGGGCCAGTTCTTTGAGGCGCTGGCGCTCCTCTTCATTTTCGATTTTGCGCGAAATGCCGAGGTGGCTCTGCTTCACCAGGAGCACCAGGAAACGGCCGGGAAGGGACACATAGGTGCTGAGATAGGCCCCCTTATTGGCGCTTTCCTCCTTGATGACCTGGACGATGAGCTCCTGGCCCTTTTTCAGGGCCTGCTGGATGCGGACCTTGGAGCGATCCTTGACCTTTTCCAGGTAATAGTCGGGGTGGACTTCGGACAGGGGCAAAAAACCGTGGCGGTTGCCGCCGTAGTTCAGGAAGGCCGCCTGGAGGCTGGGCTCGACGTTGGCCACCACCCCCTTGTAAATATTCCCCTTGGTCTGCTCGCGGCTGGCGGCCTCGAGGGCAAACTCGGTGAGCATGCCCTCCTCCAGGATGGCCACCCGGAATTCCTCCTGGTCGGCGGCGTTGATGAGCATCTTGCGGCTGGGGCTCATGAGAACACCCGTATATGGGGCCGGCGGCTCGGCAAGGCATACCCCCGCTCCGAAAGAATTTGCTGGGAAGACACTGAGATCATCAAAAAAGATGGGGCTAGTGCAGTGAGTGGTTCACCAACAAGAAACAACAAAACTTTTAAGGACCCCGGGTCCAGGACCGCCATACTCCCTCGAAAACAAAAAAGATGAATAGAATTGAAATGTTAACTTTAAAAAAGATATCAGTTTTTCCTGGAGTTGTCAAGGATTCCTAGCATCTTTCAACAAAATAATATACTTAAAAATAATAGTAATTCTATATAGTTATAACTGACAAGCCGGGATGTCACAGAACTTGGCGGGGGACGGGGAACGAGGCGGGGACAACGCCCCCATATGGCGCTCTTTCACCTACAGCGCCGGCCGGAGATACAGGGGGGTAAGTTGGGGCGGGGTGACGGTTAAACCCTGGGCCAGGCGCCGGCGGCCCAGGCGGCCCACGGTGGCGGCCCGGGAAGGCCACAGGTCCTCCGGGGCCAGGTGGATGCCGGGGGCCAGGTTGGCGGCAAAAAAATCTTTATAGGGCTTGATACCGGGGCCGGTGAGGGTGAGGGGGGGCGTCAGACGCCCGGGGAGGTCCGCGGCGGCGAGGCGCTCGGGGGGGGCAGGGGCAGGGGGAACTCCCCCCGGCAGTCGAACCATCCCAGGTAAACTTCCTGGCGCCTGGCATCCGCCACTGCCGCCACGGGATGGGGCGAGGGGGCCAGGGGGGCCGCCAGGACTTCCAGGGTGGGGACCGGCACGGCCGGGATGTTGAGGGACAGGGCCAGGCCCTGGGCCGTGGCCAGTCCCAGGCGCAGCCCGGTGAAATTGCCGGGGCCCTGGCTCACCAGGACCGCGGCAACGTCTTTCAGGCGGCGGCCGGTGCGCGCCAGAAGCGCGTCCAGGGCCGGCAGCAGGTGCACCAGAAAAGTGCCCGGGGTGTCGATGACATGTTCCGCCAGCACCCGGTCATCGTCAAGGAGGGCCAGGCTGCCTTGATCGCCGGCGGTATCCAGGGCCAGCAGCAGCAAGGCGGTTACTGGCGCGTGGCGAACAGGCGCATGATGTCGTGATAAAAGACAAACACCATCAGGGTGAGGATGAGCATCATGCCCACGGCCTGGGCCATCTCCCGGTGCTTCACCGCCAGGGGCTTGCCCCGCACCGCCTCCAGGAACAGGAAGAGCAGGTGGCCGCCGTCCAGGACCGGTATGGGGAGGAGGTTCAGGAGGGTGAGATTGACGCTCAACACGGCCATGAAATTGATGAGGTAGGACAGCCCCATCTCGGCCTGCTTGCCCGCCACCTGGGCGATCATGATGGGCCCGCCCAGGGTGTCCACGGAAATTTCCCGGGTAATTAATTTGTAGATGCTCTGGAGGGTGAGGGCGGCGATGCGCAGCGAATAGGACATCCCTTCCCCCAGGGCCTGGACCGGCCCCACGTGTTCGGAGACCAGCCGCTCCGAGGAGGCCACGCCGATTTGATAGGCCATGATTTTCTGGCCGAACAGGTTTTCGCTCTCCCGTCTTTCCGGCGTCACCTTGATATCCAGCTCCCGGCCGTCCCGCTTCACGGCCAGGTCCAGGGTCTGGCCGCCGTGCTGGCGGATCTGGCTGGATAATTCCTCCCAGCGTTTCACCGGGGTGCCGTCCACCGCCACGATGAGGTCGCCGCTTTTCAATCCGGCCCGTTCGGCGGGGGAGTCCTGGATGATGCGGCCCACGTCGGTGGGGACGTACGGGAGGCCGGTAGTGGCAAACACGGCAAACAGGGCGAGAAAGGCGAATATAAAATTGAAGGCCGGGCCGGCCAGGACGACGGCGGCCCGCTGCCACAGGGGCCGGTGCAGGAAGGAGCGGTGCATGAGCTCAGGGGGCACTTCGTCGTTGGGGTTTTCCCCCAGGAGTTTGACGTAGCCGCCCAGGGGCACCACGGAAATGCGGTAGTCGGTTTCGCCCACCTGCTTGGAGATCAGCTTCGGGGGGAAGCCCAGGGAGAAAATCTCCACTTTGACGCCCAGGAGCTTGGCGGTGAGGAAATGGCCCAGCTCGTGAACAAAAATGAGGACGCCCAGGACCGCCACGGTGGCCACCACGGTGGTCAGGTAGGGGGATATGGAGGCAAGCGTGCTGGACATCTGGAAAGGCAGCCAGGTGCCGGCAAACAAGGTCAACATGGAATTATGCGGTCTCCTTGAAGCACGTGAGACCGGTACATGGCCTGAAAAAAAGGCAGGCTGGCCGATCCCGTTTTTTGATAAATTATAGCACTATATTTTCAAAACTGCTGATTTCCAAGGGCATTAGTTAAGAAACCGTGTCAACTTTGGCGGACTTCCCGGTCCACCAGGGTCTGGGCCGTGTCCCGGGCCCAGTCGTTCACCGCCAGCACCTGGGCCAGGCTGGTCAGGGGGCTCGTGGCGTGGGCGGTCATGGTGGCCTCCACCACCCGGGGGATGCCGAAAAAATTCAGGCTCCCGGCCAGGAAGGCGGCCACGGCCACTTCATTGGCGGCGTTCAGCACCGCCGGCATGGTGCCCCCGATCTTAGCGGCCTCGTAGCCCAGGCGCAGCGACGGGAAGCGCGTAAAATCCGGCCTCTCGAAGCTGAGCTGGGAGACTTTGCCCAGGTCCAGGGGCTCAAAGTTCAGGGGCAGGCGCCGGGGGTAGGTGAGGGCGTAGGCGATGGGCAGGCGCATGTCGGGCCAGCCCAGCTGGGCCAGGACCGAGCCGTCGACGAATTCCACCAGGGAGTGGATGATGCTCTGGGGGTGGACAAAGACCTCGATCTGGGAAACCGGCAGCCCGAACAGCACGCTGGCCTCGATGACCTCCAGGGCCTTGTTCATCATGGTGGCCGAATCAATGGTGATCTTGGCCCCCATGGACCAGTTGGGGTGCTTCAGGGCCTGGGCCGGGGTGGCGGCGGCCAGCTTGTCCAGGGGCCAGGTGCGGAAAGGCCCCCCCGAGGCCGTGAGCCACAGGCGGCGCACCTCTTCCCGGCGGTGCCCCGCCAGGGCCTGGAAGATGGCGCTGTGCTCGCTGTCCACCGGGATGAGGGAGGCGCCGTGGGCCGCCACCGCCGCCATGACCAGGGAGCCGGCGGCCACCAGGGTTTCCTTGTTGGCCAGGGCGACGATTTTGCCGGCCTCCACCGCGGCCATGGTAGGCTCGAGGCCCACCGCCCCCACCATGGCCGAAACCACGATGTCCGCTTCCGGGGCCGCAGCCACGGCCACCGCGCCCCGGGCCCCCACCAGGATCTCCACGGGGGGCTGCCCGTCGAGGCAGGCCTTGAGGGCCCGGGCCCCGGCCTCGTCCTGGACCGACACCAGCCGGGGGCGGACCGTTTTGACCTGCTCCGCCAGCACCGGGATGTTCCGGCCGGCCGCCAGCCCCACCACCTCAAACTCCCGGGGGTGCTCCGCCACCACGGCCAGGGCGTTTTGCCCGATGGAGCCGGTGGAACCCAATATAGCCAGTCGTTTCATAGAGACGCCACTTTCCCGAAAAATCGTTTTATTTTACCTGATTTGCCCCGGTTCTGCAAAAAGAGACTTGGGGAAAATGTGCTGCGGGGGGGAGCCAAGGGGTCGCGGACCCCGGGCCCTCACCCCAAAATACCATTTTCAAAGCGCGCACGGTTTCATTCTCGTTAAGATTAGGGTAATATTTTCGCCAAGGAGTGCACCATGACGCAGCGCGAGTCGGCGGTGGCCGGTAAAATCACCCAGGCCCTCAAGCAGGCGGCCAAACATGAACACGTGGACCCGGAGGTTCTGAGACAAGCCCTGGCCGAGGGCACCCTGGTGGTCCCCGCCAACAAGCGGCACCATGGCTTAAAGCCCATCGCCATCGGCAAGGGTGTCAGGGTGAAGGTGAACGCCAACGTGGGCACCTCGCCCCACACCGTCAGCCTGGAGCTGGAGCTGGCCAAACAGGCCGCGGCCCTGGAGCACGGCGCCGACACCATCATGGACCTGTCCACCGGCGGCCCCCTGGATACGATTCGCACCGACCTGATGGCCGACTGCCCGGCCCCCTTCGGCACGGTGCCCATTTACCAGGTGATGGTGGACGCCAAATCCCTGGACGAGGTGCAGGCCGACTGGTTTTTGGACATGGTGGAGCACCACGCCAGACAGGGGGTGGATTTCGTCACCGTGCACTGCGGGGTGAGCCGGAAGGCCATCCCCCTCCTTAAAAACCGGGTCACCGGAGTGGTCTCCCGGGGAGGTGCCTTTACGGTGGCCTGGATGCGGCGCCACGGTCAGGAAAATCCCCTGCTGGCCCAGTACGACCGGCTGCTGGACATCGCCCGGGAGTACGAGGTCACCCTGTCTTTGGGGGACGGTCTCAGGCCCGGCTGCCTGGCCGACGCCACCGACAAGGCCCAGCTCCATGAACTGAAGCTGTTGGGGGAGCTGACCAAGCGGGCCTGGGCCAAGGGTGTCCAGGTGATGGTGGAGGGGCCGGGGCACCTGCCTTTGCACGCCATCCAGAAAAACATTCGCCTCCAGCAAAAATATTGCGCCAATGCCCCCTTTTACGTCCTGGGCCCCCTGGTTACCGACGTGGCCTCGGGCTACGACCACATTGCCGGGGCCATCGGCGGGGCCCTGGCCGCCACTCTGGGGGCCAGCTTCCTGTGCTACGTCACCCCTGCCGAACACCTTAAGCTCCCCGAAGTGGAGGACGTGGTGGACGGGGTGGTGGCCTCCAGGATCGCCGCCCACGCCGCCGACATCGCCCGGGGGCTCCCCGGCGCCGCCGACTGGGACCTGGCCATGTCCAAGGCCCGCCGCTCCCTGGACTGGAAAAAGCAAATCGAGCTTTCCATCAACCCCGACAAGGCCCGGACCTACCGGGAGCTCTCCCAGGCCCTGGAAGACCAGTGCACCATGTGCGGCAGATTTTGCGCCATGAAGGTCTTTGACGACAAATTTGAGTAAGTGAGATTTGTGGGGGAGGGGGCTAAGGGTCGGTGGACCCTTACCCCCTCCCCCACACCCCCCCCCCATCCCGTGAGTTTGAGAAAGTTATGGTTCAGGCATCGGCCTGAACCATAAGCTCAAAGGGTTGGGAGGGGGGTTAGGGGGGAGGGCAGGGAGCCGCTGCTCCCTGGCCCTCCCCCCTGAGTCTTGTCCCTAGGCCTGGCCCAGGAGCTCATGGATCTGCTCGTGGGCTTTCGGCCCCACGGAAGTGAAGCGCACGGTGGCCTGCTGGAGGCCGTCGCCGCTGGGTGCCAGGGCGGTAATCTTGCCGTAGATGCGCCCCGGGATGATCTGACCGGCCGCATCCAGGAGATGGAGGCGCACGTCCTCCCATTCGGCCAGGTCGCCCTTGAACAGGGCCATGGCCCCGGTTTCGGAGAGGTGGGTGAGCCAGGCGTCGATCAGGGTGGCCACCACCACCTTGTCCCTGATGCGGTCCAGGTGCACGGGCAGTTGGCGGGGCAGGGGCGTCAGCGTTTCCTGGCGTTTCTTCAGGTGGAGATTGTAAGGCGGACCCAACCCCAGCACCTCGTAGAGGGTCACCTCCCCGGGGATGCCCTTCATGCGCACCCGCAGCACTTCCCCCGTTTCCACGGCGCCCTGGACCTGGGCATAGGTGTCGGCGCTGATGAGCACCTGCCCGGCGGTGGCCATGCCCTCGATGCGGCTGGTGAAGTTTACCGGGGAGCCCACCACGCTGTACTTGGTCCTGAGCTCCGAGCCGATGTTCCCCACCACCACTTCCCCCGAACCCACCCCGATGCCCATCTCCAGGTGGGGGAGGCCCTCCTGGGCGTGGGTGGCGTTTACCTCCTCCATGGCCGCCTGCATGGCCAGGGCGCAGGCCACGGCCTGGGCCGGGTGGTCGGCCAGTGCCTCCGGGGCGCCGAAGAAGGCCAGGATACCGTCCCCCTGGATTTCGTCGATAACGGCCCGGTAGTCCACCAGGATAGCGATCATTTTTTCGAGATAGCGGTTGAGCAGGGAAATGATGCCCCCCGGGGTCATGTCCACGGTGAGGGCGGTAAAACCCCGCAAGTCGCTCATGAGGATGGTGACGTCCCGGGTTTCGCCCCCCAGGGCCAGGGCCTCCTTCGACTCCAGGAGGCGCTGCACCACCTCCTTGGTGACGTAGCGGCCGAAGGTGTCCCGAATATAGTCCCGTTTTTCGATGTATTCGGTCAACTTCTGGCCCAGGTCGTTAAAGGAGTGGGCCAGTTCCACCACTTCCCGGGCGCCCTTTTCCGGCACCGCCACCGCGAAATTGCCCTGGCCGAGTTCCTTGACGCCCTTTTGCAGCGTCTGCAGCGGCCGGGAGATATCAGTGGCAAATATGAGCCCGAACAGAAGGCCGATCAAGGCCACCGCCGTGCCGATGACCAGGCCGGCGATTTTGGCCACCCGGTCCATGTGATTGGCAAACTTCCCGATGGCCTGGTCGGCCTGAGTCCCCACCTGCGTTGCGGCGCTGGTGATCTGCTCCTGGGCCGGCAGGAAATACTTGTCGATATTCACCGCCGCGGCCACGATAAAGGGGAACCCCGGCACCCGGACCAGGGACATGAATTTCTGCCGGGTGCGGTTGTCGGTGTCGAGGAAGGAATAATAGCCGCTCACGTGGGGCTGGCTCAAGGCCTGCTCCACCAGGCGCCACATCTCGGGGAACTGCTCTTTCCACAGGGCGAAACTTTTCCCTTCCACCTGGAGGTTGGGGTGGAGGATGGCGACGCCGTGGAGGTCCACCAGGTCGGTGTAGCCGGCCACCCCTTCCGGGGTCATGATGTTCTGCACCGCCACCCGGCGCAGTTGGGGATCACGGCGGATGGCGGCATGATCCAGGGATTTTTTGGTGGCCAGGATGGCGGCCAGTTCCCGGGAGATGGTGCTGGCGGTGTCCTCCACCGCAAACTCGCCGTATTTTCGCAGCACCTCCTCGGAAATTTTCAGGTTGGCCCTGGTAATATTCTGCACGCCCTCGCCAGCGAAGGTCATGTTTTGGCGGCGCAGCTGCCTGCCGACCCAGTCAGCCCCCGCCAACATGCCCAGGGTCAAAAGGACCACCAGGGCCAGATACGACAAAACCAGGGAGGTGCGGATGCTCATGGAAACTCCATTAAACGGGGAAGGCAGCGCTCTTTCCTGTGGGTCAGATGACTCCCTGCCTATCGTTATCGTCACCCTGGTTTCCTAACGATAGGCCTGTTTACTTTGATCGCAGAGAGGCTCTACAAGTAAGACAAGAAAAAAATTGTTCGGATTGTACCATCTTTGCGGAGGATAGAAAGAAAGGGATGGGAAATCATTTGAGGCAAAAAAAATTTATCGGCAAGGAGGGCTTAAGAAGGCAAAAGGCCGACGGTTCCTGATCACCGCCGGCCTTCAAGTTCCGGCCATCAAAGCCGGGAGGCTTATTTGGATGAAGCTTTCTCCCAGTTGGCTTCGAAGGTGTTGTCGTACAGGGTGTAGAGATAACCCATCATTTTCCCTACTCCGGGAGGGGCATCGTCCCTCACTTGCCAGTACGACAGGTAAATGGACGGGATCATGCGGGGCTCTTTGGTTTTCGGATCATCGTCGATGTTCATCCACGTTTCCCGCTTTTCCATGACCCGCCAGAAGGTGCCATACTTTTTGCTGCGCACCACTTGCCCAACCTTGGGCAGGCCCTTATTCCGTATAATTTCGTCGTAATCTTTCATGATCGCCTCCCGTGCCGCACAGGGTCGGCACTGAAGAATAGGTGTTTTCAGAGGGTTGATGGAGAAAAATGAGCAGACGACATCGACTCTCAACACCGTGCCAATTTCACCTCCTTTCTTATCTTAAAGTTAAGATGCAAAGTCCCGTTGTAAAGAAGTTGCAACCTCCTCCTTTAAGGCCAAGAGGTTAGCTTCCGACGCCAGGATTTTGCTCAGGCGCTCGTCCAACTCGGACAGGCGTGTCTGGGCGCTCTGGGTGCTGGAGAGTTTCTGGGACCGGGCCCGTTCCAGGGCCTGGCGAATGCTTGTAGTGGTGTCATCGATTTTGGACAACCAGGTCTGGCGAAACTCCCGGACGATTTCCTGAAAACGCTGGTTAAAATCCCAACGCAAACGGCCGCAATGCTTATCCACCAGTTCCGTGACATTTTCCTGTAACTTCCTGAGGAGCAGGCCTCTGGTCAAGGCCAGGGGCAAAAGACCGGTGATGGTCATCTGGAGGATCTCCAGTCCCACCGGCTCTTCCTTGAATTTGAAGCCGAAGCGGCTCTTGCCGGCAAAGGCCTCCTCCACCGCAAAGCCCCGGAGGGAAAAGTCAAAAATCCGGGCCGTCAACTGGGTCAAACGTTCCAGGATGAGGTTGATCCGCCCGGCAAATTCCTGATGAGTGTCCGACAGCAGGTCGGAGAGTTTGTCTATTTCCTGGTGCCGCCACTCCGTGAACAAATCCTTCAGAGCGCTAAACAAAAAATCTTCCATGTCCTTGCGCAGGTTCAGGGATCGCTGGCTTTTGTGCTGAAAGGCGGCATCAATTTCTCCGCGCAGGCGGGTTCTGGTCTCCCGTTGAAAGGACTCCAGGTCGGCGTCGAATTCCCGGGTCAGGCCCTTGAGGCGGCCGTCCAGAAGCAGCAGGGACATCTCGCGCTCTTTTTCCAGTCCTTTAAGTTCCAGGTCGAATTGGGCCATCTTGGTTTCGAGTTCCTGGAGAGGTAAGAACCCGGCCTGGCGTTCCACCTTGAGGGCCAGGGCGGAGTCGGTGATGACCTTCAGGGCACCGCTCAGGCAGGAAATAAGCAGCACCCGGCCCTTGTCGGCATAGAGAAAACGGCGCAAATGTTCCTCAAACTGGGGCAGAAGGCTTTGGGCCAAGAGCTGTGCATGCCCGTTATTTTTCCCCTCCAGGGCCAGCTTGGCGGAGACCGGGAAGATGCTCACCTGTTCGGCCCCTAAAATCTCTTTTAAAATTTGCGTGGTAAATTCCAGGGCTTCGAGGCGATCGGACTCTTCTACGTAGTCGATCTTGTTCAGCACGAAAAAGAGCTTATGGACATGTTCCCGAATGTCCTGCAAGAATTCTTGTTCGGCCGCGGACAGGGGCGGGTCCGCGGTGACCACGAAGACCGCGGCATCCACCTGGGGAAGGTATTTGTAGGCAACTTCCGTGTTGTGGCTGTAAACCGAACCCACCCCGGGGGTGTCAATGATCCGCACCCCGTCCTTAAGGTAAGCAGAGGGATAGGCAATCTCCACTTCCAGGACGCCCTTCTGGTTTTTGGGATTGCCCTTCTCGGTGATATAGTCCGCCAGTTCTGCCTGGGGAATGCGGCGCTTCTGACCATCCCGGAAAAGCACTTCGATGGCGAGGCTCTCACCATAGCCCAGGATGGTCACGACTGAGGTCAAGGGAATGATGGCGGTGGGCAGGATGGCTTCCCCCAGCAGGGCATTGATCAAGGTGCTCTTGCCGCGTTTGAAGGCTCCCAGGATCACCAGGTTGAAGCGGTTCTCCCGCAGCTTGGTGAGAAGCCGCGTAAGGCCGGGCGCGTTTATTTCCGGAAGCCGGGCCAACTGGCTGAGCTGCTGCTCCAGGGCCTCCTGGAAGTGGCGATACGTTCCCATGGCTCAACCCCCTAAATTGGGCCCAAAAAAAACTTCTGCCCGAACCTGGACAGAAGTCATCAGCCCCACGCCTTGGGCCGGGGCGGTTATGGCGGACTTCATCGCCATCAGAATGTCTCATTAAATTTTCGGTCAACTGACCTGATTTGTCAACAGCTGGATTTTATCAGGGCAAGTCCTGGATCCCCCTTATACTCCTTGAGGTTTCCCGATTTGCATGATAAGCTCGCATCGGCGATGGGGTCCGCCGGGGTGCGGTCTT